>CAVQRM010000001.1:0-1411123 GCA_963715245.1 uncultured Chloroflexia bacterium
GTCACCGAGCCCTTCGGTGCCGCCGAAGTCGGCACTGGCGACCGTGTACGTGTGCTTCCAAGCCTCCTCGAGGATCGGCTGGAAGCCGCTTGGCTGTGACTCGAAGCGGATCGGCTGGCCGGGGGTGACGTCGGTTCGCACCGCCGATTCCTTCACCACGACGACCCCGTTGACGAGCACATAGGGGATGCCGGTGGACGGGATGGTCCCCTTCGCGTAGGTCGCGTTGTCGGTGACCGTCTCCGGATCGAAGATCGTGATGTCGGCCACCATGCCTTCCTGCATGCGTCCCCGCTCCTGCATGGCCCTGAGGCCCGTCTTGCCGAGCGGGAGCGCCGAGTTGTAGCTGGTCTGCGCGATGATCTGCATCAGTGGGATGCCACTCTCGCGGCCGACGCGAAGGGCTTTCGCGTAGGCGCCCGACAACCGGGGGTGGCTGTTCGGCAGGTCCTCGAACGGCGTGTCAGGGGAGAAGTCGCCCATGATCGGCACCGCATCGCTGGCGATCGACGCCCCGGGCAGCGCGAGCCAGTCGACGATGGCGGACTCCGGCATCTTGTACAGCACGACCAGCCTGGCCGGCTCGGTCTTGAGCATGGCCTGGCGAGACTCGTTCGTGTAGAACTCGCCGGTCACGGCGTCCGCGAGAGTGTCCTCGTACCGGTGTCCGAGCGTGTCGACCCATGTCTCCTTGTCCAGGAAGACCGCGTTCAGCGTGGTGGAGCCTGCCGTGTAGGGGTAGATCTCCCCCCACACGTTCATGCCCCGCTCCCGCATCCGTACCAGCAGCTCGTGAACCAGGTTGTAGCCGGGATTGTTGAAGTGGCAGGCCAACGCCGGCGCACCCAGCGCGGCCGCGTTGGCGAGAAGCTCCTGGATCCCATTCGCCTCCCAGGTCGAGGTGCCGGGCGTGTAGCGGAAATGGAAGCCTGCCTGTCGACCGTAGGCGGCGGCCAGCCGCTGGATCTCGAAGGCCTCCCGCGCCGAGACACCGTCGCGCATGTAGCCGAGCGTGGAGCCGACACCGATCGCGCCGGCCTGGAGCCCTTCGTCCATCACCTGCAGGATCTGGTTGCCCTGGTCGAGACTGGGCATTGTGTGCGACCACCCGGACGCAGCTCGGGAGGTGGCGAAGTCCTGGATCTCCTTGGGGTGGTTGCCATCGAGGACGGCCGACCGGGCAGCCTCGTGAGAGCTCGAGGCTCCGAAGTTCGCCAGTGACCTCCCCTCGCGCACCGTGTACCACTCATCGACGTACGAGCCAAGGACCCCCATCTCCATCTCGAGCATCGTGGTCCGGCCATCGCGGAGTCCGAGCCGATAGGCGACCGGGTGTGGCCAGTGGTGGTGCGTGTCGATGAACCCCGGAGCCACCACGTGTCCGCTGGCGTCGATCACCTCGGCGGCGCCGTCGAGCGGGTCGCTCGTGATCGCGACGATCCGCCCGTCGCGGACCCCCACGTTGCACACCTGGTCGAAACCGGTCTCGGGGTCCATCACCCGCCCATCGCGGATGACCACGTCGTAGTCGTGCTTGTCACTCATCGGGAGCCTCCTGTTCGTTTGGCAGCGGATGGGCGTTGGGTTGAGGTCGCCGGGATCATGCCGTTCGCTCCGGCGTCGGGAGTACCGAGGGCTCGGGGCCGTACGCTTGCTGGGCATCCTCGGACCCGGGGAGGGTGCGCCGCCCCAGGCGAATGGCGATGATCCCCGTCACGACCGGAGTCAGATAGGCCAGGAAGGCGAACGGCGCGTAGGTGACCGCCGCCATCCCGAGTGTCCCCGCGACCAGTGCGCCGTTGACGTTCCACGGGACGATGTAGGAGACGACGGTGCCCGAATCGGCGATGCTCGTGGAGAGCGTCTCCGGCTTGAGGCGGTCGGCGATGTACTCGCCGCGGAACATCCGTGACACGAGCACGATCGAGATGTAGGGATCGGCCGCCACCGCGTTGAGACCGATCGACGTGAGCATCGTGGTGATGACCAAAGCCCCGGCGCTCTTGGCCCGCGAGATCACCGGGCTGATGACCTGCCGCAGCATGCCGGTGTAGTCGGCGATGGCGCCGAAGCTCGCAGCCACCAGGATGAGCCAGATGGTCGTGAGCATCCCGCTCGTGCCGCCACCGCTGAAGAGCTGGTCCAGCACCTGGTCGCCGCTCTGCAGGTGGAAGCCGTCCGCGAAGACGTCGATGCCCACCCGCAAGACTGCCTGCCAGTACCCCAGACCGGGATCGCCCGCGAGGGCCACGATCAAGTCATGTTGCGTGACGGCCGCGAGGAGCACCGCAAAGACGGCCGGGATCATGAGGCAGAGAAAGGCCGACATGCGCAGCACCGAGAGCAGGAAGATCAGGGCCACCGGGGTGAACGCGAGCAGCGAGATGTCGAACTGCCCGGAGAGCACACCCTGCACGGACGAGGGATCGACACCCGTGTCACCCTGGTTGCCCGTGATGCCGAGGATGAAGAAGAGCACGCCACTGACGATCACGGTAGGGGCAGCGGTCTGGATGACCGATCGTGTGTGGTCCGAGACGGACACGCCACCGACGCTCGCGACGGTGAGCGTGACGGTGTCAGAGATCTTGGCGGTCTTGTCGCCGAGGATGGCACCGGACAGCGCGGCTCCGGCCGCGATCGCCGGGTCCACGCCCATGACCGACGCGAGTCCGACGAACGGGACCCCGACCGCGGCGATGGTGGTCAAGGCACTACCGAGGAGCACGCTGAGCACGGAGGCGATGGCGAACACGAGCACGTAGTAGAAGCGCGGCTCGAGCAGCTCGACGCCGTAGTAGATGAAGGCAGCGACCGTCCCGGCCAGGTAGAGGGCGCCGATGATGGCACCGATGGCCAGCAGCACCATCATCGTGCCGAGCGTGCCGCTGATGCTCTTCTGGACCGCTTCGCTGATCACCGCTCCACGATGGCCATAGGCGTAGGCAACCCCGAGCGCGACGAGGGTGGCGAGGGTCATGCTGACCTGCAGTGGGCCGTCCGCCACCTCGCTACCGAACTGGATGACCGAGAACAGGATGAGCCCGACCATGACGCCCACCACGAACAGCGAGGCCGCCAACGACGGCGTGCGGGCGTCAGCCTGAGCGGTCGTTGCCTCTTGATCGTTCATGAGCTGTGCTCCTCGCTGGCTCGCATGTGCTTCGCGATCGACGTCGCAGATCAAGCACGACAGTCGAGATCCAGGGAAGTGTCGTGGTCATGGGAAGGACCAGCGCGGATACGAAGGATACCGAGTGGCAGTGCCCACGTCCGCGGGATCGACCCAATCAGTCTGTCGCTCGCGCCCGCTCGCGGTCTTCACGGCGAACCATGGCCAGCGCGTGGTGCAGGGTCAGCCGGATGGTCAGCGGGCCAGGCCCCGCCCGCCGTCCCGGGTCACCGCGATGAGCGCCTCGTGTTGCCCTGGGCGATGGCCAGCCTTCGCGCCTTGACGCCTCGGCACGCGTTGCTGATCATCGGCGCGAGCTACCCCCCCCGCAGCGACACCCCCAGCGGAAAGGGATCGAGTCCAATGACTGAGACGGATGGCCAAGCGGCCTTCGATGCCGTCGCCGGCGAAGCCGCCGATCTCATCGCACAACTGCATATACCGGGACTATCTGTAGGAGTCATCCACGGAGCTAACTCCTATGCTACCGGCATCGGTGTCACGAACGTCAGCACCAAAGAGCCAGTCACCACTGACACCGAATTTCATATCGCCTCCGTCACGAAGACCTTCACCGCGACGCTGGCCATGATGCTGTCTGAACAGGGCGTTCTGGATCTGAACGCTCGCATCGTCGACATCCTGCCGTGGTTCAGAGTCAAGGATCCTGAGGCGACGGCAAAAGCACGCGTCATCGACATGTTCCACCATCACACCGGTTGGAGCGGCGATCACGGTTTCGATCCCGTTTCTCCCGGTGGATCGATCACCGAGAAGTGCATGCTGCAAGCGCACTACATCGAGCAGATCGTGCCTTTCGATCAGGCCTGGATGTACAGCAACACCAATCTCGCCTTCGCTGGTCATGTGCTGTCGGTCGTCGGCGGAAAACCGTACGAGACTCTCGTCGAAGAGCGTATTCTCTCCCCGCTCGGCATGAATGCGACAAGCTTCAACTACAGCGCCTCCCCTCCCGACGGAAATGTCGCCTGGGGTCATCCACCGATCTATACCGACGACAAGATCGGCGAACTGCAGCCGATCTTCACGCCATTCCCCCCGACGGCCGGGTCCGCCGGCGGAATCCAATCCACCGTTCAGGACTTGTTGAAGTACGCCCGCTTTCAGTTGGACGGGAAAGACTCGTCAGGCAACACGCTGCTGTCCAACGAAGCACTGGCCTTTGCCCACGCCCCGGCAGTCGATGCTCCGACCGGCGAGTTCACCGGACTGACCTGGTTCGTCCGCAAGTACGGCGAGATCACAAGCGCGTTCCACGGTGGGACCTACATCGGTTTCCGTACCTTTCTGCAGTTGATCCCGGATCACAACTTTGCTGTCATCGTCCTCACCAACAGCGATCGCGGGGTCGAGGCCTACACAGCAGTTGCAGACGCAATGGTCAGCGCCTTCACCACGCTAGAGCCCCATACCGCGGTCGCAACCGGCGTTGATCCGTCAGTGCTCGATCCCTTTGTCGGCGTCTTCAAAGGCACGTTCCAAGACTTGGAGATCACGACCAATGGCGGCAGGTATCAGTTTGTCCAGAATTCCAAACTGACCAAGCCAGGTGCGAATCCTGCACCAGCCAATTTGGCCAACACAACCGAAGGGTGGTTTATCGTCACGGAAGGGCCGAACAAAGGAGCCCTCGGTGAATTGCTCGAAGATCCGTCTGGTGAACGCAACTACCTGCGATTCAGTCACCGGATCTTCATTCGCTCCACCGAGGAACACGATTAGCAACGAGGTGACTCAGTTCGCTGCGCTACGCCCTCCTTATCGGGTAATAGCGCTCGTTGTGTCTAGTAGAGTTACTCACTCATATCACCCTAAACTCAATATGTAATAGTGGAGAACAGAGATCATGACAGCCAACGCCGATGGACAGGCAGTAGTCGCTGTTGACGGTATCGCTCAAAAGATCGAACACATTACGCAAGGGCTAGTTGGGCGCCTTGGTGTGGCTGCACAAGCAATTGACTCAGGGCTGAATGTCAGCATAAATGGCGATGAAACCTTTGCGATGGCGAGTGCATATAAAGTAGCGATCGCCGCGAAAGTGATGGATCGCGTGGACAAGGGGGAACTCAGTCTCGACCAAATGGTTGAAATCCCTCATGACATGTATGTCGCGGGAGAAGTTGCGATTGCCGAGAGATTCCCCTACCCCGGGGTCCAGTTCTCGTTAGCGAACTTGATATTTCCGATGATCACAGAGAGTGACAACACGGCGACCGACGTCTGTATGGGGCTGGCAGGTGGACCAGCAGCGGTGACTGAGTACCTGCGCAGGCTCGGGATCAACGATTTCAGGGTCGATCGGCTAACCCGCGAGATTCTCATGGATTTCTATGGCTTGCCGGCGGCCTCGCCAGAAGCTGTCGCTGAGGCCATCAGCAAGAACCCGGCACTAGTGCCGGCCCAGGTTGATCCCAATCCGGACTTCGAGGCGGATCCCCGCGACCACACAACGCCCAATGCGTACCTGCAACTCCTACTTGCCATCGACGGTGGCACGGCGATGAGCCCGGAAAGCCGCGAGTTCCTGCTGGGCGTCATGTCGCGCACGCGCACCGGTGCTGGCCGACTCAGGGGAATGTTGCCGAAGGGAACGCCCGTAGCGCACAAGACCGGAACCACAGGCGGAGTTGCCAACGATGTTGGCTATATCACGCTCCCTGACGGTCGACGATTTGCTATCGCCGTGTTCACAAACAGCAGCGTGACATCCATGGAAGACAGAGATCGGGCTATTGCGGAAGTCGCCAGAGTGTTGTTTGACTTCTATTACTTGCAATCATAAGGCAAATCACCTTTTGCATATCTAACACCTTGGTTGCAGCGACGCGCTCACGATCGCCCGGCGGCACGAACAGGATCAGGGCCACGGCCCGCGACCCGCAGGTGGCCCAGGCGGAACATGCCGAGCGCGTGGCGGAGGATCAGCCGGAGGGTCAGCGGGCCCTGCCCTGCCGGCTGGATCGGGTCGTGGGTCACACCGCGATGTTCGCAGGCGGGCCCGTGCGGCCGCGCTGGCATCTCGCACTGGGCGATGTCAGCCTTCGCGCCTTGACGCCTTGGCACGCGTTGCTGATCATCGGCGCGAGCTACCCCCCGCGACCACGTTGGAGAGACCCCATGACCCGAGCAGGCCAGGCACCACGAATCCGGCTCCGAGGCCTCCTCGCACCTCTTGCCGCGGTCGTGCTGGTCTTGGCGCTCGCCGGGTGCGGCAGCGCGGCCCCGTCTGAACCGGCCGGTGCCATCGAGGCGCCTGCGGTGGTGACGTTCGAGGTGGCGGGCCAGGGGACGTTCAAGGTCGAGCTGCTCACGCCCGAGCTCGTGGAGCAGGCCATCGCGCTGCGTGACGGGACGGCCGTCGACCGCCAGACCCCGATCGGGACGATCGTGGACGGCGATGGTGGCGTCAATGCCCCCTGGAACTGGCACCTCGACCCGGCGAGTTTTGAGTTCGTGGACGTGGCAATGGAGGTCTGTGACGGGCTCCCGTCCCACGTCGAGGACAAGACGCTGACGTCCACGTACTACTGTCCGTGGGGTCCGAAGGTCGTCAGCGTCACTCCGCGGTAGGAGATGCCAACCGGACGCGTCGATCACACGCGATGGGCGCCACGCTCGCTGCGCGCCGCGATGCTGGCGGTTCGTACGTCGCGAAGGTGACCGGTCAGGACTCCGCCCTGCAGTGGAGGGTTCAAGTCCCGTCAGTCCTCGACTGGGTGACTGACGGCCGCGGTCCCGTCGGAGGCGACCAGGACGGCGTTCGACTCGAACAGGGCCGGGATCTGGGCCTGATTGTCACGAGCTGGCGGTACGCGGTGTGGATCGTCGCCTGCTCGTCGGCTGGGTTCCTGAGCTCGATCACCGCGACCGGCAGGCCGTTGAGGAACAGCACGACGTCCGGCCGGCGCCGCGGGCCGCCGCGCCGTCTTGAGGTGTTGCCCGGGTCGGGGGCGTCGCCTCGCTCCACCGGGTGCGAGGCCGGCAGTCTCTCGCCCGGCGCCCACGCCAGGGGCGGGACCATGGCACCATCGCCCTCAGGGAGTACCTGGAGGGCGATGGCCATGCGCGCATCCGTCGCGGTCGAGGACCGCCACGTTCCAGCGCTGCTCGAGACGTTCTGCCTCGGCGCATCTGGCCGCCTCTCGGTCGGCCCGGTGGCCGAGGGTCGCGTCGGCTCCATCTGGCGGCTGGACACCGAGGTCGGCAGCTGGGTGGTCAAGCCCGTCGCCGACGATGCCGGCCCTGAGTGGCTGGCTGCGCTCGAGGACACGACCGCGTTCCAGGAGGCGGCCTTGCGCGATGGCGTCCCGACACCGTTCGTCCGTCGCACGCGCTCAGGGGAGGTGGTCGGGGACCTTGGCGGCGTCCGGGTGACCGTCCTGTCCTGGGTAGACGTGCTACGCCCTAACCGCGATCTCGATCCGGTCGCCCTCGGCCGCCTGCTCGCGCGCCTGCACCGGGTTGACTACGAGGGCGCACGCGGGCTTCACCCCTGGTACTCGGAGCCGGTCGGCGTTGCGACATGGCGCGAGCTTGTCGGCGCCCTGCAGCGACGGCGGGCGCCCTTCGCGGACGAGATCGCGGCCCTCGTGCCGGAGCTGGTCGGACTGGAGTCGCTGCTGGGCCGGCCGCCGCGCTCGGTGCGGACCTCCCACCGCGACCTGTGGGCGGACAACCTGCGAGCCACGGTGGACGGCGGGCTCTGCCTCATCGACTTCGACGACGCCGGCCACGCCGACCCGAGCCAGGAGCTCGCCCTCATCCTCGTCGAGTTCGCCGATCCCGACCCGGTCCGGGCGCGGGTCATCCGCGATGCGTACGCGGATGCCGGCGGGCCTGGCCGGATCCTGGGCCCGACCGACTTCGCGATGCCGGTCGCGGCCCTGTGCCACATCGTGGAGACAGGCTGTCGCCAGTGGCTGGCCGCGACGACGGACCGCGACCGTGCCGACAACGAGGGCTGGGTGCACGAGTTCCTCGAGCGGCCCTTGACCCGGGAGGCGATCGAGCGGCTGATCTGAAGTCCGGGCCACGGCGACGAGCGCCGGGGCGACGATCGACGCATCGCCGGCATCGCCCGCCCGGCGCTCGGCTGGTGGTAGCGAGCTCGAGCGAACATGGACGCGGCAGCTTCTGGGGCGGCGGCGCTCGCGGGTCGTGGAGGCATTGGTCCCCCATGGCGTAGCACTCGGAGCGAATGGACCGCGCCAGCCAGCCAGCCGACGATTCGAGCGTGAAGCTGTGCACGGTCTGCGGCGTCGTCACCAGCCGCGCTGGTAGCCGGTGCACCGAGCACGCACGGCAGTCCAACCGCAGCCGGCACAACGCCCTCTACAGCACGCGGGCCTGGCAGCGGCTCAGCGCCCGCGTGCTGCGCGCCTGGCGTGGCGAGCGCGGGATGTCGCCGTCCCCGACTACGACATCAGCCCGGGCATCCTCCTGCCCCTTCTCGGTGCGATCCTCGCGCTCTTGGGGCTCGAGGCCTCGGCGGTCTGGCGAGGGGTGAGGTGACGATCTACTGGGTCGGCTCACCCAAGTTCACCGCGGGCCACCCGGCCCCGCTCATCGCTCTCGTTCATCACCGCATGGTGGGCACCCTGCGCTCGACCGACGCCGCGTTCACGTCGACCGACGGACGTGAGGCCTCGACCCACTTCGGGGTCGGCTACGGCTGCGGCCGCACGGGCCACCCGACGTCGGCCCACGTCCACCAGTACGTCAGGCTCGGCGACCAGGCCTGGGGCAACGGTAACTGGGACCCCTCAGGCGCCTGGGACGACCGCTACCCGACAACGCTCGTCAACAGCCGCACGATCAGCATCGAGCACCACGACAACGGCGGCCGCACGGCAGGCTCCGGCAAGGGCGTCGTGCCCGAGGCCGTCATCGCAGCCTCGATCGCGCTCGATGCTCTGCTCCTGCGCGGCGACCCGGGCGAGCTCAAGGCCGCCGGGATCCGGTTCCGCGCCGGCACCGAGACGGCGATCGCCCGCGAGCTCCGAGCGATCCCAGTCGACCGGCACCACCTCATCGACCACCACTACATCGCCGGGCGCCTCAAGCCCTCCTGCTGGCGGCCCTGGGCGGACGACCCGACCGGCTTCCCGCAGGCGCGGTACCTCGCCGCCCTGGCGTCGCTGTACGCGCCACCATTGGGATGTCTTGCTGGCATAACGGTAGAGCGCTATGCTGCACTCATGGCTGGCACCAAGCGCAAGGTCACCCTCTACGTGGACGAGGACGTCCTGCGCGCAGCCCGTGTCCGCGCGGCCCGGACCGACAAGCGCGACTCGGAGGTCGTAGAGGCGGCTCTGCGCGCCTACCTCGGCTTCGAGGTGGTCGCCAGCGTTTGGGCACGCAGTGACCTGGGCGAGGACGAGGCGATGCGGCTCGCGGTGGAGGAGACGCACGCGGTGCGTGCGCAACGGCGTGCCGCGCGCGGTTCTTGACACCAACGTCCTCGTCGCGGCGTTGATCAGCCCGGGCGGCGGGAGCGCCCGCCTCCTGCTCGAGTTGCGCTCGGGTGCGTTCGAACTCATCGTGTCGCCGCTTCTGCTTGCCGAGCTGCGCGAGGTCCTGGGGCGCGGCAAATTCCGTCGCTACGTGTCGGAAGCGGAAGCCGACGCCTACGTCGAGCTCATCCGGAGCGAAGCCGTCGTCCGTGCCGATCCGATGCCATCACCGGAAGCGCTCAGCGCCGATCCCGACGACGAGTACCTCATCGACCTCGCGCGTGACGCCGGGGCTGACGCGCTCGTCACCGGCGATGCCCACCTGCTCGATCTGAGGGCGGTCATTCCGGCCATGACACCCGCCGAGTTCCTCGAGGCGCTGGCTGATCGCTGACCGAAAGGGGAACCTCATCGGCGCTGGCGCTGCCCGAAAAGGTTGCAATGGCGCGCCCGACAGTGTCTGAGTTCACGACATGTGAGTCAGGTGATACGAGTCTGATGAGTCGGGACATGCGTGACAGTCGAGCGCATGTCGAAGCATCGGGTGGCCGTCCTCAAGGTCGTCTCCAGGGAGCTGTCCGTCACGGCCGCGGCGGCCGCGTACGGGATCAGCCGGCAGCAGCTCACTCGCCTGCTCCGCCGCTACCGCGACGGCGGGCTGGACGCTCTCGAGCCGCGTTCCCGCCGACCCCTGACCAACCCGCGCGACACGCCGGACGCGGTCCGCGACCGGGTCGTCGCCCTCCGTCGGGAGCTGGCCGCCCGCGGCCTTGACGCGGGACCGGTGACGATCGCCTGGCACCTCGGGCGGGAAGGCCTGCCGGTGCCGTCGGTCTCGACCATCCGCCGGGTCCTCCACGCCGCGGGCCTCGTCGTGCCCGAGCCGCACAAGCGTCCACGAAGCTCCTGGATCCGCTTCGAGGCGGCCGCGCCCAACGAGGTCTGGCAGTCCGACTTCACCCACTGGCGCCTGGCCGACGGCAGCGAGGTCGAGATCGCGAGCTGGCTCGACGACCACTCCCGCTACCTGCTCGGGTGCACGGTGTTCCGGCGGGTGGGCGGCGACGACGTGGTCGCGACCTTCACCGCCGCGGGCGACGCGCACGGCTGGCCCGCCGCCACGCTCACCGACAACGGGACCGTGTACACCACCAGGCTGGTCGGCGGCCGCAACAGCCTCGAGCACCTGCTCGCGTACCTCGGCATCCGCCAGAAGAACGGCAACCCGGGCCACCCCCAGACCCAGGGCAAGATCGAGCGGTTCCACCAGACCCTGAAGCGCTGGCTGGCACGGCAGCCACGCGCGCCGACTCTCACCGCGCTCCAGGTCCAGCTCGACGCCTTCCGCGAGGTCTACAACGAGCAGCGGCCGCACCGGGCGATCGGCCGGCGGACCCCGGGCGAGGCGTACCGGGCGATCCCCAAGGACCGGCCATCGGGTCCCGCCGGCCGCGGCCACTTCCGCCTCCGCTACGACACGACGGACAGCAAGGGCGCCATGACCCTCCGGCGTGCCGGGCGGCTGCACCACCTCAAGGTCGGCCAGGCACACGCGCGCACCCGGGTGCTCGCGATCGTGGACGAGCAGGAGGTGACCGTCGTCGCCCTCGACACCGGCGAGATCCTCTCGAGCCACCTGATCGAGCCCGACAAGGGGTACTGGCGCAACACACGGCGAGACCCCGGCCGATGGCCGGGGTCTCGGGCGACTGACTGACTCACATGTCCCGACTCATGTGACTCATATGTCGCGACTCATGACAATGGCGCGCCCGACAGGATTCGAACCTGCGACCTTCGGCTCCGGAGGCCGACGCTCTATCCACTGAGCTACAGGCGCGCGGGGGGCGACGCGGGGCATCGCGAGCGGCAAGAATAGCAGCCCCCCGAGCCGGGGCCGTGCTGGAGGCTGTCGATGGACCACCGGGTCGAGTTCGATTTCGCGGTCACATTCACCAACGGCGGCGGCATCCAGGGCCAGGGGTTCCGACTGGACATCCCCGGCGACGACGTGACCGACGACTGGATCGTGGACGCGATCGTGCGCGACCTTCGACTGCTGATGGTGGGCGAGGTCAGGATCTCGAACCGACGGGTGTTCGCGGAGGCACACAAGCGCGGCGTGGTGGCAGAGAGCTCGTCGCCGGCAGCGTCCGGTCGCCGGCTCGTCGATCTGAGCCACCCGATCCTCGCCGGGATGACGACCTACCCGGGCCTGCCCACCCCGTCGATCGAGCCGTTCCTCACGCGCGAGGCGAGCGCCGGGTACTACGCCCCGGGCGTCACGTTCGCGATCGACGTGCTGACGCTGTGCGGCAACACCGGGACGTACCTCGACAGCCCGTTCCATCGCCACCAGGACGGGACGGACCTCGCCGGCCTGCCGCTCGAGCGGCTCGTGGACGTGCCCGCGGTGCGCGTCGACGTGACCGGTGCTGCCTCGCTGGCGGTCGAGGCACGCCAGCTGCTCCCGTATGACCTCGCGGGCCGGGCGGTCCTCGTGCATACCGGCTTCGACCGCCACTGGGGCACCGAGGCCTACCTGCACGACAACCCGTACCTGGCGGCGAATGCCGTGGACCTCCTCGTCGGTGTCGGAGCGACGCTCGTCGGGATCGACTCGCTCAACATCGACTCCACCGCTGACCCGGCCCGGCCGGCGCATTCGAAGCTGCTGCGGGCCGGCATCCCGATCGTGGAGCACCTCACGAACCTCGGGTCGGTGCCGGTCGAGGGCGCCCGCTTCACCGCGATCCCGGCGCCGATCCGGGGCACGGGCACGTTCCCGGTTCGAGCGGTCGCGTCGATCCCGGGGTGATCCGCTGATCGCGGCAACGGCAGTGCTACGCTCGCCCGATGACGTCCCACCCGCACCCGTGAGCGCATCGAGCGCCCGCCGCGCCACCTTCGTCCTGGCCGACATCTCCGGGTACACCAGGTTCCTGTCGGACGTGGGCAACGCCCACGGCGCGGAGCTGGAGCTGGGCGAGACGCCGCCCGCCTATCCCCTGATGACGTCGTTCCTCGACGCCATCGTGCGCAGCCTGACGCCGCCGTTCGTCCTGGCCAAGCTCGAGGGCGACGCCGTGTTCGCCTACGCCGACGACGACGCGCTGACCATCCGCGGTGACGAGGTCCGAGCCTGCCTTCAGGCCTGCTACGCCAACTTCCGGGAGCACCTGCGGCGGACCGAGGACGGGCTGACCTGCTCCTGCGATGCCTGTTCGTCGGGGGCCCGCCTCGATCTCAAGTTCATCCTGCATCACGGCAGCTACGTCGCCCAGACGATCGTCGGCAGCACCGAGCTGCTCGGCCCGGACGTGACCACCGCCCACCGCATGATGAAGAACGACGTCGTGGCCACGACGGGCTGGCCAGCGTACGCGCTGCTGTCCGCGGCTGCCGTGGAGCACCTCGGCGTGTCGGCCGGCGACGGCGTCACGCTCGAGCTGGAGTACGAGCACACGGCCCCCATGAGCGCGCTGGTGCTGCCGCTCCGGGCGGATCTCGGGTCGGCCTCGGGCTGACGTCCCAGGGCAGGCTGCGGGATGCGGCCGCCCGGTCCCCGGTCACGCCCGCCTCGTGCGCTCCCGGGCGAGGGCCTCGAACGGGGCGAGTGCGTCCGGGTCGGCCAGGGCGTCCCTCGAGGCGGCGACCTCCGGGTCCATGCCCAGCAGGATCCGCTTGACCGGGACCTCGAGCTTCTTCCCAGACAGCGTGCGGGGGATCGCCGGGACCGCCTGGACGAGGTCCGGCACGTGGCGCGGCGAGAGCGAGGTGCGGAGCGCCGCGGCGATGCGCGTACGGAGCGCGTCGTCGAGCGCAGCGCCATCCCGAAGGGCCACGAACAGGAGCAGCTCGCCCGGGCCGCCGCCCGCATCCTCGAGGTGGACGACGAGCGCGTCGGCGATCTCCGGCAGCGCCTCCACGACCGTGTAGAACTCCGCGGTCCCGAGGCGGACGCCGCCGCGGTTGAGGGTCGCGTCGCTGCGGCCGGTGATGCGGCACGAGCCCCGGTCGGTGATCGTCAGCCAGTCGCCGTGCCGCCACGCCCCTGGGTAGGTGCCGTAGTAGGCGTCCCGCATCCGCGATCCGTCCTCGTCGCCCCAGAAGCCCACCGGCATCGACGGCATCGGAGCCGTGATCACGAGCTCTCCCTGGCTGCCGACGATCGATCGTCCCGCCTCGTCGAACGCCTCGACCCTCGCGCCCAGCATCCGGCAGCTGATCTCGCCCGCCCACACGGGGACGAGCGGTGACGGCCCCACGAACCCCGTGCACAGGTCGGTGCCGCCGCTGAGCGACCCGACCGGGATCTCGTCCGAGACCGCATCGCGCACCCAGTGGAAGCCCGCGGCGGGCAGCGGGGCGCCCGTCGACCCGACGCCGCGCAACGCGGACAGGTCCAGGGACGAATCGCGCCCCGGCGCGAGTCCCGCGGCGCGGCAGGCCATGAGGAACGGCGCACTCACACCGAGGTACGTCACCCGGGTCTCGGACGCCAGCCGCCACAGCGTCCCGAGGTCCGGCCACGCCGGGTTGCCGTCGAACAGGACGACCGTCGCCCCGACGGCCAGGCCCGAGACGAGGTAGTTCCACATCATCCAGCCGGTCGTCGTGAACCAGCAGAACCGGTCCCCGGGGCCGAGGTCCGTGTGGAGCGCGAGGGCCTTCAGGTGCTCGAGGAGGATCCCGCCGTGCCCGTGGACGATCGGCTTCGGGAGCCCGGTGGTGCCCGACGAGTACAGGACGTAGAGCGGGTGGTCGAACGGGACGGGCTCCAAGTGGAGGGATCCGGCCTCCGCGAGCAGCGCGGACCAGGCGATCGAGCCAGGGATCGCGACGCCGGCGTCGGCCGCGGTGCGCAGGTACGGGACGACCACCGTCTCCCGCACCGACGGCAGCGCGCCGCGGATGTCGGCCACCTCCGCCGCCCGGTCGACGTCGCGGTCGCCGTACCGGTAGCCGTCGATCGTCAGCAGCACGACCGGCTCGATCTGGGCGAAGCGGTCGACGACGGCACGCGTGCCGAACTCCGGTGCGCACGATGACCACACGGCGCCGAGCGACGCCGTGGCGAGGAAGGCGATCAGCGTCTCCGGGACGTTGGGCAGGAACGCCGCGACCCGGTCCCCACGCCGGACGCCGAGCCGCTCGAGGCCGGCGCGACACCTCGCCACCGCGTCCCGCAGCTCGTCCGCGGTGAGCTCCACAGGACCGCGCGTCTGGGAGCGTGCCACGACCACCGGTCCTCGCCCGCGCGCCCGGGCAGGGCAAGCGCATGCTCGGCGTAGTTGAGCCTGGCGCCCGGGAACCAGCGCGCGCCGGGCATCGACGCGGTCGCGAGGGCAGGCCCCGGCGGCGCCGCGGACTCGCACGCCGAAGTGGTCCCAGATCGACTGCCAGAAGTCGCCCGGGTGCTCGGTGGACCATCGCCAGGCCGCGTCGTAGTCGTCGAGCAGGAGACCGCGCTCCGACGCGAGCCACGCGAGGTACCGGCCCATGCGGCTTCGCTCGCGCGCGTCCCCGGCGGGGGACCAGAGGAGCTCGGGCGCGGAGCCGGTCGGCGTCACGCGCTCACGGTAGCGGCTTAAACGTCGAGGCGGCTCCCGGAGGAGCCGCCTCGATTGCTGTCCCGGTGAAGGTGCCGGCGGACCGGCACTTCTGCCATCGCCTCAGGATCATCTATCGCGTCGGCTTAACCGACTACCCTAACCCTACCTACCCATGATCCTGACGCTGGGGCAGCCCTGGCTGACTTGCAGCGTGGATATCGTAGCGGTCAGGTGCGGATTAGGGAAGGGATTTATCCAGTAGTTGGATGAAAAACTCTTAACGTTCGGGCCGTCACGATGGATGATCCTGCAACGTCGCGCCCCGTCCGCCGTTCGTGCCCTGCCCTCGGTTGCCCGAGTCGCGTGGGACTCGAATCGGCGGCTGGCGAGCGTGGCCTGCAACCCGGATCGCGCGTTCCGGCGCGGAGCTGAGCACGTGACCAAGGCTGCTGAGTCTGCAGCGACTCGCGGGGCCCGGATAGGGACGCGCGGGCGGGCGAGCTACTCCTCGATGATCGAGACGCTCGTCATGGCGACCGGCGAGTCCGGCAGGTCCCGCGAGTTGCGCGGGGCGCCCGCGATCTGGTCGACGACCTCGAGGCCCTTCGTGACCTGGCCGAAGATCGTGTAGTTCTTCGGCAGCGCGTAGTCGGCGTGCATGATGAAGAACTGGGACCCGTTGGTGTTCGGGCCGGCGTTCGCCATCGCGAGCGTGCCGCGCACGTAGCTGCCGGTGAAGGGCTCGTCGTCGAACTTGTAGCCCGGGCCGCCGGTCCCGACGCGACCGGTGTTGAGCGTCGCCTTCTTGCCGAACTGGCCGTCGCCGCCCTGGATCATGAAGCCCGGGATGACGCGATGGAAGATCACGTCGTCGTAGAAGCCCTTGTTCGCGAGGTCGATGAAGTTCTGGGCGGCCTTCGGGGCGCCGTCGGTGAACAGGTCGGCCTCGATGTCGCCGAGATCGGTGCTGATGATCGCGCGCGTGGTCATGGGTGTCTCCTGTGGTCGGTCCGCGACGGTGATCGGGAACGGGGCTACTACGGGGTGGTGACGGTGACCGTGTTCATGACGACCGGGTCGGTCGGGTTCTCCTCGGCGCCGGCGGCCTCCGCGATCTCGTCGACGGCCTCCATCCCGGAGACCACCTCGCCGATGATCTGGTAGGTGTTGGCGGACTCGAGCGGCGGGCGGGCGCCGTCGTCGAGGACGATGAAGAACTGAGAGCCGACCGAGTCCGGGGCGGGGGTCCGCGCCATCGCGACCGTGCCGCGCCGGTAGGTCGTGGTGACCGGCTCGTCCTCGATCGTGTACGGCGGGCCGCCGGTGCCCACGAGCTCGGGGATGACGTTCGGCACACGCCCGAACTGGCCGTCGCCGCCCTGGATGACGAAGGCCGGCACGACACGGTGGAAGACGACGCCGTCATACCAGCCGCACTCCGCGAGGGCGACGAAGTTGCCGGTCGCGATCGGCGACAGCGCGCCGTCGACCTTGATCTCGATGTCGCCCTTGTCGGTCGCGATCGTCACGGTCCGGACCTCGTCCGCGCCGAGGGCGGCCGGCTGCTCGGTGGGGCAGCCGGGCGGGAAGGTGGGACCGGGGTGCGCCGGCTCGGCGGACCCCTCGGCCGAGGGCACCGGCGTGGGCGGGGGGATGGTGGGCAGGGCGGTCGCGCCCCCGCCACCGGTGCAGGCGGCGAGCAGCGCGGGGACGGCGATCGCGACGGCGAGGAGCGAGAGACGGGAGCGTGTCATGCGGCGGCAGCCTCCAGGGCACGGGGGAAGTCGATGGCGCCGGAGAGGAGCGCCTCTCCGAGGATCAGGCCGGCCACGCCGGCATCACGAAGGCGTCGGACCCCGTCGAGGTCCGTGGCCCCGCCCGCGACGAGGATATCCGCGTTGTGGCGACGGGCCAGGGAATCGAGGAGCGCAGGATCGGGCGACTGCCCGCCGTGGCTCAGGACGAGCCGGCTCACCCCGTACCCGACGAGCTCGTCGACGAGCGCGTCGAGGGTCGGCGGAGCGGGCCGGCGCCAGGGGAACGCGGCGATCCGCTCGGGGCGGGGGTCGAGGCCCACGGCGAGCCAGTCGCCGGCGACGCCGAGGCACGCTCGCAGGATCTCAGGACGCTCCACCATCGAGACCGAGACGACGGCGCGGGTCGCCCCGGCGGCGAACGCGAGGCGCACGTGGTCGGCCTCCTCGAGCCCGCCCGCGACCTGGAGCGGGACGGCGACCCGGCCCGCGACGGCCCCGATCACGGCAAGCCCGGCGGGCTGCTGCTGCCGGGCCCCGTCGAAGTCGACGAGGTGGAGGATACGCGCGCCCTGGGCCACGAACTGCTCGGCGATCCGCTCGGGCCGGTCCGTGGGCGCGCCGATCCCGGCCGACGCACCGGGCCAGTACACGACCCGCGAGCGGCCCTTCTCGACGTCGATCGCCGGGATCACGTCCACGTTCAGCCCTCGCCCCGCAGCAGGCGGCGATGGAAGCTGATCGGCAGCGAGCCGTTCCGGAGCAGCGTGTCGTGGAAGGCCAGCAGCGAGAAGTCCGCGCCCCGCCGGCGCTTCTCCTCCTCACGCAGCCCGAGGATCAGGACCTTGCCCAGCAGGTAGCTCAGCTGATAGCCGGGGGTGTACGTGTAGCGGCGGACCTCCGCGCGGGCGACCGACTGCTCGAAGCCGGTGTGCTCCACGAGGAAGTCCGTCGCCTCGTCGGGCGTCAGCTCACCGCGGTGCATCCGGACGTCGAGGATGATCCGGCAGGCGCGCCAGATCGCGTCGGTGTACATCGCCATGCGGAAGGTCGGCCCGTCGTCGAAGCCCTCCTCGCGCATCATCTGCTCGCTGTACATGCCCCAGCCCTCGACGAACTCCGGCGCCTCGGTGAGCATCCGGGTCAGGCTCGGATGCTTCGCGGCGACCGCGAGCTGGAGGTGGTGGCCCGGGTACGCCTCGTGGATGCTCGTGTTCGAGATCGACGCCCGGTAGTGCTCGCGCATCGCATTCGGGTCGCCGTCCACGGCCGGCGTCACGATGTAGATGCCGCGCTGGTCGGCATCGAACCGGGCGGGCGAGTAGTAGGCCGCGAACGGCATCACCGACCGCAGGTACTCCGGCGTCTCGATGACCTCGATCCGCTCGTCGTCGGGGATCGTGGCGATCCGGTGGTCGATGAGGTAGGCCCGGGAGCGGCGCATCACGTCGCGATAGCCGTCGAGCGCCTCCTCGAAGGTCTCGGGATGGTCGCTCTTGAGGCGGTCGATGAGCGTGGGCAGATCCGCGTTCGGATCGATCTCCCGCGCCGCCGCTCGCCGGGCCTCGAGGTTCGCGTGGAGCTGGTCGATGCCGATCTGGTGGATCGCGTCCGCGTCCAGGTCGCCGAAAGCCCGCAGCCGGACGAGCTCGTCGTAGCGCGCTCGGCCGAGGGGCCAGTCGCCGGTGGCGGTCGCGAGGCTGTCGCCGATCCAGGCACCGTAGGCCTCCATGGCCGAGTTCGCCGCGTTGATCGCGCGGGTGAGCCGGACGAGCTCGCGGTCGCCGAGGACGGGCACGGCGGCGGCCCGCACCTCCTCGAACAGCGTGGGCAGGTCCCGCGCGTAGCGGGCCTCGACCTGCTGCCAGACCGCGACCTGCGGACCCGCGGCGCGGCTCTTCGAGACCTCGAGGAAGCCCGGCGTCTGCTCCAGCCGGTCCGTGATGCGCTCCAGGCGCTCGGTGAGCGGGGCGGCGCCACGCGCGAACAGGAGGAAGATCGCGTCGCCCACCTCGCCAGCGGCCATCCCGGTCCGCTCCCAGCGCCGGATCTCGTCGGCCTCGAACAGCGTCCTGCGCAGGTTGTGGACCTCGAGATCGCGCTCGAACCGCGCCGCCGCGGAGAGCTCGCCGTCGTCGATGGCCTCGACGGCCGCGAGATGGGCCCGGTCGGCGGCGATCTCCTGGAGGACCGCGTCCCGGCTCGCGTCGCCCAGCCGGTGATCCTCGGTGTGGATGCCGAACACCGTCGCGAGGACCGGGTTGTCCTCGAACAGGCGGCGGACGCGCGCCTCGACGAGGTCGTACAGGTGCTCGTCCTGCGGCCCGGCGTCGGGCGCGGGCGAGGGACGCGGGAGGGCCACGTCGGCGAGTCGCTCGGTCATCGTTCCTCCGGCGTCCGCGGCTGATCGCGGGCGGCCTCTCGCGGGCCGGCAACGGCCCTGGGGTTCAGGCCACGCTGCCCGCGGGCTCGGGGGCGGGGACCGGGGCGATCTCCCGGAGGGCCTCGGCGACGGCGGCGACGGCCCGGTCGACGTCCTCGCCGGTGATGCCGTAGTGCGTCACGGCCCGGATCTGCCCATGCGGGTACGGGATCATGAGCACGCCGCGCGCCTCGAGGTCGGCGAGGAACGCGTCACGGTCGCGAGCGACCCGGAACAGGACGAAGTTGGTGGCAACGGCGGCGGGATCGAGCGTCTCGCCCTGCGCCTGCGCGGTCGGTCCCGGCGACAGGATCCCGTCGAGCGATGCGATCCCCGCGGCGAGCCGGCGCGCGTTTGCGTGGTCCTCGGCGAGGCGGTCGATCATCCCGTCCGGTCCGTCCTGCAGCGCGACGAGCCCGGCCGCGGCGAGGACGCCGACCTGGCGCATGCCGCCGCCGACGAGCTTGCGCGCGCGGCGAGCGCGGGCGATGAACGGCGCTGACCCGACGACGACCGAGCCGATCGGCGCCGAGAGGCCCTTCGACAGGCAGAACGTCACGGAGTCGGCAGGGGCGGCGGCCTCGGCAGGGGTGATGCCGAGCGCGACCGTCGCGTTGAACAGGCGAGCGCCGTCGATGTGGAGCGGGACGCCCCGGTCATGGGCGATCCGGGCAACCGCCCGGACGTAGTCCATCGGGAGCGGCGTGCCGCCGGAGTGGGCATGCGTCTGCTCGAGGATCACGAGCCCGGTCAGCGGCTCGTGGACGTCGGTCGGGTCCCGCCAGGCGCCGGCGATCGCGTCGAGGTCCATCGTCCCGTCCGCATGCTCGGGGAGCGTGCGGATCGTCGCCCCCACGACGACGGCGTGGCCGCCCGCCTCGTCCAGCACCGTGTGCGTTTGGGCGCCCGCGATCGCCTCGTGGCCGCGTGGCAGGTGGGCCATGAGCGACACGAGGTTGCCCATCGTGCCGCTCGCGACGAACAGCGCGGCGTCCTTGCCCAGCAGCCGTGCGGCGCGTTCCTCGAGGGCGTTGACCGTGGGGTCGTCGCCGAACACGTCGTCCCCGAGCGCCGCCTCGGCCATCGCGCGGCGCATGGCATCGGTCGGGTGGGTGACGGTGTCGGAGCGCAGATCGATCCGGATCATGGCCGTCCGAGGATATCGCGGGTCGAGGCGGCGAGCCGTCTGGCAGGCGGGTGGCGGGTTCGGGGGGTCCCTGCTATGATCCGCCACCGGCCGAGGACCCGTGGTGTAGCGGCCCAACATGCCAGCCTGTCACGCTGGAGATCGCCGGTTCGAATCCGGTCGGGTCCGCCATCACTCCGCATCTCCCTACGCCCCGTCCGCCCGCCCGGACGGGGCGTTCTCCGTTTCCGGGGGGTTACCCGACAGGACGGATTTTCCGCGGTGCCGCCGACGGCGAGAAGGGCCGGGCTCGGGTATCGTCCCGCGCGTGACCGTTCGAGATCCCTCGTACAACCCCCGCCAGACGCCCCCCGGGCGGTCCGGCGGCCTGCCTCGCTGGCTCATCCCGGCGGCGGCACTGGTGCTGGTCCTCGGGATCGGGCTCGGGTTCGGCGGTGGGCTCGTGGGCGGCGGCACCCCGACGCCGACGCCGGTGGCCGCATCAGGGGACGTCGGCGCACCCGTGGCGGCGGCTCCATCGCCTGTTGGCGCGCCCACGGAGACAGCGGGGGAGGATGAGCCCGTCCCGTCGGACGACCCTGCGCCCGACGCCTCCACGGCGGCATCGGTCCCGCCGACGACGGTTGAGGCCGACGTCGCGATCGTGCCGGTGACCACCTTCCGATCCGGGCGCTCCGCGGTGAAGGCGGCCGACGTGCGCGCGATCGCCGGCGGGGATGGGACGTACAAGCGGCTGGTCCTCGTGGACGGCGACGCGGACGCGATCCTCGCGGCACTCGAGCTGGACCGCGAGACGCTCGGGGACCGGCTCGTCACCGTCAAGGACGCCGACGCCCTCGCGACCAACCTGGCCAAGTACCGGACACGGCTCGGCTTCCTCCGTGCTGACGAGGTGGGCGAGTCCGTCCGCGCCCTGGCGTGGGGTTCGCGGGCGCTGTTCGGGGTGGATCGTGTCGCAAGTCTCGCGGACTGGCGCCTGACGGCGCGCCTGGCCGTCCCGGAGGGAACGGAGCCGGCCTACGACCCCGCCGACGCGTGGACCATCGTCGCGGGCGGCGACATCCTCCTCGACCGGGGCGTCTCGCTGGCGCTCAAGGCCAAGGGCGCCGACTTCCCGTTTGACGGGGGCACCGTCGACATCACGGGCATCTGCAAGGACTGCTCGCCGTTCGGATGGGACACGCCGTACACGAAGCGGACGGGCAACAAGGGCGTCACCCGCAGCCTCATCGAGGGCGCCGATCTCGCGATCGCGAACTTCGAGAACCCGGCGCCGAACAACTTCTCGTTCCACGGGCGAGGGACGGTGTTCACCGCGAACCCGGCCTACATCAAAGGCATGCGGAAGGCCGGCATCGACTGGGTCTCGCTGGCCAACAACCACATCGGCGACGCGGGGCGCAAGGGGATGCTCCAGACGATGACCAACCTCGACAAGTACGGGATCGCGCATTCCGGGCTCGGCAAGAACCGGAAGGAGGCGCACCAGGCGGCGTTGCTGGACGTGGGCGACGTCACCGTCGGGATCCTCGGCTACGACACGGTCGCGCGCTACTACCGGGCCGGCACCTCGACGCCCGGCAGCGCCTGGATGACCGCAAAGGCCGTCAAGGCGGACGTCAAGCGGGCGCGTGCGGCCGGCGCGGACGTGGTCATCGTGTTCCCGCACTGGGGCGTGGAGTACCGCGCGACGCCGTCCGCGACGCAGCGCGCCCTGGGCAAGGCTGCCATCGACGCCGGGGCGGACATGGTCATCGGCAACCACGCGCACTGGGCGGCGGCGCTGGAGGTGTACGACGGGAAGCCGATCTGGTACGCCCTCGGCAACTTCGTGTTCGACCAGACATGGTCCATCCCGACGATGGAGGGGATCACGCTGGAGCTGACGTTCGACGGCACGGACCTCGTCCAGGCGAAGATGCGCCCGCACCTCATCCTCGACAAGGCGCAGCCGAACTTCCTCGACCCGCTCGGCGATGGGAAGGCGGTGCTCAACCAGATCTTCCGCGCGTCGAAGGGGCTGCTGGAGTGGTAGCCCGCCGCTGAGCCGCAGAGTGGGGCGGCGCCGCAATTTCCCCGTTGACATTGCCCGCCGGCGATGGAAAATCGCGATCCGGCGGGCCGCCAGAGGGGTGCGCCCGGCCCGTGGTTCCGGGGGAAGGAGGGAACCGTGCCCCGATCCCTGCGTGTCCTCGCGATCCTGGCGACGCTGGCGGTGCTGCTGGGAGCGGCGCCGGCAGCTCTCGGAGCGGGCCCGACCCGCGAGGTCATCAGCCTCGCCGACCCGGCGCTGGACGCCGAGGAGGCGGCGATGCTGACCGAGCAGTGCGGCGTGCCCGTGTCGGCGAGCAATGCCGGCCACATCATCATCCAGGTGTTCCCGGATGGGCGCCGGAGCGTCTTCGGGATCGACCACTACAACATCCGGGCGACGTACACGAACCTGGCCACGGGCGCCACCGTGCGCCTGCGGGACATCGGGCCCGACCGCTGGTACATCCGTGATGGGAAGGCCTATCTCGGCGTCACCGGACGCTCCACGACGTTCTCCGGCGTCATCGGCCTGGTCGTGTTTGACCTCGAGACTGAGGAGATCGTGAAGTCAGCCGGCAACGAGGTCGGCATCTTCTGGGACACGATCTGCGACGCGCTCGGCGCCTGACCGAGGCGTCCGACGCCGGTGCCCGCGCCCCCATGGCGCGGGCGTCGGACGTGCCCGATACGCGACTACGGCGCGCCGGTTGACCCAGCCGGCGCGCTGGCACCGTCCCAGCCGTACGGGCCGGGGGCCGCGTCCTCGAGGCCCTCGAACAGGTCCGTCTCGTGGTCCGGGGCGGGGACGCGGGTCTCGCGGCGGATGAATGCCTCGCGATGCCAGTACTCCGCCCACGCCTCCTTGCCGAAGCGGACGAACGGGTTGTCGTCGCTGATCTGCGTGACGTGGGCCTTGATCGCGTCCCAGCGCCGGTCCAGGACGGGGTGGACGTCCACCCAGGCGGTGATCGCCTCGTCCGGCACGAGCATCCGCGCGAGGAACGTGTTGAACTCCTCGAGCTGCTCCGGCGTGGCGTCCTCGGGCGGCGACCAGAACGAGCGCTCGCCGATCGCCTCGATCCGCTCCTGCATCGCCGTGCGCACGGACGCCGGGATGGCCTGCTCGTAGAGCTTCGCCGACGCCCACGGCGCGAGGCCGCCCTCCTCGACCGGCGCCCCCGTCCCGCCGTGCTCGGGCGCGAGCTGCTCCGGGTACCAGGCCGGATCGCCCGCGCGCGCAAAGGCCCCGACGGCGACCAGGTGTGTCCGGATGTGGTCCGGGTGCCCGTACCCGCCGAAGTCGTTGTACGTGGTCATCACGTCCGGCTGGTAGGTCCGGACGAGGAACACGAGCCGGCCGATGGCCTCGTCGATGTTGGCCTGCCAGAAGCACCGCGCGTCCCGGTTCCCGGCCCGGCCCATCATGTCCGAGTCCCGGTAGCCGAGGTTCTCCCACTCGGTCACCCCGAGCGCCCCCATCGCCTGCTCCAGCTCGGCAGCACGGAGCTCGCCCAGGCGCCGGTGGTTCTCCGGCGTGTCCATCTCCGGGACGACGATCTCGCCCATCTCCCCGCGGGTGCAGGTGACGAGGACCACGCGGCGGCCCTGCTGGACGGCGAGCGCCATCGTGCCGCCCGTCCCGATGACCTCGTCGTCGGGGTGGGCGTGGACGGTCATGAGGGTGGGCACGTGGGGGCGCGTGGACGTCTCGATCATGCGGTGATGCTAGCGCTCCGGCGGTTCCTGGTCGCGTCACGGACCCGTCACCGAGTCCGGGCGATACTGGCACCCCGAGCTCGAAACCACCCGGGAGACCACCTGTCGATGCCGATCCACCGCCCCCGCCCCGCGCTCGTCCTGATCCTGGCCGTCGCCGTCCTGGCCGCCGCATGCTCGTCCGGCGGCGGGGCCGTTCCGACGGAACCGCCTGTCGCCGCCGAGTCGATGGCCCCCCAGACCGCCCCCCCCTCCGCGGGGGAATCGACCGCGCCCGAATCGGCACCTGCCACCCCTTCGGCTCCGGCCGCCCCGCCCGCGGTGAACCCCGCGGCGGAGGCGCTCAGTGGACGGGCCTGGGCCACCGCGGAGCTGACGGACGTCGCGACCGGCGAGCCGTTCACCATCGCGGACTATGCCGGGAAGACGATCTTCGTGGAGTCGATGGCCATCTGGTGCTCGAACTGCCGCGCGCAGCAGGGCCGGTTCAAGGAGGCCCTCGCCCGGCTCGACCCCGCCACCGTCGCGTACGTGGTCCTCACCGTGGACCCGGGCGAGTCCGGCGAGGACCTCGCGCGCTACAAGGAGAGCCAGGGCTTCACCGGGACCTACGCGGTCGCGGGCGCCGACGTCTCCAGGGCGCTGGTCGACGACTTCGGCTCGAATGCCATCAACCCGCCGAGGGTGCCGCTGATCCGGGTCGCACCGGACGGCGAGGTGACCTTCGCCACCGGCGGCGAGAGCGTGGACGAGATCGTCAAGCTCGCCGGCGGCTGACGTGGGCGAGCTCCTGGCGGTGTTCGCCGCCGGCCTCGCATCCGCGGCGAGCCCGTGCCTGCTCCCGCTCTACCCGGGGTTCCTGGCCTATCTCGCGGCCAATGCCGGGAACCTCGAGGGACGTCGGGGGACCGGGTTCCTGGGGCTGCTCGTCCTGTTCGGCCTCCTCACGACGATGGTCGCCTTCGGGCTTGTCCTGGTGATCGTCTCGGTGCCGATCGGCCGTGTCGCGAGCCTCCTCGTCCCGCTCATCGACGCGTTCCTGATCACGCTCGGCGTGCTCCTCATCGCCGGGCGGAACCCGTTCAACCGGCTCCCGGGGATGCGAGTGCCGCTCGTGTCCAATCCGTACGGGCAGGCCTACGTCTACGGGATCATGCTCGGGCCGATCGCGCTGCCATGCGCGGGGCCATTCCTGGCCGCGCTGCTCGCGGTGTCGGTGGGGTTCGGCGACGCGGTGTGGCAGCTCGGCACATTCCTCGTGTTCGGCCTCGGGTTCGGCCTGCCCCTCGTGCTCCTCTCCTTGCTCGCCGGCGCCCGTCAGCGGCAGGTCGTCGGCTGGGTGACCGCCCGCCACCGCCCGATCGAGCTCATCTCGGGCGTGATCCTCATCGCCGTCGCGCTCTGGGACCTCCGCGAGAACTGGGACGGGATCCTGTTCACGTTCGGGCTGTGAACCCGGGGGCACCGACACCCCCGCGAGTCGGCCGCGCCCCCGCGGCGCCCCCTCTCCGACTCGCGCCCCTCGCTTCCTCCGACTCGGCTGTGAGTCAGGAGGGCCGGTCGCACACGCGGATCTGCCCCGTTGGGTCTCGCTTCTGCGCACATTGACGTTCGCACGTGATGTTCCCGACTCCGAGCCGAGTCAGCGAGAGGCGTTGACGTCCCGGGGAGCTGATCCGGGGCTCGAGCGTGGCGCTGAAACCGCCCGCGTCGAGGCGGTCAACGAGGTCGGGGTGGACGGCACAACAGTGCCTGCATCCCGGTCACCCCGCTCGGCGGTATCAGGGCGCGCCTTGACCCGGATGTGAGTCAAGACTGCCCAACGCACGCACAGATCTGCGCCACGAATGACGCCACTTGCGCCGATTGCTGCTCAGGAGCGGCGCATCTGACTCCGAGCCGAGTCAACGTGTCAACGGGCAAGTGGGATAAGCGGCAGGCGAGTCGCCGTCGCTACAACTGGGCGATGCCCGACACCCTCGTCGACCTTCGGCATCGCACCCTCGGACCGGCGCTCGCCGAGCTGATCCGCGATGCGCGGATGCTGATCGGCTGGACGCAGCGGGAGCTCGCCCACCGGTCCCGGACCTCGCAGGCGACCATCTGGCGGCTGGAGACGAACCAGCCAGGTCGACTCGACCTGCGAGTCGTGGAGCGAGTGCTCGCGGCGCTCGGCATGCACGGGTCGTTGGGCATGGAGGCGCGACACCTGGCGGATCGGCGGCGGCAGCGGGATGCCGTGCACGCTCGACTCACGGGCTACGTCGCGCGACGGCTCGAGCGTCAGGGGTGGCTGACAGCGACCGAGGTTCCGATCGGCGAGGACGCCCCGCGGGGCTGGATCGACCTGCTTGCCTACCGGCCCGCGGACAGATCGCTCCTGATCGAGGAGTCGAAGTCAGACCTGCCCGACCTTGGAGGCCTCCAGCGTCGGCTGTCCTTCTACGACCGGGAGGCCTGGGCCGCTGCGCGCGGCCTCGGGTGGCGGCCGGCTCGCGGATCGGTGCTCGTCGTGGCCCTCGACAGCGTGACGATGGTCGAGCGCCTGGCCGAGAACCGCGATCTCGTCTCGCGCGCCTTTCCGGCTTCGATCGACCACCTGCGAGCCTGGTTGCGCGATGTCGATGCGCCGCCGCCGCACGGCTGGGCGATCGCACTCGCCGATCCGGCATCGGGCGGTGCTCGATGGCTTCGCTCCGTCGACGGAAATCGCCGGCGCCACTCGCCGCCGTACACCGGATATGCCGATGCCGCGCGGCGGCTTCGAGCGGGCCGCGCGCGACGGTGACTCGGCCGTGAGTCAGGAGGAGCCGACGTGAGCGTGGTGCTGCGAACGGGGCTCCGGTCGGCGCGCAGATCCCCGCGTGGGTGCCGCTCCCCTGACTCAGGCGCGAGTCGCGCCGTCCGCAGGCTGGGCCTGGCGCGAGTCGAGCTGCCCGCGCACGAGGCGCGGGGGCCGAACGCCGCTCGGCTGACTCAGGCGCGAGTCGAGCCGCGAGTCGAGCCGCGCATCGGCGCGCTACCCTGCGGCGATGACCGACCAGCCCGTCCCGTCCACGCCCGCGATCGAGGCCCTCGAGGCCGCCGGCGTCCCGTACCGCGTCGTCCGCACGGAGATCGCCCGGAGCGCCGAGGAGAGCGCGCAGTTCCAGGGGATCCCCGTCGGCAGCCTGCTGCGCTCGATCCTCGTCCGTCGCGCCGCGGACGACTTCTTCTTCGTGCTCGTCCCCGGCGGGCGACGGTTCAACTGGCCGAAGCTCCGCCAGCTCCTGGGCACCAACCGCCTCACGCTCCCGACGGAGGAGGAGGCCAAGGCCGAGACGGGATACGTCCGGGGGGCGATCACGCCGTTCGGCGCCCGGCGGCCGTGGCCGGTCATCGCGGACGCCTCGATCGCGACGCTCGAGGTCGTGGCCATCGGCGGCGGGGCCCGCGGCGTCAACGTCCACCTGGCGCCCGCGGACCTCATCGCCGCCACGAACGCGCAGGTCGAGGACATCACGGTACCCGAGGAGCCCGCGCCGGAGCCGCCCGCACCAGGGTCCGCCGACGGAGCCGATCCCGGGACGGCTGAGGGACTGTCCGCCGGCTGACGGAGGGCTACCATCGGCCCGATGCCCGACGCGCCCGATCCGAGAGCCAGCGACCACCGCGCGGCCGCGCCCGGTCCGCTGGCCGGCATCCGCGTCGCGGACTGCTCGACGGTCCTGGCCGGGCCCTACTGCACGATGCTTCTCGCCGACCTCGGCGCGGATGTCGTGAAGGTCGAACCGCCCGAGGGCGACGCGACTCGCGGCTGGGGACCACCGTGGGTGGGCGACGAGGCCGCCGGGACCCGGACCGCCGCGTACTTCCTCGCCGTCAACCGCAACAAGCGGTCGGTGCGCGTCGACCTGAAGCGGGAAGCGGGCCGGGACGTGCTCAGGACCCTGCTGCGCCAGTCCGACGTCCTCGTGGAGAACTTCCGCGTCGGCGGGCTCGACCGCCTCGGCTTCGACGACGAGGCCCTCCGCGTCCTCAACCCAGGCCTCGTCCACCTCGCGATCAGCGGCTTCGGGCCCGACGGCCCCGACGCGGCGAAGCCCGGCTACGACTTCGTGGTGCAGGCGGTTGGCGGCCTGATGTCGATCACCGGTGACCCGGACACGACGGGCGGACACCCGACGAAGGTCGGCGTCGCGATCAGCGATGTCGTGACCGGGCTGTTCGGGGCCGTGTCGATCCTGGCCGGCCTGCTCGCGAAGGAGCGTGGCCGCGCCGGCGGCTCCCGCGAGGTCGGCGCACGAGACGGCGGCCAGCGGATCGACGTGAGCCTGCTCGAGAGCACGCTCGCCGTGCTCGTCAACCAGGCGCAGAACGCGTTCGTGGGCGGGAGCACGCCCGGGCGCCTCGGCAACGCCCACCCGAACCTCGTGCCGTATGAGACCTTCCGGACCGCGGACGGGGAGCTGGCGGTGGCCGTCGGCAGCGAGCGCCAGTGGCCGCGGCTGTGCGAGGCGCTCGAGGCACCCGACCTGGCGGCGGACGAGCGGTTCGCGACGAACGGCGGCCGCGTGACCCTGCGAGCGGTCCTCCGGCCGCTGCTCGCGGCCCGCTTCGAGACGCGCCCGACGGCGGAGTGGATCGCGATCCTCGACGCGGCCGAGATCCCGTGCGGCCCGATCAACGACGTCGCGGCCGCCTTCGCGAGCCCCCAGGCGCAGGCGCGCTCGATGACGGTCGACGTCGAGCACCCGGTCCTGGGGTCCGTGCGCCAGGCCGGTCTCCCGTTCCACCTGTCGGTCACACCTGCGTCGATTCGCAGCGCGCCCCCGCTGCTCGGGGAGCACACGGCCGAGGTGCTCGCGGAGCTGGGCTACGCCGCCGACGAGATCCGGGCGCTGGCCACCGCCGGGGTCACCTGACGATGCCGAAGCGCCAGATGATCACCTACCCGACGCGGCAGCTCCTCGGTGTCATCGACGACCCGGCCCGGGCGCGCGAGGCCGCCGCCGCGCTTGCCGCGACCGGCCTGCCGGCGACTCGACCTCCAGCTGCTCGAGGGCGCCGATGGCCGCGACCGTCTCGGACGGCTCGGGTCGAAGCCGAACCTCCTCTCGCGGGTGGTCCGGGCATTCCAGTTCCTGTCGATGGACCAGCTGCCCGACTTCCTCGTCTACGAGCGCGCGATCGAGGACGGGCGGGTGGTGATCGCCGTGCACGTCCCCGACCGCGACGCGATGCTGCGCGCCCGCGAGGTGCTGGAGCGCTTCGACGCCCACTTCCTCAACCATTTCGGCCGGCTCTACACCGAGGAGCTCACGCTCTGGCGTGGCGACGAGCCCGAGATCCCGGACGCGCTCCGCCGCTGACGTGAGAGCGGCCGGCGACCGCTCGGGGAAGCGGCCGCCGGCGAATGCGGGGAGGCGGGTGGCGGCGGCACGAGACCCGCCGTGCCGGAGGGGGCCCGGCCCGGGGGTGTGCCCTCAGTTCGTCGGGTCGCCGTCGCCTGCCTGGAACAGGCCCAGCGCGCCGCGCCCGACGAAGTTGAATGCGTGCGTCACGATCGGGTAGAGCCCGTCCTCGGCCATCTCGAACTCGACGATCGCGCCCTGGGCCGGCGAGAGGTCGACGGCCTGGCTGCCCCAGTTGCCGTCGTTGCCGCGCCGAAGCTCGATGCCCTCCTTGATCACCCGGTCGAAGATCGTGCCCACGATGTGGAACGAGCTGTCGATGGACGGGCCGGCATCGAGGATGAACACCCGGACGCGCTTGCCGGTCTCGATCGCGATGGGGTTGTCGAGGTACTGGTTGGCGACGCCGTTGAAGGTGACGTAGTCGGGCGCCGGGGCGCCGGTCGACGCCTTGGAGAGCGATACGGGCTGGCCCTGCGGACCGAGGTACCACTCGTTCTGGACGAGGGCGAACTCCTGGTCGACGGGCTCGAGGCCGTCCCGCGGCTCCACGATCATCATCCCGTACATGCCGTTGGCGATGTGATGGAGCGCAGGCGAGGTGCCGCAGTGGTACATCCACACGCCGGCGAACTCGGCCGTGTACTCGTAGAGCTTCTCCTCGCCCGGGTTGATCGAGGTCATCTCGTCGTTCCACGCCACGAGCGAGCTGTGGAAGTCCACGGAGTGGGGGAGCTGGTTCGTGGCCGGGTTCTTGAGGTGGATCCGGATCGTGTCGCCGACCTTGGCGCGGATCACCGGTCCCGGCACGGTGCCGTTGAACGTCCACACCGCCTGGACGAAGCCCTCGGCGACGGTCATCGGCTTCTCCTCGATCGACGAGGTCGATGTCGTGGACCTCGCCCTCGAGCAGCGCGGGAGCCTTCGGGTCGTGGACGGCGTACGGAGGGGCGTTCGGGTCGGCGGTGACGTCCGCCGTGGGCGCGGGTCCGCCGTGGCTCTCACCCTCGGACCCCGCGGCGGTCGAGCCCTTGATCGAGATCGTGCCCGTCATGCCCGCGTCGGAGTGGCCGGGGATCGAGCACAGGAACGCGAGGCCCTCGGCGGGGACGGTGACGCTGCCCGTGGCCGTCTGACCGGCCTCGGCGGCGATCACGGTGCCGTCTGCGAAGGTGATGTCGTGGATGATGGAGCCCGTGTTGGCCAGCGTGACCTCGTACGTGCCGGGTGCGTCGACCTCGGTCGTCGCCGGCGTGAAGCCCAGGTCGAACGCCTCGAAGGCGAGCGTGCCCGCGACACCCTCGGCGGCCGGGGGTGTCGACGCCTCGGGCTGCACGGCGGGCTGTGCGCCACCCGTGCCCGCCTGCGGCGCTTTCCACTGCCAGTCGGGCGCGGCCGCCGCGCCGCAGGCGCTCACCGTGAGGGCGAGGGTCGCGAGCAGGGCGATGGTGGCCGGTGGTCGTCGAGTGCGGTCCATGGCGGTCCCTTTCGTGCCTGTCCGGAACTCCCCGTCCGGACCACCAGCCCCGATCCGGCCTCCGTCCATGCGGAGCCGCGCGTGGTGGCCACGTAACTATCACTAACTTAGTATGTATTTGTGGAGATGACAAGCGACCCTTCCGACGGGGGCCAGCCGGCCCCTTCCTCGGCGCACCCTGACCCGGCGTCGGCCCCTGGCCCGGGGTCGCCGCCCGGCCAGGCGTCCAGGCCGATCCCGCCGCGCGAGCCGCCTGCCCGCCGGCCGCTCGAGGTCCCCCTTGCCGCCACGGCCCCACGCCCGCCCGGCCCGGCTCGATCCGGTCCCCGCCGGGCCGACGACCGTCGGGTGGCGATGGCCGCCGTCGTCGTTGCCGGCGGGTTCCTCGCGTCGGCCGTGCTCGCGGCGCTGGCCGCCGCGGCGGGCGCTGCGGTCGTCGCTCCCTGGCTGCCGTTGCACCTGGCGCTGGCCGGCGGCGCGTCGACGGCGATCGCCGGCGTCATGCCGTTCTTCGTCGCGGCCCTCGCGGCGGGACCACCGGCGGGTGCCCGGCTCCGGGGTGGGGCCGTGGCGCTCGTGGCGGTCGGGGCGGCGCTCGTCGCCGTCCGCGGCATCGCTCCCGGGGTGACGTGGGCACCGGTGGCCGGCGGCGTGCTGTACCTCGCGGGCATCGGTGCCGTGGCACTCGCCGTGCGGGCGTCGGGCCGGGCGGGGCTGATGATGCGCCGGCCGATCGTGACCCTCGGCTACACGCTGGCGCTGGCAAACGTCGCCGTCGGCGCGCTCATCGGGACGCTCGCCGCCGCCGGCTGGCTGCCGATCCTCGAGCGATGGGCGCCGCTGCGGACCGCGCACGCCTGGGCCAACGTGATCGGGTTCGTGTCGCTGGTCATCGTGGCGACGCTCCTCCACTTCCTGCCCACCGTCATGGGCGGACGGATCGTCCCCCGGCGGAGTGCGGCGTTCGCGGTCCTTGGGATCGCGCTCGGCACGCCGCATCGTCGTCGTCGGCCTGGTGCTCGGGTCGGGGCCGGTCGCGGGCGGCGGGGCCGTCCTGGTGGTCGTGGGGTCGCTCGCGATGGTCGTGGAGGCCGCCCACGTCGTCCGCGATCGGGGACGCTGGACCACCGATCCGGGGTGGCATCGCTTCGTGTCGGTGGGTCTGCTGGCCGCCGTGGCCTGGTTCGTCGTCGGGGTGATGGCGGCGACGGCGTTGCTGATCACCCGCGGCCCCACCGCCGAGGCCTGGTCCACCGCGCTCGTCGGCGCGCCGCTCGCCATCGGCTGGGTCGCCCAGGTGCTGATGGCCTCGTGGACCCACCTGCTGCCGTCGATCGGCCCGGGCGGCCCGGTCGAGCATGCGCGCCAGCGGGTGGTGCTCGGGCGGGTGGCGATCGCTACGTCTCGTCGCTCTCAACGGCGGGGTGGCGGTGCTCGCGATCGCCTGGCCGTCCGGGCTCGGCGACCTGGCTGCCGTCGGAGCTGCGCTCGCCGCGGCCGCCGTCGCCGCGTCGGTCGCCCTGCTGGCCGCGGCCCTGCGCGCGGGTCGCTGAGGGCCGGCGCCCGGAGGGGCCGGGCAGTCCGGTTCGGGGTCCCCGTCAGGCCTCGGACGTCGCCTGCAGCGCGGCGCTCGTGGCTGGGGACGGCGAGGTCGGACAGCATCGAGCGCGCGAAGTGGGTCCGGAGCGCCTCCTGGCCCTCGAAGAACGTGTCGTGGACGTCACAGGTGCCGTCCCTGCCGCACGGGCCGCCGCGGAGGACGCACGACTGGCGGCGGCTGTCGCCCTCGACCGCCTCGATCACGTCGAGCAGGCTGATCTCCTCCGCCACCCTCGCAAGGCGATAGCCCCCGGCCCGGCCCGGGGCCGCCTCTACAAGGCCCGCTCGCTGGAGATCGCCCAGCACCTGGGGCAGGAACCGGACCGGGATGGACATCGCGTCCGAGATGCGGCGCGCGGACAGCAGGCCGTTGCCCGAGCCGCGGGCGAGGGCGAGCATCGCGCGCACGGCGTAGTCGCCGCGCTTCGTCAGTTCCAGGCGCATCGGCGCGAGTATGCGTCCGAACGTCCGAGCGTGCGCCGATCCCTACTTCTCGGGGCTCATCGGCTCCTGGGCCCACAGCGTCGGGCCGCCCGGCTGGTCCTGGTTGCCGAGCCAGGCGAAGCGCTCCACGCCGCTGATCGTCACGCCGGGCCGGCCGTCCACCCGGAGCAGCACGAACGACGGGCTGGTCGCGACGTAGTGCGCCACCCCGTCCTCGTCGGTCCAGCACGCCCCGCGCTCGGCGGGCCGCTCCACCGGGTGGCCGTCGCCCGGCACGTAGGCGCCTTCGGATGAGCCGGTCGGCTCGCACCGACCACCGTTGGTGAAGGGCTCGATCCCATGGGCGGCGACGACCGCGTCATAGGCGGCCAGGAGCTGCGCCTGCGTCTCGAACATCGTCATCGTGACCAGGGCCGCGGCATCGCTCGCGGTCGTGCACTCGACGGCACCCTGTGCATGAGCCGGGAGACCGGTGTGCAGGGGCGCGCACTTGCCCTGGAGGTCGAGGCGGGCCCCGTGGAGCAGCGCGGCCTCGGGCTCGCTCGGCGCGACCGACGATGCGGGCGAGACCGCTGGGGCCGATGCGACCGGCATCACCGGGGTCGGGGCGGGCTCGGCCGGGACGGCGATGGGCGAGGCACCTGCCATCGATGGCGATGCGCCGGTGCTGCCGCCGCACGCCGAGAACGCAAGCACCAGGCCGAGGAGGAGCGGGAGGGGGACGAAGCGGCCGTGGCCCAATCGAGCTCGCATCGTGGTCGCTCCCTGCTGGCGATCCCGTCGCCGGTCGTGAGACGCACGTGCCGCCCCGGTGTTGCGGCCGGGCCGCCGAAGCATCACCCGGTAGACTGCACCGATGCCCCGCTTCACCTACGGCGGTCAGGCGCTCATCGAAGGCGTCATGATGCGCGGCCGCGATGCCGTCGCCGTTGCCCTCCGCCATCCCGACGGCCGGATCGTGTTCGCCACCGAGCAGCTCGAGTCCGGGTTCCGCGGCAAGCGTGCCGCCAAGTGGCCGTTCGTGCGCGGGCTCGTCGTCCTGTACGAGACGCTCGTCGTCGGCACGCGCTGGCTGATCCGGAGCGCCGGCCTCCAGGCCGAGGAGGAGGGCGTCGAGATCGGCAAGGGCAGCGTCGCGATCATGCTCGGGATCACCGCGATCCTCGGCATCGGGCTGTTCTTCATCCTGCCGCTCGTGGTGGCGACCTTTACCGCCGGCAACATCGAGAACGACCTCGTCCAGCACTTCGTCGAGGGCCTCGTCCGGGTCGCGATCTTCATCGGCTACCTGGCGGTCATCGCCCGCACGCCGGACATCGCCAGGGTGTTCCAGTACCACGGCGCGGAGCACATGACGATCCATGCGCTCGAGGCGGACAAGCCGCTCCGGCCCGAGGAGGTGCGCCAGTTCCCGACCGCGCACCCGCGCTGCGGCACGGAGTTCCTCGTGGTCGTGATCATGCTGTCGATCATCGCCTTCAGCCTGGTCGGCCGGCAGGACCCGCTCGTGATGGTCGCTCTCGCGCATCGTCCTGATCCCGGTGATCGCCGCGGTCGGCTACGAGATCCTGCGGCTCGGCGCGCGCCACCGGAGCAACCCCGTCGTGAGGGTGATCATGTGGCCGGGGATCCTCGTCCAGAAGATCACCACGAAGCAGCCGACGGACGACATGATCGAGGTCGCGATCGTCGCCATGGAGGAGGCGCTGCGCGCCGACCACGAGGAGATCCCGGCCGGCGGCCTGGACCTCGAGCGCGATCCGATGCCGGCACCCGGGGAGACCGCCGCCGCAGTGCGGGCGATGACCGAGGCCGAGGAGGACGCGGCGAAGGCGGGCCCGATCCCGGCCACACCCAGGGCGGCCGAGGGCGAGGCGGCGGCACCGGTCTCGATCGACCCGCCGCTCGCCGGGTGACGGCCGGAGCCGCGCGTCATGGCTGATACCGGGCTCGACGCCAAGCTCGCCGACCTGGCCCGCCAGTACGACGAGGTCGGGCGCCAGCTGGGCACCCCCGAGGTCCTCACCGACCCCGACCAGCTCCGCAAGCTCGGCCGGGAGCTCGCCCGCCTCGAGCCCGTCGTCGCGGCGTACCGCGAGCTGAACGGGATCCGCGAGCAGCTCGCCGGTGCCCGCCAGATGCGCGAGCACGAGTCGGACGACGAGATGAAGGCGATGATCCACGAGGAGATCGCCGCGCTGGAGACCCAGGAGACCGCGCTCATCGAGAACCTCAAGGTCTCGCTCATCCCGCGGGACCCCAACGACGATCGCAACGTCATCGTCGAGATCCGGGCGGGCGCCGGCGGCGAGGAGGCCGCGCTGTTCGCGAACGAGCTCCTCCGCATGTACATGCGGTATGCCCAGGAGCACCGCTTCCAGACCGACCTCATGAGCCTCAACGAGACCGGCATCGGCGGGATCAAGGAGGCGATCCTCGAGATCGCCGGCGACGGCGCGTACAGCCGGTTCAAGTTCGAGGGGGGCGTCCACCGCGTCCAGCGCGTCCCGTCCACCGAGAGCAGCGGCCGGATCCACACGAGCACCGCCACCGTCATCGTCATGCCCGAGGCCGACGAGGTCGAGGTCTCCATCGACGAGGAGCGCGATCTCCGGATCGAGGTCAAGCGCAGCTCGGGGCCCGGCGGCCAGTCGGTCAACACGACGGACTCGGCGGTCCGCATCACCCACCTGCCGTCGGGGCTCGTGGTCGAGATCCAGGACGAGAAGAGCCAGCACAAGAACAAGGCCAAGGCGATGGCCGTCCTGCGCAGCCGCCTCTACGACCTGGAGCTCGCGAAGCAGCGTGAGCGTGACTCCGCCACGCGCAGGACGATGGTCCAGGCGGGCGACCGATCGGAGAAGATCAGGACCTACAACTTCCCCGACAACCGGGTCACGGATCACCGGATCGGCACGACGATCCACAACGTGCCCGGCGTCCTCGAAGGCCAGCTCGACCCGCTGATCGATGCCCTCGTGATGGCGGACCAGGCTGACCGCCTTCGCCACCTCACGGAGACCGACGATGGCCCAGGTTCCGGCGCCGCCGCCAAGCCCTGAGGCAACCCGCTACGTCGAGCCCGTCGTGCGCCCGATCGTCAAGGCGACGGACCTCGGCTCCGTCCAGGTCCTCAAACAGGGCAACCTGTATCTGCTGACCGACCCGTTCGGCGACATCCATCCGGACACCCGCGGCCTCGGCCTGTACGAGGGCGACACCCGCCGGCTCTCCTGCTCGATCCTGCGCGTCGACGGCGAGCGCCCGGTGCTGCTCCAGGCCTCTGCCGGCGGGAACTACCGGGGCACGATCCAGCTCACGAACCCGAGCATCGAGCGCAATCGCGAGGACAAGTTCCGCCCGGAGGACGCGCTCGCGTCCCAGAAGCTCGGGATCGGCCGCCATCGCCTGGTCACCGGCCGGGCGCTCGAGGAGCGGATCGACGTCGTGAACTATGCCGAGGAGGCCCACGACGTCGAGCTGGAGCTGGAGCTTGCGGCCGATGCGGCGGACATCTTCGAGGTCCGCGGCTGGTCCCGGCCCGGGCGCGGCGGGCACCTCCCGGTCGCGCTGCGGGGCGACCGCGTCACGTTCCGCTACGACGGGCTGGACGGGGTGCGCATGCGCACGCACTTCGCGTTCAGCGAGTCGGCCGCGGAGCTCGGTCCCGTGGGCGGCGATCGAGCTGCCGGCGACGGCGCCGGCTGGGTGCGCCTGCGGTGGCACTGGGAGCTGGCGCCCGGCGAGGCCCGCGAGCTCTCGTGGGTCGTGTGGACGACGGAGCGTCCCGCGCCCGCTCACGCGGTCCCTGCCCATCGGGCTTTGGCGGACAGCGACGACGTGCTCTACCCGCCCGTGCCCGACGTCGACGAGGACACGGTCGCCGCGTCGTACCACGCCTGGAACCGCGGGTTCGCGGACATCCGGACCGAGAACGAGCTGTTCAACCTCGCGATCGCGCGGAGCGCGGACGATCTCCGGCTGCTGGTCAACGACGGGCCGGGCCCGGGTGAGCGCTACGTCGCGGCGGGCGTGCCGTGGTTCACGACGCTGTTCGGACGCGATGCGCTGATCACCTCCTTCCAGGCGCTCGCGGTGCGCCCGCAGCTCGCGGTCGAGACCCTCGAGGTGCTCGCGGCCTACCAGGCGACCGAGGATGACCCGGAGCGGGACGCGGAGCCGGGCAAGATCCTCCACGAGCTGCGGACCGGCGAGATGGCGCGCACGGGCGAGCTGCCGCACCGGCCCTACTACGGCACCGCCGACGCGACGCCCCTGTGGCTCATCCTGCTCGGCGCGACGTGGGACTGGACCGGCGACCGCGAGCTCGTGGACCGCCTGTGGCCGAACGCCCTCCGGGCGCTGGAGTGGATCGACCGGTACGGCGACCGTGACGGCGACGGCTTCGTGGAGTACGAGCGGCGCGGGGAGCAGGGGCTCCTCAACCAGGGCTGGAAGGACTCGTCCGACTGCATCCGCGACCGGCACGGGCGCCTCGCGGTGACCCCGATCGCCCTCGCCGAGGTCCAGGGCTACGTGTTCGACGCGAAGCGCCGGATGGCGGCCCTCGCCCGGGTACGCGGTGAGGGGGCACTCGCCGATCGCCTGGACATCGAGGCCGAGCGGCTCCGCCACCGGTTCGAGGAGGCGTTCTGGTCCCCCGAGCAGGGCTTCTACGCGATGGCGATCGACGGCGAGAAGCACCGCGCCGATGCGATCGCCTCCAACCCCGGGCACTGCCTGTGGAGCGGGATCGTGTCGCCGGGACGGGCCGGCAGGGTCGTGGAGCGGCTCATGGCCCCGGACATGTTCTCCGGCTGGGGGATCCGGAGCTATGCCGCAGGCCAGGTCGGGTTCAACCCGATCGGCTACCACACGGGCACGATCTGGCCGCACGACGTGTCGCTCATCGCCGCCGGCTTCAAGCGCTACGGCTACCACGCGGAGGCGAACCGTCTCGTCGGGCGCATCTTCGAGGCGAGCCAGCACTTCGCGCAGTTCCGGCTGCCGGAGCTGTTCTGCGGCTTCGACCGCGACGTCTCGCCGGTCCCGGTCCCGTATCCCGTCGCGTGCTCGCCGCAGGCGTGGGCAGCCGGGTCGATCTTCCTGTTCCTCGAGACGATGCTCGGGCTGCGGCCGCACGCGGCCGAGCGCGAGCTGGAGCTCGCGCTCCCCGAGCTCCCGGACTGGCTCGAGAAGGTGACCGTGTCGAACATGCGCGTCGGCGACGGCGACGTGGATCTGCTGTTCCACCGGTGGCGCGGCGGCACCTCGGCCGAGGTGCTCCGCAAGAGCCAGGACCTCGCCGTCACGATCCGGATGTAGCGCCCGTGCCCCCTGTCGCGTTCACCGTCTCCGAGCTCCTCCGGATCGCCGCGGACCGCCTCGCGGCGTCCGGCTCCGAGTCGCCGCGCCTCGACGCGGAGCTGCTCCTGGCCCAGGCGCTGGGCGTGCAGCGCGAGGGGCTCCTTGCGTACCCGGAGGCGCTCGTGGGCGACGGCGCTCGCGAGGCGTTCGACGCCGCCGTGGCGCGCCGGGAGCTGGGCGAGCCCGTCGCCTACATCCGGGGCTTTCGCGAGTTCCATGGGCTCGCGTTCGTGACCGATGCCCGGGCGCTCATCCCGCGCCCGGAGACGGAGCTCCTCGTGGACGCCGCGGTCGCCGAGATCGCGACCCGCCTCAGCCACGCCCCGCGGCCCGCGGGCTCGCCGAAGCTCCGCGTGGCCGACGTGGGGACCGGGACCGGCGCGATCGGCGTCTCGCTCGTGGCCGCGCTCCGCCGACGCCGCATGGACGACCAGGTCCTCGTGATCGCGATCGACGTCTCGGAGGATGCGCTCCAGCTCGCCCGCGAGAATGCCGTCGGTCACGGCGTCGCCGACCGGATGGTGTTCGTCGCCGCCGACCTGCTCCCGTACCACGTGGACCCGCCGTACACGGTGGTCTGCGCGAACCTCCCCTACGTTCCCACGGGCGAGCTGCCCGAGCTCGCGCGCGACCTGTCCTACGAGCCGGCCCTCGCCCTCGACGGCGGGCCCGACGGGCTGGACGTCGTCCGGCGGCTGCTCGACTCGTTCCCGCGCACGCTGGCACCCGACGGGGTCGCGTTCCTGGAGATCGGCGCGAACCACGGGGAGGCGATCGCGCACGAGGTGGCACTCCGGCTGCCCGGCTGGCGATGCCGGGTCGCGAACGACCTCGCGGGGCAGCCGCGCCTCGCCCGCATCGAGCCCGAAGCGCCCGTCGCGTGAAGGACCACCGCCCGGCGACCCGGCCCGAGCCGGTGCTGCCGATCCGCCTGCTCGCGCTCGACATCGACGGCACGATCACCGGCCACGACTTCACCCTCTCGGACCGGACCGTCGCCGCCATCCGGGGGGCCGTGGACCGCGGCATCCGGGTGTCCCTCGCGACCGGACGCACGCCCTCGAGCGCGGTCACGTACGCCAACCGGATCGGCCTCACGGAGCCGATCGTCGGCCACCAGGGGGCGCTCGTCCGGGCGATGCCGGCCCGCCGCGAGCGATGGGACCCGGAGCGGCAGCGGTTCCGGGGACGGGTGGGCCCGATCCTCCACCACGAGGCGCTGGCACCCGGCGTCGTCGCCGAGATCCTCGAGTGGTGCCGCGAGCACGGCCTCGATCCCCACATGAACGACAAGGAGCGGTTCATCGTCTGGGAGGGCGACCCCCGGTTCGAGGACTACTCCGCGTTCCTGGGACCCGCGGCGATCGTGGTCCCGGATCTCGCCGGGGCGGCCACGCACGCGATGTCCAAGGTCATCTCGTCCGCGGAGCCGCCGCTGCCGATGGAGCTCTACCCGCTGGCACGGGCCCACTTCGCCGGCCGCGCCGACGCGACGCTGTCGCACCCGCGGTTCCTCGAGTTCGTCGCGCCCGGGGTGTCCAAGGGCCGTGCGGTGTCGTGGCTCGCCCACCGCGCCGGGATCCCGATGTCCCAGGTGATGACCATCGGCGATGCGTTCAACGACCTGGAGATGCTCGGCGACGCCGGCCACGGGACAGCCATGGCCACCGCGCCCGCCGGGGTGCAGCTCGCCGCCCGCTACATCGCCCCGCCGGTCGAGGAGGACGGGTCCGCCAAGGTCATCGAGCAGCTGGTCCTCGCGGGCCCAGACGAGGCGGCCGAGAACGCCGCCCGCCTGGCCGCCGAGGCAGCCGCGATCCAGGCACGCCTGCAGCAAGAGGCCGACCGACCGGCCTGATCGGGCCGGGACACGTTCTCGCAGGCACGACGTCCTCGTCACAGAGCGTCGGACCCGCCCAGGCGGGGCCCCAGGTATGGACTCGCGCGGCCCGTGCCCATGGGGCAGCGATCTGCCCTTCCAGGTGGCCGCACCCGTCCCCGGGTCGCGCCGGTCGGCCCCGCCCGTGGTCCCGAGGCGCCGATCACGGGTGTCCGCTGCCTCGGGGACACCAATCTCGGCCGTCGGCGCGACGCTGGTGCGCCCGCCCGGCGACCGCGCTGCCTGACAGACCCGCCCACCCGGCCGCCTACCCGCGGCCCAGGCGCACGCCCGCCGGCGGATCCGCCATGACGCGAGTTGCGCTCCCGTCGACTCGGACCCAAAGGATCCCTGCCCCAGGCCACGAGGCGCCGCTCGTTGTGAGCGCTGCGTGCACGTCGCGGCAAGAGGCCGGGTAGGCGGCCCGGAGCGTCGTCTCGAACGCGTTCGCGAGGTCGCGCAGGTCCTTCGTCGAGCGAAGGAGGAGCAGTCGCGATGTGACGGGCGCAGCTCCCTGCCCGGTGACGAACCGCCACAGCTCCGATGACGGCAGCGACTCCTCCTTCTCGCGGTGCCATCTGACCTGCTGCTCGAGTCGGCGGAGCTGGCTCTGCACCTCGGTCTCGATGACGACGCTCGGCCCCACATCCGTGAGGACGACGTCCACGACGCCGCGGGCCGGCTGGTGGACCGGGACTTCGGGGGTCGCGATCCAGCGCGGGTGGAGGACCCGCAGGAGGGCTTCGGTCATGGCAGCCTGCGTCCGGTCATGGATGCGAGGACCGGTGGTGGGATACGGCCGCACGGGCAGGTCCGCGCCAAGAACCGTGGCGATTGCAGTCAGGACGGCGATGCTGGCTCGGCGCTCGCCGGTTTCGATTCGCCCGAGGAACGACCGGTCGATGCCGGCAGCGCGCGCCACGAGAGCCTGTGACAGCCCCGCGTCCACACGCAGCCGGAGCAGGGCGCTCCCGGTCGCGCGCCGGGTCTCTCGCTCGCGGCGCCGGATCTCGCGCTGAAGGCTGGTCTCGCCCACCACTCACCTCCTCGGCACCACACGTGTCTTCGCCGCCCGCGGGCTGTGCCCTGCAGACAACCACATGCCCCTTATCGGCCGATTGCCGCCGCTCCCTCGGACCCCAGCGGCCCGGATCGGGTCGCTCCCGTCGTCTTCGCCGGCAGGCCGTGTCTCGCGGACACGAATGACGACACGGCGTGGGGGCGGAGTGGCGCAACGCGGGGGTTTGCTGCCGGGCAGGCACGCCCGCTCCGTGCACGGGTGCGCGGAGGATCGGCACGTGAGCCCGGTCGACCGAGCACGCGCACGAGGCGTCGGCCATCGACCCGCCGCCGTGGCCCCCGGCCCGGCGCGGTCGCGGCGACCCATGGGAAGATAGGGCCTCGCGCAGCCCGCGTCCCCGATCCTGGAGGTCTCGCCGTGTCCGTTGCCGCCGTGCCGTCCGCCGCGTGGGCGTCGATCGCGGAGGTCGACCCCGAGCTGTGGGCAGCGATGGAGGCGGAGCGCCATCGCCAGACCGACAAGATCGAGCTGATCGCGAGCGAGAACTACACGTACCAGGCCGTCAACGAGGCACAGGGCTCCTGGCTCACGAACAAGTACGCCGAGGGGCTGCCGGGCCGCCGGTACTACGGCGGCTGTGAGTACGTGGACATCGCGGAGAACCTCGCCCGCGATCGCGCCCTGCGCCTGTTCCCGGGCTCCGATCACGTCAACGTCCAGCCGCACTCGGGCGCCCAGGCGAACATGGCCGCCTACTTCGCGGTCCTCCGACCGGGCGACCGGATCCTGGGCATGAACCTTGCCCACGGCGGCCACCTCACGCACGGCAGCCCGGTCAACTTCTCGGGGCGCCTGTACGAGGTCCACGCGTACGGCGTGACCCGCGAGACCGAGACCATCGACTACGACGCGCTCGAGGCCCAGGCGCGCGAGGTCCGTCCGAAGGTGCTGGTCGCGGGCGCGAGCGCGTACCCGCGCACGTGGGACTTCGAGCGGATGGCGGCCATCGCGCACGGAGTCGGAGCACTGCTGTTCGTGGACATGGCCCACGTCGCGGGCCTGGTGGCGGCCGGCGTCCACCCGAGCCCGTTCCCGCACGCCGACCTCGTCACGACCACGACCCACAAGACACTCCGCGGCCCCCGGGGTGGCATCACCTTCGCGCGCGCCGACCTCCCCGAGGGCGTCGATCGGGCCGACTTCCCCGCCCTCGGCAAGAACACCCTCGCGCAGGCGGTCGACAAGAGCGTGTTCCCCGGTATCCAGGGCGGGCCCTTGATGCACGTCATCGCCGCCAAGGCCGTCGGCTTCCAGCTCGCCATGACGGACGACTTCCGCCGCGACCAGGCCCGAACGATCGAGAACGCGCGGGTGCTGGCGGAGACCCTCGCCGGGGCCGGCGCCCGCCTCGTCAGCGGCGGCACGGACAACCACCTCGTGCTCGTGGACGTCACTCCGCTGGGCATCACCGGCCGCGACGCCGAGGCGCTCCTCGACGAGGTCGGCATCACCGTCAACAAGAACGCGATCCCGTTCGACCAGAACCCGCCCAACATCGGCAGCGGCATCCGCATCGGCAGCCCGGCAACGACGACCCGTGGCATGGGCCCGGACGAGATGCGCCTGATCGGCGCATGGATCGTGGATGCGATCCGCAACCGCGGCGACGAGGCGGCACACGGGCGGATCCGCGCCGAGGTGCGCGAGCTCGTCGCCCACTTCCCCGTCCCCGGCCTCCCGCGGGACGTCGCCTGAGCGCCCCATGCGGCTGATCCCGACGCTGGGTGAGGTGCTCCCGCTCCTCGTCGCCACGTTCGTGGTGGCCGCCCTGCTGTCGCTCCTGGCGACGCCGGTCGTGCGCCGGTTCGCGATCCGCCTCGAGGCCGTCGACACGCCCAACCACCGGCGGGTGAACGCGTCCCCGATCCCGCGCGGTGGCGGCATCGCCGTCGCCTTCGCGTTCCTCACGGTCGCGGTCGCCGTGCTCGTCGTCAACGACCGGCTGTCACTCGTCTCGATCCCGTTCACCATCGCCCCGGAGGAGTTGGTCGCGCTGCTGGCTGGCGGCGCCGTCGCCACGGTGCTCGGCATGCTCGACGACTACTACCAGCTCCGGGCGCGCTGGCAGTTCCTCGGCCAGGTGGCGCTTGCGATCATCGCCGTCGTCGCGGGCGTGACCGTGACGTACATCAACAACCCATTCGGGCCGGGCACGATCCTGCTCACGGGCCCGTTCGCGGCCGGCTTCACGATGCTGTGGATCGTGGGGATGATCAACAGCATCAACTTCATCGACGGCCTGGACGGACTCTCGTCCGGGATCGCGCTCATCGCCGCGCTGACCCTGGGCCTCATCTCGCTGACGGCGACCATCGCCCAGCCGTTCATCGGCGTGCTGTGCTTCGCCCTCGCCGGGTCGCTGCTGGGGTTCCTGCGCTGGAACTTCCACCCGGCGTCGATCTTCATCGGCACGAGCGGCGTGATGTTCGTCGGCTACACGCTCGCGGTGCTGGCGATTCTCGGCACCGCGAAGGTCGCCGTCGCGCTGCTCGTCCTCGGCGTCCCGATCATCGACACGTTCTGGATCATCGTGCGCCGCCTCGCGACCGGCAACTCGCCGTTCACCCCCGACCGCGGGCACATCCACCACCGGCTGCTGGACCTCGGCCTGTCCCACGGCCAGACCGTGCTCGTGATCTACGGGTTGTGCGCGGGGCTCGCGGTGCTCTCGCTGTTCCTGTCCGGGACCGGCCAGCTGTACGCCTTCATGGGGCTGCTGCTCGCCTTCGGACTCGCGCTGTTCATGCTCACCCGCGGCGAGACCGGCGACGCCCTCGAGGCGGAGACGTATGCCAGCGAGTCGACCACCGAGTAGGCACGTGGCACCGGATCGACGCCGAGGGCTCCGGTGCTAGCATCCCGCCCCGTGGCGCGACGGTGCCACGCCTTCGAGGGGTCATGCCCGATCTGCTGCTGCCCGTGCTGATCGCCGTCATCGTGGCGGTCGCGGGGGCGATCATCGCGTTCCTGGTGCGTCGTCATCGCGCGGCGGGTGCGGCCGCCGCCGTCGCCGCGCGCCCGGCCCTACCGGATCCCGCGGAGCGCGACAACTCCTGGCGCATCCTGGTGTCCGGCGCAAGCCGGCCCGAGGCTCAACCGCAGGAGACCGATCCCGTCACCGGGGCAGCCGCCCCGCTCCGGGTTGCGCACGAGGACGCCGGACCCGCTGCGTCCCCTGCGCTCGTGCCGGTGCCCCCCGCCACGGTCGTATCCGGCGGGCAGCACGCGCTCCAGCCGGCCGTGCCGGACGAGTCGAGCCGTCGGCGCCTGTGGCGCGACACCGCGACCGTCCTCCTCGTCAGCTGCCTCGCGATCCTTGCCGTGACGACCCTCGTGCCCGGTGGCGCCGCGGCCCCCGAGGTCGACGGTGTCGAGGAGGAGATCGGCGCGCCGTCGACGGGCGAGGAGCCGGACGCCACCGAGGCCACGAACGCCTCGGCGGAACCGCCGTCGACCCTCGTCCCGGTGGTCGCCCCACCGCTTCCGACCGTCGAGCCGTCCGCGCGGCCCGGCGCGCTCGCGACCCCGAAGCCGACGCCACCCCTGACGCCGCGCACCACGCCCGCGCCGGTGCGCCCCACGGCGCCGCCGGCCACCCCTCGTCCGACCGCACCCCCCACGGCGGCCCCGACACCCACGCCGACCCCGGTGGCGACACCCAGCCCCACGCCCACGCCCGACCCGACCCCGGAGCCGACGCCCGAGCCCACCACGCCACCCGTGACGCCCCCGCCCGATTCTCCGCCGGGCTGAGCTCGAGGAGTGCGTGGAAGTCGTCGTACCGAATCCGCAACCCCCTCTGCTATTATTCCGCGCGGTGATCGGTCGCCCATGAACACCGGTTTCGGAGCCCACCTCGCGCTCTTCTCCGAGATCGGGATGCTGCTCCTGGTGACGACCCTCGCCGGTGTGGCGGCGGGCTACTGGCTGGACCAGGAGCTCGGGACTCGACCGCTGTTCATCCTCGTCGGCTTCCTCGCCGGTGCCGGGATCGGAGCGTTCGGGATCTACCGCCTCGTCACACGGTTCCTGAAGCGGTTCGACTGACCGGCCACGGAACGGGCACGGACGACGCGTGGCCGATGGCCGCGCCGCTGCTTGGAGGAAACGTGACGCGCGAGATCCGGGTGGAGGACGCCGGCCGATGAGCCGCCGCAACCGAATCCTGCTGCTCATCGCGGCGGTGATCGTCATCGACGTCATCGCGTTCTTCGTGGTCCCGCCGTTCGATCCGATCGAGGGCGGCACCCCGGCCGAGTGCGTCTATCCCATCTGCTTCATCAACGGCAACCTCGAGCTGCCCGCGCCCCACACGATCTTCCCGCCCGGGCACCATGCGCCGGAGGGCCTCGTGGTGTTCGACGTGAGCATCTCGTCCACGCTGCTCACCCTGTGGATCGTGTCGATCGTGGTGATCCTCTCGTTCTGGCTGATGACCCGCGGGGCGAAGCTTGTCCCGAGCGGCCGCCAGAACGTGGCCGAGTGGATCTTCGAGACGCTCGAGACCTTCGCGATGTCGCTCGGCGGTCCGGGGGCCAAGCCCTACATTCCGCTGTTCGCGGCGTTCTTCCTGCTCATCCTGTTCTCGAACTGGTCTGGCCTCATCCCCGGCGTCGGCCGGGTCATCTGGTTCCGCGCCCCAACCAGCGACGTCAACGTCACGATCGGGCTCGCCCTCGTCGCGTTCTTCTTCTTCCAGTACCAGGGGTTCAAGCACCTGGGCATCGGGTACCTGTCCAAGTTCTTCCCGCTCGGCGAGTTCCGGAAGGGGATCGGGGCCGGGATCATCGCCCTGTTCGTGGGCCTGGTGGAGCTCCTCCTGGAGTTCGTCAAGCCCATCACGCTGTCGATGCGACTCTTCGGCAACGTCTACGGCGGCGAGGTTGCCCTCGGCGTGCTCACCGCGCTGACGATCGCCCTCATCCCCCTTGCCATGTACGCCCTCGAGGTCATGCTGAACCTCGTCCAGGCGCTCATCTTCAGCACGCTCACGCTCATGTTCACCCTGGCGGCCATCGAGCACCACGGCGACGAGCACGACGAGTCGCACGAACCGACCGCAACGCCCACGGATCCCGCGCTGTCCACGGCCGGCATCCACTGACCAACTTCGGCACCTGAACCCGGCCAAACCCCGGGTCACAAGGAGGGTTTCTCGTAATGGACCTCGGACCTCTCGGCGCCGGCATCGCCGCTCTCGGCGTCCTCGGCCCCGGCATCGGCATCGGCATCCTCGCCGGCATGTCGAGCAGCGCGATCGGCCGCAACCCCGACGCAGCGGGCCAGATCCGCGGCCTCGCGATCATCCTCGCGGCCTTCGCCGAAGGCCTCGGCGTGCTCGCGATCGTCGTCGGCCTGCTCGCGATCTTCGCCGGCTAGTCAGCAGCCGTGGACACCCTCAGCCTCGTCAGGGACGGCGTAGGCCGGGTCGCCGCGCTCGCAGCTGAGGGCGGCGAGGCGGCGGCCGAGCCGTTCCAGATCAACCTGTTCTGGATCATCGTCGCCGCGACGACGTTCATCCTGTTCTTCTTCCTGGTCCGGGAGTTCGCGCTCGCGGGCCTGCAGAAGACGCTGGAAGATCGGCGCGAGCGGATCGAGCAGGGCCTCAAGGACGCCGAGCAGGCGCGCCGGGACCGGGAGTCCGCCGAGCAGGAGCGGCTCGCCGCCCTGCAGGAGGCTCGCCGGGAGGCCAACGAGATCATCAACCGCGCCCAGAAGGTGGCATCCGAGACGCGCGAGCAGGACATCGCCGCGACCCGCGAGGAGCTCGAGCGAATGCGCGTGCGCGCTGCCGCCGAGATCGAGGCGGAGAAGCAGCGGGCCATCGCCGAGCTGCGCGGGGAGGTCACGGACCTCGCCCTCGCCGCTGCCGGGCGCGTGGTCGGCGATTCGATGACCGGCGATCGCCAGCGCAAGCTGGTCGCCGACTTCCTCGCCGAGTCCGGGTCCGCAGGGTCCAGCTCCTGATGGCCCGTCCCGTCGTCGCCGCCCGCCGCTACGCGGAGGCCGCCTTCGAGGTGGCCCTCGCCGACGGCACGCTCGACCAGTGGAAGGCGGATCTCGCCACCGCGGCCGGGATGCTCGGCCGCGACGACGTGGCACCCACCGTCGACAACCCCGCCGTGCCCCTGGCACAGCGGATCGAGATCGTCCGCCAGCTGCTGGCGAGCCGCATCTCGCCGGCTGCGCTGCGCCTGGTCAGCCTCCTCGTGGAGCGCGGCAGGGTCAGCGTCCTGCCCCGCGTCAGCGCGGAGTACAACCGCCAGCTCAATGCCCACAACGGCGTGGTGGAGGCCACGGTCACCAGTGCCATGCCCCTCACCGCCGACGAGACCGCCGCGATCCGGAGCCGGGTCGAGGCGATGGCCGGCTCGGCCGTCGAGCTCACCACGGAGGTCAACCCGGACCTCCTCGGCGGGCTCACGATCCAGGTCCGCGACCGGCTCCTCGACGCCTCGATTCGCGGCCGCCTCGAGCGGCTGCGTGACCAGCTCCATGCGGGCACCCGCCCCCGCTAGCGCCCGAACGGAGACGCCATGGCCATCCGGTCAGACGAGATCATCAGCATCATCAAGAGCCAGATCGAAGGCTTCGACGGCACCACCGAGACACGCTCGGTCGGCACGGTCGTCGAGGTCGGCGACGGCATCGCGCAGATCTACGGCCTCGACGCCGCCCTGTCGTCCGAGCTGCTCGAGTTCCCCGGCGGGGTGATGGGCATGGCCCTCAACCTCGAGGAGGAGACGGTCGGCGCGGTCATCCTCGGCGACGCCACCGCGATCAAGGAGGGCGACCAGGTCCGGACCACGGGCCGCGTCGTCGAGGTCCCGGTGGGCAAGGCGCTCCTGGGCCGCGTCGTCGATCCGCTCGGCAACCCGATCGACGGCAAGGGCGACATCCCGCGCACGAAGACCCGCCCGGTCGAGCGGATCGCCCCCGGCGTCATCATCCGCAAGGGCGTCGACACGCCGGTCCAGACGGGCATCAAGGCCGTCGACGCGCTGATCCCGATCGGCCGCGGCCAGCGCGAGCTGATCATCGGCGACCGCCAGACGGGCAAGACCGCCATCGCCCTGGACACGATCATCAACCAGAGGGGCGGCGACCTGATCTGCATCTACGTGGCGATCGGGCAGAAGCTCTCGACCGTCGCGGCAGACCGTCGCGACGCTCGAGAAGTACGGCGCGATGGAGCACACGATCGTCGTCGTCGCCGGCGCCGAGGACCCGGCCCCGCTCCAGTACCTCGCCCCCTACTCGGGCGTGGCGATGGGCGAGGAGATCATGGAGGAGGGCGTCGAGGTCGGCGGCCGCGTCATCAAGGACGCCCTGTGCGTCTACGACGACCTGTCCAAGCACGCCTGGGCGTACCGCGAGATGGCCCTGCTCCTCCGCCGGCCCCCCGGCCGCGAGGCGTATCCGGGCGACGTGTTCTACCTCCACAGCCGCCTCCTCGAGCGGGCCGCCCGCCTCAACGAGGAGCACGGCGGTGGCTCGCTGACCGCGCTGCCGATCATCGAGACCCAGGCGAACGACGTGTCGGCCTACATCCCGACCAACGTCATCTCGATCACCGACGGCCAGATCTTCCTCGAGACCGACCTGTTCAACGCCGGCCAGCGGCCCGCGATGAACATCGGCATCTCGGTCTCGCGCGTCGGCTCCGCCGCGCAGACCAAGGCGATGAAGAAGGTCGCGGGGCCGCTCAAGCTGGACCTCGCGCAGTACCGCGCGCTCGCGGCCTTCGCGCAGTTCGCAGGCGACCTCGACAAGGCCACCCGGGACCAGCTGAACCGGGGCGAGAAGCTCAGCGAGATCGTCAAGCAGCCGCAGTACCAGCCGCTCCCCGTGGAGAAGCAGGTCGCGATCCTCGTGGCGGCGACGACGGGCAAGCTCGACGACATCCCGACGCCGCGCGTCAAGGACTTCGAGACGCAGCTGTACCGCTTCCTCGAGACCGAGCGGCCCGACATCCTCACCGACCTCGCCGCCTCGGGCGCGCTGACGGACGACATCTCGAACGCCCTCAACGAGGCGATCGACGCGTTCCGCCAGAGCTTCCTGGCGTAGGGACGAGGGACGCACGTGGCGAGCCAGCGGGAAATCCGGCGCCGGATCAGCTCGGCGAAGAACATCAAGCAGATCACCCGGGCCATGCAGTTCGTCGCGGCATCCAAGCTGCGGCGGGCGCAGGAGTCCACGCTCGCCGCCCGCCCGTACCGGGAGAAGCTGGACGAGGTCATCGCAGACCTCGCCGCCGTTCTCGACCGGGAGGATCACCCGCTGCTCGCCGGTCGCGACATCGTCGGCGAGCACAACCGCCTGATCGTGATCATCACCAGCGACCGCGGCCTCGCCGGGGCGCTCAACACGAACACCATCCGCTTCATCGCCCGCGAGATCACCGAGCACCCGGGCGATCTCAAGGTGGCCACGGTGGGCCGCAAGGGCCGCGACGCGATGCGCCGCGCCAGGGTGCCGATCGCCGCGCACTTCGAGGGGTTCGGTGACCGTCCGTCGTTCGCCGACGTCCTGCCGCTCGCGCGGCTCATCACGGACGACTTCGTCGCCGGGTCCTACGACCGGGTGGACATCGTCTACTCGCGGTTCGTGTCCACGCTGGTCCAGAAGCCCGCGCTCGAGCAGCTGCTGCCCGTCGTGCCCACCGAGGATGCCGAGGGGATCCCCGGCCGCCAGTTCATCTTCGAGCCCAACCCTGCGGCCTTCCTCCAGGCCCTCCTCCCGCGCTACGTCGCGACCCGCCTCTACCAGGCGGTGCTCGAGGCCAAGGCGAGCGAGGAGAGCTCCCGGATGGTCGCGATGAAGAACGCCACCGAGAACGCCCAGGAGCTCATCGAGGACCTGACGCTCTCCTACAACAAGGTCCGACAGGCCAACATCACTCGCGAGATGGTCGAAATCGCGAGCGGCGCCCAGGCCCGCTAGCCGGCGCAGAAGGAGGCACCACCCCATGGCGACCGCCGCACCTGCCGCATCCGGCCGGGTCATCCAGATCACCGGCCCGGTCGTGGACATCGAGTTCCCCGCCGGCCACCTGCCGAAGATCTTCAACGCCGTCGAGATCATCCGCGACGGCCAGGACAGCCTGGTGTGCGAGGTGCAGCAGCATCTCGGCAACAACTGGGTGCGCGCCGTCGCCATGACGACGACCGACGGGCTCGCCCGCGGCACGGCCGTCCGCGACACCGGCGCCCCGATCTCCGTCCCGGTGGGGGAGGTCACCCTCGGCCGCGTGTTCGACGTCCTCGGCCGCCCGATCGACGGCAAGGGCCCGGTCGGCGACAGCCAGGTGCTGCCGATCCACCGCCAGCCCCCGAGCTTCGAGGACCAGACGACCGAGGTCGAGGTGTTCGAGACGGGGCTCAAGGTCATCGACCTCGTGTGCCCGTTCCGCAAGGGCGGCAAGATCGGCATCTTCGGCGGCGCCGGCGTCGGCAAGACGGTCATCATCCAGGAGCTCATCAACAACGTCGCGAAGGAGCACGCCGGTGTCTCCGTGTTCGCGGGCGTGGGCGAGCGCTCCCGCGAGGGCAACGACCTCATCGCGGAGATGACCGAGTCGGGCGTCATCAAGAGCACGGCGTTCGTGTTCGGCCAGATGAACGAGCCGCCCGGCGCCCGCCAGCGCGTCGGTCTCACCGGGCCTGACGATGGCGGAGTACTTCCGCGACGAGGAGGGCCGCGACGTCCTCCTGTTCATCGACAACATCTTCCGCTTCACCCAGGCGGGCTCCGAGGTGTCGGCGCTGCTCGGGCGGATGCCCTCGGCGGTCGGCTACCAGCCCAACCTCGCGACCGAGATGGCCGCGCTCCAGGAGCGGATCACCTCGACCCACAAGGGCTCGATCACGTCGCTCCAGGCGGTCTACGTCCCCGCGGACGACTACACGGACCCGGCCCCGGCGACGACGTTCGCCCATCTCGACTCGACGATCCGCCTCGAGCGGTCCATCGCCGAGCTGGGCATCTACCCGGCGGTCGACCCGCTCACCTCGACGTCGCGGGTGCTCGACCCGCTCGTCGTGGGCGTGGAGCACTACGACGTGGCCCAGGAGACGAAGCGCGTCCTCCAGCGCTACCGCGACCTCCAGGACATCATCGCGATCCTCGGCATCGACGAGCTCTCGGAGGAGGACAAGGCGACCGTCGCCCGTGCCCGCCGCCTCCAGCGCTTCATGAGCCAGCCGTTCACGGTGGCCGAGGTGTTCACCGGCCGGGCCGGCAAGTACGTCCCGATCCGCGACACGGTGGCCTCGTTCAAGGAGATCCTCGAGGGCAATGCCGATGCGCTTCCGGAGCAGGCATTCTTCCTCGCCGGCACGCTCGACGACGTCCGCGAAAACGCCGCCAAGCTGAACGCGTAGGTTGTGATGATGATTGCCCCGGCTCTCGCCGTCGCGCACTCGGGCCGATTCCAGTCCCCTTTGGCGGCTTCGCGCGCCTCGGGCACTGAGATCGGCCTCGCGCGCGCCGGCTACGCCGTGGCGGTCCTCGCCTCCTCCGCCTTCCACTCAACGGCGATCCCGGGGACGGGCATGCATCCCGGCCAGAACGCCTTCCCCGGTTCGCTGGAGATGGGGGTGGGAGCAGCCGCGCCGCGCGAAACCGGCGGCGTAGCCGTGCGGATGGCGGGCGATCTCAGTCCCCGGGGCGCGCGCAGCCGCCGAGCGGGACTGGAATCGAGCCGACAGCCGCTCGGCGAGAGCCGGCGGAATCGAGGAGCCAACTGATGCCGCTTCACCTTGAGATCGTGACGCCCGAGCGGTTGGCGTACTCGGACGAGGTCGACATGGTGCTCGTTCCCGGGATCGAGGGCGAGATGGGAATCCTGCCCCACCACACGCCGCTGGTCAGCCTCCTCGGGGTGGGCGAGCTCAAGATCCGAAAGGGCCCCGACGAGGAGAGCTTCGCGATCGCCGGCGGGTTCCTCCAGGTGCGGCCCGACAAGGTCGTCGTGATGGCTGAGACCGCGGACATGGCGTCCGACATCGACCTCGAGCGTGCCGAGGAGGCCCGCCGCGAGGCGGAGCGGGCGCTCGAGTCCGGCTACGTCGAGGGCGCCGACCTGTCGGCGGCGCGGGCGCAGCTCCAGTCGGCGCTGCTCCGGATCCGGGTCGCCGAGCGACGGCGACGGGAGGGCCCTCGCTCGCGGGGGTAGGCACGCATGGCTGATGCCCGGCCGTTCCACTGGGAGTACAACCCGGAACCGCCGCCCCCGGAAGCGTTCCGGATCGAGGGTGGACGGCCGCTGCAGGGCACCGTCCACGTCTCGGGCGCGAAGAACGCGGCGCTCAAGCTGCTCGCGGCCGCCTGCCTGACCGGCGAGCGCTGCCGCTTCGAGAACGTCCCCGAGATCGAGGACGTCCGCGTCATGACCGAGGTCCTCCGGGACCTCGGCGTCGTCGTGGACCACCCGGGCCCGGGCGTCTACGAGGTCGCCGCCGGCGACGTGGACTGGCTGTTCATCCCGCTCGAGGCCGCCGCCAAGATGCGCGCCTCGTTCATCCTCCTCGGTCCGCTCCTCGCCCGCTTCGGCCGGGTCATCATCAGCAACCCGGGCGGCGACCGGATCGGGCGGCGCCCGGTCAACCTCCACGTGGACGCGATGCGCGCCCTCGGCGCCGAGATCGAGTACCGCAACGGCTACTACTACGCCCAGGCGCCCGGCCGGCTCCGCGGCGGCGAGGTCCGGTTCCCGCAGGTCACGGTCATGGGCACCGAGAACGCGATGCTCGCCGCGACCCTCGCCGACGGGCACACGATCATCCGGCCCGCCGCGCAGGAGCCGGAGGTCGACGACCTGATCTCGTTCCTGCGCGAGATGGGCGCCGACGTCCAGCGCACCACCCCCGACACGATCGAGGTCAACGGGCAGAAGCGGCTGCGTGGCGCGACCCACAGCGTGATACCGGACCGGATCGAGACGGGCACGTTCGTGGTGGCCGCGGCGGTCACCGGCGGCCGGGTGACCCTGGAGAACGCGGCCTGTGACCACGTCGGGGCCCTGATCGAGATCCTCGGACGGGTCGGGGTGCCGGTGGCCTGCAGCGCGACCGCGATCGAGGTCGACGCGACCGGGCTCCGGCCGGGGGACCTCCGGGCCTTCGACATCGAGACCGCCCCCTACCCGGGCCTCGCGACGGACATCCAGCCACCCACCTGCGTCCTGCTCACCCAGGCGACCGGCACGTCGCGGGTCCACGAGGCGGTGTTCGAGGATCGGATCGAGTGGCTCGCCGAGCTGCGCAAGCTCGGTGCCCGGATCGACATCGAGGACGCGCACCACGCGTCCATCCACGGACCCTCGAGGCTTCACGGCGCGGAGGCGACCATCGGCGACCTCCGGGCCGGGGCCTCGCTGATCCTCGCCGCCCTCGCCGCGGACGGAGGCTCGCTGATCCACGGCGCGCATCACGTTCAGCGGGGGTATGAGAACATCGACCGCAAGTTCCAGCAGCTGGGAGCGAGCATCGTCCGCTCGGCCGACTCGGCCTGAGGATCCCCAGCCGCCTGTCCCCACTCCGCGCGCCGTCCGTTCCGGGCGCTGCGCGGCCCCAGGAGTAGCATCCCCCTCGTCATGAAGATTGGCATCGATCTCGGCACCGCGAACGTCATCGTCTACGTCAAGGGCAAGGGCATCGTCATCACCGAGCCCTCCGTCGTCGCGGTCGGCGAGGACAACAGGATCGTCGCCGTGGGCGAGGAAGCCCGCGAGATGATCGGCCGGACCCCCGGCAACATCCAGGCCATCCGGCCGATGAAGGACGGCGTCATCGCCGACTACGTCATCACGGAGGCCATGCTCCGCTTCTTCATCGGGAAGGCGACGAAGGGCCGGATCGGCTTCTCCCGCCCGGAGGTCATGATCTCGGTCCCGGCCGGCGTGACGTCGGTCGAGAAGCGCGCGGTCCGGGACGCGGCGCTCAAGGCCGGGGCCAAGGACGCGTACCTCATCGAGGAGCCGCTCGCGGCGGCAATCGGCGCCAACGTGCCGATCAGCGGGCCGTCGGGAAACATGATCATCGACATCGGGGGCGGCACGTCCGAGATCGCGGTGATCGCGCTTGGCGGCATCGTCGTGTTCAACAGCCTCCGCGTGGGCGGCAACAAGTTCGACGAGTCGATCGCCTCGTACATCCGCAAGAAGTACAACCTGATGGTCGGCGAGCGGACGGCGGAGGAGGTCAAGATCCAGATCGGCACGGCCCTGCCGCTCGAGCGCGAGCTCACGATGGAGGTCCGCGGCCGCGACCTCATCGCGGGCCTGCCGCGGACGATCCCGATCACGTCGTCGGAGGTGATGGAGGCGATCGAGGTCCCGCTCCAGCAGCTGGTCGCCGCGGTCCGCCTCGTCCTCGAGCAGACGCCGCCGGAGCTGTCCTCCGACATCATCGACAAGGGCATGGTCATGTCCGGCGGCGGCTCGCTGCTGCGGAACATCGACAAGCTGCTGACGCAGGTGACGGGCGTGCCGTGTCACGTCGCGGAGAACTCGCTCAACTGTGTCGCGTTGGGGACGGGCCTGGCGCTCGAGCACTTCGACTTCTTCAAGAAGTCGCTGGTCCAGCAGATCTAGGGTCTGTGTTGGCGCGCCAGCGCAGCCATCTCCGGCGATTCCAGTCCTGCGGGACTGAGATCGCCTGCGGTAGGCTGCGCCACCGCGCCGTGCACTCCCCGCTCACCTCGACGATGTCTCCGGGGGTGGGGGGATGAGCCGGTACTTCATCGATCTGCACTGTCATACGGCGGCGAGCTTTGACTCGCTGGCGGATCCGGTGGCGGTGGTGAAGGCGGCGGCGAAGCAGGGGATGACGCATCTCGCGATCACGGACCACGACCGGATCGAGGGGGCCCTGCGGGCGCGGGACGCGGCGCCAGAGGGGCTCAGCATCATCATCGGCGAGGAGATCAGGACGCTGGACGGGGACCTCATCGCCGTGTTCCTCGAGCGGGCGGTGGCCCCGCACCGGCCGGTCCGGGAGACCATCGACGAGATCCGGGCGCAGGGGGGCCTCGTCGGGATCCCGCACCCGTTCGACAAGCACCGCGGCTCGATGCTCAAGGACCCGAAGCTCGAGGGGCTGGCCCAGCTCGTCGACTGGGTCGAGGCCCATAACGCTCGGGTCGTGGGCGGCTCGGCGAACGAACGGGCGCAGGCATTCGCGCGTGAGACCGGCCTGCCCGGCGTGGCCGTGTCCGATGCCCACAGCGTGCTCGAGGTCGGCGTGGCGTACATGGCGCTCGACGTCGACCCGTCGTCCCCCGAAGGGCTGCTCGCCGCCCTGACCAATGTCGAGCTTGTGCCGGGGCGCGCGTCGTATATCGTGCGCACCCTCACGCCCCTCGCGAAGGTCGTGAACCGCGTCCGGGGGAACGGGCGCGTCGCCCCGCCCCTCGCCGACCGCGAGGCTCCGCCCAGTGAGTGAGCCGCCCGTGCCCGACGCCAACGACCTGCCTGCCGACGGCCTGCCCGTCGGCGACCCGACACCCGCCGTCGACGCCTCGGACGAGGCGATCGAGGACAGCGTCGAGCGGGTCTCGCTCAGCAGCCGGCTGCGCCAGACGAAGACGATCGTCTCGATCCTCGTCCCGCTCCTGATCATCGCGTTCTTCGTCGCGCTCAACCGCGAGGCCCTGTCCAAGGTCCCGGGGCTCATCGCCGGGGCCAACCCGGCGCTCGTGCTCGTCGCGTTCCTCGTGTTCTACCTCGGGTTCCCGCTCCGGGGGTTCCGGTGGGCGACCCTGCTCCGCGGCACGGGGTTCCGGATCCAGGTCAAGGACTCCACCGAGATCCTGTACCTCTCGTGGCTCGTCAACTGCCTGATCCCGGCCAAGCTGGGCGACGTCTACCGCGCCTATCTCCTGCGCATCAACAGCGACGCGTCGCTGAGCCGGACGTTCGGCACGGTGTTCATCGAGCGCATCCTGGACATCTTCACGATCGCGATCCTCGGGATCGCCGCCGGCTACTGGAGCTTCCGGAGCGGGCTGCCGCCCGAGATCCAGGCCGTGTTCGGGGTGGCCGTGGTGATCGTCATCCTGCTTGCGGTCGCGCTGTTCACCCTGCGCAACTTCGGCCGCCGGATCCTCGTCGCGATGCGCTTCCTCCCGGCCCGGATCATCGAGTTCTACGACCGCTTCGAGCAGGGGGTCTTCGGCGCGCTCAAGCGGCGGCAGCTGCCCGGTCTCGGGCTCCTGGGCGTCGCGATCTGGATGACCGAGTCGCTGCGCCTGTTCTTCGTGGTGAAGGCGCTCGGCTTCCCGGACGTGGAGCTCGGGATCTCGGGGGCCGTGTTCGTCGCGCTCATCGGCTCGCTCCTGACGGCGGTGCCGCTCAGCCCAGCGGGCCTCGGGATCGTCGAGGCGGGCATCGTGGGGATCCTCACGATCGTCTACGGCGTCCCGCTTGCCGAGGCGACCGCGATCGCCCTCCTGGACCGCGTGATCAGCGTGTTCTCGGTGATCGTGTTCGGGGCGATCCTGTACGCGATCTCGGGCAAGCCGCGCGGCGAGGGCCTGTCGCGCCCGACCGAGGCAGCCGCGCCCGTCGCCTGACGCACGGCTCGCCGGCGCGCCCTCGACCGGGCACGCCGCCCGGGTACCGGGACCCCATCCCCCGAACGGGTCACGCCCGGACCGCACACGACCCCACCCCTCCCCAGCCGGGTGGCGACGCGCGCGCACCGGCCCAGGGTACGAACGGGTGATTGGGCGCCGGGTGCATCCGGTCGACACTGCAGATCGATCCCACGCAAGGCACGTGGGAGCCAAGCCCAAGGCGAGCATGACGACCGAGAACGGCCGCGCATTCAATGAATGGCTTCGAGCCCAGCTCAAGGCCAAGAAGATGTCGCAGCGCCAGCTGGCGCAGCAGTCCGGCGTGGACCACTCCACGATCTCGCGGCTGATCCGCGGCGACCGGATGCCATCCCTCGGGACGGCCACCAAGCTCGCCCGCGGGCTTCGTGAGATCCGCGAGGACTCCGATACCAGCACTGCGCTCGGCGTGGTGTCCGTGGGCCCCCAGAACCCGACTGCCCGAGTCGAGTACGCACTGCGTGCCGACGAGGCCCTGTCGGAGCCCCAGGTCCGCCAGATCATGGAGTACTACCTGGCTGTTCGGGTTCGCCGCTTCGCGCGGACCTACTCCAGCGTCGGTACCTCCGAGCCTGGCGTCGGGGGCAACGGCTCCATGAGCTCCGCCGGGAGCGTGTACGGCCGTCCGAGCCCGATGCAGGGTTCGGGGGTCACGCCCTCCGTGCTCAGGACCGTCCCGCCGCGCTACGGCGCGCCGCGGCCCTCGGCCCGACCGCCGACCCGGACGCCGGGTCGACCATAGAACACTCCAGGGCACGACCTGAACGTCCCTCCACGTTCGGGTCTCGGGGACAGCGAACGCCGGTCTGCAGGGGCCGGCGTTCGCGCGTTAACGGGTCCGTAGAACGAGATCACCCGGCGCGGTCCCCCCGGCGCGGTGGCGAGCCTGCGGAAGGTCCAGGCCACGGCCGCGAGCCACGCCCGCTCGGCCGGGCCGCCGCACGCGGCCCCGATCACCGCTTCGAACAGCGGATCGCACACGATCGCCACGAGCCCGGGTGCGTCGGGCCCGGCCAGGGCCTCGGGGCCGGGGGGATCGGCGCCGAGCCGCTCGAGCGGGAAGCGCACCGCGTTCAGCGTCTTGAACTCGGGGATGCCGACCAGCGCGTAGGGCGTGCCCGCGGCGAACTCGTGGATCGTCGTGCCGTCCGCCTCGGCCGAGCGCCAGCCGCCGTCGGGTGACACGGCCGGCGGCCAGGCCGTGACCGAGATGCCGAGCAGCACGATCGCGACGACCGCGCCGCCACGGCCCGAGGGCCTGCCTGCGTGGCAATCGAGCCCGTCCCCGTGGGCGTCGACCCTGCCGGCGTACGCTCGCCGGCTGGCTGGCCGACGGTCCCCAGGCGGGCGAGCCCGGTCGCGACGACGGCCAGCACGAGGGGATCGAGGAACGCGTGGTAGTGGTCGTTCGGCAGGCCCGGGACCACGACCGCGAGGCTCGGCGCGAACACGGCGAGCGCGACGACCGGACCACGCGATCGTCCCGATCAGCCAGCCTGGCGGCGATCCGCGCCGACCGGCGCCCGACGAGGCACGGCGATCGCCATCAGCCCGATGACGCAGGCCCGCCGTCAGCATCGAGATCGCCGGCCGGTCGGTGATCAGGCCGGTGAGCGGCCACGTGATCGAGCGCAGGCCCACCAGCACGATGCGTTCGATCGCGCCTGCGCCGGAGGAGCGACCGCCGCCAGCGACGTACTCGAGGATCGCCCGCGTCTCGGAGAAGTCGCTCGAGAGCTCGTGGACGAGCAGCGGGACGTAGCCGGCGACGATGATCGCGAGCGCCCCGCCGCCTGCCCGGAGCATCGGGGCGAGCGGCTCGCCGGACCTCCGCCGTCGGCGAACGGTCCGCGGCGAACGCGACGGCGAGCGGCGGGACCACCACGATCCCCAGCACGTGACACTGCATCGTCACCATCGCGCCGGCTCCCGCCAGGAGCCACCAGCGTGCCGATCCACCCTGCCACGCGCGCAGCGCCGCCGCGAACGCGAGGGCGGAGGCGACCGGGATGAGGTTCGGGTTCCAGATGAACGTCGACTCGTCGATCCCGGCGGGCGACACGGCCGCGAGCAGGCCGGCGGCGGCCGCCGCGAGCGGCCCGCCGAGCAACGGGCGAGCCACCACGTCGCCGCGACCGCCCCGATCCCGAACAGCGCGATCCATCCCGTGACGACGACCGGATCGGCTCCCGAGCACGAGGGCCGCGGGGGCGAGCAGGTAGTAGTACACGGCGCCGTGGTGGAACGTGCCGATCGAGCGTGGGCGGCCCAAGCAGCGGGATCTCGCCGTCACGGAGGATGCCCGCGACGACGAGCATGTCGTTGCCCTGGTCGGCGTCGCAGGGTCCCCGGACGTCGAGACCCGGCAGGCGCGTGACGGCGGCGAGCGCCAGGATGGCAAGGAGGCCCAGCACCTCGCGCCGGGACGGTCGCGCAGCCACTCAGGGACACGTCCGTGCGCGGTGAGGCTGCTCGGTGCCGGTCGTGTCGGCGTCGGGCGGGGCGCTGCGGCCCTTGGCGCTGCGCGTGTGGAAGGCGTCGGGCGGGAGCGTGGCGAGGGGCCTCCCGGCGACGAGGTCGTGGACGCGGGCGACGTTCACCGCGTCGTAGCCGTCCTCCATGCCCGGGGTCTCGAGGACGTAGACCACGTGCGCCAGCCCGGGGTGCGAGAGCACGTGGGCGAGGCCGGTGGCTCCGATGTGCCCGGCACCCACGTGCTCGTGGCGATCCGCCCGGGACCCCAGCGCCGATCGCGAGTCGTTGAGGTGGACCATCCGCAGCCGGTCCAGGCCGATCGCCGCGTCGAACTCGGCCAGCACGCCGTCCACGCCCGCGACGGTGTCGATGGCGTAGCCGGCCCCCCACAGGTGTGCCGTGTCCAGGCAGTAGCCGAAGCGCTCAGCGCTCGATCCCGGCGGCGGTGGTCGCCGTCTCGATGAGGGCGAGCTCCTCGATCGTCCCGCCCAGCCCGAAGCCGCCGCCCGAGCCGTTCTCGAGGACCAGCTCCACGTCGCGCCACTCGTCGCCCGCGAGCTCGCGCACCTGGAGCAGGCCGGCCGCGAGGCGGGACACGCCCGCCTCGACGCCCTCGCCTCGGTGGGAGCCGACGTGCGCGTTGACGAAGGCCGCGCCGTACGCGCGGGCGACGCGCAGCTCGTGCGCGAGGACCACCACGGACTTGTCCGTGAGCGCCGGATCCGGGCCGGCGAGGTTGACGAGGTACGGCGCGTGGACGGAGATCGGGGCGATGTCGTGCTGCGGCGAGGCGGTCACGAAAGGCCGGCATCTCGCCCGGGAGCGCGGGCCGCCGCCGCCACGAGGTGGGATTGTCGGTGAACACCTGGATGGCGGACATCCCGATCTCGGCCGCACGATCGGCGGCCCTGACCATGCCGGTGCCGAGGGGGAGATGGGCGCCGATCCGACGGCCGTTCTGGAGCATTGCCCGAAGACTAGCCGAGGGACCCGGGGTGCGGCGCCGTAGACTGCATCGCGATGGACGAACGACTGCGCTTCGGGCTGCGGGCGCTGGTCGATGCGCACCGGATCCGGATCGTCGCGCGACTGGCGGCGAAGCCCGCGGACGCGGAGACGCTCGCCGCGGAGCTTCGGCAGCCGGTGCCCGCCATCCGCCGCCACCTGCAGACGCTCGTCGAGGCGGGCCTCGTCGAGCCGCGCCCGGACGCGCCCGGCCTGTTTGGCGCCCGGCTGGACAGGGTGGGGGAGCTGGGGCGACAGCTCGCCGCGCTCGAGGCGGAGGCCGACGGCCGGTCGGTCGGGCCGGACGGCGAGTGGCCGCACGAGGGCGAGCCCCTCGCGGACACGCTGGCGCGCCTCGCGCTCACGCCCGAGGAGGCGAAGGTCCTCCGGTCGTTCCTCGTGGACGGACGGCTCGTCTCGATCCCCGCCCAGGGGAAGAAGCGCCAGGTGATCCTGCGCTTCCTCCTCGAGCGGGTGTTCACCGAGGATCGCGCGTACCCGGAGAAGGAGGTCAACCAGCGGCTGGCGCTGTTCCACCCGGATGTCGCGGCCCTCCGCCGATACCTGTACGACGAGCGCTTCGTCGACCGCGAGGCCGGAATGTACACGGCGATCCGCGCCAGCTGCGCCGCGACCCAGGCGTCCGGACCCGCCGGCGGACCGCTAGCGGCCGTTCTTCGAGCCGCCCTTGCGCCCGGGCACGTACTCGCCGCCGACGACCGGCTCGATCAGCCCGAAGTTGCCGTCCTTGCGCCGGTAGAGCACCGCCACGCGCTCGTTCTCGGCGTTCACGAAGACGTAGAAGTCGTGGCCGAGGTCCTCCATCGCCGCGACCGCGTCCTCCTCGAACATCGGCTCGATGGCGAACCGCTTGGTCTTGACGATCTGGGGCTCACGGGTGCCGTCCGAGGTCCCGTCGGCGATCTTCCGGAGGAGGATCTTCTCCTCCTCGGGTCGCGACCGGACGCGCGGCTTCTCCTTGAAGTCCCTCGCCTGGCGCTCGACCTTGTCGACGACCTCGTCGATCGCGGCCTGGTATGAGGCGCCCGTCGCCTTGCTCTTGAGCGTCTTGCCGTCGATGACGAGCGTGACGTCGGCGATGTGGGCATCCGCGGCGCTGCGATGGGACTCGTTGGAGAGCTCCAGCGTGGCGTCCGTGCGGTCATCGAGGAGCCGCTCGAAACGGGCGAACTTGCGCTCCGCGTAATCCCGGACTCGGTCCGGAACCTCGAGGTTCTTGCCCCTGACGATCGTCCTCACGGTTGACCTCCCGGCGCGGCGAGCGCCTGGCGTTACGGGGCGGAGGGCCGGCGGATGCGGGCCCATCCGGGGTTCGAGTATAGGCCTCTCGACCGCCCGGCAGGCTAGGGGCGAAGGTCCCGGCCGGGGGCCTCCGGTGGTCCACGACGGGCGACGGATGGCCCGCTCAACGCTCCCGGCGCGACCGTGATCGCGCTGACGGCCACCGCGCCGGCGGCGAGGAGCGCATCCGCGGCGGCGCACAGCGTCGAGCCGGTCGTGACCACGTCGTCGACGAGGATCACCCACCGGCCGCGGACGGCCTCGCGCTGCGGCGGTCGGACCGACGAACGCGTCCCGCACGTTGTCGGCGCGGCGCCGTCGGTCGAGACGGAACTGGGGCGCGGTGGCTCGCTCACGGGCGAGCGCCACGGCCATCGGCACCCGTAGCGCCGTCGCCGCCGCATCCGCGATGAGCACGGCCTGGTCGTAGCCGCGCTCGCGACGACGGCCCTCGTGGACCGGGACCGGGACGATGAGGTTGCCGCCTGCGCCGGCCCGGGCCCATCGCGCGGCCACGGCCGCGCCGAGCGGGACGGCGAGGCGCCGCTCGCCCGCGTACTTGAGCGCGTGGAGCGCGGCGCGGACGGTGCCGCTGAACGGCGCGCACCACTCGAGCTGGAGGAGCGGCTCCGGCGGCCCGTCGCCCAGCCCGAGCGGCGTTCCCGCGGGCAGGGTCTCGCGCACGCGGACGGCCGGCTCGCACCGGACGCACAGCGGCGCGCCCTCCGCCCCGCACCCGGGGCACACCGCCGGCAGCGCAAGGTCCAGCACGCGCCCAATCGGCCGCAGCAGCTGAGCCATGCGGAGCAGTCTGTGTCGCGGTCACTCACCCGGGACTTGTGGCGTGTCGCCCGCATGACCGCGTCGAGACGTCGGTGCCGAAGCGAGGATCTATCGATCTGCCGCGTCGGCGTAGCGGCGACTGCAACGGGGTACGCCACTGGAACCACAGCGACGCGCGACCGCTCGGCGACACTCTGGGAGCGACGTCGGTCGTGCATGCCGCCGGGTCTCGTGTTCGGATCGGCCATCGGGATGTCGGCGTTCCTGCTGTTCACCGTCCAGCCGCTCGTCGGGCGCATTGCTCCTGCCGTCCTACGGCGGCGCGCCAGCGGTGTGGGCGACGGTGCTCGCGTTCTTCCAGGTGGTGCTCCTCGCCGGGTACGCCTACGCGCACCTCGTCGGCGACGCGCCTCCAGCCGAGCGACCGGCGCCGTGCTCCACGTCGGCGTGCTGGCGGTGGCCCTCGCGATCACGCTCGTCGCTCCCGGGACGGCCGCTGCCCTGATCGACCCTGGCGAGGCGACGATCCCCGGCCTCGTGCGACGTCCTGATCGTGCTCATCGGGGCGGCCGCATTCGCGCTGACAGCGACGACGCCCCTGGTGTCGACGTGGTACGCGCGCGTTCGGCACGGCGCCGATCCAGCGCGGATCCGCGCGACCCGTACTGGCTGTACGCGCTGAGCAACGGCGGATCGCTCGTGTCGCGCTGCTCGCGTACCCACTGCTGATCGAGCGCCGCATCGGGCTCTCGCGGCAGCGAGCAGCTCTGGACGCTCGGCGTGGTGATCCTTCTGGGGCTGATCACGCTCGCGGCCGCGGTCCAGGCCGCGAGGCTCGGACGACGTGGGCGGCCCACGGCCGACACGGCGGACGCGGGTCAGGCGCGACGGCGGACTCGGCGACCGATGCACCGACGGCGGGCGCTGCGGATCCGGTGGATCGTGCTCGCCGCGATCCCCGCAGGGCTGCTGTCCGCGGTAACGAACCAGGTGACGGCGGACCTGATCTCGGCACCCGCTCCTGTGGGTCATCCCGCTCGCGGTGTACCTGGCGTCGTTCGTCGTGGCGTTCTCGGTCCGCGGGCGTCCGCTCGTGCCGCTGACGCGGTCCTGTCGACGCCCGCGGCCCTGACGCTCCTCTGGATCCCCATCGGGAGCGCCGGCGGCGTGGCCGATCGTGCCCCTGCTGGTCGTGGAGTACCTCGGGCTCGGCGTCGCCGCGGTGGCCCTGCACGGTCGACTCGCCGAGTCGCGGCCGACGACCAGCTTCCTCACCGAGTTCTACCTGCTGCGTCTCGACCGGCGGCGCGCTCGGCGGGTCGTTCGTCGCCATGGTCGCACCGATCGCCTTCGACGGCGTCTGGGAGCTTCCGATCCTCATCGTTGCAGCGCTCGACCGCCTCGCGCTCACCGACGCCTGCCGCGCCATACCGCCGTCCCGTTCGGGCCGTGGTCTCGCGGTGCTCCCGCGCGCTTGCTCCCGTACCTCGCGATCGTCATCCCACTGCTCTGGCTCATCGGCCAGTCTGGCGGTCCCGGGTTCGCTGCTGCGTGGCGTTGGGCGGTCGTTGGCGGGATCGTGCTCACATTCGGGGGCGTGCCACGGTTCCTCGTGCTCACGACCGCAGTGGTCCTGGTGCTCGCAACGTTCGTCCTCCCGCCCGCCGCCGTGTTTCGTGACCGCAGCTTCTTCGGCGTGACGGAGGTCCTGCGAACTGACACGGAGACGACCCTCATGCACGGGACAACGGTGCATGGGAGTCAGGAGCGGGGCGCCGAAGCGCGGCGACGATCCCGGGTCGTACTACGCTCGGCCCGGGCCGATTGGTGACCTGTTCAGGGCCTGGGAGTGCCCGCCCGCCTGGTCGGATCGTCGTCGAGGGCCTCGGCGCGGGCACGCTCGCCGCGTACGCGCGTCCCGAGGACGAGATCGCGTTCTTCGAAATCGACCCGCTTGTCGCCAGGGTCGCGCAGCGACCCCGAGCTGTTCACGTACCTGTCTGATCGGACCCCGGCGGCCGTCAGTGGTGATCGGTGACGGCCGGCTCCTTGTCGCGGATGAGCCCGACGACAGCATCGACCTGCTGATCATGGACGCGTTCTCGTCGGACGCCCCACCTGGTCACCTGCTCACCTTGGAGGCATTTCAGGATGCAGATCGGGCCCTCGCGGACGGCGGCATCCTGGTCGTCCACGTGTCGAACCGCTACTACGATCTTGGTCGACCCGTGAGTGGCGCACTAGAGGCGGCCGGATTCGAGGTACTGGAGCGGGCCTACACGCCCACCGGCCAGGAGGCGGACGCAGGTGCCGGCATCTCACACTGGGTAGTTGCGACGCGCGACGAGAGACGCCATTCAGTCAGCTGCGTGCAGCGGGTTGGGTTGACCCCGGACGGCGTCGGGCTACCTCACCGACGACTTTCCCGATCTGCTCCGCTGGTTCGGCCGCTAGCCCCACTGCGCTTCCGGTCGCAGCGGCGACCTATCGCTCCGAGCGGATCTCCAGGCGATCCCCGACGGCCGTCCCGGTGGCGTCGATCGTGCCCACGGGGAGCTCCAGCACGCCGTCAGCCCCGCGGACCAGCCACACGACGCCCGTCCAGGCCCGCAGCCCGCGGTGCACGGACTTCACGGCGCGCGCGCCGTCGGCATCGGGCTTCGTGACGAACACCGCGTCGATCGGGAAGCGCATGAACATCATGTGGATCCCGTTGCTCGCGGGCAGCCACAGGCCGTCCCCCGCGGGCAGCGACGGACGGCCCATCAGGCCCATGAACTTGCCCCACAGCGAGGCGGCCGTCTCCAGCCGCTCGGCGAGGACCGTGTCCCGATCCAGGTTGCGCGCGACCCCAAGGCCGCGCACGTCGGACCCCAAGGAGGGTCAGACCTGGAGGTTGATCATGATCAGGATGATCGCCGGGCCCAGGATGACGATGAACAGCGACGGGAAGATGCACCCGACGAGCGGGAACAGCATCTTGATCGGCGCCTTGGCCGCCATCTCCTCGGCGCGCTGGCGGCGCTCGATGCGGAGCTGCTCGGACTGGACCTGGAGCACCTTGGAGATCGACACGCCGAGCTGCTCGGCCTGGATGATCGCCCCGATGAAGTTCGTGAGGGCCGGCACCTCCGTGCGCGGGATGATGTCCCGCAGCGCGTCGCGCCGCGCCTTGCCCACCCGGATCTCGGCGAGCGCCCGCCGGAACTCCTCGGTGAGGGGTCCCTTGAGCTTCTCGACGACCTTGCCCAGCGCCCCGTCGAAGCCGAGGCCCGCGCGGACGGAGATCGTCAGCAGGTCCAGGGCGTCCGGGATCATGAGCAGGATCTGCTTCTGGCGCTTGCGGACGCGGCCGCCCAGCCAGAACTCCGGCAGGGTGTAGCCGAACATGACCCCGACGATGATCATCAGGAAGTTCACCGGGAACGGGAACTTGATCGGCGCCGGGAACACGAACAGCAGGACGAAGATCACGGCACCGACGATGGCGCCGACGGCCTTGATGCCCAGCCAGTCCGCGACCCGCATGTTGCCGGGGTTGCCGGCGAGCGCAAGGCGCTTCTCGGTGGTCTGCGTGAACGACGTGGACGCAACCCTGGAGACGCTGCCGGACAGCCGGCCCATGAGCGGCCGGAGGGTCCGGTCGAGCAGCGGCTGCTGGAGCTCGAGCTCCTCGAGGTTCTTGGCCTGCATCGACCCGAGCTGCTCCAGGCGGGCCTGGACCGGGTCCACCGGCGAGTTGCCGGCGAGGCCGAAGGCGATCAGGAGGATCGCGCCGGCCGCGACGGCCGCAACGATCAGGGGCAACAGCTCCATCGGCTAGACCTCGATGTCCACGATCTTGCGGATGAACATGAAGCCCATGAACATCGCGAAGCCGCCGACGAACAGGATGATCACGCCGCCCGGGAGCCCGATGATCGAGACCGATCGTCGAACATCGGGTCCATGAACCGCGGGGCGGCGATGAACAGGAAGCCTGCGAGGCCGATCGGCAGGAAGCCGACGACGTAGCCCGACAGGCGCTGCTGGGCGGTCAGGGTGTTGATCTCGCCCTTGATCCGGACGCGCTCGCGGATCGTGAACGCGATCGAGTCGAGGATCTCGGCGAGGTTGCCGCCGACGGTGTGCTGGATCGCGATGGCCGTGGCCATCAGCTCCAGGTCGTCGGATCGGACGCGGCGGACCATGTTCTCCAGCGCCACCTCGAACGAGAGCCCGAGGTTGACCTCGCGGATGACGCGGCCGAACTCCGTGGAGATCGGCGGGCGCGACTCGCGGACGACGAGCTCGATCGCCTGGAGGAACGAGGAGCCGGCGCGCAGCGCGTTGGCGATCAGCGTGATCGTGTCCGGCAGCTGCTTGTTGAACGACTTGAGGCGGCTGGACTTGCGACGGCCCAGCCAGAAGCGCGGCAGCATGAACCCGACAAGGGCACCGATGAGCAGGAGCAGCGGGTTGCGGAGCGCCGGGAAGCGCGACCGAGAGCGCGATCATCAGGAGCGGCACGCCGATCGTGGTCGCAGCCCAGATGACGAGGTACTCGCTGACCTTGAGCTTGAGGTCGGCGCGCGCGATCTCGCGGGCGAGGTTCGCGCCGAAGTCCCGCTGCTCGACGACCTTGTTGAGCTGCTCCATGGCCTGGCTGGACTGGAGCGCCTCGGTGATGCCACCCGAACCGGAGGCGGCGGCTGGCTTGTCCGGCTTGGTCGAGGCATACCGCTCGAGCCGCGCATTGACGCCGGATCCGCTGCCGGACATCGCGATGCCGAACGCGATCAGGAGGATCGCGAGGGCCGCGACGACGGCGATGACGATGGTCATGTCCACGAGCTGGTCTCCCCGTCCCGGCTAGTAGCTGCTGAAGCCGAACAGGCCCGGCGGCAGGTGGATGCCCTGGACCTCGAACTTCTCGACGAACTTGGGCCGGATGCCGGTGGGCTTGAGGCGACCCTGGATCTTGCCCTCCACGACGCCCGTCTGCTCGAACACGAACACGTCCTGCATGACGATGACGTCGCCCTCCATGCCCTGGACCTCCGTGATGTTCACGATCCGGCGCGTCCCGTCCTTGAGGCGGGACTGCTGGACGATGATGTCCACGGCGGAGGCGATCTGCTCCCGGATGGCGCGGACCGGGAGGTCGACGCCGGCCATGAGCACCATCGTCTCGAGGCGGGAGAGCATGTCGCGGGGGCTGTTGGCGTGGCCGGTGGACATCGAGCCGTCATGGCCCGTGTTCATGGCCTGGAGCATGTCGAGGGCCTCGCCCGAACGGCACTCCCCGACGATGATCCGGTCGGGGCGCATGCGGAGCGAGTTCCGGACGAGCTCGCGGATCGGGATTGCGCCCTTGCCCTCGATGTTGGGCGGGCGGGACTCCAGCGTCACCACGTGCTCCTGGCGGAGCTGCAGCTCGGCGGCGTCCTCGATCGTCACGATCCGCTCGTCGTTCGGGATGAACGAGGACAGGACGTTGAGGGTCGTCGTCTTGCCGGAGCCCGTGCCGCCGGACACGAAGATGTTGAGGCGGGCCTCCACGCCGGCGCGGAGGAACTCGAACATGTCCGGGGTCGCGGTCCCGAATCGGATCAGGTCGTCCACCGTGAAGGGGGAGGCGGAGAACTTCCGGACCGTGATGACGGGGCCCACGAGGGACAGCGGCGGGATGATGGCGTTGACGCGGGAGCCGTCGGTGAGGCGGGCGTCGACCATCGGCGACGACTCGTCAACGCGGCGGCCGATCGGCGCGATGATCCGATCGATGATCCGCATGACGTGGTCGTCGTTCTGGAACACGACGTTGGTGAGCTCGAGGCGGCCGGCGCGCTCGATGTAGACCTGGCGCGGGCCGTTGACCATCACCTCGGTGATGCTCTCGTCGCGCAGCAGGGGCTCGAGGGGGCCGAGGCCGATGATCTCGTCGGTGATCTGCTCGAGCATCCGCACGCGTTCGGCGCGCGTGAGGGCCAGGCCCTCCTCGTCGATGACCTTGCCGAAGATCTCCTCGATCTGGCGCCGGACCTCGACCTGGTTGGACAGGTCGAGCTTCGGGTCCAGGTCCTGGATGACCCGGCTCTGGATCCGGAACTTGACGTCCCGGAACGACTCCCGGACGGGCGCCGACGTGCCCAGCCGCTGCGCCGTGGTCGGCGCGGTCGGCTGGTTGGGGCCGCCACCCCCCGGGGCCGGGACGGGGACGTTCGACCCTTCCGGTCCGGCGCCGGGACGGGCGCTTTCGATTCGCTTCAGCAGGGACATGGCCTACACCCCTTCGGCCGCAATCGGCCCTAGCACTGGCTGCCGCGTCATCGCCACGCGAACAGCGACTTCTTCTGGGCGGCCTTCTTGGCGCCGTCGCCGGCTTCCACCGGCTTGGACCCCACGACCGCTGAGGCGAGCCGCAGGACGTCCTGGGACACCTGCGCCTCTCGATTGCTCAGGAAGAATGGCACGCCCCGGTTGAGGGCGTACACGACGCTCCGACCGTCGGAGACGATCGTGTGATCCACGCGCCGCCCGATCGAGTGCTCCACGTCGGCGACGCGGATGCCCAGGGACGAGTCGGCGCGGTTGAGGACGAGGCGGACCTTGTCCGACCCGTAGCCCAGCTGTTCCGCCACCTCCAGGAAGAGGCGGATGTTCTTGATCGACGTGATCTCGAGCGACAGCATCGTGAGGACGGTGTCCGCGAGATCGAGGATGGCGAGGGTGGTGTCGTTGAACGAGGACATGCAGTCCACGACCACGAGGTCGTGGGTCTGGCGGAGCGCCTCGACCATCCGCTTCGCGGCGATCGGGGTGATGAGCTCCGCCATCTCCGGGGAGGGAGGCGCGAGCAGCACCCGGATGCCGGCCGAGTGGTTGATGACGAACGTGTCGGTCGACAGCTCGTCGCCGGCCTCGAGCTCCGGGAGCAGGTCCGCGATGGACTTGTTCTTGGGGTTGAGGTTGAGCAGGACGCCGACGTCCCCGAACTGGAACGACGCGTCCACGAGGCAGGTGCGCTGGCCGAGCTCGGTCGCGGCGGCCACGGCGAGGTTCACGGCGAGGGTCGTGCGCCCGACCCCGCCCTTGGGGCCGAACACGGCGACGACGCGCCCGGGCTCGTCCCCGTCCCGCTCGGCGGTCACCGGCGTCGCGGCACCGGAGGCGGCGAGCGCCCCGGCGACGGCGGGCTGGACGGCGATCCGGGAGAGCTTCTCGCGCTCCCGCGTGTAGACCTGGCGGATCGAGGCCGTCAGCTCGTCCGAGGAGAACGGCTTGACGAGGAACTCCCGGGCGCCGGCCAGCATCGACCGGCGGAGGTAGTCGGCCTCGCCCTGCACGGACATCATCACGACGGCGGCGGTCGGGACCTCGGCGGAGAGTCGCTCCGTCGCCGAGATGCCGTCCATGTCCGGCATGTTGATGTCCATGAGGACGACGTCCGGCGTCAGCCTCGCGGCCATCTCGATTGCCTCGCGCCCGGACGACGCGGCACCCACGACCTCGATGTCCGACTCGAAGCCGAGCAGCTTCGAGAGGTGATCGCGGGTCTCCGGGATGTCGTCGACGATGAGGACGCGGATCTGGTCTGCCATGAGCGGTGGGTCTGACCTCAGGGGCCTTGGCGGCGGTGATGATCCGATGGTGGTGCGATGGGCGATGGGCCGGCGGTCACCGGCCCATCGGGTCGCGTGCGGGCGGGCTCGGGGACCCGCTCGGCCGTTGGACCGGCTACGGGGCCGGGACGTCCTCCGGGAGGACCGCTTCCACGAGCTCCGGGATCAGGACGCCGTAGTCGTCGACGAGCGTCTTGAGCGTGATGCCCGTGGTGGTCACCGGGATGATGGTCTCCGGCGGCAGCGGCTCCTTGGTGGTCGGGTCGCGGAAGTCGTCCGCGCTCCGGAGCACGAGGGAGATGCTCGCCTGACCCTGGGAGTACTTGATGACCTCGGCCTGCTGGGCCGTGACCGCGAGGATCACGATCTGCTGCTGACCGGTGAGGGCGGTCTCGTCCGTGGCAGGCGCCTCGGCGTTGTTGCCCGTGTCCGCAGGCGGCGGCGGGAGGAGCGTGCCCAGGGGTGGTGGCCGCGAGGATGACGATCTGCTGCTGGCCGTTGAGCGCGGTTTCTGTTGCCGGTCGGCGGCTGGCCTCGGGTGTCCCGTTCTCGGCGGGCGGCGGCGGAAGCAGCGGCCACGACCTGCATCCCCTGGAGCAGCGCCTTGGTGCACGTGCCGTTGATGCCCGCCACCAGTCGTGATCGAGTCATCGTCCGGGTTGACGGTCACGACGGGGAACACCTCGCCGGTCAGCGCGACCACCATGTCCACGTGATCGCCCGGCTTGGTGAGCGTGCCGACGCCCGACACCTGGTCGACCTGCACCGCCATGCCGACGAGGCCGGCGGGCAGCTCGATGTTCTGGATCGTGCCGCTGCCGCCGGCCGAGGATCGTCGGTGGTGATGGCTGGCCCGCTCGTGACGTTCTGGCGGACGATCTGGCCGATGACGAGCGAGGTCAGCTGATCCTGTTCGCGGGGAAGTCCCGATGTCGATGGTGTCCTCGCGAACGGCGTCGGCCAGGATCGTGGAGCCGAGCGGCAGGTCCTTGGTCGCGACGACGATGGTCATCTCCGTGCGGGTGGGTTCGGACCGGCTCCTGCCGCTGCCCGCCATGTCGAGCGGATCACGATCAGGCGAACGCGACGATCGCGAGGAAGATCCCGATCAGCAGGACCAACCGATTCGAACGCTTCAAATGAATATCTCCCCGAGCCGTGTGACAGGTGGCAACACTCTAGCACCGCGATTCTGGCGCGTAACCAGCCAAAGGGGCTAGTACCGTTGGTAAGAACAGTGCAGAGCGGACGCACATCGTAAGGTGCGCTGCAAGGCCACCGCATGCGTGTCACCGGTCGACATCGACGGTGCCGCGATCGGGCTCGCAGCGCGTCGGGTCGCTGGCACCGCCGGGAACGAAACGGCCCGCCGGATACCCGGCGGGCCGTCTCAATGAGTGCGGGGACTCTAGAGGGTGCGTCGCCGATGACGCTGAGCTTGTCGCTGATCTGGCTGCCAAGGAAGATCAGGGCCACGATCGCGACGATGGCGATGAGGGCGAGGATGAGTGCGTACTCGGCGAGCCCCTGGCCGTCCTCGTCGTCCCGATGCATCAGCGGACCGGACCGCCGTCAGAGATTCGTGAGTGCACGGTGGTGATCACCTCCCTTCGGGCGAGTGCCCACCGGGAGCTACGGCGTGACGGGAGATCCGGCCACCGCCCCCGGATCTGGCTCCTACGGTAGAGGCCGGCTGTCTGGATGCAACCAGCCGATAGGTCACCTCGGTGGTGCGTCGGGCCACCGGAAATGAGGACGCCGACTGCCGCGTCGGCAGCCGGCGTCGCATGCGTTACGGAGCGATGGGCTCGGACTAGACCGAGTTGCCGACGGTCGACAGGATCTGCGGAGACCTGGCCGCCCAGGAAGATGAGGGCGACGATCGCGACGATCGCGATGAGCGCGAGGATCAGCGCGTACTCCGCGAGACCCTGGCCCTCCTCGTCACGGTTGAAGAGCGAGATAAGTGCATTCAGCATGTGAAGGGTTCCTCCTTTCCTCGAAGCTCGCGGGCGATACCGCGGCGTAGGCGCACCATAGGTCGAGCGCCGCGCGAGTGTCAACAGATCGGCCGTCGACGCGGGTGCGTCCGCGCACCTGGTCGCGGCAGCCTGACGCGGACGCACACGAAGGCCGCCGGGTGACCCGGCGGCCCGTGCGTCTGTGCGACGGGTCGACTAGATGGAGTTGCCGACCGTCGACAGGATCTGGGAGACCTGGCCGCCCAGGAAGATGAGGGCGACGATCGCGACGATCGCGATGAGCGCGAGGATCAGCGCGTACTCCGCGAGACCCTGGCCCTCCTCGTCCTGGCGGAACGAGGCGAGGAACTGGGTGATGAGCGCCATGTGGCGTGCCTCCGATAAGTGCGGCCCCCAAGACGGTGCGGCCCGGGCCGTAACGTACGCGGCGTGAGCCACGCTCCTCAATGGGACGATAGTCCTGTCGTCGGGGGCGCGTCCCGCGCCCGTGAGCGTGCGTGGGAGCGGCACCGCGAACGATGCCGGTGCATCCGCGCGATCCGGCGCTCAGCGGGCCCCGTGGGCCGCGTCCACGAGGACGGCGATCGCGTCGGCCAGCGCACCCCCGAAGAAGAAGACGATCGCAAGCGCGAGCAGGATCGAGCCGCCCAGCACGAGCGAGGTCTCGAGGATGCCGGGACCGGTCTCGCCGGCGCCCGCCTGGTCGTTCACGACTCGGGTTCGGGCTCCGCGGGCGGGAGCGGGACGACGAGCCGCAGCTCCCCGCCGCCGGCGAGCACCTCGACGGAGGCGCCGATGGATCCCGCTCGCTCGAGGATGTCGCGCCGGCGGCGCTGCCGGCAGCTCCACGATCGCCGCCTGCTCCGCTGCGGCCACGGCCGCCACGCGGGCGTCGTGGCGGTCCTGGATCATCTGCTTGATCGCGTCGGGGACGTCGCCCTCGGGCACGTCCGGCAGCGGCTCGTCGTGGCCGGCAATGACCGCCGGCGCGCGCGACGCGACGATGCTCGCCTCCATCTCGTCGGTCCAGTCGAGACGCAGGGTGACGCGATCCGGGCCCAGCGCGAGGTACGCCCCAAGGGCCTCGTCCAGGATACGGAACACCGTGCTCTCAACGTCCTGCGGCAGGCGCCGGTCCGCGCCCAGGGATTCGAGGTCCACGGGGACGTTCGCCCGACGGCCGCGCTCGCGGGCGGCTCGCCGGAGCGTGGGCACGAGCCCCAGGTCGTCGAGCACCATCGGGCGGACGTCGAAGATGAAGTTCTTCGTCGCGTCGAGCGTCTGCTGGACCATCTGGACGAGCAGCCGCAGCTCGCCGCGGGCGGCGCCCGGATCGCGGTCGAGCAGGCGGTCCACGATCTGCGCCTGGAGCGTGATGTTCGTGAGGGACTGGGCGGGTCCGTCGTGCATGGACCGCGCGATCTCGCGACGCAGGTCCTCCTGGGCATTGAGGATCACGCGCGACAGCGACGGCGGCAGGGTTCCCTGCTCGCCGTCCGGGGGTGCCCCGGGGCCGAGAGCGGCGAGGCTCCCCCGCCCGTGCGCACCGAGGGCCTCGGCGATCGAGGCGATCGCGTCCCGGTGGCGACCGAGCGAGCGGCGCTTGCCGTCGAGCACGTCGACCTGGGACTCCATGAGGACCGCGCGTTTCGTGAGGGTGACGAGCTGCTCGTAGGCCTCGGCGGGATCACGCGCGCTCGCGGCCTTCTCGGCGGCCTGCGCACGCTTCTGCTCGTGGCGGGCGGCCTCCGCGCGTGCCTGCCCGACCAGCATGTCGATCTCCTCGAGCTCGAGATCGAGCTGCGCGACGTCGGCCTCGAGGCGCGCGAGAAGGTCTTCGCCGGGTTCGGACGGCGGCGGTGCGGCGTGCTTCTTCATGCTGACCGGGTCCCCAGGGGTGGGTGGACCTCAGTCCTCCGGCATCCGGATCCAGCCCTGGCGCATCGCGTACACGACGGCCTGGGTCCGGTCGTTGACGGAGAGCTTCCGGAGGATGGAGCTCATGTGGTTCTTGACCGTCTGCTCGCTGATCGACAGCGCGTAGGCGACCTGCTTGTTGGTCATGCCCTGGGCGATGTTGTCCAGGATCTCCACCTCGCGCGGCGAGAGCGGCGCGAAGATCGGCGCGGCCTCCTGGCCGTAGACGGCGAGCTCGCGGAACTCCTTGAGCACGCGCGACGCGACGGCCGGCTTGGAGAAGACCTTGTCGTTGATGAGGTACTCGCCCGCGACGACGCGGCGGATGATCATCACCAGGTCTTCGGGCGCGATGTCCTTGAGGATGAACGCGGCGGCGCCCGCCTTGATCGCCTCGAACAGCGCGTCCTCGTCCTCCTCGGTGGAGAGCACGACGATCGCGGCCGCGGGGAGCTCCCGCTTGACGCGCTGCGTGGTCTCGATGCCCCCGGGGGCCGGGAGCGAGAGGTCCATGAGGATGACGTCAGGGTTCGTCGCAAACGCGGCATCCATCGCCGTCCGGGCGTCGTCTGCCTCGGCCACGATCTCGAAGTCCGGCTCGCGCTCGAGGATCTGGCGGATGCCGACGCGGAACAGCGCATGGTCGTCGACGATGAGGATCCGCAACCGCTCGTACGACTGGTTGCGACGGTCGTTCCCGCCGCCGCGCCGGCGCTCGGGCCCCGTGTACTCGGTCATCCGTTCTCCTTTCGCGGCACCGGGATCGCCAGCCGGACCACCGTGCCCGCTTCCGGTCGTGAACGCACCTCGAACTGCGCGCCGACCAGCTCGGCCCGCTCGCGCATGAACTGGAGGCCGAAGTTGCGACGACCCCTGGCCGCCACCGCTCCGGTGTCGAAGCCGCGACCATCATCGCGGACCTCCAGCACCCATTCTCCATCAGCCAGCACGGTGGCGACCACGACGTTCGTGGCGGCCGCGTGCTTGCGCACATTCTGCAGTGCTTCCTGCACCACGCGCAGCACCACGGTCTGCGATGCCTCGGTCAGCCCGTCGGCCGGTGCCCTGAGCTCCGTCGTGATGTGCAGCCCCGAGAGTGCCGCCTGCATGGCCGTCGTGTCCACGATCGATCCGTCCAGGCCCAGCTCCACGAGCAACGGCGGCCGCAGCTGGCCGATGAACGTGCGCACGTCGCCCAGCTCCCGCCGGAGCAGCTCGCGCAGGAACCGCAGCTCGGTGCGGGCCATCCGCGGATCCGTGTCGAAGACGCGGTCGATGAACTCCACCTGGAAGATCGCGTTCGACAGCGACTGCGCCGGGCCGTCGTGGACCTCCTGGGCGAGCCTGGCCCGCTCGGCCTCCTGGGCCTCAACGATCCGCATCTGGAAGTCGGTCGGCATGGTCGGGAGCGCGGAATCGGCCACCAACGACGCATCACGCCGGCCGAGGAACAGCCACGTGCTCTCGAGGTTGCGGATCGCGAGCTCCAGGCGCGCGAGCTCGGATTCGTGGGCGGCGAGCTCGGCGCGTGATCGCTCCGTGTCAACCCGGGTCATGCGGAGCCGCAGGTCCGCGGCGCCGACTTCGGCGGCCGATGCCGCCGCATCGAGGGCCGCCGTCGCGGATTCGGCAGCGGTTGCGTCGCCGGGCTCGTGGCCGTTGGGCGGCTGGTCGGCGTCCGCGAGCTGGCGCTCGTACGTGGTCAGGTCGTCGTCGAGGGTCTCCCAGCGGGCGAGATCCTCCACGTACGCGGTCCGGTACCGGTCACGGACGGCACGAAGCGTGTTGGCGGCATACGAGAGCGCCTCCGCCGCTTCGGCGTGCAGCTCGTCGTAGCGACCCCCCATGGGCTCGGAGCGCGAAGCTTCCATCGGTGCTGAGTGTATCGGGGTGGAGCGAACAGGCGAACGCGCATCGGTGCGCCGCCCGCCGGGCCTTCGGCCACGCTCCTTGCCCGCGCCCGCCCGTCGCCCGCACCCGCCCGTCGCCCGCCCGCCGACCCGGTCCTCGCCCGGTCCTCGCCCGGTCCTCGCCCGCACCGCACCCGTGACTCGGCCCGGAGTCACGGGACTGCCCTCGCCGCACGAACCTGCGGCCGAGCGCCGCGATCGCGCGCAGTTCCGTGCGTGGATGCCCGCGTCCTGACTCGGAGCCGAGTCGCAGAAGCGGAGTCGTGGTGATCTGCGTCACGTGCCCGTGCGCTGCACCCCGGTCACCCGTCCTGGCCTCCGTGACTCGGCGCCGGAGTCACGGGAGCTGGCCTCGCCGCACGAACCTGCGGCCGAGCGCCGCGCTCGGGCGCAGTTCCGTGCGTGGATGCCCGCGTCGTGACTGGCTGCCGCGAAACGGCGGTAGGCCGCGCTGCCGACGCCGTGCTGACGTGGAGTCGTCCTGACTCATGGCAGGGTCGCGGCGCGACGGGGAGCGCGACGGGAGGTGACGAGGGGCGGCGGCGAGGCAGCGGCGGGGCGGCGGAGGGACGGCGAGGGCGGCGACGTGCCAGGACGCGACCCGCCCTACTCCCGAGTGGCGACGCCCTGGCAGCCGATGCGGAAGACGCGGATCTCGGCGATCGCGGCGGCGTCGGCGGGATCGGCCGGGACGGGGAGGAGCACCTCCTCGAAGCAGGCGGCGGCCGGATCCGGACCGTCGAGGATCGCGGGCCAGGACCCGTGGTCCGCCCGAGCGCTGATCAGCCAGCGGGCCCCGAACTCGTTCGCGAGGTCCAGCACGTCCGCCGGGGTCTCGTCGGGCAGCGCGAGCGAGCGGACACGTGCCGTCTCGGCCAGCCAGATCGGGTAGTCGTGGATGACCGGCGCGGAGTCGTCGAGCGGGGCGCCGATCGCCGCCATCTGCCGCGCGAGGACCGTGTACGTCCGCTGCGGTCGCATCGGCGCCACCCCCGAACGACGGCAGCAGCGCGACCGAGAACAGCACGGACGCGAACACCGCGAGCAGCGCCCCCAGCCACGCGACGGGCTTCGACCACCCCAGCCGCCGCCCCAGCCGCGAGATCCCCGCATCAAGCGCCCCGAGCGCGCTGATCAGCAGCAGCACGTGGAACGGCGCCGCGGCGTGGAGGAACGTGCCCCACGTCGTCGCGACCGGGAACGCCAGGCTGGTGACGAGGAACGTGATCAGGCTCACGAGCACCACCGGCCGCTGCGCCCGATCCCGGGACTGCCACGGCATCGCGAGCAGCCCGATCACGGACATGGGGATGCCCAGCAGCAGCAGCACGTTGAGCAGGTTGTGCGTGATCGCCGACCACCCGCATGTTCACGAGCTCCTCGACGCCCACGGCGAGGTACCGCGAGAGCGTCGGCGGGTCGTTCCAGGCGAAGATGTCGAAGCCGGTGACGGACAGCGCGTTGGAGATCGCCTGGCCGGGCAGCGGGTTGCCGAAGACCGCCCAGTTGCGGACCGCCCACGGCGCGAACAGCACGAGCGCGAACACCGCGACGACGACGATCAGCCGGAAGCGGACGGCCCGCGTCTCCCCGCGGCGGCGCCAGGCCAGCCACGCCCAGACGAGCGCCAGCCAGACCGCCTCGTTGCGGGTCAGGGCGGCGGCGCCCATGAGCAGCCCGATCGCGATGAGCCGCGGGTCCAGCCAGCGCGCCCCCCGCGGGTCCGCGAGCACGCGGGTCATCAGCAGCCCCGCCGCCAGCACGAGCGCCCCGAACAGGATCGTCGAGTCCGGCAGCGCGGCATGGAGCAGCAGCGGCAGGTAGAACGCCGACGCGAGCCCCGTGCCGATCGCCAGCGTGCGGGCCCGGCCGGTGGGCATCCCGCGCTCGATCGCGACGTCCGCGGCCAGCCGCCACGCGAGGACGGACAGCACGGCGCCCGACAGGACCGGGACCACCTGCGAGATCCGCATCGCCGTCTCGAGCGGGATCGGCGCCGACCCGCCGAACAGCGCCAGCGGGATGACGGCGAGCAACGACGGCAGCGGCAGCCAGACCTCGAACGCCGGGCGCGGGAACTCCAGCGGCGGCGTCTTGAAGCTCCACAGCGCGTCGGACACGATCCCGCGCCCCTCGACGATGTTGCGCGCGACGCCCGACGTAGTACGCGGTGTCCTCGGGCTTGGGGAAGTCGATGATCGCGGCCGCCACGACGCGCACGAGGAGCGCCACGACGAACACCCCGAGCGCGGTCAGCCACGCCTCGCGGCGCGTCAGGATCCAGCCGGCGTGGGGGAGCGTGGCGTTGGCGGGCGTCATCGGGCGGCGGCCTCCGTGGGGCACCGCGGATCCGCGGCGTCGAAGCAGACGGGATAGACGGACACGTCGTCCGTGGCGGTGATCGGCGGGCCAAGCCAGGAGGGCCGGTTGCCGTCACGCAGGATCGCCGCGGCGGCCGGGACGGAGTCGTCGGGCTCGAGGATCAGCCAGCGGATGTCGTACGCGCGGGCGACGTCCGCAACCGTCGCGAGCGGGTCGTTGACGAGGACCACCCCGCCGCGCCCGGTCCAGTAGCGGTAGCCGGAGGCGTCGATCGACATCAGCCGGTCGTCGAGCGGCGCGCCGGCGGTGTCGAGGGCCGAGGCCACGGCCTGCATCCGGTCGCGCTTCGCGTCCCAGCTCGCGTGGACCGTGATCGCGCCCAGGACCGACGCGGTCACGGCGAACGCCACGGCGCCCGTGACGAACACGCGCGAGGCGGCCGCCGCGTCCCAGCCGGGCCTGCGGGCCGCGACCCAGGAGACCGACGCGACGATCCCCCACAGCGCGAGCACGTACCCGTGCGGCGCCAACGCGACCGCGGAGTGGATGAACGTCCCGCCCGGGCACGTGGACCGCGGACACGAGCGCGCTGAACGCGAACAGGAGGAACGCGTAGCCGAAGAAGGGGCCGAACGCGGTGTCCCGCCGATGCTTCCACGCCCCGACGAGCATGAACGGCACGAGGATCAGCACGCCGACGAGGACGCTGAAGATGAACGCGGCCGCGATGAACCCCCCGACCCGGGTGAGCAGCAGCGGCCCGAGACCCATCCCCAGGAGGTGCTCGAGCGTCGCCGGGATCGTGATCGAGTTCCACTCCCCGATGTCCCGGATGAACAGCACCTTGCCCGAAGCCGTGGACGGCGACAGCGTCCCGAACACGGCCAGCTGGCGCAGGTACCAGGGCGCCATCACCACGGCGAACAGCCCGACGGCCCCCAGCGCCGCCGCGAACGGCACCCGCGCCGGTCGAGGCCCGTCCCCGCCGAACGAGATCCGCGTCCGCAGCCGGTCCCACAGCCACGCCGCGCCGAGCACCGCCATCACGAGCACGCCGTCGTTGCGCGAGAGCGTCGCGAGCCCGGCGAGCAGCCCCGCCGCCGCGAACGCCCGCGCGTTCCCCCGCATCCCGCGCGCCGCGAGGAACAGCGCCCCCGCGACCAGCGGCTGGTAGAGCGAGAAGTTGTCCGGCTGGACCATGTACACGAACGAGAGCGCGGGCAGCGCGACGAGCACACCCGCGCCCACCTGCGACCACCCGCGGCGCACCGGCGTCGCGCGCGATGAGCCACGCGAGCGGCGCGGCGAGGGAGCCGACGAGCGCGAACGGCAGCGCCGAGGCGAACCCGGTCTCGCCCAGCAGCCAGATGAACGGCACCTGGACGAGGGACGCCAGCGGCATCCAGTGCGCGTTGGACGGGATCGGCAGGACCGGGTTCGCAGGGATCGCGCCACCCACCTCCGGGAAGATCCAGATGAAGTCGACGGTGAAGCCGTTGCCCGCCGCGAGCTCCCGGGCCACGTTCACGTAGTAGAACGAGTCCGGGTAGGCCGGGTCCGGGAAGAGGGCCGCCGACACCACCCGCGCGACGAGCGCGAGCAGGTACAGGGCGATGGGAATCCGCACAGCCGGTGCAGCCTAGCACCGGGGCAGACCCCACCAGAACGGTACGAATTGGCTAGGGCCGGCGTCCACTGGCGCGTCGCGGCAGCCGCTCGAGACCGCGTACAGTGCGTCGCGTGACCCCGCTGCGACGCGTCATGGGCGGACTCCCGATCTGGCTGCTGCTCGGCGCGATCGGGTGGGGCGGCGTGCTCTGGATCGGCTGGATGCTGTGGAATCAGGATCCGCCGCGCGCCGGCTTCGACCTCACGCTGCTCCTCGACGGGGCACGGGCCGTCGCGGCGGGCGAGAGTCCCTACGACCCGGCGATGCTCGCAGGCCAGGCCCCCGAGTCCACCGAGCTGTTCTACTCGTATCCGCCGCCCGTCGCGCAGGCGATGCAGCTCGTCGCATGGATGCCGAACGGCGTGGTGCTCGTGCTGTGGGGCCTCGGCGCGACGGCGGGGCTGGGGCACATCGCGGCCGAGATCTCGCGCCGGGAGCGCCCGGGCGGCCGTGCGCCGATGGTGGACCCGGGTGCGCTCGGCATCGGTTTCCGGGCGATGCTGGCGGCGCCGCTGTTCCTCCCGTTCGCGGTCGCGGTGCTGTTCGGGAACCTGGACGCGTGGTACCCGCTGGCGTACGGGGCGCTGCTGCTGACGATCCTCACGAGGCCCTCGAAGCTGACGCTCCTCGCGGCCGGCGCAGCGATCGCGGCTATCAGCATCGCGAAGCTCCACCCGGCCTCGCTGCTGCTGTGGATCGCGGCGCGGGCGTGGGCGGAGCGTGGCGGGCCGCAGGGCCGGGTGCTCGCTGCTGCCACGGTGACGGGCGTCGCGATCCTCGCAGCGAGCCTGCTCGTGGGTGGGGTCCAGCCGTGGCTGGACTATGTGCAGGTGGTGCAGGCAGGAGCCGGCGCGGACGTCGTGGATCCGCGGAACTACGGGCCCGTGTCGCTGCTGGGACAGGCGACCGGCATGGACGCCGCCTCGCTGCGGATCGCCCAGATCCTGGTCACGCTGACGGCCTTCGCGGTCACCATCGTCGCAGCGCTCCGGGTCCGGGACCAGTTGACGAGCCTCGCGATCGCGTTCACGGCGTCCCTCGTGACGCTGCCGGTGACCTGGTACCACTACCCGGTGGCGCTGATCCCGATCGGGCTCGCGCTCGCGATCCTGCACCCGGCGGCTCGAACCCGCGCGGTCCTCGCGATGGTCGTCGCGGGCCTGGCGATCACCATCGTGCCGCTGTTCTGGATCGCCGTCGCGGTCCTGCTGGCCGCGTGCGTGGAGGTGGCGATCAGGTCGAGGACTCGCGTGCCTGCACCCGCCACGGGCGCCTGACCGAATGCCGGGCTCGTCCACGTCCGCCGATCGTCTTCGGGCAGCGATGCTCGGACGGCCGATGCTCGTCGCCATCGCCGCGATCAACGCGATCACAGGGCTTGCGGCCCTCGCGATCCTCGTGCCGCTCACCTTCGGCGGCGACGTGGACATCTACCGACGTGGCGCGGAGGGGATCGCGCAGGGCGTCATCGCCCAGGACTTCCTCTACGCGCCGCTGGCCGGGCTCCTGGCGACCCCGCTGACGTGGGTGCCGTTCACCGCCGCGGCGCTCGCGATGAGCGCCCTCGGCGCGACGATGCTCGCGGTCGGAGCGTGGCTGGAGTCGCGAGGCCTGCCGACAGTGGACCGGATGCTGATCGGCATCGCGGCCTTCGGGTTCATCCCCGTCGTCTACGACCTGGTGATCGGCCAGGTCACGATCCTCATTGCGGCGACCATCTACCCGCTTCGTGACCGGGACGGCGTCCTGCGGGGGGTGCCATTCGGGATCGCCCTCGCGCTCGTGCCCAAGCCGCTGATGATCCCACTGCTCATCTGGATGCTGCTCTGGCGCCGCCAGGCGCTCCTCGGCGCTGCGGCCGCGGCAGGTGTCATGACGCTTGCGGGCGTCGTCGTGCTGGGGCCGGCCATCTACGAGGCCTGGATCGGTGCACTGCGGGGAGCGGGCGAAGTGAGCCGCAACGGCAACTTCTCGGTCTGGACGGGCGGCGGATCGCCTCTCCCGCTGGCACTCGGCGCCGCCACCATCTTTGCGACTGCCGCCGCGCTTCGGGCGCCAAGGGGCGGGTTCATCGCCACCCTGGCGGCGGGCGTGATGCTGGCTCCATACAGCCTCGTCTATGCGTTGGCGATCCTCGTGCTTGCAGTCCGTCCCGCGCTGGAGATCGCGCCGCGGTTGACGCGGGTCATCGCCATGGTCGCGAACCTCGCTGTGATCGCGGTACCGCTCGCGTGGGCCGCGAGCTGGCTGCTGGTCCCCTGGGAGCGGGAACGGCGCCACACTGCTGGCCACGATGCCTGAGGCCCCGACCGCCGATCGCCTGCGGACCGGCCCGCTCCTCGTGTTCGTGGGGGTCACGGCCGGCTTCGCGCTGGTTGTCTTCGGGGCGGGCTCCTGGGCAGGCACCTACTACAGCAACATCCGGACGGCCAGCATCCTCGCCGCCGTCGGTGGGACGCTGGTCTGGCTCCTGATCGCCCTGCGGAGGCCCTCGCTGCAGCCGTCGAGCCAGCTGACCGGTGGGTTCGCCGCCGCGCTTGGTGCATTCGCCGTGAGCTCGCTGTTCGCCTGGAACGTCCGGCTGGCGGTCGACTACCTCGGCTATGCGGTCCTGTTGACCGCGCTGTACCTGCTCCTGGTCCGCGTCTGGACGGTCCAGGGCATGGCGCTGCGTCTCACCGTGCTCATGACCGTCGTCTGCGCAGGCGCTGGGATCGCGTTCCTCGTTGCGACGTTCGCGACCTGGATGTCCTTCTGGGACAAGCTCGGCGGGTTCTGGATCCCGCCCCTGCGCCTCACGTACGAGGGGCTCTGGTTGGGCAGTCCGAACGCCTTCGCGGCATTCCAGGTGCTCGTGTTCGCAACCGCGGCACCAGGCCTGCTCGAGCGTGGACGCCGCGGAGCGGCCATCGCCCTGTTTCTCGGCGCACTGGTGCTCGTGAACGTCGTCCTCTCGGCCAGCCGGGGTGCCTGGCTCGGCTTGGCAGCAGCCGGCCTTCTGACAGCCATCGTCTGGATCGCGTCCCCGGGCGGGCGCGCGACGGTCCATCGTGGCGTGCGGGCGGGGCTCGGCCGGCGGCCGGTGGTCGTCGCGCTCGGCCTGACGGCAACCGCAATCCTTGCAGCCGCGGTCGTCATCGGGCCCAGCGTCCTCGCGAGGGCCGGAGACCTGGGCGGGACGGACCTGAGGAGGTCCTTCATCGCCGCATCCGCCAGCATGTTCCAGGACCGGCCACTGACCGGCGTGGGGCCCGGGGCGTGGGCGCCGGCGCGCCTCGCCAACACACCTGAGACGGAGCTCGACTTCTACATCCCCCATGCCCACAACCTGCCCGCACAGGTCGTGGCCGAGTTCGGCGTGGTCGGGATCATCGCCGCGGTCATCGTCGTCGTGCTGATGCTCGCGCATGCTCGCCCTTGCCGTCCGCAGCCAGTCCGCGCGGGTGCGGATCGCCGGGTATGCCGCTCTGTTCGCCTGCGTCTACGTGGTCGGCCAGCAGCTGGTGGACGCCTTCATCCATCAGCCGGCACTCCTCGTCGCTGTGGCACTGCCAATCGCCCGCCTGGACGCGCTCCTGACGCGTTCCGAACCGAATGCTGCGTTGCCCGGGGCCGTCCGACGGCGGCAGGTGCTCACCGGTGTCCTCGCCGTGGCCGTCGTCGTGGGCGGTGCGGCCGCCATGTGGCCGGAGCGCGCGGCGCAGCTCAACGAGGCTGCGGTGGCGGCGGCGGACGAGGGCCGGTGGACAGAGGCGCTCGAGGACTCGCGCAGCGCGGTCGCGGCCGACCCGCGCATCGCCCCGTACCAGCTCCTGCTGGGGCTCAGTGCCGCGCGGGCAGGTGACCTGGAGACCGCGCGCGACGCGTTCGCCACGGCCGCCGCCCTCGATGACTTCCCGGCCGCGTGGATCAACCTCGCGGCAGTACGGGCGCGGATGGGCGACGACGCCGGCGCGCGTGAGGCCGTTGACCGGGCGGTCCGCCTTGGCCGCCAGCAGCCGGCGATCGCCGTGCCGGCTGCCGAGCTTTATCGGGATCTCGGTGATGCGGGCGCAGCACGCTCAATCCTGGCCGAGGCGTTCACGCTGCTCCCCAGTCTGGCGTCCGATCCGGCATGGGCAGATCTCGAGTGGAGCGAGATCGCCTCGGGAGCGCTCGACGACGCGCTCGCGCAGGCTCGCGGATGGGGCGCCATCCGCCTCGCGCTCGAGGCGGGTCGCCTCGAGCGCGCTCGCGCCGCGATCGACGACCTGGCCCCAGCTGACGCCGCGATTGCAGCAACCCTCATCGATGCCTGGGGTGGCGATCAGGAGGCCTTCGGCGAGCTGCTCACCCGCGCCCGCGCCAACCCGCTCGACGCAGAGACCGTGGGGTTCTGCCGCCGCATCGCGATGCTCCACGAGGCCGACGCAGCACCGGAGTGGACGTGCGACGGGCAGTGGTGGTTCGGCCAGTATCCCGTCGCACGCGTGGGCGAGGGAACCGGCAGCGCCGCGATCCCCGGACCGAATGCCTACCCGCACGCCCTGTACGCGTATCGCCGCCCAGGGCCGGAGGTGCTGCTCGTGCCCTGGCTGCTCAGCGTGTACGTTCCCTCGATTTAGCGCTGCCGGCTAGCGTCGACTGAGCTCCTCCCGGAACACCGCCAGAGCGAATCGCGCGTTCGTGGTGACGTACCGGCGGAAGAGGCGCCGTGGCTCCATCGCCAACCGGAAGGCCCACTCGAGGCCAGCGCGCTGCATCCACGCGGGAGCCCGTCGGACCGTACCGCTGTGGAAGTCGAACGCCGCTCCCACCGGCAGGATCAGCGGCACATCAAGGGCGTCGGCGTGGTCGGCCGCCCAGAGCTCCTGCTTCGGTGAGCCGAGGCCGATCCACAGCACCTGCGGGCGAGCGGCGTTGATCGCGGCGATCAGCGCGTCGTCCTCCTCCGGGGAGAGCGGCCGGAACGGCGGTGAGCAGGTGCCCACCACCGCAAGGCCGGGATACCGCGTGCCCAATCGTGCTGCGAGCAGCTCGGGCACGCCGGGAGCGCCACCGAGGAAGTAGTGCCGAAGGCCGGTCTCGCGCCCACGGTCACACAGGGTCAGCATCACGTCCGGTCCGCAGACGCGTTCCGCGGCGACCACGCCGCGGCGGCGCGCGACCCACACGAGCGGCACGCCGTCCATCGCGACCATGTCGGCCGACGCGAAGGCAGCGCGCAGCGCCTCGCTCGACTGGGCCTCCACGACGCCGTGGACGGTGCAGAAATGGGCCCGAAGGCGGCGCCCAGTCGCGGCTGACTCGAGCAAGCGGGCGATCGCGCCGGAATAGGTTTGGGACGTGAGCGAGGTGCCGAGGACTTCGATTCGCCGCCCGCCGACCCTAGTTCCGCTCACAGGCCCCGCCCCGCCCACCAGCGCGTGAACCTGTCGCCCGTCAGCGCGTTGAGTACGCGCTTCCCGGCCTTGCGCGCCGCGACCATGCCGATCTGCGCGCCGGTCCAGACCAGATCGACTGGCGCAGGAGGCAGCGAGCGGGACGCCAGCGTCCGCCGGATCAGGTGCTTGCGGTAGATGGCGGCATAGACGTGGCGATCGCTGAGACCGCCCGCGAGATAGACCACGTCGACACGGCTCCACGTCGCGGGCCGATGCCGCTGAGACGCGCGGAGCAGGAGGTGGACATCGGCCTGCAGGCCGTAGCGCTCGTCGAATCCACCGAGGTCACGGAAGAGACTCGTGCGCATGAACACGGCCTGGTGTGAAACGAGGATCAGGCCAAGGGCATGGCGGCGAAAGGAGTACCTGGACGCGCGTACCGGCCTGAGGGGTCTTCCCGCGGCATCGACGACGCGTGCGAGCCCGAAGCCCCATGCCCACCCGTGTGTCTCCTGGGAGCGGATGACGTCCGACAGCACGCCTGGGCGGGCGAAGGTGTCGCCCGCGTTCAGGAAGTTGACGAGCCGCCCGGTGGCCAGCCTCGCACCCTTGTTCATTGCGTCGTAGATGCCCGCGTCAGGCTCCGACACCACGATGGCGTCCGATACGACCAGGTTGCTGCGTGCCCACGCCGCCGAGCCATCGCCGGACGCGCCATCGACCACGATGTGCTGGAACCCCGTGAAGTCCTGCGCGGCGAGACTCTCGAACGTGCGCTGCAGGCCGTCGAGGTTGTCCCGGGTGATGGTGACAACCGTGATTGCCGGCGCCTCACCCGCCATCGAGCGCCGTTGCGAGGTCAGCCTTCGAGAAGATCGTGAGCTTGCCGCCGACGGTGCAGTCGATCACCCGGCGCCCGTCGGCCTCGAAGGCCTTTCGGGCCAGGCTGTACGCAAGCTCGGACGTCTCGAGGTCGGGCAGCTGCCACCGGAACCCCTTCCCGAAGTAGTTCGGATCGAAGTGGTTCGCGTCGGCGCCGGTCGAGGTCACCACCTTGTGAGCTGGCCCCTTGGTGCTGAACGAGTGATCCACTCCGACCAGCAGTACCTGGCTGAACCCCATGTAGTAGGCCAGCTGTAGCGCGACGTACGTCACGGTGGCACCTTCCCAGATGCCACGGCGAGGGTCCATCGAGAACAGCGGACCGATGAGCTTCTGCAGGTAGACGGCGTCCTGCCGGGCCGCGAGATGGTGCCGATTCGGCCACGTCGTGAACAGTGGACTCGGTACCGAAACCAGGTCGTCCGCGCACTGTTCCACGACGAGCGCGTTCACGACGACGTGGAAAGTTGGAACGAAGCCAAGCCGGTCGTACATGAGGTAGATCCGGTTGAGGCCGAAGGTCCGCTCGCCCGCCAGCAGGTTGAGGTCGGTCTCATTGAGGCTCGGACCGTTGCCCATGATCACGCATCGCTGCCCGCGGTACTTGTCGCGCATCAGTTCGAGCTGTTGCGAAGATCGACGGCCCTGGCTGCTGAGCCGACGGTTCATATCCGCCCGCCGGAGCGTCGCCTGGCGGACTAGCCGCGCCGTAAGATCCGGGCCGGCGACACGCTCCGCCAGATCCCGTCGGCGACTCCGGGCTCCCGTACGTGACGGCGCAGGCTCGGCCAGGTACCACGGCGCCATCGACGGCTCCTCTCTGCTCCCCGGGGAGAGCTACTCGGTGCTGAGGCGGGCTGTCGCGCCGCCGTCGATGAGCAGTGACTGGCCCGTGATGAACGAAGAGCGATCCGGGTCGGCCAGGAAGAGGATCGCCTCGGCGATCTCGTCGGCCCGCCCGATAGTGCCGAGCGGCGTCTTGTCGCTCAGGATCTTCATGGACTCCTCGATCGTGCGGTCTGCCCGCGCAGCAAGGCTGTTGCGGAGCATCGGGGTGTCGACCGCCCCGGGGAGAACGGCGTTGACACGGATTCCGTCCTCAGCCATCTCCAAGGCCGCCGCTCGAGTCAAGGCCACCAGCGCTCCTTTGCTCGCTGCGTAGACGGCGATCGAACGGGACGTGGCGACGGCATGGACGGAGCTGACGTTGACGACCGACCCCTTGCGCTCGCTCAGGCGATCATGGGCGGCGCGCATCGTCCTGAACGCCATCCGGACATTCGTGTCCATGATGGTGTCCCACTCCTCGTCGGTCGTGTCGACCATGCGCTTGGCGATCTGGATCGCGGCGTTGTTCACGAGGGCGTCGACGCGGCCGATCTCCGCATCGAGTACGGCAAAGAGCGTCTCCACGTTCGTCCCGGTGGCCAGGTCAACGACCTCGAAACGGTCGGCAGCCGTTGGTGTTGCCGGCGTCGATCGATCAATCCCCACCACGAACCAGCCGTGTCGATGGAACAGGTCAGCTGTCGCCCGGCCCACGCCTCCGGCGGCGCCCGTGATCACCACGACGCGCTGGTTCACCTGGCGACCCCCAGGCCAGCCAGCAGATTGTGCATGGCCATCTCGTTGACCCTCCTCACTGCGTCGATCGTATTGGAGGCGTTGTGGGCCCCGAGGATGACGTTGTCCAGCCCGCGGAGCGGGCTATCTGCAGGGAGGGGCTCCACCTCGAAGACATCCAGCGCGGCACCGGCGATCTGACCGCTTTGCAGCGCGTCGATCAGGGCTCGTTCATCGACCAGCCCGCCACGGGCCGTGTTGACCACATAGCTTCCCTGTTTCATCCGGCCAAGCGTTGCCGCATTGAGCAGGTGGCGATTGTCGGCCGTGAGCGGGCAGCAGAGGGCCACCATTTCGGCCGCGCCAAGGACGCCGTCGAGGTCGGCGACTTCTGCTCCGAGCGCGCGCGCCTGCCCGTGGCGAGCGTCCGAGACGTCTGTTCCGACAACCTGCATCCCGTGGCAGATGGCGCGCTGCACGAGCGCGAGCCCGATAGACCCGAGCCCGACGACACCGAGCGTACGGCCACCGAGTGAGAACCCCTCGATCTTCGTCCACTCGCCGGCACGCGTCGCTGCGTCGGTCCGGTGGAGCTGCCGGGACAGCAGGATCAGATATCCCACAATTACATCGGCCACCTCGTCACCGAAGGTGCCCGGGGTGTTCATGACCGGAATCCCCAGCTCGGCCGCAGCCGCAAGGTCGATGTTGTCAACGCCGACGCCCCACTTGGCGATGATCCGCAGCCGCGATGCGTGCTCAAGCACCTGCCTGGTGAGCGGATCGTCGCCGACGACGATGCCGTCGTAGGCCCCGATGATTTCGACCAACTCGCCTTCGCTGAGCGTCTGTACGACGGGCGGCACCGCAGCCTCGATGCCGAGGTCAGACAGTTGCCGGACGTACATCGCCGCGTGCTTCTGCATCTGGGGGCAGGTGATCAGGACGCGGTCGCTCACTCGGCGGCCCGTCGCGTATAGAGGAACTCGGCCACTTGGAGGTCGAGTTCATCGTCAATGTCCGCGGCCTCCCGTGCATCGATCTCGAACAGCATCGGCCGGTTGCCGATACGGGTGCCACGTGTCTCCAGCCCATCCCTGGAGAAGACGTAGATGCACGAGTTCTCTTCATAGACCGGGGGGCAGGTCCTGTGTGCGCAGCAGCACAGCCGGGTCGTGGTTCATCGGCTGGCCCGCGGCATCCCAGAGACGGGTTTGCAGACGCGTTACCGAGAACAGCGAGTCATAGGACTCGCCGGCAGCGAAGAACCCTGCCACTGCGCGATCGATCGTCTCCGGCCGCAGCAGCGGATTGGTGCTGTGCGTCTGGAGGAACCACTCCCCCTGGAGCTGCCGGAGGTCATTGAGGAGCACGTCGTTCATCGCGATCCGTCCGTCGCGCAGGTGCTCGGGTCGATCGAGGAGTCGCACACGGGGAAAATGCCGTGCCGCGTCCTCGAGGACAACAGGACTATCGGTGTCGATCACGACCTGACGCACGGTGGTGGCCGAGAGCAGCGCCTCGATGACGTGATGGTAGAGCGGGCGACCCCCAAACGGCCGGTAGTTCTTGCCCGGCACCCGCTCGCTCGTATGGCGCATCGGCACGAGCGCCGTAACGGTCTCCATCAGCGAGGCTCTGTGCGGTGCAAGATCGCGCGCACTGGCGCCGCCTCGGCACCGGCGACGCGGATTGGCGGGCACCAGAGCTCGTACGGCCCCGTCGTGGCACCGGAGAGGTCGAGACCCTCCAGGATCAGCACACCTGCACGCATCAGGATGCGGTGGGTTTCGAAGTCATCAGCGAACCGTTGGATGGACAGGTAGTCCAGCCCGACAAGGCGGATCCCGCGGGCCACGACCCACTCCGCGGCCGCCCTCGTCAGCCCTGCGTAGTCCCTGCGGAACGGCTGCGGCGTCGCCCAGAGTGCCGAGTTGCCGGTCTTCACGAGGAGGCGCGCGGTTCCCGCCGGTACGCCGGCGGCGTCGAGTACGGCATCGCTCACGTCGGAGACATTCCCGACATCGGCCACCCACGCCGCCCCGACGAAGGTGTCGAGCGGGATCTCCTCGAGCGGCGCACCACCTGGGAGGAAGTGCAGCGGTGCCTCGATATGCGTTCCGCAGTGAACGTCGAAGTCGAGCCGCGACACGTTCGACGGATCGCCGTTCTCGAGTCGCATCTCGTGGTGTCGGCGATATCCCACGCTTCCCGGCCATGTGGGCATTCCATCCTCGAGGCGGACGGAGATGTCGATCAACTCAGGCATCGCGGTCGCCGGGCGAGGACCGGTAGTCGATCCGCCGGCCATCGGCGTCCGTGTCGGCCCGGAAGGGGACAGCCGCGCGCTTGCGCGGGTAGTAGAAGTGATGCTGGAGGGCCCGCGAGACGGGGCCCCGCTGCTTGAACCCCTGGTACGCGCCCCAGAACTGTGCGGCCCGGAAGAGTGGAATGCCGGCGAGGTTGCTCGCCAGTACCCCCTCGCGGGCGGCATGCCAGTAGTCCATCGCGATGTTGCCCCCGGCGAGCGTCAGCGCACGTGGTAGCGACATCCGCTGGTCGTGGAAGATCCGCTGGTGGGCGATGGCCTCGCGGCGATAGCGGTTCGCGGTCTGCTGCGTCGACTCGTCGTGCAGGTGGACGACCGACGCCGCTGCGACGTACGAGATGGCCCATCCCTCCTGCATCGCCCAGTGCGCCCAATCGAGGTCCTCGAGCCCCGTCAGGGACTCATCGTAGGTCCGTCGCAGCCACAGCGAGCGCCGAATGGCAGCGTTCGCGTTGTTGCAGAACGGATGCGACTGCCGAGGCTCGCTGCGCTCCGGGAACCATTTCGCCAGCACCTGGTGCTCCGAGAACTTCGTCGTTCGGTCGCCGACCTGCCGGCCGTAGGCGAGGGCGACCAATTCGTCGCCAAGTGGCTCGACGAGCCGCTCCAGCCACGTGTTCAGCACCGGGCGGACGTGTGCGCTGGCGATGACGACGATGTCCCCCGTCGCAGCCGCGCAACCACGGTTCAGAGAGCGACCGAACGTGAACTCGGCCGGTGCGATCGCGTGGATCTCGGCGCCCCGGGCACGCGCGATCTCCGCGGTGCCGTCGCTGGAGCCCGAGTCGACGACGATGACCTGGTCCGGCGTGATGGTCTGCTGCTCGATCCCGTCGAACAACCGGCCGATGTGAGCCGCCTCGTTGTAGGTGCGGATGATGACGGAGAGCATCAGGCCACCTAATCCCCGCTCTGCTCGACGTCGTCGATCACGAGCAGGAGCGAGGCTGCGGGGTGGTACGGCTTCGGGCGTTCGTTCGGCGGATAGAAGCGATAGACGACATCGGTCGACTCAACGAGCGTTCGGCGGTCAAGCAGATGAACACTTGACGGGATCGGCGTCGCAATCCTGACGCCGGACCGTCGAAACAGGCTGATCCATGCCTAAATCCCGGCACGGTAGCCACGCGCTACGACGGAGGACAGGCGAGCAGCCTCGGCAACCCCAAGCGCGAGGCCGATTGGCGTCTCCGGTGTGGGGATGTCGATCGCGTGAAGCTGCCGGCCCCCACGAGCGGTGCACCGGTTCATCTCCCGGAGCACGTTCAGCCGGGAGTCGTATGGAATGTGCTCCAGCGTCGATACGGTGAAGACTCGATCGAAGTGCGCGTCCGGCAGGGAGCTGTGACCTGCCCCGAGTCGTTCGAAGACGTACCTGACGGATGGGAACTGGCTGGGAAGGCGCGCGGGATCGCCCCATCGACCCCAATCAACTTCTCCACCATCGCGGCCGAAGTCATCGGCGATCCATGGCTCGACGCCGAATGTCGTGCCTAGCCATTCCGGCAGCCGGCTGTAGGCGCCCCCGACCTCGAGGACGCGCTGGCCGGTTGACCACCGTCCGAACTTGGCAACCCAAGGGCGATTGTGGGCCTTGATCCCCCACTGGTCATTCGAGTAGCCCGGGAAAGGAGGCAACTCGAATCCCGACGCCTTGAACTCGAACAGCTCTGCGACGGTCGCGAGCGACGCGTGCCTCAAAATCAGCATCGGTGGCCGTCAACTACCGCCGCGGGCAGTGTCGAGGTCGGGCGGGAGCGCCGTCGTCGTGTGGCAGTGCTCATGAGCCCACCAACCTCCTGAGCTGCGTTGCGGTCTGCGACCAGGCTCCCATCACGACGAGGGCCGCAGCAGCCACGATCGTGGTCACAATTCGCACCGCGATTCCTGCAGGCTCGTCGGGACTACTCACGGAAGCAGTCACTAGATAGAGTGCGACCAACAAGGAGATGCCGCCGAGGATGCGGCCTCGTTCGAGCGGAATGGTCATGGCATTGGCGCGCCGCGCCAGCAGCCACGCTGCCACAAGCAGCACGCCATACCCCAAGGCTGTATTCACGGCGGCGGCCATGATCCCAATTCTCGGCACCAGAACGATGTTCGCTCCGACGTTGACGGATGCTGCGAGGGCGGTTGCGGTCCACGCCCACTTCGTGTCTCCGCGGATGATCGACAGCGCGTTCATCGGGATGGTGTACCAGCCGTAGAACACGAAGCCGACGGCGACCCATGCCACGATCGGGACTGCGTCGGCATAGGCGAGCGGCAGTGCGACCGAGATGACAACGGGACCCAGCAGCGCTGCTGCGAGACCCACGTATGCGGCGATCCAAGCTTGGGCAGTGATCGTTCTCGAGAGGCCATCGAAGCTGCCGCCAGGGGCTGCTGCGCGCGAAAGGATCGGCGTGACAGCCTAATTCAATGCCGACACCACTAGGCCGACTAGCGCAGCCACCTGGTAGCCCACGTTGTAGATACCGAGTTCGTCTCTCGTCACCGAGTTGGCGAGGATCACGCGATCAGAGAGGTTGAGGCCCCAATGTGCGAGCAGGTGCGGCACCAACGGGAGCCCGAATGCGAGCGCTGCCGTCAGATGAGCCCTTGAGACGTCGCGCGTGAACCGGTGACCTAGCGCGTGGAGACCCAGACCGAGCATCAGCAGGTACGCTAGGAGCGTCGCTGAGAGATAGCCAGGCACGCCGAGCCTGAGCCAGACGACGAGGACGATGATCAGCGTTGCGTTCGCGACTGTGGTGCTGACGACCAAGGAGAAGTAGGCCCGTAATCGACCCTCAAGCCTGAGGATCACCATCGGGATCACCGTCGCGGGCACGTTGACAGCGGCTGCTGCCAATGCGAGCACCAGATAGTCCGTCTGCGCCCGTTCTCCACCAGCGGCAAGCACGACGACGGCGAACACGGCCCATGCCGCCGCCGGCGTCACCAGCAGGAAGACGCCCAAGGTGTTCACGTACCGTTGTCGTTCAAGCAGGTCACCCGCGAGCTGGAAGTAAGAGCGGGTGACCGCTGCCTCAAGGCCGAACGACAGGACAATCGACGCGAGCCCCGCGATCGCGGTCAGCAGAGCCAGTTGCCCGTATTCGGCGGGCGACATCGCGACAAGGACCAAGGGAAGCAGGAGAAGTGCCACCCCACGCTGGAGGGAAGATCCGCTCGCGTACACCGCGCTCCCTCGGAGCCAGCCGAGCCCGGGTTGGCGCGGGACCACGGGCTGAGGGTCCTGGAGATGGTTGTCAGACATGCTCGGCCGTGTTCGCGCGCTTGCGCATTGCGATGCCGACACTGAGGTACTTGGGATCCCACCGTCCCCACGGCATGCCGTTAGAGCCGGACCGAAAGTAGAACGGGGCGAGGTTGTCGCGTAGCTCGGCAGACACCCGAACGTCCGCCAAGATCGCCTCGTAGTTTTGGAAGTTCGAGCTGCAGTCGGCACTTAGGCCGAAGATCGATCTGAGCGTCGCCTCCGAGAAACACCACCCCGCTGATGGTTCGTGGTACCAGTCGTCGTCGCCCGCCGCGCCAACGGTGGCGATAAATCGTCCGCCTGGCCGCAGAACTCGCATGAGCTCCGCAACAACCTGAGGCAGAGCTTCCCTGGCGTTGTGCTCAAGCGAGGAGATGGAGACGATGGCATCGACCGACTCGTCCTCAAGGGCCGACATCGCGCCCAAGTCGGCTTCTAGGATCCGGATCTGCCCGGCCTCGCCGTGCGTCGGATCACCGAGGACAAGGTCGCGAAGCACACCGGCTATTTCGCGCGCACTCGAGGCGCCGCCCGGATGGCCGACGCGACGGAGTCTGGTGAGTGCCCCGCGTCGGAGCGTGGGCAGCTCCTCTGCCAGCCCGACGACGTGCGTCCACGCGCGCATTCGACGGCCGATGGAACGCGACGTGCGATCCACGCTGACAACCTCGACACCGTTCTTCGCCAGCCACCACTGCATGAGCCCGACACCCGCTCCTGCATCAAGCACCCGGGCTGGGTGTGGCTGGATCGCTCGAATCTCGTTCGCGGCCCAGACGAGATCCATCAGGTAATGCCACCCGATTGGGACGTGGAGCGACCGAGAAATGCGAATGAACTCGTGCTTCAGCTCCGCGTGCCGATCGAGCAAAGACGGCCCAAGGAGAGTCAAGGAGTCGCCGGGCTGCGTAGCCTCAAGCGACATCACGACTGGTCGACACCTGCGCGCGAGCCTGCGAACCACTCGATCGTCGAGCGCAGGCCGGCATCGAAGTCAACCCCTGCCTCAAACGCGAACAGCTCACGAGCTCGGCTCGTGTCGAGCGCCCGCCGCGGCTGTCCGTCCGGCTTGGAGACGTCCCAGCGGATCTCGCCCGCGAAGCCCGTGAGCTTCGCGATCAGCTCCACGAGATCGCGGATCGTGATCTCGTGCCCGACGCCCAGGTTGACCGGCTCCGCTCCGTCGTAGCGCTCGGTCGCCAGGACGATTCCCTCGGCCGCGTCGTCCACGTAGAGGAACTCGCGCGAGGCCGAGCCGGTGCCCCAGACATCGATGTGATCCGCGCCGGCGCTCACCGGCGTCGACGCACTTCTTGATCAGCGCCGGGATCACGTGCGAGCGACGCCGGGTCGAAGTTGTCGCCCGGGCCGTAGAGGTTGACCGGCAGCAGGTGGATCACGTTGAAGCCGTACTGCTGCGCGGTACGCCTGGCCCTGGACGAGGAGCATCTTCTTCGCCAGCCCGTAGGGCGCGTTCGTCTCCTCCGGGTAGCCGTTCCAGAGGTCGTCCTCGCGGAACGGGACCGGGGTGAACTTCGGGTACGCGCAGACGGTGCCGACCTGGACGAACTTCTCGACGCCGGCGAGGCGGCCGCCTCCATGAGCTGCGATGCCCATGATCGCGTTCTCGTAGAAGAAGCGCCCCGGGTTCTCGCGGTTCGCGCCGATGCCGCCGACGACCGCGGCGAGGTGGATGACGATCTCGGGCCGGCCGTCGGCGAGGGCCGCTCGATCCCGCCGCGCGTGCGCAGGTCGTACTCCGCGCTGCGCGGCACGAAGACCTCGGCAGCCCGCGGCCTCGAGGCGGCGCGACCACGGGGCGGCCGAGGAAGCCGGCGCCGCCCGTGACCATCACGCGCCGCCCGGCGAGCTCGGTCATGCGAGCGCGCCCTCGCGTGCGGATGTGCCCCGCCGGATCGAGCCCCGCCTCCGCGAGGTCCTCCTCGAGCATCAGGCGCACGAGCTCCCGGAACGTGCGTCCGGGCCCGCCAGCCGAGGACGCGCCCCGCCTTCGACGCGTCGCCGCACAGCTCGTCCACCTCGGTCGGCCGGAAGTAGCGCTCGTCGATGCGGACGTGTGCCTCCCAGTCCAGGCCCACGAGCGCGAAGGCGACCTCGCACAGCTCGCGCACGGAGTGCATCTCGCCGGTGGCGATCACGTAGTCGTCGGGCTCGGGCTGCTGGAGCATCAGCCACATCGCCTCGACGTACTCCTTCGCGTAGCCCCAGTCGCGGCGGGCGTCGAGGTTGCCGAGGAAGAGCGTGCTCCTGCATTCCCGGCGAGGATGTCGGCGATCGCGCGGGTGATCTTGCGGGTCACGAACGTGTCGCCGCGCCGCGGCGACTCGTGGTTGAACAGGATCCCGTTGCAGGCGTGGATGCCGTACGCCTCGCGGTAGTCGACGGTCATGCAGTGGGCGAAGACCTTGGCGACGGCGTACGGGCTGCGCGGGTGGAACGGCGTCGTCTCGGTCTGCGGCGTCTCCAGCGACCTTGCCGTACATCTCGGAGCGAGCCCGCCTGGTAGAAGCGGATCGGCCAGTCGGCCGTCGCGGACCGCCTCCAGCATCCGGAGCGTGCCCATGCCCGCGGTCTCGGCGGTGAACTCGGGCATCTCGAAGCTCACCTTGACGTGGCTCTGGGCGCCCAGGTTGTAGACCTCGTCGGGCTTGATCCGGTGGAGGTGCCCGATGAGGGAGGAGCGAGTCGGTGAGGTCCCCGTAGTGGAGGATGAGCTCGCGCCGGACTCGTGGGGGTCGTGGTAGAGGTGGTCGATCCGCCCCGTGTTGAACGAGCTGGAGCGGCGGATGAGGCCGTGGACCTCGTAGCCCTTGGCGAGCAGCAGCTCGGCCAGGTACGAGCCGTCCTGCCCGGTGATGCCGGTGACCAGGGCAGTCTTCGCGTTCATCGCCCCTCCAGGGCAGCTGGGATGGTCCGGACGAGGATCTGGACGTCCAGCCACAGCGACCAGCGGTCGATGTACTCGAGATCGGCTTCGACCCAGTGATCGAACTCCGGGTCACGGCGTCCGCGGACCTGCCACAGGCCGGTGATGCCGGGCTTCATCGACAGACGGCGGCGGTGCCAGAGGTCGTAGCCCGCCACCTCCTCGGGCAGCGGCGGTCGCGGACCGACCAGGCTCATCTGCCCGAGCAGGACGTTCTGCAGCTGCGGCAGCTCGTCCAGGCTCGGTCCGACGCAGGAACCGCCGCCACGCGCGTCACGCGCGGATCGTCGTCCAGCTTGAAGGCGTGCCCGTTGACGGTGTTGTGCGCGGCGAGCTCCTGCGCGGCGCGCCTCGGCGTCCATCGTCCATCGACCGGAACTTGACCACGTTGAACGGCCGACCGTGGAGGCCGACACGCGCCTGGCGGAACAGCACGGGCCCGCCGTCGTCGAGCCTTGATCGCGATCGCGATCACGGCGAACAGCGGGGACAGGAGCACGATGCCGATGGCGCGCGCCGAGCAGGTCGACGCAGCCGCTTGACTGCCAGCGCAAGCGTCCGGTCCGGGCCCGAGACGAGCGAGAACACAGGCGTCCCGTCCAGGTCCTCCACGCGACCGGACGCTGATCGCTCGGTCCATCACGTCCATCGGGATGCGGACGATCTTGCCCTCCTCCTCGCACAGGCCGGCGATCGCGTCGATCAGATCCCACTGGCGAGAACGGCAGGCAGATCGCGACCTCGTCGACGACCTGCGAGTGGAGGACCGCGCTCGAGGTCGTCGAGCGTGCCCAGCACCGGCCATCGACCCTCGGGGACCGCCTGTCCGGCTCGGCATCCAGGAAGCCCCGACACACGCAGGCCCAGCTCACGGTGGCTCTCGAGCTTCGTCGCGAACGCCTGCGCCGCGCGGACCCGCACCCAGCACGAGCACGAACCGCAGGTTGCGGCCCTGGCGGCGGTAGCCGCTCCAGCACGACCCGCAGGACGGCGCGGAGCGCAATGGTGTCGCAGCCGCCAGCGCCGGGAACAGGACGAGCAGGAGCAGCCGGCTGACGTCCGGCAGCTTGAACAGGAACAGCACGCTGAGGGTGATCAGGGCCATGACGACGGTCGCCCGGATGATGTCGCCGCCTCGCTGCGGAGCGACCAGCGCGCGCGCGGCCGGTACAGGCCGAACGCGCGTGAGGACGGTGATCCAGCCGACGACGTACAGGGTCACGAACGCCGCGGGCTCGGGGACGATCTCCCGCCACCAGACAGCCCAGTCGGGGCCGAACCGCCAGGCGGACAGCACGATCAGCAGGCCGACCGCAAGCAGCGCGTCGGCCGCCATCAGCAGCGCCCGGAACCAGAATGAGTGGCGACGGATCATCTGGCGGCAGTATGCGGACCCGGTGCATCCGGGCAATGGTACTGACGCTTGTACCGGCGGCATGACCCACCAGTCCCGGTTACAGGACGCACCACCGCGCCCTAGACTGCCCGTCATGCCTGCACGCTCGCTGTCCATCGTGCTGCCCGCCTACAACGAGGAGGCGCGGATCGGTCCTGCCCTCGACGAGCTGTTCGGGTATCTCCATCGGCGGGGCGAGGACGGCCGGGACGGCCGCCCGGGCGCCGCGGAGCTCCCCGCGCACCATCCACGTGCTCGTCGTGGACGACGGCTCCAGCGACGCGACGGCCGCGCTCGTCCGCAGCCGCCGGGAGGCGGTCGACGGCGACCTCGAGGTGCTCACGGTCCCGCACGGGGGCAAGGGCGCGGCGGTCCGGGCCGGGATGCTGGCCGCGACCGGGGACCTCGTGATCTTCGCGGACGCGGACATGGCCACGCCGCCGGACGAGATCCCGCTGCTGGTCGAGGCCCTCGAGACCGCCGATGCCGCGTACGGCTCGCGGATCCAGCCGGACGGCTCCGACATGCGCGCGTCCCAGCCGGGCTGGCGGCGGCTGCTCGGCAAGACCTTCCACGCCCTTGCCTCCGTATGGGTGGTGGGTCCCGTCCAGGACACGCAATGCGGGTTCAAGGGGTTCCGGCGGGACGTGGCGCGGGACGTGTTCGCCCGCCAGAAGGTCACCAGCATCGTGTTCGACGTGGAGCTCATCTACCTGGTCCGCCGCCGCGGGTTCAGCCACGTCGTGGTGCCGATCCGGTGGGCGGACCGCCGGGGCTCCCGGATGCACCCGGGGCCGCTGCTCGCGATGCGCGTCGCGTGGGACCTGTTCCGGATCCCGCTGCTCCACCGGGACGTGAAGCGGGCGGCGCGCGGCTCGCGGGACCAGGCGGCCGTCTGACGGCCCGCCCGGAACCGCGACGATGAAGATCGGGGCGGCCCTGGGCCGTCTCCTGCCGCTGTTCGCCCTGGGCGTGTTCGCCCTCACCGTCGGCGCGACGCTGGCCGTGGCCGGGGACACGCTGGGCTACGACTTCCTCGCCTATCACGCGGCCGCGGGGCGCCTGCTCGACGGGCTGCCCGCGTACGACACGTCGTTCGAGGCAGCAGGCGGGTTCGGGCTGTTCTACTACCCGCCCACGTTCATCCCGTTCATCCTCCCCTTCGGGCTGCTGTCGGCGTCCGCGGCGACGTGGGCGTGGATCGCGGTCCTGATCGGCGCCTTCTTCGGCGGCGTCGCGGCGATGCCCGTCTCCGCTCGCGTGCGCTGGCTCATCGTGCTGCTGGCCGGCCTGTCCTGGCCGTTCGTGTACGCGGTGAAGCTGGGGCAGGTGGGACCGCTGCTGTTCCTCGCCTTCGCGCTCGGCTGGCGCTGGCTGGATCGGCCGGTTGGCCTGGGTGTCACGGGCGCGATCGGCGCGGCGATCAAGATCCAGCCGGCGCTCGTGCTGTTCTGGGCCCTGGTGGCCGGACGCGTCCGGGCGTTCGCGGTGGGCGTGGCCGCGCTCGCGGCGCTCGCCCTGCTCGCGACGGTCCTCGCGGGCTTCGGAGCGTGGACGGACTTCCTGGACCTCATCCGCCGGGTGTCCGACCCGATCACGACCCCGCACAACTTCACGCCGGGTGCCGTCGCGTACCAGCTGGGCGTGCCGGCCGACTCGGCCCAGATCATCCAGTGGCTGTCGATGGCCGTCGTCCTGGTTGCCGTGATCGTGGCCGCGCGGCGCCTGCCGCCCGCGCCCGGGTACCTCGTCGCGGTGGTTGCCAGCCAGCTGCTGTCCCCGATCCTGTGGGACCACTACGCGTTGCTGCTCCTGCTGCCGGTGGCCTGGCTGCTGGATCGGGGGCACACGTGGGCCGTGCTGATCCCGCTCGCGACGAGCGTGCTGCTCGTGGGCGTGATCCCGTCCGTCGTCTACCCGGCGGCGTTCGGCCTGACGCTGGTGGCGCTGTTCGTGGAGGGCCTGCGCATGGATCGGAGCGCCGCGGGCACCACCGTCCGAGCATGACCGCCGCGAGGGGATACCCTCTCGCCCGTGACCGCTGCACCCATCCAGTCCCGCCGAATGCCGGCGCTCGTCGCCGGCGTCGCCGTCGCGCTCGGGGCGTTCGTCGTCTACTGGCTGACGGCCAGCACCTTCGATGCCGGCCGCGGGGACTTCTTCCGCCTCGCCGAGGCGTTCCTGCGCGGCGAGACGTGGATCACCTTCGTCCCGGGCGCCTTCGACGTCATCTACGGCGAGGGCGGACGCGTCTACGTGCCGTTCGCCCCGTTCCCGGCGTTTGCGCTGATGCCGTTGGTCGCGCTGGTCGGGGCCGAGACGGCGATGCGCTGGGAGGACACGCTCAACGCGGGGCTCGCGGCGTTCGGGGTGTTGCTCGCCTGGTGGGTCGCGGGGCGGATCGGTGTGGAGCGGCTGCGGGACCGGGTCGCGCTCGTCCTGCTGCTGGGCTTCGGGACGATGATGTGGTGGGTGACGGTCCGCGGCGGCGTGTGGCACACCGGGCACCTGGTGGCGATCATCCTCGCGCTGCTCATGCTCGCCGAGCTCTTCGGCAAGCAGCGCGCGCTCCTGCTCGGCCTCCTCATCGGGATGTCCTTCCTCACCCGCGCGCCCACGGCGTTCATCGCCCCGGCCGTGGCCCTCTGGTACCTGTGGGCGTCACCCGCCGAGCCCGGCTCGGACCGATCGCTGGGCGGCTGGGTCCGCGGGCTGCCGTGGCGGCAGTGGATCCTCGTCGCGGTGGGCGTGCTGCCGGCCCTGGTCGTGTTCTTCGGCTACAACCAGGCCCGGTTCGGGAGCCCGCTCGAGTCCGGCTACGCGCTGGCCACGCTGCCGGACTGGCTCCAGGCGCTCCGCGACAAGGGGCTGTTCTCGCTCGCGCACGTGCCGATGAACCTCGACTACCTGCTGTGGCACCTGCCGATCCGGAGCAGCCTGTTCCCGGGCTGGTCGCCCGACGGCCTGGGGCTGTCCGTCCTGCTCACGAGTCCCGGGCTGCTGCTGTTCCTCCGGGCGCCCTGGCGCGATCGACGGAGCTGGGTGCTGCTGGCGGCCGCCATCCTCGTGCTGATCCCGACGCTCCTCTACTACGGCGGCGGCTGGCTCCAGTTCGGCTACCGGTACTTCCTCGACTCCATCCCGTTCATCTGGGCGCTGGCGGCGATGGGCGTGGTCGCGCGCGGGTCGATCCGGTGGTGGGGCTGGGCGCTGATCCTGTGGAGCGTCGCGATGGGCGCGTACGCCGTGTGGTGGACGAACCAGCTGTAGTGGACAATCGGGTGCCATGACCACGTCCGTTCCGCTGCGCGTCCTGCTGCTCCTGTTCGTGCTGTCGGGCGCCGCGGGCCTCATCTACGAGGTGGTCTGGGCACGCCAGCTGGTGCTGGTGTTCGGCAACACGTCCCAGGCCGTCTCGACGATCCTCACGGGTTTCTTCGGCGGCCTCGCCATCGGCGGCTTCGTCGGCGGGCGGGTCGCGGATCGGGTCGCCCGGCCGCTTCGGCTGTACGGTGTCCTGGAGCTGATCGTGGTGGCGGTCGTCCTGCTGACGCCGGTGACGTTCCAGTTGATCGGGGACCTCTACCGGGGCCTGTACCCGTCGCTCTCCGGCTCGCCGATGGCGCTCGCGCTCGTCCGGTTCACGCTCGCGATCCTCGCCCTCGCCCCGGCCACGCTGCTCATGGGCGCCACGCTGCCCACGCTCACCCGATACCTGACCCGCGGCCCCGCGGGTCTCGCCGGTGCGTTCCAGCGGCTGTACGCGGCCAACACCGTGGGGGCCATCGTGGGCACGGCGATCGCCGGCTTCGTGCTCATCGAGCTGCTGGGGCTGACGGGCGCCCTCGTCATCGGCGCCGTCTGCTCCGGCACCGCGGGCGTCATCGCGCTCGGCCTGGACCGGCGCGCCGGGGCGGACGCGCTCGCGCAGCCCGTCACGCCCGCCGTAGAGCCGGTCCGCGAGTCGTGGGACGCCACGCGGTTCCCCGTCGAGGCTGTCGTGAATCGGCGTCGCCTCGCCCTGGCCATCGCGTTCATCTCCGGCCTCACGTCGCTCGGCTACCAGGTGGTCTGGAATCGAATGCTCGGGGCAGGGACGGGCAGCTCCACGTACGTGTTCACCACGATCCTCGTGCTGTTTCTCGTCGGGATCGCGATCGGCGCTGTGCTCCTGGGCTGGCTCCGACCACGCGTCCGCTCGACGCGCGCGCTGATCGGGCACGCTCAGCTGGTCACCGCCGCGTTCGTCGTGGTCGGTGCCCTGCTGCTCGCGACGCCGGGAAGCCCGTTCAACGGCGGTTCGCCGGACTTCCTCAATTCCATGCGCCAGTTCGCGTTCTCATCCGCGGTCGTCGTCCTGCCGGCGACCATCGCCCTGGGGCTCGTGTTCCCGGCGACGGCCGCCCTCCTGGGCGACGAGACCGGCCACGAGGGGGCCGCGACGGGCACCCTGCTGGCGACCAACACCGCGGGCTCCATCGTGGCGACGTTCGTGATCCCGTTCTTCGTGATCCCGCTGATCGGCTCGCCCGCGACGCTTGCGGGTCTCGCGCTGCTCAACTGCGCCGTCGGGGCGTACCTGCTCGGCCGGCTCCCCGCGGCGACGCCGGCCTATCGGCTCGCTGGCGCGGCCCTCGCCGGCGGGCTCGCCGTCGTGGTCGTCGTGTCGAGCCTCAACGGGTCCGCCTTCCGCAACCCCACGATCGAGCTGATCGAGCGCCAGGGAGGCACGGTGTTCGAGGCCACCGAGGACGAGATCGCGGCCGTCGAGGCGGGCGAGGCACGCGGCTCACGCCTGCTCTGGGTGGGCGGGACCGCGATGACGATCCTGACCGTCGATACCAAGCTGATGCCGCTGCTCCCGCTCATGCTCCGGCCGGAGACCGACGACGGGCTGGTGATCGCCTTCGGCATGGGCTCCGCGTTCCGGACGTCGCTCAACGCGGGCATGGAGACCGACGCCATCGAGCTGGTGCCTTCGGTCCCCAGGATGTTCCGGTGGTTCTATGACGACGCCGATGCCGTCCTCGCCGACCCGCGCGGCGAGGTGATCGTCGCGGACGGCCGCAACCACGTGGAGCTCACCGACCGGACGTACGACTTCGTCGCGGTGGACCCGCCCCCGCCGATCGAGACGTCGGGTGTGTCCGTCATCTCCACCCGGGAGTTCTACGAGGCGTCGAAGGCGCGCCTCACGCCGGGCGGCGTGATGATGCAGTGGGTGCCGTACGGCCAGACGATGAACGAGTTCCTCGCGCACGTGCGGACGTTCCTGGCGGTGTTCGAGAACGTGAACGTGATCGCGGGAGCAGGTGGTTACGGGTTCTACATGATCGGGTCGGACGGACCGGTGGATCTCGACGAAGCCTCGATCCGCCGCGTCCTGGAAGATCCCGCGGTCCTTGAGGACCTGAACGGGGCGCCGGACTCGCAGGACCGGTCAGTGGACGAGTGGGTTGCCACGATCATGGGCCTCACCTGGGCGAGCGGCGACGTGCTTCGCGCGGCGGTCGGCGATGGGCCGCTGATCACGGACGACCGGCCGCTCCCCGAGTACTTCATCATCCGGCGGCTCACCGATCCGGATGCGCCGCGGCTGTCGCTGGGGGGACTTCGCGACCTCATCCCTCCGGGGAGCTGAGGTCACCGGAGCGCGCGATGGTGGCCCTGCGGCGGTATGGTCGGCCAGTCGCCCTGGCGCTCGCGGTCGTGCTCGGTGCGTTTGCACTCCAGCAGCTGATCCTGGTCAATCAGGGCCAGCCCGCGTTGTTGGCCTCCGACGTGGTCAAGGGGTACCTTCCGGGCGCGCAGCGGTTCCTGGACACCGGGAGCCCCTATCTGCCCGAGCAGTTGGCTGGGGCGTGGACGCTGGACGTGCACTCCTTTATCCACCCCCCGGCAGCCTTGCCGATCTTCGTCCCGTTCCTGGTTCTGCCGCTGCCGCTGTGGTGGGTACTTCCAGTCGGCCTCGCGGTCGTTGCGATCGGACGTCTGCGCCCTGCGCCATGGACGTGGCCGTTGATGGCGCTGTGCCTGTGCTGGCCGCGTTCCACGGGATCAATCCTCGCCGGGAACTCGGACCTATGGGCCATGGCGGCGGTCGCTGCAGGAGCAGTCTGGGGGTGGCCTGTCGTCATGCTTCTCGCCAAGCCGACCTTGGCGCCCTTGGGCCTTGTGGGCGTGGGGCATCGGTCGACGGGGTATGCGATCCTTGCGGCCGCGGCGTTCGTCCTGGTCACGATCACCCTGTGGGCGCAGTGGTGGACCGTGATCGGGAACGCAGGACTCCAGTGGTGGTATTCCCTCCTCAACGTTCCCCTGGTCGCGCTGCCCGCGATCGCCTATCTCGGCCGAACGCGCGCTCATCCATCGGCAGCCGAGCCGGGCTCTACGACTGCGCTCGAGCCTGGATCCTGACCTGCCGGCTGTCGGCGCCGCGCGCGAGTACCTGGCCCAGCCGGATGCCGGGCGCCTCGATGGCGATGTACGTCACGCTCGCGATGGCGATCGTCGCGAGGGCGCTCACCATCGCGCCGGACCAGGTGCCCGGCCGGTTCAGCGCGTCGATCACCGGCAGGTGCCACAGGTAGACGCCGTAGGACAGGGCGGCCGCCACCTCGGCCACACGGCCTCCGGTTGCGCCCAGCCGTTCCCGGGCGACGCACCAGGCGACGAGCAGCCCGGAGCCGACCGCCCCCGGGATGTCCGGGTACGCGATGTTCGGGATCGCCGAGACGATGAGCAGGGCGACGCCCGCGGCCAGCCAGCGCCGCTGGCCGAGGGCGCCGACGAACGGGTGTCCCCGCGCGTACAGGTCGCCCAGGATCATCCCGGGCACGAAGGCGAACAGCCACGCCGGCGCCCCGATCGGCAGCACCCGGTTGAGCGCCAGGTCGAGCGTCCCCAACGCGAGCGAGATGACCGCGAGCGCGACCAGGAGGCGCAGACGATGCGCGGCCGGGCTGCGGGCGAGTACGAGGGCGATGACCGGCAGGGCGAGGTAGAACACGACCTCGATCCACAGGGTCCACGCCACCAGGATTGGTGAGTCGCGCATCGTGAAGATGGCAACGATGCTCTCTGGCCGCCATCCATAGAGAAGCGCCCCGCCCACCACGGCCGCGAGATACGCCGGGTAGATCCGGAACAGCCGGCGGATGACATAGGGGGTCGTGCGCACCGACCCGCCGGTCTCGCGAGCCTTGGCGAAGGGCGCATATAGCAGGAACCCGGAGAGGCTGAAGAACAGCATCACGCCCACGTCGAGACCCTTCGTGGGGGCCTCCAGCCCCGGGAGCTGGACGTGGTGGACGAACACGAGCGCGGCGGCAACCGCGCGCAGTGCATCCAGCTCCGGGATCCGGCGCAACCTGTCCTCCATGATGTGGCGAGTCGGCCCATTGTCCCAACGCCGACAACCGAGTGGACTCACCCGATGGTCCCGTCATGGCGGGCGAGGCAGGCCGGCGTGGTTGCGCTTGCAACCGTTTCGGGGCCCGGTGCTATTCTCCCGATCGTGCCCCCTTCCTCCATGACCGCCGAGCCTCCGTGTCCGCCGGCTGTCGGTGACGAGGCGTCGCCGGCGGCCAGGCCCCGCACCCTGCGGGCGGTGCGGCGCGCGTTCGATTCGATCGAGCCCGCCGCGTGGGATGCCCTTGCCGGCGCCAACCCGTGGGCCACCGCGTTCTCCCGCTGGGCACTCCACCGCGCGTGGTGGGACGGGTATGGCGGCAACGCCCACGAGGAGACGCTCGTCTTCGTCCCCGCCGACGCCCGGACGACGCCGAGGCCGTGGGGATCGCGCCGCTCATGCACCGCCACGAGGTGGAGCCGGACGACGTCGAGCTGCGGACGAAGATGCGCCACGCGGACGGCCCGGCGCTGACGGCGGTCCCGGACGACGCGAAGGCGATCTTCTTCGGCGCCTCGTACCACGCGGACTACGCGACGCTCCTGTGCGCGCCCGACGACGTCGAGGCGGTCGCCGAGGCGCTCGCCGCCTACTGCGCCACCGAGGGCGATCCCGGCCACCCGACGCCGTGGGACGCCGTGGACCTCCGGCGGCTGCGCTGCGGCGATCCGGCCGCGACCGCGCTCGAGGAGGCCTTCGGGCGCCGCGAGATCGCCGAGGCGTGGACGATGAACGTGGAGCGCGAGGACGTCTGTCCGGTCACGACGTTCCCCGAGGGCGTCTCGTTCGACGACTTCCTGGGCACGCTGGGCAAGAAGGAGCGCCACGAGATCCGGCGCAAGGTCCGGCGCGCCGAGGCCGTGGGCGAGGTCCTGCTGACCGACTCCACGGACCCGCTCGCGGACCTCGAGTCGTTCATCGACCTCCACCAGAAGCGGTGGGGCGTCGACGGCCTGTTCCCGGACACGCCCGGTGGCGAGCACAGCCGGACGTTCTTCCGGCGCCTGTTCGAGCTGTTCGGCGCGGACGACGTCCTGCGCCTGGCCTTCCTCACCGTGGGCGGCCGGCGGATCGCCGCCGGGATCTCGTTCGAGACCCCCGACGCGGTCCTCTACTACAACGCCGGCGTGGACCCCGATGCCCGCGAGCTGTCGCCCGGGGTCCTGATGGTGGAGCGCTACGTCCGCCGGGCCCTGGAGCGCGGCTACCGCCACATGGACTTCCTGCGCGGCGACGAGCCCTACAAGTACGAGTGGGGCGCCGTGGACCAGCCAATCCAACGGCTGCTGGTCAGACGAACTGCAACGCGATGAGCGTGCTGCCCGCCTGGGACCCCTGCCTCACGCCGATGCGACGTCGGCCCGTGCCCGGGCGCGACCGGATCCGGGTCGTCCAGGTCATGGCCACCGGCACCAACGGCGGCGCGCAGGAGCACGTCTACAACCTCGTGACCCGGATGGACCAGTCGGTCTACGACGTGTCGGTGGTGTCGCTCTCGGGCGGATCGGCGGTGCGCAAGCTGGAGCATGCCGGCATCGACGTCACGGTGATCCACGACCACGACGACGCGATCGCGACCGGGATTCTCGCCGCGCACCTCGCGGACGTGCGGGCGGACGTGATCCACAACCACATGTACCGCGCGGAGATCGTGGGCACGAAGGCGGCGATCGCGCTGGGCGAGGCCGGCCACCGCCGGCCGTGGGTCATCTCCACGATCCACTCGTCCCGCGTCCGCTCCGAGGAGGACCAGGCCGCCGTCCGGGCGCTGACGCCCGAGATGAACCACCTCATCGTCGTGTCCAACTCGATCGACCGCAAGGTTGGCGAGGAGGGCCGGGACGCGGCGCCGCGCTCGCTCATCTACAACGGCGTGGACCTCGACCGCTACGACCACCAGGAGCCCTGCTGCACGCTCCGCGAGGAGTACGGCATGGAGGCCTGGTCGCCGATCGTGGGCGTCGTGGGCCGCCTGGAGCTGGAGAAGGGCCACCCGACGCTGCTCGAGGCGTGGCCGCACGTCCTGCGCTCGTGCCCGGACGCCTACCTCGTGATCGTGGGCGAGGGGAGCCGCCTCGACGCGCTCCACGAGATCGCCCGCGACATGCAGATCCTCCACCGCGTGGTGTTCACCGGGCGCCGCGACGACATCCCGGCCGTCACCGCGGCGTTCGACGTCGCCGTCCTGCCCTCCTACCGCGAGGCCCAGGGGCTCACGATCCTCGAGGCGATGGCCCTGTCACGCCCGGTGGTCGCGTCCAACGTGGGTGGGATCCCGGAGATGATCGAGGATGGCGTGACGGGCCTGCTCGTCCCGCCGCACGACCCGCCGGCCCTCGCCGCCGCCATCGTCCGGCTGCTGAACAATCACCAGCTCGCGGACACGCTCGGCCGGGCCGGGCACGACCTCGTCCACGACCGCTTCTGCGTCCAGCTGATGGTCAAGGCGGTCCAGGAGCTCTACGACGAGGGGGCCCGCGCCCTCCGCCCCCACGAGGTCCCCGCGGCCGCCATCAGCTGAGCGCCGGCTCACTCCTCGAGGCAGCGCCGCGCGGAGCAGTCCGGCGGATCGCCCGTCGCGCGGTCAGGCTGCCTTCGTAAGCTGATCCACCAGGTCCCGGTCCGCGAGCAGGCGCACCCGAGTAGAGGCGAGCCATGCTGCGACGTAGATCGCGGCCACGACCAGGAGCAGCGACTGGTACCCGGTGATCAGGCCGAGGTATTCGATCGCGCCGCCCACCATCGCGCCGAGCAGGTTCGACGCGAAGGCCATGTCGGCGGTCATCGTGTCGCGGAACGAGTGTGTGAACACGAGGTTGGCGAAGAACACCGGGGCGAACGCCAGGGCGGCGGCAAGGAGGTAGCGGAGCCACGCCGGCTCGATGAGCAGCGAGGCGGGCGGCACGATCGTACGCCAGCAGGATCGAGGCAAGCAGCGCGGCGTACAGCGGCACGGGGCTGCGGATGCGGAACCGTGCGTTGATCGCGATCGAGAGGAGGACGCTCACCAGCACCGCGAAGAAGACCAGGGCGTTAACGAGCCAGGTCGACCCGAACAGGAGGCTGAAGGTGACGAGGCTTCGCGTCTCGAGGAGCAGGAACGCGACGCCCAGGAGGAAGAAGTGCGGACTGAACCGCCGCAGCGACGTCCCGCTGCTCCGCGCGGCGCTCCAGACCGTGATCGCGGCGAACGCGAGCAGAAGCACGAGCGCGCCGATGTAGTACGGCTCGATGGACGGCGAGTAGACATACAGGAAAGGCCAGTCATCAGTGGCGGCCTGGGGGCGCCTCGTCCAGGTTGACGACGTCGGTCGGTCCGCCCGGCGGGGTGCCGCCGGACTGGTGCGAGGAGCGGACCCGCGGCAAGCGTCGCCGCGGTGGCGCCGTGCAGCCGGACGGCCGGCGCCGCGCCGAAGACCTCCTCGAGCATGCCGCCGATCTTCGTCGGCAGCCGGTCGTCGAAGTAGACGTTGTAGAGCACGAACAGGCCGTCTGGCGCGAGTCGTGACCTGACCTCCTCGAATGCCTCGGTCGTGAACAGGAACGACTCGAGCCGAAGGTTGGCCGACGTGCTGACCAGGGTCAGCGAGTCCGGCAGCGCGAAGACAACGAGGTCGTACTCGTCCGTAGCGCGGCGCAGGAACGCACGCCCGTCGTCGTTGATCCGGGTGACCCGAGGGTCGTCATAGGGGTGCGCCGGGTGTGCCTCGAGGCCGATCTGCTGGATCGCGGCGTCGATCTCAACCGCGTCGACATGCGTGGCCCCCTGGTCCAGCGCCATCGCGACGTCCGTTCCGCTCCCCGCCCCGATGATCAGGACGCGCTCGAAGGTCCGGTCCGGGAACCAGGTGTAGACCTGGTTGTAGATGGGCTCCTCGCGGGCATAGTCGAGCGGCCACATCGCCTGGTGTGGGATCCCGTTGACATCAATGGCCTCAGCGATCCCGGCGTCGTAACGGTCGATGCGGTAGTACGCCGACCACGTCTGGCGCGGCTGGGCCGCGACCGCGACAACCGCGACCGTGGCCGCGAAGCGTGATCGCGGTGACGATCGACGACCTGGTGATCCCCGCCGCGAGGCCCCCCAGGGCAAGCAGAATCCCCAGGACGCCGAACCAGACCAGAGGCGGCATCCCGGCCGCCGACAGGACGGTGAACCCGGCGATGCCTGCCATCGAGCCAACGATGTCCCAGGTGTACGCGCGGAGTGGGGGCATCGAGGTCAGCAGGCCAGCCGAGCGGCACGGCGAGACCAGCCATCACCAGCGCTGTCAGCATGCGACGACGACGGGGAACACCACGATGTTCGACGTCGGCCCGCTGGCTGTCCGCAGGGCCCAGTGCATCAGCGTGCTGCGAGCTGGATGCTGATCTGACCGGCCAGGACGAGGATCGTCAGCGCGAACAGCAGCGGTCCGAATGTCGCGATGCGGAGCCTGCGCGGGTTGCGCCCCCACAGGATCCCCAGGCCGATGCCGAGGAAGCTGGCCATGAGCAGGAAGTTGCGGAAGAACCCGACGTAGATCACGTTGGCCGGGATCCAGCGGATCAGGAGCAGCTCGGTGAACAGCACGGTTGCGCTGACCAGCAGCAACCGGACCGTGGGCTCCGCAAGCCACGGAGCAGGTGCGAGCAGGTACAGGCTCGTCTTGGGTGTGATGGGACGCCTCCGCGGGAATTGCTGCACGTGCAGGCGAGCGCAGGATACCGACGCGGCGCAGGCCGCGGGCGGCCCTCACGCCCGTACCTTCGGGTGATGCCTGCGCGCACCGGGCCACGTAGGATCGGCCCGTGCACGATCTCGGGGGCTCTGTCCTGCTCCGGCGGCTCGCGCGCGACGGCTTCGTGCTGCTCGCGGCGGCGTTCGTCCTGCTGCGTCTGCTCGGTGTGACGCCGTGGGACCGGGCGATCGACGCCTACGCGTACTGGGGCACGCGCGACGGGGCGCTGTACGACGGTTCGCTCGCGGGCACGCTGGGCGCGTACCTGTACTCGCCGGCCTTCGCCCAGATGCTCGCGCCGCTCGTCTGGCTGCCGTGGACCGTGTTCCTCGCGGTCTGGACCGCGATCCTGCTGGCGGCGTACGGCTGGACCGTCCGGCTGGCCGCGCTGCCGCTGCTCCTGTTCCTCCCGATCCCCGCGGACATCGCAACGGGCAACATCCACCTGCTCTACGCCGCGGTGATCGTCGCCGGGTTCCGGTTCCCGGCCGCGTGGGCGTTCATGGCCCTGACGAAGGTCACGCCGTTCATCGGGGTGGCATGGTTCGCGGCCCGCCGTGAGTGGAGGTCGTTCTTCATCGCGTGTGGCGTGACCGCGACGCTCGCGCTCGTGTCGTTCCTGCTCGATCCGGCCGCCTGGCGGACGTGGATCGACATCCTGGCAGGCTCCTCCTCCACGCCCGTCGACACGCCGGGCTGGTACCTCCCGGTGCCGCTGCTGGTGCGGCTGCCCATCGCGCTCGTCGTGGTGGTCGTGGCTGCCCGGCTGGACCGCCCCTGGCTGCTGCCCGTGGCGGTCACGCTCGCGCTGCCGGTCGTGTGGCTGAACGGGCTCGCCATCCTCGCCGCGTGCTGGCCGCTCCGATCCCGCGCGGCACTGGCCTCGCGGCCGTCGCTGATGCCGTCCGCGGCCACCGGAGCCGCGGCTTGACGGTCGCGACGGTGCCTCGCGCCAGCCGCTGGGAGGGCCCCGGGCTGGTGGCGATCGCGGGCATCCTGCTCGCGATCACGTTCGTGGCGCTGCCCGTGCTGCTCCGCGAGCAGACGCGTGACTGGATCGCCTACGAGCAGGCAGCCCAGCGGCTCGACGCGGGTGAGCCCCTGTACGTCTGGGAGCTCGCGACCGAGGACGACGAGTACTACCTGTACCCGCCGGGGATGGCCGCCGCATGGGCCGTCGGCGGATCGCCGGAGCTGCTGCTGCTGGTCAAGGTCGTGTCCCTGCTGGCGGCAGGATTCCTCGCCCCGCTCGTGGTCCGCGATCCGTCGCGGTTGTGGCTAGGCGCGGCCGCCATCGCGGCGGGCTCACTCCTCTGGGCCCCGAACCTGTACGACCTGATCCTGGGCAACGTCATGGCGCTCTACGTCGGGGCGCTCTCGGTCGTCATCGCCCGGCGCGGATGGCTGGGTGCCGTGCCGCTCGCGATCGTGCTTGCGCTCGCGGCGAAGCCCGCGATCGTCCCGTTCGCGATCTGGCTGGTCCTGACCCGCCCGCGCGACGCCGGCCGGGTGGTGGTGGTGGCACTCGCCGTCTCCGCCGCCGTCGCCGTCCTGTACGGGCCCGGCCGCTACCTCGAGTATCTCGAGGCCTTGCCGCGCACGTCGACGCTCGCGACGTCCTTCACCGGGAACGTCGGGCTGATCACGATCTCGCCGCTCGCGGCGCTGGTCGGGATCGTGACGGCGATCGTGCTCGCGGTCGGCGCCGGCCTGCGCCTTGACGTCCGCCGTGGCGCCGCGATCGCGCTGGCGGCCATGCTCCTCGCCCAGCCGACGATCGGCTTCAACTACGCCGGCCTGCTGTATCCGGCGCTCGTGCTGCTGTGGGGCGCGGGCCGCCCGGTGGGGACGATCGCGTTCGTGCTGGCGGCACCGCTGATGCTCGTCTCCTCCGTGGGCGCGGCCCTCGTCGTCATCGTCCTGGCGCTCGCCTCCGTGGTCCTGGACGCCCGCCGGCCCGGGACGGCTGGGCCGTGACGACCAAGGACGCCGTCGCGGACGCGAACACGGCTCGGACCGAGCGGTTCGTGCTGCTCGCGGGGCTGGTCGTGATCCTCGCGGTCGCGGGCGGCTACCTCTTCTTCACGCTCTCGAACGCGTCGTACACGCTGGGCTGCGACTACCTGACGTACGACGCGGCCGCCCGCCGCTGGGTCGCGGGCGAGGCGATGTACGACCTCTCGATCACGACAACGGGCGAGTGTGGCATCTACCAGTACCCGCCCTCGTTCCTCGCCCTGGTGCTGCCGTTCACGATTCTGCCGCCCGAGGCGGCGACGTGGGCCTGGATCGCCGGCTGCGTGGCCTGCGTCCTGGCGGCCGTGGCGCTGATGCCCGTCTCGACGCCGGTCCGCCTGGTCACGCTCGCGCTCGCCGGGACCAGCTGGCCGGTGCTGTTCGCCGTGAAGGTGGGCGCTGCCGGCCCGCTCCTGCTGCTCCTGTTCGCGGCCGCCTGGCGCTGGCTCGACCGGCCCGTTCCGTTGGGGAGCACGGTAGCCGTCGGTGCCCTCGCGAAGCTCCAGCCGGGGCTGCTCCTCGCCTGGATGGCCCTCACCGGTCGATGGCGGGCATTCATCGTCAGCGCGTCGATCGGGTTTGCGGTGGTCGCGCTGGGCTTCGTGGCCGACAGGCAGTCCTGGACAGACTTCTTCACGGTCGTTCGCACGCTGTCCGGGACGGCGCTCGAGGCGCCGGCGAACTTCGCCCCGGGCTCGCTCGCGATGCGCTGGTTCGGCATGTCGCCCGATGCCGCCAGGGTGGCGGGCACGGTCCACACGCTGCTGGTCCTGGCACTGGTCGTCGTCAGCGCCCGACGATCCACGGCGGACGCGTCGCTGCTCGTGGCCGTGGTCGCTAGCCAGATCGTGGCGCCGGTGATGTGGGATCACTATGCGATGGTGCTGTTCCTGCCGATGGCGTGGCTCCTCGAGCGTCGACACGCCTGGGCCCTCGCCATCGGCATCGCCTTCAACGCCATGTTCGTCCTGTGGGTGCCGCCCCTCGCGTACGTGGCGCTGATGGATGGGACGATGCTCGCGGTCGCGTTCCTCGGTCGCCGCCGCACGGGGCCCGCGCCGGCGGCGGCTCCGCGCGCGCCGGCGACGGCCTGACGCCATGTCGTTCGCCCGCCTCTGGCTCGTCATCGCCCTCGCGCTGCCGGCGTTCATCGCACTCGTCGTGGCCATGCCGGCCGTGGACCTCGCCTACCAGGTGCGTGCGGGGCAGGAGATTCTCACGACCGGGCAGATCCCAGACGTGGACACGTGGACGTTCACCGTCGCTGGCGCGCCCTGGACGGACCAGCAGTGGCTGGCCCAGGTCGTCCTGGCGGCGGGCTACCGGGTGGGTGGCTGGGAGCTGCTGGCGGTGGTGCGCGCCGGCGCGGTAGTCGGGATCGTCGGCCTGATGGCGGCGATCGCCCTCGCCCGCGGCTCGGGGCCACGGATGGCCGCCGTCCTGGCACTGGCTGGCATTCGCCCTGATGGCACCGGCGCTGGCCCTGCGGCCACAGCTATTCGGGATCCTCCTGTTCGCGATGCTGGCCTGGCTCGTCGCGGGTCGCGAGGCACACCCTCGTGGGCTCTGGCTTGCGCCTTTGCTCGTCGCCCTGTGGGCGAACATGCACGGCAGCTTCGTCCTGGCACCCGCGCTGCTCGGGTACGCGTGGCTGGACGACGTCCTGCGAGGTCGGCCGGCACGATCTTCGCTTGTCGTGCTCGTCGCCGGGATCCTGGCGACGTTCATCACCCCGCTCGGGCCCGGCGTCTGGGCGTACGCGGCCGGCATCGGCGCGAACCCGGTGATCGCGGACCAGGTCAGCGAGTGGCAGCGGACGACCCCGTTCACGGTGACCGGGCTGCTGTTCTACGGGTCCGTGGCGGCGGTGGCCGTCGCGATGGCGGCCGGCAGGTCCGCCCTGTCCCTCGCGGACTGGGGGTTGTTCGCCGGGCTCGTTGCGATCGGCGCGTGGACCGTGCGGGGCGTGGCGTGGTGGCCGATCGGGGCGGTGCTGCTGGTAGCGGCTGCGCTGCCGGTCATCGCGGCCCGGGCCGGGGAGCGATCTGCGGCGGCCGCGCCGGGGGCACGACCCCGGCAAGTGGGACCGGCCCGCCTCAACGCCGTCGTTGCCGTCCTCCTCGGCCTGGCGGTGATCGCCGCCCTCCCTTGGTGGCGACCGGTTGATCCGCTCACGGGCCGGACCGGCCTGCTCACCTACGCGCCGTCAGGGATCGCCGCCGAGCTGCAGCAGCGGACGAAGGCGGGTACCCGGGTCGCCGCACCCCAGACGTGGGCGTCGTGGCTCGAGTGGGCCGTTCCGGATGCCCGCTACTTCGTTGACTCGCGGTTCGAGCTATTCCGGCCGGAGATCTGGGCGGACTACGCACGGCTCGCCGCAGGTGGGATCGAGGCTGCGCGCGCGGCGGACGTATGGGACGTCGATGTGGTCGTCGTCCCAGTCGGCGGCGAGGGCCCCGAAGGCTGGACTCTCATCTACGGGGACGCGGACGGCGTCATCGTGGCGCGGCCCGGATCCGCCGAGGGTTGAACCGCCGCCGGCTGGCGTCGATCCTCGCCGTCCGCTCGAGCGCGACAAACCTTGTCACGCGGTGTAGCGAGAGGGCCCGCCGCCCTGAGACGGATGATTGTGCGGGTGTGCCAACGTGGCCGCCGCCTCGCGCGTGCTCCCGACCCAGCCACGCGACGATCGGGACAGCCAGCAACGGAAGGTCACCGATGGAATACCACGGAGCCACGTCGGACGCGTTCCGGATGGCGCTCAGATACTCGCCCCACAGCGGCCACATCAAGAGCGAGGAGATGCCAAGCCCCGCAACCGCGATCCACCACGACCGGCGGCGGATGCCGACGACGACAAGCGGGGCCAGAGACGGCTTGAGCATTAGCAGTGCGGCCGGCCATCCGAACCGAAGCCCCGCCGCGACGAGCGCGGCAGCCCACATCGTTGAGCCACCCGCCACGACGATCGCTGACGTTGACGGCCAGGCCATCGCGAGGGCAATCAGGGGCCACGTCCAGGGTGCCGGCCGCCACCACACGACGAGCGCAAGGAGCAAGCTGAGCGGCACGATCCACCACAACACCGCGGGGAGCACCGTGAGCATGACCCCGACGATCGCGATCGGAGGAGGATAGAGGAAGGGCACATCGGCAGGCTGCCGGAACAAGTCAGGTTGCGCTTCGTATGGACCCGCCAGCTGGTATGCCAAGTATGGCGAGCCGTGGTCGAGGAGGCGGTGGCCCTCGTCGACGAAGGTCCGGTAGTCGATGGCTACCGCGCCGAATTGCTCAAAGGCGGCGAACCGCGCCTGCCAGATGGCGACGGCAGCCAGCACGATCACGGCCGACAGCCCGATGATCGCCGGCCGCACCCACCGGCTCCCCGCGTCGTCTCGGCCGACCGCACTGGTGGCGCCGCTCGCGATCACAACGTTCGGGGCCTCCACCCGTTGTCAGAGGTGGCTGGCGCGCGCGGATCGCGCCACAGGACGACCGAGGCGAGGAGGAGGACGGGATAGCTGCCCGAGAGACTCGGTAGCGCGAGCATCGCCGCGACCGCGACCATCGCGGGGTTGTCTCGTCGGGCCCCCCACCACACGGCGACCACGGCGAACGGGAGTCGATACGCGATCGGGATGTCGACTGTCAGGTTGACGGGCGTCTCCGACGACGCGCGAAGCGTGTCCATCCATGCCGGCCACCATCCGGGGACGAGCACGAGCGATGCGGCTACGAGCACGCCCGCCAGCCCGACCGCGATCGCGAAGGACCGCCACTCACCCCGGAAGGCAAACCACAGTACGCCGACACCCGGGGTCACCTTCGTCAGCAACAGGAACGCCCACACGGCCGGGTAGCGGATCCCGAGAGCAACCCCGGCGGCGAGCAGCAGATGGATGTTCCCCATCAGGAGATCGAGCGCAACCGCGGGCCACAGCAGCAGGAGCGGGCTCCACGGGCCCGCGAGCCGGTAGAGAGCGAGCATGGATGCGACAACAAGGCCTGCCGCGTACAGCGGCCAGGGCAGGAAGGTGAACGGCACGTTCACCAGGGCTGCGACCGGCGAGTAGAGGAACGCGTCCACGACACCCGCCTGTGACCCGTACGGCGCAGCGCGGTCCATCACCCAGTACGCGTGGACGTCCATGCCGCCCTCGACGAGCCCCGCGGCGTAGGCAAGCCCGACGCCCGCCACGGCGAGCAGGTATCCGTGCCGGGCCAGCCGACCCCAATCCGCCGCTGCCCTGCCCGCAGGTGCGGCCGTCGCAATCCTGATTGCGGCCACGCCATTCCCCTGGATCCTTGAGGCGCGGCAACGCCGGCCTCATTGCACCGTCGATCTGTGGTCCTCGTCCGTGAAGGGCAGGCGGCAGGGTTCCGGCCCCCTGACCTTTGGGTGGGTCCCGGATAGTACTCGCGTCATGGTCAGTTGTGACCCCGGAATTCGACTCAGCGCCGGGTGGTGCGTGCAGGGACGGGTTGGGCCACGCGGAATCTCGATGCGCGGAGGCACCACTGCGCCCGTCCAGACCGGTACTTCGGTCCGGTGAGCAGCGGCACCACCCTCTGCTAGAGTCGGGCGCCGGGAGGACCTCATGACTCACCTTCGCGACGCCCCGCGGGACCCCGCGCGATCAGCCGTTCAGCCGCTGGATCTCGTCGTGCTCGGCGGCGGCGGCCATGTCGGATTGCCGCTCAGCCTTGCGTTCGCGCGACGCCGGCCTGCGTGTCGGGGTCTTCGACATCAACGAGGCGACGCTCGACCGAATCGGGCGGCGGGGAGATGCCGTTCCTCGAGAGCGGCGCGCGACGAGCTGCTCGCCAGCGTCCTGGAGACCGGCCGCCTGGAGCTGAGCGCGGATGCCGGGATCGATCGAGCGCACCGACACCGTCGTCCTCGTGATCGGGACCCCGGTCGACGAGTTCCTCGGACCCTCGATGCGCGTCTTCGAGCGAGCCGTGGACCAGATCGCGCCCCATGTCCGCGACGGCGGCCTCGTCGTGCTGCGCAGCACGGTCTACCCGGGCACGACCGAGTACGTCACCGCGGCCTTCGAGGACCGGGGGCTGCGCGTGGACGTCGCCTTCTGTCCGGAACGGATCGCGGAGGGCCACGCGCTCGAGGAGCTCCACACGCCTGCCCCAGATCGTCGGAGCGGACACCCCTCGCGCCGGCGACCGCGCGGAGGCGCTCTTCGCCCGGCTGGCGGCGAAGACCATCCGTACGACGAGCAAGGAAGCCGAGCTCGCCAAGCTGTTCACGAACACCTGGCGCTACACGAAGTTCGCGTCGCCAACCAGTTCTTCGCGATCGCGGATCAGGCGGGCGTGGACTACACCAACGTCCTGCGCGCCGTCCGCGAGGACTATCCGCGCGCGGCGGACCTGCCCGGGCCGGGCTTCGCCGCGGGCCCGTGCCTGTTCAAGGACACGATGCAGCTGGCGGCCTTCACCTCGGACCACTTCCCGCTCGGCCAGGCGGCGATGCAGATCAACGAGGGGATGCCGGCGTACATCGTGTCCGCCCTCGAGCGGCGCCACGGGACGCTGCGCGGGCAAGACCGTCGGCATCCTCGGGATGGCGTTCAAGGCCGAGTCGGACGACATCCGCGCCTCGCTGTAGCTTCAAGCTCCGCAAGCTCCTCGAGTGGACCGGGCGCACGCGTCCTGTGCACGGACCCGTACGTCGTCGACGCCGCGGCTGGTCGCCGCTCGACGAAGTCCTCGCGGGCAGCGACATCGTCGTCCTCGGCGCGCCACATCGCGCCTATCGATCGCTGGACCTCGGAGGCCGCGAGGTCGTCGACATCTGGAACGCCACCGGCGACGGGATCCGGCTGTAGCCGATGAAGGTCCTCGTCACCGGCGCCGCCGGGTTCATCTGCGGGTACCTCGTCGAGGAGCTGCTCGAGGCCGGCCACGAGGTCACGGGGCTCGACAACTTCAGCAAGTACGGGCGCGTGACCAAGAGCTACGACGACCACCCGTCCTACCGGTTCGTCGAGGGCGACGCCAAGGACGTCGCGCTCGTCACGGCGCTCGCGGCGGACGTGGACCAGGTGGTCGCGGCGGCGGCGATGATCGGCGGCATCAGCTACTTCCACGAGTTCGCCTACGACCTGCTGGCCGAGAACGAGCGGATCCTCGCGGCGACGTTCGACGCGGCGATCGCCGCCCATCGGGCCGGGACCCTCGACCGGATCGTCGTCCTGTCGAGCTCGATGGTGTTCGAGTCGACGACCGTGTTCCCGACGCCCGAGGGCGCGGAACGCACGTCACCGCCGCCGATCTCGACGTACGGCTTCCAGAAGCTCTCGTCCGAGTACTTCGCCCGTGGCGCCTGGGAGCAGTACCAGCTCCCGTACACGATCCTGCGGCCGTTCAACTGCGTCGGCATCGGTGAGCGTCGCGCCGTGCGGGACACGGACGTCATGAGCGGCAACGTCAAGCTCGCGCTCGTCGCACGTCGTCCCCGACCTCGTCCTCAAGGTGCCTCAAGGGCCAGGACCCGCTCCACATCCTGGGCGAGGGCAACCAGGTCCGGCACTACACGTACGGCGGCGATCTCGCGCAGGGGATCCGGATCGCGATGGAGTCGCCGATGCGGCGGTCAACGAGGACTTCAATCTCTCGACCGCGGCGTCCACGACGGTCCTGGAGCTGGCCGAGACGATCTGGACGAAGGTCAACGGCGACGGCATGCCGTTCCGCTTCGTCACCGACCCGCCCTTCGAGCACGACGTCCAGCTCCGCGTCCCCGATGTCGCGCAAGGCACGCGACGTCCTCGGGTTCGAGGCCACGACGAGCCTGTCGGCGATGCTCGACGAGGTCGATCCCCTGGATCCGCGAGGAGCTGGAGGCCGGCCGGCTGTGACCGAGGCGGGGCCCGATCGCCCGGAGCTCTCGATCGTCGTCCCGGTGTTCAAGGAGGGCGAGGCGGTCGATCCGGTCCTGCGCGCGCTTGACGCGCGAGCCATCACCACGGACCACGAGATCCTCGTGGTCTACGACTTCGACGAGGACCCCACCGTCCCGGTGATCGAGCGGCTCCACGCGGACCTGCCCGCGATCCGCGGCCTGCGCAACGACCTCGGGCGCGGCGTGCTCAACGCGATGAAGGCGGGGATCGCGGCGTCGCGCGGCGACTACGTCCTGATCTCCATGGCCGACGGCTCGGACGAGCCGCATGTCGTGGACCGGATGGTGGCGCTCGCGCTCGACGGCGCGGACGTGGTCTCGGCGTCGCGCTACATGCGCGGCGGCCACCAGGTGGGCGGCCCGCTGCTCAAGCGGCTCATGAGCAGGGTCGCGGGCCTGACGCTCCACTGGTTCGGCGGCGTGTCCACCCATGACCCGACGAACAACTTCAAGCTCTACTCGCGGCGCTTCCTCGACGCCACGCCGATCGAGAGCGAGGCCGGCTTCGAGCTCGCGCTCGAGCTCACGGTCAAGGCGACCCTCGCCGGTCGGCGCGTCGCCGAGGTCCCGACCACCTGGCGCGACCGCACCGCGGGCCAGAGCAACTTCAAGCTCCGCAAGTGGCTGCCGCACTACCTGCACTGGTACTCGGCGGCGTTCCGAAGTCGCCTCAGGAGGCCCGGCTAGGCTCCCACGTCTCGAGGGGCTCGCGCCGCCCGCCGGCCGCCACGAGTGCGACGACCACTCCCATGAGCATCGTCATCACCACGCCCCCGATGAGGCCGAGCTCTCGCGCCATCGGGATCGTCCAGCCTTCCGGCGGGATCGCGACGACCAGGTTCAGCGCGAACACGACCGCGAAGACCGCCCACGCGATCGCGACCGACGGGCGAGGCACCGCCATCAGCAGGAACACGAACGCCGGGTACGCGTACCGCTCGTGCATCGTGGTCAGGCAGACGAACGCGACGAGCGTGATCGCCGCCAGCCCCAGGACCAGGCCGTGCGGGCTCGGCCGCCGGTAGACGCCCACGAACACGACCAGCCGCAGCAGCGCCGGTCAACGCGAACCCGATGTGCCGGAACGTGAGCGGCCCCAGCACCTGCGTCGAGTCCGCCACGAAGTCGCCGCCGGCGACCACCACCTGGACGACCCACCACGGGTTCCAGGCCCGCAGCGAGAGCACGTTGAAGATGCCGTCCTGGTAGGTGGAGAGGTTGCCCAGGTAGTTCGAGCGGCCCGCCCGCCGGGATGAACGGCAGCCCAGACCAGGACGCCACGGCAGCGCCGATGACCGCGGCCTTGAGCGTGCCCCGGACTCCCTGCGTCGCCCAGGAACCAGGCCGCGAACGGCACGAGGAACGGGAGCGCCTGGGGCTTGGTCATCAGGCTGAGCGCGACCAGCGCGGCGACCAGGAGCCCGGGTGGTCGCGCCCGTGCGGCCAGGACGGCCAGCACGGCCGGCAGCACGTAGATGGACTCGTACTGGCCCCACCAGGCGGACACGTACCAGGTGACCGGCCACAGGAGGACCGCCGCCAGCGGCCGCCATCGCCGCCCACGGGCTTGTCCCGGAACCACCAGCCCACGGCCGCCGCGATCCCGAGGTCCGCGAGGCTGGCCGGCATCTTCATGAGCGCCCGGATCGCCGGGTCGGCGGAGTCGGTGACGGTGCGGAACGCCGGGCTCGAGCGCCGCGAGCGCGCCCCAGATCCAGGCCATCACCGGCGGGAACGACAGGTTCTGGTCGTAGGCGTTGCGGCAGCCCGTTCACCGCGATGCCGTGGACCCACAGGACGAACTGGTCGAGGTCGCCCTTGAAGCCCTCGCGCGGGCCAGACCCACAGGCGGACGGCGATCCCGGCGCGCGAACAGGACGGGGATGGCGATGGCGACGAGGATCGCGGAGACCGGGGACTGCGTCGGCCGACGATCATCGGGCGGCCGGTCGCGCCGGGTAGCGGTCGTCGGCCAGCGGTCATGCCGATCAGGCCGGCGTCGTGACCCAGTAGCGCTCCGCGGCGCCGTCGGGCACCCGGCCGATGTCCGCGGTCCGGGTCGCGTAGCCGCGCACCGCGTTCGCCATGGACTTCGGGTCGTCGAAGAGGCGCTCGATCTGGCTCTCGTACAGCGCGATGGCGCGGATCTTGCGCTCGATCTGGTCGCTGATGTCCGCGAACTCCGCGGATCACCGAGACCCCGTCCGGGAGCGCCGGGATCACGCCGCCCGGCAGGTCGTCCAGGCGCGTGAAGTCCTCCCACCAGGCGTACGGGAAGTCCTCGTAGCAGGACGATCGTGCCGACGTACTCGGGGCCGGGCATCACCCAGCGCCGGGCGTCGGGGAGGAGCGCCGTGCCGGCGTCGCGGGCGAGCTGGTGGTCCACGTGGCCGCCGACGCCCATCGGCAGGTAGACGCGCTGCGGCTCCAGCCGCGCGATCTCGCGGCGCAGGAGGTCCACGGGCGCGGGATCGTCCGCGCGCGGCGTGCCCAGCAGCTCGTCGTCGCCCTCGTAGCCGCGGAACACGGCGTCCGGGAGGTCCAGCCAGACGATCGACACCTCGGAGAACGCGGCGAACCGCTCGTCCTCGAGCCGGCGGGTGGCCATGAGGTCCCCGGCGGCGGCGGCCTCGATCCGCTCGCTGGTGAGGACCGCGCCCTGGGCGGAGACGTCGTCGATCAGCGGCTGGCCGGCGAGGCTCTCGTTGTGGATGTGCGCCCGGCGATACCACGAGGACCGCTGCCAGAAGCGCTTCGCGGCGGCGTCGGCATCGCCCTGGGTGGCGTCGAGGCCCTCCTTCGTCGCCTGCCACGGCGCGCTGGAGGAGTCCTCGGGGTAGTCGGCCTGGAGGTGGGCGCGGTTGAACGCCTCGGTCACGGGCCAGATCGTCTTGGACCCGAAGCCCAGCGCCTCGCGCTGGTACGGGGTCAGCGGATCGCCGCCCCCCGTGCCCGAGTAGAGCGTCAGGATCGTCACGTTCTGGCCGAGCTCGCGCAGGCTCGCGATGAGCCCGCCGCAGGAGAGCGCGACGTCGTCCGGGTGCGGGGCGATGAAGACGTGGGTCATGGCAGGCGGAGTATAGCGGCGCGGGATGCCGCCCCGACGGGCCCCCTTCACGACCCCCAGCCCGCCTCGCCGACGAGCGGGACGAACACGCAGCCGCCGTCCGAGCGCTCGGTCCACTCGTTGCCGTGGCGCTCCACGATGAGCAGGTCCTGCTCGTGGCGCGGGCCGACCGGGATGATGAGCCGGCGGCCCTCGCCCAGCTGGTCGCGGAGCGGCTCGGGGATGGCCGGGGCGGCCGCCGCGACGAGGATCCCGTCCCACGGCGCCCCGTCGGGCGCCCCGAGGCTCCCATCGCCCACGCGAATCGTCGATGCGATCCCCGTAGCCGAGGCGTTCGAGGCGCTCGCGGGCGGACGCCGCCAGCGCCGGCTCGCGCTCGATGGACGTCACCCGGCAGCCGAGCTCCGCGAGCACCGCGGCCTGGTAGCCGGAGCCCGTGCCCACCTCCAGCACGCGCTCGCCGGGCGCCACGGGGAGCAGCTCGGTCATGCGCGCGACGATGTACGGCTGGCTGATCGTCTGGCCCGCGCCGATGGGCAGGGGGTTGTCGTCGTAGGCGCCGTCGCGCTGGTCCTCGGGCACGAACGCCTCGCGGGGCACGGTGCCCATCGCGGCGAGGACGCGCGGGTCCCTGATGTTCCGGCGCGCGCAGCTGGGCGTCGACCATCCGCTCCCGGGCCTCGCTCGCGCGATCCCGGGTTGAGTTCACAGGCCCGGCGTCAGCTCGCTGCCGGGCTGGGCGACGCCACATCGGACGGGCTCGCGGCGGGGGAGGCCTCGACGGAAGCGGCAGGCGACTCGGCGCGGTGCGCCTGCGGACGCCGCCGGGGACGCCGCCTCGGTCGCTGCGGGGGACGCCTCGGCGGACGGGCTCTCGACGGGGCTCGCGCTCGCGATCGGCGTCGCGGTCGCGGCGACCGTCGGGACCGGGGTCGGCTTGGGGAGCAGGTCGCTGGCGAACCCGTTGTAGCCGAACAGGAGCGCCCACGCGAAGATCGCGACGAACACCCCGACCACCGCCGATCACGAAGATCGCCGACGCCCGGTCGTTGATGTGGACGGCCTGCTCGGACGCGGACGGCGCGGCGGCGTGTCGCGTGCTTCGGCTGCTGGCCCTTGCGTCCCTTCGCACCGGCGCCGGTTGCCGAAGCGGCAGCGGTGGTCGCGGCAGCGGCGGCGGCTGCCGCCTCTTCCTCGGGTTCCTCGGCCTCTTCGTCCTCGAGGGCGTCGTCCTCGAGCGCCTCGTCGGTGCCCTCGACCTCGGCGATCGCCGCGATCGTCGCGGCGTCGGAGGCTGCTTCCGCTGCGGCGTCATCGGCGGCCTCAGCGGCTTCGACCGCCTCGTCGGCAGCTTCGGCGGCGGCCTCGGCGATCGCGGCATCCGCGGCTTGGGCGGCAACCGCGGCGGCCTCGGCATCGGCGGCGGCTTCGGCGGCGGCCTTCGCGGCTTCGTCGGCGGCTTCGGCGGCGGCCACCGCGGCGGCCTCGTCGGCGACCTCGACAGCGGAGTCCGCGGTATCGGCGGCCGCCTCGGCCACCTCGGCAGCTGCTTCGGCCTCGACTGCGGCGGCCTCCGCCGCCTCCTCGGCGCCGGTGGCTGCCTCGGGGTCACGCTCCTGGTCGGTCATCCGGTGATCGATCTCCTCTCCGCGGGCGCGACCTTCCGGCGACGCCGCACGCGGCCGTCAGTGTACCGAGCGCCGGGGGTTCCGGGACGAGCCGCGTCGCGACCCGCCTCGGGGTGCATCTGACCGGGCCGGGCCACGCTCGGCTCCTGCGGGTGCGGCCGCGACCACGAGCGCCGTGCCACCGGGTATCCGCTCCCGCATCACTCCCGGTGCTATCCGACAGCGCGAGCCGCCTCGAGCACCCACCGCCGGCCGCCTGTCGACCCGGATATCACCCCGGGTGATCGATCGACCCCTTGGCGGGGTCCGGCGGGTCGCAGGTGTCAGATGTGCCACCAGATAGCACCGGTGGTGATCGCGCGGGGCGTGAGCGAGGATCCCAACCAGACGCCGGGGCTCTGCGAACACCCGGCGCCGGCCTTGCCGCCCGCCTAGCCCGAGCGCCGCACCCGACGAAGGGCGCCCGCGTCGTCAGGCGTCGCGGACGGCGCGGACGAACAGGCCCGCCATGCCCGCGCAGACCGACACGAGACCGGCGAACGCGACCACCGGACCCACCCCGATCGACCCCGCGAAGATGCCCGCGAGCACCATCGCCACGGTCATCCCGCCGAACACGAGCGCGAACCGGAAGCTCACCACGCGGGCCATCATCTCGGTGGGCGTCCGCTCCTGGAACAGCGTCTGGCTGGGGATGACGAACGCCATGTTGGCGACGCCGATCCCGAACATCAGGCCGAGCATCACCGGCACCGGCGGCACGAGGCCCACGAGGACGACGAGCACCCCGAACGCCGTGTAGCCGGCGATGATCAGCGGCCCCTTCCGGACGCGCGACGCGAACAGGCCCAGCACGAAGCCGCCGATCAGGTTGCCCACGCCGATCGCGGTCTCCATGAAGGCGTACGTCGCCTCGGTGGTGTCGGGCGAGATCGCCTCGGCGAGGACGAAGCCAAGCGCCGTCACGACGCCGACCGCGAACTGGCCCGCGGTCCCCTGGATCGTGTTCGCGAGCAGCACGCTCTCGCGGCGGAGGAACGCCCAGCCGGCCTTGAGGTCGGTGAGGACATCCGAGACCGTCGGCGGCCCGGCGGGCTCCGGCGGCACCTCGGGCTCGAGGCTGTCGATGGCCTCTGACCCGTCTGCTGGGGCGGCCCGGGCGCGGCGGACGATCGGCGGCACCACGATCGTCGCGAGCAGGGCGGCGGACAGGAGATACGTGACGGCGTCGAACCAGAAGGCCAGCGCCAGCGAGTCCGCGAGGAACAGCACGAACAGGCCGGCCAGCGGGTAGTTGACGACGTCCGCGAGCGTCTCGCCGACCCACATCGCGCTGTTCGCCGGCAGCAGGTCCTGCTCCCGCACGATGCGCGGCAGGATCGAGATCCGGGCCGGCCGGAAGAAGATCGACACCGTCGTGATCAGGAACACGATCGGGTAGGCGAGCCAGACGTTGATCAGGATCGCCGGCAGGACGAGCAGGACGAGCGAGGCCCGGAGGATGTCCGAGATGACGAGCACCTGCTTCTGGTCCCAGCGATCGACAAGCGCCCCCGCGACCGGCGAGAAGATGAGGTTCGGGATCGTGGACGCGATGAACGCCAGCGCCACCGCCAGCGCCGAACCTTCCGTCTGGTTGTAGACGAGCGCGAGCAGGGCGATCTGGTGCACGCGGTCGCCGAACAGGCTCACGACCTGGCCCATCCACAGCGCCGAGAACGAGCCGTTGAGCGCGAGCCTGACGTACGGGTGTCGACGGGCCCGGACGAGGAGGGGACGGCGTCGGGGCTTCGGGACGGCGATGGCCGGGGCAGCCACAGAGGCTCCGCCGGCTTGGGCGATCAGGGCGTCGGCCGGTGGCGCGGCGGCCCCCTCGGCGGCCAGTGTCTCCGGGAGCAGCGTGAGCGACGGCGACGCCATGCCCACCCCGCCGCCGCCGAGCATCAGCGGCCGCTCGAGCGCGGCCGCATCCTCGAGACCCGGGCTCAGGCCGGTGCTGCCCCGGAGCGCCAGCGCCTCGCCCGCGGCTGTCGCCCCGGCTGCCCCGGCGCCGGTGCCGAAGCCAGCGCCCGGTCCGCGCAGGCGGGCCGTGCCGGAGACGCCGACGAGCCGGCCCTCGAGCTCCTCGACCGCCTGCTGGTTCTCGGCCGGCGAGCGCATGAGCGTCGCGAAGAGGAAGAACCCGAGGCCCGTGGTGAGGAACAGGTCGCCGATCGACGCGACGTTCTGGAATGGGGGCAGCGGCAGCGGGATGACGTCGCTCAGGGGCCCGAGGTGGAGGAGCCAGTCCGCATCGAGCTCGTACACCGGGACGTGGAGGACGGTGTTGATCTCGCCCGTGAGGCCGGCGGCCGCGTAGGCCTCCATCCAGACCGGCATGTACCCGCCGTTGACCATGATCACGAGCCCGTTGCTCGCGATGCCGATGAAGGCGAGCGCCAGGCCCGGGTACGCGCGGTTGTGCCAGAGCGTGTAGAGGAGGAGCCCGTACGCCAGGCCGAACAGCGGCACGCGCAGCGTGTCGACGAGGTCCACGCCGAGACCGAGCAGCGCCTCGGTGCCAAACCGGATGATCACCGCGACGAACAGGAGCGGCAGGTAGGTGAGGCGGATGTCCGCGAGCCGCTCGATCTTCCCGCCCAGCACGAGACCCAGCACGAGCCCGAGCAGGATCCCTCCGATCAGCATCGGGTGATTCTGCGGGTGATCACCCCGTTCGCGTCGGCTCCGTTCGCGTGGACTCCACTCGCGCCACTCGCGCCACTCGCGCATCGTCCGCGGAGGTCGCTCGCCCAGCGTTCAAGCGAGCGGGGCAGACGCCCGTCAACCGCCACTTCGCACGCCACGAGTGCAGTGTGCCGGTACAAGCGCGATCTCGACCGCCCGGCGAGCGAGCCAGCGCTTCCCGCGCCGAGAACCGCTGCCTTGAACGCCGAGCGTGCAGCGGGGTCCCGCCGGGGACTCTGGAGCGTTCCGTCCGGGCTCAGTTCGCGTCGGCAGCGGCGGGGCCGGCGGTCGCCACCCGGTCCGCGTGCTGCGAGATCAGCGGGATCGGTCGCGGCTGGACCGTCCGGCCGGGATCGCTCACGCCCTCCACCCAGGTCGTCCTCACGAAGGCGTCGACCACCTTGGGATCGAACTGGACGCCAGCGAACTTGCGCAGCTCGCCAAGCGCCTGCTCGGCCGTCAGTGGCGTCATGCGGTACGGCCGCTGCGCGGTCATCGCCTCGAATGCGTCCGCGACGTGCAGGATGCGCGCCAGGAGCGGGATCTCGTCGCCGATCAGCCGGTCCGGATAGCCCGATCCGTTGTACCACTCGTGGTGGTGCCGGATGATCGGCAGCTCCCGCGACAGCCGCGTGACCGGCTGGATGATCTGCGCGCCCAGGACCGGGTGCGCGTTCATCAGCATCCGCTCTTCCTTGTTCAGCCGCTCCTGCTTGAGCAGGACGTTGTCCGGCACCCCGATCTTGCCGACGTCGTGGAGCAGGCCACCCCACTCGAGCGCCTCGAGGTCCGCCTCACCCAGCCGCATCGCCCGGCCGATGTCCCCGGCGATCTCCTTGACCCGCCACGAGTGCTTGCTCGGTGTACGGATCCCGCTTGTCCACCGCCCCGGCCAGCGCGGTGATGGTCTGGGTGAACATCTCCCGCATCTCGATGAAGTTGTGGTACGCCAGCCTCGTCGTGTACAGCGGGATCGCAAATAGCAGACTTGCCCACCACGCCATGGCATAGATCTGCGCCATGAGCCACCCCAACGGCGCCAGCCCGACGAGCCCGGTTGCGAACCCCCGGGCGTCGCCGATAAGGACACTCTCGAACCTGTCGCCAGTCCTGAGCGACACCAGCCGGGCGGTGAGGAGTGCGTTGACGGCAAAGAAGGCCAGGAACCCGGCAACGGCGGATGCGAACACAAGTAGGTCTGTTGAGCCCCGATCGGGAGCTTTCGCCACCTGCATGATGAGTCCCGCCGCAACCGCCGGAAGAACCACGCCCGCATGATTCGTAAGGGTCCCGTACCAAGGGATCCGGCCCCGCAGTTCGCGCCACTCCGTCGTACCGAGGAGGCCCACCCACGCTCCAGCCGTCGGCCCACCTAGCACGGTGGCCGCAATGAGCGGTGCGATCGATACCCCAACCATCGTGCCTCGAGGCATGCGCACAGGTAGCGCCGAAGCAACGAGGGTGACCAGGATCCAGAATGCGAGCCCGATTGCGGTCGAGTTTGACCCGAATGCGTCGAATCCGACGCCAATCTGGGGGTCGATGGGAATCAGAAGAGTCGTGGCTGCTAGTGCAACAGCACCTGCCGCCACGACCCCTGTGATGTAGAGCTTGAGCTGTCTCGGCATCCGTCCTCAGTTCCGATCTAGTCGGACTCTAGCCCGTCCTGTCCAATTGGCGGAACGTGACTTGAGTACTGAGGTGGTTCCTCGATCAGAAGCCCCGTACGGAAGCGCCACCCGCAAGGGCCAGTGCGGCCAGAGCGGTGACAGTCGTCAGGACTCGCAAAACGCGATCCTTCATCTCGATGGTCCTCCGTCGTCCCTGACTTACCAGGGCTTGAGAACCTTGGTCGGTTCCACGCTCGTTCCTCCTTGCGGCCCCCGTGTCCCGAAGAACACGAAAACCGACCAGACTCGAAAGTCGGTCGGTTGCACTACTCGCTCCGCCTCCACCCTAAGTGCCCAATTCAGGTGGAGGCATCAGCGCGTCCGAGCGTTTCCTTGATGCACCGTACGTTCGTACTAGTGCGGGGCGTACTCTAGGTGCCCCTCTCCGCACCGGTCAATACGCAACCCTACCTATGCACACCAGTACATGCGTGCGGCGAGCCGCTGCGGGGCGCTGAACTACAGGTCGTCAAGAGGCGGAGGATCGATCCCGAGTTCGTCTCGCAGATAGGCGGCGTAGTGTGCGTACTGCTCTGCCGCAGCGGCATGGCGTCTCCCTGACTTGTACGCGCGCAGCAGCGCGAGTTCGATGCTGTCGGCCTCGGGGTCGATCGCTAGGACTCTGTGCCCGACGCGGATCGCCGCGTCAAAGTCACCGCCGGCAGAGGCAGCAGTCATCGCCGTTTCCGTAGCTGCCAGGAATGCGGCATGCAGGTTGTCTCGGTAGTCAGCAGCCCAATCCTCGTAGCTGAAGTCCAACGCAAAGCGACCCGTGTACCCGCCGAGGAGCGTCTCGATGTTCGACGGGTCGTCTCGGCTCTGGCTGAGGAGGCTCCAGCATTCGCTGCTGCGACTGCGCACAAGGCTTGAATTGAGGCTGACGAGCTCGCCGTCATATCTCGACGTAGCCGGCACTCATGCCCTCTCGGAAGTCGGGCTCGAAGACGCGTCGCAGGAAGTAGATCGTCTGGTGAAGTGAGTTGCCTGCCGTGTCGGGTCCGAGCTCGGGCCACAGCGCATCAAGGACTTCGTCGCGAGTGGCGGCCATTCCGGGGCGGGAGCCCAGGTAGCAGAGCAGAGCAAGCACCTTGCGGCGGACAATGCGAAGTCGCTCGGTGCCGCGCAGCACCTGTACTGGACCGAGATCCTCGATCAGAACCCGCTGGGCTCGTCGTTGGGTGATGGCAAGCGCAGACGGCTTCAGTGCTGCGTGCTTGGCGGCCAGGGCTCGAAGCGCGGCTGCGTCCGTATCCGAGCCGACGAGCACAAGCAGCTGGGCGCAATGGATGCTGCTCTCACCTCCGGCGGCAACCGCTTCGAGTAGCGGATCACGCCACCGGTCTGGGCGAGCCTCGGCTTCGGCAGCGACCATCGCGAGCGCTGGCTTGCTAAGCCGATGGGCCTCGGCGGCCAACTCCTCGGCTAGCATCGATAGGCAGTACGTCAGCTCGGGTGCGATCCTCACGACCTGCTCGTGCAGCGGTCCGAAGTCGCACAGTCCGGTGATGAGATCCGCCAGCACCCGTCCAGGTTTGGACTGCTGGGCCAGTGCGATGCGGCGGACTTCATTCGCAAGTTCACGCGCGTCGGGCCGACGCTCGAGGAGTGCCACGCGAGATCCCAGTAGGTGCGTTCGGAGCTTGGCGGCAGTGTCGTTGCACGAGTGATGGTCCAGTACCGCCAAGCTGCGGCGAGCTGCGTCGAGATCCCGCCGCCGCGCAGCGAGGTCGCCAGCAGCCAGGGCGTGGAGGCCTACGTATGCACCCGCCAGCCCATCAACATCCACTCCGGCGAGCGCGGCCTCCGCCTTGTCGCGACTCCCGAGGTGCGCGTAGATTCGGGTGCTCTCGATTCCCACCTCATCGCGCGAGAGTGGAGATGTCGACTCGAGTGCTCCTTGCAGCACGCGCTCTGCCTCTGCCATTCGGTTGAGTTGGCCGAGTGCAATTGCCCTCGCAATGAGGATTGCCGCAAGTTCGACGCCTCGAGTCCCCGTGCTCGTCAGTTCGATTTCCGCTTCAGTTGCGGCGGCGAGCGAATCCTCAGGACGACCGAGCCAGTCGAGTGCGGAGGCCAAGTACAGCAGGCTGATCGCGGCGTAGCGTCGAAGCCCCTCGCGCTTGTGTAGGTTGGCGAGGCGACGCATACGGTCTGCCGCCACTTCGAGATCGCCTTCGTCCGAGACCATTCGCATTGCGACGATCGACTCCGCGATCAAGGCTTCGCCCGGTGAGAGGGGTCCGCGGAGCGCCTCGGTGGCGAGGCGAACAGCCTCGTCCTCATAGCCAACGATGCCGTGCATTGCCGCGAGGTTGAGCATGGCGGTGCCTGATTGAGGTCCGCCTCGTGCTCGCTGGACGGCCAGCTGGCCCAGCTGTGTCGCGGCAGCCAGACTTCCACGGCCCAGCTCGAGACGGGCGCGGAGAACACTGGCCCCTGGCCGGTCGATTGAGCCCGCGGAGCCGTCGAGGAAGGGGGCGGCGAGCTCGAAGGCGCCGGCGGCGAGGATGCCTGGGACGGCAGCGTCGATGACTCGGGCGGCGCTGTCGGGTTCGCCGGCTTCGCGGTAGTGCCAGGCGGAGGCGAACCAGTTCGTGGGCTCGAGGGCGACCGCGACGCGATGGTGCAGGGCGCGGACGGCCGGTGAGCCGATCTCCAGCGTGAGGCGCTCGAGCAGGAAGTCGCGGACGAGCGGGTGGAAATCGGTGCGGGGCGCCGCGATCCGGGCGGCTGAGAAGGCCGAGAGCCTCCGACTCTGCGATGAGCTCACCGATCTCGTCGGGTGGGCGATCGTCCACGAGCGAGCCGGTCTCAGCGTCCACCGACACGAGCACCGCGACCCGCGTCAGGAAGTGCTGGAGGGCCGGCGACAGGGAGGCGAGCACCTCCTCGGCGAGGAAATCGTAGAGGTCGCCGCGCGTGGCGCTCAGTTGGGCGACGAGCGCGCGGGCCTCCGGCGCGTCCTTGTCCTCGAGGCTCGTCCGGACCAGGGTCAGGAGCGCCGCCCAGCCGTCTGTCCGCTTGATGAGCTCCTCGACCACGTCGAGCTCGAGCGGGCGGTGGTACGCCTCGCGGAACAGGCGCTCCGTCTCGGGAACGTCGAAGCAGAGATCCTCGCCGTCCAGCCGCGCGAGTCCGCCGTGCGACCGGAGCCGGCCGAACGACAGCCGGGGCAGGGAGCGGGAGGCGATGACGATGGAGAACCCGTCGCCCGTGCGATCGACGAGGGCGCGGAGGATCGCCTGGGTCTCGGCGGACTCGTCGATGACGTGCTGATCGTCGAGGATCAGCGTGAGCCCGGTCGGAAGCGACGCGGCGAAGTCGGCGTACTCGCGGACGAGGGTCGCGATGATGTCGGGCTTCTTCGGGCCGCCGGAGCCGAGCGCGAGAAGCAGCTCGAGGGTCTCCGCGGCGAAGTCCGGGTCCAGCTCCCGGCCGGACGCGACGAGATGGCGCAGGAACGTCAGCCAGTCCGCGTCATCCGGCTCGAGGCGGTACCAGGCGGTCCGGCGCGATGACAGGGACGCCCAGTCCGCGAGCATCGTCGTCTTGCCGAAGCCGGCCTCCGCAAGGACGAGGACGACGCGCCCGCGGACGGCGGCGTCCATCCAGTCGTTGAGGCGCGGCCGCGAGAGCGTGTCCGCCCGGAGCAGCGGCGGGTGGATCTTCGTCCCGGTGATCGGGAACGGGTAGCTGGTCACGAGCCCGGCGCCCAGCCGTGCACCGGGAAGCCCGGGCCCGACCCCAACGAACGCATGCCCCTCCACCCATTGCGGCGGCTCCGGCCGGCTCACGGGCCGGGGATCGGGGCTGTCGCTGGGCGCGAACGATACGGAGCCGGTTACAGCGCCGTCAACGCCGTCACCCGCACGCTCACCGACGGAGCCGCCGTCGAGAGGCCGGCGCGGTCGGGAAGTGCCGTGGGACGGCGTGGTGGACGGGAGCATGCGCGGCATGGTGCCGAGCGACCGCTCATCGGCGGCTTATCTCCGGTCCTGGCTCCCGGCCGGCGGGCGCGGCCGCCGCAGGTCAGCCCTCGTACTCGAAGCCGATCTTGAGCTCGACCAGGTACTCGACGATCTCGCCGTCCTCGATCTTGGCGGTCGACTTCACCACCTCGATCGTACGGATGTTGCGCACGGTCTTCGATGCCGTTGCGACCGCCTGGCGGGCGGCGTCGGACCAGGATCGGGGACTCGACCCGACCATCTCGCGGATGATGATCACGCCCACTGCGCTCCTCCTCGTGTGTCCAGCGCACCCAGCATAGGCTGCGCGGCGCCCGCTCCGTGGCGGCGGAGCCGGGAATCGAACGCGCCGCCGGGGCAACCGGCGGCGCGAACCCGCGAGCGAGCCGGGATCAGACGGTGGCAGCCGACTCCGCGCGGACCTTGTCGAAGCAGGAGCTGCAGTAGACCGGGCGATCGTTCCGCGGCTGGAACGGGACCATCGCCTGCCCGCCGCAGCTGTTGCAGATGGCGGCGTGGTACTCGCGCGCGCCGCCTGGGCTCGAGCTTCGAGCGTTCTTGGCGGCCGCGCGGCAGGTGACGCAGCGCTGTGGATCGTTGGTGAGCCCCTTGGAGGCGAAGAACGCCTGCTCGCCGGATGAGAACACGAACGACTCGCCGCAATCGCGACAGGTCAGCGACCGATCCTGGAACACCCGTCGGTTTCCTCCACAACGGCGCGGCTGGAGCTCCGGTCCGGCGGACGGGACCGGCACCGGCGTCGCAGGAGGATCGGCGCGCGGAGCAGGGCGGGCGGCGGGGCTCGGAACTCTTTCGCGGAGAATACGCGCTGGCGTCAAGAGCCCGAACGCGATCGATCCGGGTTCGTTCCGGTGGCGACGAGGGCAGCCGCGTCGCCAGGTGGCTTGCCCGCCGCGGCGGGTCGGGAACCGTCGGACCCATCCGGGCGTCGAGGGGCGCATGTCGATCCGAGGCAGCCTGCCTGCCACCCTCCTGTTCATCGCCGTCACGGCGACAGCCTGCTCCAGCGCCGGTGGCTCGCCGGCCGGGTCCGCCGATGGCGGGGCGGGCGCCACGGCGGAGCCGAGCGCGATCGTCGGTGCGATCAGCCACCCCACCGGCGCGGACGAGATCATCCTCCGCTTCGACGAGGCGGGCGGGATGATGAACCCCGAGTGGTTCGCGGCCGCACGGCCCGTACTTCACGCTCTACGGCGACGGGACGGTCGTGTTCACGAGCGCCTCCGACCATGCCGCCCCCGGCCGAAGGTGGCGTCATGGTCAACGCCCCGTACCGGACCGCGACGCTCACCGAGGACCAGATCCAGACGCTCCTCGAGTTCGCCCTCGTCGATGGCGGTCTCGCCGCCGCCCGCGCCGACTACCAGAACCCGCTGATCGCGGACGCCCCGACGGCGGTGTTCGAGATCAACGCCGACGGGATCGAGAAGACCGTGTCGGTCGTGGCCCTGGGGCTCGAGGACATGGAGCCCAACGCCGACACCGCGATCAAGCTGGCGATGGCCGAGCTCGGGGCCCGCCTCCGGGACTTCGATGCGGGCGGGACGCTCGGAAGCGTGCCCTACGAGCCGGCCGGCTACCGGGCCGTGCTCACGCCCGCGGAGCGGGCTCCAGGGCGTCACGTTCACCGACTGGCCGTGGACGGACCTTGCACCGGGCGACTTCACGCTGCCGGAGGACCCGATGGCGCTCCAGCAGGGCAAGGCCGTCATCTGCGCCTGCGCAGGCCGCGGCGGTCGGCGTCGACGGGTTCGAGGGCGGGATCCCGGGCGGCGTCTACATTCGTGACGGCGAGGGCAAGACGTACACGTTCGCCCTGCGGCCACTGCTCCCCGGCGAGACGGAATAGCCGTCAGCCGACGTCGGCGTACCGCTCCCCGGCGTAGCTCACGAAGCGCGTCTGGGCCTTCTTGAACCACAGGTCGATCTCGCCGGTCGGGCCGTTGCGATGCTTCGAGAGCTTGAGCTTCACGACCTCGCCGTCGGTCACCTGGTCGTCCGACCCGCGGTCCTTCTCGCGCCACAGGAACATCACGAGGTCCGCGTCCTGCTCGATGGAGCCCGACTCCCGGAGGTCCGAGAGTCGCGGCTCCTTCGATTCGCGCATCTCCGGCTGCCGTGAGAGCTGGCTGAGGGCGATGACCGGGACCTTGAGCTCGCGCGCGAGCGCCTTGAGCCCGCGGGAGATCTCGGCGACCTCCTGCACGCGGTTCGCGTCCTGGTCGTGACCGACGACTGCATCAGCTGCAGGTAGTCCACGATCACGAGGTCCAGGCCCGACTCCGCCTGGAGCCGGCGCGCCTTCGTTCGCAGCTCCATCGTCGAGATGTTCGGCGTGTCGTCGATGTAGATCGGCGCCTCGGACAGGGTGTTCATCGCGGGGGCGATCCGCGCGAAGTCCAGCTCCTCGAGGAAGCCGCTCCGCAGTCGCTGCGAGTCGATGTTCGCGACCGACGAGAGCAGGCGGAGCACGAGCTGCTCCTTGCTCATCTCGAGGCTGAAGATGCCGACGCTCTTGCGGTCCTTGACCGCGGCGTGCTCGGCGATGTTCAGCGCGAAGCTCGTCTTGCCCACCGACGGCCGCGCCGCGAGGACGACGAGGTCGCTCTTCTGGAACCCGGTCGTCAGGGTGTCGAGGTCCTGGAAGCCCGATCGGATGCCGCTGATCTCGCCGCGATGCGCGTGGAGGTAGTCGAGCCGGTCGTACGCGTCGTGGAGGAGCGTCTTGAGCGGCGAGAAGCCGGCGCCGACGCGCCGCTGGCTGACGGCGAACAGCTCCGCCTCGGCCCGGTCGATCGCCTCGTGGACCTCGGCCGGGTCCTCGTAGCCGATGCCGGCGATCTTGCCGGCGGCACCGATGAGGTTCCGCAGCAGCGCCTTGCGCTCCACGATCCGCGCGTACTGGGTGGCGTGGACGGCCGTCGGCGTGGCGTTCGAAAGGGTGCCGAGGTAGGCGCGTCCGCCGATCGCCTCGAGGTCCCCGCCGCGCTCCAGCGCCTCGGCGACGGTGACGATGTCGATGGGCTCGCGCCGCTCGAACAGGTCCACGATGACCGAGTAGATCTTGCCGTGGGCCTGCCGGTAGAAGTCATCCGCCTTGAGGAACTCGGCGACCTCGATCACCGCATCCCGGTCGATAAGGATCGACCCGAGCACGGACTGTTCGGCCTCGATGGATTGCGGCGGCAGACGATCGATCATGCGGTCCCGACGATGCCCCTCTTGGATGACACATTCACTGTCACGGAGATCGGCTGGCGGGGGTAGGGGCTTATCCCCGAGCCTCTACGCGGACTTGGCGCACCGTGTGGACAACCTGTGGACGACCACCTGCTCCGAGGCGGCCGTCAGGCGCGCCGAGCCGAAGGCGCACGCCGAGCAGCGGAGCGAGCGCACTGGCGGGTGCGTGAGCGAGCCGCGCAGGCGGGCAACGCCCGGATCGGCCGCATCACGGCCGCCGCCTAGTCCAGGCGGCGGATGACGCCGATCAACTTCCCTTGAATCCGCACGGAGGGGTAGAACTGGGGCGGGTAGTTGGGATTGGCGGGCTGCAGGCGCACGCGGTCCTTCTCGCGGAAGAAGCGCTTGAGGGTGACCGCGTTCTCCTCGACCTGGGCGACGACGATGTCGCCGTCCCGGGCGGTCTCCTGCGGGCGGATGACCACGAAGTCCCCGTCCTCGATGTGCGCCTCGATCATCGAATCGCCGCGGACACGGAGGACGTATGCGTCCCCAGCCGGGGCGAGGATGTCCGGGACCGCGAGCGTCTCCGACGCGTCCTGGTATGCCTCGATCGGCCCACCTGCTGCGATCTCGCCGATCACCGGGAGGCTGTGCGCCTCGCTCGGCTGCGATTGGGGCGTGAGCTCGCTGGCGAGGCCGAGGTGGAGGGCGGCCGTGGGCGTCAGACGGATCGCCCGCGACTGCGCCGCACCCCGCTCGAGATAGCCCTCCTTCTCGAGGATCTGGAGGTGATGGTGCACCGCGGAGGTGGAGGCGAGGCCGACCGCGCGGGCGATCTCGCGCACGCTGGGCGGATAGCCGCGCGCACGGATCGTCGCCGCGATCACGTCCAGGATCTTGCGCTTGCGTTCGGCGTCGTGACGGGTCACCTGGCGCCTCCTTTCACCCGACGATCATACCGAACGGACGTTCGATGTCAACTGCCGGATGGGGCGGGAGCGGGCGGTCACGGATGGGACCCCTGCTAGACTCCCCCTCCCCGGGCACACGACGCGCACGGGGATCGCATCGAGGGACAGGGTGGCTCGAGCATCGCGGGACGGCCGCGAGAACCCGGAAGGCACGGAGCTGAAGCGCTCCAGCCAGCGGATCGGCCTGCGCCGGCTGCTGGGCTGGGCGGCCTTCCTGCCCATCGCCAGCCGGGCCCCGATCTACGCCCGCCTGTTCTTCGAGCTCATCCGCGACGATCGAACCCCGTGGGGGCGCAAGGCGATGCTCGCCGGAGCCCTGGGGTACCTCGTCGTCGGGCGGGACCTCGTCCCGGACGACCTGCCGCTGGTCGGCGGGCTCGACGACCTGGTCGTCGTGGTCCTGGCCGTGGACATGTTCCTGGACGGCGTGCCCGAGAGCGTCCTGGGCGAGAAGCTGGACGAGCTCGGCATCGACCGCCGGGCATTCAAGGAGGACGTTGCGCGGATCCGGCGCTTTACGCCCAGCTCCCTGCGGCGCATGATGCGCCGCGCACCGGAGCTCGTCTCGTTCGCGGGGGATACGCTGCACAACACCGGGGTCGGACCCAGGGTCCGGTCCTGGATCACCAAGGAGGATTACAGCGCGTGAAGGTCATCCTGACGAAGGACGTCGAGAAGGTCGGCAAGACCGGAGAGATGAAGGTCGTGGCCGACGGCTTCGCCACGAACTTCCTCATCCCGCAGAAGCTGGCCGTGCCGGCGTCGGGTGGTGCCTATCGCGCCTACCAGCACGACATCGCCAGCCGCGAGGAGAAGCGCAAGCGCGAGCGCGAGGACGCGGAGATCGCAGCCACGCGAATCGCCAGCACCACCCTCACGATGGGGGTCAAGGTCGGCGAGGGCGGCAAGCTCTACGGCTCGATCAACAACCAGGACATCGCGGAGGCGCTGGGTCGCCGCGGTATCACCGTCGATCGCCACAAGATCGACCTCGAGCAGCCGATCAAGTCACTCGGCACATACAAGGTCGCGATCAAGGTCTTCTCGGGCATGACGCCCGAGGTGACGATCGTGGTCGAGCCGAAGGGCTGACCGCCGGGGCCGACCGCGGCCCCCTCGCCCGGATCCGACAGGACCCGCCCGGCCCGTTCGCGGACCGGGCGGCTTCGATTCCGGGGCCGAGGTCCGGGGGCACGCCCCGTGGTGCCGGTGGATGAGCACCGGCTAATCACCGGTGACTCAGCTCCGTCGAGGCCGTGCGGGGACGCGTGACGAATCCTGACATTCGCAGCACGCTCGTGCGGGGAATGCGGCGATCTCAATCACAGGCGACTCGCAAGGCCACTCGAATCGGCACGTGCCGTGCCACCACGCTGGCACGGCGGCGGGTGACAATCTCGCGCGTGACCGTCCGCACGATCCTGCACATGGACCTCGACGCGTTCTTCGCGGCGGTGGAGCAGCGCGACCGGCCGGAGCTGCGCGGCAAGCCCGTCATCGTCGGCGGCGGGGGACCGGACCAGCGCGGCGTCGTGAGCGCCGCCAGCTACGAGGCCCGGACGTTCGGCGTCCACTCGGCGATGCCGCTGCGCACGGCAGGCCGGCTGTGTCCCCAGGGGATCTTCCTGCCGGTTGACGGGCGCAAGTACCAGCGCGCGAGCCGCGAGGTGATGGCGATCCTCCGCCGCTTCACGGACCAGGTCCAGCCGATCTCGATCGACGAGGCGTTCCTGGACGTCACGGGCTCACGCGCGCTGTTCGGCGATGGCGAGGCCATCGCAAGGGCGATCAAGCGGGCCGTCACGGACGAGGTCGGCCTGACCGCATCGGTCGGCGTGGCGACGACGAAGCTGGTCGCGAAGATCGCCTCGGACCTGCGCAAGCCGGACGGGCTGGTCGTCGTGCCCCCGGGCGACGAGGCGGCCTTCCTGGCCCCGCTCCCGATCTCCAGGCTGTGGGGCGTCGGCGAGAAGACCGCGACCGTCCTGCGTGACTTCGGCGTCGAGACGATCGGAGACCTGGCCGCGCTGCCGCCCGAGGCGATGGAGCGACGGTTCGGGAAGCACGGCGCGTCCCTCGTCGCGCGGGCCCACGGGATCGACGCGGACCCTGTCGCCACCGGTGAGCCGGCGAAGTCGATCGGCCACGAGCACACGTTCGGCACGGACACGGCCGACCCCGAGAAGATCGAGCGGACGCTGCTGGGCATGGCCGACGGGGTCGCGTGGCGGCTCCGGGCCGCCGGGCTCAAGGCGGCCACCGTAACCCTCAAGCTCCGCGACACCAACTTCGTCACGATCACCCGCCAGACGACGCTGGACGCGCCGGCCGACCTCACCGAGGAGATCTACGAGTCCGCCCTCGAGCTTCTCCGGCGGGAGCTCCATGGCCAGAAGATCCGCCTCGTCGGCGTGACGGCGTCGAACTTCCGCGATCGCGAGCAGCTCGCGCTGTTCGGCGCCGGGGATCCGAAGCGCCACCAGGCGGCCGAGGCGATGGACGTGATCCGGCGCAAGTACGGCGAGCGCGCGGTCACTCGCGGGCGGCTGGTCCGCGCCGGGGTGCCGACGGTCTTCGAGCGCGACCCGAACTCGGCCGTCGAGGGCCGGCTCGGCGTGCCGGAGGAGCCCACCGGCCGCCGGCGCCGCGAGGAACCCAAGCCCCAGGAGCCCGACGAGGGGATCGACCCCCCGGCCGTCGAGGACCCGTAGCTCAGGGTTCGGTTCCGCCGCCGCCCGCGTGGTCGGCGAGCCACGCGCGCACCTCCGCGACCGAGAACCGCTCGCTCTCGAGCTCCTTGAGGGGCGTGGACGGAGCCGTGTCTGTCGGCAGCCCGAACGCGACGAGGATGTCTGCCAATGGGATCGCAAACGCGTCGGCGACATCCCCGATCGCCATCCAGCCCTTCACCTGCGTCGGCGTCGAGTCGGCATCCAGGGTGACCCGCCCGCCACCCGCTGCCGTCCGTCCGGTCGTCGTCCAGGCGTCGTTCGCCGTCGCCACGCCGATCGTCCCCAGGAACACGACGAGGACCAGGATCCCGAATGCCACCGGGTGGATGCCCATCGTTCGCCCTCCGGTGTTCACGGCCGGCTCCCGAACAGGATCGGAAGCCCGGCCCGGAGCTCGAGGGAGCCGGCCCGCGGGCAGGCCTCGACGCACTCGAGGCAGCCGGTGCAGTCCTGGCTGGTCACGCGCGTGGCCGTCGCGATCTCGATGCCCATCGGACACGCCTTCGTGCACGCGCCGCACGACGTGCATGCCGCCTCGATCCGCTCGAGGCGCACCGGGGAGAAGCGGCTGACGAGGCCCGTCGCGGCACCCAGGGGACACGCGTAGCGGCACCAGGCACGCTCGACGAAGAACGAGGCGACGAGCACGATCGCGAGCACCAGGAGCCCGAGGCCCGCGGTCTCGCGCCCGAGCTCGAGGAACGCGCTCCACGGGTCGACGTCCCGGAACACCATCACCCCGTACACCGCTGCGCCGCCGACCGCCCACGCGAGGACGACGTACTTGAGCAGGCGCAGCGGCCGGTCCAGCACGGCGAGCGGCGCCCCGCGGCGCCGAAGCTCGCGCATCGCGCGACGCAGGCCCGGGACATGCGCCTGAAGCGTGCTGCTCGCGCCCGCGACGAGGTCCTGGATGAACCCGAGCGGGCAGAGCCACCCGCAGAACGCGCCACGGGCCGCGAACGCGACGAGGAGTACGGCCACGGCAAGGATCACGTTCGACAGGTGGACGTGGGGGACGAAGACACCACCCGTCGCGAAGCCGACGATCGTCTCGATGCCGCCGAACGGGCACAGCGCCTCGGGGCTGGTCGACCCCTCGATGCGACCGACCATCAGCGACACGATGAACAGGAGCACGGCCGCCTGGACCGCCCGCCGGAAGCCCTGGACCCCGCGGAGGGCGGTGATGCCCCGCCGGACACGGCGCACGCTGCCGAGTGTCGGTCGGGGGCGGGCGACGGCGTCCATCAGGGCGGGCTCCGATGCGGGCGGGATGTGGACGGCATCGTCGCGGCTCGGCATGGAGCGCCAGTGAAGGGAGCGTGGAGGTTCGGTGTGCCGGGACGTCGGGTCGGTGTCGCCGCCGCGGCCTGCGCCCGTGACAGCCTAGGTGGCACGGGGCCGGTGGAATCTCCGCTCACAGGGGCTTGACATCGAACACCTGTTCGGTCTAGCGTCTGGTCAGAAACGAACAAGCGTTCGCATCCGGTGTGCCCCCGGGTGACAACGACCACCCGCCGAAGGAGACACCACGATGGCGATGGTTCGCGTCGCACCGGTCAAGGTCCAGGTCCGCACGGACTGGTTCAACGGCACTCCGCGAGAGATCACCTGGGGTGAGGAGCGCCTCCCCGTCACCCGCCTCGTCTCGGTCCGGGACGAGCAGTCCGCCTACCCGGCGATCACCGGGCCGCGCACGCTGTTCGAGGTCGACACGCCCGGCGTGCGCCTGGCGCTCACCTACCTGCATCGCTCGAAGCGCTGGACCATCGACGGGCTCGACGAGCTGGTGCCGGCGGCCTAGCGCCACCACACACGGGGGTCGCGGCTCCTCCCCGCCGACTCCCTGGGGTCGGCTGCGGGGCGGGCGGCACACGCTCGCCCCGCGGACCATCCGCGCAGACCCGGCCACGACCGGGACCTCCGGGCTCGTCGTGGCGGGTCACGGCGCGGATGAATCGAACGGCACCTCATCGACGGCAACCAGGACCGGCTGCAAGCGGCACTCGGTGGTGGCGAGCGACCGTGAGACGACGTCGCGTCCAGCCTCATCGACGATCCGGCACTCCGTCGCGTCGCTGCTGTCCAACGCCACCCTGATCGTCAGCTCGGCCCCCACCTCGAGAGGCGACACAGCCGGGTCGAGCGATGGCGGGACCACGACGCTGATGAAACCCGTCTCGTCCTCGCCCGGGACCATGAGGTCCAGGCGATTGGCGCGCCAGTCCGGCACAAGGCGGCACGGATCCTCGTCCTGTGTCCACGGGCATCCGTCGACCGCTCTCCCACTGCGCACCGCCTCCACCGCCACCTCCATCACGATCTCGCGACCGGCAAAGCAGACCAGGATGCCGATGCGAGTCAGCTGCGTGATGGTGTCTCCGTTCAGGACGGTCGGACACGAGATCCCCCTCGGCCGGATCCAGTCCACGCCGTCATGGCCACCGGCGACCCACCCGAAGAGCTCGTGACCGTTGCCGTCGGTTACGACCTCGTACCACTCGTAGCCATCGGCACGTTCGGGCTCGCTCACGATCAGCAGGTGCGAACCCGACGGGAGGACCGGCGTCAGGCGCTTGGAGTCCTCGCCTGTCCCCGGTGCCGTCCGTACTCGCAGGCGGCGCCCCGCGTCTGTCACGGACGCGAGCGTGTCCGGGAGCAGTGCAGTCGCTGCGGGACGGTTCCCGGGCGGTTCGGTGGGCGACGACGACGGCTCGAGGGTCGGCTCGCCGGCGGTATCGGTCGGGACGGGCGTTGGCGACGTGCCAAGGGCGGAGGTCGCTGCGATCGCCGCATCACTCGCGGAGGGCTCCCCCGACGCGCCGAGCTGGCCGCCGAACAGCACCGCAACGACCACTACGCCCGCAAGGACACCGACGAGCCCCAGCGTCCGAATCCGATCGCCGCGGGCCCACCACGTGCTCGGGCTGGCCTGGACCGTCATCGTGACGCCATGCATCACCCGGTCGACCAGGCTCTTGGGCGGCGGTGTGCCCGCGCGCCGCTGGAGCATTCCGACGATCAGCTCTTCGGTTCGATCCGGGGTCGTCACTCGACCGTCTCCAATGCGAGCACCAGCGCCTGCGTCGCCTCGTGGAGGCGCCACCTGGCGGTGCCGACCGGGACATGGAGCGACGTTGCGATCCGATCCAGCGGCATCGGGAAGACGTGGCAGAGGACGAGGATCGCGCGGTCGTCCGGATCGAGCCGGTCGAACGCGGCCTCCAGGACCCCGGTCACGTCGTCCCGGGACATCGACGACCGAGGCGACGATGGACCGCTGCCGCCAGCCTCGTCGGAACGCGCGTCATGGAGTGGCTGCGCGCTGAGCCGGTTGCAGGCGGCCATCCGGCACTCGTTCAAGAGGATCCGGAGCAGCCAGTCGTCGAAGGCCGTGGGATCGCGGAGCCTGGGAAGCTCGCGCCAGGCGGCGACGAGCGCATGCTGGGTGGCATCCTCGGCATCGGTAGCGCTGCCGAGGATGGCCGACGCCACGCGGAATGCCCAGGGCGCGACGGCCGACGCGAGGCTTTCGAACGCACGGACATCGCCGGCCCGCGCCCGGCGGACCTGCTCGACGTCGCTGGGCCCCGCCACCGAGGTGGCGTCGTCCATGGTGGGTTGTATCCCCCAACCGTCCCGGGGCGTCGATCGCCGTCCCGCGTCCGGATCATTGCGGGATCTCGTGGTGTTCGGCAGGGCCGGATGTCCCATGGCAGCGGGCCAGCCCCGAGGGGCCGTCCGGCCCTGGAACCGGGGGACGCACCGGCCGCGTCGGGCGCGTCCGGCGGTCCCTACAATCGTCGGGTGGAACCGAGCACCCGCCTTGGCGACCTGACGGTCGCCGCCTTCGTCGACCAGCTGGCCTCCGCAGCACCCGTCCCGGGCGGTGGCAGCGCCGCGGCGATCGCGGGCAGCCTCGCGGCGGGCCTCGTCGCGATGGTCGCGTCGCTGTCCCAGGACCGGCCCAAGTACGCGGCGCATGCCGCCCTGCACGAGGAGGCGATCACCGCCGGTCGCGGGCTGGCGGAGCGGCTGCTCGCCCTCGCGGACGAGGATGCGGTCGCCTATGCCGGGTACGGCGCGGCGATGAAGCTGCCCCGGGACACGGATCAGGAGCGCGAGGTCCGGGCAGCCGCGATCCGGGAGGCCGCCCGCGCCGCGTCACAGGCTCCGTTCCACACCGTCCAGGTCTGCCTCGAGGTCGTCGGGTACACGGAGGCGCTCGCGGGCCGGAGCAACAGGAACGCGAGCTCGGATCTCGAGGTCGCGGCGCTGCTCTCGACCGCCGCCGCGCGGGCCGCGGCCGCGAACGTGTACGTGAACCTGCCGGCGATCGGGGACGAGGCCGTGGCGCGCGAGCTGCACGCGAGCACCGAGCGGCTGGCCGACGACGTCGAGCGACTCGCGGACCGGACCCGTGAGCTCGTCCGCGGCGGCGAGGCCCGCGATCCCCTGGAGGCCGGCCCGGCGTGACCAATCCAGCCGACGAGGGGCCGCGGCTCCTGCTCGGGGCGCCGATCGCCGCCGAGATCCGGGCGTCCGTCGCGAACGACGTCGCCGCGTTCCGGGGCCGGCGCGGGTACGCCCCGACGCTCGCGATCCTCATCGTGGGACGGGATGCCCCGTCGGCCGTCTACCTGAACCAGATCCTCAAGTCCTGTGCGAAGGTCGGCATCGACGGGCGGCTCGTCGAGATCCCGGGACGCGCGTCCGCGGCGGCCGTTCGCGCGGAGATCGAGCGGCTCAACGCCGACCCGATCGTCGCAGGCGTCATCGTCCAGATGCCGCTTCCCAAGCGGATCCCGCTGTCCACCGTGATCGACATCCTCGATCCCGCCAAGGACATCGACGGCCTCCATCCACGCAACGCCGGCCTGATGACGCTGGGCTACGAGGGGTTCCTCCCCACCACCGCCCACGCGGCCGTGGAGCTGCTCAAGCGCTCCGGCATCGAGCTCGCCGGCAAGCACGCGGTCGTGGTGGGACGGTCGAACGTGGTCGGCAAGCCGGCGGCCCTGCTCCTCCTCCGCGAGAACGCCACCGTCACGGTCTGCCACTCGAGGACGGTCGATCTCGGCCGGCACCTGCGCGAGGCGGACGTGGTCGTTGTCGCGGCCGGCGTGCCCGGCCTCGTCACGGGGGACATGCTCCGGCCCGGCTGCACGGTCGTGGACGTGGGCATCAATGTCGTGGACGACAAGCTCGTCGGCGACGTCGACTTCGAGTCCGCCAGCCGGGTCGCCTCGGCGATCACGCCCGTCCCAGGCGGCGTGGGTCCGGTGACGAACGCGCTCCTTCTCACCCACCTCGTCCGCGCAGCCCAGGACCAGGCGCAAGCCTCGAACGGCCGCGGCTCCGGGATCCTGCAGCCCGCCGGGAGTCGTTCATGAGCTTTCCGTCCGATCTCGAGATCGCCCGCTCGGTCACGCCCCGCCCCATCGCCGACATCGCCCGCGAGCTCGGGTTCGAGGACGACGAGATCGAGCCGTACGGCCGGACGAAGGCGAAGGTGACGATCGAGGGGATCCGGCGCCTCGAGGCGCAGAACCCTCGCGGCAAGTACGTGGTGGTCACGGCGATCAGCCCCACGCCGCTGGGCGAGGGCAAGTCGACGACGACCGTCGGGCTCGCCCAGGGGCTCAACCGGATCGGGCGCAAGGCGGCGGTCGCGATCCGCCAGCCGAGCCTCGGGCCCGTGTTCGGGATCAAGGGCGGCGCCGCCGGCGGCGGCTACAGCCAGGTCATCCCGATGGAGGATTTCAACCTCCACCTGACGGGCGACGTGCACGCGATCGGCGCGGCCCACAACCTCGGCGCGGCGTTCGTCGACAACCACATCCACCACGGCAACCAGCTCGGCATCGACGCCAACAACGTGCTCTGGCCACGGGTCGTCGACATCAGCGACCGTGCGCTGCGGCACGTGGTCGTCGGGCTCGGCGGCAAGGAGAACGGCTACCCGCGCGAGACCCAGTTCGTGATCACGGTCGCATCCGAGGTCATGGCCGTCCTCGCCCTCGCCTCGGACCTCGAGGACCTTCGTGCGCGGCTTGGCCGGATGGTCCTTGCGACCCGCAAGGACGGCACCCCGATCACCGCCGAGGATCTCAAGGTCGCGGGCTCGATGGCGGTCCTGCTCAAGGACGCGCTCGAGCCCAACCTGCTCCAGACGCTCGAAGGCGGACCCGCCTGGGTCCACTGCGGTCCGTTCGGCAACATCGCCCACGGCAACAACAGCGTGCTCGCGGATCGCGCGGCGCTCGCCAGCAGCGAGATCGTCGTGACCGAGGCCGGCTTCGGCGCCGACATGGGCGCCGAGAAGTTCTTCAACATCAAGTGCCGGGCGTCCGGGCTCACGCCCGATGCGGCGGTCGTGGTCGCGACCGTACGGGCACTCAAGATGCACGGGGGCGTGGGCCGGATTGTCGCCGGCAAGCCACTCGACCCCGTGCTCCTCGAGAACAACCCGGACGCGGTCCGTATCGGCGGGGCGAACCTGGCCAAGCAGATCGAGAACGTCCGCGCGTTCGGCGTGCCGGCGGTCGTGGCGATCAACGTGTTCCCCACCGACACCGAGGCTGAGATCGAGGCGATCCGGGAGGTCGCGCTCGCGGCTGGTGCCCGTGACGCGGTGGTCGCCCGTCACTTCACCGACGGCGGGGCCGGCGCCGAGGACCTGGCCGCGGCGGTGTGGGCGGCCGCGGAGGAGGGCGCTCCCGACTTCGCCCTCATATACCCCGACGTGATGCCGCTCGCCGCGAAGATCGAGACGATCGCGGCCCGCATCTACGGGGCGGACGGCGTGGACTTCGCCCCGGCCGCCGCGAAGAGCCTGGCGGCGTACGAGGCGATGGGCTTCGGCCACCTGCCGATCTGCATGGCGAAGACGCAGTACAGCCTCAGCCACGATGCGAAGCTGCTCGGCCGCCCGACGGGCTTCCGGGTGCCGATCCGCGAGGTACGGCTGGCCGCCGGCGCGGGCTTCGTGACGCCGATCGCGGGCGACATGCGGACGATGCCCGGCCTCAACTCGAAGCCCGGCGGCGAGCGCATCGACATCGACGCGGACGGGAACATCGTCGGCCTGTTCTAGGGTCGGGGCGACCGGTTGCCGCCACGCCTCCGCGTTCTACGCGGTCTGACGGCGGCGGGCGAGGAGCGCGACCCCGGCCAGGACGAGGACGCCCGCGCCGAGGGCCGCCGCGACGACGATGAGCGCCTGGTCGTCCTGTCCACCGGCCTCCGCTGTGGGCTCCGGGTCGTCCACCGGGCCCCCGCCCAGCGGGAGGTCGACGCCGATGTCGCCGAACGTCTGCCGCGCCTCGGCGAGGAGCTCCTGGCCGGCCGGCGTCGAGAGGTCGGCGATCGGGGCGCAGATCGAGATCGAGAGGCCGGGCTCGCCCTCGGGCCGCCAGGCGACCCAGATCCACTCCGTGCCCATCGGCGGCTCCGATCCGACGCCGCAGCTCGCCCCGTTGCCGAAGTCGCCGGTGATCCAGACGCCACGCGCAGGGTCTGACCCGGCGAACCAGCGGTCCACGGCGACCTGGACGCCGACTGCATCCCGGCCGATCACGCGCCCGGAGATGATCACGCTGCCGTCCTTCGCGTACTGCGCGAGGGGTTGCGCGGCGATGCACGAGCAGGCCGCGACGGGACGGGGGATCGCGAGCTGCGGTACGAACGCGAGGAGTGCCGCCACCAGCAGCAGTCCGAGCGATCGCTGGATCGGCCAGCGGACGTCGTGGATGCTCATGGTCGCCCAGACGACGGGTGCCCGGGATTGGTTCCGGACTCGGTCAGGCGTTGAACTGGAAGCCCGTCGCGACGACGAAGCCGGCCGTCACGATGAGCGCCGCCACCACGCCCACCACGCCGACGGCCCACATCCGCCAGTCGATCGGCCCCAGCCCCATCCCCTCGTGGCCGTGATCGTCGTGCCCATGGCCGTTGCCATGGTCGGCGGTGGAGCCGTGGGCGCCTTCGACCACGTCGGACGAGCCGTGCATGTCCGGCACGCGGCCGGGCTCGTCGTGGGCGTCGGGTGCGGGATGCGGTTCGCTCATCGTTGTCTCGTCGGTACCTCCGGCTCGCATTCTCCCACGCGCGGTCCCGCTGCGGATGCGACACCCGTAGACTGCACGGAATGCTGACCGTCGTCCTCACCCGCCACGGCCTGACCGACCGCTCCGAGCCGGAGCAGCACCTCGGCCAGCGTATCGACATCTCGATCAACGAGGCCGGTCGCCGGCAGGCGGAGGCGCTCGCGAGGCGCCTCTCGGCGGTGCGCTTCGACCGCGTCATCACGAGCTCCCTGTTCCGTGCCCGCGAGACGGCCGCGATCATCGCGCCCGCCGGCCGGATCGAGGCCGACCCGCGGCTCAAGGAGATGGACTACGGCGCGTGGGAGGGCTTGCGCTACCACGAGCTCTACGAGCGTGACGGCGCGTACCGCCGCGAGTGGGAGCTCGCCCCCGATCGGCTTGCGTGCCCCGGCGGCGAGTCCGGCAACGATGTCGCAGAGCGAGTTCGCTCGTTCCTCGGGGACCTCATCGAGGAGCAGAAGGCGTGGCACGCGAAGGCGTCCCTTCGTGCCGCGACCTCACCGGGTGGGCCTGGCGTGGCCCCGACCGAGCGGCCGGTCCTCGTCGTCGCCCACAGCTCCACGAACCGGATTCTGCTGTGCATCGCGCTGGGCACCGACGTCCGCGACTACCGCAAGCGCTTCGTCCAGGGGCAGGGCAACCTCACGGTGCTGCGCTGGGAGGACACCGACGGACCGGGGGACGCGAAGCTCCTCGTCGGCAACGACCTCGGCCACCTGCGCGGGCCGGACGCGCTGCCCTGGGAGTGACCGGTTCCGCCTAGGACGGGTCCTCGACCGCCGCCGGCGTCTCGGGCGGCGTGCCGCGCCGGGGCCTGACGAACTTGAACCACAGGTACCCGAGCCCGATCACGATCAGGACCCCGAGCACGAGGTACTCGTAGCGCTTGAGGAAGTCGCCGATCTGGGTCCAGTTCTCGCCCAGCAGGTAGCCCGCCATCACGAGGAACAGGTTCCACGGGATGGAGCCGAGGATCGTGAACAGGATGAACGGGCCGAGGTGCATGCGGCCGACGCCGGCCCCGAATGAGACGAGGGAGCGGACGACCGGGACCATGCGCCCGAGGAACGCCGCCCAGTTCCCCCAGCGCACGAAGAACGCCTCCGTCTTGTCGAGGTCCTCCGCCGTGAACCGCAGGAACCTCCCCCAGCGGATCAGCACCGGGCGGCCGCCGAAGTAGCCGATCGCGTACGCGATCAACGCCCCGATGAGCGACCCGATCGTCGCCGCGACGACGAGCAGCGGGATGTTCCACGGCGACCCGGTGAGCGGCTCGATCGACGATGCATCGGCCGCAAGAAAGCCTGCAAAGGGGAGGATGATCTCGGACGGGATCGGGATGATGACGCTCTCGATGGCGACCCACAGGGCCACGCCGAGATACCCCACCGCCTCGTAGATCGCCGTCACGAGCTCGCGGACGGGGCCGTTCAGGAAGTCGAACACGGGGCGAAGGGTAGCCTATGCTCCCCGTCGTGACCGATGCCCACTTCGTACCAGCGCGTACTGCCGCGCCGGGCCCGCCCGAGCTCGTCGTCCTCACCGGCGCGGACCTGACGGTCGCCGACGTCGAGGCCGTGGCCCGCCACGGCGCCCGAGCCGCACTCGACGTCCACGCCCGCGAGCGGATGCAGGAGGCGCGCGACGTCATCGACACCCTCGTCGCCCGGGGCGAGGTCGTCTACGGCGTGACCACCGGCTTCGGCGACCTCGCGACGACCTACATCCCGCCCGAGGACGCCGCCGTCCTCCAGGAGAACCTCATCGCGTCGCACGCCGCCGGCGTGGGCCACCCGTTCCCGCGCGAGGTTGTCCGCGCGATGCTCCTCCTCCGCGCGAACACCCTTGCGCTAGGACACTCTGGGTGCCGCCCGCTGCTCGTCGACCGGATCTGCCGGTTCCTCGAGCTGGGGATCCACCCGGTCGTGCCGGAGCAGGGGAGCGTCGGGGCGTCAGGGGACCTCGCGCCGCTCGCGCACCTCGCGCTGCCGATCATCGGGCGCGGGCAGGTGGAGATGGGCGGGCAGGTGATGCCGGCGATGGTCGCGCTCCGGGAAACCGGGCTGGAGCCGCTGACCCTGCAGCCGAAGGAAGGGCTCGCGCTCCTCAACGGCACGCAGCTCATGTCGGCGCTGGGGGCGCTGCTCCTCGCCGACGCTGATCGCCTCACGCGGACCGCGAGCGTGGCCGCGGCGATGTCCGTGGAGGCGCTCCTCGGCACCGAGGTGGCGTTCGCCGCGCCGTACCAGCTGGCACGACCGCACCCGGGCCAGGTCGAGGTCGCCGCCGAGCTGCGACACCTGCTGCGCGGCTCCGGGTTCCAGACGGCGCACCACGGATCGAGCCACAAGGTCCAGGACCCGTACTCCCTGCGCTGCGTGCCGCAGGTCCACGGCGCCGTGCGGGACGCGCTCGACCATCTCCGCCGCGTCCTCGACGTCGAGCTCAACTCGGCGACCGACAACCCGCTCGTGTTCCCGGCGGGCGGCGAGGTTCCCGTCGACGCGCTCGCGACGGGCGGCGGTCTCGTGATCAGCGGCGGCAACTTCCACGGCGAGCCGATCGCGCTCGCGCTGGACTTCGCGAAGCTCGCGCTCTCGGAGCTGGGGGCGATCTCGGAGCGGCGGACGGCGCTGCTCGTGGATCCGCGGCTCAACGGCGGGCTCCCGGCGTTCCTCACGCCCGATCCCGGCCGGAACAGCGGCCTGATGATCGTCCAGTACACGGCGGCGGCCCTGGCGTCGGAGAACAAGGTCCTCGCGCACCCGTCGTCCGCGGATTCGATCCCGACCAGCGCCAACCAGGAGGACCACGTCTCGATGGGGGCGTCGTCCGCGCGGCACGCACGCACGGTCCTGGGCCACGTGCAGCAGATCGTGGCGATCGAGCTGCTCGCCGCGGCCCAGGCGCTCGACCTGCGGCTCGCCGCGCTGGCCGGCCCGTCCGACGGCGGTGCATCGCCCGTGCCGGGGATCGGCGTTGCCGCGGCGCACGCGCGGATCCGGCGGCGCGTTGAGCGCCTGGTGGACGATCGCGAGCCCGGGCCGGACCTCGCCGCGACGCTCGCCATCGTCCAGGAGGGCACGCTCGCCGACCTCGTCGGCTGAAGCCTCGCCGTAGACTCTCCGCCATGGCCATTCGCATCGTCGACGTCACCGACGACGCCACCTTCGCGCTGCTCCCGCCGTGCGCGGATCCCGGGTTCGACCACCGCTCGTGCGACTACTGGGAGGAGGCGGACCGCGGGTCGAAGGCGGCCCGGGCAGCGTGGTTCGACCCGTCGGCCGCGCCGCCCCCGGCCAGGCCGTCACGGCCGCGGAACCCGTTCGGCGACGACGATGACGACGAGCCCGCGTTCAACCCGTTCGCCCCGGCGCGCGGTGAGACGTTCAACCCGTTCCTCGCCGCCGACGACGACGCCCCGACAAACCCGTTCGCGCCCGCCCCGAAGACCGGCCCGGCCGTCGCCCACGACGCGCCGCCGAAGCTGCGGCTGCTCGCCCGGGGCCTCGCGGTGTTCGGGAGCTACGCGAAGGTCCTCCTCGTCGACGACGAGCCGGCCGCGTACGCCCAGTTCGGACCGCTCTCCGCGTACCCGCGGGCGCTGCGGACCCGCGAGCTCTACCCGAAGCTCCCCGTCTCGCCGCTGCCCGCCGTGATCACCTGCATCGCGACGACCGCCGCCGCGCGCGACCGGGGCCTGGCCGCGATGCTCGTGGAGGCGGTCTGCGACGACCTCGCCGCCCGCGGGCTTCGCCGCCGTCGAGACGTACCCGGAGCGTGGCGCGCGCGAGAACGCGACGAGCGCCGCCACGCCGGCCTTCTGGGAGGCGCTCGAGTTCACGATCGCCGCGCCGGACGACCGCTTCCCGGTCCTGCGCCGGGAGCTTGCGTGAGGCACCGCTCGCCGATCGCGACGACCGTCGTTCTTCTCGCGATGCTGGCGGCGCTCGCGGCGCTGGCAGCGTGCGGTGCCCCGGCTCCTTCTGGCGTGCCGGTCTCTTCGACCGCGGGCCCGTCCACTGGCGTGGTGGAACCCTCGCCTGCCGGCACGCCGTCGGTCCTGCCGTCGTCGTCGCCCCCGGGGTCGCCGCCGACCGGTGTCGTCCGGGATGACTCGCTGCTCGCGATCCTGCCGCCGGACCTCGACGGGATCCCCGTGACCGCGGAGGAGGAGTCGTTTGCGGAGGCGGCCTCCGACCCTGCCTTCGCGACGAACGTGACGCGGGCGGCGTTCGGGATCGTCGTCGGACCGGACGACCTCGCGTCTGGCGTGGTCGCCGAGGTCGCCCCCGGGGCGTGGAGCGACGCGTTCTTCCGGGACTGGCGCGAGACGTACAGCGAGGGCGCGTGCGCGCAGGCAGGCGGCGTCGTCGCCAACGCAGAGGCGGAGCTGGACGGTCGCACGGTGTACATCACGACCTGCGACGGCGGGCTCCGTGTGTACCACGCGTTCGTCGAGGAGCGCGGCGTCCTCGTCTCCCTGTTCTCCCTCGGCGACGCCCGCTTCGGCGAGCGGCTCATGGCCGACCTCCGCCCGTAGGCAGCGCCTGTCCCGGCTCCTCGCCCTCGACGCCACCCCGCTCCTCGCCCCCGACTCCACGGTGAGTCAGGAAGCGCATCTACGAGCGTGGATCGACACTGCGCCTGGCGCCTGTCTCGCAAATCACAGCGTGCAGACGATGGTGTGACTCACCGCTGAGTCAAGGGAGAGGCGACGGACCGAGCGTCAGCGGATCGCGACGGACGAGTCGGGGTGGGCGTGGGCGAACGTCCGTCGGGCACCGACGCGGCGAGGGTGGCGACGGCCGATCCGGGTACCACCGTGCAAGCACGGGCCATCCGGCCCTGCACGGGCGAATCGGCGGGCCTAGACTCGCCGCCATGACGACCGAGACCCCCGGCGCGCCCGAGTCCGGCCCGCGCCCCGTCCGCGCCCCGCGCGGCACGACCCTGTCGACGAAGGGCTGGCAGCAGGAAGCGGTCCTCCGGATGCTCATGAACAACCTCGACCCAGAGGTGGCCGAGGACCCGGACAGCCTCGTCGTCTACGGCGGGCACCGGTCGCGCGGCGCGGAGCTGGGCGGCGTTCGACGCGATCGTCCGCGAGCTGCGGCACCTCGAGGACGGACGAGACGCTCCTGGTCCAGTCGGGCAAGCCGGTCGCCGTGTTCCGCACCAACGAGTGGGCGCCGCGGGTGCTGATCGCGAACTCGAACCTCGTCGGCAAGTGGGCGACCTGGGAGCACTTCCGCGAGCTCGAGCAGCAGGGCCTGATGATGTACGGCCAGATGACCGCGGGGTCCTGGATCTACATCGGCACCCAGGGGATCCTCCAGGGCACGTACGAGACGTTCGCGGAGCTCGCCCGCCAGCACTTCGGCGGGACGCTGCGCGGGTCGGGTCGTGCTGACGGCGGGCCTCGGCGGGATGGGCGGCGCCCAGCCGCTGTCGGTGACGATGAACGAGGGCGTGTGCATCGCGATCGAGGTGGACGAGGCGCGGGCGCGCCGACGCCACGAGATCGGCTACGTGGACCACCTCACCCACTCGCCGCAGGAGGCGCTCGCGATGGCCCGGCAGGCGGCCGCGGCCGGCGAGATCACGTCGATCGCGCTGGTCGGCAACGCCGCCGAGATCGAGCCCGCGTGGGCGAAGGCCGGCGAGCGGTTCGACGTCGTCACGGACCAGACCTCGGCGCACGACGCCGCTGGCCGGCTACGTGCCGGCGGAGATCAGCCTCCACGATGCGCACGTGCTGCGGATCAGCGAGCCCGAGGTGTACATGCAGCGCTCGATGCGCTCGATGGCCGACCACGTCCGGGCGATGCTCGCGTTCCAGGACGCGGGCGCGGTCGTCTTCGACTACGGCAACAACCTCCGGGCCCAGGCCCAGGAAGCGGGCGTCGAGAACGCCTTCGACTACCCGGGCTTCGTCCCCGCGTTCATCCGGCCGCAGTTCTGCGAGGGCCGCGGGCCGTTCCGGTGGGCGGCCCTGTCGGGCGATCCGGAGGACATCCGGCGGACGGACCGGGCGCTGCTGGAGCTGTTCCCGCACGACATGGGCCTGCGGCGCTGGCTCGAGCTCGCCGAGGCGAAGGTCCCGTTCCAGGGCCTCCCGGCGCGGATCTGCTGGCTGGGCTACGGCGAGCGCGCGAAGGCCGGCCTCGAGTTCAACCGCCTCGTCGCGACGGGCGAGGTGAAGGCGCCGATCGTCATCGGCCGGGACCACCTGGACTCGGGTTCGGTCGCCTCGCCCAACCGCGAGACGGAGGCGATGGTCGACGGCGTCGGACGCGGTCGCGGACTGGCCGCTGCTCAACGCGCTGGTCAACACGGCGGCCGGCGCGACGTGGGTCTCGATCCACCACGGCGGCGGGACGGGGATCGGGTACAGCCAGCACGCGGGGATGGTGGTCGTCGCCGACGGGACGGAGCTCGCGGCCCGGAAGCTGGAGCGGGTCCTCACGACCGACCCGGGGATGGGCGTCGTGCGTCACGTGGATGCGGGCTACGAGCACGCGATCGAGGTCGCCCGCGAGCGTGGCGTCCACATCCCGATGCTGGACGGCTAGCGTCGGCCGGGTCCCCGCACGTCGCGTCAGGCAACCGCCGGGGCGGACGCTGCGCCTCGTCGTCGACCTGGTCCGGGATCCGGACGATGTGGCGCACGGACGACAGCGTCACCGGGATGAACGCGACCAGCCCGCCGATCGCCCCGACGACGATCGTCTCCTGGAGCCCGATGAGGCTGCCCAGCGCGCCGCCGATGATGGCGCCGATCGGCATCGTGCCCCAGACGATGAAGCGCATCGTGGCGTTCATCCGGCCCTGCATCCGCGGTGGCGTGATCGCCTGGCGCAGCGAGACCTGGTTGATGTTCCAGCCGACGCCGCAGAACCCCATCAGGAACCCGCTCAGCGCGACCGCGAACCAGATGACCTCGTCGGGCGCGAAGGCGACGGGCAGGCCCGACACGCTGAAGCCGATCGCCGTCGCGACGAGCATCCGCCCGACGCCGAGCCGCCGGGTCAGGCGGTTCGTCATGAGCGCCGCGACGAGCACGCCGACCGATCCCACGGAGAACGCGAACCCGATCGCCTCCGGGCCGAGGCCGCGCTCGCGCGTGAGGTAGAGGATGAGGATCGCGCCCGAGACGTTGCCGAAGAAGTTGGACGTGCCGGTCGTCGCGGCGATCGAGCGCAGCCACCGGTGGCCGGTCACGTAGCGGAGGCCGGCGGCCATCTCCGTGCGCATCGATGGCTTCGGGCCGTGGGCGGTCTCGTCGTGCAGCGACGAGCGGTGGCTCCGGCCGCCGGATCCAGGCGAGGAACACGGCCGAGACCGCGAAGCTCAGGGCGTCGATGAGCATCGCGAACGGGGCCCGCAGGATGCCGATGAGGACGCCCGCGATGCCCGGTCCGAGGATCTGGGCCGCGCTCCGGGTGATCTCGAGCTTGGAGTTGCCGTCCACGAGCTGGTCCCGCTCCACGACCGACGGCAGGTAGCTCTGGTACGCGACGTCGAAGAAGACGGTGAGGATGCCGGTCGTGAACCCGACGATGTACAGCTGCCAGATCGTGAGCGCGTCGAAGTAGAAGGCGACCGGGATCGAGACGAGCGCGATCGCCCGCCCGATGTCGCCCGCGATGAGGATCGGCCGGCGGCGCAGGCGGTCCACCCAGACGCCCGCGGGCAGGCTGAACAGGATGAACGGCAGGAACTCGATCGTCGTCAGCAGCCCGAATTCGAACGGGCGTGACCTCGAGGGTCGTCGCCGCGATGAGGGGCAGGGCGAGCTGGGTGATCGAGCTGCCGAAGACGGAGATCGGTCTCCGCCGTCCACAGCTTGAGGAAGTCGGGGTGGCGCAGCAGGCTGCGGCTCGGGGACTGCATGGACGGCCGAGTCTACGTTGCCGTCCCGGCCTGCCGCGCTCGGCAATTTGACGCAGGACAGCGCATCGCGGCGGATGTGCCGCTACGGGCGGCGCGCGGGTCTGTAGCATCGGGACGTGCTCGTCGAAAGCGTGCCCAACGTCTCCGAAGGCCGGCGCCTCGACGTCGTCGAGCGGCTCGCCGACGCCCTGACGTCGGTGCCGGGCGTGTTCCTCCTCGACCGCACGTCCGATCCCAGCCACAACCGGTCGGTGTTCACCGTCGCGGGCGAGCACGACGCCGTCTCCGCGGCGCTCGAGCGGCTCGTCGCGCAGGCCCTCGACGACATCGACATGGAGGAGCACACGGGCGAGCACCCGCGGATCGGCGCGGTGGACGTGATCCCGTTCGTGCCGCTCGGCGACACGACGATGGACGCCTGCGTGGAGCTCGCCCGCAGGTTCGCGGCCCGGATCGTCGGCGCGCTGGGACCTCCCCGTCTACCTGTACGCCCAGGCGGCGACGCGCTCGGATCGGGTGAAGCTCGCCGACGTCCGGCGCGGCCAGTACGAGGGGCTGCGGACCGAGATCGCGCCAGAACGGACGGCAGCCGGACTTCGGGCCCGCCCGGATGCACCCGCGCGCGGGTGCGCTGGCCGTGGGTGCCCGCCCGTTCCTGATCGCCTGGAACGTCAACCTGGACTCGGACGACGTGGAGCTCGCGAAGCGCATCGCGCGCCGTGTCCGCGAGTCCGGGGGCGGCCTGCCGCGCGCTCCAGGCGAACGGCTTCAGGGTGGAGGAGCCGGAGCGCGGCCACCCGGTCCGCGCCCAGGTCTCGATGAACCTGCTCGACTTCCGCGTCACGCCGATCTGGCAGGCGTGGGAGGCCGTCGGCGAGCTCGCGGCCGAGGACGGCGTCGACCTTGCCGAGTCGGAGCTGATCGGCCTCGCGCCGCTCGCGGCGCTGCTGGACGTCGCCGACCACGCCGGCGCGCCGGACGATGCAGCGACCGAGGTGCGCCTCGCCGCCGCGCGCCGAGTCGATCCGGCTGCGCGACTTCACGCCGCTGCATGGCCCTCGAGCTCCGGCTGGCAGGCGGCGCGGGACCGCCGGGACCGGGATGACGCCTCCGCCTGATCGAGGGCGGTCGGGCGAACGGCGGACGCGCCCGGCCTGCTGATCCACGGCGCGGCGCAGGTGGCGACGCTCGCCGGCGGCATCCGGCGCGGGGAGATGCAGGGAGATCTCGCGCTCCTCGACGCGACGGACGTGGGTGGACCCGGCTCCCCGCAGGCACCTGTCGTGGCGATGCTGGGACGGCCGGTCGTCGCGCGTCGGGCCGCGCGACGCGGTCGAGGAGGGCCTGGAGCGAGGCGGGATGCCGCTTGCCCGGTTCGTCCGCCTCGACGCCGACGGCGGTGTCGTCACCCCGGGGCTCGTGGATCCCCACACGCACCTGCTGTTTGCCGGTACGCCGGGAGGGCGAGCTCGTCCTGCGCCAGCGGGTGCCGGGTACATGGACATCCTCGCGGCCGGCGGCGGGATCCTGTCCACGGTGGCCGCCACGCGCGCAGCGGGCGAGGAGGACCTCGCGGCCGCACGGCCGGCGCTGGCTGGACGAGATGCGCCGCCACGGGGTCACGACGGTCGAGGCGAAGTCCGGCTACGGGCTCGACCTCCAGACCGAGCTGCGGCTCGTGGAGGTCGCGTGCGAGCTGGGCAAGGAGGGCCCGGTCGACGTGGTCCCCACGTTCCTCGGCGCGCACGCCGTGCCGCCCGAGTACCGGAGCCGCCCGGACGGCACGGAGGCCTACGTCCGGCACGTGATCGAGGAGCAGCTGCCCGGGATCGCGGCGCAGGGTCGGGCGGTCTCGTGCGACGTGTTCTGCGAGCAGGGCGTGTTCACGGCGGACCAGAGCCGGCGGATCCTCCAGGCGGCGGCAGGGTACGGGATGGCGATCCGCCTCCACGCGGACGAGCTCGCGCCGTCTGGCGGTGCGGAGCTCGCGGCGGAGCTCGGGGCGCTCTCCGCGGACCATCTCCACGTCCCCAGCGACGACGGCGTCGCCGCCCTCGCCGCTGCCGCCGGCGGCGAGCGCCCGACCGTGGCCACGCTGCTGCCCGGCACGACCTGGTTCCTCATGACCGACGAGCCCGCCCCTGCGCGGCGGTTCATCGATGCCGGGGTCCCGGTCGCCCTGGGCACGGACTTCAACCCCGGCACCTCGCCCAACCCGAACCTGCCGCTCGTGATGACCGTGGCCTGCCTGGAGATGAAGCTGTCGCCCGAGGAGGCGCTGGCGGCGGTCACGGTGAACGCCGCCCACGCGGCGGGGCTGGGCGAGGAGGCGGGCGCGCTGGAGCCGGGCAAGCTGGGCGACGTCGTGGTCTGGCGGGCGGCCTCGGTCGGCGAGCTGCCCTACTGGGTCGGCGCGGACCTCGTCAACGTCGTGGTCAAGCGCGGCCGGATCGTCTATCGGCGCGCGGACTGAGCGCCGGGCGGACTCGCCGGCGCGTCCGCCTTCCCCCGCGCGGACCGGCCTTCGCGTCTAGATCTTGCCGCGGGACTCCAGCAGGACCGTCGTCGTCTCGGGCGGGAGGCTGGACGGCATCACGGACAGCTTCGCCTGGGCGACGGGTTCGGCGCCCATCTCGTGGAGGAACTTCTTCAGCGCCTCGTCGCAGTCGGCCTCGTTCTCGCACACCGGCATCGGGATGACGATCTTCGGATCGAGCTGCGCGACGAGTGCCGCGGCCGTCGTGGCGGTCAGGGCGCCGCCGATCGGCACGCACACGACCTCCACGCGGCCGATGTCCGCGAGCTTCTCCTCGGTCAGCTCGTGGCCGATGTCGCCGAGGTGGATCGTGTGGATTCCGTCCAGCTCCATCACGAACGCGGTCTGGCGGCCGCGGTCCGCGCCCTTCGCGTTGTCCCGATACGTCCGCACGCCGGTGAGCAGGACGTCGTGGACCTCGTACTCACCGGGCCCGTCCAGGACGAACGCGGATTCGAGCGAGGTGGGCAGGGCGGTGCCGCCGTCGCGGGACAGCTTCGTCGCCTTCTTGGGCGGCGGGTCGTCGTCGGGGTGGCTGTAGGTGACCACGTCCCCCGTGATGCCGCGCCCGGTGGGGCCGACGATCGCGGGATACGGGTCGTTGACGACCACGGCGTCCTTGCCGCGCAGGCGGACGCAGGTCCGTCCGTACCAGGTGAGCTCCATGCCCCGATTGTAGGGTGGGCCGCCCTCACCCCGATGCGCGCCCGCTCATCGCCCGCTTAACGAGAGAACCGGAGGTGCCTGCCCAATCGGCACCCCCGGTTCGAGGGAGGGAGGATGGAACTGAGGGGTGTTCCGAGGAGAACCATATGTCCGTCCGGATTCAACCCCGAGCCCCGGAACGGTTAAGAAACGCACATCTCGCGGTTGGAACCGGCGGCCATCCGGGTCGCATCGGGCCTTCATGGCACACTCCACCGCGATGACGACTCCACTGCGCCGATCCGGGTACCTCGCCGCGCTGCTCATCGCGCTGCTGGTCGCCGCATGCGGCACCTCCACGCCGACCCCGTCCCCATCGGACGCGATCCCCTCCGCACCGGCCTCGGCTGCGCCGAGTACGAGCGGTACCCCTGCGCCCTCGCCGTCCGCGGCTGCGGTGGCCTGCGACCCGGACGCGCCGATCCCGTCGGGCGACCCCAGCCAGGTCCCCGAGGACCCGGCTGACGCGGCCCTCTACGAGGAGATCGAGGGCCAGGTCGTCGCCCTTCGGGAGATCGCGCCGACGACGGCCGTCGAGCGCGGCGTGTTCGACAAGGCGAGCCTGTGCAACTACCTCAAGGAGTCGTTCAACCGCGACAATCCCGAGGAGCTCATCATCGGGACCGAGAACCTGTACAAGGCGCTCCTGCTGATGCCCGAGGACGAGTCGCTCGAGGACCTGTACCTCGAGCTGCTGACCAGCCAGGTCGCCGGCCTGTACGACGACGAGACGAAGAAGATGTACGTCGTCGTCTCGGACTCGGGCGAGATCGGCCCGACGGAGCAGATCACGTACGCCCATGAATACACGCACGCGCTACAGGACCAGAAGTTCGTGCTGCGGGACTTCGTCGGGGACGCCACCGACCAGGGCGACCGCACGATCGCGCGGAGCGTCGTCGTCGAGGGCGATGCCACCCTCCTCATGTCGCTGTGGGCGCAGCAGCACCTCACGCCGCAGGAGCTGGGCCAGATCGGCAGCGCGTCCGACCCGGCGTCCGAGGCGATCCTCGAGCGAATGCCGGCGATCCTCAAGGACTCGCTCCTGTTCCCGTACACCGGCGGGCTGCAGCTGGCGCTCGTCGCGTTCCAGGGCGGCGGGTTCGGCGGCGTCGACGGCCTCTACGCAAACCCCCCGGACACGACCGAGCAGGTGCTCCACCCGGACAAGTTCCAGGCGGACGAGCAGCCGGTCGCCGTCGACTTCCCGTCGGGCTTCCCGGCCAGCCTCGGCGAGGGCTGGAAGATCGCGCTCGAGGACACGCTGGGCGAGTTCCAGCTCGAGATCTTCCTGCGGGACGCCGCCGGGGCTGCCGGCTCCGACGATGCCGCCGAGGGCTGGGGCGGCGACCGCGTGGCGCTCGTCGAAGGCCCCGACGGCGCCGAGGCGGCGATCATGGACACGGCCTGGGACACGGACGCCGATGCGGCCGAGTTCGCCGCCGCCCTCGACGGCTACGTCTCGAAGCTCGAGGCGGCGGGCCGCAGCGGGGCGGTGCTCACGCCGTCGCCGGGTCGGGTCGTGGTGATCAGCGCGAGCGACCCGGACACGCTCGGCGCGGTCGCGAACGTGCTGGGCCTCGCCGGCTGACCCGTGTCGCGCGCTGACACGCGCCGCGCTGACCGCGCCGCGCTGACCCGCGCCGCGCTGACCCGCACCGCAGACCTGGCCCAGCGACGGACACGCCGCCCCTGACCCGGCTGCGAGTCAGGGGCGCTCGGGCGGTGCGTGAGACTGCAGCCGAACCGCAGCCCTCGAGTCGAGATCGAACGGAGCCTTGCGTCGTCTGACTCCGAGCCGAGTCAAGGGGAGGAGTCACGCGTCGGCGCAGAGGCCGGAGCAGAACCGCCCTACATCGCCTCGGGCGCGGAGATCCCGAGCAGGCCCAGCGCGTTCGCCAGCGTGATCTTCGTGGCGAGGGCGAGCGCGAGGCGCTTCGCCGACCGCTCAGGCTGCTCGACGTCCACGACCCGCGCATCCCGGTAGAACGCATGGAACTGCGTCGCGAGCTCGGTGGCGTAGGCCGTGATCCCCTGCGTCTCCTCGGCGAGGACGGCGTCCTCGACCACCTCGGGCAGGCGGGCGACCACGCGCGCGAGCGCACCCTCCGGCTCGCCCGCGAGCAGCCCTGACACGTCCGCCGCCGGGGCCAGGCCCGCCTCCTCGGCCTTGCGCAGGATCGACGCGATCCGCGCATGCGCGTACTGGACGTAGTAGACGGGGTTCTCGGCCGACTGCTTCTTCGCGAGCTCGATGTCGAAGTCGATCTCGACGTGGGCCGCCCGCGACGCGAAGAACCAGCGGGCCGCATCCGTGCCCACCGCATCGAGGAGGTCGTCGAGGGTCACGAACGTGCCGGCCCGCTTCGACATCGAGACCTCGACGCCGTCGGCGACGAACCGGACCCAGCCGATGAGCAGCACCTGGTAGTGGTCCGGGTCGTAGCCCATCGCCTGTGCCGCGTTCTTGTTGCGGGCCACCGTCCCGTGATGGTCCACGCCCCAGATGTAGATCAGGTGGTCGAAGCCGCGCGAGAACTTCTCGGTGACGTAGCCGATGTCGGCGGCGAAGTACGTCGGCCGCCCGTCGGAGCGGTAGATCACGCGGTCCTTGTCGTCGCCGTAGGCCGTCGAGCGGAACCACGTCGCGCCATCCTGCTCGTAGACCTCGCCGGCGGCCTTCAGGCGGTCCACCGCGCGCGCCACCCAGCCGTCGTCGTGGAGCGACGCCTCGCTCTTCCAGACGTCGAAGTGGACGCCGAGCCGCTCGAGCGACGCCTCGATCCCCTCGCGGACACGCGCGCTCGCCCATCCGCCGACCACCTCGCCGGCCGCGCCGCCCGCAGCCTCGGCCGCGGCCCAGACCTCGGCGGGCACCTCGCGCGCGAGGTCCTCCACATAGGCGCCCTTGTAGCCGTCCTCGGGAACCGGCTCGCCGCGCCGCACTGCGACCACGGAGTCGCCCAGGTGCGTGACCTGCGCCCCCGAATCGTTGAAGTAGTACTCGCGCGTGACCTCCTGGCCGCCCGCCTCGAGGACGCGGCACAGCAGGTCGCCCACGAATGCGCCCCGTGCGTTGCCGACGGTGAGCGGGCCGGTGGGGTTCGCTGAGACGAACTCCACGTTGACCCTGCGGGCGTTGACCGCCGGGATCCGGCCCCAGGCATCCGGGGCCGCGAGCACGCCGGCCACGAGAGCCTCGTACGCCGCGTCCGCGACGCGCAGGTTCACGAAGCCCGGCCGCGCGACCTCCGCGGATGCGACGAGTGCCGGGTCGCCGCCCTCCGCGAGTGCCGTTGCGACCGCCTCGGCGATGTCCAGCGGCGAGCGCCGGAGCGGCCGCGCCAGCTTCATCGCGAGGTTGGTCGCGAGGTCGCCGAACGCCGCGTTCGCGGGCCGCTCCACCTCGACCGCGGGGGCTGCGCCGGGATCCTCGACGGGCGGCAGCGCGCCGGCCGCCACGGCCCGTCGCCCACGCTCGCGCGACCGCGGCACGGACCCGGGCCCGGATGGCCACGGGGCTGGCTGCGGGATCGACGGCGCTGGACACGGGCGGGACTCCTCGGGACGTGTGACTGACCGGCTGCGGGACGGGCCGTCATCGTACCCGGTGGCCCATTGGTACCAGTGGCCGTGCGTCTCCAGCGTGCGATTTGGTGCGATCGGGCACCGCAATCGCGCGAAGTGGGGCGGTCCGCTGCGGTTTGCGCACGATATCGAGGGTGTGCAGCCGCCAGACGTACTAGTACGTTTGGCGCCCCTCGCGGGATTCCTCGCGAAGGCCGGGGACGGGTTCGTACGGCGAACGCCGCTCCCGGAGGCAATCGTCCAGGCCCCGGTGGGAAGACCCAGCCGGGTGCCACATCGACGGGGAGTCGTGGCGGTATCGCCAGTTCAGCGTCCCAACACCGGGAGGTTCGGGGAATGAGGTCTCGGGGATTCGTGTACTCGATGGGCGCCGGCGCCCGGAAGAGCCTCGTGCTCTTCTGGACGGCGGCGTTTCTGTGTTCACTCCTACTGCAGTACGTGAGCTTCGCCGCACCGGCGAACGTGCTCGCCGTCCACGACGAGGGGCTGTTCGAGCTCGACGGCAACGTCGAGAACGGCGGCGCCGCGGGCATCGACTGGAACACCGTGCATGGCGGCAGCAACGAGCCGTTCGAGACGGTGTTCATCACCGACCCGATCAACGGCAACGGTGACAAGTACTTCGACGGCGGCGACACCAAGGACATCACCGACATCCCGAGTCTGGAAGTGGGTCACCACCAGCCAGCCGCAGGACAAGAACGACATCGCCCATGCGTACGCCGCGGGCTTCCGGTCGGGCGGCGACCTGATCGCCTACTTCGGCCTCGACCGCTACGCCTCCAACGGCGCGGCCCAGGTCGGCTTCTGGTTCCTCCAGAACGGACTTCGGCCTGACGGGCGGCCCCGACTCGGGCGGCTTCTCCGGCCCGCACGTCAACGGCGACGTCCTCGTCCAGATCGACTTCGAGAACGGCGGGGCCGACCCCGTCGTCCGCGTCTACGAGTGGCAGAACGGGCTCACCCTCGTGAGCTCGCGGCGGCTCCTGCGCGACCGCGCCGGCCGGCGACGACCGCTGTGCCATCGCGAGCACGGGCACCACCAACCCGACCTGGACGTTCGACGACAAGTTCGATCCGGGCAGCGATGACGACATCCCCGCCGGCGGCTTCGTCGAGGGCGGCATCGACCTGACCGATCTCGACCTCGACGACGGCTGCTTCGCCTCGTTCGTCGCGGAGACCCGCTCCTCCCCGTCCGAGGACGTCGACGCTGTCGGACTTCGCGAACGGCGCGTTCAACCTGTGCACCACGCCCGACATCGAGACGCAGGTCTGGAGCAACGGCAACAACCTGGCCAACCCGGGCACCATCAACAAGGGCGAGTCCGTGACGGACGTCGCCACGCTGACCGGCGATGCCGGCACCGTGACCGGCAGCGTCAAGTTCTACGTCTGCTTCGACGCCGACGCGTACCCGGACTGCTCCACGGGCGGCGACCAGGTCGGCGGCAGCGAGACGCTGTCCGGCGGCGAGGCCGAGAGCGACGCGTACACCCCGACGAAGAACGGCAAGTACTGCTTCCGCGCCGAGTACACCCCGGCCGCGGGCTCGAAGTACTTCGCCGACCAGCCACACGAACAAGACCTCCGAGTGCTTCCGCGTGATCCCGGCCGACGTCCGGATCTCCAAGACCGCCTCGGCCGAGCTCGGTGAACGCGGGCGAGGACATCGCCTTCACGCTCACCTGGAAGAACGTCGGCGAGGGCAAGGCGACCGACGTCGACATCACCGACGACCTGCCGGGCGACGCCGGCCTCAACTGGAGCATCGAGTCGTTCACGGGTTCCGGCAGCACCTGCGTCATCACCGGCGCGGTCGGCTCCCAGAAGCTCGAGTGCCTTGACCAGACGATCGAAGGCAACACCGATCCGTCCGGCAGCGTGACGGTCACCTCGGGCACGACGGCCGCCACCTGCGGCATCGTCGACAACACCGGCTACATCACCTCGGGCAACGACGGCAGCGGCAACTCCAGCGCCGACATCGACGTCCTCTGCCCCGACATCAAGGTCACCAAGGAGCCCGACGCGGGCGACGAGGGCGATCCTGCGAGCTCGATCAGCGCCGGTGACACGGCCACGTTCACGATCAAGGTCGAGAACGTCGGCGACGGCACGGCCAAGAACGTCGAGCTCACCGACGACCTGCCCGACGGCATCGACTGGGCCGACGACAGCGATCTGTGCACCATCACCCCCGACAGCGGCACCACGGGCCAGGTCCTCGACTGCGACCTGGGCGACATGGACGCCGGCGACGAGGTCCTGATCACCCTCACGGGCGAGACGGACGCCGCCGACTGCGGCACGCTCGACAACACGGCCTCCGCCACCGCGGACAACGAGCCCTCGGGCGCCCTGGAGAACAACACGGACTCCGGCGCGATCGAGGTCAAGTGCGCCGACATCGACATCGAGAAGACCGCCGACAACGACCCGATCAACGCGGGTGACGAGATCGGCTTCACCGTCACCGTCACCAACGACGGCGACGGCACCGCCTACGACGTCGACGCGGAGGACACGCTTCCGGCCGGCTTCACCTGGAGCATCGAGTCCCAGGACGGCGGCTGGTCGATCGCGGCCGGCAAGCTCCTGTACTCGGCCGACGAGCTCGCGTCCGGCGCCAGCTCCTCCGTCCACATCGTGTCCCCGACGGACGCGGCCGACTGCGGCCTCGTGTCCAACACGGCTGATGTCGAGGCCGGCAACGACGGCACCGACTCGGCCACCGACACCGTCCAGATCAACTGCCCCGACATCGACATCGTCAAGACCGCCGACCCTGTCGGGCCGGTCAACGCCGGTGACGACATCGGGTTCACGATCACGATCTCCAACGCCGGACCCGGCACCGCCTACGACGTCGAGGCGAGCGACACGCTCCCCGCCGGCTTCACCTGGGCGATCGACTCGCAGTCCGGCGGCTGGACGCTCGTGGGCGGCGTGCTGAGCTTCGGCCCGGCCGACCTGGCCGACGACGCCAGCTCGACCGTCACCGTGACGGCGACCTCCAGCAGCGAGAGCTGCGGCCTGGTCGAGAACGACGCCTGGGTTGACGCCAGCAACGACGACCGCGAGGACGACGATGCCGAGGTCACCATCAACTGCCCCGACGTCACCGTCACCAAGACCGCGGACAACACCCCGATCAGCGCCGGCGACACCGCCAGCTTCACGATCGAGGTCGAGAACCTCGGCCCCGGCACGGCGTACGACGTCACCCTGACGGACACGCTGCCCGCGGGGATCAACTGGACCGATGACAGCGCGAGCTGCGAGATCGCGGCCGGCGTCCTGAGCTGCGACTTCGGCGACCTCGCCGACGGCCAGACCCGGACGGTCACCGTCTCCGGTGAGACCGATGCTGCCGACTGCGGCAACGTCGACAACACCGCCGTGGTCGCGGCCACCAACGAGCCGGCCGAGAACACGGGCAACAACGAGGACGACGCGTCGATCGTCGTCGAGTGCGCGGACATCACGCTCACCAAGACCGCGGACGACGCCAGTGTCTCCGCGGGCGACCAGATCGGCTTCACCGTCACCGTCACCAACACCGGGTCCGGCACCGCCTACGGCGTGTCGATCACCGACACCCTGCCGACGGACGCGGGCACCGCCTGGACCATCGAGTCCCAGAGTGGCGGCTTCGCGATCAACGCGGGCGTGCTCTCGTACGGGCCCGCCACCCTGGCGCAGGACGCGTCGGTCTGGGTCCACATCGTGAGCCCGACCACCGCCGAGACGTGCGGCACCGTGGACAACACGGCGTCCGTCACGACCACCAACGACGGCTCCGACGAGGACTCGTCCGAGGTCGACGTCCTCTGCCCCGACGTCACGATCAGCAAGACGGCTGACAACAGCCCGATCCTTGGTGGTCAGGACGCCTCGTTCACGATCACGGTCTGGAACCAGGGCCTCGGCATCGCCCGCGATGTCGAGATCCGGGACGAGCTGCCCGAGGGCTACGACTGGTCCGAGGACAGCGAGGACTGCGCGATCGTCGACGGGCTGCTCACCTGCCAGGTGGGTGACCTCGCGAAGAACGACCAGTTCAGCGTGACGGTGAGCGCGGCGACGGATGTCGAGCAGTGCGCCGACATCCCGAACCTGGCCGAGGTCTCCGCGGCCAACGAGGCCGAGGAGAACCAGGGCAACAACACGGACGACGATGAGATCGACGTCCAGTGCGCCGACATCAGCCTCGTGAAGACGGCGGGCGATGCGCCCGACGGCGACACGCTGCTCCTCGCGACGCTCGGTGACGTGGAGTTCACCTACGAGGTGGAGAACACGGGCACCGCGACGCTCATCGACATCGAGCTGATCGACGACAACGCGACCCCGGCGGATCCGTCGGACGACGTCATCGTCGACTGCCCGAAGACCACCCTCGAGCCCGGCGAGTCGATGACCTGCACGGCCACGCTCCCGATCGAGGACTACGGCCTCCGGACGAACATCGCGGTTGCCTACGGCACCCCCGAGCTCGATCCCGAGGGCGAGGTCCAGGACGACGACGACGCGAAGGTGAACGTCCCGGAGCCGGTGGTGACGCCGACCCCGCGGATCACGCCTCCACCGACCGACGGCCTGGCCGAGCAGGGCACCGACAGCGGGAACGGCCTGTTCCTCCTGCTGGCCGCCCTGGCCGGGGTCATGCTGACCGCCGGCTACCTCGTCCCGGCGACGGCGAAGGCCCGCAGCCGCGACCGCCGCAGCTGACGGCTGCGCCACCCCGGGGCCGGCCGCCGGCCGGCCCCAACCGGGGCCCCAGGCCCCGTACCACAGGGTCCCCGAGACCCGGACGGGACGCACCAGCCTGAGTGCGTCCCGTCCGCCCCGTTAACGGGCGCGCACCCGCCACCAGGGCGAGTGGTGCGCGGGTGCACCGGATACCGCGTTCTCCCTACTGTCGCGTGCGCGACAGTTGAGGTGTCAGGGGTAGTCAATGCCCTTTGGTACTAGTACCGTAGGCGACTCGGCAGTAGTACTGACGGGCTACCCCGAGCGCCACCGCGGCGTGAGGGCGCAGCACAAACGGGTCGCCGGGACCTGGGTCCGACGCGCACATGCCTGAGCGCGGCGGGTCCGTCTCCTCCCCGGTGCCATCAACAACGGGTCGCCGCAGCCGGGGAGCTCCGGCGACAGGCGCGAGGAGACCGCTCGGGGGCCAGGCAGAGACGGTAGCGCGGCACCGGAGAGGCCGCCGCAAGGGAGAGATTGGGGATCGAATGAACAAGACCAAGAACATCGGCTGGCTGATTGCTGCCGGCCTGCTGGGCGCGGCGCTGGTCGCGCCGAGCGCCGCCTTCGCGATCGACGGCTCGAACGAGAAGGAAGGCGGGATCGCCTGGAACGACCCGGACTTCCAGGGCTCCGAGGAAGAGTGCGATGGTGCCGACCTCCAGCCGGGCCAGGTGCTGTGGCACTTCGTCCAGACGAAGGTCGCCGACGAGGTCGCCTCGGGCAACCTGTGGGTCACCGTGACCGCGGTGCAGGGCGAGGTTGCGGCCCGTTGCCTCGTACAAGAAGGCCGGCAAGGTCCTCCACTGGGCCGTCATCAGCCCTGAGACGACGCTGCTCGAGTGGCGCTCCGACGTCGGGGGCGACGGCAACCTCAACCTGAGCCACATCTGCTACGGCGGCCCCGAGGAGGAGTCCGAGAGCCCCTCCGAGGAAGTCTCCGAGAGCCCGAGCGAGGAAGTCTCCGAGAGCCCCTCCGAGGAAGTCTCCGAGAGCCCGAGCGGCTCGGTCGAGGAGTTCTCCGAGGAGCCCAGCGGCTCCGTCGAAGAGGTCACCGGGACGCCGGAGGAGGAGAAGACTCCGCCGCAGACCGACGCCATCGGTGCCGGCAGCACGCCGACCAGCGACAGCTGGCAGCTCGTCCTGCTCGCGCTCGCCGCGGTTCTCGCAACGGCGCTCATCGTGACGCCGTCCGGCCGCAAGGCCCGCCGCTAGCGAACCCCGCCCTCGGGCGGTCCACGTCGCAGACCCGCAGAGCCGGGGCCGCAGGGCCCCGGCTCTGTCGATTCGGAGGCAATCCAGGAGGCGGGCACTGGTGCCCGCCCTGGTACCCAGGTCCTGGTACTCCCGTTGTCAGGCCGCAACGGAAACAGGCCCGGGTGCCCGGTCGGGAGAGGATTTGTGCAGTTACCGCCACCGATCAGTACTAGACGCAGCGGGGACCGACCAGCAGGATCAAAGGCACGGATCGGTGCTCGTGCGACCGACCGGGCGGCCGTCGTCAGGCCGATCCACGAGAGCCGCAGAGCACGACGGCAGATGCCGCGAGATTGAAGGGCAAGGGGATCGAATGAACAAGACCAAGAACATCGGCTGGCTGATTGCTGCCGGCCTGCTGGGCGCGGCGCTGGTCGCGCCGAGCGCCGCCTTCGCGATCGACGGCTCGAACGAGAAGGAAGGCGGGATCGCCTGGAACGACCCGGACTTCCAGGGCTCCGAGGAAGAGTGCGATGGTGCCGACCTCCAGCCGGGCCAGGTGCTGTGGCACTTCGTCCAGACGAAGGTCGCCGACGAGGTCGCCTCGGGCAACCTGTGGGTCACCGTGACCGCGGTGCAGGGCGAGGTTGGGCCCGTTGCCTCGTACAAGAAGGCCGGCAAGGTCCTCCACTGGGCCGTCATCAGCCCTGAGACGACGCTGCTCGAGTGGCGCTCCGACGTCGGGGGCGACGGCAACCTCAACCTGAGCCACATCTGCTACGGCGGCCCCGAGGAGGAGTCCGAGAGCCCCTCCGAGGAAGTCTCCGAGAGCCCGAGCGAGGAAGTCTCCGAGAGCCCGAGCGAGGAAGTCTCCGAGAGCCCGAGCGAGGAAGTCTCCGAGAGCCCGAGCGAGGAAGTCTCCGAGAGCCCGAGCGAGGAAGTCTCCGAGGATCCCAGCGGCTCCGTCGAAGAGGTCACCGGGACGCCTGAGGAGGAGGTTACGCCTCCGTCCACCGACACCATCGGCGCCGGCAACACCGCCTCGAGCAGCGGCCTCCAGATGGTCCTCCTGGGCCTCGCCGCCCTCGTCGCCACCGCGCTGATCGTCACGCCGTCGCGCAAGCGCCGCTGATCGATCGCCCGTCCCGCCCTGTGGCGGGACCGCCCTCTCGCGACATCGAGTGGACCGGAGCCTTCGGGCCCCGGTCCACTTCCATGTTCCGGTCGGTCTCGCGACCGATCTGCCGCCACGTGCCGCGGCGGCGCGTGCCTGGGCAGGACTCCAGTCCCATGACCATCGTTGACGTCGCGCACCAGTTCTTGTCCCTGCCCGACGGTGCAGGTGGGTGAGGGCCGGATAGGGGCCGTACCTGGGTACTGGACCGAAGCCATGCCCGGCATGAGGATGTGGAGGCCGGAAACCGGCGCCGATCCGGGAGTCAGGCCCCGGTGAGGCCACCCGCCAGACCAGCCACAACAGGACGAAAGCTCGGGGACCACGTGATCGACAAGACACGCCTACGCGGTGCGGGCATCGTCGCCGCAGCCGCGCTCACGCTGGCCGCGCTGGTCGCGCCATCCGCGGCCCTGGCGTCGCAACCCATCGATTGGCCCTCGGGCCACACAGCGCCGAGCGAGGCACCGCCCACGGACGACTCGTCCGGCGGCGAGCCGCACTCCACGCCTGCGCCCACTGATGGCGAGGTCGTCTACGACGGCCCGTTCCTCACCCCGACGCCCGACCCGACGCCCGCTGGCGAAACGCGCGACGCCACCGGTGCCCCCGCGGTCACCCCGCCGGCCACCGACGCGCTCGACGGCGCGGCGGCGATGACGCCGGGCCCGAGCCTCCTCCCGCTGCTCGTGGCGGTTGGCGGCCTCTCACTGCTCATCCTGCTCGTCGGGCGAACGCCTGCAGTCCGGCGCAGCTGACCCGTCGCTGTCCCCGCGAGCGACCCGGCCGGGTGCGGTCCTCCTCCGCACTCGGCCGGCCCATGTCACGGCGTCAGAGCCCGAGCTGCGACCCCGGCCACACGAACGACACCGGCCCGTCGTAGTGCGCCCGAACGGATGCCACGGTCTCATCGGGGTCGTAGCCCATCTGGATGTGCGTGAGGAGCACGCGCCCGACACCGGTGGCCTGCGCGAACGTCCCGACGCCGGGTCCATCGAGGTGGGCCACGCCGTCGAGGACGGGGCCCGGTCCGAACGAGACCTCGGTCAGGAGCGTGTCGCCCGGCGTGACCAGCGCCGCCATGTCGAAGGCTCGCCCGCAATCGCCGCTGTAGATCAACCCGGGCCCGCCGCCCACCGGCGCGACCCGCATGGCGTAGCTCTCCTCGGTGTGCGTGACGAGCGCAGCCCGCAGCGAGAGTCCGCCGATGACGCGTTCCACTTCACCGAGCTGTTCGGCGTCGAGCGCCTGGGCGCTGAAGCCGGGCTCCGCATGCAGGGCGTCCAGGCGGTCCGCCAAGGCCGACGGTCCAAGCACGCGCACCCTGCGCGGCGGGTGGAACTCGTAGCGGAGGTAGTGCCGCAGGCTCACGAGGTCGATGAAGTGGTCCGGGTGCAGGTGGCTGATGGCGATTGCGGCGAGCGACGTGGGCGGCACGTGCGCAAACAGCCGTGGGAGCGACCCCTGACCCAGGTCCAGCAGCAGGTGGGTCTCCCCGTGCGACACGAGGTAGCTGGCCCCGGACGCACCCTCGCGGTCGGTGTACGCAGGACCCGCGCCCAGGACGGTCAGCCGCATGGTTCGGCTCGCAGCAGCATCGGCCGAGCGTAGCGGCTCTGCGCGCTCGGCGAGCGCCGGGTGCGCACCACGACGACCGGACGGACTCGACCCCGACGTCGACGTCCGTCAGGTCCCGCGGCTACGGCTGCTCGTCCCCCTGGTCCCCCTCGTCGTCCGGCGCCTCGCCCTCGACCCTGGTCGGCGGCTCGGGCTTGGGCTTCGGCGTCCTCGTGGGCTCCTGGACCGCCGGCTGCGGCGATTTGGCCGGCGGCGACTTGGCCGGCGTCGGGTCCTTGGACGGCTTGTCGACACCCTGCCCACCACTGGCCCCGGATCCCCCGCTCGTGCCGCCCGAACCCTGGCCGGCGCCGCCCCCGCCGGAGGTGCCGCCGTCGTTGGTCTCCGGTGTCGTCCCGGCCGCGTTGAGGCGGTCGATCACCTTGCCGCTGTTCGCGAGCGCCGTCTCGATGCCGGCGCGTGCGTCCTCGGGCACCCGAGCGAGCACGTCGAGGAGCACCGTTCGGTGGAACGCGACGGCGATCTGCGCGCGGTCGGCGGGGATGCCTTCGGCGCCACCGAGCTCCTCCAGGGCAGCCAGGTAGCCGCGGACCGCGGCGATCACCGCCTGGGGGTCGTCCGTGGCGATCCCTTCGACGATCTCGGCCAGCCGGCCCTGGGCCATCGCGAGCTCGGCCTCCAGCCGGGCGGAGGGATCGGTGGGGAGGGTCGCCTCCTCCAGCGCGAGACGGACGTCGTACAGCGGGCCACCCGCACGGGAGGCGGCGAACGCCGTCGACCCGACGAGGAGCCCGGCGAGCACCGCGGCGGCCAGCGAGGCGCCCAGTCGCCGCGGGCCCCAGCCGGCGAACAGACCGCGACCCCGAGGCGGGGACGAGACGGCGGCCGCCATCGGCGCGGACGGCGCCGGACCGGCGATGCGGCGGCGCCAGGCGGCTTCCATGACCGTGGAGCGGGCGCGCTTCGCCTGGGCGGTGCTCGGATCGAGCCGCACCCGTGCGTAGCGGTCCAGCTGCCGCTCGAGCCCTTCGCCCGCTCGGACTTCCAGCTCGGTCATCCAGTCCTCGTTCACCGGTGCCCCCCGGACACCCGTCCCAGCTCGTCGGCGTCATCCACGACGCCCAGTTCCCGCCGAAGCGCCGCGATGGCCCGGAACTGGAGACCGCGGATGGTCCCTTCCTGCCGGCCCATGGCCTCGGCCGCCTCTCTCGCGGAGAGGCCCGCGAAGAACCGCAGCTCGATGGCTTCGCGCTGCTCCGGCGTCAGCCGGGTGAGCGCTCGCGCGACGCTGTCCAACTCCTGCCGGAGGGCCGCCAGCTCGCCGGGTCCGGCCTCGTCGGTGGACCGCTCGATCGCCAGGTCAAGGGTTACGTGCTCGCGGCGCGTCCGGATGTGGTCGATGACGACGTTCCTGGCCAGCCTGAACAGCCAGCCCCCGAAGGGGACGCCCCGCACCTCGTAGCGCGGCAGCGCCTCCAGGGCCTTGACGAAGACAAGCTGCGCCAGGTCCTCCGCGTCGCTCGGGCGGCCGACGCGGGCGGCGACATAGCGATAGACCGGCGCGTAGTAGTGGTCGAAGAGCGCCCCGAATGCCTCAGGGTCGCCGAGCTTCGCCGCTGCTACGAGACGCCCGATCGCCTCGTCGTCGACGGTCATAACGATCCGTGGACCCCCGTGTTAGGGCCGCCGCCCTGTTACGCCATCCCTGGCGGGACCGGCACCTGCACTCGTTCGCCGCCACGCCGGAACGCGAGTGCCTCGAACCCGGCGTGCGCCGCCTGACGATACGCCGTCGAGAGCCCGTATGCGAACCACTCCGTTCGGTGGGCGTCGGAGCCGATGGTCACATGTCGCCCGCCCAGCTCCCGGTACCGCGCGACGATCGCCGCGGACGGGTAGGTCTCACGGGGGAGCTGGCGCAGGCCCGAGGCGTTGACCTCGAGGGCCGTTCCCGACTCGATCATGGCCGCGAGGGCGGGCTCGTACAGCTCCGGGGCCGCCGCGAGGTCCGAGGGCATGATGTGCGGCACGAGGTACCGCTTCACGAAGTCCATGTGCCCGATCGTGTCGAACAAGCCCGATCGCGCGGCGCCGATCACCTCGTCGAAGTAGGGCGCGACGATGTCCGCGAGCGAGCGACCGCTCGTGAAGGACGCCACGTTGCCCGCCTTGTACGGCGACACCGCGCTGATGTGGACAGACCCGATCACGAAGTCGTGGGGGTGCCGTGCGAGCCATCCCCGGATGTCGCTCTCGTAGGCGCGCTCGTACGTGACCTCCACGCCGAACCGGATCGCCAGACCATGGGGCGCCCAGCGCTCCGCCGCCTCGCGCACGTCTCGCTCCCGGTCCACGAACGACGCAAAGCCGTAGGCCGGCATCGTGGGGTCGAAGTCGACGTGGTCGGTGATCGCGAGCTCCGCGATCCCGCGCTCGACCGCGAGCGCGCAGTACGCATCGAGCATCGCGTTCGCGTCGGGCGATCGGACGGTGTGGAGGTGGGAGTCCAGCGGCAGGTCCCGGGCATCGCCGAGGCCCGCCGCCAGCCCCGCCCGGAAGACGTCGTGCTCGATGTCCGCGCGAGGCCGGGTGTCGGCCGGGTCCGGGTGGCCGAGGTGGGCAGCGTGGCGCGACGTCACCCGGCGGTCACGCCCAGCTCGCGGCCGACCCGGTCGAACGCCGAGAGGGCCTGGTCCAGCAGCTCGTCGGTGTGGGCCGCGGTGACGATGGTCCGGATCCGCGCCCGGTCGAGGGCGACCGTGGGGAACACGACCGAGGTCCCGAAGACACCCTCCTCGAACAACCGGTTGCTGAAGCGGATCGTCGTCTCCGAGTCGCCGAGGATCACGGGCGTGATCGGCGTCTCGCTGTGCCCGATGTCAAACCCGAGCCGGGCGAGCTCCGTCTTGAGCCGGCGGGTGTTGGCCCATAGGCGCTCGAGCAGCTCCGGCTCGTCCTGCATGATCCGGATCGCCTCGATGCACGCGGCGGCGACGGCGGGCGGATGACTCGTCGAGAACAGGAACGGCCGCGCGCGCTGGACGAGGATGTCGCGCAGGGCCTGCGAGCCCGCCACGTACCCGCCGAGGACGCCCACGGCCTTGGACAGGGTGCCGACCTGGATCGTGACCCGTCCGTGGAGGTCGAAGTGGTCCACGGTGCCCCGGCCGGCCCGACCGAGCACGCCGCTCGCGTGGGCGTCGTCCACCATGACCGCGGCGCCGAACGCCTCGGCCGCCTCCACGATCCCGGGCAGCGGCGCGATGTCGCCATCCATCGAGAACACGCCGTCGGTGACGACGAGGATCAGGCGGTACGGCGCCCCCGCCCCGTCGCGGCCCTTCTCCGTCGCCTCCCGGAGCACCTCGCGCAGGGCGTCGACGTCCGCGTGCTTGAACACCTTGCGCGGCGCCTTCGAGAGTCGCATGCCGTCGATGATCGAGGCGTGGTTGAGCTCATCGGAGACGATGAGGTCGGTCTCGCCGGTGATCGTGGGGATGACGCCCGTGTTCGCGGTGAAGCCCGACTGGAACGTCAGCACGGCCTCGCTGTGCTTGAACACCGCCAGGTCGGCCTCGAGCTCCTCGTGGAGCGTCATCGTCCCTGCGATCGTGCGCACGGCACCGGACCCGGCACCGAACGCCTCCACCGCCTCGAGGGCGGCCCGCTTCATGCGCGGGTGATGGGTGAGGCCCAGGTAGTCGTTCGAGGACAGGCTGATGACGCGGCGGCCGTCGATCGAGACGATCGGTCCCTGGGCGGACGACATGATGCGCAGCGGCCGGTACAGGTGACGCTCGTGGAGGGCGGCCAGCTCGTCGTCGAGGAAGGCGAGCGGGTTCGGGCGCGAGGCGGTTCCCATGGGCGGTGCTCCTTCGGGCCTGTGCCCTACGCGGTCCAGTCGAGGATGACCTTGCCCGAGTCGCCGGAGCGCGCCGTGGCAAACGCCGTCTCGAAGTCGCGGAACGGGAAGCGATGCGTGATCGCGGGCGAGATGTCGAGGCCCGACTGGAGCATCACCGTCATCTTGTACCAGGTCTCGTACATCTCCCGGCCGTAGATCCCCTTGACCGTGAGCATCTTGAACACGATCTCGTTGATGTCCAGCTTGATCTCCTCGGTCGGGATGCCGAGGATCGCGATCCCGCCGCCGTGGGCCATCGCGGTGATCGCGGACCGGAGCGCCGCCGGGTTGCCCGACATCTCCATCGCGACGTCGAAGCCCTCGACCATCCCGAGCTCGGCGGCGACGTCCTGAAGCGTTCGCTCGCGCGGGTCCACGGTCACGGTGGCGCCCATCCGCGCGGCGAGCTCGCGGCGGACCGGGTTGGGCTCCGAGACGACGACGAAGCGGGCGCCGGCGTGCGTCGCGACCGCGGTCGCCATGAGCCCGATCGGCCCGGCGCCGCTCACGAGCACGTCCTCGCCCAGGACGGAGAACGCGAGCGCCGTGTGGACCGCGTTGCCGAACGGGTCGAAGATCGCCGCGACGTCCTCGTCGATGCCCGGCCAGTGGTGCCACACGTTGGTCACGGGCAGGCTCACGTACTCGGCGAACGCCCCGTCCCGGCCCACGCCGAGCCCGACCGTGTGCGCGCACAGGTGGCGACGCCCCGCGAGGCAGTGGCGGCACAGCCCGCACGTGACGTGGCCCTCACCGGAGACGACATCGCCGCGTCGGAAGTCGTGGACGTTCGAGCCGGCCTCGACGATCTCGCCCGTGAACTCGTGACCCACGACGAGCGGCGGCTTGATGGTCCTGGCCGCCCAGGGATCCCACGACTCGATGTGGAGGTCCGTGCCGCAGATGCCGGTCTTGCGGACGCGGATCAGGACATCGTTGATCCCGATGACGGGGTCGGGGACGGTCTCGAGGCTGAGCCCCGGGCCGGGTGCGGTCTTGACGAGGGCGAGCATCTGCGCCTCTTCTCGCGTGCTCCGGCGGCCGTGGGCTGCGCGGCGTCAGATGGCGCGGCGCGGGTCGTCGGTCCAGTCGACGATCACATTCTCCACCACGCCGATGCCGTCGATCTCGCATCGGGCGCGGTCACCGGGCTCGAGGAACACCGGCGGATCGCGGAACACGCCGACGCCGGCGGGCGTGCCGGTGATCACGAGATCGCCGGGCTCGAGCGTGATCTGCTGGGAGATGTAGCTGACGAGGCGGGGGACGGAGAAGAGCATGTCGGACGTGTTCCCGTCCTGCATCAGGACCGCGTCCCCGGCGCCCTCGCCGGTCCCCGGGATCCGCCAGGACCGGATGGCGAGGCCGGCCGCGGGATCCACCTCGTCCGGCGTGACGAACACGGAGCCAACGGGCAGGAACGTGTCCGAGCCCTTGGCGCGCAGCCACTGGCCGTCGCCCTTCTCGCCATCGCGCAGCGCCTGGGGGTTGCCCTGCCAGTCCCGCGCCGAGACGTCGTTGACGACGACGTAGCCGGCGACGTGGGCAGGTGCCTGGAGCTCGGTCACGCGGCGGGCACGGCGGCCGATGACGACCCCCAGCTCCACCTCGAGGTCCAGCGCCCGGGTGCCGGCCGGTCGCACGATCGCGTCGCCGTCGCCGACGATCGCGTTGGCGAACTTCGCAAACAGCATCGGCCTTTGGGGCACCGCGCGGCCACCCTCGGCTGCGTGATCGCCGTAGTTGAGGCCGACGCACACGATCTTGTCGCCGACACCGAGCTCGTCGATGACTGCGATCGGTCGCCGAGCCTCGGGGTCGATCAGCCGTGCACCGGCCTTGAGGGCCCGCCGTGTCGCGCGCCGCAGGTGCGTCGCCCAGTCGTCGGTGAGCTGGATATGGATCCCGAGGCTGATATGGGTGTCGATCTCGCGCAGGCCACCCCGCTTCTCGAGCTGGGCGCCGGTCAGCAGCCCGCCGTCGAGCAGGACCCCGAAGCGCGCGTCGCCGAAGCGGTCCTCGTACGCGTAGACGCGCATCGGCGGCCGGTGCTCAGCTCGCCGCGGGGCTCGGGCTGGCCTCGACGCCCGGCGACGGCGGTGCGCACTGCGGCTCCGGCGGCGCGATCCAGGAGCCGTCGTCGGCGACCCGCTCCGCGTACGTCGTGAAGAACTCGTACACCTCGGCCTCGTCGAGCTCGTCCAGGTATAGCGCGCGGTTCCAGATGAGTGCGGCGTACCGCGTCGGCATCTGCTCGAACCGTGCCACGACCGGTCCGACCACGCCCGTGGGAATGTCGCAGATGGGGGTGTTGGGGAAGGTGTTGGTGAACTCCTGGAGCCGCTGCAGCTCCGCGTCATCGCAGGCGCCCTTCTCGCACGAGTACAGCAGCACGAGCGCCCCGTGCTCGAGGTTGTGGATCCAGCCGTTGGGGACGCTGGCGTCGTCCGGGCCATAGACGTTGGGCCGGAGCGGGCCGAACCCGCTTCGGTTGACGTGCTTGCCCGACGCCGGCGGGCAGACGGGGTACGTCACCTCGTCGCCGGTGTTGACGTGCTGGTTGCCCATGTCCGCCTGGATCTGGCCGATCTGGCCGTCGACGGTCGCGACGGTGTCGACGGTGGTACAGGCGTAGACCTGGGCGGTCGCCGACGTGAACACGAACGCGCCGACGCCCGCGACGAGCGCGATGACGACGATGGCAACCAGCGGCGTGCGCCAGCGCTGGAGGCGCGTCTGCGGCTCGACGTGCCGGCGCTGGGTCTCGCGGCGGCCGGCACGAGGCGAGCCCGTCGGGCCGGATGACGGCTTGCGGCTCGGGGGCCTGGCCCGCGGGCCGCTTGGTCGAATCGGTCAAGGTTGCAGCTCCGTGTTGGTCGGCGACGGTCGGGACGGTCGATCGCCGTCGCGCACCGGTCTCTCGCGGTCCGGCGCTGCGCGAAGGGTAGCGGCTCGAACGCGGGAGCGCCTCCCGCGGCCCATCGCCTGCCCCCGATCGCCCGCGGCGGGAGCTACGGCTCGCTCAACCAGGTGCGGACCTCGGACCTGGTGAGGCCGAAGAACAGGAGCACGCCGAGGACCGCCGCGAACAGGGCGAACAGGGGCTGGGCGGCGAGCAGCGCCAGGGCGACTCCGGGGATCGTGAGCGACGACAGCCCGAGCGCGAGCCCGCGAGCGGCCTGCTTGCGCTGGAGCACGAGGGTCGTGGTGAAGATCGTGTAGGCGAGCAGGATCATGGCCACGACCCCAACGGGGGAGATGGGCGCCGAGATCGCCTGGTCCACGACCCAGCGGAGCGACAGCCCGAGCAGGCCGAGGATGAGGAACGCGTAGCCGAGGAAGATGCGGACGCCGCCGGGCATCGCGCGCAGCTGGGTGAGCACGGGATGATGATGCCACCGGGCTGGAAAGCCGGGATCGGTCAGGACGATCCGTCGCGGCGAACGCGGGTGCGATCGGTGCCCGTGCGGTGCCGTGAACGTTCCCGGATGAGCGCAGCCCGTACGGCGCTTGACACCGGGGGGAAACCCCAACTAATGTCCGCTAAACCGGTTTGCTAAACCGGTTTTGATGGACTCATGGCCTGCGTGCGATGGGCAGGGCCGTCCCACACCCAGGGACCGCCCGCGCTCAACCAGCGACCCCCCGCAGGACCTGCCGTACCGAGGAGACCGTGGAGGAGCGGACCCGGCGCCGGCCGCGCATCGCCGACGTCGCCCGGGAAGCGGGCGTGTCGAAGACGGCGGTTTCGTTCGCCTTCAACAGCCCCGATCGCCTCGCGCCCGAGACGGCCAGCCGGATTCGTGACGTCGCCGATTCCCTCGGTTACCGTCCCCATCCGGTGGCGCGGATGCTCACCCAGCGCCAGACCCACACCCTGGGCGTGCTCACGCCGCAGGCGCTGTCGGTCATCTTCTCGAACCCGTTCTTCGGGGCGTTCTCGGAGGGGGTCGCGCTGGCCGCCGAGCAGGAGGGCTACGCGCTCCACTTCATCTCGCCGCTGCACGGATCGCTCGCGCGCGCCATGGGCCGCGCCACGGTGGACGGTGTGGTGGCGATCGGCCTCTCGGCCGACCATCCCGAGGTCGAGCAGATCCGGGCCGCCGGCCTGCCCCTGGTGATGGTGGACTCGAGCGCGATGCCCGACCAGCCGTTCGTGGAGATCGACGACGAGGGCGGCGCGCGAGCCGCGGCCGACCACCTGCTGCAGCTCGGTCACCGCGACTTCCTCGTCGTCGGCGTCGAGCCCCCGTCCCCCGGTGCGAGGCTCGAGCCCGAGGGCGTCATGGCCCGGCGGATGCGCGGCTACATGCTGGCGCTGGCCGCGAAGGACATCGAGCTCCCGCCGCACGCGTTCGTGGTCGGGCCCGCCAGCATCGAGGGCGGGATCGCCTCGATGCGCCGCGCCACCGAGGACGGCCTTCGCCCGACGGCGGTGCTGGTCATGTCGGACGCGATGGCGATCGGCGTCCTTCGGGCGGCACGCGAGATGGGGCTGCGGGTGCCCGAGGACCTGTCAGTCGTCGGCTTCGACGACATCGACCTGTCCCAGCACACGAACCCGCCCTTGACCACGGTGCACCAGCCGATCCGCCAGAAGGGCGAGAGCGCGGTGCGCCTGCTCCTGTCCGTCGTCGAACGACGGGATCAACGTCCCGAGCAGATCCGGCTCGAGACCCGGCTCATCGTCCGGGGTTCGACCGGGCCGGCGCCGCGTCGGCGGCAGGAGGTGGCCAGGGCCCGAAGCTGATGGTCGAAGGGCGGCGTGCGGACGAGAGTTCGCCCGGCATGCCACGCCCGTACAAGAATGTCGTGGCAGTCGAACGCCGAATCGGCCCCAGGGCCGGGCCCGGCCCGACACCCGGCCGGCACCGCCGGTCGTTCAACCAGGTATCAATTTCTCGTGGAGGAGAACCAGACCAGATGAACAGGAAGCTTCAGTTCGCTTCGCTCCTTGCGGGCGTCGCGATCATCGCGGCCGCCTGCGGCGGCAGCACCGCGACGACAGCACCCGCGACGACAGCGCCCGAGTCCATGGCACCCGAGTCCATGGCGCCCGAGTCCATGGCGCCCGAGTCCATGGCGCCCGAGACCGAGCCGCTCGTCGGCGAGATCACCCTGTGGCACAGCTACGGCTCCGGCGGTGGCGAGACCGGCGCGTTCCAGAAGGCCCTCGGGGCCATCCTGGTCGCCAACAAGGACCTCAAGGTCAACGTCGTCGAGCAGCCGTTCAGCGACATCTTCAACAAGTGGAACGTCGACGTTGCCGCGGGCGGCGGCCCCGACATGTTCGTCGCCCCGAACGACAGCCTGTTCTCGCAGGCTGACGCGGGCGTCCTGCTCAACCTGGACACCGCGCTCGCGGGCCAGCTCGAGGGCTTCAACCAGGTCGCCATCGACGGCTCGAAGGTGGACGGCTCCTTCTACATGGTCCCTGAGTCCCTCAAGGCCGTGGCCATGTGGTACGACAGCTCCGCCATCGCGACCCCGCCGGCCGACCTCACCGCGCTGCTCGCCGGCGTCACCGACGGCTCGATCAAGCTCGGCCTCAACCAGAACGCCTACCACAGCTTCGGCCTCAGCGGCGCCTTCGGCGGCCAGCTCATGGACGACACCGGCAAGTGCATCGCCGACCAGGGCGGCTTCGCCGAGGCGTTCAAGTACCAGGCCGACCTCAAGGCGGCCGGCGCGAAGTTCTACACCGACGGCAACGCGCTCAAGCAGGACTTCCAGACCGGTGCCCTGAACGCCGTCATCGACGGCCCGTGGCAGACCGCCGACTTCACCAAGGCGCTCGGCGAGAAGCTCGCCGTCGCGGCCATCCCGCCCGGCACCGCAGCGGCCAACCCGCTGACCGGCACCGACGGCTGGTACATCAACCCCAACAGCGCGAACACCGATCTGGCGATCAAGCTCGCGCTCCAGCTGGTCGGCACCGCCAGCGAGCAGATCATGACCTCGGACGCCGGCCACGTGCCCGCGGCCCCGGGCGTCACGATCGACTCGCCGATCGTCCAGGGCTTTGCTGACGCGGCGGCCGCCGGCCTCCCGCGCCCGCAGCGCGCCGAGTTCAACAACTACTGGGGCCCCTTCGGCGACGGCCTCAACCTCGTCCTCGACAAGGGTGAGGATCCCACGACCGTCGTGGCCAACGCCTGCAAGACCATGAACGAGGCGAACAACAAGTAGCCTTCGTCCACCAGCACCGATCCCGGGGGCGCCAGCCTGGCGCCCCCGGTTTCGTCCCCGGCCCGCGCTCCGCGATCGCCCAGCACGGAGCCCGATCCGGGGCCGATACTGCCCCCAGTCACCCGCACCCGACGCAACGCACGCGCACCCGAGCGACGCAGGAGGAGGCGAGTCCAGGGATGGCCACGACCACCGCGGTCCTGCCAGCGCCCAAGAAGCAGCGGCAATGGCGACGTACGGCGCAGCCGTACCTCTACCTGGTGCCGGCGCTGGCGGTGATGGCGATCATCACGTTCTACCCGCTGTTCTTCCAGGTCTGGATGTCGTTCCATGACTTCGGGCTGAAGAACTTCCGCGTGAACAACCCGGAGCCGGCGCCGTTCGTGGGCCTGGAGAACTACATCCGGATCGCCCAGTCCAACCTCCAGATCCCGAACTTCGAGTTCGTCCGGCTGGTCCTGTTCAACCTGTGGTGGGCGCTGTCCAACGTCGTGATCCACGTGATCATCGGCGTGCTCGTGGCGGTGCTGCTGAACACCAAGGGCCTGATGTTCCGGGGCTTCTACCGGGCCCTGTTCATCCTCCCGGTCGTCATCCCGTCGATCATCGTGGCCACGGTCTGGCGCTCGATGTTCGACACCGACGCGGGGGCCGTGAACTTCCTGCTCCAGACCATCGGCGGCCTGTTGGGGATCCCGGCCGAGGCCCCGGGCCTTAACCTCAACTGGCTGCGCCAGTCCGAGGACCCGATCCCGTTCATCCCCCTGCCGCTCGCCTACTTCGCGATGATCACGGCCAACACGTGGCTGGGCTGGCCGCTCAACTCCGTCGTGGCCACCGGCGCGCTGCAGAGCATCCCGGGCGACCTCTACGAGGCCGCCGAGATGGACGGCGCGAACGGCTGGCAGAAGTTCCGCACCGTCACGATCCCGTTCCTCCGCCCGGCCATGCTGCCGTACGCGATCTACGGCTTCGTCATCACCTTCAACCTGTTCTTCCTGCCCTTCTTCATGACCGCCGGTGAGCCGTTCGGCCGGACCGAGATCCTGGTGACACAGGCGTACCGGCTGGCCAACGACCGCCAGCTGTTCGGGGTCGCGGCGGCATTCTCCGTCTACCTGTTCTTCCTGCTCCTTCTCGTGACCCTCGTCACGAACCACCTCGCAAAAGCGACGAAGAGCTATGCGGACTGACCGGCGCACGACCGCGACGAGGAACCTGCGATGAGTGGACTCAGCGACGTCCGGCGAGGCCGTGACCTGACCCCGTACTTCCGCTTCGGCCGGCGGGCCGGGGCCAAGCGCCGCGGCGACGGGGAGAAGCCGATGCCGCTGCGGAAGCAGCTCGGCTACCAGCTGATCCTGATCGGGATCTCGTTCACGGTGCTGTTCCCGATCGTGTGGATCTTCAGCCTGTCCATCGACCCCCGGAACCTGTTCCGCCCAGAGGGCCTCAACCTGATCCCGCCGGGCGCATCCCTGGACGCCTACCGCAAGGTGCTGACGCAGCCCACCAGCAACGCGATCAGCTTCCTCGAGCTGATGTTCAACAGCCTCAAGATCGCGCTGTTCAGCTCGGCCATCGCAGTGGGCCTCGGCATCACGGCCGCGTATGCCTTCTCGCGGCTCAAGTTCCGCGGCCGCGAGGCGCTGATGATCGCCATACTCGCGGTGCTGATGCTGCCGGCCGTGGCGACGATCATCCCGCTGTACGTGTTCCTCAACCAGTTCCGGATCGAGTTCGGCGACCTGACCTTCAACCTCCGGGCGTCGCTCGTCGGGGTGTGTCTCGCGGTCATCTCGGCCCAGCTCCCGTTCGCGATCTGGAACCTCAAGGGCTACCTGGACACGATCCCGCACGACCTCGAGGAGGCGGCGTTCGTGGACGGCGCGACGCAGAACCAGACGTTCACCAAGATCGTGCTCCCGCTCGCGACGCCCGCGATCGCCGTCACCGGCTTCCTTGGCTTCCTCGGCGGCTGGACGGAGTACCTGACCGCGTACATGTTCATCGGCGGCGAGGTCCGCGACTGGACCCTCTCGATCGCGCTCAACAGCATGGTCGGCCAGTTCGCCAGGAACACCCCGTGGTCGGAGTTCGCCGCGTTCGCGATCCTGTTCGCGATCCCGGTGTCGGTCGTGTTCTTCATCTTCCAGCGCTACCTCGTCGGTGGTCTCGCTGTGGGCGGCGTGAAAGGCTGAACGAACTGGGTAGCGCCCGGTCCAGCATCCGGCGATCCAGCACCCGGCCCCGGCGGCACCGCCCCGGGGCCGCACCGTGACCCGCGCCTGGCGGCGTCAGGTGTCCGCGGGCTGCGGCTCCACCTCGTCCTCGGGCTTCCAGGCGAACCACGGGCGCTGGGTCAGCAGCACGACGACGACGAACAGGTCGATCGTGCCGAACAGCAGCCCCTGCGCCGTCCCGGAGGTGAGCTCCAGGAACGCGGCGACTGCCACGTAGTTCAGGCCGAACAGCCACCAGTGCCCGTAGCGCAGGGCGATGCCAACGGCGATCGTCCCCACCCCGATGAACAGGAACAGCGCCAGCAGGACGAGATCCGGCTCCTCGCTGCCGGCGATCGAGATCACCGCGTCAAGGCTCGTGAACAGGCTCATGAAGCCGGCCACGATGAGCAGCGCGGTGGCGACCTCGACGATCACGGGACGGGACGGGCGTTTCGCCCGGCGATCCTCGGTCGGGAGCCCGGCGGGCGTCCGGCCCGTGTTGCCGCGGGTGCGCCCGCCTCGACCCGACCGCGGGTCGCTCACGGGGCCGGCTCCAGCGCGATGAGGTAGCCGCTCCGCGGGGCGAGCTCCGCGAGCGGTGTCCAGGCATCCACGCCACCGTCCGCGTTCACGTTCGGGGGCGTGATGGCCGCGGCGGCGTCCCCGCCCACCGTGCCGACCAGGGTCGCCGTCTGTGCCCCGCACAGTGGTCCCTCGCCGAGGCCGAGCGCGTACGCGTCCACCGGCTCGTCGCTCACGTTGACGAGCGCGAGCAGGGTCTGGTCGGCGGTCGTTCGAAGCCAGCCGATCACGGGCTCGATGTCGCTGTCGACGATGGTCGTGGCGCCTTCTCGCAGCGCGGCCTGCTGCGACCGGACCCGGATGAGGTCGCCGTACACCCGCAGGAGGCTGTCGGGGTCGGCGAGCTGCGTCGCGACGTTGACCTCGGCCGGGTCCTCCGACAACGGCTGCCACGGCTCGGCGGTCGAGAAGCCGGCGGCCGGCGCCTCGGTGGTCCAGCGCATGGGCGTCCGGATCCGCTCGTCGGGCTTGGTCCCGGTCATGCCGATCTCCTCGCCGTAATACACGAACGGGGTTCCGGGGGCGGTCAGCAGCAGGAACGCCGCGAGCTTCGCCGATGGCACGTCGCCGTACAGCTGGCTCATGATCCGGTCCTGGTCGTGGTTGGTCAGGAAGCTTGCCTGCTGGTTGACCGGCCACGCGGCCAGGGAATCGGCAATCGCCGTCTTCAGCGGCGCGACGCGCTCGTTCTGGAGCGCGATCCGCATTCCCGTCGCGAGCCCGAAGTCGAACGTCATGTCGAGGCTGTCGGGCACGTACGCGCCCGCGATCGCCGGCGGGTCCCACACCTCGCCGACGAGCAGCGCGTCCGGGCGCGCGGCCTTGACCTCGTCCTTGAAGCCCGCCAGCCACGCGAGCGTCTCGGGCGTGTTCACCTGGGCGTCCTTGCCGTCCTCGATGAGGTGCTTGACGGCGTCGAGCCGGAACCCGTCCACCCCGACGTCGCGGAGCCAGTATCGGGCGACGTCCTCCAGCTCCGCGGTGACGTCGGCGTCGCGGAGGTTGAAGTCGGGCATCCCCTCCCAGAACACGCCGTAGTAGTACCGGTCGTCCAGCTCGTGCCACGCCACCTGGCCCGAGGGCCCCAGCCACAGCGGGTTCTCGTCGTCCCACACGTACCAGGCCGCGCGCTCCGAACCCGCGTCACGTGACTCCTGGAACCACGGGTGCTCGACCGAGCTGTGGTTCATCACGAGGTCGACGATGACGTCGATGCCACGCGCGTGCGCAGCCGCGAGGAACTCGTCGAAGTCGGCCCGCGTGCCGTAGTCGGGCTCGATCGCCCGGTAGTCGGTCACGTCGTAGCCGTGGTAGCTCGGGGACTCCGCGACCGGCATCAGCCACAGGCCGCCAACCCCCAGGTCGTCGGTGGTGGTGGGATCGCCGTCGTTGAGGTAGTCGAGCTTGGCGGTGAGGCCCTTGAAGTCACCGATGCCGTCGCCGTCGCCGTCGGCGAAGCTGCGGACGAAGACCTCGTACCAGGTGCGCTGGTTCCAGTCCTGTGCCGGAGGCGTGGCGGCGGGCGTGCAGGTGATCCCGGGGGCGGGCGTGGCGGGTGCGGCCGCGGTGGGGGATGGCACCGGAGGGGCGGACTGGGTCGGCGGTGTCGCGGGTCCACAGGCGGCCACCACGACGGCGCAACCGGCGGCGACGGTGGCGAGGCGGACGAGCTGGCGGGGCACGGCGAGAGTCTACGTCGGGTGGCGGACACTCCTCGCCGGCCGAGACCTGCGCGTCGTCCCCGGATCGGCGATTGCCCAGGGCGCCGGGCTGGACCGCCGGAGCCGATAGACTCGGTCGCGATGACCATCCAGACGCCCGACTGGGTCCGCGACGCCGTCTTCTACCAGATCTTCCCGGACCGCTTCGCGGCATCCGACCGGGTGCCCAAGCCCGGGCCCCTGGAGCCGTGGGACCTCCCGCCGACGAACCATGGGTTCAAGGGCGGCGACCTGGTGGGGATCGCCGAGCACCTGCCGTACCTCGAGGACATCGGCGTCAACGCGCTGTACCTGACGCCGATCTTCGCCTCGGCGTCGAACCACCGGTACCACACGTACGACTACCTCCGGGTGGACCCGCTGCTGGGCGGCGACGCCGCCCTGCGCGAGCTGCTCGACACCGCGCATGCGCGCGGCATGCGCGTGGTCCTCGACGGCGTGTTCAACCACACGGGCCGCGGCTTCTGGGCGTTCCACCACGTCCTGGAGAACGGCGCCGGGTCGCCGTACCGGGACTGGTTCCACTTCGACCAGGCCGCGCTCGACGGCACCCGCCCCTTCCGGCCGTACCCGTGGGCAACGGACGTGGACGACGCACCGGACGAGCCCGGGCTTGTGGGCACGATCGATCCGCACGGCGACCGGTCCGTGCACCGGCTCGGCTACCGGGCGTGGTGGGGGCTCCCGGCGCTGCCCAAGCTGAACACGGCCAACCCGGCGGTCCGCGAGCACCTCATGGAGGTCGCGGAGCACTGGCTGCGGTTCGGGATCGACGGGTGGCGCCTAGACGTCCCAACCGAGATCCGCGACGAGGCGTTCTGGCAGGAGTTCCGCCGACGGTGCCGCGCGGTCAACCCGGATGCCTACATCGTGGGCGAGATCTGGCACGAGGCACCCGAGTGGCTCGCCGGCGACCGGTTCGACGCGGTCATGAACTACCCGCTCGCCGAGGCGATCCTCGGGTTCGCGGCGCAGGGCCACCTCAACGAGCCGGTCGTCCGCGCGCACCACGAGTACGGCGGCACGGTCCACCGGCGTGACGGGGCGGGGTTCGGGGCGGAGCTCGAGCGCCTCATGCACCTGTACGACCGGGCCGTGACCGAGGTGCAGCTCAACCTCCTCGGCTCGCACGACAGCCCGCGCTACCGGACGATGGCGTCCGAGGACCGGGCGTCGTACCACCTGGCGGTTCTCCTCCAGGCCACGCTGCCGGGCGCCCCGTGCACGTACTACGGCGACGAGATCGGCATGGCCGGCGGCAACGACCCCGACTGCCGCGGGGCCTTCCCCTGGGACGAGGATCGGTGGGACCGCGACGGGCTCGCGTGGACGCGGGACACATACCGCGCGCGTCGCGCGCTCCCGGCGCTGCGGCGCGGCGACTTCCGCGTGGCCGGCGCGACGGCGGATGCGCTCGCGTTCGTTCGCGGCGGCGTCGCCACCCCCGAGGGTGGCGCCGTGCTCGTCGCGGTGAATGCGGGTGAGGCGCCGGTGAACGTGCCGGCCTTCGCACCTCCGCTCGGGGGCGCGACACTTGTCGACGCGCCGCTGCCTGGGAGCGCGGGGCACGTCCCGGTGGCGGTCGAGCCTGATGGCCGGGTCACGATCCCCCTGCCGGCGAGGACGGGCCGGATTCTCCACGCACGCTGAGCGCGCCCGCGGTGCCGTCGGCCGTGGGATCCTCGTTCGATCGGGGCGGCGCACGCGCCCCCAGCCCCGCGTATGCTCGCCCGACCGTGGCAGATCTTCCGTTCCAGCTTGACGAACCGTATGCCCAGCGACTTCGGACGGCCATCGACGTCGAGGGCAAGATCGTCCGCGCCCTCGACGGGCTCGGTCCCCTGGCGGGACGGCGCGTCGGCTTCGTCGACCTGCCGCCTGGATGCCTTCGGGACCGGTTCGGCGCCGCGGGGATCGAGGGAACGGACCTGCCGCTAGCCGACCCCTTCGCCGTCGACCAGCCGGACGGCTCCCTCGACGCGCTGGTCAGCCTGTGGACCGGCTTTCGCGGGGTGGACGGCGCCGCGCTCGACGAGGTGGACCGCGTCCTCGTCCCCGGCGGGCGCCTGCTCGTCGTCCACGACTACGGCCGTGACGATGTTTCCGCGCTGGGCGATCCGGAAGCACCGCAGTACCGGGTCTGGAGCCGGCGCGAAGGGCCATTCCTGCGCGGCGGCGGGTTCAAGATCCGCGTCCTGCACTGCTTCTGGACGTTCGAGACCGTCGAGGATGCCCGCTCCTTCCTCGAGGGGGCGTTCGGGGAGCGTGGCGCCGTCGCGGGCGCGGCACTCCGGCGGCCGAGGCTGACATGGAACGTCGCCGTGTACCACCGCTGGCGCGGGGGCGTGGCGCCGCCGGACGCGCTCGAGGCGGCAGGCTGACGGGCGTGCCCGAGGGGCCCGCGATGCAGGACGGCCGGGTAGCCGCCCCCGATCCGGACCGCCTGCTACGCTCGGGGCGATGACCAGCAGCCGATCTCCGTACGGCGAGCAGACCGGGGCGCGAGCTCCCGTGTACGACAGCCCGGCGCCGGCCCGCGCCCCCCGCCGGGGTCCGCACATCGGACCGATCCGCATCACCCCGGCCCGCGTGTTCCTCGTGGTCGCGCTGCTTGGCGGCCTCGCCTTCCTCGCGTACTCCCTCTTCTTCCGGGACGCGCTCCAGGTCCCGCTCATGGCGACGGGCCTCGCGATCTGCGGGATCGTGTTCGGGATCGCGGCCGCGATGTCCGTGGGGGCGGTGGTCCGGGCAGGGCGGGAGCGGCGCGATGGAGCCGCGGTGCTCACGGCGCTCGTCGGCGGGCTGCTCGCGGTCGGGTCGCTGATGCTCCTCGCGGGGGCCGTCATCATGGGCCTCATCTGGGGCGGCGCCGGCTCGGGCTGACCCGGGGTACGCCTGCTCGGGTCGCGAAGACCCCTCTGCTACACTCGGGCACCCGTTTCCGGTCCCCGTGCCCCCATCGTCTAGAGGCCTAGGACGCCACCCTTTCAAGGTGGAGATCGCCGGTTCGAATCCGGCTGGGGGTACCACCCGCGCCGTGCGTCCGGATGTGACCGGGTTGCGCGTTGCCGCCTCGTCTAGACTCCCCGTCGCGCGGCCACCGCGTGCCTGCGACCCGGGAGCCTGTTCGTGTCGTCACTCCACGGCCGCGCCGCAACCGTCTTCCTGGCCCAGTCGTTCCTGGGCAACCTGTCGCTCGCGACGGCGCTGACGCTCGCGTCCGTCTACGCGATCCAGGACGCCCGCCTGGGCGCGTTCGAGCTCCTCCTCGTGGGCGTGTTCCTCGAGGGCTCGGTACTCCTGTTCGAGGTGCCGACCGGGGTCGTCGCGGACGTGTACGGGCGCCGGCGGTCGATCCTCATCGGCACGTCGCTCATCGGCGGCTCGTTCGTGCTCTGGGGCCTGGTCCCGGCGCTGTGGGCGATCCTCCTCGCACAGGTGGGATGGGGCCTCGGCTACACCTTCCGATCCGGCGCGGTCCAGGCGTGGCTGACCGACGAGGTCGGCGAGGTCGAGGCGAACCGGCTGTTCCTCCGAGGCTCGCAGACGGCACTCGCGGGCGCCCTGGGCGGGACGTTCGCCGCGATCGGCCTCGGTTCGATCTCGCTCGGCTTGCCGCTGGTCGTCGGCGGCATCGGCCAGCTGCTCGTCGTAGTCCTGCTCCTCGTCGCGATGCCCGAGACGGGTTTCGTCCGGCAGCCGCGCGGGGACGTCGGCCGCATCCCGCACCTCCGTGCGCCGCTCCAGCGGGCGATGGCCCTCGTCCGGTCGCGCCCCGTGATCGGCTCCATCCTGCTCATCGCCGTGTTCCACGGCGCGGCGTCCGAGACCATGGACCGGCTGTGGGAGCTGCGGCTGATCGAGGGCTTCGCGTTCCCGGCGATTGGCCCCATCGACGGCATCGCTGCCTGGTTCGGCGCGATCAACCTCGTGTCGATGGTCATCGCGATCGCCGCGACGGAGATCGTCCGACGGCGGATCGACCCGTCGTCGCACCACGCCGTGACGGGCCTGCTGATGGCGCTCCAGGTGCTGCTCATCGGGACCGTGGCGGTGTTCGGGCTTGCCCCGGCGCTCGCGCTCGCGCTGACGGCGCTGTGGGGCTACTGGCTCGTCAGGGACGTCGTCGCGCCGCTGTCCGAGGCCTGGTTGAACCAGCACCTCGAGTCGTCGTCGCGTGCGACGGTGTTCTCGTTCGCGGGCCAGGCCGACGCGCTCGGCCAGCTCGCCGGTGGCCCGCTCCTGGGGCTCGTCGCGGCCGCCGCAGGGGCGCCCGCAGCGATCGTCGTCTCGGGGCTGGTCCTCGTGCCGAGCGTGTTCCTGTACGCGCGCGCCCGGCGCCAGGGCGACGACCCGTCCCCCGACGAGGCGCCGGCCGGGTAGCGCTGCCCGCAACCGGGGGCCGCGCGCCCGGCGGGCGTTCGGCATCCTTGTGGGGTGAGCCGTACGCACGCCGTCGTGACCCTGGAGCCGTCGCACGCCGCCGCCGCTGCGGCGCTCGTGACGGCTGGCACGCGACGGCTCCGGGCGGCGGTGCCGGTCCTGCCCGCGTCGTGGACCGATGATGCGGTCGTCGCGCGGCTGATCCGGGCGCTGGCCGAACGTGGAAACGGGATGGCGCTGCTCGTGGACGGCGAGCTGGCCGGGTTCCAGGCCGCGACCCTGATCGACGGGCACGGAGGCCGCTGGGCGTACACGCCGGACGTCGGGCACTCGGCGCCGGGCGCCCGGGATGGCGGCTCGCTCGACGTCGATCGAATTGTCGACCGGTGCTATGCCGCGCTCGCCGAGCGCTGGGTCCGGGAGGCCTGCGTGGAGCACGTCGTGACCGTGCTCGCCGACGATGCTGCGACGCTCGCGGCGTTCGCCCGGCTGGGGTTCGCCCCGCATGTGGTGGACCTGGTCCGCGACCTCTCGCCGGTCGACGGCGCTGTGATCCCGGCGGGGTTCGAGGTGCGCCGCGCGTACCCCGCCGACGCGCCCGCGATCCTCGACCTTCACGGCGGTCTCGTGCGGCACCTGCGCGCCTCGCCGGTGTTCCTGCGCATCCCCAACGCGCCGGCGCTCGAGCTCCAGCGGCGGCGGCTCGCGGACCAGGCGACCGCGACGTTCGTGGCGGTCAGTGACGGCGGGGCGGTCGCGTTCCTGCGCATCGGCCCGTCGGCGGACGACGTGTCGACGATCGTCCGAGACCCAGGAACGGCGAGCATCACGAGCGCCTTCACGCTGCCCGGCCACCGGGGGAGCGGAATCGGGAGCGCGCTGATGGACGCGGCGGTCGGCTGGGCCCGCGAGGCCGGGTATGTCAGGTGTGCAGTCGACCACGAGGCGGCGAACGGGGAGGCGAGCCGGTTCTGGGCCCGCCACGCGACCCCGGTTGCGGTGTCGCTCGCCCGGCGCCTGCCGCACGCGACGGTGCCCGGCGTCGCGTCCTGAGCCTCGCGCCCTGAGCCTCGCGCCGCCTGCTATCCTCGCGGCGATGGAGCTCATGGGCGTGACGATCCGGACGATCGTCAGCGAGAACGTCGCGATCCGCTGCGACGGCTGCCGGGAGGTCATCTCCGGGACGCCGTGGCGCGTGAACCTGCTCGACATCGTCGCCCCCGAGGTCGCGGTCGGCTGGGACGAGCAGACGCCGCTCAACCCGGGCCCACACCAGTTCCATTCCGATGCCACGTGCGTCCGCCGCTGGATGGCAGAGCGCGGCCACTGGTTCTGCCGCCGCGGCGAGGTCCGGGAGATCATGCGCCCGGTGGTGCTGCCGCTCGACCCGCCGGCGTGGGGCCTGTGCGACGGCATCCACCGCGACGAGCACGAGTTCGTCCCGGCCTGACGAGCTGCCTCCCGGGGCTCCTGGGAACAGGGTTTGACGGCCGTTTCGGCCGCCCCTACACTCGCCGCCTCCGGGCCTTAGCCGCGACCCAGTTTTACCCAGTTTCGGTGGCAGCCGAACGACCCGGAGACGAACCCGGAGACACCGTGTCCGACGACCGGTCGCATGCCGACCGCCCGCTCCCCGAGCGCCTGCCGCTGGGCGAGGCAAGCCGCCTCCTCGGGGTGGACCCCGACACGCTGCGGCGCTGGGCCGACGAGGGCCGCGTGCCCGCCTTCACGACGCCGGGCGGCCATCGCCGGTTCGAACGGCGCGCGCTCGAGCGGCTCGTCGCGTCCCGGCGCACGGGACCCGGGAACGGGCTCGCCGGGCTCGGCGCGTCGCCGGACCGGCTGAGCGCCGCGTACCGCCGCCGCTACGGCGAGGCGCACGGCGCCGGCCTCGACCCGCGGGCCCTCGTCCCGCCGTCCGAGCGCGAGAGCTACCGCGAGTCGGGCCGCCGCCTGGTCGACGCCCTCGTCCGACACCTCGATGAGACGGGCGCGGGACGCGCGCTGGCCGAGCACGATGCGGTCGAGCTCGCCGCGCACCTGGGCGAGCGGCTCGCGACCAATGGTGTGCCGATGAGCGACGCGGTGGCGATGTTCGTGAGCGCCCGCCGCCCGTTCCTCGCGGAGCTGAGCGTCGTCGCGCGCCGGCGGGGCGTCGAGGCGGCCCGCGTGGGCCAGCTGTACGACACGTCGACCGGTCTCCTGGACCGCCTCCTGCTCGCCTTCGTGGCCGCGCACGCCGCGACGACTGCGGCCGCGGGTGCTGCCGCACCCGACCCCGCGGATCCCGCCGCCGACGAGAATTCGCCGCCGACCGGAGGCGGGCGATGACCGGCGAGGCCGTCCTGCCCACGCTGACCTCGCTCCTCGCCTTCCTGTTCGCGGTCATGCTCCTCGACCAGTGGCGCGAGCGCCGGCAGGGCTTCCAGCTCGTCTGGGCGTTCGGGATGCTGTGTTTCGGGATCGGTGCCGGGGCGGAGGCGCTTGCCGCCGTGAGTGGCTGGAACGAGGCCCTCTACCGCGCCTGGTACCTGACGGGCGCGGTGTGGACCGCCGCCTGGCTGGGTCTCGGGACGGCGTTCCTCCTCGGGCGGACGCGGTTCGGCTACACGTACGCGGTCCTGCTCCTGCTCTCGGGCGTGGTCGCACTGATGATCCGCAACAACCCGATCTACGCAGGTGCCGGCCCGCTCCCCGCGCTATACCTGATCGGGACGGTGATCCTTGCGCTCGCGATCGGCGTGGAGACGTACTTCCAGAACGACCGCTGGCCGCGGTTCGCCGCGGGGGCGATCATCGCCGTCACCCTCGCGTCGATCGTCCTGATGGCCCTGACCCCGGCCCTGCCCGCGCCCGGCTACGCGCTCAGCCCCGAGACCGGGCAGCCGGTCGGTGACGCGATGCCCGGCTACCTGCGGCTCCTGACGCCGGTGATGAACATCCCGGGTGCGCTCTCCCTCCTCCTGGGCGCGGTGTTCTCCACGTATGTGTTCATGCCCAAGAAGCGGGTCCTGCCCTACTCGCTGGATCCGAACCAGCCGGGCGACCAGTTCCTGTTCAACCTGTTCATCGCGCCGGTCGCGATCGTCGTGAACCTCGGCGCCTCGCTGCCCGGGGCCTTCCGGGATCTCCTGGCCGGGCGCCTCCACTCGCGTGTCCCCGCGACGATCCTGATCGCGCTCGGCGCGTTCTTCCCCACGATCACGGACTCGCTCAACCGTGCCGGCGCCACGGAGCTGTTCCAGCTCGGGAAGTTCCTGGGCGTCGTGTTCCTGTTCGCGGGCTTCCTCGTTTCGGTCGAGGTGTTCCGGGAGATCCGCGTGCCCTTCACGCACATCCGGCTGTCGACGGCCCGGCGCGAGCGCGCGCACCGCCGGGACGAGGCCGTCCACGACCAGGAGCGCGGGGGCGTCCACGCGGGTCCCGCAGCGATGCCGCCGGGGCCCGACCCTGCCCCCTCGCGGGTGCCGCCCGGCCGGTAGGCGAGTCCAGCGCGGCGACCCGCCGGTGTGCCGCCGCCCGACCCATGGGCGCCGTGTCGCCGCGCCGCCGTGTGGCGCTATGCTCTCGCCGATGGATGGGGCAGCGATGCGTCCCGCGGATGCGGAGACGCCGTCACGGATCCGGGTCCTGCTCGTGGACGACCATGCCGTCGTCAGGCGCGGGCTGCGCGGCTTCTTCGAGCTCCTCGACGACATCGTCATCGTCGGCGAGGCCGAGGATGGCGAACAGGCGGTCGCCATGGTCGAACAGCACCTCCCCGACGTCGTGCTGATGGACCTGCTGATGCCGGTGATGGACGGGATCGCCGCCACGGCGGAGATCAAGCGCCGGTTCCCCGACGTGGAGGTCGTCGCGCTCACGAGCTTCATCGAGGAGGAGCGGGTGACCGCCGCGCTCGAGGCCGGTGCCACGGGCTACCTGCTCAAGGACGCCGACGCGGACGACGTGGCCGTCGCGGTCCGGCGCGCGCACGCGGGCGAGGTCCACCTCGATCCCCAGGTCGCCCGGATGCTCGCCCGCCGGATCCGGAGCCGGCGCGACGACGAGCCGGCCCGCGAGGCGCTGACCGAACGCGAGCGTGAGGTGCTGTCGCTCGTCGCGAAGGGCCACTCGAACAAGGAGATCGCCGCGCTCCTCGACATCACCGAGCGAACCGCCCGGACCCACGTCTCGAACATCCTCGGCAAGCTCGACCTCGCGAGCCGCACGCAGGCGGCGCTGTGGGCGATCGAGCACAAGGTCGGCTGACGCCGATGGCAGGCCTGGTGAGGCGGCCACCCTCGGCGCGCGACACGGCCGATGCCCTGCCCGCGCCGGTCGCCCCGTCGCTCGATGCCACGTCCGGCGAGGACGCCCGAGTGGGCGGGCAGACGGACACCGGGCCCGCGGCCGCCCCGGAAGTCGCGAGGCCGTGGACGGCGGTCGGTCCGCGAGACGCGCCGGCGATCGTCTTCCTCCACGGGACGCGCCTGACCCGCAGCCAGTGGCTGCCGCAGCTCCGCCGCCTCTCCGACCGCTACCGGTGCATCGCCCTGGACCTGCCCGGTCACGGCACGCGTGCGGGCGAGCCGTTCACGATCGAGGCGGCGACGGCCGCGGTGGTCTCGGCGATCGAGGCCGAGGCGGCGACGGGAACCGCCACGCTCGTGGGGCTGTCGCTGGGCGGCTACATCGCGATCGAGACGGCGGACGCGCACCCCGGCCGCGTGACGGGTCTCGTGCTCGCCGGCTGCTCCGCGGAGCCCGTCGGGCCGATCACGATGTCGTTCCGCGGGTTCGTGTGGCTCATGGAGCACCTGCCGCCTCGAGCGCTCCGCGCGCTCAACCTTGCCTTCTTCCGGTCGCGCTACCGGCGCTCGATCTCGGAGCCTGTCATCGCGGGCGGGTTCTGGTCCGCGGGCGGGTCGCAGGCGCTGCGGGTCATCCTCGGGCGCCGGTACCTGGAGCGGCTGGGCCGCCTCTGGACGCCGGTCACGATCGTCAACGGGGCGCTTGATCCCGTCTTCGGCCCGGGCGGGGTCCCATGGGCGTCGACGGCCCGACGCGGGCGCGCGGTGCTCGTTCCGTGGGCCCTCCACCTCTCGAACCTCGACCGTCCGCGGACGTTCTCCGGCATCGTCGCGGGGGCCGTTGAGGACGCGCTCACGTACCCGGTGGATCCCGCCTGACGCCTCGCCGGGGCGTCAGGTCCCGGGTCGCCCGCCCGGGCGAATCGATGCCCACCGGTATACTGGCCGCGACCCACCCCCCTGTCCGAGAGGTTCGATGCGCGTCCGCAAAGCCGTGTTCCCCGCCGCGGGCTGGGGCACCCGCTTCCTTCCCGCCACCAAGGCGCAGCCCAAGGAGATGCTGCCCCTGGTGGACAAGCCGGTGATCCAGTACGCGGTCGAGGAGGCCGTCGCCGCCGGGATCGAGCAGGTGATCATCGTCACCTCCTCGCAGAAGCGGGCGATCGAGGACCACTTCGACCTCAACTACGAGCTGGAGCACCTGCTCGAGGAGAAGGGCGAGATCGAGAAGCTGCGGACGGTGCGCCATATCAGCGACCTCGCGCAGGTCGCCTACGTGCGCCAGAAGGAGCAGCTGGGGCTGGGTCACGCGGTGCTCATGGCCAAGGATCTCATCGGCCACGAGCCGTTCGCGGTCATCCTTCCCGACGATGTGGTGATCGCCGACCGCCCGTGCATCGGTCAGCTCATCCACGCCTACCACCAGCACCACGGCTCGGTCGTGGCGGTGATGGAGGTGCCGCGCGAGGACACCGGGCGCTATGGCGTGATCGCCGGGGAGCACGTCACCGAGGGCCACGACCAGGACCGCACGTACCGTGTCACCTCGATCGTCGAGAAGCCGCTGCCCGAGGACTCGCCCTCCAACCTCGCGGTCATCGGCCGGTACGTCCTCACGCCCAAGATCTTCGACAAGCTCGAGCAGACGCAGCGTGGCGCGGGCGGGGAGATCCAGCTGACCGACGCCATCCAGGCGCTGATGGACGAGCAGAGCGTCTTCGGCTATGCGTTCGAGGGCAAGCGGTACGACGCCGGCACCACGATGGGCTGGCTCCAGGCGTCGGTAGAGCTGGCGCTCGCACGCCCCGACACCGGCAGCGAGTTCCGCGAGTACCTCGCCACGCTGGACATCTGACCCTCGGGTCCGCCCGGCGCGTGCGGTAGGATGCCCCCGGCCGGGATGCCCGGCCGCTGGGCGCAAGAGGGAGACATCAACACCGTGACCGAGATCGGGACCACCCTCGGCGGCCGCTATCGACTGGTCGAGCTGCTGGGCCAGGGCGGCATGGCCACGATCTACCGGGCTCGCGACGCCCAGCTCGATCGCGACGTAGCCGTGAAGCTCCTGCGGCCGGAGTTCGGGAAGGACCCCGACTTCCTCGCCCGCTTCCGTGACGAGGCCAAGGCTGCGGCCTCGCTCAGTCACCCGAACATCGTCGCCGTGTTCGATTTCGGCGAGGAGGAATCGGGCCCGTACATCGTCATGGAGCTCATCGAGGGCGAGGACCTCGGCTCGATCCTCCGTGGGAACGGGCCGCTCGCGCCGAAGCAGGCGGCCCGCGTGTCCGCCGAGACGGCCAAGGCCCTCCAGGCCGCCCACATCCGCGGCATCGTCCACCGCGACGTCAAGCCGTCGAACATCCTCGTCGCCCGCGATGGGCGGATCAAGGTCGCGGACTTCGGGATCGCGCGTGCGCTCAACGAGTCGCAGATCACGCTGCCCGGCACGACGATGGGGTCCGTCCACTACTTCAGCCCCGAGCAGGCACGCGGCGAGAACGCGACGGTTGCCTCCGACATCTACGCGCTCGGGATCGTCCTGTTCGAGACGCTCACCGGGCAGCGTCCGTTCTCCGGCGACGGAGCCGCCGCCGTGGCGCTCGCCCGCCTCACGACGACGCCGCCGCGCCCGTCGGCGCTTCGCGAGGGCGTCCCGCCCGAGCTCGACGCGATCGTCACCAAGGCGATGGCGCTCGACCCTGCCGGCCGGTACGCGTCCGCAGCCGCGATGGCCAGCGCGCTGGAGGGGTACCTCACCGATCCGTCCGATCGAACGGGGACGATCCCCGTCGCCGGCGCCGCCGCGGCGGGCGCCATCGGGGCCGCGACCGTCGCATCGGCGACCGCCAAGCCGAACCCGCCGCTCCCGTACCCGCCCGACGCCTACGCGCGGTCCGGACCCGCATCCGTGTCCACCACGAGCGGCACGCCGCCCCCGCCTCCCGGCACGGCCGAAGACGAGGAGGGCGGCTCCAGCCCGTGGGCGTGGGTAGCCGGCCTGCTCGGCATCGGCGTCCTCGTCGTCATCGGGTTCCTCCTCTTCCGCCTCCTGACCGGCGGCGGGGCCGCCACCGAGTCCCCGTCTCCGAGCGCTTCCTCGGCGCCCGTCGCCGTCCCGACCTTCGTGGGCACGCTGTTCGACGACGCCCAGGAGCAGGCGTTCGCGCTCGGCCTGGAGCTGACCGTGAGCGGCACCGAGGAGTCCGAAGAGGAGGTCGGGACGATCCTCAGCCAGGATCCGGCCGAGGGGGTGGAGGTCGAGCCCGGCACGCAGATCCGCGTCGTCGTCGCCCGTGGCCGCGAATCGGTCGCGGTGCCCGATCTGCGCGCGAAGCCGGAGGCCGAGGCGCTCCAGCTGATCGTGACCGAGGGGCTCGTGCCCGGACTCCGGACAGAGGCGTTCGACCCGTTCGTGCCGGAAGGCGCGATCGTGAGCCAGCAGCCCGGTCCGGGCATCCTCGTCGCGCCCGGGACCGCGGTGGACTACGCCGTGTCGCAGGGCCCGGAGCCCACGCCGACCCCGACGCCGCAGCCGACGCCGACCCCGACGCCGCCCCCGACCCCCACGCCGACGCCTCCGCCGACGCCGACCCCGGGACCCGTGAACGTGGGTGACTACACCTGCCAGACGCTCGAGGTCGCGACGACGAACATCGACCAGGACGGGTTCGGTGTGGGCGCCCTCACGCCGGCGTCGCCCGGGTCGCCGGGCCAGAGCTGGATCGTCGTGGGGCAGGATCCGGCACCGGGCCAGAAGCGGCCGCTCGGCACCGACATCGACCTCACGGTCGGCGCGCCGGACGACCCGGCCACGCTCGCGGTCTGTCCCTGACCGAGGCCGACGGCACCCCGGCCCCTACCCGACGCCCGGCCACGCGCCGGGCGTCGCCGCGTCCGGCGGGGATCGGGCGCATCACTGGCGCGGCTACAGGTCGGCGTCACCCCACAGCGACCACCCGGCGCTCGGCGTCGGGGCGCTGACCGCCGGTGGCTCGCTTGGGCGGGCAGGCTGCTCGACGGCCGCGGCCGCGAGCTCGTCGACCGGAACGAACGTTCGCGGGCGGCGGCCGCCGTGCTCGGCGGGATCGCGCGATGCGACGCCCGGGGCAGGACCCGGTCCGGCCTCGACGACGGGATCGGGCGCGACCCAGCAGGCCCGCATCTCCGAGCCGCGGAGCGCCACCCGCCGCGGGTCGAGCCCGCACAGGCCCAGGCCGGGCGTGACGCCACGACGGAAGTGGCGGCAGGTCGCGCACGAGGTTGTCGAGCGACGACAGACCCAGCAGCGTGAGCTCTCCGCCTGTGGGGTCCCGCAGTGGGGGCAGCGCCAGACCGGCATGGCCCGGATCGTAGCTGCGCTCGCGCCGCCTGTCGAGGCGATTCCGCCAATCGGCGAACGGATGGCCGAGATGCGGCCTACTTGACGGTGAGAACCTGCCGGTCGGTGGCGTCGCCGTACGCGTCGGTCGTGACCAGCACCGACGCCAGGCCGGACCCGGGCAGCGCGCCCTTCGGGATCCGCGTGCTGAAGGTCGCGACGCCGCTGCGGTTGGTGAGGATCTCGGAGGAGACGATCGCCTCCAGGCCGGGCACGGTGACGGTGAACAGGGTCGTCGCACCGCTGACCCGGCGCCCGTCGGGCGCGGTCACGCTGACGGTGAACGACACCCGCTGGGGCAGCCGCTTCGCGGTGAACCGGTACGCGGTGCCCGTGAGCGACACCCGGAGTGCTCCCGAGCCCTTGCGCACGGTGAGCGTCTCGGTGTTCGGATTGCCGGCCGGATCCGTCGAGGTGATCGTGATCGTGTTGATCCCGGCATCCACCGCGACCTTCGCCTCGAACAGGCCGTCCTTGCCCGCTTCCACGTTCGCCGTCGCGCCGTTGAGGTCGTTCTTGACGCGGACCGAGCTGCGGGCCTGCGTCTTGCCCTTGATGGTGATGCTGCTCTTCGTGGTGGACGAGGAGGCCTTCGACGGCGAGCTGATCTTGATGCTCGGCCGCGACTGGTCGAGGACCCATGCGGTCGGCTCCGAGCGCTCGCTCTCGCCGCCCGGACCCATGATGGAGGCCTGGATCTCGTTGCGACCCTTGGTGAGCTCCACGCCGGCGACCACGAGCACGGACGTGGGTCCGACGGGGACCTCCTGGACCACGCGTGCCTCCTGGTCCGTGACGGTGACCCAGAGCCGGACGAGGTAGCCCTCGTTGCCCACGATCTCGGCCGGCACGTTGACCGTCACGTCGATCGTGTCCTCGTTCGTGTACGCCTCGTCCGGCGGCACGATGCTCGGGGCGTCCGCGATGGCGGGGGGCGCCGTCGGTGCGGGGCTGGACACCACGTTGCCGACCGTGTCCACGAGGCCGCTCACACCGGTGACGATCCCGGACGCCACCGGACCCACGGCGCCCGAGGCAACCGACAGCACGCCGACGCTCAGCAGCACGACGGCGGCCGCGAGGAGCGCCTTGAACGGCAGCGGCAGGCCTCGCCTGCGCTCGACGCGACGGTATCGCGCGAGGCGCGTCGGAGATGGGGTCACGGGTCGCACCTTGACGGGCCGGGCGCGACCGCTCGATGCGGGACGAGGCCGGACCTGCGGCGGCCGGCCCCCGGAGCTGGGGTCCATCGGCGCCGATTGTCGCACGAGATGCGGATCCGCCCGGGCCGCAGGTGACGTGCGGATGACAGGACGCGTCGCCTCGGGGACCGGTGCCCGATGGTACGCTGCGGCTGCGTCACACGGCACCGTCCTTGCCCCGGGTGCCGGACGCGGGTGTGAGTGAGGGATGGAACCCCGAGATCGGCGACCTGTTCGACCGAGCCCGGGCGATCGCGGCTCCTGGAGCCACGGGCCGATCGCCCGCGTGCAGTCGCGCACCGGGCAAAGCGATCCGCCGCCTGAACCCGAGCAGCAGACCCCTGCGCCGCTGCCGCCCAGCATCCCGGGCCAGGTCAGCCGCTTCGCGCCGGCGCCGACGCGCCGTCCGTACCCGCCCGGCCCGATGCGGGCCCCGCTGCCGCAGGGGGGCCGGCCCCTCGTCCCGCCCGTCCGGGGCGGCTTCGGGCTTCCGAGCCTGCGCCGGAACGTGTGCCCGCACTTCTACATGACGGGCAGCCGCGGCGCGATCCCGATCCAGGCGCCCCACCTGCTCAAGGGCCTGCTCCGCCAGCCCAACAACATCTCGCGCTGCCAGCTGCGCGGCGGCGTCCATCTCGACGAGGGCTACGTGAACGACGTCTGCCTGACGCCCCGGTTCAACCAGTGCGTGTTCTACGAGGACGAGCTGACCAAGGAGTGAGCGCACCCAGGCTGTCGTACGCCGACGCCCTCGCGGCCGTCGAGACGCGCGGGCGCTTCGGGATCCGCCTCGGCCTCGGCCGCGTCCGCGCGCTTCTCCGCGCGCTCGACGACCCGCAGCTCGCCGTCCGCGGCGCGCTCGTCGCGGGCACCAACGGCAAGGGCAGCGTCATCGCGCTCGCCGGGTCGGCCCTCCGCGCCGCCGGGTACCGGGTCGGCGAGACGCCCAAGCCGCACCTCCAGACGTACCGCGAGCGGATCGTCGTCGACGGTCTGCCGATCGAGCCCACGGATTTCGCCCGCCTCGTGGAGGAGGTGCTGCCCGCAGCCGACGCAGTCGCCCCGCGCCTCGGCCCCCCGACGGAGTTCGAGCTGCTGACCGCGGTGATGTTCCGGCACTTCGCCGAGGCGCGGCTGGACGTCGCGCTCGTGGAGGTCGGTCTCGGCGGCCGGCTCGACGCGACGAACGCCTGGGACGGCGGCGTCGCCGTGCTCACGAACGTCGGCCTCGACCACCAGGACCGGCTCGGGCCGACGATCGGCGCGATCGCCCGCGAGAAGGTCCAGATCGTGAAGCGTGGCGACGCGGCGGTCACGGGGGCGGCCGGCGAGGCGCTGGCCGTCCTGCGCCGGCGCTGCGCACGCCTCGACGTGCCGCTCACCGTCCGTGCGCCGGCGCCGATCCTCGGCTGGACACGCGACACGCTGCAGGTGGACCTGCCGGGCCTCGGCGCGACCGAGGTTGGCCTCCGGGGACGCCATCAGGCGGCGAACATCGCGGTCGCTGACGGGCTGCTCGATGCGCTCGGGACGGCCGGGATCGCGACCGTCCCCGCCGATGCCCGTCGGCGCGGCTACGCCGCGGCCCGATGGCCGGGCCGGCTCGAGCTGGTGACGGCCCGTGGCAGGGAGGTGCTCCTCGACGGCGCGCACAACGCGGACGGCGCGACGGCCCTCGCCATCGCGCTCGAGGATCTGCGGCCGTTCCTGGCCGGCGGCGGTGGGGCGGACCCGGAACCGCTGACGCTCGTGTGGGGCGCCATGGCAGACAAGGACGCGGACGCGGTGGTCGCCGCGCTCGCGGCATCCGATGTCATGGAGGGCGCGACGATCGTGTGCACGGCGGTGGACCTTCCCCGGGCCCAGGCGCCCGGGGCGCTCGCCGCGGCGTTCGAGGCGGGGATGCGCTCGCGGCGGACGGTGCGGGTGCGGACGGCGCTGGACGTCGACTCGGCGCTCGATGCGGCCCTCGGTGGGGCGACCGGTGGCGGCCCGGTCGTCGTCGCCGGCTCCCTGTACCTCGTGGGCGATGCGCGCGCCCGGCTGGTGGACGATCCCGTGCTGCGCGATCCTTAGTCCGATGACGACCTCGAACGACCGGCCGGCGCCCGAGGACACGGGCGACGGGCTGCCCGACGCGCCGGCGTCACTTGCGATCGGACCTGCGACGTTCGCCTGGGGGGCACGGACGTTCGTGATGGGGATCCTCAACGTCACGCCGGACTCCTTCTCCGGCGACGGGCTCCTGGCAACAGCCGACCCGGCGGGTGCGGCGGTGGCCCGGGCACGGCAGATGGTCGCCGACGGCGCGGACATCCTCGACATCGGGGGTGCGTCCAGCCGGCCCGGGCATGTCCCGGTTGCCCACGAGGAGGAGGCGAGCCGCGTCGTGCCGGTCGTCCGGGCGGTCGCAGCCGCGATCCCCGGCACGCCGCTGTCGATCGACACCACGAGCCCGACGGTCGCCGCCGCGGCGCTCGACGCCGGCGCGGCCATGCTCAACGACATCTGGGGGGTTGCCGAGGACACCGCGATGCTCCGCCTTGCCGCGGAGCGGGGCGTGCCGATCGTCCTGATGCACAACCGGGCCGAGGCCCGGTACCGGAACGTCGTCGCGGAGGTGCTTGCGGACCTGCAGCGCGCCCTCGACCGGGCGCTGGACGCGGGCGTGGCCTGGGACCGGCTCATCGTCGATCCCGGGTTCGGCTTTGGCAAGACGCCGGACCACAACCTCGCGCTGCTCGAGGACCTGGCCGCGCTCGCGGTGCTCGGCCGGCCGGTGCTGCTGGGGACGTCGCGCAAGTCGACGCTGGGCAGGCTGCTCGACCTGCCGCCGGATCGGCGGCTGGAGGCGACGGTGGCGACGACCGCGCTCGGGATCGCCGCGGGCGTGGACATCGTCCGGGTGCATGATGTCCTCGAGAACGTGCGTGCCGCCCGCGTGGTCGACGCGATCGTGCGGGGATGGCGTCCCGAAGGCTGGCCTGGAGGAGCGCGGTGAGCGACCGGATCATCGTCGACGGCATGACGTTCCAGGGCACCCACGGGGTCTACGAGCACGAGCAGCTCCAGCCGCAGCCGTTCGAGGTCGACGTGGAGCTGGCGCTCAACCTCCAGCCGGCCGGGCTCTCGGACGACCTCACGCAGACGATCGACTACGCCCGCGTGTTCGAGACGTGCCGCCAGATCGTCGAGTCCACCCGGTTCAACCTGGTGGAGGCACTCGCCGAGGCGATCGCGCACGAGATCCTGGCGGGGTTCCCCGCCGACGAGGTCACGGTGCGCGTCCGCAAGCCCGCGGTGGACCTGGGCGGTCCGTTCCACCGCGTGGGCGTCGAGATCCGGCGTCGCCGCACGGCCTGACGGGAGACGGCGACGCGCCGCCCGGACACCCGGACGGCGCGTCGCGGGACGCGGTCAACGGGGCGGGCCCGGCGCCCCGCGGTGATGGTCGAGCGGCGAGACGCCGCTCACGCAGGCTGCTAGAGGTTGCCGGGACGGACCCCAAGGGTCACGTTCAGCTGGACCGAGGCGCCGTCGCGCAGGACCTCGAGCACGACGGTCTCCTTCGGCGCGAACTGGACGAGGAGCGCGTCGAGCGGGTGCTCCGCATCGATCCCGATGCCGTTGATCGCGAGGATGACGTCCCCGTCCTGGATGCCCGCCTGGGCCGCCGGGCTGTCCTCCACGACCGCCGAGCCACCGGCGGCACCCGTCGTGACGAGGGCGCCGTTGTCGACGGTCAGGCTCCGCTCCTTCTTGACCTTCTGGTCGATCGATTCGAAGCGGATACCGATCCACGGCCTCGAGAGTTCCTCGCCCGCGAGCGCCTGGTCCATGATCGGACGGGCGATGTCGACCGGGATCGCGAAGCCGATCCCGGACGAGTCCGTGGCCACGGCGGTGTTGATGCCGACGACCGCGCCGGTCGCGTCCACGAGCGGGCCGCCCGAGTTGCCGGGGTTGATCGCCGCGTCCGTCTGGAGGAGGTTCGTGAGCCGCCCGCCGTCGTCGACGGTGATGGCCCGTCCCTTGCCGGACAGGATGCCGCTCGTCACGGAGAACGAGTACGTGCCCAAGGGCGACCCGATGGCCACGACCAGCTGCCCGATCTTGAGCCCGTCCGAGGTGCCGATCGGTGCGACGGGGAGACCGGTCTGGTCGACCTTGACGATGGCGAGGTCGGTGAGGGTGTCGATGCCGTAGACGCGGCCCTCGAACTCGCGGCCGTCGCGCAGCTCGACCACGACGCGTTCGTCCGTCGCGTCCTGCACGACGTGGCGGTTGGTCAGGATCCAGCCGTTCGCATCGTAGATGACGCCGGAGCCGACGCCCGTGGGGATCTCGCCGCCCAGCGGGCTGAGGCCAGCGCCGCTGCTGGTGGTGGTGATCTTGACGACTGCCGGGCTCGCCTTCGCCGCCGCGTCGATCACGGCCGACGACTCGTCGATCGTGACGGGCTGCTGGGCCCCGGTCGGGGTGCCCGTTCCCGTGCTGGTCGTGGTGATGGTCCGGTCCAGCACGCCTGTCTGATCGAGCACGACCGCCGTGCCGCCCGCCGCGAGCACGGCCGACAGCAGCGACGCCGTCACCACGGTGCCGATGCCGGCACCCCGGCGGCCGGGCGGCGGGCCCTGGGCCGGCTGGACCGGCGCGGAATAGGCCGGCGGCGGCGTGGCGCCGCCCGAGGCGGGGCCCCATGCGGGCGCGCCCGCGGGCGGGATGCCGGGCTCAGACGGGGCGGGGGCGTACCAGCGATCGCCCTGCGCCTGCGATCCGGGGGACGACCACGCCCATCGGGCGTCGGGCCGGGGATCGGGGGTGGGGGCGTAGCGGGGAACGTCGATCCGCTGGGTGTCGTCGAGCGGATCGGGGGTGCCGTCGCCCTGGGGAGCGCTCGGCGTGGGCTCGTCGTTCATGGGTGAATGGGTCTTCTCTCTGGTGCGATGGCGATTGAATCGGCGCGCGCGCCGGCGGGGACCACGATCTAGGGTGCCGGTTCCGTGTTCAACGATGTGGCGCCTGTCGGTGAAGAATCATCCACCTTCGGGCCGAGCGATGCCTCGTCCGGCTCCGGCGGCTCTGGATCGGTCACCTGGCGCGGGTCCTTGGGCAGGTCCACGACGAAGCGCGACCCGTGCCCGATCCGGCTCTCGACGGCGAGCGACCCATGGTGCATGTCGACGATCGACTTCACGATCGCGAGCCCGAGGCCCGAGCCGGTGCCACGCGCCTCGTTCGCCTCGGAGCCGCGGTAGAAGCGGTCGAAGATGAGCGGCAGCTCCGCCGCGGCGATCCCGACCCCGGTGTCGACGACCTCGATTCGGGCGCCGCCGTCCGGCTCCGGCCGGGCGAGGACGCGCACCTCGCCGCCGCGTGGGGTGAACTTGATCGCGTTGCCGACGAGGTTGGACACGATCTGCCCGACGCGGGGCGGGTCGTGCCGGATCCGGACCGGACGGTCGGGGAGGGTCGCCGTCAGCCGCACCCCGCGGCGCTCCGCGGCCTGCCGCTGCTGCTCGACGGCGGACTCGATGGTCCCGCGCACGTCCTCGGGCCGCAGGTCGAGGAGGACCAGGCCGGAGTCCAGCTTCGAGAGCTCGAGCAGGTTCTGCGCGAGCCAGTCGAGCCGCTCCAGCTGCTCTGCCGAGGAGTGCAGGAACTCCGAGCGAGCCGCTTCGTCGTGGCCGGCCGGGCCCTGGAGCAGCTCGACGTGCATCTTCATGGCCGCGATCGGCGTCCGCAGCTCGTGGCTCACATCTGCGAGGAACTCGCGGCTGTAGTCGCGATCCCGACGGATGATCGCGACGCTCTCCTCGAGGCGGTCCGCCATGGCGTTGAACTGCTGGGACAGCTCGCGAAGCTCCAGCGTTCCTGCGGAGAGCTCGTCGGTCGGGACCCGCGACGAGAGGTCGCCCTCGGCAAGCTTGCTCGACGCTTCGGTCAGGCGCGTCAGGGGCGTCGTGAACCGGTGCGCGAGGAAGGCCGCGACGAGCACGGCAACAATGAACGCGACGCTCGCCATGACGAGCAGCAGCCCCGTGACGTTGGCGAGGGTGCTCGCGCGGCTCGTGTACGGGTTCGACAGCGTCACGACCAGGCCCCATGCAGTGTCGGCGCCGGGCTGCTGGTACTCACCCAGCTGGGGAGCGATGGCAGGATCCCGGGCCTGCCCCCGGCGTGCCTCGATCGTGAGCGGCGTGGAGTGCACGAGGCTGCTCTCCGGGAGCACGATCGGCATCCCGTCGGTGTCGGGGCCGATGAGCCCCAGGGCGACGGTCGTGTCCGCCTGCGCGATGACGTTGGCGGTGAGCGACAGGAGGCGGCTCTCGAGCAGCGTGTCCACCCGTGGGTTCACCCTGACCGTCCCGTCCGGGAGCTCGCGCACGACGACCTCGTCGGACGGCACCGCCGACACGATGAACTGGGCGAGGATCTGCGCGGTGGCGTTGGCGCGGGACAGGAGGCTCTGCTCCTCGAGCTGGCGGAAGTAGTCGTCGAGCCGGTTGATGACCACCGGCGCCACGAGCCCGAGCGTGAGCGCGACGACACCCATCATCGCCAGCGTCAGGCGGGTCTGGAACGAGCGCGGGACGATCTGGCGGCCGGCCAGGCGGCTGTCCCGCTGCGGCTCCCCGGAGGCGGTGTCCGGCGCGTGGCCGTCGGCCATGTCAGCGCTCGGCGAACTGGTAGCCGGCACCCCGGACGGTCAGGACGAACTGGGGAAGGGACGGATCGTCCTCGATCTTGTCGCGGAGGTGGCTCACATGGACGTTGATCGTCTTCTCGTCCTGGTCGAGCGCCTCGTAGTCCCGAAGCAGCTCCAGGAGCTCCCTGCGGCTGAACACCCGGCCGGGTCGTTGCGCGAGGTGGCGCAGGATCTCGAACTCGGTCGCCGTTAGGGCGATGCGGCGGTTGCCGCGCTGGACGCGCCGCCGCTCGAGGTCGATGACGAGGTCCCCGTGGCGGATGACCCGCCCGCCTGCCGCGTTCGCGAGGTCGCCGTACGCGCGGCGGAGGAGCGCCCGGATGCGGCTCATCAGCTCGCGGAGCGCGAACGGCTTGGTGACGTAGTCGTCCGCGCCGAGCTCGAGGCCGACGACCTTGTCAAACTCGTCGCCGCGCGCGGTGAGGAAGAGGACGGGCGCCTTGGAGCCGACCGCGCGCAGGCGTCGCAATACCTCGAACCCGTCCATGCCGGGGAGGCGGACGTCGAGCAGGATGAGGTCCGGGGCCTGGTTCGTCGCGAACTCGAGGCCCTCCTCGCCCGAACGCGCGATCGTCACCTCGTACCCCTCCTGCTGGAGGGCGTACTGGATGCCTCGCGCAACGGCGAACTCGTCTTCGACGATGAGGATGGTGGCTGCCACGGCGCCGCGATCCTACACGCTCCGGGGCGAACAGGGCGCGTATGGTAGCCTCGCCCTTCACGCGCACGCGGGCGCAGCCGTCCGCCGCGATCGAGGCGCCGCCCCACAGACGGGCACGAGCGCTCACCAGAGAGGTTCCTGCTCACATGGCCGACCGACCCGCGCTCGCCGCAGAGCGCCGTACCGTGACCGGCAAGGCCGTCGCACGCCTGCGCAAGGAGGGCCGCCTCCCGGCCGTCGTCTACGGCCACGGCACCGAGTCCGAGCCGGTCACCGTGGACGCCCACGACTTCGACCTGCTCCGCCGGCGGACCGGGGCGTCCACCCTAGTCGATCTCAAGGTCGAGGGCGGATCGGCCCGTCCGGTCCTCGTGTACAGCGTCCAGTACCACCCGGTCACCCGCCGGCCGCTCCACGTCGACCTGTTCGCGGTCCGCATGACCGAGGAGCTGATCGTCGAGGTCCAGCTCGTGGGTACCGGCATCGCCCCGGCGGCCGAGGGCGGTGGCACGCTGATGCACCCGACCTCGAGCGTCAAGGTGCGCGCGCTGCCGGCCAACCTGCCGGACACGCTGACGTACGACCTCTCGTCGCTCGTCGACTACGACGCGACGCTCACGATCGCCGATCTCGTCGCCCCCGAGGGGGTCACCATCCAGGGCGACCCGACCGAGGTCATCGCCCGAGTCCTCGCGCCGCGCGTCGAGGAGGCTCCGGAGGGTGCGCTTGAGGGCGAGGCCGCCGCCGAAGGCGAGGCCGCTGCCGAGGGCGAAGGCGCTGCCGAGGGCGAGACCGCCTCGGAGGGCTGATCCCCGGGCCCCGTGGGCCCGTCGGAATGCGAGAGAAGCCGGCCCGCGAGGGCCGGCTTCGTCGTTCCGGGTCGCTCTCCTTGACCTGTTCGGCGGCCCCGCGGCGCCGACCACCCGTGATCCACGAGTCGCGTACGACTCACATCGGGCGACCCCGTGCGGGGCTCTCGCTCGAATGTGACGGAATTCGGGGCCGAGCCGTGCACGGCCGGTGAGAGCTTGAGTCGGTGTCGACTCGCACCGGGGATGCCGGGGACCCCGGGCGCGGGTCAGCGCCGGAGCGCCGTCGCGTAGACGATGGGCATGCGCATGACGAGATCGCGAGGAGGGAGGCGCCGGAGCCGCTCGAGGAGCAGGTGCTCGAGGGCAGCTCGGCGGGCCGGCTCGAGGTCGGCGAACTCGGACTCGTCGTCGAAGCGCGACACGAACCCGACGTACCCCTCGGGCGTGAACGGGTGCTCGAGCAGGTCTGCCCGAGCGGTGGCGCCGGCGAACCCGGCGCGACGGAGCTGGGCGACCGCCGCGCCGGGCGAGGCGACGTCGTCGTGCCCGTCGCCGTCGTCGTCGTCGGACCAGCGCGGCTCCAGGCCGACGTCCTCGCGCACCTCGTCGTACACGGCGTCGGCGGCAAACCGGTCGCCGCCCCGGAGCCAGGTCACGTAGGCGAGGTGTCCGCCCGGGGCGAGCACGCGCCGCATCTCCCGCAGCGCGCGGAATCTTGACGGAACGAGCTGGAGCACGAACGCCGACGCGGCAACGTCGAACGCGCCGTCCTCGAACGGCAGGCGATCGGCGGGCGCCTGGGTGAACCGGAGCCGGTCCCGCACGGCCAGTGGGAGGGCCGCCGACTCGCGCTCCGCGATCGTCAGCATCCCGGCCGACCCGTCGACGGCGTGGACGAGGACGGCCGGCCAGCGCTCGGCTGCCGCGGCCGCCATCGCCCCCGTCCCGCAGCCCACGTCCAGGAGCCGCCGTGCGCCCGCGTCGATGGCCGGGGCGATCTCGTCGAGCAGCCGCAGGGTGCCCGGCCGATGGACGGGCGACCACCACTCCGCGTACCCCTCGGCGATCGCGTCGTAGCGAGCCTCCTGGTCCGTCATCGCCCAATCCTGCCATGCGCGATTCGGGAACTTCGGCCCGGGTCGCCGGTACCGAGCGCCGATGGCCCACGGCACGCCCCCGGACCATGCTGGGAGCGAGGAGAGGGGCCGCGTGGGGTCGTGCCCGGCGTCGGCGCTGCCCGAAAGGAGCCGAGCGATGAACAGGATCCTGCTCGCCTACGACGGCGGCGAGCCCGCCCGGCGGGCGCTCGAGCAGACGATCGAGCTGGCGCAGCGGTTCAACGCGTCGGTGGGCGTGATCAGCGTCGTGCCGGCCCGGAGCTCGAGTCACCCGGTGGACCCGTGGGACGACCGGACCATCCACGCGCAGATCCTGCTCGAGGCGCGTCGCCTCCTGCGCGAGGTCGGGATCGAGGCAGAGCTGCTCGAGCCCGGCGGCGACCCGGCGAGGACCATCGAGCGGATCGCCGACGAGCGCGGCTACGACACCATCGTCATCGGTACCCGGGGCCTCGCGGGCCTCACCCGGGCCCTCCACGGCAGCGTGTCCGAGCACGTCGCCACCCACGCGCACGCGACCGTCGTGGTCGCCCGCTGAGAACAGGACGTCACCCGTGCCGACCACCGCACCGCCCACCACCCAGACGCCGACTCCGAGGGGCGACCCGCACTCGCTGTCGCGCCCCGTGCTCGACGCGCTGCGGTCGGGCGCCGGTCCGGCACCCGTCACCCTCCGCGGCCTGGCGCTGCTCGCGGATCCCGTGCTCAACAAGGACGCGGCGTTCACCGACGCGGAGCGCGACGCCCTCGGCCTGCGCGGGCTGCTGCCGCCCCGCGTCGTCGACATCGAGCAGCAGGTCTCGCTCGAGCTCGAGCACGTCCGCCGCAAGCGGCGACGACCTCGAGCGGTACATCGGCCTCGCCGCCCTCCAGGATCGCAACGAGACGCTGTTCCATCGCGTCCTCGTCGACCACCTCGAGGAGCTCCTCCCGATCGTCTACACGCCGACCGTCGGCCGGGCCTGCCAGGAGTTCAGCCACCTCTACCGCCGCCCCCGCGGCGTCTGGATCACCCCCGACGACATCGACCGCGTGCCCGAGATCCTCCGTCACGCGGCACGGGACGAGATCCGGCTGATCGTCGTCACCGACAACGAGCGGATCCTCGGCCTGGGCGACCAGGGCGCCGGCGGCATGGGCATCCCGATCGGGAAGCTGGCGCTGTACTCGGCGACCGCCGGGATCCACCCGGGCCTGACCCTGCCCGTGTCGCTGGACGTGGGCACGGACCGCGAGGAGCTCCTCGCCGATCCGCTCTACGTCGGCTGGCGCCACCCGCGGCTGCGCGGCGCCGCCTACGACGACGTCGTCGAGGCGTTCGTGGCCGGCGTGCGCGAGGTCCATCCGCGCGCGGTGCTCCAGTGGGAGGACTTCAAGCAGCACAACGCGATCCGGCTCCTGGAGCGCTACCGGAACTGGATCTGCTCCTTCAACGACGACATCCAGGGGACGGCGGCCATCGCCGTCGCCGCGATCCTGTCGTCGCTCCGGCTGTCCGGCCGAGAGCTTCGCGGCACCCGGATCGTGCTCGCCGGCGCCGGCGCCGCCGGGACGGGCATCGCACGCCTCCTGCGCGAGGCGATGGTCGAGGAGGGGATCGACCCGTCCGAGGGCCGCGACCAGATCGCGATGCTCGACTCGCACGGGCTGCTCGTTCACGGCCGGCCCGACATGGAGCCGGACAAGCTCGACGCGGCGCTGCCCGCGCGAGCTCGTGGCCTCGCTCGGCCTGGACCCGGACGGGCACATCGCGCTCCGCGACGTCGTCGCCGCGTTCCATCCGACCGTGCTGCTCGGGACGACCGGTCACGCCGGCACGTTCGACGAGCCGACGATCCGGGCGATGGCGGCGGGCGTCTCCGTGCCGATCATCATGCCGCTCTCGAACCCCACCTCGAACACGGAGGCCCACCCCGCCGACGTGCTTGCGTGGACCGACGGCCGGGCGATCGTCGCGACCGGCAGCCCGTTCCCGCCCGTCGAGCGGCGGGACGGCACCCGGCGCATCCCGCAGGCGAACAACGCGTACGTCTTCCCGGGCATCGGCCTGGGGGCGATCGTGTCGGAGGCGACGGACGCTTCCCGAGTCGGCCTTCCTCGTCGCGGCGCGGCGGCTCGCCGACCATCGCCCCGGCGGATGCGCTCGCGACCGGGGCCCTGTTCCCGCCGATCGGCGACCTGCGCCACGTCGCGCGGGAGATCGCGATCGCGGTCGTGGGGCACCTCGGCGACCTCGGCGTGGGCCGGCGGTTCCCGCCACAGGCGATCGCACCGGCGGTCGACGCCGCGATGTGGCGCCCGGAATACGTCCCGTACGAGGCCGTGTAACTGCAGCCTCGGCGTCCCCCGGCGCCACACGCGCGGTCCCCCCACGCGTCTCCGACCCGTCCGCGGCACCCGCGGCGACCGCCGGAGACCGATCATGCCGATCCCCCGACCCACCGCCCGCCGGATCCTGCTGCTCGCGCTCGGCGTCGGCATCCTCGTGGATGTCGCCGTACCGGGCAATGCCCCAGGAGTGAACGCGCCGATCGTCATGGCGTCCCTGCTCGCGATTGCCACCCTCGTCGCAGGACGTGCGGGGCTCGAGCGCAGTCGACCCGGCGGACTGCTGGGTCCCCGTGGCGGCGCTCGCGTTCGCGGCGATGGCGGCGGTCCGCGCCGACGACTGGCTCGTGGCCACGGACCTCGTGCTTGCCGCGATGCTGGGCGCCGGCACGGTGGCGTGCCTCGCGGGTGCCCGGATCACCCGAGGGCTCGTTCCCGCGATCCTCGCGCTGACGGTGGGCACCATCGTGGCCGCGCTGACGGGGGCGGTCTCGGTGCTCGGCGGGGTCGCGCGGCGACCCGCCGGCAACCCCCCCGGGACCGCGGAGGGCACGCCCCTGGCGAGACGCCTGCCGGCACGGCTCGTCCGGGCCGTCCCCGTCGTGCGCGGGCTGATCCTCGCCGTCCCGCTGCTCGTGCTGTTCGCCGCGCTGTTCGCCTCGGCGGATGCGGTCTTCGCCCGTCTGGCCCGCGAGGCGCTGTCGTGGCAGCTCGACCTCGACCTGGGCCCGCTCGCAGAGCGCGCGGTCGTCGTGACGGCCGTTGCGTGGGTCGTGGCCGGCCTCGTGGCGCTCGGCGCGGGTCTGCTCCCCGAGCTGATCCCGGGCCGGGACGGGGCGGCCGGACCGCCGCCCCCGCCCTGGGCCGGCGGCCGCTCGCTGGGCGCCGCCAGCGCCGTGGAGATGAGCCGCGATCGCCGGCTCGGGACGGTCGAAGCGGCAACGGTGCTCGCGCTCGTGGCCGGCCTGTTCGCGGCGTTCGTCGTCCTCCAGCTCGCGTACCTGTTCGGTGGACGCGACACGCTGCTCGATCGCCGGTCTCACCTACGCCGAGTACGCCCGCCGCGGCTTCTTCGAGCTCGTGGCGGTCGCCATCCTCGCGGGGATGCTCGTCGTCGCACTCGACCTCGCCGTCGGGGTGCGATCCCGCGCGCAACTCGCGGCCTCGCTGGTCCTGCTCGCCCTGACCGGGATCGTCCTGTGGTCGGCGTTCGTGAGGCTCCGCCTCTACCAGGACGCCTACGGCTGGACCGAGCTGCGGCTCGTGGTCGCCGTCGCGATCGGGTGGCTGGCCGTGGCCATCGCCGCGACGGCGTGGCTGCTGCTCAGGCGCGCGACCCGCTGGACGCTCCACGTCCTCGGGATCATGGTCCTGGTCGCCGTCGCCGGCATGAACGTGGTCGGTCCCCAGGCGTATGTCGCCGATCGCAACCTCGAGCGTGCGTTGCACCCAGAGCTCGTTCCGGCGGGCGGCAGGACCGGCCTCGACGCGGTCTACGTCACCTCGCTCGGAGACGAGGCGGTGCCCGCGGTCGTCGCGGCCTACGGGGGCCTCGGAGCGACGGAGCAGGAGGAGCTCGCGGCGTTCCTCGCGTGGCGACGGCACATCCTGGCGACGGACCCCGCCGCTGGCGGGATGGCCCGCCTGGAACCTCGCCCGCGAGCGGCGCTCGCGGCGCGCTCGCGGAGTGGACGGTGACGTCGGGCCGCTGAGGGATCGCCGTCGCGAGACTCAGCTGCCGCCGGTCCCCTCGCCCCAGCCGGGGACGGCCCCGGTCGGGCGGCCGGGCGGGACGATCCGCCGGAACACCCATCGCGCGGCGAGCGCGAGGAGCACGAGGACGAGCAGCACCGGCAGCCACACGATCCCGAACCAGATCGCCCCGCAGACGATCGTCTGGCCGGCGCCGATCAGGGTCGCGATCGCGCCGTCCACGTCGCTAGGCCGGGTCCCAGCCCTGCGCCGTCTGCTGGACCTGCACGACCTCGGTGCCGAAGGTCGTCACGAGCGTGCCGTAGGCCACCTGGTCCTGGAGCTGGGCGCGCTGACCCTCGAGCTGCTCGATCTGGCCGCGCACCTCGGTCGAGCTGTGCCTCGACCTCGAGCAGGTCGCTGATCCGCCCGGCACCTTTCGCGATCTCCACGAGCGACGCCTCGCTCGCCCGCAGGTTCCGGATGCGGGCCTCGAGGTCGACGATCTGGCCGCCCACCTCGGTCGCCTGCGTCTGCTCGGCGACCACCTTGATCGCGAGGCCTCGCAGCGAGTCGATCGCGTCCTCCCAGCGGGTGGCCGGGATCCGGTAGGTGATCGTCGCGACGGCGTGGTCGTCGTCGTTCGACTCCTGCGAGGCGCCGATGTAGCCACCGGTTGCCGCAACGGCGGCCTTCGCCTTCGCGAGCGCGGCCTGGAGGTCGTCCACCACCAGCTGCAGTGAGCCCGTGTAGACGATCTTGAGGTCGTCGCGCAGGGCGGACGGCGGGTTGGCCCCGTCGTCCGAGCGCACTTGGCCCTGGCCCTCCGGGGCTTCGGCGGCCGGCGCCTCGGACGCGGCTGCGCCGCCCGAGAAGTCCTCGCCGCCGACCGAGTTGCCGACTGCGCTCAGGACCTGGGACGCGCTTCCGCCGCAGGCGGCCAGCACGAGCGTCAGTGCCGCCACCAGCACGCCGAGGGTGAGCAGTGCGGGACGCCGCCGATCGGGAACGCCCATGTCGAGTACCTCCGAGTTGGCGCGCTCCCCGCGCCCGGAGCAGGCCGCGGTCGCGGCGATGGGGGGACGCGCGAGCCCCGCCCACGGTTCCTGCGCGGCCGGGCCGTCGCCGCCACCGGTCCGGGGCTCGTCACGCGTCTCCCCCGGCGGCATCCTGCCCGATCGACCCGCCGGAGCGGTTCCGGGATGCCCCGCAACCCGCGACCCGGGCTTCCCGGCGCGGTATCGTGCGGCCATGCGTCTCCCGTTCGAGCCGCCCGTGGAGCCCATGCTCGCCAAGGCCAGCAGCGGCCTGCCCGACGGCGACGGCTGGCTGTTCGAGCCGAAGTGGGACGGCTTCCGGGCCCTCGTCTTCCGGGACGGCGACGAGGTGTTCACCCAGAGCCGCGACCTCAAGCCGCTCGACCGCTACTTCCCGGAGCTCGCGGCGCCGTTCCTCGCGCAGCTGCCCGAGCGCTGCGTCCTCGACGGCGAGGTGGTGATCGCCGGGCGCGACGGCGCCTGGAGTTCGAAGCGCTCCTGCTCCGGATCCACCCCGCCGCCTCGCGGGTGAACATGCTCGCCGCCGAGACCCCGGCCTCGTTCGTGGCGTGGGACCTCCTCGCGCTCGGGGACGAGGACCTCCGAGGCGTTCCCCAGGGCGAGCGGCGGGCCCGCCTCGAGCAGGTCCTCGCGAACGTCAGGCCGCCGATCCACCTCACGCCCGCGACGCGCGACCGGGCCCTCGCGGCCGACTGGTTCGACCGGTTCGAGGGTGCGGGCCTGGACGGCGTCGTCGCGAAGCGGCTCGACGGCGCCTACCTGCCGGGCAAGCGGGCGATGCTCAAGATCAAGCACGAGCGCACCGCGGACTGCGTCGTGGCCGGGTTCCGCTGGCACAAGAACGGACCCGGGACGCACGTCGGGAGCCTGCTGCTCGGGCCTGTTCGACGACGAGGGCTCGCTCCACCACGTCGGCATCACGAGCTCGTTCACGTGGGAGCGGCGCGCCGCGCTGGTCGAGGAGCTCGCGCCGCTGCGCGAGGGGGCGCTCGACGGCCATCCCTGGGCCGAGTGGGCGGCGTGGTCGGCGGCAGGGACGGCGGACGCCTCCGGGCAGCGGCTCCCCGGGGCGACCAGCCGCTGGAACCGGGGCAAGGACCTGAGCTGGGAGCCGCTGCGCGCGAGCGCGTCGTCGAGGTCGCCTACGACCACCTCCAGGGCGATCGCTTCCGGCACGCGACGACGTTCCGCCGCTGGCGCCCGGACAAGTCGCCGGCCGACTGCCGCTACGACCAGCTGGAGACCACCGCGCCGTTCGAGCTCGCCCGCATCTTCGGCGGCGACTGAGCGACCGATGCGCCCTGCGCACGCGCCAGCCCGTCGCGGGGACCAGCGCGGTCGTCACGCGGCGCGCATCAGCGCGTCGACGCGCTGATGCCTGACCTCTCGGTCCCGGCGGGCCTCGTCGGGACGCTCGCCATCCTCGCGTTCGGGCTGGCGATCGTCGGCATGCTCGTCGCGCCGCTCTTCGTGCGCAGGAGGCGCGACCCGGGAGCCACCGCGGCGCTCGCCCTCGTCCCGTTCGCGCTGCTCACCGTCGCTGCCGTGCTTGCGGCGAGCGCGGCCGCCCTGGGCACGGTGTCCGCGCAGCGAGTCGGTGTCCGGGAGGTCACGACCGGGGCCCTCGCGCTGATCTGCCTGACGCCGGTCCTCGGCGGGCTGTACGTGCGGCTCCGCTACGGCTCAACGGGGAAGCGGACCTTCCACCAGCAGATCGCCGGCAACCGCGTGAGCTCGATCATGCTCGTCGCCATCCTGTTCGAGATCCTGCTCGTGACAGGCTTCCTCATCGGCGCGGCCGTCGGGATCCTCGCTGATGTGCCCCTGCTGACGGGCCTCGTGTTCGCGGGGCTCTCGCTCGTCGCCACGATCGCGGCGACTGCTGTTCGCGATGGCGCCGGGGCGACCGGTTCATCCTCGACATCTCGAGCGCGAAGCCGGCCGGCACGGGTGGACGTGAGGGCCAGCTGCGCAACGTCGTGCGGGAGCTGTCGCTCGCGGCGAACCTGTCGCCCCCCGAGGTGTACGTCATCGAGGCGTCCGGCGGCCAACGCGTTCGCCGTCGGCCGGGACTCGCAGCACGCGTCCATCGCGGTGACGAGCGGGCTGCTCGCGACCCTCGACCGGGAGGAGCTGCAGGGCGTCGTCGCACACGAGCTGGCCCACGTGGCGAACCTCGATTCGCGGCACGGGCTCCTCGTCGCGCTCCTCGTCGGGGCGGTCGTGATCCTGACCGACGTGTTCTTCGAGATGGTGGTCGAGATGGCGACGCACCCGTCGTTCGACGCCGACTCGATCAGCGAGCTCATCGCCGGGATCGTCATGTGGCTCGTGATCTCGGCGATCGCGATCGTGTTCGCCGGTGCGCTCAAGCTGTTCGCGCCGCTCGCCGCCCGGGCCGTCCAGGCGGCCGTCTCTCGCGACCGGGAGTACCTCGCTGACGCCACGTCGGTCGCGATGACCCGCAATCCGGCGGGGCTGATGTCGGCCCTGCGGAAGCTGGAGGCGGGCTCCGGGTCGCTCCCCCACGCGAACCGGGGCACCCAGCACCTGTGGATCGTCAACCCGGTCCGCGAGGCGCACGAGGGCGGGCGGGGCTGGTTCGACACCCACCCCTCCACGATCGACCGCATCGCCCGGCTCCGAGAGCTGGCCGGCGAGCACGCGGAGCGCGAGGACCCGACGCCCCGGCCGACGCCGGCGTCCGTCGAGGAGCCGTCCTCTTCCTAGCCCGGAGCCGCGGGCTTCACCCGCCAGGTTGCGACGGGGACCGGAACATCCCGGACCTCCACGCGGCCGATCGGCTCGAACGATGCGGTGCCGCGAGGGAGCGCCACGATGACGCGCGGGTCCATGCCGGCCTCGTCCACTGGGTGGTCCCGGGTCAGGCGGCGGGTCACGACGGCGCGTCCTCCTCCGTGCGCGGCGCGTCACCCGCATCGCCGGTCGTCCGGGCGCGGCGCGATGGCGTCCGGCCGGCCATCCACGCGGCGCGCTCGTCGTCCGACAGGTTCGCCCAGTCGTCGGGCGCCGCATCCGGGTCGAGCTCCTCCTGGGGCGGGCGGATCGCCTCCGGGCACGTGGATGAGGTTGAGGCGCAGGCGATACCACGCGTACGCCCGGCCACGCATCGCGGTCTCGATGACGTCGGCGGGCTCCAGGTGCGCGGCCGCGTCGGGGTGGCGTGCCTTCCAGCGTTCGAGCCCCTCGTAGACCTCGGCCTTCGTCGGCGCTCGTCCCAGCTCGATGACCGGGATGCTCGAGCGGCGCCGCCCGGTCGGGGAGGGGCGCGAGCCCTCCCACTCGGTCGGCAGGCCCGCGTTGGGATCCCCGGCGGCCACGGCGGCCGCCCGTCGCCTCGGCCACCTCGGGCGGCGGCCCGCCGTCCTTGCCCCGCCCCGCGTACTCGCTCCGGCTTCCGCCGCATCCGGGACGGCTGGACGCGCGGGGGCTCGCCCTCCTGCTTCGCGTAGTTCGGCGGCCACGGTGCGTCGCCCTGGCCTTCGGCCTCGTCGCGCGCGCGACAGCTCGAGCAGCGCGTCCAGCGAGCCCACCGTCCCGTCGATGCCCGCGCCGGCGTCGCCCCGCTCGGCGTAGATCGCGGGCACCGTCGCAAGCGTGAAGTCCTCCATGACCACGTCCGGCACCTCGTCCCAGCGCAGCGGGAACGAGACCCGCGCGTCGGGCGTGGGCCGCACGGAGTAGGCGGACGCGACCGTCCGGTCCTTGGCGTTCTGGTTGTAGTCGAGGAAGACGCCGTGGCGCTCCTCCTTCCACCACTTCGAGGTCGCGATGGACGGGCGCCCGGCGCTCCACGTCCCGGGCGAGGGCCAGGGCGGCGCGCCGGACCTGCGGGTACGTCCAGCGCGGCTCGATGCGCACGTTGATGTGGATGCCACGCGAGCCGGACGTCTTCGGCCAGCCGGTGAGGCCGACGGCGTCGAGCGCCTCGCGGCAGACCAGGGCGACCTCGCGCACCTGCGACCACGGCACGCCCGGCACCGGGTCGAGGTCGATCCGCAGCTCGTCCGGGTGGTCGAGGTCCTCGGCGCGGACCGGGTGCGGGTTGAGGTCCAGGCAGCCGAGATTGGCGACCCAGGCGAGACCCGCGGCCTCGTCGATCACGATCTCGTCGGCGGTCCGACCGGAGGGGAAGGTGAGCGTCGCCGTGCGCATCCAGTCCGGGCGTGTTGTCGGGAGCGCGCTTCTGGAAGAACGGCTCCTTCTCCGCGCCGTCGACGAAGCGCTTGAGGGCCATCGGCCGGCCGCGCACGCCCACGAGCGCCCCGTCGGCGACCGCGACGAAGTAGCGGACGAGATCCAGCTTCGTGTGGCCGGCCTTCGGGAAGTAGACCTTGTCCGGGTTGCTGACCGCGACCTCGCGGCCGCCGATCTCCAGGATCTCCTTGCGGGTCGCCATCTGCTGATGCTATGGGCCGGGGCAAGCGGGACCGGCTCCGCCGCTCTGGGTGATGCTGCATGCGTCCGTGTTCGGCGACGATGCAACGGCCTCCGGCCGCGTGGGGCATGCTTGCGCCTGCACCGACGGCGCGAGTGGGCCGAGGACGACCAGCGCCAGGGAGACAGCAGCGGATGGCGAACACGCCCGAGGACGACACCACGGCGAAGCGCGGCGCCGAGACCAGCGCGAGTGGCGCCGCCGAGGCGGCACTCGGCGGCGTCGCGGCACCGGCACCCGCCGGGCTGGTGCCGTCGCCAGGCGGCACCTCGTTGCGGGAGCCACCCGTCGTTCCTCCGTGGCTTGCGAACGCGGCCGCGCTCGGATGGCGGGTGGTCGCGATTGCGGCGCTCGTCATCGTCCTGTGGCAGCTCGCGACGATCCTGTGGGTCGTGACCGCCGCCATCGCGGTGGCCACGGTGATCGCGGCGCTGTTCGCGCCGGCCGTCCTGCGGCTGCGTGCCGGCGGCCGATCGCGAAACGCGGCTGCGGCCATCGTCTGGGCCGCCGCCATCGTGGCCATCGGCGGCGTCCTGCTGCTGCTGGTGTACGCGTTCCTGCCCTATCTCGCCGACGTGGTGCGGCGGCTCGAGGCCGGTCTGACGGACCTGCAGGCACGCATTGACGCGCTCGGGATCCCGCCGCTCGTGGGCGAGCTGGTCCGCGACCTCCTCGACCTTGCCCGGAGCGCCACGGGCGTGCTTGACGGCGGCGTGGCGGCCTGGGTGGCGGGCGCGGTCACCGTGATGATCCTGGCCACATTCCTCGTGTTCTTCTTCCTGCGCGACGGCGATCGGGCGTGGTTCTGGACGTTCCAGGGTGTCACCGACGCCAAGCGGGAGCGGATCACGGCCGCCGGCGAGGACGCGCTGCATCGCGTGGGCGGGTACCTCCGCGGCACGACCGTGCTGTCGGGGATCATCGCGCTCACCGACCTCGTGTTCATGACGCTTCTCGGGGTGCCGCTCGCGGTGCCGCTCTCGGTGCTGGCGTTCCTGAGCGGGTACATCCCCTACTTCGGCGGGATCGTCACGACGACCATCATCCTGCTCGTGGCGCTCGCCGCCCAGGGACCCGGCACGGTGGTTGCGCTGCTCGTGCTGATCACGATCCGCAACGTGCTGCTGGGGTATGGCGTCCGGCCGGCGCTCTACGGGCGGAGCGTGAGCCTCCATCCGGCGCTGGTGCTGCTCGTGCTCCCGGCGGGGTACCAGCTCGCCGGGGTCATCGGCCTGTTCGCGGCAGTGCCCGTGACGGCGGTCGCCTTCGCGGTCGCGTCGGCGGCGGTCGCGATCGTCGAGCCGGACCCGCCGCCGCCGCTCCCGGGCCTCGTGCCGGCGTGGCTGGACCGTGTCGCCCAGTGGAGCTGGCGGATCCTCGTGGTCATCGCGTTTCTCGCGCTGCTCGTCGCCGCCTTCCTGGCGCTCCCGATGGTCCTGCTCCCCGTGGTGATCGCGACGATCCTCGTCGCGACGCTTGATCCGGTCGTGCGCGCGCTGATGCGCCGCGGCAGCAGCAGGGCGAGGGCGGCGGCGATCGCCCTCGGGGGCGGGTTCCTTGCCGCCTCGGTCATGGTCTTCCTCGCCGTCGCCTCGGTCGTCGCCTATGCGCAGCCGATCGCGGAAGCCGCGTTCCAAGGGGCCGTGAACGCGGACGACGCGACGGGCGGGCAGCTCGGCGCGCTCGTGGACCTGGTGGGCATCGGGGCCCGCCAGACCGTGCAGACGGCGGCCAGCATCGCGCAGGCGATCGGGTCGATCGCCGTGATCGTCGTCCTCAGCGCGCTGCTCGCCTTCTATCTGCTGCGCGACGGCAGCTCGCTGTGGGACCGTTTCGTGGCCCGTGCACGACCCGATGCGGTGCCGGCGCTTCACGAGGCGGGCAGCCGCGCGTTCGAGGTGCTGGGCGGCTACATGGGCGGTACGGCCGCGATCTCCTTCGTTGGCGCGGCAAGCCAGCTGGTGATCATGCTCGTGCTCGGGATCGACCTGGCGCTGCCGATCTTCGTCCTGTCCTTCTTCCTCGGCTTCATCCCGTACATCGGCGGCTTCATCTCCACCGGCATCGCCTTCCTGGTCACGGTGGCGACGGGCACGCCGACCGACATCGTGATCATGGCCATCTGGACACTCGTGTTCAACCTCGTCACCGGCAACATCGTCAGCCCGATCGTGTACGGCAAGACCGTGCATCTCCACCCGGCGGTCGTGCTGGTGGGGATCCCCGCGGGGTCGGCGGTCGCGGGGGTGCTCGGGATGTTCCTCGTCGTGCCGGCGATCGGCGTCGTGGCGGCGACCTGGCGGACGGTGCTCTCCGTGATGGGCGCACGCGATGCGTCGGCGGCGGCCGTCGGCGAGGGCGCCCCGACGACCCAGGGCCCCGAGCCGGAACCCTCGCCCCCGTGAGGCTGTCGATTCCCGCGCTGCCCGATCGTCGCTAGGATGCAGTGGCCGGAGGCGCCGGCCCGCCCGAGGACGAGGACAGTCACCATGCGATACCTGCTCCTGATCTACGAGGAGCCGCCGACCACCCCGCCGACACCGGAGGAGTGGGCCGCGGTGATGCCCGAATACGGGGCGTTCACCGCGTGGCTCAACGAGCGCGGCTGGAACGTCGCTGCGGAGGCGCTCCAGGACGTGTCCACGGCGACCACCGTGAGCCTCCGCGACGGCCAGCGGATCGTCACCGACGGGCCGTTTGCCGAGACCAAGGAGCACCTCGGCGGCTTCTACCTGATCGACGCGCCCGGCCTCGACGACGCAATCGAGGCAGCGTCCCGGATCCCGGGTGCCCGCTCGGGGAAGATCGAGATCCGGCCGATCATGGACGTCGGCTGAGCGCTGTCCCCGGCGAGGTCGTTGCCCGCGTCTTCCGGGAGGAGCACGGGCGCGTCCTTGCGACGCTGATCCGCGTCCTCGGCGACTTCGATCTCGCCGAGGAGGCGGTCGCGGACGCCTACGTCACCGCGCTCGAGCGCTGGCCCACCGACGGCGTGCCGGCGAACCCCGGGGCGTGGATCACGACGACGGCGCGCAACCGCGCGATCGACCGCGTCCGACGCGACCGAGTGTTCGCGGACAAGGCGGCGCTCGCGGCCCGCGACGAGGCGTTCGACGCGTCGGTGCGGCAGGGGGCGCTCCAGGCGGCGGTGGAGGACGAGATGCACCCGATCCCGGACGACCAGCTCCGGCTGATCTTCACGTGCTGTCATCCCGCGCTCGCGCCCGAGACCGCGGTCGCGCTCACCCTGCGGACGCTCGGCGGGCTGACGACGCCCGAGATCGCCCGTGCGTTCCTCGTCCCGGAACCCACGCTCGCCCAGCGCCTCGTCCGGGCGAAGAAGAAGATCCGCGACGCCGGGATCGTGTACGAGGTGCCGACGGGCGAGCGCCTCGCCGACAGGCTGGACGCCGTGCTCCGCGTCCTCTATCTCGTGTTCAACGAGGGCTACGACGCGAGCGCCGGCGACACGCTCGTCCGCACCGAGCTGTGCGCCGAGGCCATCCGGCTCGCCCGCGTGGTCGCGACGCTCATGCCCGACGAGCCGGAGGCGCAGGGGCTCCTCGCGCTGCTGCTCCTGACCGACGCGCGACGCCCGGCCCGAGTCGGACGCGACGGGGAGCTCGTGCGGCTGGAGGACCAGGATCGCGCGCGGTGGTCGCGCGCCGAGATCGTGGAGGGGTCGGCGCTCGTGGATCGCGCCCTCGGTGCGGGCCGCGTGGGGCCGTACCAGCTCCAGGCCGCGATCGCGGCCGTCCACGATGAGGCGGCGAGCGCACCCGACACGGACTGGGCGCAGATCCTCGGGCTGTACGAGGTGCTCCTGCGCGTGGCGCCGTCGCCGGTCGTCGCGCTCAACCGGGCGGTCGCGCTGGCGCAGGTCGCCGGTCCCGAGGCCGGCCTCGCCGCGGTCGATGCGCTCGCCGCGGATCCGCAGCTCACGGGGTACCGGTTCCTCCACGCCACGCGAGCCGACTTCCTGCGGCGCCTCGGGCGCTGGGGTGAGGCCTCGGCGGCGTACGAGCTGGCGCTCGCATTGACCGAGAATGCCCCGGAGCGTGCGTTCCTCGAGGGGCGGATCGCGGCGGTCCGCTCGAGGGGCACGGCCGACTAGGCAGCCATTGGACGGGCCGGGCGCCACCCGGCGAGGGTGCCGCCAGGCGGGCTGCAACGACGGCGGGCGCGGTGCGACACTGGCCTTCGACGGCACCCCACCCCGAGGCACACCGGACGGCGAGCGTGTGGACGAGACCGTGGAGGCATGGCGATGACGAACCCGATCACGTTCGGCTACGGACTCGTCACGGTGGAGCGGCACCCGGACCGCGACGATGGCTGGCCCGCCCTGTACCGCGAGGCCGTCGACCTCGCCCGGGCCACGGAGGCCGCCGGTCTTGACGCGTTCTGGACCACCGAGCACCACTTCGTCGACAGCGGCTACCTCCCGGCGCCGCTCGTGCTCTCGGCGGGGATCGCCACGGTCACCGAACGGATCCGCATCGCGACCGGCGTCATCCTCGCGCCGCTGTACCACCCGTTGTGGATCGCGGAGCAGGCGGCCGTCGTCGACAACCTGGCCAACGGACGCCTGATCCTCGGGATGGGCCTCGGCTGGTCCACGACGGAGTTCGGCGGGTTCGGGGCCTCGCTCGAAACGCGCGGCCGGTACCTGGCCGAGGTCCTGGACATCCTCGCCCAGGCATCCAGGGACGACGTGATCCGCCACGAGGGCCCGCTGCTGCGGGTGCCGGAGGTCGCCGTCCGGCCGCGACCTGTGAAGGGGAGGCTGACGACGTGGGTCGGCGGGCACGCGGACACGGCTCTCCGGCGCGCCGGCCGTCACGCGGACGGGATGCTCCTGTGCAGCGACCCCGACACGTTCCGCCACGAGGTCTCGGTCCTGCACGCGGCGCTCGACGAGGCAGGGCGCGACCCGGCGACCTTCGAGATCGGCCAGTACCTCACGGTGGTCCCCGACGAGGGCGGCCGCGACGCGTGGTCTGAGATCGGCGAGGCCGTGCTCCACGCGGACTGGAAGTACGGCGACATGGAGGCATCCGCCACCCGCACCGGCATGCCGATCCCGCGTGCCGGTGCCAGGCGTGCCGAGGACGTCGCGGAGGCACGCCGCTACTGTCTCCTCGGGACTCGCGACGGGATCCTGGACCGCGTCGCGCTGTACCGGGAGATCGCGGCGCCGTCGCCGTTCCACCTCGTCGCGCGCAACTACCTCCCCGGGCTCTCGGCGGGCGCCCAGCGGGAGTTGCTGGACCGCTTCGCGCGCGAGATCGCCGCCGGCTGAGGTTGCGCGGTGCGGCCCGCGCGCGCACAATGGGTGGTGCACATCTGCCCGATGGTGAGCAAATGCTCACCCTGGATGGTGGGGGCCCATGCCATCGCTCGACGACCTCGGCCATGACGAGTTCGAGCAGCTCGCCCGGATCGCGCACCGGTACTACGCGGACGGGCTGACGCAGGAGACGCTCGCGCGCGAGTTCGGCCTGTCCCGGCCGAAGGTCCAGCGACTGCTCGACCGGGCGCGGGCGATCGGGCGTCGTGGACATCCGGATCGCGACGCCGCCGTGGCTCCACGTCGATCTCGAGCACGATCTCCGCGAGCAGTTCGGCCTGACCGAGGTCATCGTCGCCGCGGAGCGACCGGACGCCGACGCCCAGCGCGCCGAGGTGGCACGAGCGGCGGCCGCGTATCTCGAGCGACGGCTCCAGGACGGCGCGGTGGTCGCCGTGAGCCACGGTCGCGACACCGGCGAGGTGCCGCGCTTCTTCGCGCCCCGGCGCCGCATCGACGCGACCTTCGTGAGCGCCATGGGCGGGTCGCCCGCTCGCCCACTCGCCCACCAATCCCAACGAGATCGTGCGCCGGCTCGCGGACCGGTGCGGCGGCCAGGCTGTCGGCCTGTATGCGCCGGCCTACGTCGAGAGCGCCCGGATGCGCGCCCAGCTCCTGCGGGAGCCGGCCGTCGCGGAGACCCTCACCCTCGCCGCCGGGGCATCGGTCGCCCTCGTTGGCATCGGCGGGACGGACGACGACTGCACGATGGTCCGCAGCGGCTGTGTCTCGATCGACGAGATCAGGCGCCTGCGCGAGGCGGGTGCGGTCGGCGACTCCTGGGCAACTACGTCGACGTGGACGGCGCGCGGGTGGAGTCGCCCGAGACCGAGCGACTGATGAGCCTCGCACCGGACCAGCTCGCGGCCATCGGCACCGTCGTCGTCGTGGTCAGCGAGGCCGAGAAGCCGTTCGCGATCCTCGGCGCGCTGCGGACCGGCGCCGTCGACGTCCTCGTCATCGACGAGTCGAATGCGCGCTTCCTCAACGAGCAGGCGCGCCAACCAACACTGCGTCCTGTCACGGAGGTGTGACGTGCCTGTCGTTCCGACCCAGGAGATCCTCAGGCGGGCCGTCGACGAGCGGTACGGCGTCGCGGCGATCAACGTCGTCAACGACCTCACGATGGAGGCCGTCCTGGCCGCCGCCGAGGAGCTGCGAGCGCCGCTGATCGTCCAGACGTCCGTCAAGCACGTCGAGATCACCGGCGTCGGGGTCATGTACGCCATGTGGACGGCGATGACGAAGGACCTCTCGGTGCCCGTCGCGCTCCACCTCGACCACTGCCCGGATCGCGCGGTGATCTCCGCGTGCCTCGCCGCCGGCTGGAGCTCGGTGCTGTTCGACGCCTCGAAGCTGACGGTCGAGGAGAACAAGCGCCAGTGCATCGAGGTCGTCGCCGAGGCCCGCCGGTACGGGGCGGCGGTCGAGGGCGAGATCGAGGGCTTCAAGCGCACCGAGGAGATGACCGGCGACGAGGCCCAGCACGTCCAGACGCTCGAGACGGTCGTGGACTTCGTCGCGCGAGACCGGCGTCGACGTGTTCGCACCGGCCATCGGCAACGCGCACGGGACGTACAAGACCGCCCCGACCCTCGACGCCCAGCGCGTGACCGACATCGTATGCGGCGACCGGCATCCCGGTGGCGCTGCACGGCGGCACGGGGATGAGCGCCGAGCAGTTCTCGGATCTCATCGCCCGCGGCTGCGCGAAGGTCAACATCTCGACCGCGCTCAAGATCGCGTTCATGCAGTCCGGGTACGACTACATGACGGCGAACCCGGGCAAGTACGACCCGCCCCAGATCTTCAAGGCCCAGCGCGAGGCCGTGAAGACGATGGCGATGGACCACATCCGGATGTTCGGCAGCGAGGGGAAGGCCTGGTGATCCGATGCCGACCCTGATCTTCGACTGCGACGGCGTGCTCGCCGACACCGAGCGCTACGGACACCTGCCGTCGTTCAACCAGACCTTCGAGGAGTTCGGGCTGCCGTTCCGGTGGTCCGAGGAGGAGTACGGGCGGAAGCTCGCGATCGGCGGCGGCAAGGAGCGGATGACGAGCGAGCTCACGCCCGAGGTCATCCGGGCTGCCGGCCTGCCCGAGGATCCCGATGCGCTCGCCGCCGAGGTCGCCAAGTGGCACAAGCGCAAGACCGCGCTGTACACCGAGATGGTCGCGGACGGGAAGCTCCCGCCCCGGCCGGGGATCCGCCGCGTCATCTCCGCCGCACAGGACGCGGGCTGGAGCCTTGCCGTGGCGTCGACCTCGGCCGAGCCGGCCGTGCGGGCCATCCTCGAGTACGCCATCGGCGTCGAGCGTGCGGACCGCTTCGATCTCCTGCTCGCGGGCGACGTGGTCCCGCGCAAGAAGCCCGATCCCGCGATCTACGTGCTCGCCCTCGAGCGGCTTGGCGTCCCGCCCGCCGAGGTGCTTGTCGTGGAGGACTCACGCAACGGCCTGCTCGCCGCCGTCGGTGCCGGGCTGCGCTGCCTCATGACGGTCAACGGCTATACGGAGGAGGAGGACAACACCGAAGCAATCCTCGTGGTCTCGTCACTCGGCGATCCCGATGGCGAGCGGACGCGGGTCATCGCGAACCGCAGCCAGGCGTACCCAGCGGACTACATCACGCTCGCGGATCTCGAGGCCGTGCTGGCCTCGTAGCGCAGCGGCAGGAGGCGCAATCCTCGAAGGGAGGTTGGGATGGCGACGTCATCCCTCGATGATCTGGATCTGGTCATCAAGACCATGGCGACGACGATCGTCGACAACGCGGACTACTTCGCCCAGCTCGACTCGATCGTCGGCGACGGCGACTTCGGGTACTCGCTCCGCAACGGGTGGGAGGTGGTCCTCGCCGACTACGACTCGTGGGACCGGCCGACCGCCGGAGCGGTCCTCAAGAAGATCGGCCTGACGCTCGTCCGCAAAGGTCGGCGGGTGTCAGCGGCCCGATGTGGGGAACCGCGTTCCTCCGCGCCGGCGTCACCGCCGGCGACAAGACCGACCTGGCGCCGGCCGACCTCATCGAGATGCTCCGGGCGGCCATCGCGGGGATCATGGCCCGCGGCGGTGCCTCGCTCGGCGACAAGACGCTGCTCGACGCCCTCGCACCGGTGACGGACAGCCTCGAGGCGAGCTTCGCCGACCCGGCGACGCTCGAGGATCACGGCGTCGCGGCGGTCCAGCGGGCCGCGGACGTGGCGGTCAAGGCCGCGGAGGACACCAAGGGCATGCTCGCGCTGCGTGGACGCGCGGCGTACACGGGCGACCGCAGCCGGGACTCGGTGGACGCTGGCGCCACCGCGATCGGCGTCATCCTCCAGGCCGTCGCGGCGGCGTGGGCGGAGCAAGTACGGAAAGGGATAAGGGGAAAGCTGTCGTGAAGAAGTTCGTCAACGACCCCAAGCAGTTCGTCGCGGAGTTCCTGGAGGGCGTCCAGCTCGCCAGCGACGGCGCGCTCAAGTACGAGCCCAAGTACAACCTGATCTACCGGGCGGACATGCCCAAGCCGGACCGGGTGTCGATCATCCAGGGCTCGGGGTCCGGCCATGAGCCGGCGCACACGATGATCGTCGGCCCCGGCATGCTCGACGCGGCCTGCCCGGGCGACGTCTTCGCGGGTCCGCCCGTGGAGTTCGTGACCGAGACCTCCAAGCTGATGGACTCGCCCGCCGGCGTGCTCTACATCGTCAACAACTACACCGGCGACCGTGCCGCGTGGGAGATGGCGAAGGAGATCCAGGAGGCCGAGGGCCAGAAGATCGGCTGGCTGCTCGTCAATGACGACGTGGCGGTCAAGGACTCCACGTGGACCGTCGGGCGCCGCGGTGTGGCCGGCAACTTCTTCGTCATCAAGGCCGCGGCCGCGATGGCCGACAAGGGCGGCTCGCTCGAGGAGTGCGTCCGGGTCGGCGAGAAGGTCATCGGCCAGGTCCGGACGATGGGCATCGCGCTCACGTCCTGCACGCCGCCGGTCCGCGGCACGCCGCTGTTCGAGATCGCCGACGACGAGATGGAGGTCGGCATCGGCATCCACGGCGAGCCCGGCCGCCAGCGCACGAAGATCGTCAGCGCGAACGAGATCGTGGACCTGCTGCTCGACGCGATCGTCCCCGACCTGCCGTTCGTGGCGGGCGACGAGGTCGCCGTCATGGTCAACGGCCTCGGCGGCACGCCGATCACCGAGCTGTACCTGCTCTACGGGATCGCCCACAAGCGCCTCGCGGAGAAGGGGATCAAGGTGTTCCGCAGCTACGTCGGCGAGTACTGCACCTCGCTCGAGATGGCCGGCGCGCACCTCTCGCTGCTCAAGGTGGACGACGAGCTCAAGGAGCTGCTGCTCGCCCCGGCGGAGGTCGCCTACCGCGTGTTCTAGCCCTTCCAGCCCATCCAGGAGGGACGCCCGGCAATCGCCGGGCGTCTCCATGTCCGGCGCGCTCCACGACGCACCGAGGGCCCGGCGGCCGGCTGAGGGACCGGCCGCCGGCGGGACATGCAGGTGCGGCGGCTACGCGGTCTCGTGCCGCGCGTACAGGACGCGGTGCGTGAACGGGACACGGATCACGCGGAAGACCTCGATCGACACGAGGAAGCCCGCGAACAGGAAGACGACGCCCAGGAGCTCGCCGACGATAGAACGTCTCGGTGACGCCGAAGCGGGTCAGGCCGCTCGTCATCGACGGCACGAAGCCACCGATCGCGATGAGGATCGTCGCCGGCACCCGGCTGTCGAAGCGGCGGTCCCGGATCGCCACCAGCACGCTGAAGAGGGCGCCGAACACCAGCGCGAACCCGCCGGTGATGTTGAACAGCGGGCGTGAGCAGCCGGACGGAGCCCGGCATCGCGGTCCCGACCGGGATCCCGGACGCATCGAGCGCGTAGCCCGGCGCGGGGATCGGCGCGAGGAGCGACGATCGGCGCGGCGGCGATCGACCCGCCGATGATCAGCACGCCCGCGATCCGGGCCCAGCGGCCCGTGCCCCGGTAGCGTCTCGATCGCGATGAGCACCGCCCCGACCAGCGCGATCGCGAAGGCGGCGTACGGGATGACGCCCGCGTCCGGGTACTGCTGGCGCGCCTGCGAGAGGACCGTGAACACGCCCGCGAGCAGGACGCTGAACGCCGCGGCGTACCCGAACCGCGTCTTGCCCAGCAGGTACATCGTCCCGAGGCCCAGCCACGCCGCCACGTAGACCGCGCCGAACAGGTACCAGGCGCGGTACAGCGGCTCGCTCCAGCCGAACGACTCACCCAGGAACTCGGTGCCCGCGGCGATGCCGTACCAGACCATGCCGAGCGTCCAGATCAGCTGGTACGGCCGCCGCCGCTCCAGCCACTGGTCGAGCAGGAACAGGGCGAACACGAAGCACAGCGACGGAGGACAGGAACGGGAGGAGGACGTTCGGCTCCACGATCGACACCTCGAAGGCACCGGGGGCCCTGCCCGGTGCAGCTGACGGTACGAAGTGGGGCGGCTCGCCTCCATATGCCGTTCGATCCGACTGTGGATCCGCCGCCGGCACCGCTCCCTCGTGCGGCATGGATCGTTCGATACCCAATCCGCCCGCACCGGGTCCGCCGAAGAGGAGGCACCGAGTCACCAACCGGGACCACGAGCCCACTCCTGGAGGATCCCCCGTGCAACTTCGCCGCACCGTCTCCCTCGCCCTCGTCGGCGCCGCGCTCATCACGGCACGCCGTCCGTGCCTCGCGGCGACGCCCGCCGAGCCCGACCATCCGTCCTCGACGTCCTCGAGGCCGACGGCACCGCGTTCGACAGCAACTGGTACGACTACGACATCCTCGAGGCACGGCCGCGAAGGCCGTTCTCGCCCGGACAAGGACGACAGCCCGCTGCTGGGCCGCTCGCAGACCCGGACACCGCCTTCACCGTCTTCGCTCCCAACGACCGCGCCTTCCAGGTCCTCGCGCCAGCCTCACCGGCAAGTGGTACTGGACCGAGGCCGGCGTGGTCAACGGCATCGCGCTGCATCACCAAGGCGCTCGGCGGCGGCACCCCGCGGTTGACACGCTCGAGAGCGTGCTGCTGTACCACGTCTACGCGGGCGGCCGGGTCGACTTCGCCGACCGCGAAGACCCTCAGCGGCGCAGTCGGTCCCGACCGTCGCTCGGCCGCACGATCAGGCATCAAGTACTACCGCTGGCTCAACAACGCTGGTGCTCGGGGACAAGGACACCGAACGACGTCAACCCGTGGGTCGTGAACAGCAAGCGCAACATCGATGCCGGCAACAGCATCGTCCACGGGATCTCGCTGGTGCTCCGCCCGATGGACCTTCCCCCGCTCGCCCCGCTGCCGTCGTCCCTCTCCGCAGGGGCCGGGTCGTGAGACCCGGCCCCTCGCTGATTCCTGCCCGGACGACCGGACGGCACTCCGGATAAGCGGCCGGGAAGTGCCGCGGTGATCGCGCGATGAGGCCCGCCCGTCACCCTGCGCCCATGAACGATCGAGAGAGGCGACGCGCCAAGCGCCGGCGCAAGGCCGGCAAGGACTACCGGACCACGGATCTCGGCAACGGGGTCGAACAGGCCACGCCGGAGGCGGTGCTCCGGGCGATGGGCGACCTGCCGCCCGACCTCGAGTGGGACGTGATCGCGCCGAACGTCATCCCGATCCTGCCGCGACGCCGGCCGATGCCGCCCGCGGCGGGCGAGCCGTTCCGGGTGACGCTGCCCCCGGGCATCCCCACCGGGTTCGGCATCGACATCGGCCCCGCGTTCCTGGTCGTGGGGTCGTCGCTGCTCGAGTCGTGGCCGATCGGGCCCGCGGACCTGGTCGCGGCCGCGCTGGACAATCTTCGGGACCGGATGCGGCCGGTCAGGCCCCGGGACCTCGTCCGCCAGGCGATCGACGGGGTGCCCGTCCGCGTCCTGCAGTCGGGTCTCGGCTGTGCCTCGGCGCTGGTGCTGGCACCCGACGAGCTTGCGGCGGATCTTCGGCACGGAGCCGCAGTGCCTCATCGCGCCGATGCGAGACCTGCTCATCTCGCTGCCCGGGAACGCGGACCGCGCGTTCGTGACGTGGCTCAACGAGGAGTTCAGCGAGATGGACCCGAACGGCCTCGCGCTCGACGCCTTCGCGTACGACGGCGGGACGCTGCGCTACGAGGCACTCCGGCCGGCCCGCCAGACCTAGGGGACGGTGACGGCCTTGCTGAGGCTGTCCGTGCCGCCCTCGCTCGAGGTGGCCGTCAGGGTGACCGTGTACGTGCCCGCCTCGTCGTACGTGTGATCGGGATTGCGGGCCGTGGAGCCGGCTCCGTCGCCAAAGGTCCAGGACCACGTCACCGCGTTCTTGGTCCGGTTTGCGAACGACACGGTCAGCTGGTCGACGGTGAAGCTGAACGCGACGGTCGGGGGCACCGGCGTCGGCACGGGCGTGGGCGTCGGCACCGGCGTGGGTGTCGGCACCGGCGTGGGCGTGGGAGCGGGAGTGGCCGTGGGCGTTGGCGTCGGCGCCGGCGTGACGACGGGTGTCGGCGTCGGGGTTCGAGTCGGCCTGGGCGTCGCCGCGGGCGTGGAGCCAGGTGTCGGCGTCGAGCCCGGTGTCGGCGTCGAGCCCGGTGTCGGCGTCGAGCCCGGCGTCAGGTCCGGGCTCCCCGAGGGCTGCGCGGACTCGAGACCCGGCACGTCCGACGCCAACGCGACCGGCCCGCTGCCGTCCGGCGCGAGGCTGGCAGCCGGGGTCGCGGACGGTGACTCCGGCACGCCGGTCTCCGGCGCGACGGCGCCGACGGGACCCCGCAGCAGCCACTCCACGGCCGTGCCCAGGCCCACGCCCCCCGCGGCGCCGATGACGAATACCGCCGCCACGCCCGCCACCACGATCCCGACGCGTCGTCGATCGCCATCGGTCCTGGGCGCTGGGCCGGGCACCGTTGGCGGCGTCGCGCGGAGGGGCGCCGTCGTCGGGGGTCGCCCGCTTCCACGCCGCTCGCGCATGATCCGGAACCGTCGCCCGATCAGGCTCCCGATCGTCGTCGAGACGACGACTGCCACCAGGAGCACTCCGACCATCAGCGCGATCTGCTCGAGCGGCATCAACCCTCGTCTGTCCCGTGCCCCGAGCCGATCGTACACAACATGCGGTCACCGCGAGCGTGCCGAGCGCGGCCCGGGCGCCTACGCTGGTCGCGGACCAGGCAAGGACGGTTCGCCGAACGGAGGTTGGAGCGAGGATGCCGCTGCTCGTCCGCGACGACTCGGTGCTCGTGATCGTCGACGTCCAGGAGTCGTTCTACCGGGACCTCGCGCCCGCCGATGGGGAGCGCCTGGACCTCGTCACGCTGCGCTGCGCGTGGCTCGCCGGCGTCGCGGGTGCCCTCGACGTCCCCGTCGTCGTCACGGAGGAGGACCCGGACCGCAACGGGCCCACGCGCCCCGAGATCCGGCGGCGGCTGCCCATCGGGACGCCGGTGTTCACGAAGCCCGTGTTCGGTCTCGCGGACGTGGGCGAGATCCTCGACGCCGTGGTCGCGACGGGTCGGCGGACGGTGATCCTGGCCGGCATGGAGACGGACGTGTGCGTCGCGCACTCCGCGCTGGGCCTCATGGACCGCGGGTTCGGGGTCGCCGTCGTCACCGACGCCGCGTTCTCGCCCGGCGCCATGCACGAGGCGGGCCTGCGTCGCATCCGCGACGCGGGTGGGACACTGGTGCACGCAAAGGGTGTCTACTACGAGTGGGTCCGGACGCTCGAGGCGGCACGTGGGTTCGAGCGCGACTACCCGGAGCTCGCCGATCCCCCCGGCTTCTCGCTCTGACCGATCGCCCCACGACCGCGCTCGCGACCCGGAACAGGAAACTGGAGACCATCGCCATGACAACCCCACGCAAGGTCGGCATCCTCACCGCCGGCGGCGACAGCCCGGGGCTCAACGCCGCCATCCGCGGCTTCGGCAAGGCGGCGAACGGCTACGGGTGGGAGGTCGTCGGCTACCGGGACGGGTTCCGGGGACTGGCGGAGGACCGGCGGGTCAAGCTGGCGAAGGGGGCGCTCGCCGGCATCCTGACCGTCGGCGGCACCGTGCTCGGGACGAGCCGGGACAAGCCGCACCGGATGCTCGTCGAGGGCGAGACCCGGGACATGACGGAGCAGATCGTCGCGAACTACCGGAAGGCGGGCCTGGACGCGCTCATCTGCATCGGCGGCGGCGGGACCGCGAAGAACGCGATGCGCCTGTCGAAGGCCGGCCTGAACATCATCACGTTGCCCAAGACCATCGACAACGACCTCGCGATGACCGACGCGTCGATCGGGTTCGCCACGGCGCTGGAGATCGCGACCGACGCGATCGACCGGCTCCACTCGACGGCCCACAGCCATCACCGGATCATCGTCGCCGAGATCATGGGTCACGGCGCAGGGTGGCTGACGCTGGGGGCGGGACTCGCCGGCGGGTCGGACGTCATCCTCATTCCCGAGGTCCCGTACACCGTCGGGTCGATCGCGGCCGCGATCAAGCGGCGCGTGCGCGCGGGGACGAACTTCTCGATCGTCGCCGTCGCCGAGGGCGCGCGGTCCGTGGAGGACGCGAAGGCGCTTCGGGCGGCCGAGGGCCGCGTGGACAAGGCGACCGACCGGACCGCCAAGGACGCCGCGCGGGCCGAGGTGGACCTGCTCGAGATGCAGCACCAGGGCAACACGCTGCGTCTCGCGCACCAGCTGGAGCAGCTGACCGGGCTCGAATCGCGGGTCTCCATCCTGGGCTACGTGCAGCGCGGCGGGACGCCGTCGCCCATCGACCGGTTGCTCGCGACGCGCGTCGGCGCCGCGGCCGCGGACCTGGTCGAGGCGGGGACGTTCGGGGTGATGGTCGCTGCCCGTGGGGACAGCACGGAGGCCGTGCCCCTGGACCAGGTGGCGGGCAAGCGGAAAGTCGTCCCCGCGGACCATCCGTGGATCGCCGCCGCTCGCAACGTGGGGACGTGCCTCGGCGACTGACCGGCGGGCCATGGGCCGGGACGGCCCGGGCCGGCGCCGGTCGCGCACCGCCTGACCCGGATCGGTGCGATAGTCGTCAGCGATGGCCGCGCCCGACGATCCGCCGCCCGCCACTCGACGACGTCGACTCACCGGCCTCGTCATCGATCCCGCGCCGCTCCGCTACGACCGCGACTACCGGCTCCTGTGGATCGGACAGGCGATCAGCAACATGGGCCGGTTCATCACGCAGGTCGTCCTCCCGTACCAGGTGTACGTGCTCACCGGCGACGTGCTCGCCGTCGGGGCGCTGTCGATCGTCCAGCTGATCCCGATCCTTCTGTTCACGCTGGGTGGCGGCGCGGTCGCGGACGCGATGGACCGCAGGCGGCTGCTGCTCATCACGCAGGTCGGGATGATGCTCTCCGCCCTCGCCCTCGTGCTGCTCGCGCTGCTCCCGGAGCCGCCCGTGCTCGCGCTGTTCGCGATCGCGTTCGTGGCCGCCGGCATCGGCAGCGTCGACCAGCCGGCCCGTGCGTCGTCCATCCCGCGGCTCGTGCCGCCCGCCCGGCTCCCCGCGGCGATCTCGCTCAACCAGGTGATGTTCAACGCCTCGGCCGTCGTGGGCCCCGCGATCGGCGGGATCGTGCTCGCGACGGCCGGGATCGCGGCGGCGTACCTGCTGGACGTGCTCACGTTCCTCGCCGCCATCGTCGCGCTCCTGCTCATGAAGCCCATCCCGCCGGCAGCCGGGATCGCGCGCGCGAGCATCGCCGCCGTCATCGAGGGGCTCCGCTTCGCCCGCAGCCGGCGGGAGCTCCTGGCCACGTTCGTGGTCGACATCAACGCGATGGTCTTCGGGTCCCCGAGGGCGCTCTACCCGCCGCTCGCGCTGGACGTGTTCATGGTCGGCCCGGCGGGCGTCGGGTTCATGGCAGCTGCCGGCGGCCTGGGCGCCCTGGTCGCCGCGCTGTTCACGGGCTGGACCGGCAGCGTGCGCAGGCCCGGCCGGGCCGTCCTCGCCGCCGTCGCGGTCTGGGGGCTCGGGATCGTCGGGTTCGGCCTCGCCACGTTCAGCTTTCCGCTGGCGCTGTTGTGCCTCGCGATCGCCAACGGCGCGGACGTGGTGAGCGCGGTGCTCCGGAGCTCGATGCTCCAGGTGCTGACACCCGACTCGCTCCGCGGTCGCGTCAGCTCGATCCACAGCCTGGTGGTGACGGGCGGCCCGCGGCTGGGCGACCTGGAGTCCGCCGCGGTGGCCTCGGTGGTCGGGCCATCGGCGGCCGTGGTCCTGGGGGGCCTCCTGACGCTGGGCGGCCTGGGCGTCATCCGGGTCGCGATGCCGGAGTTCGACGAGCTCGAGCTCCGCCTCGACGAGGCGCAACCAGCCTGAGGCAGGGCCGAGGCCCGCCCAGGCGCCGCAGTGGGACGGACGCGCGAGGGCCGCCCCGGCCGATGGCGACGGAGCCGTTCGGGTCAGTACCCGGTTGCCCTGCCGGGCGCGCAGACGGCGAACGCGGTGGAACGACTTGAGCTCCAACCCGCCCTCGTTCACCACGACCACGTACCAGCCCTGCTCGACCGTCGATCTCCGCCGGCATGTCCTGGAGCGGCTGGACGAGCACGTTGATCGTGGGCATCTCGTAGCCGCCGCTGAGGACGACCTCGTCCGCGGCGCACGCGGCGAAGGCATCCATGTAGTCGCCGTCGGGGACGGGCTCGGACTCGACCGTGACGAGGCGCGTCGTCGTGCCAAAGGTGAACGGGGCCTCCTTCCCCTTGCAGCCCGCACCGTCGACGTCCAGCCGGACGATCCCGGTCTTCGCGTGTCGATAGCAGGCAGTGGTCTCCACGTGGCCCGTCACGGCGACCGCGATGGCCGCGGTGACACCCAGGGCGGCGACTGCCGCAAGGGCAATGAAGAGTCTGCGCATGGCCGGCACCTCGATGCGCGCCCGGGACACGGGCCCGGGCGGACTTCTCAGCGCGAGCGTGCCCGGCTCCGGCGTCGACCGTCAGAGGCTGAGGACCCCGCAGGTCCGGGTGAGGCGGCACCCAGCGCCCCGTGGCCGGGCGGGCGGTCAGGACGATCCTTGACACCGGCAGGCAGGCAGCCGATCCTGCGGCGGCAGCCCGATCCGCGGTGCCAGGCTTCCGGCGTCACTTGGCGCACGCATCACCACTGGCGATCGCGGTAGCCAAACGGCATCACGCGGGTCGTATCGGCCCGGCCAGGGAGAGAGATGAGCGTCAGCGAGAACCTGATCCCCAACGAGTCGATCGTGCTCGAGGTCAAGAAGCACTGGATCGCACCCGTCCGGGACTCCCTGCCGGCTGCGGGCATGATCCTGATCGCGTTCCTGCTGGTCGCCTTCAAGCCGCAGTTCGACGGCTTCCTGTCGTTCATCACGACCCTGCTGGTCTGGATCCAGTGGGGCCTGCTGATCGCCGGCATTGTCTGGATCATCTACAACATCGTCGTGTGGCGGACCGCCGAGTTCGCCGTGACGACGCTCCGCGTGCTGCGCTACGAGGGCTTCCTCCAGCGCCGCACCTCGGAGACGCTGCTGTCGGCGGTGAGCGACGTGAAGCTCGATGTCCCGATGATCGGGAAGTCACTCGGCTATGGCGACATCAAGATCATGACGATGTCGGGTGACGCGGGCGCCGACATCTTCTCGTCCATCACCGGTGCGACCGAGTTCCGGAACGCGATCATGGCCCAGAAGATGGCCGAGCAGACCGCCGCCCGCGCCCCACAGGCCGCGGCCGCCGCGGCAGCAGCGGCCCCCGCCCCTGGCCCGGTTGCGGCCCCGGCTCCTGCTCCGGCACCTGCCCCCGCGCCGTCGGCGGCCGACTCGGCCGACGCGATCAAGCGCCTCGCCGATCTGCGCGACCAGGGACTCCTCACCCCCGAGGAGTTCGAGGCGAAGAAGGCTGAGATCCTCGCCCGGATGTAGGGTGCCGCCCGCGGCATCGCGCCGGGGCGCCCGTACCGACCCGGCGGCGGACCGTCGCCCGCTAGCGATGGTCCCCGTGGTCCGGCCCCTGCCGGTGATCGGGCACCGGAAGCCCCGTGAGGGCTCGGTACGCGCGAACCGCGGCGCCGACCGTCGGGAAGAACGAGTCGCGGTCCGCGAGCCAGGAGTGGCCGTAGTCGCGGATCTTCTGGCGCACCGCGTCCTTCATCTCCGCGAAGTACAGGTGGATCCCGGCGGCCTCGAGCTCGGCGTCGAGCTCCTCGAGCATGTCCGCCGCAGTCGTGTCCACATCGGTCATCGGCTCGCAGGCGATCAGGATCCAGCTCGGCGGCGGGTCGGCGTGTGCGAAGTGGCGGACCTCGCGCCGGAACGTCTTGGCGTTGGCGAAGATGAGCGGGCCGTCGAAGCGGTACATGACGAGCCCCGGCAGCTGCTCCGCCTGCGCGTACATCCGGACGTCGTGGTAGCCCGCGATGCCCGGCACGTCACCGAGGACGGTCCGGTACGGGTTCCACGCCCGCAGGAACACCATCAGCATCGACAGCGCGACCGCGACCGCGATGCCCGGCAGGACGCCCAGCAGCGCGACGCCGAGGAACGCGGCCATCGACAGCCCGAACTCCGCCCGGCGCTGGTGCCACAGCCGGACGGTCGCCGGAATGTCCGCGAGCGACACGGACGCGACGATGACGACCGCTGCGAGCGTCGGCTGCGGGAGGTACTGGAACAGGCCGGGAAGGAACACGAGCATCACGGTGATGACCGCCGCCCCGACGAGGCCGGTGAGCTGGCTCCGGGTCCCGGCGCGCTCCGCGACCGCGGTCCGGGAGCTGCTGGTGCTGACCGCGAACCCGCCGAACAGGCCGGCCGCGACGTTCGCCGAGCCGATGCCCACCATCTCCTGGTTCGGGCGGACCTCCTGGCCCGTCCGGCTCGCGAACGCCGACGAGACGGAGATCGTGTCTGCGAGCGACACCACCGCGATCCCGATCGCACCCGCGAACAGGATCGGCAGCGCGTCGAGCTCCACGAGCGGGAGCGAGAAGGGTGGCAGGCCGGCGGGCAGCACGCCAACGAGGTCGACGCCCTTCGCGCCCAGGTCGAACCCGAACGCCAGGACCATGGCCGCGATCACCGCGATGAGGATCCCGGGAATGGCCGGCAGCCACCGCCCGAGGACCACGATGATCGCGAGGCTGAGCAGCCCTACCCCTGCGGCGGCCAGCACGACGTCCCCGGTCGCGAAGCCCCCGACGAAGGCCACCCCCTCCGCGATCAGCCCGTCGGCGTCCACGGAGAAGCCGAACAGCTTCGGCAGCTGGCCGATGAAGATCGTCAGCGCCAGGCCGTTCATGTAGCCGACCTGGGTCGGCATCGAGAGGAGGTCGGCGATGAACCCGAGGCCGGCCCGTGCGCCCACGAGCATCAGCACCCCGACCATGAGCGCGAGCATCGACGCGTACGTGATCGCGGCCGCCGGATCGCCGTTCGCCGCGACCAGCGGCAGGACCGTCGCCGCGATCATCGGGCCGAGGGACGAGTCCGGTCCGAGCACGAGGATCTTCGACGGGCCAAAGACCGCGTAGGCGACAAGGCACGTGATCGACGTGTACAGACCGGTGATCGCCGGGAGCCCGGCGAGCTCGGCGTACGCCATGCCCTGCGGGACCAGCAGGCTTGCGAGGACGAGGCCCGCGACCACGTCCTTCGACAGCCACGCGCGCTGGTAGCTCGCCACGGCCTGCAGGCCGGGGACCATCACGTGTTGTGCCTCACGTGCGGAGCATATTCGGCGCGCACCCGCCTCGGATCGTCAGGATGGGATGGCGGCCGACGTGGCATGCTCCTCCCAGTTCGGCCCGCGCTCTCCTCCACCGAGGGTGATGCCCGCCTCCTCGGTCTCCTGTTGACTTGCCCGGGCGGTCTCGCGGCCCGTTGCCCTGACGCGGAAGGATCCTCATGAACCTCATGGACGTCTACTCGACCCAGCTCCGGATCATCTGGGAGTGGCGAGGTGGCTGGGCGTCGCTCCTCAAGCACCTCCTGATCACGCTCGTCGTCTCGGCCCTGGCGTTCTGGCTGACGGGCCTGCTCGTGCCGGGCCTCACGGTCGCGCGGCTGATCGACGGCGCGTACGCGGTCATCCTCATGGCGGCCCTGAACGCGATCGTGCGGCCGATGATCCTCGCCTTCGTCGCGCCGCGGTCGCTGATCCTGACCGGGATCGCCGTGCTCGTCGTCCAGGTGCTCGTGTTCCTCATCGCATCGAACGTCGTCGCGGGCGTGACGGTCGGCGGCTTCCTGTCGGCACTGTTCGCGTCGTTCGTGTACGCGGCGTTCAACGTCGTGTTCACCTCGATCCTGGGTCTCGACAACAGCGACTCCTTCTACGGGCTGCTCGTCCAGAACCTGCTGGTGAACCGGGGGGTGCCGCGCACGGACGGGCCGGGCCTCGTCGTCATCCAGATCGACGGGCTCGCGCATCCCATCCTCGCGGGTCGCATCCGGGCCGGATCCGTGAACACGATGGCGGGCTGGGTCCGCGACGGCACGCACAAGCTGTCGCGCTGGGAGGCGCTCCTGCCCTCGATGACCTCGGCCAGCCAGGCGGGCATCCTCCACGGCAACAACGACGGGATCCCGGCATTCCGCTGGTACGAGCGTGATCGCCAGAAGCTCATGGTCTCGAGCAACCCGGCCGACGCCGCCGAGCTGGTCAAGCGCCTGTCCAACGGCGAGGGCCTGCTGTCGAACAACGGCGCGAGCATCTGCAACCTCGTGACCGGCGACGCGACGCGCTGCTACCTGACGACGGCCGCCATCAAGGACAAGGCCCAGGGGATCGGGGAGAGCAAGGCGTTCATCGGGTTCTTCCTGAGCCCCACCGGCTACCTCCGCTCGTTCACGCTGTTCGTCGGCGAGTTCATCAAGGAGCGCTACCAGGCCCGCCGGACGCGCCGGTCCGGGGTCCAGCCGCAGATGCACCGCGGCCTGAAGTACGCGGGCATGCGCGCCGCGAGCAACGTCCTCCTGCGGGACGTCAACGTGTCGCTGATCATCGAGGAGATGTACCGCGGGACCAACGTGATCTACGCGGACTTCACCGACTACGACGAGCTCGCCCACCACTGTGGCCCCGAGCGGGTCGAGTCGTTCGAGGCGCTCGATGGCGTCGACCGGGCGATCGCCACCCTCGAGCACGCCGCGAAGGACGCCCCGCGCCCGTACCGGTTCGTGATCCTCTCGGACCACGGCCAGAGCCTCGGCGCGACGTTCAAGCAGCGCTACGGGCAGAGCCTCGGCGAGGTCGTCCGGGGCCTCATGTCCGGACGCGCGACGCTCATCCAGTCGAAGACCGCGGCCGAGGGCTCGACCTTCGTCAACTCGTTCCTGTCCGAGATCACGCGCAGCCGGGGAATCGGGCCGACCGTCGCCCGCGCGGCCCTCGCCGACCGGACGACCGACGGGGTCGTGGACCTCGACGCGGAGGAGCTGCCGCCCGTCGCGGACGAGTCGACCATCGCCGTCGTCGGCTCCGGCAACCTCGGGCTCGTCTACTTCACCGGCCACGATCACCGGCTCTCGTTCAAGGAGCTCGAGGAGCTGCACCCCGGGCTCGTCGGGTCCCTCGCGAGCCACCCGGGCGTCGCGATGCTGATGGTGCGGACCCTCGAGCGCGGGCCGGTCGTGTTCGGCCACGACGGCCTGCGCTACCTGGACGACGACGTCGTTGAAGGGGACGACCCGACGACGCTGTTCGGCCCGCACACCGCGATGAGCCTGAAGCGCATCGACGCGATGGAGCACGCGCCGGACCTGCTGCTGATCAGCGAGTACAACCCGGAGCTCGGCGAGGTGGCCGCATTCGAGGAGCTGATCGGCTCGCACGGCGGCCTCGGCGGTCCCCAGACCCAGCCGTTCATCCTCCACCCGTCGGACTGGACCCTCGATGAAGAGGTGCCGCTCGGCGCCCCGGCCGTGTACCGCAACCTCCGCCGCTGGCTGGAGTCGATCGACATCCACCTCGGCAGCCAGCCGGCGACCCCGCCCGCCGCCGTCCCGGCGGCACCCGCGGACCCGGCCGGAGCCGGAACCGGCGCGCCCGCCTGACGTCGCGTCGACACCCTGAACGCCGGCCCTCGGGCCGGCGTTCTGGTGACGCTGTCGGGCAGCGGCGCTACATGACCGGGAACGTCTCCGACACGAGGACGACCTGCCCCGCGGCGAGGACCGGGCAGCTCTTCGCGAGCTCCACCGCGGCGTCGAGGGAGTCGGCCTGGATGATCGAGTAGCCCGTCGGCGCCGAGGTCGCGTCCATGACCGAGCCGTCGGGCGAGATCGCCTTCGCCGCCGAGACCGGGTTGCCCCCGTCCACCACCGCCCCGCCCAGCGTGCCGAACCACGCCGACCAGGCGCCCATGATCCGGTCCTGTTCCTCCTTGGTCTCCGGCATGCCACCCTCGCCGTGGTAGGTGAGCAGGAAGTTCGCCATGATCCGTGACCTCCATGTCGGCGACGCCGGTCGCCGGTGCCTGCGAGGCGGCGTGTTCTCACCGCTCTCCAGCTGGACGACGAACGGAACACGCCCGGATCGACACCCGGGTTCTGCGACGGCCGTGGATCGCCAGTAGGGTAGGGGCCCACGCAGCCACGGAGGACCCGGTGGCGGTCAGCGCGTTCGACCTGTTCCGGATCGGCATCGGCCCGTCGAGCTCGCACACGGTCGGCCCGATGCGGGCCGCGCGTCGGTTCGCGGCACGCCTGGAGCGCCGCGGGTTGCTGGACGAGACGGCCTCGGTCCGCGTGGAGCTGTACGGGTCGCTCGGGGCGACGGGAATCGGTCACGCGACCGACACCGCGATCCTGCTCGGCCTCGAGGGGGAGCAGCCGCGACACGGTCGACGTGGAGGCGATCCCGGACCGGATCGCGTCGATCCGGTCCGCGCGGCGCCTGCGCCTGCTCGGCGGTCGGGCGATCCCGTTCGACCCCGACGTCGACCTCGTGTTCAGCTCGTCGCGTAGCGCCGACGGCGGCGAGCCGTTCCACGTCAACAACTGCCGGTTCCTGGCCCTGGCCGACGACGGCGTTGTCATCGAGCGCCGCACCTACTACTCGGTGGGCGGCGGCTTCGTCGTCGACGAGGACCTCGCGGCGAGCGCCGTGGGCGGGGCGACCCCGGTGCCGCTGGTGGACGCGCTGCCGTTCGCCTTCCACAGCGCCGCCGAGCTGCTCGAGCTCGCCACCCGGGAGGGCGAATCCATCGCGGCGCTCGTCCGGCGCAACGAGCGAACCTGGCGGACGGACGAGGACATCGACGCCGGCCTGCTGCGGATCTGGACCACGATGCAGGCGTGTGCCGCACGTGGCATGGCCGCGGAGGGCGAGCTCCCGGGCAGCCTGCGCGTCCGGCGACGCGCACGGCGGTTGCGCGACCAGCTCGACGAGCGGACGAGCTGCCGGCGCCGAGCAGGACCCGCTCCGGATCATGGACGAGCTCAACCTGTTCGCGATGGCCGTCAACGAGGAGAACGCCGCGGGCGGCCGCGTGGTGACCGCGCCGACGAACGGTGCCGCGGGGGTCATCCCCGCGGTCCTGCACTACTACACCCGCTTCGTCCCGGGCGCGGACGATCGCGGCATCGTCGACTTCCTGCTCACGGCGACCGCCATCGGGATCCTGTTCAAGGAGAACGCGTCGATCTCGGGGGCCGAGGTCGGCTGCCAGGGCGAGGTCGGCGTCGCCTGCTCCATGGCGGCGGCCGGCCTGGCGGCGGTGCTCGGGGGCACGCCGGAGCAGGTCGAGAACGCCGCCGAGATCGGGATCGAGCACCACCTCGGGCTGACCTGCGATCCCGTCGGCGGCCTGGTCCAGATCCCGTGCATCGAGCGCAACGCCGTCGGCGCGGTCAAGGCCCTCAACGCGGCGAGGATGGCCCTGGCCGGGGACGGCCGGCACCACGTCTCGCTGGACGCCGCGATCACGACGATGCGCGAGACCGGCGCCGACATGAGCCACAAGTACAAGGAGACGTCGCGCGGGCGGCCTCGCCCTCAACGTCATCGAGTGCTGACGCCACGCTCCGCGGGCTTCACAAGCCCCCGGGGACCGAGTCGTGCGCCGCCGCACACCCGCCTTCAATCGGCCGGGACGCGGCAGGCGACCCATGCCATCCGCCCGCCCGTGTGCCACGGGACGAGGTTGGCATACGTCTCGTGGCCGTCCGCCTCCTCGAGATAGCTCGAGACCGACAGACCGAAGGTCTCACCGGCGGCCAGGGCGACGTCGCGAATGTCGCCGCCTCGGATCGGGTGAGATACCTCGACGACCGTGCTCGACCCGTCGTACCCGACGGCCATCGAGCCATCGACAGTTCCCCCGTGCTCGTCGTCACGCTGCCCCTGGTTTGGGTCTACAGCGGTGCTGAAGTGCTCGTCGAAGAACCAGCCCTGGAGCAGGTTCACGACCCACCCGTCGTCCCCATTCCCGGTCGCCCCTGCATTCCATGATCCGTCGACCGGGGTCGCATCGAGGCGCACTGCGACCGTGTGGACGGCAAGCGACATGAGGTCACGGTCGAAGCGGACGCCGATGAGCAGGTTGCGCGAGCCGGCCCTGACGTAGACGGTCGCGGTGGTCACGTCGCCGCCAAGCTCCACGGCAACGGGTCCGAATGCTGCGGCATCGTCCCACTCTCCAGCGGCGAGTACCCCGTCGATGGTGACCTTCCCGCTCCCCGCCGCCGCCCGGCATGCGATCCCGGCACGGTCGATCGGGACGTCAACCTGGCCGATCCCCCACAGCTCGCCGCTCTCGCAGGAAACCGTCACGTACATCATGTCGGATCGTGGATCGGGATCGACCACCCACGTCCAGGTCGGGGCCTCAGATGCAGTCGTCGTCACCGCCCCGAGGTCGACCTCTTCCGTGAACTGATACGACATCGTCAGAACGCAGGCGACACCGAACGCAGGCTTGCCGGTCTCGGCCGATGCGACCTTCGCGCTGACAGACACCAGCTCGCCGGGGCGCACCTCGCTCGGCGACGGCGCGACCTGCACGTCGAGCGGTGGGTCGGGGACCGGTTCAGTTCCGGGATCCTGGGCCTGCGTCGGAGTCGGGCCGGTGCCTTGGGAAGAGGTGGACGGTCGGACAGGCGTCGCCACGAGCGCAGGTGGCACGGGAGTCGCATCTGCGGTGGACGCCGGGCGAGACGTCGCGGGGGTGCTGGCGATCGTCGGCGTCGACGGGTCAGCAGATCCGGGTCCCGACGTGGTGCTCCCGCCGGTGCATCCGACCAGGACCACGAGAAGGAGCACGAAACCTGACCGAACCACGCGTGTCACACGCGACCCCGCATTCCCGGACGCAACCCGCAGTAGGACGGTACGCGGCTGGCCCCGGTTACGCGAGGTGCGTTCGGTCCGCACAAACCGTGTTGCACAGTGCAGGCCCGCTCGCACCGCCGTCGTCAGCGACCTTAGGTGGGTCGCCCACCTGGCGGCCGTGTTCGGGTGGATGGTCCCGGACTCGTTCAGGCGGTTCGACCTAGCGGACCGCGACGCTGCGATCGCGTGGGTCGCCGAACCTGACTGACCGTCCCAGCTCCAGGCAACGAAGAAGCCGGCCTCCGGGCCGGCTTCGTGTTCGTGATAGCTGGAGCCGACACTCGGATTTGAACCGAGGACCTGCTGTTTACGAAACAGCTGCTCTACCACTGAGCTATGTCGGCGCGGAGGGCATCTTAGCAGCCCTGCCGCGCTCGGCACTCCGCATGTCCCGGGCCCCCGCATCCGTCAGGGCCGATGGCGATCTCCCACGCCACCGAGCCGCCAGGGCTGATCGCCTCGAGCTGGCCGCCCTTCGGAGGATGTCCCGGCACCCGAGCGGCGGCACGCATCGTGTGGGACAGTGGCCGCGCGCTCCCGTGCTGTCGGGATGGCGCGCGAGATTCGCCGTACCAGGAGCAGGCCGGTGACCGAGGCGACCGACGCCACCATCGAGCGCATCGACGTCTTCGGCTACGAGCTGACGTACGCCCACGGCGACTATGTCATGTCGTCGGGGCGGGAGATCCGTCGCCTGCCGAGCACGATCGTACGGATCACGACCACGGGCGGGGTCCATGGGTTTGGCGAGGCCTGTCCGCTGGGCAGCACCTACCTGCCGGCGTTCGGCGAGGGGGCCCGCGCGGCGCTCCGGGAGCTCGCGCCGGCGCTCATCGGGGCGGACGCCACCAACCTTGCCGACATCCACCGACGCATGGACGGCCGCCTGCGCGGGCACGAGTACGCGAAGAGCGCGCTCGACGTGGCCTGCTGGGATGCCTTCGGCAGGCTCGTGGGCCAGCCGGTGGCCACACTCCTGGGCGGCGCGCTCCAGCGCGAGCTGCCGCTCTACGTCGCGATCCCCCTGGGCCCGCCGGCCCGCATGGCCGAGTTCGTCGCCCGCGAGCGGGCGACCGGGATCCGCAACTTCCAGGCGAAGCTTGGCGCCGACCCGGCCGACGACGCCGCCCGGGTCCTCGCCGTGCTCGACGCGACTGGCCCGGGGGATGCGGTGACCGGCGATGCCAACGGCGCCTGGCGACGGCAGGACGCGATCATGGCCGCACGCCTCCTCGAGGGCGCCCAGCGCTTCCGCCTGGAGCAGCCCTGCCCGACGCTGGAGGAGTGCGTCGCGGTTCGTCGCCTCACGACGCTGCCGATGGTGCTCGACGAGGTGATCGTTGACGAGCCGACCCTCGTCCGCGCGGCGGGCATGGACGCGATGGACCAGATCAACCTCAAGATCGGCCGTGTCGGCGGGCTGCTGCCGGCGAGGCTGATGCGGGACACGGCCGTCAGTCTCGGCATCCGGCTCATGATCGAGGACAGCTGGGGCGGGGATGTGGTCACGGCAACGGTCGCCCATCTCGCGGCAGGGACGCCGCCCGACGCGCTGTTCGCGGTCTCGTTCATGAACGACTGGACCACGGAGCACATCGCCGGGTATGCGCCGCGGTCACGGAACGGCATGGGCCCCGTCCCGGACGGTCCGGGCCTGGGCATCGAGGTCGATGTCGCAGGACTGGGGTCGCCGTTGTTCGGGGTGGACTCCGCCGACTGAGGCACCCTGCGCCGGCAGAACGGCGCGCCGCGCTCAGCGCTCCTCGGGCGGCCGCATCGCCCGGAAGCTCCGGTAGAGCAGCAGGTCGTAGGCGATCTTGAGGCTGCCCGCGATGACGAACGGCAGGGCCGCGAGCGCCGGCACCCCGACCAGCGGCGTGGACACGATCGGCGCCGCCGCGGCCCCCAGGCTGCGGGCGATGCCGGTCACGCCGGCCGCGGCCGAGCGCTCGTCCGGGTCCACCACCGCCATCGTGTACGACTGGCGGGTCGGGACGTCCATCTGGCTGATCGAGAAGCGCACGAGCAGCACGAGCGTCGCGAGCTCGAGCGTGGGCATGAACGGGACGAGGATCAGCAGCACGTTCGAGGGCAGGTGCGTGTAGACCATCGTGCGGATGAGCCCGATCCGCGCGGCGATCCGGGCCGCCATGAGCGCCGAGAGGCCGGCCAGGAGGTTCGCGGCGAACAGGACGGCGCCGATGAACGCCGGGCTCGCGCCGTAGCGGACCTGGAACCAGTACGCGATGAGCGCCTGGACGACGAAGCCGCCGCCGAACGCGTCGAGGGCGAACAGCGCCGACAGCCGTGCGACCGTCCGCTGCGAGCGGTGGAGCCCGAGCCGCCGGGCGACGGTCACGTCATGCACCACGGGGGCCTCGATCGCCGGCGAGACGCGCGTGAACAGGGCCGCGAGGAGGAGGCCGAGGACCGCGTACCCCACGATCACGTCGCGGTACGCCTCGGCCGCCACCAGCCCCTGCCCGATCAGGACCGCCGCCGCGGTGCCCCCGACGAGCGCGCCGGCCGCCGTCGCGAACGACGCCGCGAGGTTCCACCAGCCGAGGACGCGCGTCCGCTCGCGGTCGTCGGTGACCTGCGCGAGCGACGCCTGCTCGACCGCGAGGAACGGCCCCACCTCGTTGCCGCTGGGGCTGATCACGCCGATGACGGCGGCCACGAGGAGCACGACGACGAGGTCGGTCGAGCGCGAACGCGACCCCCGCGAACGCCATCAGCAGCGCGCCCACGAGCAGCACCCGGCGGCGCCCGAAGCGATCCGCGTGCGTGGTGAGCCACAGCGAGATCGCCGCGTCGCCCGCGAGCGTCAGCCCCAGCAGCAGCCCGATGCTCGCGTCGCGCAGCCCGAGCGCCGCCAGGTACAGGACGAGCACGACCGAGACCAGCCCGTAGCTGAACATCCGCAGCGCCCGCGTGGCGAACAGGAGCCGTGCATCCCGGTCGAGGGTCGGCAGGCGCCCCGGTGTGATCACGCGACCATCATCGCGCCGGGCGCGCTGCCTGCGCTCACGCTGGAGGGTCGAACGGGTCGGGGACGCCGTCGCGGACGAACAGCGGGATCCGCTCGATGGGGGCGGCGGCCTCGACGACGCTGCCTCCCTCGTGGAGGAGCCCGGTCGCGATCTCGCGCCAGCGGGCGCCGGCGGGCAGCCGGACGCGGCCGCGACGACACCCCCGCATCCAGCACGGGTGCCACAAGCAGGTCGGGTCCGAGCATGAACGCGTCGTCCGTGGTCCACGCCGCCGGATCGGACGGGAAGTCGACGAACAGCGGGCGCATCGGCGGCAGGCCCGTGAGGACCGCGTCGTCGGCGAGCCGCCGCAGGTACGGCAGGAGGCGTTCGCGGAGCCGGAGGTGCTCCACGAGGATCGGGTAGGCATGCTCGCCGTAGTCCCACACCCGGTTCGGTCCGCCCGGTCCCGCGATCCCGACGGCCGGCTCGCGGAACCCGTGGAGGCGCATCACCGGGCAGAAGGTCCCGTACTGGAACCAGCGGATGAACAGCTCGCGGTAGGCCTCGTCCGCTGGGTGGCCGCCCAGGAACCCGCCGATGTCGGTGGTCCACCACGGGATCCCCGCGAGCGACGCGTTGAGCCCGGCCGGGACCTGGCGCCGGAGCGCGTCCCAGGTGGACAGGACGTCGCCGCTCCAGAGCACGACGCCATACCGTTGCGAGCCCGCCCACGCCGACCGGGCAAGCGTGACCACGTCGTCGCGGCCCATCGCCCACATCCCCTCGGCGACGATCCGTGCCTGCTCCCGCGGGAAGGCGTTCTGGACGGCGAGGCCCGGGCCCGCCGCGTACGTGATCGACTCGGGCTCGGTGGGGATCGTCTCGGGCTCGCAGCCGTCGAGCCAGATCGCCGCCACGCCGCGGTCGAGGTAGCCACGGCGCATCCGGTCGAACACGAGCCGCCGGACGTCCTCGCGGGTGTTGTCGATCAGCGACAGGCGGACCCACTCCTCCTGGTTGGCCTCGACGAACGTTGTCCCGGCGGGCGACCCATCCGGGAGCCGTGCGAAGCCGTCGATCGCAGCGAGCGCGTCGTGGTTCGGCGTCGCCGGGTTCACCAGCGGCCACGTGCTGACCATGACGCGGACGCCGAGATCCGCGAGCGCCGCCGTCATCCCCTCGACGTCCGGCCAGTCACGCTCGTCGAACGCCCACGCCCCGTGGTGCGGCCAGTGGAGCGCGTCGATCACGAGGACGGACATCGGCAGCCCGCGCGTCACGACGTGCTCCCGGACGACGTCGAGCACCTCCTGCCGATCGCGGTACCGGAGCGTGGACTGCCAGAAGCCGAGGCCCCAGTCCGGCATCGGCGACGGGTGGCCGGTCGCGTCGGCGTGTGCGGCGAGGATGCTGCGCGGGGCTGTCGCCGGCCGTGATCCAGTAGTCGAGCTGCGGGGTGGCCTCGGCGACCCATCGCGTGTGCTCGTCGAGGAGCTCCACGCGCCCGATCGCCGGGTTGTTCCACAGGAACCCGTAGCCGCGGGAGGAGAGCAGGAACGGGACGCTCACGCGCATGTTCTGCTGCTCGAGCTCCAGGACGCCGGGCTTGTGCATCAGCCGGCCGTGCTGGTACTGGCCGAGGCCGAAGATCCGCTCGTCCGGCGTCGCCCGGAACGTGACCTCGAGGCGGGGGAGCCCGGTCGAGCCGAAGCCGGGGCGCCAGCGGCGTGCCCGCGGCCAGGCAGGATGCGGGTCGTCCTCCTCGAGGAGCGGAGCCCCGGTGTCCGCGCGCTGGAACGAGAGGTGGACCGCGTCGGCGATCGCGGTCGTCCCGACGTCCGTGTGGCGCACGACGCACCGGATCCGCCCGGTGACGAGGTCGGCCCCGGACGCGTGGACCAGGAGCTCGGCTCCGGCGGACGGAGGCGCCGGCTCGAGGAGCGCGCCGGTCCAGGCGGGATCGATCGCGACGGGCGCTGCCCGGACCCGGATGCCGTCGGCGCCCCACGGCTCGACGCGCAGGACCTCCTCGCCGGTCTCCACGAGGAGCGCGCCGGCAGCGGCCCTGAGCGTCACCATGCGGGCAGTCCTCGACGGGAGTTCGGAAACCAGACGTTCCGTATTGTGCTCCAGATCGACCGACTGGTATGCTGCGAATATGGGCATTGACCGAACAAACTGCCCGGGTACCTCGCGGCCCGGTCGGTCAACCGGGGCCGCGTCCTGGAGACGATCCGGCGCGATGGACCGACCTCTCGGGCGGCCCTTGCGCGCAGCCCTGTCACTCGCCAAGCCGACGGTCTCGGACCCTCGTCGAGGAGCTCGTCGCCGACGGGCTGGTTCGCGAGGGGGCTGACCCGCGCGACGTCCGGCCGGGCCGCCCACCGGTGCTGTTGTCGTTCGACGAGCGCTCCGAGTTCGTGCTCGGCATCCACCTCGGCGTCCGGCGCACGACGGTCGTCGTCGCGGACGCGACGGGTGCGGAGGTCGGCCGGCGGCGGGTTGCCGACCCCGCGGCTCACACCGGAGCAGGCGCTCGGCGAGATCGGGGCGATCGCCAGGGAGGTCGTCGTCAGCGCCGGGATCCCGCGACGACGGCTGTCCGCGGCGGCGATCTGCGTCCCGGGCATCGTGGATGTCGGGTCGGGCACCTGCGTCCAGGCGCCGAACCTCGGCTGGCGGAACGTGCCGGTCGTGGGCATCCTGGGCGCGGCGCTCGGCGTGCCTGTGCTCATCCACAACTCCGTGCAGGCCGCCGCGGTCGCGGAGCACGTCGAGGGCGCCGGCATGGGCGCGAGGACGATGGCCATGGTGTATGCCGGAACCGGTGTCGGCGCCGCGATCATCGAGGACGATCGCGTGTTCCACGGCGCGAGCGGCATGACCGGCGAGCTGGGCCACGCCGTGATGCCGGGCCTGGACACGCCCTGTGCCTGCGGTCGCCATGGGTGCGTGGAGACGGCGGCATCGGCACCGTCGGTCGCGCGGGCAGCGCGGGATGCCGTCCGGGCAGGCAGCCCCACGCGGATGGCCGCCCTCGGAGACGAGATCACGGCGCTCGACGTCTACGCCGCGGCCGAGTCCGGGGACACGCTGGCGCAGGCACTGCTGGGCGAGGCGGGACGCACGCTCGGGATCGCCGCTTCGTGGCTGGTCAACCTCGCGAACCCCGACATCCTCGTGCTCGGTGGCGGCCTCGTCGGCGCGGGGCCGCATCTCGTGGACCCGTTCCGGGCCGCGCTCGACGGCCACGCGGTCCGCGGCGCGCTCGCGGGATTGCAGGTGCGAACGTGGGCGCTGGGCCAGGATGCGAAGGTCCGCGGCACCGTAGTCCTCGCCCTCGCGCGGACGCATGGCGCCAGTCGACCCGTGGCTGCCGTTCGCGCCTCCTGAGGTCGCCATTTGGGCCCCGAGCGGGGCCGTCGGTCACCCCCGGCACGACGGGTGGCCCTGTCGCGCCGGAGTAAGATTCAGACGAGCGGGGGAGCCGGGTGTTCGCGAACCTGCCGTCCCCGGGGACGCGGGCATGCCCGGCATGTCGGCGGCAACGACCGCAGGGGACGAGTCGAACATGATCCGCCTGCTCATCGTCGAGGACCACGCGGTCTGTGCGGACGGCCTCGCGGCACTGCTCCGCGAGCAGGGGGACGTCGATGTCGTCGGCATCGCGCGCGACGAGCGGCGAGCCGCGGAGCTCATCGGCACGCTCGCGCCGGACGTGGTCCTGTGCGACGTGATGATCGGCGGCTGCGACCGCGGCTTCGGGCTCCTGCGCACGTTCGGACGACGCTCCCGGTTCCTCCTGTTCAGCGCCATGGACTACCCCGCGCACCAGGTCCGCGCCGTGCGTGAGGGCGCCGCGGGATATCTGTCGCGGTCCGCGGACCTCGAGGCGATCGTCGGCGCCCTGCGACGGGTCTCGGCCGGCGGCAGCGCGTTCTCGCCCGACGTGCTCGCCAGCGTCCGCGTCGCCCCCCGCGAGCCCACCGAGCGGGAGCGTGAGCTCCTCGTCATGCTTGCCCGGGGAGCCACGAACGAGGAGCTGGCCGGGCGGATGGACCTGCGGATCAAGTCGGTCGAGGGGATGCTCCGGCGCCTGTTCGACCGCTACGGGGTCGAGAACCGGACGCAGCTTGCGTGGTACGCCCTCGCCCAGGGCTGGCTCACGGGGTCGCCGATCGCCCCCGCCGACGCCCGCCCCGGCGCCGCTCGTGCCACGCCGCCGCTGAGCGCTGCCGGCCGAGCCTGACCGCGCGCGTGCCCACCGCCTCCGCTCCCCGCCCGCCCGCGCCCGGCGCCCGCCCGCCCCGTCGCGGCGAGACCGCCCGCCTGCGCCGCCTCGTGGCCCGCGACCTCGCGACGCTCGAACCCGGCGCGCGACGCGGCTGGTGGCTGCGCGAGGCGCTCGAGGCGGACCCGGGCGTGCCCTGCCCGCCGCCGGCCGCGGACGGCACCGCGGACGTCGTCATCGTGGGTGGCGGGTTCACCGGGCTGTGGACCGCATGGTGGCTGCTCGAGCGCGAGCCTGACCTGCGCGTGACGATCGTCGAGGCGGACATCGTCGGGGGCGGTGCGAGCGGCCGCAACGGCGGGTTCCTGACGGGCTGGTGGGACTACCTGCCGGCGCTCGTCGCGAACTTCGGCCGTGAGCCCGGCCTGGCGGCGGCCATGGCGCTCGACGGCGCCCCGGCGTGGATCGGGGAGTGGGCCGCGCGGCATGGCGTGGATCCATGGTTCGTGCCCGGCGGGACGCTCGTGGTCAGCACGTCACCGGCCCAGGATGACGCGTGGCTGGGGATCGTCGAGCTTGCCACGGCGCTGGGCGTCGGCGACCGGTACACGGTGCTGTCCCCGGCCGAGGTCCAGCGCCGGTGCGCGACGCCGGAGCTGCGCGGCGGGATGCTCGTGCCGTCCGATGCGTCCGTCCAGCCCGCGAGGCTCGCGCGGGGGCTGCGCCGCGTGCTGCTGGAGCGGGGCGTCACGATCCACGAGGGGACGAAGGTCGTGGGCATCGAGGAGGACGGCGCCGGCGTGCGCGTCTCGACCGCGTGGCCCCTCGATCCGGGCCGCGACGTCGGCCCGTCGATCCGGCCGCGACCGAACCCGGCCCCTCGATCCGGGCCGGGCGCGCCGTCCTCGCGGTCAACGCCTGGGCCGCGGGCTGGAAGGGCGGCGGGTTCGGGTCACGGATGATCACGTGGTCTTCGTACATGGTGCTCACGGAGCCGATCCCGGACCGGCTCGCGGCGCTCGGCTGGACCGGCGGCGAGGCGATCACGGACTGCCGCTTCACGAACCACTACTTCCGCACCACGGCGGACGGACGGATCGCGTTCGGCGGCGGCGGCGGACGGGCGGGGTACGGCGGTCGCCTGGGGTCGTGGGTGGAGCAGGATCGCGGGTCCACCGGCCTCGCGGCGCGCGGCTTCCGACGCATCTTCCCGATGCTGGACGACGTCGCGCTCGTCGATGCCTGGGGTGGCCCGATCGACATCGCGCCCAACCACCTGCCGTCCTTCGGGTCGCTCCGGGGGTCGGGCGGGAAGGTCGTCTTCGGGCACGGCTACAGCGGGACGGGCGTCGGACCGTCGTGGCTGGGCGGGAAGATTCTCGCCGCGCTCGCCCGTGACGCGCACGACGACCCGGTGACGCGGCTGCCGATGGTCGGCCATCGAGCCCGGCCCTTCCCGCCCGAGCCGTTCCGGTTCCTCGGCGCGCGGGTCATCCGCGAGGCGATCGTCGCGAAGGAGCAGCGCGACGACCTCGGCGGCTACGTGCCGCCCCCGCTCCGCTGGCTGGTCCGCCTGCCACGGGCGATGGGCTACGACCTGGGCCCGGAGTAGACCGTCGCGGCCGGCCAGCCACGGGTCGCCCCAGCCTCGGCGGCCCCCCAGTCCCGGCCGCCCGACTCACAGTCAACGAACGTGCGGATCGGCACGTGCGTACCCGCCTGTCGATGCCTCAGGAGCCGCACTTCCGGCGAAATCGACGCGGATCACGCGTTTCGTTGCCTGTGGAGGCAGGATCAGGCCGGATCCGCCCCCCGATGGCAGACGTCGTTGACTGTGGCGCCGCCGCCGCAAGTGCCGCCACCCCGCGCGACCGACCGTCAACTCCGGGTCGTCCCATGAAGTTCGGGACCTTGGGCCCTCGGGGACCGGACTCGCCGGTGGGATCGTGGAGGCACGCGAGGCTCGCGGCCCGACGGTACGAGCAAACCGACCGCCGGCTCCAACAGGCCGACCACCGATCCGGTAGACCCCTGCGGCACCGGATGTGCGGGATCCACCGGCCGCCCGGAGCACATGGCTGGGCCGCGAGCCCGCTGACCCCCTGCACGCGAGCGGCGCCCGTGTGCGTCCCGCGTCCATGACCATGGCGTCGTACGCTGCCCGGGTGGAACCGTACTTGGCCGCCCGCCGTCAGCGGGTCATGCACATCCGGCCTGCAGTCGTGCTGCTCGCAGCGCTGATCGCTGCCATGCTCGCCGCGTGCGGCGGCACCGGAACCGGCGGCACCGGAACCGGCGGCACCGGAACCGGCCAGACCCCAAGCGAAACGCCCTCCCCGACCTCCGCCCCCGTGTCCGAGGTCCGCACCGCGGAAGAGGCTGCCGCCGCCGTCGCGGCGCAGAACCCGCTGTTCGACGGCATCGGCCAGTTGGATCCGGACCTCATCGGCCAGGGCGACTTCTGGGAGGCCCGGCCGCGTGACAACGAGAGTCCGCCGGCGAGCTGGACCGTCACGTTCCAGATCGGCTGGGGCGACTGCCAGGCGGGCTGCATCAACCGCCACACCTGGACGTACGAGGTCCGCCGCGACGGCACCGTGATCTTCGAGAGCGAGCAGGGTTCGCCGCTCGAGGGTGGCATCGTCGCGCAGCGCCTCGCGGCCGCGGCAGGCACCGGCGTGGGCGGCCGCGTCATCGCGGGCCCGGTGTGCCCCGTCGAGCAGCCCGGTGACCCGGCGTGCGCCCCCCGGCCCGTCGCCGCCGCGACGCTCATCGTCCGAGCCGCCGACGGGTCCGAGGCCGCCCGGTTCACGACGGACGCCAGCGGCCTCTACCGAATCGAGCTACCGCCCGGTGAGTACACGCTCGAGGCGCAGCCCGTCGAAGGGCTGATGGGAACACCGGGATCGTTGCCATTCACCGTCCTGACAGACTCCCGGACCGCGCTCGACGTCCCGTACGACACCGGCATCCGCTAGCTGCCGCGGCCACAGCGCTCAGGACGCGCCGAGTGGGCGCCGGCCCGGCGGCCAGGTCGTGCCCACGCCGGCCGCCGGGCGGTGCCTCCGTCGATGAACAGGTTCTTGCGCGACGAGCGCTACCGGATGAGCTGGACGCCGATGGCCTCGCCGTTCGCGATCGTTCCGGCGCCGACGGGACCCGAGGTCACGTAGCGCACGAACCACCCCGCCATGCAGCTCGAGGAGCCGTTGCCGCCGACGATGTTGATCATCGAGGTCCCGTACGTGGGTGACGTCGTGAGCGCGCAGGCCGAGTTGTTCTGGTTGTTCGAGAACGAGAGGTAGTCGAGGAAGAAGGCCGTGATCCGCACGATGTGGTACGAGCCGTTGTTGCCCGTGTCCGTCGAGCACTCGCCGTCGCAGATCGGAATGAGCACGACCTGTCCCTGGAGGGCCTCCAGGCCCATCGCCTCCTCGATCTTCTTGGCGCAGTCGTTGCCGGTGTCGGTGGCAACGTCGACCGGGAAGTTGTGGAACTGGATGGAGGACGGGTTGGTGACCTCCTCCTCGCACGACTTGTCCGGGTCGAGGTCGAGGATCATGAACGAGCCGCCGCCCGTCTTGCACAGGGGGACGATGAACTCCTGCCCGACCGGGTGCGGGTCGCCGGGATTGCTCAGGCGCCACGGCGCGTCGACCTGGGTCAGCTCGCCCGAGCCGTCACAGTCCTTCATCGCCACCGGGAAGACGATCGGCAGGAACACCCCGCCCGTGAGCGCGCCGGAGACCGCCGTTGCGTCGGCGGAGGCCGTGAACTGGTTGAAGCCGATCACGCGGGCGAAGGTCGTGCTGAACGCCTGGCTGCCGCTCACCCGCACGCCCTGGGTGTTGGCCGGGATCGCGCCCGTGCCCACCTGGACCGCGAGGTTGACGGCATTGGTGACCACGCCATCGGCGGCGAGCAGGTCACCCGTGACGTTCGTGTAGTACGCCGTGAAGCTGTCGAGGTCGTTCTCGGTGGCCATGCCGGTCATGGCCGCGTTGACGTCGGTGTCGGTCCGCGTCGCCCCACCGATCTTCTGGGCGATCACGGTCGCTCCGGCGTTCGCCACCGAATCGATGCCGTTCTGGACGATGCGCTGGTGCGCGTAGGCGTTGCCGCCCTCGATGACGAGCGAGACGCCGCTGATGATCGCGATCATGGCGAGGGCGGCGATGACGATGATCTGGCCGCGCTCGGACCCGCGCGTGGCGGACTGCCGGTTCATGCTGGCTCCCGGGAGGTGGCTGCGGACGAAGGCAGGCATCACGGCTGCTTCGGGCACTTGCTGGCGTTGGTGAGGGTCTCGTTCGGGCAGCGGTACTCGACGCTGAGCACCGACTGCGCCGTGAAGTCCACCCCGTCGCCGAACACGATGTTCGAGATGAACGGGGTGATCGGCTCGTACGTGGCCTCGAAGGACACGACCGCGAGACAGCCGACGGCGACGAGGTTGCACGGGTCGGAGGTGTCGGCCGTGCCGTCGTTCTTCATCTGGTAGAAGGCGACCGAGACGCTCGGGTCGTTCAGCTCGATGAGGGCCGACTGGCGCTTCGCGTGGTCGATGATCGTCGGGATGTCCTGGTTGACGATCGCCATCCGGGCGCCCTCGCGCGCCGCGTTCGTGAGCGTGTTGTAGGCGAACACCGCGCGTCCGAGATCGAACAGGGCGATCAGCACGAGCAGGAAGATCGGGATCACGAGGGAGAACTCGACCAGCGCCTGACCGCGCTGGCCGCGCCGTCGCCGGCCGATGCCGAACATGACCGTTCACGGGGCCGACACCTCGACGTTGCTGCTGCAGGGCACGACGCTCGTGAACACGAGGGACTGCGCGGTGATGGTGAAGTTGCCGGACGGCGCGCCAGGTGCCCGACTCACCGTTCCGCTGAAGCCGGCCTTGGTCCACTCGGTCTGGGCGTTGTTGTACTTGAACCCCACGAGCTTGGGCACCGTGCAGTTGCCAACGGCGACCTCGATGTAGCCGGACTTCTTCGCCTGCTTCTTGCCCACCGGGTCGGGGTAGGTGACCGTGAGCGTCACGTCGAACTTGCCGACCGAGTTGTAGGTGTGGCTGGCCGACTTGCCGGTCGCCGTGTTGCCGTCGCCGAAGTCCCACTCGTAGGTGTCGCCGCCAGGCGTCGCGGCCTCGGTGAAGGTGACGGCGAGGGGCGCCGTCCCCGACTGCGTGGTCGCCGAGAAGTTGACGTCCGAGTCGCCGATCACGACCACGGTCATCGAGGCGGTGGTGCTGCCGACGAGGTTCGATGCCTTCATCGTCACGACGTACGAGCAGGTCGAGAACGCGCACGTGAAGGTGTGGTCGAGCGGGTCCTGGAGGTTCGACGTCGTGCCGTCGGAGAAGTCCCACTCCCACGTGTCGGGCGCACCGCCGGACGTGTCGCGGAACTCGACCTCGGTCGTCGGCCCGATCACCGTCAGGGTGTTGGGCGAGATCACCTCGTCCGCGCTGAACGCGGCATTCGGCGCCCCGCCCACGACCGGGCCGGGGCCGCCGGTCGCGATCGCGGTGAGCCCGGTCTTGACCGGGAAGTCGGCGCTCGCGGACACCGCGACGCTGCCGCCGAGGATGTTCGAGATCCCGGGCGTGATGATGTCGAAGGTGCAGCTGAGGGCCACGCTCACCGAGTCCCCGAGACCGAGCGCGTTCCCGTCGCCGTTGGTGTCCGTGTAGGCGGGATCCGGGATGACCGGGCTGCCGCCGGACTGCGGGAGCCGGCAGTTCGTCGCCGTGGCGTCGGCCAGGATCTGGTTCCGGTACTGGGCCTGCTCGTCCGTGTTGGGAGTGGCGTCCCAGGCGTCAGGGTTGTTGGCCGCGAAGTTGGACGCGATCCGGGCCATGTTCTGGAGGTTGATGTAGCCCAGGTACACGCGCCCGAAGTCGAGCGCGATGAGCGTCAGCAGCAGGATGACGGGCAGCGTGAGGGCGAACTCGACGAGGCTCTGGCCACGCGACTTCTCGCGGGTCTGGTGTCGCCGGATTCGGGCGATGAGCGGACGCATGACATCCCAAGCTGCGGTTCGGTCGGAGGCGAATACTCCGCGTCCGGGTTTGCAGCGTGGCTTGAATCGGTGCGCCCGTGCATAGCCCGTCGGTCCCGTTCAGGGACAGGCATGGGTACCGGGCTGGTCAGTGCACCGCGACACGAAGAAGCGGAGGGCCCGAGGACCCTCCGCTTCTCTGCGACGCCGGGGTCGGAACTATCGGATGAGTTGGATCCCGATCGGCGTGCACGCCTGGCCTTATCGGCTCGCCCGGAGTGATGGGCCCTGCAGTAACGTAGTTGACGAACCACCCTTTGAGGCAGCCTACAAACCCAGCGCCAGCGGCGTCCGTCATCGAAGACCAATGGCCTTCCTGGTCCCTCAGGCGCACTGGTCCATGTTGTTCGCCTGGACATACACGTCTTCGATATAGAACACAGCGAGCGTGTGAATGAAGTACCAGTTGTTGGTACCCACAGGATCCGCTCCAGGATCTGTCGCAGACGTTGTCGTCCCCCGGCTCCTCTCGACAGGTCTGGTTGTAGAGAGGGATCAGCACGGGCTCGCGCCAGTACGCCATCAACTCGTCCTCGAGGGTTGTTTGGGTTGCCGGATCTGTCCGTTGAACCAGTCCGGTAGGTTGATGGTGGTATTGAGCGGTCCCTCAATCTCGTCGACGAGATTCATGTGATCCTCGAGATCCAGCCAGCCGAAGGCACCGGTGCCCTCGCCGGAACCCCTGCAGAGAGGCAGCATTGCCATCGAGTCCAGATCCCCTGTGGCACCACCAATCGACCCACCCGGAAGATAGTCAGCCGAGACGATCGGCCAGTAGTCGTCGCCGGGATCTGCACCCTCGGGAGGGGGGCCAACCCAGATCCATCCATCGTCGGGAATCAACTCACCCTTGCTGGTGCACTTGAATGGGCTGATCGCGAATGTTACGGGAAGCAGCGTGCAGCCATCGTCGTCCTCAACGCACTCCGCACTCAGCTTACCGGCCACAACCGTGGCTTCGGCGCTGGCGGTCAGGTCGTTGACTCCTAGGAGGCGCGCGAAACTGGTACCTACTGTACGGTCCGCGGACACGTGAACTCCGCGCGCACCCGCTGGAATCGGAGCATCGAGGTTCGGACTGCGGCACCAATCGGCGTGCCATAGTCGTCGGTGTATTCGGCAGTGTAGGCGGAGAGGTTGTTCTCGACTGCAGCATCGTCGACTCGTTCGAAGACGATAGCCTGTGTGCGCGCCTTACCCGAGAGATACTCGGCGATCACGATCGTGCCAGCGTTTGACGCGGCGTCGGCCCCGTTCTGTGCTACCCGCTGCTGGGCGAAGAGATTGCTCCCCTCTACGACGACAGCCAACATCGCGATGATCGCGAAGAGGGCGACGACAAACAACACGAGGATCTGACCACTCGCACGCGGGTTGTCACGCTTGGCGATCAACTCTGGTCTCATGGGGGATCTTGCTCCGGCGATCAATGTCAAGGTTGCTTTGGGCAGCTGGCGGAAGACGCGTACTCAGGGATCGTTGGATTCGGACACTTGAACTCAACGACCTGTTCTGATCTCGCTCCCAGCGGGATCTCGTCGAATGCATTGGCATTCCCTTGCATGGCCAGCCCGAGGATCGACGCCAGGGGCGTGATCGACTCCCAGGTGGCCGTCGCCTCGACGACGGCAACGCACCCAACGGGCACGTTGGAGTCAGGGCACGGTTCGTTCAGTTTGACGTCGTCACTGTCAGGGAGTTGACGCCAGAACGTCGTCAAGGTCGCTGCGCTTGTCTCGATCTCCGACGCCGAAGGCCATCGCCTGCGCACGGTCCGCGATCAGGTCCCTTGTCCTGGTTGACGATCGCCAGTCGCGCCCCCTCTCGGACGGCGTTGGTCAGGCCGTTGTATATGAACACCGCGCGGCCGAGGTCGAACAGGGCGAGCACGAGGATCAAGAAGATCGGCAATGCAAGCGCGAACTCGGCCAGCGTCTGGCCACGAACCGACTCGGTCGTCATTGCTACGGCCCGACCGTGATCGGTGAGTCACAGCCGCCAGGCTGTGGGTCGACGGTGCCGCCCAAGATCGACTGGGAGGGGATCTTGTAGTCCCTGTTCGGATTGCCACCGTTCGCAGGTAGTGTCTGTACGTGGTCGTGAAACCCTCACCTGCCCACCGCGCCTGGGCCGCGCTACGGTCGACGTTCCCGAAGTCCGGGACGGTGCAGATCGGAGGCGTGACGATGACGTAGCCCTGCTTGGTCATCGTGTGACAGGCCGTGTCGTCGGTAACGTCCAAGGGCACCGATAGGCGCCCTCGTCGACGTACGTGTAGCTGACCGACGTCTCGGTGTCCCCTTCGCGATCGAAACTGCCGTCGCCCGGCTGATATTGAGGTCCCACTGATAGTTGTGTATAGGCGACCGGGTCTCGGCCCGCAGTCCACGAAGTCGAAATTCGACACTCATCGCGCCGAGCATGTTAGCGGCGATCCCTCGAACTCTGCGATCGGCCCGGTGACCGGCGGCACGTAGACCGGATGTAGTTGGACTTCGTCTCGCTGTCGATAGCCGCCAACACCTCCGACGTGAGGGACACCGTGAGTGTAGGCAACTGTGCCCTCGGGCGTCCCCGTCGGGGCAATTGCACTCGACTGGGTGTGGACCGCGCCCAAAGGCAGGGTCGACTCCCGAAGTTCCATTCCCATGTTACGGCTCCCGTCGCAGTCGTCCGTGATCGTCACGTCGATGCGGCTCGTAGCCGGATCGAGGCGATGCATAGAAGTCGGCACTCCGGGGGGGACAGGACTGGTCCGCCTCCACCCGGCACCTCGGCCACCACCCCTTCCCGGATGGGGTAGACGACGCTGGCGTCAGGTGATGGCTTCTACCCAGGATCGTCGAGATGACGGTGTGAGGAACGGAAATTCGCAGTTGATCTGGACCTCGACGCGGTTGCCGAGCGAGAGTTCGCCATCGATGAAGCCGGGACCGGGCAGGTCCCCAGTGACCTCATCAAGCACCGGGTGCAGTTGATCGCTGTGGCGTCGTTCACGACCATGTCCTGGTAGCGATCGAGGGCGTCCTGGTCTGGCGTCCTGTGGCGATCCCAGGCACTCGCATTGCTCGGCGGCGAAGTCGGCCGCGACTCGGGCCATCTGCTGGACGTTGATCTATCCGAGGTAGATCCGGCCGAAGTCGATCGCAACGAGGAGGAGCAGGAGTAGGACCGGCAGGACAAGCGCGAGCTCGACGATCGACTGGCCGCGACTGCGCTCGCGGGCGTCGGCGGACAGAGGCTTCGGCCGGCGTCGGGCAAGGGTGGGCATATCGAGACGGCACTCCCCGGTGCGCGCGTCCCCCGACGGCAGGTAGGACTATCGTCCTAGTACCTTGCGTCTGCCCTTACAGCCGAGCACTTCGCGCAACACGGGGGCGGGTCCCGGTACGAAGGCGCCATTGCGGTGGCGGCCCGACGAGCACACCCTGCGGGCATGAAGAAGCGCGTTCTCGCCGGCATGCTCTGGTTCTTCGCGACGTGGTACGCGTGGAACATCATCGCGAGCTTCGTCGGCGTGTCCGACATCGCGGGGCCGATCCTCGGCCTGGCGGCAGGGCTCCTGTTCGCGGTCGACCCGCTCAACCGGATCTGGACGCCGGCACCGGCCGCCCAGGCGCCGGTCGAGGCGCCGGGGATCGCCGAGCTGGCCTGACGCCACCAGGATCCGTCCGATCCCCGCCGTTCATCGGCGGACATGAGGAAGCGGAGGGCATGCCCTCCGCTTCGGTGCGTGTCCGGCCGGCGGCCGACGCTTAGCGCTTGAGCTGGATCCCGATCGCGGATGAGTCGTCCACGCCGCCACCCGAGGTGACCGGACCCTGGGTGATGAACCGGATGAACCAGCCCTTCATGCACGACTGGGAGCCGTTGCCGCCCATCAGCGGTGACCCCGGCCCGTTCTCGCAGTCCGCCGAGTTGTTGCCGGCGATGAAGGCCTCGTCGAGCAGGAAGCCCGTGAACTTGGGGATGTGGTACCAGGTGTTGTTGCCCGTTCCCTCCTGCCCGGCCGGGCAGTCGCTCAGGTTGGTGCCTGCGGGCTGCTGCTTGCAGGTCCCGTCGAACATCGGGATGAGGACGATCTTGCCGGCGTAGTTGTCGTTGATCTCGTCTTCGACCGCGTTGCTGTTGCCGGTCTGGGTCTGGAGCCACACCGGCAGGTCGAACGCGCGGTTCGTCGGGGTGACGATCTCCTGCGCGAGGTTGCCCGGACCGAGGTCCAGCCAGCCGACCGAGCCCGGGCCGGTCGTGCACAGCGGCACGATCGACATGTTGGCGTCCGTCCGCTGGTTGATGTCAACGAGCGTGTACGGACCCTGGCCGATCGGGGTGGTCGAATGCGGGAACTCACAGGTGGAGATCAGGACGGGGAAGGTGACGGGCAGGAGCCCGCAGCCGGCCTCGGCCGGGCAGACGCCGTCGAGGAGTCCGGCGACGGCCGTCGCATCGGCGCTTGCCTTGAACTGCGACAGGCCGATGACCTTGCCGAAGAACGTTCCGAAGTCGCGCTCGCCGCCCACGCGGACGCCTGCGGCACCAGTGGGCGGCGCCCCGGCGTCGTTGGGGACCGGGACCGGTCCGCCGGCCAGGTCGTTGCCATCGATGTCCGTGTAGAACGCCACCGGGGCGGCGAGGGCGTTGGCCGCGGCGGACGCGTTGACTGCCGCGAGGACGTTGGCGTTCGTCCGCGGCGCGCCGCCGAGCCGTTCGCCGAGGACGACGGCGCCCGCGTTGGCGGCGGCGTCGGCCGCGTTCTGGGCGACGCGCTGCTGGGCGAACGCGTTGCCGGCCTCCAGCACGAGCGCCACGCCGGCCACGAGGGCGACGAGCGCAAGTGCGAGCAGGACGATCATCTGGCCGCGCTCGCTCGTCCGCAGGGCGACCGCCGCGGGTCGTGGTTGAGGTCATGGTCGTGGTCTCCGAGCGTGTCCGCCGGGCGGGCCCTTCGGTCAGGGTGGTCATGGCTGCTTGGGGCAGAGGGCGGGGTTCGTGATCGGCGCCGTCGGGACGCCGCACACGAACTCGACCGGGATGGATGACGTCGCCGTGAAGGCGAGGGGGCCGATGATGTTGCCGACGAGCGGCGTGATCGCCTGCCACTGCGACACGGCGGTGACCTCCGCGGAGCAGCCGATCGACAGGGCCGGGTTGCTGCCGGCGCCGTTGCACGGGTTGCCGCTGGCCGAGCTCAGGAAGGTCACGGTGACATCGGTGGTGGCGGCGATCGAGCCGCTGGACTGGGCGAGCGCCCGATCCTGGATCGACGCGACGTCCTGGTTGACGATCGCGAGCCGGGCGCCCTCGCGCGCCGCGTTCGTCAGCGCGTTGTAGGCGAAGACCCCGCGTCCGACGTCGAACAGGGCGACGACGAGGAGCACGAAGATCGGCAGGGTGAGGGCGAACTCGACGAGCGCCTGGCCCCGGGCATCCGCCTTGGCCGGGCGACGACGGCGGATGAGGTCGTGGATCGTATTCATCGGTCGCCGCCTACTCGAACAGGGTGACGGTGGAGCCGCAGGGGACCGTCAGGCCACCCTGGGGGACCTGGACACGGACGACCCAGTTGCCGTTGCCGCCGACGGTGGCGACGACGAACCCCTGGCCCTCGAGCAGGCTCGTGGCCTGGTTCTTGCGCGTGCCGTCACTCACGTTGGGAACGACGCACTGCGCCACGCTGGCGACGATGTAGTCCGACCTCGTCAGCGACGGGTTGCCGCTCAGGTCCGTGACCGTGAGCGTCACGCTGTAGCTGCCCGCGACCGTGTAGGTGTGGCTCGGGTTCTGCTGGGTGGAGGACCCGCCGTCGCCGAAGTCCCAGTCCCACGCCGTGGGGGTTCCGGACGAGAGATCGGTGAACTGCACGGCCAGCGGTGCGTCGCCGGAGACGGGTGTCGCGGAGAAGTCCACGACGCTCGTGTCGGTGACCGTGATGTACGAGGACTTCGTCTCGGTGTCACCGCCGTCCGCGTTGGTGACGGTCAGGGTGACGGTGTACGTGCCCGGCGACGTGTAGGTATGCGTCGGGTTCTGGTCGTTGGAGCTGTTGCCGTCGCCGAACGACCAGGTCCAGTCCGTCGGGGCATTGGTCGAGGTGTCGGTGAACGTGACGGTCAGGGGGTTGAGACCGGACGTCGGGCTGGCGGTGAACGCCGCCGAGGGGACCTGCGGGCCACCGCCGGTGCCGACGCCGATGCCGGCGACGCCGCCGCTCTTCACCGGGAAGATCGCGGATGCGGACACGTCCAGCGTCGAGTCGCCGGAGAAGACCGCGCCGATGATCGGCGTGATGATCGCGAACTCGCAGGTGAGGTCGACCTGCGCGCTGTCGCCCAGGTCGGTGCCCGTGGGGAACGTCGGGCGAGGCGGGTTGTGGCCGGCGCCATCGGGCTGGAGGGTGCAGTTGGTCGCCGTCGCGTCATCGAGCACGAGGCGCTCGTACGACTGGACAAGCCCAAGCGAGCTGTTGGTCCAGTCAACCGTCGGGTTGTTGGCCGCGTAGTTCGCGGCGATGCGCGCAAGGCTCTGCAGGTTCACGTAGCCCAGGTAGACGCGGCCGAAGTCGATCGCGATCAGGGTGAGCAGCAGCAGCACCGGCAGGACGAGCGCGAACTCGACGAGCGACTGGCCACGCTGGCGGCCGCGGTCGGAGTGGCTCGGTGGCGCGCCGCGTGGGCGCACGCGGGCAAGGGCCCTTGCGGGCCACTGGACAGACATCGTCGTTTCCCCCGGCGAAGCTGTGAGGCTATTGGCAACCCGGACGATGGGGCGGCCACCTTGCATCGGCACCTTGCGGCGTTGCGCGGCGGCCACGAATTGTTCGCGGGACCCATGACCGGCCGGTACCTCTGGCCCAACCCGGACCGGCCCAGACCCGACCAGTACCCCTACGACTCCTCGGGGGCCTCCGCGGGCAGGTGGATCGTCAGGGCGGCGCCTTCGCCCGCGACGGCAGGCTCGAGGACGAGGTCGCCGTCCATCGCCCGGCACAGCTCGCGCGAGACGTAGAGGCCCAGGCCGCTGCCCTCGCCGGTGGGGCGCGCGGCGCCCCGCTCGAAGCGGCGGAACAGCCGCTCGCGGTCGTCCTCGCTCACGCCCGGACCGTGGTCGGCGATGGTGATCTGGAGGCGGGACGCGGCCTCGTCCACCCGGATGGCGGCGTCCACGCCGGAGCGGTTGCCGTAGCTCACGGCGTTGTCGAGGATCGCCCACAGGACCTGGTCGAGCTGGTCCGCGTCGGCGAGGGCCAGCCAGCCCGCGGACGCGTCCTCCAGGCTGAACGGCACGTCGGCGGCACCCAGCGCCTCCCACGTCTTCCTGACGCGCGCCGCCGGGGCGAACACCTCCTGGCGCGGCCGGAGGGCGCCCGACTCGATGCGGCTCACGGTGAGCAGCTGGCGCACCATGCGGGACAGGCGGTCCGCCTGCTCGGTGATGATCCCGAGGCGGCGGTCCGATCGCTCGCCCTCCAGCTGCTGGGCGTAGCCGCGGATGCTCGCGAGCGGTGTCTGGAGGTTGTGGGAGACCCCGCGCAGGAAGTCGTCCTTCGCCTCGTCGAGCTCCACCAGCCGGCGGTTCTGGTCCTCCACGCGGGCGTACAGCTCGGCGTTGCGCATCGCCGCCGAGATCTCGATCGCGAACAGCTCGAACAGGTCCTGGTCGGCGCGCTCCCAGCGACGAGTGGCCGGGAGATGGCCCACGGCGACGCCGAGGACCTTGCCCGCGGCGGTGAGCTGGGCACGGACCGGGACGGGATCGCCCGGGACGAGCTCCTCCATGGGGATCTCCCGCGGATCGACGAGCAGGATCTCGCAGTCGATCATGCCGAAGGCGACTCGCGCCTCGTTCGCCGCGCTCGCGGCGATCGCCTCCGGGCGCTGGTCGAGGGTGATCGACTCGAGCGCGACGACGATCCTCCGGAGCTCGCGGTTGCGGCGCTCGAGGTCCCGTGCGAGGCGGTTGTGGCTCTCGGCGAGCCGGCTGAACTCGTCGTCGCCGGGAAGCTCCAGGGGCGTGGTGAGGTCGCCCGCGGACACCCGGTCCACCGAGCTGGCGATCGCCCGCAGCGGCGCACCGAGGTTCGCCGCGATCGCCGCGCCGAGGAGCACGGCGAACACCACGGCGATGGCGACGCCCAGCAGCAGGACGCGCGCCACGGTCTCGTCGGCCTCGCCCGTGCTGGTGACGAGCAGCACGACGACGCCGAAGGCCGCCAGGGGCAGGACGGCGGCCGCCACGAGCCCGAGGGTCAGGCGCGCCCGGAACCCGAGGCCGGAGGCCCGGTACGGCTGCGTCGAGGAGGTGTCTGCAACCGCCAGCGCCGTCGCGTCGGGCTCGTCACGGGGTGGGGCGGCCGCTTCCGCGGCGGCGATCCGCTCGGACAGCCGCCTGGGCTCGGTCACGACTCGGCCGGTACGGAGGCGCTCACGAGCCGGTAGCCGATGCCCCGCACGGTGAGCAGGTGGACGGGCTTGTTGGGGTCCACCTCGACCTTCTGGCGCAGGCGTCGCATCGTGACCCAGACGTAGCTGGGATCGGCGTCCTCGGTGTCCGCCCAGCCGCGGACGAGGAGGGTCTCGGTGGTCACGGTCTGGCCGAGGTTCGCGGCGAGCGCGTACAGCAGCCGCGACTCGGTGGGCGTCAGCGAGACGGTCTCGCCGGCCACGATGGCCTCGCGCCGGTGGAGCTCGAGGGCGAGGTTGGCCCCGAGCTCGAGGCGCTGGCGCGGGACGCGATCGCCGAGTCGGCGCAGGACGCGTGTCACTCGGGCCCGCAGCTCCGGGTAGTGGTACGGCTTGGTGACGTAGTCCTCGGCGACCTCGTCGAGGAGGTCCGCCTTCGAGTCCGCGGTGTCGATCGCGGACAGGACGATGATCGGGAGGTCCGCGCGGGCCTTGATCTCGCGCGCGAGGGTGAGGCCGTCCATGCGCGGCATGAGCATGTCGATGATCAGCAGGTCCGGCCAGGAATGGGTCAGCCGTCGCAGGGCCTCTTCGCCGTCGCGGGCGGTCTGGACCTCGTAGCCGTCTGCCCGCAGCTGCTCCGCGAGGATGACGAGCAGGTTCGGATCGTCGTCCACGATCAGGATCCGAGGCGCTGCGACGCCGTACGGGCCGTTGCCACCGAGCATGGCCCCGAGGATAACAGCGCCGATCGGGCGCTCAGGCGCGCCGGCGACGGCGAAGGACGAGGCGCCACGCGACGCGGTCCGGGGCGCGATCGCCGGCGACGCCCAGGCGGCGGGCCCAGGTGGTCCGAGCGGCGGCGAGATCGGCCGGGTCGCGGGGCGGGCCTCGCACAGCTCGAGGCCCAGTGCCGCCCAGTCTGCCGCGAGCGACCCGTCGAGCCGGGTCTCGACCGAGAGGTCCTCGGCGAGGCGATCGCGCGGCGCTGGCGCGAGGAGCATCTCGACGGCGCCGCCCGGGCCGACGAGCGAGGCGATGCCCGCGGCCGCACGGTCGTCGAGTGCGAGCGCGCCCCGGAGGAGCGAGCCCCAGGGGAGGTTGACCGTCACCCGGTTCGCGACGCCGTCGAGCGTCCCCGGCAGCGCCTCTGCTGCGGCCACGGCGAAGACCGCGTTCGGCAGGCCGCCCTTGCGTGCGGGAGCGGCTGCCCGGCGCGAGGCCTCCGCCATCGCGGACGCGACGGGGTCGATGCCCAGGACCAGCCGGTCCGGGTTTGCAGCAGCCGCTGCAAGGACGAACCGCCCGTCGCCGGTGCCGAGGTCTGCGATGACGCCCCCGTACCCGGCGGCTCGTTCGATGAGTTAGCCGACGTCCACCTCGGTGGCGCGGCGTCCCGATGACGATGCGCATCGACGTGTCTCCCTGCGAAGGTCGAGATCGTACGAGCGTCGCCCGCGGCTCGCAACCTACACTTCGCCTCGATGTCGGACCTGCCCATCCGCCCGTACGAGCGCCAGCCGGCCGCGTTCCATCCCTGGGATCCCGCGACGCAGGACGTCGCCCGCGAGGTGGCGCGCCTGGTCGCGTCCGCGTGCCCGGGCACCGTCGTCGGAGCACATCGGCAGCTCGGCGGTGCCGGGAATGCCCGGCAAGAACATCGTGGACCTCGGCATCGAGGCGGCGCCCGACGACATCCCCGCGGTGAGCGAGTCGCTCCTGGGTCTCGGCTTCGGCCGCCAGGGGGGCATCGCTCCGTTCCCGCCGACGCGGCCGATGTTCACGGGCACCGTGCTCCACGAGGGCCGCACGTACCGGATCCACCTCCACGTCATGCCCCCCGCGCGCGGCGAGCTGGCCGAGCTGCTCGCCTTCCGTGAGGCGCTGCGGGCGGATCCCGGCCCTCCGCGACGCCTACGCCGCGGCCAAGCAGCGGATCGTCGACGCGGCGCCCGATGGCGAGGCGAACCAGCTGTACACGGTGCGCAAGGGCGACTTCGTGCTGGACTCGCTGTACCGACTCGGCATCCGGACGCCGCCCGCGGACCGGCCCGCGCCGCTTCCGCCCGGTGCGACGATCGGGATCATGGGCGGCGGCCAGCTGGGCCGGATGCTGGGGTTCTCCGCCCGTGCCATGGGGTACCGGATCATCGCCCTGGACCCGGATCCCAGGCTGCCCCACGGCCGCCGTCGCGGACGAGATCATCGTGGGCCGCTACGACGACGCGGATGCCGCGCGGCGGCTCGGGGCGAGGAGCGACGTCGTCACGTACGAGCTCGAGCACGTGGGTCTCGAGGCGGCCGCGGCAGCCGGCGAGGTCGCGCCGCTCCGCCCCGGGCTCACGGCCCTGCGCGCGACCCAGGACCGGCTCGCCGAGCGGCGGTTCATCCGGGACATCGGGGAGTGGGCCGCGCCGTGGCGGGAGGTGCGGGGATCGCCGAAGCGGAGGCGGCGGCCGAGGCGCTCGGCTACCCGTGCCGGCTCAAGCTCCCGCTGGGCGGCTACGACGGACGGAGCCAGGCGGGGATCCGGGCTCGCGGGGACGTGGCGACGGCGGTTGCCTCGCTTGGGGGCGGGGACGGGCGCCCGCTGCTGCTCGAGGCGGACATCGACTTCGAGGCGGAGCTGTCGTGCGTCATCGCCCGCGACCGGGACGGCCGGACACTCGCGTTCCCGCCGTCGCGCAACGTCCACGACGCCGGGATCCTCACCGAGAGCGTGGCCCCGGCGCCCGTCCACCCGCTGCAGGCGTACGACGCGACCGAGATCGCGGACCGCCTCGCACGCAGCCTGGACGTCGTGGGGCTCCTGACCGTGGAGCTGTTCGCGCTCCGGGGCGGCGGGCTGATGATCAACGAGCTCGCGCCCCGGGTCCACAACAGCGGCCACTGGACGATGGAGGGCGCCGTCACGTCGCAGTTCGAGCAGCACGTGCGCGCGATCGCCGGACTGCCGCTCGGATCGGTCCGGCCGCACGGGGTGACCGGCATGGTCAACCTCCTGGGCACCGGCCCCGATCGCGACGCGCGCCTCGCCGGGGTGGAGGACGCCCTCACCGATCCGGACGCCCACGTCCACGTCTACGGCAAGCGCCGCGTGTTCGAACGACGCAAGATGGGGCACGTGACGGTCATCGGCACGGACGCGGACGAGGCGCTCGGACGGGCGCGCGTCGCGCGGGCCGCGCTTCGCTGGGAGGACTGAGGTCGTGGCGGACGCGCCGCTCGTGGGCATCGTCGGCGGGAGCCGGTCCGACTTTCCGGTGCTGGAGAACGCCGTCGCGGTCCTCGCGGAGCTCGGGGTCCCGTGCGAGCTGCGCGTCGTGTCCGCCCACCGGACCCCGGACCACCTGTTCCGCTACGCCGAGACGGCCGAGGCCCGCGGCATCCGGGTGATCATCGCCGGCGCCGGCGGGGCGGCGCACCTGCCCGGGATGCTCGCGTCCAAGACGCTGCTGCCGGTCATCGGCGTGCCGATCCCCACGCAGCACCTGGGGGGCCTGGACTCGCTGCTCTCGATCGTCCAGATGCCCCGCGGGATCCCGGTGGCGACCGTGGCGATCGGGAACGCCGACAACGCGGCCCTCCTCGCGGCCCAGGTCCTCGCGCTCTCGGCGACCCGGCGCTCGCGGCGCGGCTGGCGGCACGGCGCGCGGCCCAGACGACGTCCGTCATGGACGACGAATCGAACGCGGAGCCGCTCCCCGGCTGACAGCCCTACCGGGTGATCGACCAGCGGCCGGCGGACCGGGTGAGCGAGACGCCGGTCGCCGATGCGCGGTCGTCCGCGCGCAGACGCTCGGCGAGGTGGGCGGCGAGGTCGGCGATCGTCTTGAGCACGACCATCACGACGAGCGCCCCGATCGGCTGGCCGAGCATCGCGACCGCGAACGCGCCGAGGATGATCGTGACGTGGAGGACGACGACCCGACCGTAGGGCGCCATCATCTGCGCCGCGGGGGTTGACGTCCGGCGCTCGCCGCCCCACATCCAGTTGAACAGGAACGAGGCGCCGTGGCTGATCACCAGCACGATCAGCGCCCAGGCCATCGTCCCGAGGTCAAGCGCGGCGACGAGATCGGCCGGCGCCGGCTCCTCCCCGCCGGCGAACGACGCGAACACGACCGGCAGGGCGATCAGCACGAACAGCCCGTGCGCGAGCCAGAACGCCCCGTAGTGGACGAGGAAGAACGGGAGGTAGATCGCTCTCGCCTGGTGCGGGTCGCGGAGCTGCTCGCGTGGCGTCTCCCGCCCGTTGATCTCGACCCGTCCCGGGTTCTCGTCGACGGCCTCGGCCGTCGCGATCCGGCCCAGCGCGTACACGCCGATCACGCCGTTCTCGAGCCAGTACAGGGCGAGGAGCGTGACCAGGCTCCACCCCAGGAACAGGACGCCGGCGAGCGGGACGAGGTTCGCGACGACGAGGAGCACGATCGCGACCGGGGACGCATGGGCCGCCCGGTGGAGCGTCAACAGGTTCACGCGCGGACTGTACCCGGGTCCTCGAGGGGCGGATGCGCCGGACTCGATAGACTCGGGGCATGGACGACGAGCGCTGGGAGCCGGGGATGCCGGTCCTCGACCGCCAGCCGGTGGCCGAGCCGAGGCCGTCGACGGCTGCCGATCGGGCGGAGCTCGCCGCGGCCGCCGAGGCGGCGCTCCCGCCGAGCCTGCGCGGCCTGCCGCCGCGGAGCGTGCCCGAGACGGCCCCGACGCCACTCGAGAAGCACTACGTCCTGCTCTCGGCGCCCGCGCTCGTGCTGGGGGCGATCGCGATCACCGCGCTCAACCTGGGCTTCGGCTTCGACAGCCTGCTGGTCAAGGCGTGCGTGCTCATCGCCGCGCCGCTGCTGCTCATCACGACCGCGGACGCCACGCTCCGTATCTGGCGCTCCGCCTGGGCATGGATGCCGGTGGATCGCGGCCGGGGCCTGTTCCGCCTCGCGTGGGTGCTGGTCAGCCTCGTGTTCCTCGCGCTGATCGTCGTCGCGATGGTCCTCGTGCTGGGGGCCTGAGCGGTGGACGAGCGGGAGCCAGAGGGCGGCGCGAGGCCCGACGGGCTGCTGGAGCGAGCGCTCGATGACGATGAGCGCGTCCTGCTGGCCGGGATGGGCCGCGGCCTGGATGGCCGGTCCACCGACATCCCCTCGGGGCGCGGCGCGCCACGCTGGGTCGCCCGGACGCTCGTCCACTGCTCCAGCTGCGGCAGCGCGCTCGTCCGCGAGGTGCCCGAAGCCGAGCAGCGCGAGCGGGCGGTGTGCCCGTCGTGCGGCTTCATCGCGTACGTGAACCCGCGCCTCGTCGTGACGACGATCCCGGTGACGGAGGCAGGCGAGGCCGTCCTCCTGCGGCGGGGGATCGAGCCGGGCTACGGGGCATGGGCGCAGCCCGGCGGCTTCCTGGAGGTGGACGAGACGGTCGCCGAGGCTGCGATCCGCGAGACGCTCGAGGAGACCGGGCTGCTCGTGGAGCCGGCCTCGATCGTGGGGTTGTACTCGCGTCTCGAGGCGGCCGTCGTCGTGCTCGTGTTCGAGGCGCGGATCGTCGGCGGGGCTCCCAGGGAGACGCCCGAGGCACTCGAGATCCAGGCCTTCGCTCCGGAGGCGCTGCCCTGGGAGGGCCTCGCCTTCAAGACGACGTTCTGGGCGCTCCGGGACTGGGCCGCGCGACGCGCGCCGGCGGTGGAGCTCCCCACCGAGTTCCGCGGCTGGGAGGCGTACTAGCGACCAGGAGGCGTCCCGCGCGGATCGTGGACCGTGGACCGCGGACCGCGGACGCCGCGGTGCGACCGTGACTCGGCGAAGAGTCACCAGGGCCGACGTGCTGCACGGAACTACCCCTGATCTGCGTGTTGGCGTGTGAATCCACGCTGCGGAAGGCCTCGTTTGACTCGGAGAAGAGTCAGGGGTGGCCGAGAACGGCTCGGGCCGCGGAACGCGGTGCCGCCACGTCGTCGCGCTGCGGACGTGGACCGCCGTCACGCCGCGGACCGTGACTCGGCGAAGAGTCACCAGGGCCGACGTGCTGCACGGAACTACCCCTGATCTGCGTGTTGGCGTGTGGGTCCACGCTGCGGATGGTCGCCTGTGACTCGGAGGCGAGTCGGAGGTGGCCGAGAACGGCTTGGGCCGCGGAACGCCCAGGCGCGGAACGCCCAGGCCGCGGAATGCTCAGGCGCCGGTCGACGGCGGTCCGCCGGGTTCCTCGGTGCTGCGCGGATCCGGGGACCCGCCGAACTGGCGGTCGCCCGCGCCGTAGTACCGGCGCCGGATGCCGACCGTGACGGCGGTCTGCTCGGGTCCCGACACGCCCATCCGGGCAAGGGACGCCCGCGCGAGCTCGATCGCCGCCTCGATCTCCGGGTCCGCGAGCCGCGTGACCCCGAGCTCCTGGAGCGCCATCGCCTCCGAGCGGCCCCGGGTCCGCGAGATCACCGTGAGGCGCGGGTTGATCGCCCGGGCCCGCTCCACCGCGAGCCGCGCCGTGAGCGCATCGCCGATCGCCACCACGAGGAGCCTGGCGTCGGTGAGGCCGGCACGGCGAAGGATGGCCTTGCTCGCGGCGTCACCGAACAGCGTCCCCGCCCCGAGCTTCGAGGCCTCGTCCAGGGCCCGCTGGTCACGGTCGACGACGATGCACCGGAACCCGCGGGCGCGGACAGCCCTCGTCACGAGCTGGCCGACGCGTCCCCCGCCGAGCACGACGATCGCCGCGCGCTCGCCGGTCGTGCCGCCATCGCCGCCCAGCTCGCCCCGGCTCAGCGACCCCTGCCCTGCCGCCGGTGGCTCCACGCCCAGCTCCCGGCGCTCGATCCGCTCGATGAGCCGGACGGCAGCGTGCAGGAGGATCGGCGTGAGGATGATGCTGATGACCGCCGTGCCCAGGACGAGGTTGTAGCCCCGCTGGTCGAGCAGGTCGAGCGACAGCGCGCGCTCGGTGAGGAGGAAGCTGAACTCGCCGACCTGGGCGATGGCCGCGCCCAGGAGGATCGCGCTCCGGAGCGGCATGCCAAGCAGGCGGCCGAGGACGATGCTGCTCCCGGCCTTCACGCCGATCGCGACGACCACCAGGGCGAGCAGCGCCGGCCAGTCCTGGATCACCGCGAGTGGATCGAGCAGCATCCCCACCGAGACGAAGAACAGGACGGCGAACAGGTCACGGAACGGCGTGATCTCGCCGGCCGCCTGGTGGGACAGCTCGGACTCGGACACGATGAGCCCCGCGACGAAGGCGCCGAGCGCCAGGCTGAGGCCGAACACGGCGCTCGACAGGAACGCCGCGAGCAGGGCGGTCGCGAACACCGAGAGCAGGAACAGCTCCGGTGAACCGAGGCGGCTGACGGTCCGGAACAGCCACGGCAGCACGCGGGTCCCCACGACGTAGGCGAGCGCGAGGAACAGCGCGGTCTTGAGCACGGCGACGAGCACCGGCGCCGCGAGATCGCCGCCGGCGGCGAACGGCTCCAGCAGCGCGATCATCATGATCGTCACGAGGTCCTGGACGACCATCCACCCGATCGCAGTCCGGCCGTGGAGGCTGTCGAGCTCCCCGCGCTCCACGAGCACCTTGAGCACCACGACGGTGGAGCTGATGGCGATCGCAGACCCGACGACGACGGCGGCCGAGACGCTCAGCCCGAGCGGGATGCCGATCGCGGTGCCGGCGATCGCGGTGACGAGGATCTGCGCGATGGCACCCGGGACGGCGACCTTGCGCACAGGGCAGCAGCTCCCGGATCGAGAACTCCACGCCCAGGGCAAACAGCAGGAGGACGATGCCCAGCTCCGCGAACTCGCTGATCTGGTCCACGTCCCCGACGAAGCCGGGCGTGAACGGGCCGAGCAGGACCCCGGCAAGCAGGTACCCGACGATCGGCGGCTGACGCAGGCGGACCGCCACCATCCCGCCGACGAGCGCGAACGCGATCGCCACCCCGAGGTCCAGGATGAACCGCAGGTCGGCGGGAACGGCGAGCTGGAGCTCCGGCAGGGTCGGCACGTGGGCCCATTATCCGGTCGGGGCACCCCGGGCGGCGGACGATCCGGCCACCGACCGCGTGGCGATCAGGCGGAAGCGGCTTTCGCGTCCTCCGTCTCGGCCGCGGCCATGGCGGCGCCGACGATGCCGGCGTCGTTGAGGAGCTTCGCCGGGACGACCGCCGCGCGGACCGTGAGGCGCGGGATGAACCGCTCGGACCGCTTCGAGACGCCGCCGCCGATGATGAACAGCCTCGGGCTGAACAGCTTCTCGATCGCGAGCAGGTGCTCGTCGAGGTCCATCGCCCACGCCTTCCAGCTCAGCGACCGCTTGAGGCGGGCGGCCGCGGCCGACCGGCGCTCGGCATCGCGACCCCGGATCTCCATGTGGCCGAGCTCCAGGTTCGGGATGAGCATCCCGTTGTAGAACAGCGCCGACCCCGTCCCCGTGCCGAGCGTGATGAGGAACACGGTGCCGGGCTGCCCGACCCCCGCGCCAAATCGCATCTCCGCGACGCCGGCGGCGTCTGCGTCGTTCACGAGGTGGACCGGTCGTCCCAGCACCCGCTCCATCGCCGTGTCGGCGTCGAAGTCGACCCAGCCCGGGTCCACGTTCGCCGCGCTCTTCGTGACGCCGTCGATGACGACGGCCGGGAACCCGACGCCCACCGGGACGCGCTCGTCGAGCTCCACCTCGGCCGTGATCTTCTTGATCAGGCGGGCGATCGAGGCGATGACGGCGGCTGGGGCGGAGGGCATGGGCGTCGGCACGCGGTGACGCAGGCCCAGCAGCTGGCCGGTGTCGAGGTTCACGGCCGCGGCCTTGATCCCGCTGCCGCCCACGTCCACGCCGATCGCGACCCGGAGGTGCTTCGCCGGAACCGGCCCGTCGAGGACCTCCGCGGCCGCCTTGTCCCACTCACCCTCGGGCTCCGTCTTCGCCAGGGCAGCCGCCCGCCTGACGATCCTGGCCGTGTGCTTCGGGTTGGGAGTGTCGTCACGCCACGGCTTGGTCGCACCACCGGGCTCGGCGTCGGTCCCCTCGGGGGCGTCGGGCGGGGTCGGATCGTCGGTGCTCACGGTGTGCTCCTCGCGGACGGTGCGCCGGCAGAGCGGCTGTGCGGGTCCGTCGACCCGGGCTGACGGTGGACGGCGGATGGTCGCGTGCTCGCACGCATCCTACTCGCTGCCGCGCCGCACGCTACCGGTTGCTGCCGCCCGCCGGCTCGAGCAGGAACGAGCCGTCACGCTCCGCCACGAGGCATGCGCCCGTGCGGGCGCCGTCGTCCCACGCGCCAGGCGGCGGGACGCCGATCGTGAGCGCGAGGGAGGACCCTTCGACCGACCGACCGACGTGCCGCTCGAAGGCGGCCTCGCAGCGCGCGCGCTCACGAGCCGTGAGCTCGGACTGGCCCGGGTACGGGGCGACGAGGTCGTCGTCCAGCACCCACGCGTCGGCCACCTCGTGGCTGTGCGAGGCGTCACACGGCGCCCGCTCCGCGCCGACGTCGTACAGCGCGGAGATCACGGCCCCGTCACTGCCGATCGCGCGGCCGGTCGATGCGTCCGTATCCGCGTCCGCGGCGCGGATGTACAGGCAGTCGCCGACCGCGAGCTGTCCGATCGCGACCTCCTCGGGACGCGTGAAGGTCAGCACCAGCCAGCCGCCGACGATCACGACGACCAGGATGACGAGGGGCGTGTTGTCGAGGAACGTGGCGAGCTCGTCGCCCAGCTGCTCGCGCCACGAGGCACGCGCGTACTTGTCCCGCTCACGCCGTTCGTCGCGCATGGATGGAGCGTAGCGAAGCAGACAGACCGGCGCCTCCGAGGGGAGCCGCACGGGACCCTCCCCGTACCTCCGTACCGGGGCGGTCCTGCCCGGTGCGGCGGTACAACACACGGGCCGGGGGGACGCTAGGGGCAGCCGAGTGGCCTGGTTCAGGAGTCGCACGGGCGACACGAGCACACGAACCGCGCGCGAGATCCGCCGGGTGACCATCCGGTGGTTCCTGGTGCTCGGCGCCGCGTGCTGCGTGCTCGTCGCCCTGCTCGCGTGGAGCCTGGCGCTCGTCGCCGGACTACCCGCGCCCGCCGCCGCCCTCGTCGCTGCGATCGCTGCCGTGCCGGTTGCCGTCCTTGCGAGCCGCGGACTGGACCGCATCCTCGCCCGGGTCGACCAGCTCGACCACGAGCGCCACGGGCTGATGGAGGCCTACGACCGCGCCCGGCTCGATGCGCTCCGCGACGGCCTCACCGGCCTCGGCAACCACCGCGCGTTCCAGGAGGAGCTCGAGGAGCAGGTCCAGGTCGCGCGCGAGCAGGAGCGCCCGTTCGCGCTCCTGTACGTCGACGTCGACGACCTCAAGAAGATGAACGACGCAAGGGGCCACGCGGCAGGCGACGATCTCCTGCGCGCCGTCGCCCGGATCGTCACGACGCACCTCCGCCGCTGGGACCGCGGGTTCCGCATCGGCGGCGACGAGTTCGCGCTCGTCCTGATCGACTGCGGTCCCGATGAGGCGATGGCGATCGGCCGCCGGATCCTCGCATCGGCGCTCGATGGCGGCTCGGGGACGTACGGCGTGGCCCCGTTCTCCGTCACCGTCGGTGTGTCCGCGTTCCCGGATCCCGCGAAGGACCGCCAGCAGCTGATGCACCAGGCCGACGCGGCGCTGTACTGGGGCAAGCGGCACGGCCGGACGGACGTCCAGCTGTTCGACCCTACCAGGCATGGCATGGCCGAGGACTGGCGCCCGCTCGACGAGCTCGCGGCGGCGGTGTCGCGGGTCGCGGCCCACCGGATGCTCACGCCCGTCTACCAGCCGATCCACTCCCTCAGGACCGGTGCCGTCCTGGGCTACGAAGGGCTGGTCCGGCCGACGGCCGACGCCGGATTCCCGAGCCCAACGGCGCTGTTCGTCGCGGCGGAGACGACTCGGCGGACCGTGGAGCTGGACCTCGCCAGCCTCGAAGCGGTGCTCCACGGCGCCCGCAGCCTCGACGAGCACATGTACCTGTCGGTCAACCTCTCGCCCCGGACGCTCGAGGCCGAGGCGTTCCACCCGTTCGAGGTCCTCTCGCTCGCCAGGCGCTACGGGATCGACCCCACCCGGCTCGTGGTCGAGCTGACCGAGCGCGAGGCCGTCGAAGACCTCGACCGCCTCCGGGAGGCGATGGCGGCGCTCCGGCGCCACGGGGTGCGGACCGCCGCCGACGACGTCGGCGCCGGGAACGCCGGGCTGCGGCTCCTGAGCGAGGTCCAGTTCGACATCATGAAGGTGGACCTGACGCTCGTGCGGGCGGGCGCCTCGAGCGACGCGGCGGACGCCGTCCTGCGCGCGTTGCGTGGCCTTGCGAAGCGGCAGGGCCAGGTGATCGTCGCAGAGGGCGTGGAGACGTCGTCGGAGCTGGAGACCGTGCTGGAGCTCGGGTTCGACGCCGGGCAGGGCTACCTGCTGCGCCGGCCCGGGCCCGCTGCTCGACGCGATGCGCCGTCGACCTGCTCCAGCTCTCCGGCCTGCGGCCGGACCCGGTCGCTCCCCGGGCCGCCCCCGGCCCGACGGTCCCGGCACCAGGCTGACGGGCGCTCACTCGCGGAGGGCGAGCAGGTTCCAGGCGTTCACGGGGTGGCTGATGCCCTTGAGGTGCAGCTCCCCGACTTCGTCCGCCTCGACCGCCGCGGCCACCTCGCGGTAGAGCTCCTCCGTGAGGAGGATCTGGCCGGGAGCCGCCTCGCCCGACAGGCGCGCCGCGAGGTTCACGACGGCGCCAAGGGCCGCGTACGCGTATCGCCCCTCGAACCCGATTCGGCCGGCCGTCGCCTGGCCCACGGACACGCCCACGCCAAAGCCGAGCGTCACGCCCCGGCGCGCCCACTCGACCTGGAGCGCCGCGACATCCTCGCGCAGGGCGACCGTCATCCGGATCGCCCGCAGCCGGTGGTCCGCCTGCGGCACGGGGTCGTTGAAGAACACGTGCACGCCATCGCCCGCGTAGTGCTCGAGCGTCGCCTCGAACTCCGTCACACGTCGCCCGACGACCGCGTGGTACTCGCGCAGCACCCGGACGATCTCCTCCGGGTCCGCCTCCTCGCAGAAGGCGGTGAACCCGCGCAGGTCCGCGAACACCACCGTGAGCTCGCCGCGGTGGCCCGCGAGCAGCGCCTCGCCCTCGGGTGACGACACGAGCTCCGCCACCCGCGGCGAGAGGAATCGTGCGAGCTCGGTCCGCTGGCGCTCGACCGTCTCGAGCAGCCGGGCGTTGTCGTCCCGGAGGCGCTTGTCCGCGAGCGTCGCCCCGACGCGCGCCTCGAGCAGCGTCGGCTTGATCGGCCGCGGCAGGTAGTCCACGGCACCCATCTCGATGCAGCGGACGATCCCGTCGAGGTCATCGAGCCCGGAGACCACGATCACCGGGATATGGGCGAGGGCCGGGTCCGCCTTCATCGTGGCGAGCGTCTCGAAGCCGTCCACCTCCGGCATCACGAGGTCGAGCAGGACGAGGTCCACGGGCGCGCCGGAGGCAAGCAGGTCCAGCGCCTCCCGGCCGTCGGCGGCCTCAGCCGCCTCGTGGCCGAGCCGTTCGAGGAGCCGGACCATGGTCATCCGGTTCATCCGGCTGTCGTCAACGACGAGGACGTGGCCCGGGCCCAGGTGTCCAACGACGTGACCGGGGTCCGCCCCCGGGCCCCTCGGCGACGCGGTCATGCGCTCCATCCCGCCTCGCGCGCCGCTGCGAGCGCGTCGTGACGTTCGCGAACTCGGCCGCCGCCGCGTCGATCCGCGGCCCGGCGTCGGACGCATCCCCGTCGCGAGCCTGCGTCTCGAGCGTTCGCGCGATGTCCGCGAGCGCGGTCGCGCCGACGGTGAGGCTGTTGCCCTTGAGGGTGTGGGCGAGGCGCCCCAGGGTCACGAGGTCACCGGCCGCGAGCGCCGCGTGCATCCCCGCCAGCTGCGTCGGTGCGTCGGCGAGGTAGGTGTCCACGATGTCGCCGACGAACTCGGGATCGTCGCCCGCCATCGCGAGCATGTCTGTGAGTGCGACGGGATCGAGGGTCATGCGATGGCTCCAGGGGCGCCCGGGCCCGCCGTGGCCCGGAGGGCGTCTGCGAGCGCCTCCGGCCGGATCGGCTTCGAGAGGTAGTCGTCCATGCCGGCGGCGAGGCACATCTCGCGGTCTCCCTCCATGGCGTTGGCCGTCATCGCCACGATACGCACCTGTCGACCCGGCCACCGGGCGCGCAGCCGCCGGGTGGCCTCGAGGCCGTCCATCTCGGGCATCTGGACGTCCATCAGGACGACGTCATACGGGATGCGCTCGAGCCGGTCGAGCACCTCGAAGCCGTTGCCGGCCACGTCGGCGGCGTACCCCATCCGCTCCAGCAGCTTGAGGGCGAGCTTGACGTTGACCAGGTTGTCCTCGGCGACGAGGATCCGGAGCGGGTGCGATTCGCCGAGGCCCGCGCCCGATGGGGATGCGGGAGCGCGACGGTCCGCCGTGTTCGCCCCGTCCGGGCGCAGCACCGTCATCACGGCGTCGAGCAGGGCCGAGGGCTTTACCGGCTTCGTGAGCTCGGCCGCCACGGCGTCCGACCGCCGCTCCCTCGCACCCACGGACGAGAGGATCAGGACCGGGATGGGCTCCGCGCGGCGCGCCCGGGCCGCCTCCCGCATCGCCTCCGCGAGCTCGATCCCGTCGAGGTCCGGCATGTGGAGGTCGAGGATCGCGAGGTTGAATTCGGCCCCTTCGCGAACCCAGCCAAGCGCCTCGACGGGCGACGCCGTGTCGCGGACCGTCATCTCCCAGCGGCCCGCATGGGCTCGCACGATGCGGCGGTTGGTCTCGTTGTCGTCCACGACGAGGACACGACAGCCGGCGAGGTCGAGGGGCACACGAGGCGCGGCCGGGACGAGGCCCGGAGCCTCGTCTGCCTCAAACGCGAGATGGAAGACGCTGCCCTCGCCCGCGGCACCGCTGCTCTCGGCGTCGAGCGTGCCGTCCATGAGCTCTGCGAGGCGGCGGCTGATCGCGAGGCCGAGGCCGGTCCCGCCGTAGCGCCTGCTGATCGATGCGTCGACCTGGCTGAAGGACTGGAACAGGCGGTCCATGCGGTACGAGGGGATCCCGATCCCCGTGTCGCGGACATCGATGGTGATCCGCCACCGGTCCGCCGCGGTGCCGCTCCGTCGCTCGACAGTCTCGCCACCGACGCGCAGCTCGACCTCACCCTGCTCGGTGAACTTGAGCGCGTTGGACAGGAGATTGAGCACGATCTGGCGCACCCGCCCGGCGTCACCCACGAGCCCGGCCGGGAGGTCCGGATCGACCGAGTAGACGAGCTCCACGTCCTTCGTTGCCGCGACGGGCGCCAGCAGGTCCAGCGTGCCCTCGATCGTCCGCCGCAGCTCGAACGGCTCGCGGTCCAGCTCCACCTTGCCGGCCTCGATCTTGCTGAAGTCGAGGATGTCGTTGATGACGGTGAGCAGCGCGTCCGCCGAAGTCCTGATCGTCTCCGCGTAGTCCGCCTGCTCCGCGTCGAGGCTCGTCTCCCGGAGCAGGCCGCTCATCCCGACGATCGCGTTCATCGGCGTCCGGATCTCGTGGCTCATGGCCGCGAGGAACGTCGACTTTGCCTGGTTCGCCTCCTCCGCCGCTCGTCGGGCCCCGAGCGCCTCCTCGTAGAAAGTGGCGTTGTCGACGGCGATCGTCGCCTGGCGGGCAAGGCTCTCGAAGAACGCGAGGTCCGCGTCCGTGAACGGTCGGCCCGAGGCCCGGCGCCAGACGGCCATCACCCCGATGACCGAGTCGCGCGCGACCATCGGCGCAACCATCAGCCGCTCCTCGACGCCGGGCTCCGTCCCGGGGATCGGGACCGACCGCGGGTCTGCGCGCGCATCGTTGACCATCTCGGCGCGCCGCTGCTGCGCGACGGTGCCGATGATCCCCTCACCCGTCAGGATCGTGTCCGCGAGGACCTCGTCCGCAACCGCCCCCCGGGCCACGATGGCCTTGAACGACGCCCCGTCGGGCTGCGCAAGGAACACGGCGCTCGTCTGGACGTCCAGCAGCTCGCCGAGGCGCTCGGTCATCCGGTCCAGCACGGCACCGACATCGAGGGTCGCCGAAATCTCGCCGGCCACGTCGGCAAGCGCCGACATCTCATCCGCGCGGCGGCCGGTCTCCTCGACCAGGCGCGCCGTCTCCAGCGAGACACTCAGGCTCGCCGCGAGCGATACGAGCAGCTGGAGGTCTGCGTCGTCGAACGCGTGCTCCCGGTCCAGGTTCTGGACCGAGACGACGCCGGCGGCCTCGCCGGCCACGACCAGCGGCGCCCAGAGTGTCGCTTTCGGCTCCTCGCCCTGCCGGATTGGCGGCTGGCCCAGCTCCTCGGCGCGTTCGGTTGCCCGTTCGTTGATCACGAGGGGTCGCCGGGTCTCGAGGACGTGGCGGCGGATCCCGAGATACGGGATCGGCTCGTCGGGGTACCGGATGCCGCGCTCGATCGTGTACGGGAACCGGAAGACGCTCGCCTCCCGGTCGAGGATGCCGATGTCGAAGACCTGGGCATCGAACAGGTCGCCAAGCCGGTCACCGACGAGGGTGCACATCGCCCCGATGTCGATCTGTGCCGCGAGCCCCTGCTGGATCTCCGTGATGATCTCGAGCTGGGCCGCCCGTTCCGCTGCATCGGCGAGCAGCCGCTTCGTCTCCGCGAACAGCCGCGCGTTCTTGAGGGCGACGCCCATCGACGAGGCCACCGTCGCGAGCAGGCGCTCGGTCGCATCGGTGTAGGCGTGCTTCTCGAGGCTCTCGAGCGCGAGGACGCCGAGAACATCGTCACCCACGAGGATCGGAACGCCGAGCCATGCCTCGGATTCGGTGCCCGAGGTGATCGCGCCGGCATCCTGGGACTCCGCGGCCGTGTCGAAGCGAAGCGGCCGGCGGCTCTCGATGATCCGGGACGTGAGGCCCGGGCCAAGCGTGAACGACTCGGTCTGGATGCGCCGCCCCTCGTCGATCTCGTACGGAAAGGAGACCACGCGCGTCGCCTCGTCGTAGAGGGCGATGAACATCGAGGTGGCCTGGAACTGGGCACGGATCCGCTCGCCCACCAGCTCGGTGATCGCGTCGAACTCCAGCTGCTGCGCGAGCGCTCGGCCGATCTCGTTGACGAGGACCAGCTCCGCGTTGCGCAACCGGGCGAGCTCCACGGCGCGGACCCGGGTCAGCGCGGCGGCGACATGGCGCCCGACGAACGCCATGAGGTCTACGTCCGACTGCGTGTACCGCTCCTCGGCGACGTAGGTCTGGACTGCCAGGACGCCGATGGTGCGCCCCACGTCCACGAGCGGGACCCCGAGCCAGTCGCCCTCGGCCATCACGCCGACGAGGGTCACCTCTCCGGCCGCCTCGAGCTCGCGGAAGCGCTCGGGCGTGATCAGCTGCGGCCGTCCCGTGCGCAGCAGGTACGCCGTGAGGCCGCGGCCCTCGCCGACCCCGAACGGTTCCCACGCATCCGGGTCGGGCGCATCCCGGTCGACCTCGTCCGCGTAGTACGGGAAGCTGATCGCCTGGCGCTCCTCGTCGTAGATGGCGATGAAGCAGTTGGTCGCGTAGGTCAGGTCGCGCAGGGTCGCGTGGACGGTCGAGTAGAAGTCGCGCATGGCCGCAGCCGTGTTCGCCGCATCGCCGATCGCGACCAGCGCGCGCTGGACCCGGAGCTCCCGCTCGAGTGCGGCGACGCGTGCCGCCGGGTCAGGCATTCGGGTTCAATCGCTCCGTGGACATCGGCAGCCATCCTTCCGCTTCGCACGGCGTGGCGTGGACGGCGCCCCGATCCCGGCGGCCGTCGGTCGGCCGCCGAAGGGTCCCGCGCAGGCCTTCGAGCGCTGAGGGGTGCGGCCCCGCCCCGCGGCTCAGTAGATGAACGTCGTGTCTGAGGGGAACGCGAACGCGAATGCCGCGGGCGGCAGGGCGGCATCGGGCGAGTAGGCGACGACGATCGCGTCGCGGGACACCTGTCCGCCGTGCGACTCCTCGAGGCGGAGGATCACCCCGTCCCGGCGGTCCACCGCGATCCGGATCGCGAAGTCCGGCCGATCGGCCATGACCTCCACGGTCCGCGGGTGGTCGCACTCGAGGACGATCGCCTCCCGCCCGGCGACGACCGTGGTGCCGGCGATGCGGCAAGCGCCCGTGGCGAGGACGTTCTGGCAGAACCCCGCCGGGTGGATGAACAGCTCGGGGAGCGACTCCGTCGGCAGCGCGGTCACCGGCTCGTAGACCTTGGACATGCCGGGAAAGTCGGCGCTCTCGAGACCGCGCGGACGGGGGCGGACGGGGCGTCGCGTGCCGACCTTCCGGCTTGCGGTGTACGCCTGGACGGTCTCGCCGTCGCTCAGCCACACGTCGTAGTCGGTCGCCGCGGCATCGCCGGCACCGAGCGCGGACAGGATCTTGGCCCTGCCCGGGTGCTCGAGCGTGACGTCGATCGAGACGACGTCCTCGCCGCGCGCCGTCGAGGCGCGCTCCTCGATCCGCATCCGGAGGGTGCGGAACCGGAGCTCGGCGTCGCGCATGAACGTGAACAGCTCCTCGATCGAGGGCAGCTCGTCGCGCAGCGCGGCGATCTCCGGCGTCGCGATGCCGGTCGCAGGGACGGGGAGGGACGCGGCGCGGTCCCAGGCGCGGGTGGCGGACATCGCCGGGATTGTAGCGGTGCGGGCCGCGGCCCACACGATCGAACCGATGGCGTCGCTCGGTCGGACGCGCCCCTTGACGGCGCCGCGCCAGACGGTGTATATCGAGCGTCGTTATATCGACGCTCGATAATGTCGCCGTGGAGTTCGACGATGCGCACGCGTGCTGGTGTCTCCCGCCGGGAGCTGCTCCGGCGGTCGGTGGGCCTGGGGGTCGCGATGGTCGCGCTCGAGTGGGTCGGCGGCACGCTCGGGTTCCTGTGGCCGTCGACGGCCGTGGCCGCCCTTCGCGTCCGGGTCGGGACGCTCGCGGACCTCGTCGCGGCCAACCCGACGCTGCCGGTCTCGGACGGCTTCCCGGCGTACGTCCCGACGGCGCGGGCGTTCGTCGTGCTGCTCGAGCCCGGGCGGGGGTTCGTGCCGGGCACCGACGACACGGGTACGGGCGCGGGTGTCAACGTCGTCGCGCTGTCGCAGCGCTGTCCACACCTCGGCTGCCGCCCGAACCCGTGCCTCGACGACTGGTGGCTGCACTGCCCGTGCCACCAGTCGCGGTACGATCGCCTCGGGGTCAAGCCCGCCGGGACCGCCTTCGGGCCCGCGTCGCGGGGCATGGACCGCTACGCCGTGGAGGTCGACGACGCGGGCGTGCTGACCATCGACACCAGCCGGATCGTGCTCGGGCCGTTGCCGGTCGCCCTCGGGCAGCCGGGCGTCATCCCGCCCCGCGTCCCGCACGGGTGCGCCTGACCGTGGAGCCGGCCCTCCGCCTCTATCCGCGGGCGTGGCGGCGCCGCTACGGCGACGAGCTGGCGGCGCTCCTCGACGAGCGGCCTCCCGGGGCCAGGGCGCGGTTGAACCTCGTCGGCGGGGCGCTCGACGCGCATCTCCACCCGTGGTGGGTCCCCTCGTGGCCGATCGTGGCGGCAGGGATCGGCGGGATCGCGTGGACCTTCGCCGGGGCGATCGCATTGGGGCAGCCGGTGCCGCCGGACTGGCCGGGTTACCTCGCCGAGACCCTGCCGCTGTTCCTCGTGACGGTCCCGCTGCTCGCGCTCGCCGCGCTCGGCGCCTCGACCAGGCTTGGCGATCGCGACCCGGCCGCCGTCCGCCTCGGGCGTCCGGTCGTGGTCGCGGCCTCGGTCGCGTGGACCGTCCTGCTCGCGATCGCCACGGCCAACCTGGGCGGTGGCGCGCCGCTCGCGCTCGCGGCGACGGGCGTCGCCGCCGGGACGCTGCTGCTCGCGGTCGCCCTGCTCGGGGCCGGCGACTGGCGACCCGGCGGTGCGCTCCTCCTGGCGGCGCTTGCGCTCGTCGTCCCGGCGACCTGGTCGCCTGTCGCGTACGGGGCTGCCTGGGTCGCGGTCGCGGTCGCCGAGCTGCTCGACCCGCGACCGGCCGGCGGCCCGGCTGCGAGGGCAACATGACGCCGCGTCCCGTGATCCCCAGACCCCCGATGCCGGAGGAAGCCTGCCCGTGAACGACGTCGCGAAGGACCCGGTCGGCGACCTCGGCGGTCTGGCCGAGGCGTCGGTCCACATCCTCGTCGTGCTCAGCGCCGGCCCGGCGCACGGCTACGCGATCATGACCGAGGTCGAGCGGGACACCGGACGTGCCCTCGGTCCGGGGACGCTGTACGCGGCACTCGCCCGGCTCGAGCAGCGAGGGCTGATCGAGGCGCTCCCCGCGGAGGATCGCCGGCAGCCATACCGGCTCACGGGACTCGGCGCGCGGGCGCTCGAATCGGAGCTGGGCCGACTCCAGGCGCTGGCGAAGCGGGGCCTCGAGCGACTCCGCCGGGGTGAATCGTGACCGGGCGGACGGCGGTCGCGGCGGCCCTGGGGCTCATGCTCCTCCTCGGTGCGTGTGACGCGACGGGGCAGCTGGACGCGGGGCTGCTCACCTCGGCGGGGACGATCCGCGCGCAGGGCATCGCCTTCGAGCCCACGGCGATGACGCTCCGCGCCGGGACGTCGATCACGGCCACCTTCGAGAACGCCGACGACGGGATCCCGCACGGGCTGATCGTCTCGAAGGGCGACATGCAGATCGCGGCGACCGACATCATCACCGGGCCCGGCAGCGTGACCGTCAACGTGCCGCCGCTCGAGCCGGGCGTCTACGCCTACTCGTGCCCGGTCCATCCCAACATGAGTGGGACGATCACCGTGGAACCGTGATTGCGAGCCCGGCTCAATCGGCGCCGGCGAAGCGCCGCCTTGACCAGCGGCATGCCGTCACCCGACACCGCCCGGACCGGCCAGCACGCCCCAGGTGTTTAGTGGGTGTTTGCCCTGACCCCGTATGGTCGACCTGACAGGCAGGTGCCCCGGCAGGAGGACTGGTCGATGCGGAAGGGGATTCTCGGCGTCGCGATCATGCTGATCGTGGTCGCATGTGGCTCAGGCGACACGGGCGGGGGGGCGGCCCAGACGGCCGACCCGGCGGGCCCGGCCCAGTCCGACGCCGGCGGAGGGGCGTCGAGCGGGGGCTCCGTCGTCAATCCCCAGCCCCCGGGGCAGGCGGCGATGTCGGTCGCCGGCCTGGACTACACGTTCACCGAGCCGGGCGGCGTCGCGTGCGTGATCAAGGACGGCGAGTTCAGCTTCTCCTTCCGCCAGGGCGACAACGAGGTCACCCTGGGTGGCGGTGGCTTCTACTCGGGTGGCACCGGATGGGGTGGCGCGATCACCCTGATCGTGGCCAATCCGGATGGCGAGCAAGGCCCGGTCAACTACAGCGCCGCGCTCCCCAAGGTCGACGAGTCGACGCTGGCCTTCGACGGCAACAGCATGTCCTACAACGGCCCGATGCGGAAGCTCGTCCCCGGGGGCGAGTTCGAAGGCGAGGATGCCGGAACCGGCAGCGTGAGCGTCACCTGCCCGTAGGGCTGTGCCCCGGCGGCTCCGGGCTGCGGCCCGCCGGCCGTCAGCCGCCGCCGGGACCGCCGCCGAGACCCGGCTCGGTCATCTTCGCCGGGTTGAGGAGGTCGTCCAGCCGCTCGGGCGCGATGCCCTTCTCGAGCGCGAGCTCGCGGATCGTCCGGCCGGTCTTGAAGCCCTCCTTGGCCATCGCCGCCGCGGCGTCGTAGCCGATCTCCGGCGCGAGCGCCGTCGCGAGCATCAGCCCCTGCTCGACGAGCTGCGGGCCGCGTCGGTCGCCTGCAGCCCCGTCGACCAGCTTCACCCGGAAGTTCCTCGCCGAGGCGGCAAGCAGCACGATCGATTCGAGCAGGGCCTGCGAGGTGACCGGCATCATCACGTTGAGCTCGAGGAACGAGCCCGTCTGCCCGAACGCGACGGTGGCGTCGTTGCCGATCACGCGGGCGACGACCATCGTCAGGCTCTCGACGATGACCGGGTTCACCTTGCCCGGCATGATCGACGAGCCCGGCTGGGTCTCCGGCAGGGCGAGCTCCGCGATGCCGGCGCGCGGGCCCATGCCCATCAGCCGCACGTCGCGTCGCGATCTTCCACAGGCCCATCGCGATCGCCCGCAGCCCGCCGTGGGCGGCGATCGCCGCGTCGAGGGTCGCCTGCGCGTGGAAGTGGTTGGGCGCCTCGCGGACGAGGAGGCCGGTCAGCTCCGAGAGGTGGCCGCAGGCCCGCGCCGCGTACTCCGGGTGGGCGTTGATCCCGGTGCCGACCGCGGTGCCGCCCAGCGGCACCGTGAGCAGCTCGTCGCGCGCGGCCTGGGCGCGCCGGATCGCCTCCTCGACCTGGCCCGCGTAGCCCGCGAACTCCTGCCCGAGGCGGATCGGCGTCGCGTCCTGGAGGTGCGTCCGGCCGGTCTTGACGATGTCCCAGAACTCGTCGGCCTTCGTGGCCAGCGCCCCCTGGAGCTCGATCAGGGCGGGGATCAGCTCCTCCTCGATCGCGATCGCCGCCGACAGCTGGAGCGCCGTGGGGATCGTGTCGTTCGAGGACTGGCACTTGTTGACATCGTCGTTGGGGTGGACCTTCGCCCCGCCCAGGCGCGCCGACGCGAGGTGCGCGATCGACCTCGTTCATGTTCGTGTTGGTCGACGTCCCCGAGCCCGTCTGGTAGACGTCGATCGGGAAGTGGGCGTCATACGTGCCGGCGGCGACGTCGCGTGCGGCGGCGGCGATGGCCGTCGGCCTTCGACGCGTCGAGCAGGCCGAGGCCCTTGTTCGTCTCGGCCGCGGCCAGCTTCACCAGCGCCAGGGCCCGCAGGAACCGGCGCGGCATCGGCTGGCCGGAGATCGGGAAGTTGAGGACTGCGCGCTGGGTGGAGGCGCCGTAGAGCGCGTCCGCCGGGACCTCCATCTCGCCCATGGAGTCACGCTCGGTGCGGGTCGCCGGGGCGGCGGCGGTCGTTCTCGATGCTCATGCCACCGAGCGTAGTCCGGGGACGTCGGGGCGGACGGGCCGGATGGCGGTCAGGGGTGGGTCAACCGGCCGGGCCGGCGCGGTCACGCGCCGTATGCTGCGGGCATGACCGTCTCGACCATCGACTACCGGACCGTGATGGGCCACTTCGCCACGGGCGTCACGGTGGTCACGGCGCTCGACGGCGACCGGCCCCAGGGCATCACCGTGAACGCCCTCGCGTCGGTCAGCCTCGAGCCGCCGCTGGTGATGGTCGCGCTCGCCCGGACGCGGTTCATCGTCCCGACGATCGACGCCACGCGGCGCTACGCGATCAACGTCCTCGCCGAAGGACCAGCAGTGGCTGTCCGACTGCTTCGCCGGGGCGAACGTGACCCCCAGCTCGCGACGCCTTCTGCGGCGCTGCCGTGGCACCCGGGCGCGCTCGGGCTGCCGATCCTCGACGGCGCGATCGCGTCGCTCGAGTGCGAGGTCGCCGAGCGGGTGACCGTCGGCGACCACCACCTGTACGTCGGCCGCGTCGAGGCGTGCGCGGAGGGCGACGCCGAGGCGCCGCCGCTGCTGTACCACCGCCGCCGCTACCTGCGGATCGAGCGTGCGACCACCGCCCAGCTGGTGGGCAAGCCAGAGTCGCCGGCGGGCTGAGGGCGAGCCGGTGCCGCAGGTCCTCGCCAACGGGCTCGACATCGCCTACGCCGTCGACGGCGCCGGACCGCCGCTCGTCCTGCTCCACGGGGCGAGCTCGTCGGGCGAGGCGGACTTCGCCGCCCAGCTGCCGATCCTGCGCGGCGCCTTCCACTGCTACGTCCCGGACGCGCGCGGGCACGCCGGGACGCGCTGGGATGCCGCCGACGGGTTCCGCTACGAGTGGCTCGTGGACGACCTGCTGGCGTTCGTCGACGCGTTGGGCCTGACGACGTTCCACCTGCTCGGGCTTCTCGATGGGCGGGGCCACGGCGCTCGGGTTCGCGACGCGCTACCCGGAGCGCCTGCGGACGCTCGTCCTGGCCGGGATCTCGTCCGAGCGCGAGCCTCGCGCATCCGTCGCCCGCCGCCTGTTCGACCCGGAGCGCATCGAGCGCCACGACCCCGCCTGGGCGGCGGAGCTCGCCGGCGCGCCACGATCCCGTGCAGGGGCCCGGCGCCTGGAGACGGCTCCTGCCCGCCGTCGCGAGCGACGTCGCCGCCCAGGACCTCCATGGGCCCGGGGACCTCGTCAGGATCGACTGCCCGGTCCTGGTGGCCGTCGGCGACCGGGACCCGTTCGTCCCCGTGGACCAGGCCTGGCGGCTCAAGCGCCAGCTCCCCGATGCTCGGCTGTTCGTCGCCCCGGGATGCGGCCACGAGGTGCTCCTGCGCAAGCCCGCGATCGCGACCGAGGCGCTGGCCGGCTTCTATCGTTCGACGGAGCCCATCGCCACGCGCCGCGCCGAGGCGTTCGCGGAGGTGTCCGACGGCACCCGGCCCGCGTCCCGGCCCGCGGCGGGCGCCCGACCGGCCGACCGGCCGGCGACCACGTTCACGTCCGCTCGCGCCGATGCAGCGGGCCCGCTCGAACCCGACACGGACTGGCTGAAGGAGGCCGCGCGATGACCGACGACGCCGAGGCCCGGGCGCTGGTCCGGGTGGAGTTCCCGGCCGGCGATCCGCCGCGCGACGGTGTCGCGCTCGTCACGCTCGACCGGCCCGAGGCGCTCAACGCCCTGTCGTTCGACCTGCTCGAGGAGCTGGACGGGATCCTCGCCGTGCTCGACGACGACGACGCGTGCCGCGCGATCGTCATCACCGGGGCGGGCGAGCGGGCCTTCGCGGCCGGGGCCGACATCCGGGAGCTCGCGAGCTCGGTGCGCGAGGACCTGCACGCCGACAACCCGTTCGCCGCCATCGACCGTCTGGGCCGGCTGCGGACGCCGACGATCGCGGCCGTCCGCGGGTTCGCGCTCGGTGGGGGCGCCGAGCTGGCGATGGCCTGCGACATGCTCATCGCCGCCGAGGACGCCCAGCTCGGGCAGCCCGAGATCAGGATCGGGGTGATCCCCGGCGCGGGTGGGACGCAGCGGCTGACCAGGGCCGATCGGCCGCGCACGGGCGATGGAGCTCGTCCTCACCGGCCGTCGGATCGGCGCCGCCGAGGCGGACGCGATGGGCCTCGTGACCGCCATCGTGCCGGGTCGCCGAGGCGCTCGACCGGGCCCTCGAGCTGGCGTCGGCGATCGCGGCGATGCCGCGCGCTCGCCGTCCGGGCCGCCAAGGCCGCCGTCAACGCCACCCAGCAGCTGTCGCTCGACGAGGGCCTGCGCTTCGAGCGCGACCGGTTCGAGGCGCTGTTCGAGACCGAGGACCAGCGCGAGGGGATGGTCGCGTTCCTCGAGAAGCGCGCGCCCGCCTGGAAGGGCCGCTAGGCCCGGCTCACGCTCCGCCGGCCCATCCCGGGACGGTTGGGACACGCCACCCGTGCCACAATCGGCGCATGGCCCGAGACCTGCACCGATCCCTCCGCGAGGCCTGGGTCGTCGACGCCGTGCGCACCCCGATCGGGCGCTACGGCGGCGCCCTCGCCTCCGTCCGCCCCGACGATCTCGCCGCCGTCGTTCTGCGCGCCGTCGTCGAGCGGACGGCCGTGGATCCGGCCCTGATCGAGGACGTGATCCTCGGCTGCGCCAACCAGGCCGGCGAGGACAACCGCAACGTCGCGCGGATGGCCGCGCTGCTCGCCGGGCTGCCGGTGGAGGTGGCCGGGCAGACCGTCAACCGCCTGTGCGGCTCGGGCCTGCAGGCGGTCAATGCGGCCGCGCACGCGATCGGGGCGGGCGACGGCGACGTGTTCATCGCGGGTGGCGTGGAGTCGATGACGCGCGCGCCGTACGTGCTGCTCAAGCCGGAGGCCGCGTACGACCGCGGCAGCCGGACGATGGAGGACACGACGCTCGGCTGGCGCTTCGTCAACCCGCGGATGCAGGAGGCGTACCCGCCGATCTCGCTCGGCGAGACCGCCGAGTGCGTCGCCGACCAGTGGTCCGTCTCCCGTGACCGCCAGGACGCGTTCGCGCTCGAGAGCCAGCGCCGGGCGGCGGCGGCGATCGACGGCGGGCGGTTCGACGGCCAACTGGTGCCGGTGTCCGTGCCGGGGCGCAAGGGTGCCGTGACGGTCGTGGACCGCGACGAGCACCCGCGCGCCGACTCGACGGCCGAGGCGCTGGCCGGCCTGCGAGCCCGCGTTCCGGCGCGACGGCGGGACCGTGACCGCGGGGAACAGCTCCGGGATCAACGACGGGGCGGCGGCGCTGCTGCTCGTCGAGGCGGACCGCGCCCGCGAGCTGGGGATGCGCCCGATGGCCCGGATCGTGTCCACCGCGGTCGCCGGCGTGCATCCGGACGTCATGGGCATCGGCCCGGTGCCGGCGGTGCGCAAGGCACTCGCTCGCGCCGGGCTCGCCGCCGCGGACCTCGATGTCGTGGAGCTCAACGAGGCGTTCGCCTCGCAGTCGGTCGCCTGCATGGACGAGCTGGGCCTCGACGCGGATCGCGTGAACCCGAACGGCGGGCGCGATCGCCCTGGGCCACCCGCTCGGCGCGTCGGGCGCGCGCCTGATGACGATGCTCGTCCACGAGCTCGTCCGGACGGGGGGCCGCTACGGGCTCGCGACGATGTGCATCGGCGTCGGGCAGGGCATCGCCACGGTCGTGGAGCGCGTGGACACCTGACCGAGCGTCGGTTGCCCGCTGAGCGCCGGGCCCGTTCGCACGCCAGAGTCGCCGGCGACTCGAATCGGCACCGCGCACGTGCGGCTCGCGTGTCCAAGCGAGGTTTCGGCACGCGACCACGCACGCAGATCCTGGCCTTGAGTCACACACGACTCTGGAGCGTGAGCGCGAGCACCGGCCGCGCGCCCGGGGGATTTTCGAGCGGGTGCTGGACGAAATCCGTTGCGCTGCGTAGGATCGGGGTGTTCGCGCCGGGTGGCGCGGAGCCAGCGATCCCAAGGAGACCTTTCGCCATGCTTGAAGCCCAGCCGACGGTCGTCTCGCTCTCGAACGCCGCTGCGGCGAAGCTTGCCGAGCTCACCAAGGACGAGACGAGCGCCGAGATCGGCCTGCGCGTCTACGTCTACTCGGGCGGCTGCTCCGGCTACCGCTACGGGATGATGCTCGAGGACCAGCCGACCGCGGACGACAGCGTCCTGCAGGCGAACGGCGTCCGCGTGTACATCGACCAGAACAGCATCCCGCTCATCCAGGGCAGCGAGATCGACTACGTCGACACCCTCATGGGGGCCGGCTTCACGGTCAACAACCCGAACGCGGTCTCCGGCTGCGGCTGCGGCTCCAGCTTCCGGACCGAGGCCGACGCGGGCTCGGCCCGCTCGTGCGCCCACTGACCGCCTTCCGCTGACGCGGGCCCCGGCCCGCTCGCGGACCGCCCGACACGAGCCGCCGTATCCCGGCGGCTCTGTTGTTGTCCGGTTCGGCGTAGGCTGTCGGCATCCCGGGGCGCCGACGCCCAGCCCGCGCCGATCCGCGCCGCCCGGTCGAGCGAACCTTCCAGCGCATGCAGATCCCGCTCTTCCCGCTCCACACCGTGCTCTCGCCGGGCATCGCCCTGCCGCTCCACATCTTCGAGGAGCGGTATCGCGTCATGGTCCGGCGCTGCCTGGACACGTCGACGCCGTTCGGGGTCGTGCTCATCCGGCAGGGGAGCGAGCTGGCACCGCGGGCCGGCGGCGAGCGTGAGATCTCGATCAGCGGCATCGGGACGTTCGCGGAGATCCGCGAGGCGAGCAAGTACCTCGACGGGCGCTGGGACCTGCTGACCGTGGGTACCGGCCGCTTCGTCGTCCGCCAGGTCATCGCCGACCAGGAGCCGTACCTCGTCGGCGAGGTCGACGAGCTCGACGACCGGGTGGGTGACGAGGAGGAGGCCGAGGCGCTGGTCTCGCGCGTGACCCGCCGCTTCGTGGACTACCTCCGGCTGCTCCAGCCGCGTGATGGCGAGGAGGCGGAGCCGATCGACGTCCAGGTCGAGGTCGAGGTCCCCGACGACGACGAGGAAGACGAGGACGACGAGGGCGACGTGGCCGACGACGCGGACGAACGAGGAGTGGTCGACGCCGACGATGCGCCGGGTGGCGGGCCTGCCGAGCTTGCGGCCGCCCTGAGCATCCCCGACGACCCGTCGCAGCTCTCGTTCCTGCTGACCGGCATCGTCCAGGTGGAGCCGGAGCGCCGCCAGGCGCTGCTGGAGGCGCGGTCGGCGGAGCAGCGGCTGCGCGACCTCGACGCCCTCCTGGATCGCGAGATCATGCTCCTCGGCCTGCGGCTGGCGCCCTACCAGGCCGACCGCGGCATGGTGCAGGCGAGCGCGAACTAGGCGAGGCGGGCGGCCGGGCGCGGGAGACGGCTGCCGCCGGTGCCGGGCGTCAGCTCCTGGCCAGGTACCGGCCCACGCCCTCGGCGGCGGCGCGACCCTCGCGGATCGCCCACACGACCAGCGACTGGCCGCGCGAGCAGTCGCCGGCCGCGAACACGCCCGGCACGCTCGTCATCTTGTCGGCGTCCGTCCGGACGTTGCCGCGCGCGTCGAGCTCGCATTCGAACGCCCTGGGCAGCGACCGGCTCCGGGCCCGAGGAACCCCAGCGCGAGGAGCACGAGGTCGGCCGGGAGCACCTGCGCGGTGCCCGGGCACCTCGCGCATGGCGACCTGCGCCGTCCGGCCCGGTCTGCCAGCGAGATGTCCGCGATCTCGAGCCCGGACACGTGCTCGTTGCGGCCGATGAACCGGCGGGTGGTCGTCGAGTACCGGCGCGGGTCCTCGCCCCACAGCGCCGCGGCCTCCTCCTGGCCGTAGTCCAGCTTGTAGACCTTGGGCCACTCCGGCCACGGGTTGTCGGCGCCCGCTCCGAGCGGCGGCCGGCCGAGCAGCTCCAGCTGGCGGACGCTCGGCGCGCCCTGGCGGATGGCCGTCCCGACGCAGTCCGTGCCGGTGTCCCCGCCGCCGATCACGACGACGTCCTTGCCGGCCGGCGTCGATCGGCGCCTCCGCGTCCGCGCCTCCGTCGAGCAGGCGTCGGGTGTTGCCGCGCAGGAAGCTCATCGCGAGGTGGATGCCGCCCAGCTCGCGGCCCGGCACCGCGAGGTCGCGAGCGACGGTGGCGCCCGTCGCGAGGACCACCGCGTCGTAGTCGCCGAGCCAGCTCGTCGGCGGCGATGTCCGCGCCCACCGTGACCCCCGTGACGAACGTCGACGCCCTCCTCCTCCATGAGCCGGCGTCCGGCGCCCGACGACGTCCTTGTCGAGCTTCATGTTCGGGATGCCGTACATCAGCAGGCCGCCGATCCGCCCGGCGCGCTCGAAGACCGTGACCAGGTGGCCCGGCCCGGTTGAGCTGGTCGGCCGCGGCGAGGCCCGCCGGACCGGACCCGATCACCGCGACGCGCGTCCCGGTCCGCGTGAGCGGCGGCTCGGGCGTGATCCAGCCCTCGTCCCAGGCGCGGTCGGCGATCTCCTGCTCGATCGTCTTGATCGCGACCGGGTCGCCGTTGAGGCCCACGGTGCACGAGCCCTCGCACGGCGCCGGGCAGACGCGGCCGGTGAACTCCGGGAAGTTGTTCGTCCGGTGGAGGCGGATCGAGGCCTCGCGCCACTGGCCCCGGTAGACGAGGTCGTTCCACTCGGGGATCAGGTTGTTGATCGGGCAGCCCGACGCCATGCCGCTGATCAGCACGCCGGTGTGGCAGTAGGGGATGCCGCAGTCCATGCAGCGGGCGCCCTGGTCCGCGAGCTCGCCCTCGGTCAGGTGCGGGTGCGCCTCGCTCCAGTCCGTGATCGCGCTCCAGCGGCGGGCGGCTGCGCTGCGAGCGGCGCTGGATCTCGATGAAGCCGGTCGGCTTGCCCATCAGCGCCAGCCATCGAGCCGCCCACGCGGGCGAGGTCGCGGGCGTTCTCCTCGAAGGCGGCCATCTCGGCCTCCTCGGGCGAGAGCCCGGTCGCGCGCATCCGGGCCTGCGCCTCGAGGACGCGCCGGTAGTCGTGGGGGATGACGCGGACGAAGCGCGGCAGCTCCGCGTCCCAGTCGGCGAGCAGCGCGGACGGCCCGCTCGGAGCCCGTCAGGTCGCGATGACGCTCGAGGAGCGCGCCGGACCTCGTCCGCCTCGTCGGGATCGTCCGCCAGCGGCTCCAGGCCCACCATCTCCGGGTTGCAGCGGCCGCGCGAAGTCGCCGTCCTCGTCGTGGACCCAGGCGACGCCGCCGGACATGCCCGCCGCGAAGTTGCGCCCGGTCCGGCCCAGGACGAGCACCCGGCCGCCGGTCATGTACTCGCAGCCGTGGTCGCCCACGCCCTCGACCACCGCGGTGGCGCCCGGAGTTGCGGACGGCGAACCGCTCGCCCGCGACGCCCCGGATGAACGCCTCGCCGGCGGTCGCGCCGTAGAGCGCGACGTTGCCCGCGATCACGTTCTCGTGGGCGCCGAAGGGCGCGTCCGGCGGGCGGACGCACGATGATCCGGCCCGCCGGACAGGCCCTTGCCCGACGTAGTCGTTGGCGTCGCCCTCGAGCGCGCAGCGTCATGCCGCGCGGGATGAACGCGCCGAAGCTCTGGCCGGCCGAGCCCGTGAAGGTGAGGCTCGATGGTGTCGTCCGGCAGGCCGTCGCGGCCCCAGCGCCGGGTCACCTCGGAGCCGAGCATCGTGCCCGACCGCCCGGTTGATGTTGCGGATCGGCAGCGTGGCCGCGGACCGGGAGCCCCTCGGTCAGGGCCGGCGCGCCAGCGCCGAGCAGGGTGGTCGCGTCGAGCGAGGACTCCACGCCGTGCTCCTGCGCGATCGTGCCGCCGGCCGCCCGTACGTGCCGGGGCACGTCGGGCTGGGCGAGGATCCGGGTGAAGTCGAGGCCGCGCGCCTTCCAGTGGTCCACCGCCGGGCGCATCTCGAGGCGGTCCGAGCGGCCGATCATCTCGTCGATCGTCCGGAAGCCCAGCCGCGCCATGTGCTCGCGCACCTCCTGGGCGATGAAGCGCATGAAGTTGACGACGTGCTCGGGGTCGCCGGCGAAGCGCTTGCGCAGCTCGGGATCCTGCGTCGCGACGCCGACCGGGCAGGTGTTGAGGTGGCAGACGCGCATCATGACGCAGCCCAGCGCGACGAGCGGCGCGGTGGCGAAGCCGAACTCCTCCGCGCCCAGGAGCGCGCCGACGACGACGTCCCGGCCGGTCTTGAGCTGGCCGTCCACCTCGACCGCGATGCGCGACGCGCAGGTCGTTCATCAGCAGGACCTGGTGGGCCTCCGCGAGGCCCAGCTCCCAGGGCACGCCCGCGTGCTTGATCGAGGTGAGCGGCGAGGCGCCCGTGCCGCCGTCGTGGCCGGAGATCAGCACCACGTCCGCGTGCGCCTTGGCGACGCCCGCCGCGACCGTGCCCGACGCCCACCTCCGCGACCAGCTTCACGCTGATCCGGGCGTGGTGGTTGGCGTTCTTGAGGTCGTAGATGAGCTCCGCGAGGTCCTCGATGGAGTAGATGTCGTGGTGCGGCGGCGGGCTGATGAGCCCCACGCCCGGCGTCGAGTGCCGCGTCTTGGCGATCCACGGGTAGACCTTGGAGCCCGGCAGCTGGCCGCCCTCGCCGGGCTTGGCGCCCTGGGCCATCTTGATCTGGAGCTCGCGGGCGTTGACCAGGTACTCGCGACGTCACGCCGAAGCGCCCGACGCGACCTGCTTGATGGCGCGAGTTCTTCGAGTCGCCGTTCTCCTCGGGCTCGTAGCGGGCCGGGTCCTCGCCGCCCTCGCCGGTGTTGGACTTGCCGCCCAGGCGGTTCATCGCGATCGCGAGCGCTCTCGTGCGCCTCCTGGCTGATCGAGCCGTAGCTCATGGCGCCGGTCTTGAACCGCTGACGATCGACTCGACCGGCTCGACCTCGTCGATCGGGCACGGGGCGGAGGGCCGGCCTGAGCTCCAGCAGCCCGCGCAGGGTCGCCAGGCGGGTGCTCTGGTCGTCGACGAGCGCGCTGTAGTCCTTGAACGCGCGCGTAGTCGCCGGTCCGCGACCGCGCGCTGGAGCGTGTGGACGGTGAGCGGGTTGAACAGGTGGTTCTCGCCGTCCGCCCGGTACTGGTACTGCCCGCCGACGGCGAGCTGCGTGTGGACGATCGGGCGGTGCGGCGGCTACGCGCGGTCCTGGCGGGCCTTGACCTCCTTGGACACGACCTCGATGCCGATGCCGCCGATGCGCGTGGGCGTCCAGGTGAAGTACTCGTCGACGAAGTCCCGGTTGAGGCCGATCGCCTCGAACACCTGGGCGCCGTGGTAGCTGTGGACGGTCGAGATGCCCATCCGCGAGATCGCCTTGATCACGCCCTTGGTCGCGGCCTTGCGGTAGCGGTGCTCGGCCTTCGCCGTGGGGCCGCGGGATCGCGCCCAGGCGGACCTGGTCGTCGATCGTCTCGAACGCGAGGTACGGGTTGATCGCCGACGCGCCGTACCCGATGAGCAGGCAGAAGTGATGCGCCTCGCGCGGCTCGCCGGACTCGAGGAGCAGGCCGACGCGGCCGCGGGTGCCCGGCGCGGACGAGGTGGTGGTGGACGGCGGAGACGGCGAGCAGGGCCGGGATCGGCGCATCGGTCTCGTTGTGGCCACGGTCCGAGAGGATGACCTGGTTGTAGCCCTCGGCGATCGCCTCGGACGCCCGCTGGCGGAGGTCCTCGATCGCGCGCCGCAGCCCGAGCGCCGTTGTCGCTGACCTTGAACAGGATCGGCAGGGTGATCGTGCGGAAGCCCCGTGACGGCCGGGCCGCCGTCGAGCGCGCGGATCTGCTCGAGCTCCGCGTTGGAGATGACCGGGGAGGGGAGCGCGACCTGGTGCGCCGCATCGGGCCCGGGCTCCAGGAGGTTGGCCTCCGGGCCGATCGAGCGGTCCGTGGCCATGATGATCTCCTCGCGGATCGCGTCCACGGGCGGGTTGGTGACCTGGGCGAACAGCTGCTTGAAGTAGTTGTAGAGCAGCTGCGGGCGCTCGGAGAGGACGGCGAGCGGGGCGTCGTTGCCCATCGAGCCGATCGGGTCCGCCCCGGTCGTCGCCATCGGGTTGATGATCAGGCGCACGTCCTCGGCGGTGTAGCCGAACACCTCCTGGCGGCGGAGGACCGTCTCGTGGTCGGGCGGGATCACGGACTCGGGCGCCGGCAGGTCCTCGAGCTGCACGAGCGACTCCCGGACCCACTGCTCGTACGGCTGCGCGCCGGTGATCGCGGCCTTGAGCTCGTCGTCGGGGATGATCCGGCCCTGCGCCGTGTCCACGAGGAACATGCGCCCGGGCTGGAGGCGGCCCTTCTCGATGACGTCCGCCGGCGGGATGTCCAGGACGCCGGCCTCGGACGCCATGACGACGCGGCCGTCGCTCGTCACGTAGTAGCGGCCGGGGCGGAGGCCGTTGCGGTCGAGCGTCGCGCCGACGCGCGTCCCGTCCGTGAACGCGAGCGAGGCGGGACCGTCCCACGGCTCCATCAGGCAGGAGTGGTACTCGTAGAACGCCCGGCGCTGCGCGTCCATGCCCGTGTGGCGGCCCCACGGCTCCGGGACCATCATCATCATCACGTGGGCGAGGCTGCGGCCCGAGAGGTGGAGCAGCTCCAGCACGTTGTCGAAGATCGTCGTGTCCGATCCGTCCGGGTCGATCGCGGGCAGGACCTTCTGGAGATCGTCCCCGAACACGGCGCTCCGGAACGTGGACTGCCGGGCGAACATCCAGTTGACGTTGCCGCGGAGCGTGTTGATCTCGCCGTTGTGGCTGATGTACCGGTACGGGTGCGCCCGCGACCACGACGGGAAGGTGTTCGTGGAGAACCGGGAGTGGACGAGGCCGATGGCGCTCTCGAACCGCGGGTCGAGCAGGTCCGGGTAGAACGTCAGCAGCTGGCGCGCGTTGAGCATCCCCTTGTAGACGATCGTCCGGCAGCTCATCGACGGGATGTAGAACTCGGCGCGGCCCGGGAGCGCGGAGCGGACGACGGCCTTCTCGATGAGGCGGCGCGCGACGTAGAGCCGGCGTTCGAAGGCGAGGCAATCGGCCTCGGGGGTGAGGCCCAGGTCGTCCGGGCGGGCGACGAACGCCTGCGCGATGACGGGCTGGCTGCCCTGCGCCGAGCCGCCGAGGCCGGTCGGATCGGTGGGGACGTCGCGCCAGCCGAGGAACGTGAGGCCCTCGGTCGCGAGCGTCGCCTCGAACTTCTGGCGACACGCTTCGCGGCTGGCCGCGTCGCGCGGGCAGGAACACCATCGCGACGCCGTAGCCGCGTTCGGGGAGCACGAGACCGGCCTCGCGGCCGCCGCACCCAGGAAGCCGTAGGGGAGCGCGACGAGGATCCCCGCGCCGTCGCCCGTGTTCCGCTCGGAGCCGCTTGCGCCCCGGTGCTCGAGGTTGACGAGGACGGTCAGCGCGTCGCGGACGATCCGGTGCGAGGCCCGGCCGGCGATGTCCACGACGAACCCGAACCCGCACGAATCGTGCTCGGTGGACGGCTCGTAGAGGGTGCGGGATGTGGCCACGCGCGATCTCCGCCTCTGCCCCGTCTCGGGGTGGGGCGGAACCGTACGAAATCGAGGTAGGCGGGGCAGGACCCGTGGGAGTGGTCGTTGGGTTGCGGTTGAGAGCCGCCCGCCGCGATCGTGGCATGTCGCCTCAGCAGGGTGCCCAACACTTGTGCGTCACGCACAAGATGAACTCGGTCTGGGTGTCTCGCGCTTCCGGGTTGACTCCTGCTCCTCCCGGGCGGGCCGCAGCGCACCCCGCGAGTCGGCACAGACTCACGAGCGGGCCTGGTGAGCGTGGACCGCGGCACAGACCCCGCGGTTCGGGGGCCGGTCCGTGCGTAGACGTACCGGCATTGATGCGCAGCCGACTCGCACGGTGCGTAGCCGCACGGCCCGCGGACAGGCACCGCACCGCGGGTGGGTCCGATCAGCCGGTGGCCGGCATCACCTCGTCCCGGGTCTCGCGCCGCCCGATGCCAGCCGCGACCGCGAGCGTCACGAGGACGCTCGCGAGCAACCAGCCGCCGAGGACCACGGCATCGACCAGCGGGCTCGACCCGCCACCGGCGATCGCGCCCCGGAACGCGTCGATCGCGTACGTCAGGGGGACGAACGGGCTGAGCGCGGCGAGCGGGCCCGGAGCGGCGGCCGCCGTGAACGGCACGCCCGACGCGGCCACCTGGACCACGAGGAACAGCAGCGCCACGAGCCAGCCGCGACTGCCGAACAGCGCGACGAGCGCCTGGACGATCGCCGTGAACGCCACGGCCGCGAGGACCGAGAACGCGAGCAGCTGCACGAGGTCCGCGACCTCGACGCCCACGAGATACCGCATGCCGAGCGCCATGAGCAGCGACCCGGCGACCGCCACCGCGGACGACGGCCCCGAGGGCAAGGAGCATCGCCCGCCACCAGCGGCGGTCCTCGGTGCGCCAGATCGCCGGCAGGACGAGGAACGCGGCGAGCGCCCCCACCCACGCGGCGATGGCCATGAAGAACGGCGCGAGGCCGCTCTCCGGGCCGCCCACGGCGTTGACGCGCGTGGCTTCCAGCCCGACGGGATCGGCGGCAAGGTCGCCCATCCGGGTCCGCGCCTCGGCCTCGTAGCTGCCGGTTCCGTCCGCGGACGTCCTGAGCCGATCCGCGAGCGCTTCGGCCTCGTCCGCGAGCGTCCCGCCGTCGTCTGCGAGGACACCGGCCTGGGCCTCCACGAGCGCGCCTGCATCGACGGCGGTCTGCATGGCGTCGGTGAGCCCGCCGATCCCGTCGGCCGCCTCCGCGGTCCCATCCGCGAGCGCATCGGCGCCGTCCGCGCGACAGCTGCGCGCCGTCCGCGAGGTCGTCGGCGCCACCCGCGAGCCGGTCCATGCCCGTGGCGTACGTCGCCATGCCGTCCGCGAGGTCGTCGGCGCCACCCGCGAGCTGGGCGATCCCGCCGGTGAGGGCGGGCATCCCGTCGGCCAGCTGCTGGGTCCCGGCGGCAACCTGCGCCGCTCCGTCCGCGAGGTCCGCGGCACCCGTGGCGAGGTCGTCCGCACCGGCGGCGGAGTCGGCGATGCCGGCCTCGAGCGCGGGCAGGCCCGCGGCCAGCTGCGCCGTCCCGTCGTGGAGGGCGTCCGCCCCGGACACGACGCCCGCGGCACCGGTCGCGAGCTGTCCGTTCGCCGCTGCGAGCTGCGAGGCGCCCGAGGCGAGCTGGTCCGCCGACCCGGCCAGCGGCGCGCCCTGGGCGGCGAGGTCGTCGAGCGCGGCGCAGATGGCGGGCGTTCCGCCCAGTGCCACGCAGCTGCCGGCGAGGCCGGCCACACCGTCCGCGTAGGCGGTCACGCCGTCGGCGAGCTGGGCGGCACCATCGGCGAGGTCCGACGCGGCCGCGGCCGCCTGGTCCGCGCCGTCGCCCAGGTCCCGCGCCCCGCTCTCGAGGCTCGCCGCACCGGCGTCGAGCGCCTCGCCCTGGGCCCCGAGGCCGGTCGTCTGCGCGGCCATCGTGTCCAGCCCGTCCGCGAGCTGGGCCACACCTGCCGCAACGCCCGCGGCTCCCGCCGCCACGCCCGCAGCCCCGTCCGCGAGCGCCTGCGTCTGCGCGGGCAGGCCGGCCGCCTGGCCGTCGAGCTGGGCGAGGCCACCGGAGAGCTGCTTCGCACCCGAGGCGAGCTCGTCCGCCCCGTCCGCGGCCCGGCGCGTCCCGGAGGCGAGCGCCGTGGATCCGTCCGCGAGCGCCGCGGACCCGTCGGCGAGCTGTCGCGTCCCGGCCAGCAGCTGCTCGGTGCCGCCGGTCGCCTCGTCCGCGCGGTCGATGAACTCCTGGAGCCCGTCGACGAGCGTGCCCGCGAAGACCTCCGTGCCGGCGGCGGCCGCCGCGAGGTCGGTCGTGTCATCCGCGACGGCGCCCGCGTCGCCGGCGGCCGAGGCGAGGGCCGCCTGGGCGGAGGTCACGGCGAGCAGCGTGTCGCCGACGTACGAGCTCGTCACTCCGCGGGCGGCCGTCGATTCGATGGCGCCGCCGACCTGGCGGGCCACCGTGCCGAGCGCGTACCCGGAGCTGTCGTTGGTGGCCAGCCGGAGCGTGGCCCTGGGGGCCGTGCCGGTCGTGTCGCCACGGATCGCGGCGATGGTGCGCGAGAAGTCGTCCGGGATCGTGAGCACGGCCGCGTACCGGCCGTCCCGCAACCCGGCCTCGGCGTGCCGTGGCATCGGCCGCAGTCCAGGTGAACCCCCCGCTCGAGCCCGCCGACTCGAGCGCCGCCGAGATGTCCGCGCCGAGCGCGAGCCGCTCCACGGTGCCGTCGGCGGCGGTCAGGGTCCCGCCCGAGTCCTCGTTGACGACCGCCGCCTGGACCGCGCCGAGGTTCGCCGGCGCCCCGCCAACGGACCACGTGAGCAGGCCCGCGAGCATCACCGGGACGAGCACGACCAGCCCGAGCGCGACCACGAGCCGCCCACGGGACGTGCGACTGCCGGTCGGCACCGTGCCCACGGCCATCGCGCCCGCACCCGCGGGGACCGGCGCCGGGACCCGGCCGAACAGGCCGGCGACGTTGGCCCCGGACGGCCACCACGCCCGCTCGCCGACGAGCGTCGTGATCGCGGGCACGAGGATGGAGCGGACGAGGAACGTGTCGATGAGCACGCCGATCGCGACCGCGACGCCCATCTGGAACAGGATCGTCAGCGGGGCGGTGACCATCGAGCCGAACGTCCCCGCGAGGATGATGCCGGCCGAGGTGATGACGGCGCCGGTGTGCCCCGACGCGATCCGGACGGCGTCGCGCATCGGCCGCGTCTCGTGCCTCCTCGCGGATGCGGTGCATCAGGAAGATGTTGTAGTCGGACCCGAGCGCCACGAGCAGCACGAACAGGATCAGCGGGCAGGTACGGGCTGACGCCGTGCGTGCCCCAGGACCTCCTGGAACAGGAAGCCGGAGATGCCGAGCGTCGATCCGTAGGAGACGAGCACGGTCGCCACCAGGTACAGCGGCGCGACGACGGCGCGGAGCAGGAGCATCAGCACGATCAGGATGCCCAGCACCGTGATCGCGCCGACCTTGAGGAAGTCGCCCGCCAGGGTGTCCTGGACGTCGGTGAACTGCGCGGTGGGGCCGCCGACGTGGCCGGCCGCGGCCGGGCCGAAGGTCGCCGCCCCGTCGTCCATCAGGACGCGGACGTCCTTGAGCTGCTCGAAGGCGCCGCCGGTGTACGGCGGCGTTGGACGAGGTCAGGTAGAAGCGGGTCGCCGTGCCGTCCTCGGACACGAACGCGTCGATCGCGTCCTGGAGCTGCTCCGCGTCCTCGCCGGTCAAGGTCGTGGGGATGTAGAAGTCGTCCGGCCGGGAGGCGAGCACGGCCGCCAGCGCGCGCGAACTGGTCGGGCAGGGCGTCGAACGTGTCCTCGGCCTCCTGCTTGAGCTCCTTCGCGCTCGCGGTGCCGGCCAGGCTCTCGGGCGACAGCGTCGCGTCCGGCTGGCCGTCGAAGTGGTCGGCGAGGCGGTCGAAGGCGTCGGAGAGGTCGAGGGCGGCCGTGATCGAGGCGTCGTCCTCGAGCGTCCGCGCGGCCGCCACGGCGTCCGTGTAGGCGTCGCAGCGCGCTTGACCTCGGGGTAGGCGGTCGCGAGCTCGGCGAGGTAGTCGCTCATGAGCGTCGAGTCGGTCGTCGTCGTCGCTCCCCGCGGCGCGTTCGCCGGATCGGTGATCGACGCCGACAGCGTGCGCAGCTGCGTCGTGAGCGACGCTCTGCGTCGCGACCCGGTCGACGATGTCGAGCGCGTGCTCGAGGCCCCGCCCGCGCCTCGCGCAGCTCGACGCCGGCGGCGACGTCCGGGAACACGACACCGAGGCCGTTGACGTAGTCGAGCGCCTGGTTGAGCCCGTCCTTCACCTCGGGGTCGAGCAGGCTCGCGTTGTCGGTGTCCTGCGACCCGCCGGCGTCGCCCTCGAAGCCGTCGGCGATCTCGCTGCAGCGTCTTCGACGGCCGGAAGCCGTCGGGCACCGCCGTGTCGCCGTCGGGCGTGACGAGGCTCGTGGTGGTGGCGATCCTTGCCTTCGGCGTGGAGGTCGACCATCAGCAGCGTGCAGCTTCGCCAGCTGCCGCCGGTGCCAGGACGTCGCCGTCGCCGCCGAGATCGATGAGGCCCGTGGACTGGACCAGCTTGTCCTCGCCCAGGTGGTCGCCGATCTGCTCGTAGCCGATGCCGCGAGTCCGCGTCCTTGGGCAGGTCCGCGAGCACGTCGAAGTTGGAGCTCGACCTGCGGCAGGTAGAGGATCGGCACGACCAGGAGCGCCGTGAGGCCGACGGTGACGGCCGGGGCCGCCTCGTGACGGCGCTCGCGAGGCCGGCGAAGAAGCCGCGTCGGCTCGCCCTCGTGGCTTCGTGCGGGTGTGCAGCGGCCAGAACAGGTAGTGGCCGAAGATCGACAGCAGCGCCGGGGACAGGGTCAGGGCGGCGAGCAGGGTCACCGCGATCGCGATGGCGATGCCGGGGCCCATCGACGTGATCATCTTGAAGTCGCCGACGCCCATGGCCAGCATGCCGACGATCACCGTGCCGGCCGAGGCGGTGATGACGGCGCCGATGCGCCGGACGGTGACCTGGGCGGCGTCGTGCCAGTCGGTCTCGTGCGAGACCTCCTCGCGGTAGCGGCTGATGAGGAAGATCGCGTAGTCCGTGCCGACGCCGAACACCATCACGACGAGGAACGTCTCGAGGGTCGAGGAGACCTGCCAGCCGGCGGCGGCGAGGAACCCGAGCACGCCCTTGGAGATCACGTACGCCGCGCCGATGGTGGCCAGCGGGATCAGCGCCGCGAGCGGGGCGCGGTAGATCAGGAGCAGGACGACGACGACGAGGATGATCGTCACGACGGTCGTGCTGTCCGTGCCGACCTGGACCGCCTCGAGGTAGTCGGAGCTGATCGCCGCGGCGCCGGTGACGTGGGTCTCGAGGCCCTCCGGCGTCGTCGCCTCGAGGTGCTCGCGGAGCTCCTCGACCACGGCCTTCGCCTCGTCGCCGGCGTCCGCCACGTCGAGGTTGATGACGAACAGCTCGAACGCCCCGTCGTCGGCCCGGAACAGGTCCTCGAGCTCCGGGCCGGGAGTCCGCGGTCTCCGTCTCGGTCACGGCCGCTCGAAGCTTCTCCGGTGCCTCGTCGCTCGTCGCCCACGCCGCGAACGCGTCGCGCCACTCGCGATCGGCGTCCGTCAGGCCGCCGGGCCGGACCATCGTGATGGTCGCGGACGAGGATGAGGTGCTGCCCGGGGAAGGCGCGCTCGATCGCGTCCTTCGCCTGCACGGACGGGGCGCTCGCGGGCAGGAACGATGTCTGGTCGGTGGATCCCTCGCCCGCGATGCTCGGCGCGAGCGCGCCGAAGAAGGCTCCGGCGACGATCCAGGCAAGCACGATGAGGAAGCGGAAGCGATAGGTCCAGGAGCCGAGGCGCTCGAACATGGTGGTCTCCGTCGGGCGGAGCGCGGCACGGCTCGGGCCCGGATGGTGGTCGTCGGGGAGGGCCTTGCATCGGGCCCTGCAGGGCGTTAGGATACGATCCTGTATTCGATACGTCAACGTATCCGATACGGCTGTGTATCCAGACCGGCAGGAGCGGCATGGACCTCGAGCAGCGTCCCGATGACTGGTCGGCACGGCCTGGTTCGGCCGCCGTCGTGGACGCGACCGCGCCCGCAGCGCCGCTCGTCGCTGCCCCATCCGCCGATGCGTCTCCCGCAGACGCCCCACGGTCCGCGCGACGGGAGGCGACGCGTCAGCGCGTGCTGGACGCCGCGCGCGCGGTCTTCGCGGAGCGGGGCGTGTTCGGCGCGACAGTCGAGGAGATCTGCGAGCGAGCCGGCTACACGCGCGGGGCGTTCTACTCCAACTTCACCGACATGGACGACGCGCTCGACGCGCTTATCGAGCGCGAGCACGCGCGCCTCCTCGAGCACCTCGACCAGAGCCTGGCCGGCGTGGAGGGCAACCTCTCGGAGGCCGCGGATCTGCCGGCGGTCGTCGGGGAACTGGTCGACCGGATCGCCCGCACCGTTCCCCTCGACCGCCAGCTGTCGCTCGTCCTCACCGAGCTCGAGATCCTCGCCATCCGGCGGCCCGACCAGGCGCGCCGCTTCGCCGCCCTCAATGAGCGCTTCCGTGATCGGATCGGCGCGTTCATAGACCAGGCGATGCGCCATCACGGCCGAGAGCTCCTCGTCTCCCCTGCCGACTTCACGGACGCCGTGCTCGCGATCTCGGAGCGGAGCGCCCGGCGCGCATTGCTCACGGCAGACGGGGACCCGGACGCGCTCTCGAGCTCCGTGTTGCCCGGCATCCTCCTCGGCCTGTCGAGACCGGTCGCCCCGGCCTCGCGCTAGACCTGCGCACGCGCGGGGCTCGCCGCACGCCGAAGCACGGCTCACCCGTGTGCCACACTCCACCGGCGTTTCGGGACGGAGGTGGGGGAGAGGAGAGTGCCACGTGGCAAGGGGTGGCGGCACCGTCCACATTGACCGGCCGGCAGACGAGGTGTTCGCGTTCGTGGCGGACGCGGAGAACAACCCTCGCTGGCGGTCGTACGTGGTCGAGACGACGTGGCTCGATGACGGTCCGATGCGGGTCGGCCGCCGGGGCCGCCAGGTGTCGAAGGTGCTCGGACGGCCGATGGCGGTGGTGGCCGAGATCGCGGAGTGGGACCCACCCCGGCACGTCGCCTGGCGGGCGGTGGCCGGGTTCGCGACGGTGCGCACGGACTGCACCGTCGAACCGGAGGGCGACGGCTGCCGGTTGACGATCGTCGCCGAGGGCGAGTTCACCAGCCGCGTGATGCGGTTGCTCAGCCCGCTCGCGATCGCCGTGGCCAAGCGTCAGGCGGTAGGAGACGTCAGGAAGCTCAAGGCCGCCCTGGAGTCGAGGACCGAGCAGACCCTCTGACCCAGCCCTGCACGTCGACTCCGCCGCGGAGCGTCTGCCACGGCAGGGGGCTTGACACGCGCGGGCCGCGGCGTATATTACGTGACACGATATATCGCATCACGTAGCAATGGAGTCCCATGGAGACCCGGATCCCCGAGCTCGGCCGCTTCGCGGAGCCTGCGCTCCTCATCCTCGTCAGCCTGAGTGACGGGCCGAAACACGGCTACGCGATCATGGCCGACGTGGAGGCCGGCACCGGCCGGCCGCTGGGTCCGGGAACCCTGTACGCCGCGCTCGCCCGACTCGAGGAGCGCGGCCTGATCGAGGCGCTCGCCCCGGTCGAACGGCGACGGCCGTACCGGCTGACGGCGGTTGGCGCCACGATGCTCGCCGAGCAGCTCCACGAGCTCTCCGAGTTCGCACAGCTCGGCCTCAAGCGCCTGGCCCGGTCGACGGGCTGACCCGGAGTGCGTCCCGTGATCGCCCTCCTCCTTCGCTTCTATCCCGCGCGCTGGCGTGCCCGCTACGGCGACGAGTTCGCCGCGGTGCTCGAGGAGCGGCCGCTCGGCCCGTTCGACGTGGCCGACATCCTCCTCGGCGCGCTGGACGCCCACCTGCATCTCCGCGGCCTCGGTGCCGCCTCCGAACACCGAAAGGGGTTCGCCATGTCACTCCGCATCGGGGGGTACGCTGCCGTCCTCGCCGGCATCCTGTGGCTCATTGCGCTCGCCGGCAACGCGATCAACGATGGTGACGAGTCGCCCTGGCCCGTGTTTCTCGTTGCCCTGATCGGGGCAACGATCGCGACCCTGATCGCGCTCGTCGGCCTCAGTGCGTTCCAGTCCCGGCGCCACCCCGTTCTCACCTGGACCGCGTTTGCCGTCCCCGCAGCCGGGGCAGTCATCGGGCTCTTCGCGTGGGCGGGGATGGCCATCACAGGGAGTAGCGAGGCGCCGCTCGTCGGCGGCATCGACGGCTGGATCGTCATGAGCTTCGGCTTGCTGACGATGCTCCTGGGGTCGGCCCTGTTCGCGCTCGCGACATGGCGTACTCGCAGCCTCTCCCGTGGGGCGGCAGCGTTGCTCGGGCTCGGTGCGCTTCTCGTCGTCCCTGCCATCGCGGGGGCCACCAGCGGCGCGATCCCGGAGGTGCTCGTCATCCCGTTCCTGCTGACATCGATCCTTGCCTTTCCGGTCGGCTGGATGGCGCTCGGCATCAGTGCCCTGCGGATCGGGCCGGCCACATCTCTCGAAGGAGCGTCCCTGTGAAGCGTCTCGTCCGTCCCGCGCTCGGCGCGGTCATCCTGCTCGCGCTCGCTGCCACGCCGGCGCTTGGCGACCACTCGCACGTGAAGCTGCTCGGCAACGGCCAGTGCGTCGTGCTTGCCGAGGGGGCCGGGGAGGACGATGTCGTCCTGCCGCTGTCCGTGTTCGACCACAACCCGAACGTGGACGTTCTCCCGACGGGTGCGGACACATCCGCTCCACGTGCTCGTGCACAAGGGCGTCCCCGGTGACCATGGCGGGTACGCCGTCCTCGGCGCAGACACGTGCGCCAGCTACGTGAACCGCTGACGCGGGTGTCCGGCGACGCGGCGGGTCGCGACCGGCCCGCCCGTCACCGGATGCGCACGTCCACGATGCTTCCATCGGAAAGGATCCGGCCATGATCGCGTGCCGTCGGGACACATCCTCCAGCGCCGTGCGCCTGCTCGGTGCCCTCGGCGTGGTTGGTGGGCTCGGGCTTCTCCTCGCGTACGTCGTGGACGTTCCGTCCTCGTGGAACACGCTCCGAATCGTCCTGTTCTGTGCGGGCGCGATCGCGATCGGCCTTGCCACCTATGGACGCCACGCTGCGGTCTCGAGTCGGCTCGCGCTTGTCGGAACGATCCCGCTCATCGCGGCGAGCGCGTCGTACATCGCCTGGATTCTGCTCGCGACGGGGCGGGAGCAGCCCTTCGCTGGTGACTTCGGTGCCGTCGGCTTCTGGGCGGCGCTCGCCTTCTGGCTCGCCGATGCCTGGTTCGGGGTCGTCGCGATGCGGCTCGGGGTCATGTGGCGCGCGGCCACGCTGATCCTCGTCGCCGGCTCCCTGATGGCGATCACGGGCATCGACCGCCTTGGCCTCACATCGCAGACGGACCCGACCGTCTTCGGGCCCATCGCCCTCACGGGTGTCGCCCTCATCGGCGTCGCGTGGATCCTGCTCGGGCTCCAGGTCGCACTCCCGGGAATCGACCGAGCCCGCGGCCGCCACCCCGCACCGGTCGATGGTGCCGCCTGAGCCATGCCCTCTACGCCGGGCGCCGACGAGGCCGCATACCGCCGAGCGGAGCGCGGGCTGTGGGAATCCCTCGGCGTCTCGCCCGTGGAACGGTTCCTGTCGCTTGATCGCCTCGGGTCGACCGTCCGGGTGCAGGAGATCGGGAGTGGCGCCCCGGTCCTGTTCGTCCACGGCGGCTCCACGTGCGGCACGAGCTGGGCCGATCTCGCCGCGGCCCTCCCGGGCTACCGGTGTCTCCTCCTGGACAGGCCCGGAACCGGCCTGAGCGATCCGCTTCCGGCGTCGGTCGACGACCTCGCGGGCCTCGAGGCGCTCGGCGCAGCGCTGGTGCCGGACGTGCTCGACGCGCTCGGGCTGGACCGGGCGCCACTCGTGGCGACGTCGTTCGGCGGCTTCTTCTCGTTCCGTGCCGCGGTCGCGCACCCACAGCGCGTGTCGCGGATCGTGGAGCTCGGCTGGACGGCAGGCGCGCCCGTCCCGCGGCTTCCCCTCATGATGCGGCTGGGCACGGCACCGATCACCGGCGACCTCCTGGCCCGGATGCCCGCGACGGGCGCAACGGTGCGCGGGATCCTCCGGGGGATCGGTCTCGGGACGGCCCTCGAGGAGGGCCGGGTCACGGACGAGGCGATCAACGCGTATCGCGCGCTGCTCACCCACACCGACACGCTCCGCAACGACCTCGCGCTCGGACGGCTGTTCCTGTCGCCCGTCCGCGGCGCGGACGGGCGCATCCTGCTCACCGATGCGGCGAAGGCGCGCATCGACCTCCCGGTTGACCTGGTGTGGGGTGCGGCCGACCCGTTCGGCGGCGAAGACGTCGCGCGGGGGTTCGCGGCGTCATTGCCACGGGCATCGCTCGTCGTCCTGCCGGGCATCGGCCATGCGCCATGGATGGACGCAACGCAGCTCGTAGCCGGCCTGGTGAAGGAGCGGCTCGAGGGAGGCCATGTGGCGTGACCCCGAAGGCCGGCTGGCAGCTCGCGGCGGCGCTGACCGTGCTGGTCATGCTCGCGGCATGTGGGGTGACGACACAGCCAGCCCCGCGTCCGACGACGCCGCCCGGGTGGGCGACCGTCGAGAGCAGCGCCGGCGGCCTGTGGGTGGATCTCCCGCCGTGGATCGTGGCGTTCGACACGTCCGGCGCCGTGCTCGCGAACGAGCCCCCGCGTGACGACGGCACGTGGATCCAGGTCCTCGCCATGCCGCCCGATCCGGCCGGGCCGCAGGCGGCATCCGCGGCGGAGGCACAGTCGTGGCTCGAGGCGCAATTCGGGTCCCAGTTCGACTCACCGATCGCCGGTCCGGCGACCGTGCGCACGGTCGACCTGCCGGGAGGCAGCGCGATCCGTCTCGACCGCATCGACGGCGCAGGGACGCCGCAGGCGTGGCGGTTCGCCGCCTACGCGATCTCGACCCCGACCGGCCTGGCGCTCCTCGTCATCGACGGCGGGGTCGCCGCCTGGGCAGGTCGTGAGGCAGACCTCGACCTGATCCCGCAACTCATCCAGTTCGGGATCGGCCACGCCGGGACCGGGGTGGCGCCGCCGGTTCTGACGCCGGTAGCAGGCGCGGCGCCCGAGCCCCCGTAGGAGCCTGTGATCAGCCGGGGAGGGTCGCGAACGCCCCAAGGCCTGGGCCAGGTCCGCGAACGCACCTGGGTTGACACGCCCGGTGGGCTCCCTATCCTTCCCCCACTCCCCATCGTGTGACGCACCACCGGAGCAGCCATGGAGCCCGGCGTCCCAGGATCCGCCAGCGCCCTTGCGGACACCGCTGCACCGACGGACCACCGCACCGTCCGGCTGCTGGCCGTGATGGGGCTTGTCGGTGCCATCGGCACCGTTGCGGCAGCCGTCGCGACCTCCAGCCAGTGGGGATCGCCGGGGTCGCTCGCATACGAGGCGTACGAGGCCGCGAACCGCCTCGCCGCGCTCCTGATCCTGCCGATGATCGGGGCGCCGCTGGCGATGCGGGCCGCGCTCTCGATCCGTGGCAGTCGGGGCCGGGTGGCAATGCTCGTGGCCGCGGCCGCGCTCCTCGTGGCGTCGGCGGGCGTCGCCGCCGAGTTCTTCCTGTTCTCGACGGCGCCATACCAGGGTTCCGGCAGCGAAGGGCGCCTCGCGGCCTACATGTCGTTCTTCGTTGCCGCCCTCGTGTATCTCATCGCCGTGGGTCGTGTCGGGTTCGTCCTTCGGGGTCACCGGCCATCGTGGGTGACTCCAGTCCTGCTCCTGTGCCCGGTCCTCGCGTTCGGCCTCTCGCTCACGGGCCTGTCGCTGTTCTACGGCATCGGGATCACGACGGCCGCGCTGGCGGTGGCGGCGGACGCCGTCGCCCGGTCCGGTGCGCCCGGATCGAGCGACGCACCGGATCCCGCGACCTGGGCTGCAGCATGACCTCATCGCCGACCTTCGCGGGCTTCTCGCCCGACGCCATCGCGTTCCTCGCCGAGCTCGCCGCGAACAACGACCGTGCCTGGTTCACGCCGCGCAAGCCCGAGTACGAGCGTCTCCTGAAGCAGCCGATGGAGGCGCTGTGTGAGGCCCTTGCGGAGCGGTTCGAGGCGCGCGGGATCCCGCTCACCGCGGACCCGGCGCGGTCCCCGTTCCGCATCTACCGGGACACGCGGTTCTCGCGGGACAAGTCGCCCTACAAGACGGCGGTGAGCGCCCGCTTCCCCGCGCTCGGGGGCGGCCCGTCGGGCTACTTCCACCTGGAGCCCGGCGAGATCTACGCCGGTGGCGGGCTGTACCGCCCCGACCCGCCGGTGCTCGTCGCGTGGCGTAGCCCTCGTCGCGGCCGAGCCGGCGACGGTGCGGTCGGCACTCGCAGACCCCGGGTTCGTGCGCTCGTTCGGCGATCTGCACGGGGACCGGTACCAGCGCGTTCCCGCGGGATTTCCAAAGGACCACCCGGATGCGGACCTGCTGACGCTCAAGGACCTCATCTTCAGCCGGCGCCTCGCCGACAGCGACGTCCACTCGCCCGCGCTGCCCGACCTGCTCGCCGACCTCTACGAGGCGGCCGGGCCCGTCATGCGGCTCCTCGTGCGGGTCGCGCCCGGCGCCTGACCACGGGGCGCCTGGCTACCGGGTCCGGGAGTGCGATTCGAGCGTGACGGCACTGGCACCCGACGGGTCGAGCGACCACGCTCGCGCGGGAAAGGGGTGTGGTCATGCGCACGGTGTCGGTCAGAACCCGGCTGCTGGTGATCGGCGGGCTGGCGGCGGGCTGGACGGTGGGCCTCCTCACCCAGCGGTCGATCGTCGAGGCGACCGGCTATCTCGACATCTCGCCCGGCCTGCTCGTGCTCGGGTGCGTCCTGTGCGTCCTCGCGGGCGCGGCCGCACATGTGCTTGTGCCCGACCAGCCGGCGGCTGCGGACCGGCGCGGTCGCGGGGATCGCGATGGCGGCCTCGATGATCGCTGGATACCTGATCCTCATGTTCGCGTACTGGGACCGGTTCCCGACCGATGAGAGCGGTGAGACCTGGTGGACACTGCTCCTGGAGTCGTGGTTCTGGATCGGCGTGCCACTCATCACCAGTGGAATGCTGGGGATCGTCGGGTTCGCGGTGGCCGACGCGATCGATCGTGCGAGGCACCGGTCGCCGCCCGGAGCGGTCTCCCACCGTGGGCCCGGGTCGGCCTGATCACCGCTGACTCCGTCGGGCCCGCGCATCGTTGAGCGAGCCACGCTCGCTGTCAGCGACGGCGTCGAGCTCGGGCACGAACCCGGGCGCCCGTTCACCGTGCGAGCGCAGCGTCCTCTGCCACCGGAACGAGGCGGCTGCTGCTCGAGTCCAGCTCGTTCGACCAGTCGGTCAGCAGGACCCACACCCGGCCCGTTGCGCCGATCCGCACCCACTCCACCTGGCCACCGCCGATGGCGACCTGAGCCGCGTCGGGCATCGCGCCGTCGAAGGCGGTCCCGGCGACCAATGGCTCGTCATCGTGATGCGTGACGACGAACACGCCGTGGTCGCCGACTGCCGGTCGCATCGGACCCGACGGCCCCGGCGTGCATGCCTCGCACGCGCTGATCAGGCGGCCGTCCGGGTCCACAGGCCAGCCCGTGGCGACGCGGCCCACGTCCGCGAGCAGCGTGACCTCTCGGTCGCCGACCACGATGGTGCCGTCGTTCCCGGCCGCCACGACCGGCGATCCGGCATAGCAGTCGACCGACACGTCGACCTCCGTGACCGGCCACCCCTCGACGACGTTCGCGTCGAGCCCGTAGCGGATGGCCCGGCCATGCTCCGTCACGACCGTCATGGACCCGTCCGGCTGGACCGCCGGCTCCGACGCCCAGCCGTCCCGCGTGACCGGCCATCCGGCGAGGGTCCTTCCGTCGAGGCCGAGGACGGTGTATGTGGTGCCCTGGGCCGCACCACACTGACCCTCCGCCCAGTCGTAGGTCGTGACGTGGACTCGTCCATCGGCGTCCACGATGACGCCGCCGGCGTAGGCGAGCGCCCACTTGCCGGCGACTCGCTGCGGCCAGCCGGAGACCACGGAGCCATCCGGCGCGAGGGACGTGACGAGCGTCTCGTCCCGGCCGGTCGTGATCACCGCCACGCCGTCCGGCCGGAAGCCCGCGATCGCAGCGGAGCCATCCAGCGTCACCGGCCACCCGCCCACCGTGCCCCCATCCGGCCTGATTGCCATGACCGTCGCTCGTCCCGTCCCGGTGTCGTCCTCGTTCTCGCAGGTCACGTACGCCACGCCGGTGGCGGCGACGTCCAGGGAGCAGAACGGCACACCGGGAAGCCCGATCGGGAAGCCGGGCATCTCGCGCCCGCTCGCATCGAGACGATGGAGGAACTGCCGCCACGTGTCCGGGCCGTCATGCGCGCGGACCTGGACGTACACGGATCCGTCGGGACCGAAGCGGGCTGATGCCCTCGGCCCCGGGACGTCGCCCACGCTCCATGGCCATCCGGGCAGGAGGGAGCCCCATTCGTCGAGGAGCGCGACCGCGGCCCGATCCGCTGTCCAGTCGAGCTGGACGACCGCGGTGCGGCCGTCATCTCCGAACTCGACCTGGATGATCTCGGCACCCGGCTCGTACGCGACGGCCGGTCCGGTCGCGTTCAGCGATGGTGCGGCGGTCGCCGGCGGCACGCTCGCGGGCGGCGGAGATGAGGATGGCGCCGCGGAGGCCGCGGAGGTCGGCACCGGGCCGACGGACGCGGCGGGCTCCATCGATGGCGTGGCCGTGGCCCCGCATCCAGCGACGAGGGCGGCGGCAAGAAGTGGTGCGATCGGGACGCTCACGCGTTTCGACATCGTGGTCCTCCCAGGTGGTGTCGGTGAGACGCCGTCCGGGCGTGAAGCGTGACAGCCGGGCGTCACGCGAGCGCGGTCGCCGCGAGCACGAACCCCAGCACGATCAGGCCGACGTGCAGACCGACGAGCGCCCACCGACCGCTCGAGAAGGGGTCGTCGAGCGCCGCCGGGACCGGCGCGAGGCGGTACCACAGCCACAGCCCCAGCGCCCCGCCGAGCCAGACCCCGGCCGTCAGCAGCACCCAGCCCGTCGCCGCGGCGCCGCCTGCCGGGAGCCAGCCGATCACGATCGCCAGGAGCCCCAGCGAGACGAGGGAGGCGGGCACCACGAGCCCGTAGCGGAACCGCGGCTGCCGGAGGCTCGCGACGAGGATCGCCGGCATCAGCACCCAGCCCCCGATGAGGGCGGCGATCACCGCGGGCGGCGCGTCCAGCGTGGCGACGGCGAGCCCGCGAGCAGCCCGAGCGCGACGGCGCTCACGGCCGTCAGCCGGATGACCCGCCGCCGGAACCGGGCGTCGTCCGTCGAGCTCGACACCCCGCCGGCGCGCCGGAGCGGCGTCGATCATCCGGCGCCTCGCAGGGACGCGGCGCGCCGCGAGGAACAGCACGAACGCGACGAGGAACAGGCAGTCGAACAGGCCGAACCAGGCGAAGAACATCGACGGGATCTCGTCGGCCAGGAGGTACCACGCGGCCAGCGCCTGCGTACCCCGCCTTGTAGATCACGCCGACCTTGACGAGGCCCAGGTTGCCGAGCGGATCGGCGGCCACGAACGCGTAGCTGATCCCCTGGATCGCGACGAACACCGCGAGCAGGTGGACGTACGAGACGTGCGGCGGGGCGGCCATGCCCAGCCACTCGAAGATGGGCTCCCACAGGAACAGGAACGCGAGCCCCAGGGCGATGTCGTACAGCGCCGCGACCACGAACAGCGGTTCGCCACGCGGGCAGCTCGCGGCGGGCTTCGATGGCGGTCATGCCGGCACCCCAACCTTTCCTGCCTCGTGGACCTCGCGGAGGTGGCGACGACGCTGGCCGTGGAACCGCCGCCGTCGTGCCGCGCGTTCTTCCTCCGTGTAGACGCGGCGCGCCAGTCCGAGCGCGCCCTGCTGCAGCTCGATCGGGCGTCATGTGCATGCGGCCGGAAGTTGACGTCGAACAGGCTGCACCGCTCCCAGGCCGTCGGCTCGAGGAGCCGGCCCTCGGCGAGCAGGCGGTCGTAGAGCGGCGTGCCGGGGAACGGGGTCATCACGGTGATCTGGACATCGAACTGCCCGGTCCGCCGGACGAACGCCTCGACCTCGTCGAAGACCTCGGGCCCGTCGCCGTCGAGACCCAGGACGAAGCAGCCGTTGACCGCGATGCCGTGGCCCTGGATCCGCTCGATCGCCTCGGCGTAGGTGTCGAACCGGCTCCGCTTCCAGTTGCGGCGCGTCTCGACGCCCTCGACGCCGGCGGCGGTCGGGCTCTCGAGGCCGATCAGGATCTCGGCGCAGCCCGCCGCGTGCATCAGCGTCGAGGAGCTCGTCATCGTCCGCGACCGAGATGTCGGTCTCCGTGAACCACTTGATCCGCTCGCCCGCGAGCGCCTCCATCAGCGCGATCGAGTGGCGCCGGCTGACGAACGTGTTGTCGTCGGCGAACTCGACGAACGGGCTGGGCCAGTGGCGCTTGATCTCGTGGATCTCCGCGATGACCCTGTCGACCGGCTTGACCTTGTACCGGTTCGTGAGCCGGATCGACGCGGCGCAGAACTCGCAGCGCCAGGGGCAGCCGCGCTGGGTCTGGACGGTCAGCCGGTTGTACCGCTCCACGTCGAGCAGGTCGTAGCGCGGCATCGGCGCGTCGGCGAGGTCGAACTCGCGGCCGTCCGGCCCGTACGTCCGGCGCATGCGCCCGTCCAGCAGGTCGCTGACGAGCGTCCGGCCATCCCAGCTCGCCCTCGCCGATCACGACCGCGTCCGCGTGCCCGAGCGCCTCCTCGGGACGGGCGGTGACGTGCAGCCCGCCGAGCACCGTCCGCACGCCCTCGGCCCGGTATCGGTCGGCAAGCTCGTACGCGTCCTTGATCTGCGCGGAGTAGGACGCGATCGCGGCGACGTCGCAGTCGGGCAGGTCGCCCATGGCGCGGATGTCCTCGACCTCGTGGTAGGTGACGTCGATCGGATCCGGCGTGAGTGCCGCAAGGGTCAGGAGTGCGAGGCTGGGCAGCGAGGCGATGGCCTTGCTGCGCTCGAGGAAGCCCGGCATCGTCAGGCCGGCCTCGTTCAGCTCCTTGCTCGCGGCGCGAACGCCGCTCATGGCGATGAACGCGATGTGCATCTCGAGCCTCCTTCGAGGAGGGTCCCGCGGTCGCGTGTCGATCGCCAGTGCCGAGCGCCCCGATCACGGATAGGCCGGGAGTGGGGTGATCTCAGGCGTGTGCGTGCACGTGCGAGCCGCTGCCGCGACGGGCGAGCCAGCCCACGAGCAGGAGACCCGCGACGGCCAGCGCGCCGACGAACAGGAGGCCCGGGTACCAGAACAGGAGGCTGTCGAGCTGGACACCCGGCAGCCGCTCGACCGGCGTCCCGATCACGTCCGAGCCGACGAACGGGTCGTAGTAGAAGAACGGCCAGCGGATCTGCCAGCGGGAGGGCTCGAACAAGACGACTCGGGCGAGCCAGGCCACGCTGCCGTAGCTCGTGAGCATGAGCCCCGAGACGACCCCGGCGACCGCCGCCCAGCCGAGCGCGAGGCCGCGCCCATTCCGACGTCCACGCCACAACAGCCACCCGGCGACGAGTGCGATCAGGGCCGTGGCCGCGGCCGGGATGGCGTTGAACCACAGCGCCATCAGCAACGCCGTCTCCGTCGCCGGTTCGCCGGGATCGGGTTCGGGCAGCCCGGCGACGAGGAGGGCGGCAACGGCCGACATGAGCAGCGCCTCGATCGCTAGCACGATCGCTGCCACTCGATCGGTACGGCTGGCCGTGCGCACGATGACCTCCGCAATACCGGCGGTGCCACCTGGCGGGGTGACCCGGGCCATGGCTGCCCCAATGTCCGCCGGCGCATCGTCGTCGGCAAGAGCCGAGTGGCGCCACGGACGCTGTCGTGGCCGACGTCAAACGGGCTCGATGATCTCCCAGCCGCGGGCGACGGCCTCGCGCCGAAGCGCGGCATCGGGCGCGACGGCGACGGCCCGCACGGCCAGCGAAAGCAGCGGGACATCGGCCGACGTGTCCCCGAACGCCGCGACGATCTCCCGGTCGCCGGCATGGGCGCGGACGGCAGTGGCCTTCTGCTCGCCGCTCTGCGTCGGCGCGAGGACGCCGCCGGTCGCGACGCCGTCGCGGATCTCGAGCGGCGTTCCGAGCACGACATCGGCCCCAAGCCGCCGGGCAAAGGCGTCGCCGATCGGCTGGTAGGCGCCGGTCGCGAGGACGAGCTGCGCCTCCGGGTGGGTGGACCGGACCTCGGCCACGGCCGCCAGGACGGCGTCGATCGCCGGCTGGCGACGCGCGGGCCACAGGTGGTGATCCACGACCCACTCCGCCATCTCGGTCACGCGCTCCGCGGGCAAGCCGGTGAGCAGTCTCGCCTGGTCCTCGATCCACCGCGCGCGGAAGCGCTCCTGGTCGATCAGCCCGAGCTTCGCGAGGACGACCCTCGGCAGCCGGACCGTCACGAAGCGGCGGGCGGCGGGGGAGGGGTGGTTGGCGCGGATCCAGGTGAGGACGCCCCGCCAGGTCTCGGCCGTGGCGAGGGTGCCGTCCATGTCGCTCACGACGACGGGGGCGCTCATGGAACGGACAACCGGCTCATCGGCGGCATGGTACGACTCGGCCGTCGGGCCAGCCCTGGCTGCGTGCAGAGGCGCATCGATGCCAGGCACCCGTGGCCCGTCCAACGGGGGACGAAGGGCCCTGTCCGGACCGGGCACATGCTTCGTAGGCTGCCCGGGCCTGCCCGGGTTCGAGCCGTCCGCCCCCGGGGACGCGCGGAGGAGTGCATGACCATCGGTGCCGACGCGGAGCACGACCAGCGGCCGTCGACTCGGCTGATCGTGATCAAGGCCGTTCACTCGGCCGCGTTTCTCGCCATCCTGTCGGCGATCCTGTGGCTCGTCGCCACGGGCATTGTCGGGCGCCGCGACCGCAGCGTCGCGGTTGCCGCGGTGCTCGTTGCCGGCGAAGCGGCCGTGTTCCTCGTCAACGACGGCGTCTGCCCACTCACGCCGCTCGCCGAGCGCCATGGTGCAAGCCGCGGCGGCGTGTCCGACATCTTCCTGCCGGATCGGCTCGCCCGCACGATCCCGATCTGGTCGTCGGCCCTCGTCGCGCTGGGTACGGCCCTCCACGTCCGCCAACTGGTCCGGCGGGTGCGATCCGCAGACGTCAGCCGGCGCTGAAGCGCTCCTCCTTCCAGGGATCGGCGTCGTTGTGGTAGCCGTAGCGCTCCCAGAACCCGAGCCGGTCCGAGGTCGTGAACTCGAGGCCCCGGAGCCACTTCGGGACCCTTCCAGAAGTAGCGCTTGGGCACGATCAGCCGGAGCGGGTAGCCGTGGTCGGGTTCGAGCGGCTCGCCCTCGAACGTGTCGGCGAGGAGCACGTCGTCGTCATCGAGGACGTCGAGCGGCAGGTTCGCCGTGTACCCCTGCTCGGCATGGCCGACGACGAAGCGTGCCGACGGCCGGACCTGGGCGAGCTCGAGGATCGTCTGGATCGCGACGCCCTCCCAGTGCGTGTCGAGCTTCGACCAGCGCGTCACGCAGTGGATGTCGGTGGTGACCTGCTTGCGCGGGAGGGCCTGGAACTCCCCCCAGCTGAGCGTGAACGGGTTGTCGACCTCGCCGTGGACCTTGAGGTCCCACGTCGCGAGGTCGGTCTTCGGCACCGAGCCGTAGTGGAGGACCGGGAACTTCTCGGTGAGGTACTGGCCGGGCGGGACGCGGTCCGCCAGCGCGGCGTCTGACGGACGGTTCCCGAAGAGACGATCGAACATCCGGGTTCTCCTGGCGGGCGGCGGGCTGCCCGCACCATGCACTGTACGTTCGCGAGCAAGGCTAGGCCCGGATGATGACGGGATTGCGACGCGGCCGTCGCTCGTGTGATCTTCGCGCCCGCTGACCGCCATTCACGACGCAGGATCGTGCACCAGCCGCTCGACCGGCAGGAACGAAGGAGGATCGTGCAATCGGCGGCTGAAGCCGCCGGACCCCGCCGCCTACGACCCACGCTCGTGCACGTCGTTGCCGATCGTTCGCGCGGTGCCATGAACGTCCCACCTTCGTACGTGGCGGCGCCGTGAGGAGGCTGAGCACGCCGATGGGCGACTTCATCGACCCCGGGGTGGCAGGAGGCGCGGGAACACGATCCGTGATCGTAGATGGCAAGAGCAGCACCCCCGCGAGACCGGAGATGGTCCCCAGCATCCGTCCGGGACCATCGTCCGGTCGCCGGGTGGTGCGGCGAGGCACTACCCTTGCGCCATGCCCGCCCAGCCCCGGGTCGTCATCGTCATGCCCGCGTACAACGCCGCCCGGACGCTCGAGCGCACGTACGCGGACATCCCGCACGACCTCGTCCACCACCTGATCCTCGTCGACGACGTGTCGGCGGACGAGACCGTCGTGATCGCGGAGCGGCTGGGGCTCGAGGTCATCACGCACCGCCAGAACCTGGGCTACGGCGGCAACCAGAAGACCTGCTACGACCGGGCGCTCGAGTGGGGCGCCGACGTCGTCGTCATGCTCCACCCCGACTACCAGTACGACGCGACCCGGATCCCGCAGCTCGTGGCGCCGATCCTCTCGGGTGACGCGGACCTGATGCTCGGCTCGCGGTTCCTGGGCGACCCGCTCGCTGGCGGCATGCCCCGCTGGAAGTTCGTCTCGAACCGGTTCCTCACGGGCGTGGAGAATGCCGCGTTCGGGCTCCATCTCTCCGAGTACCACACGGGCCTGCGCGCCTACAGCCGGCGCCTGCTGGAGACGATCCCGTACCGCCTCAACTCGGATGACTTCGTGTTCGACCAGGAGCTGATCGCGCAGGTCGTCGCGGTGGGCGGGATGCGGATCGGCGAGATCGCCGTGCCCACCCGCTACTTCGAGGAGGCGAGCTCCGTGAACTTCAAGCGGAGCGTCGTGTACGGCCTGTCCACGCTCAGGGTGGTCGCCCGGTACCTGCTCCATCGGACCGGGGTCCGCCGGTCGCGCAAGCTGAGCCCGCGAGGCGCGGCCCGCGAGCCCGGCGCCGCCTAGCCGTGCGCCTCCCGCGGGGGACCGGCCGCGCGGTCCTGGGGATCGCCATCTCGGTGGTGGCGCTCGCCCTCGTGTTCCGCACGGTCGACGTCCCGGCCGCGATGGACGTCCTCAGGACCGCCCAGCCGCAGTGGATCGCGCTGCTCGTCGTGTTCGTGATCGGCGACGTCCTGCTGCGCGCGGTCCGCTGGCGCGTCCTGCTGTCCCCGGTGGCGAGGGTGCCGTTCCTGACCGTGCTCTCGTCGCTGCTCGTCGGCTACCTCGCGAACAACATCCTGCCCGCCAGGCTGGGCGAGGTGGTCCGCAGCCATGATCTCGGCACGCGGACGGGGCTCTCGCGCTCGATGATCCTCGGCACGATCGTGGTGGAGCGGGTCGTCGACACGGTGGTCGTCGTCGTCGATCGCGGCGCTGGCGATCCTGGTGCTCTCGGTCCGGGGCATCGTCGCCTCCGCGGTGCTCGTGGGGCTGGCGATGAGCGCCCTGCTCGTCGTCGCGGTCGCGCTGGCCATCGCGGCCCACCGCCTTCCGGGTGCCGAGCGGGCCGCGGCGTTCATCGGCCGCTGGCCGCGCGTCCGGCACGTGCTGGTCCGGCTTCGCGACGGGCTCTCGATCGCGAAGGACACCCGCACGATGGCGATCGCCGTCGTCCTGTCGGTCGGCTCGTGGTCGCTCACGGTCCTCGCCTTCGCGGCGGCCGCCCAGGCCGTCGGCATCGAGCCGACGATGGGCCAGGCCGCGCTGCTCGCGGCGGGCACGAACCTCGCCACGGCGATCCCGGCCGGACCGGGGTACGTGGGCACCTTCGAGCTCGCGGCGGTGACGATCGCCGCCTCGGTGGGGATCGCGCGCGAGCCGGCGCTCGCGTTCGCCGTGCTGGTGCACGTGACGACGCTGGCGATCACGTCGATCGGCGGGGCCGCCGCGTTCGTGCTCGGGCCGAGGCGAACTAGGGGCCGGGTGGACGTGCCCGTCGCCGTGGTGCCGGGCCAGACTGACGAGGTCGTTCGCACCGAGGGGACGTAGCGCCGGACCGATGATCGCGATGACACACACGGCGAGGCCGTGGCCGGGCAACCTCGACTGGGGCGGGGACTGGCTCGGCGACGCTGCAGCCGAGCTCGCCCACCTGGGCTTCGTCCTGCGCGACGGCAATCAGCCGGGCCGCGTCCCGGGCCCGCGCCTGCTCGTCGCGTTCCGGGACCGGCCCACGCTCGAGCACTTCGACCCGGAGGAGGTGACGTACTGGGAGGTGCACGACGGCCGCGGCCGACGGGCAACCCTGGCGCCGCGCTTCGCGTCCGCCGCCGTGGCGCCGTCAGCCGCGAACGGGCCGGGCACCGAGCTGCCGCTCGCGGCGCCGTTCTCGTGGGGCCGGATCCGTGTCACGGACCGGGTGCCGGTGTCGAACCAGTTCCTCTCGTTCGGGGGCACCCTCCTCGCCGACCGCCTCGACGAGCACACGGTGGTGGCCGCGTTCGTCTCGCCCGCCCCCATGTTCCGCTGGGCCGGCCACTCGCAGGGCCTCGACCCGTTCGTGGACGAGATCGGCTCGTTCTTCGCGCGACTCATGGTGCCGGTGGACTTCCAGGCGGGCGCCGAGACGCGGATCGCGGCGGCATCGCCCGAGGCGCTGTACGCGGCCTCGATCCAGTTCGCGGATGCCCGGCTGAACAGGATCGCCGCCCTGCGCGAGGCCGACCCGGCCCTCGACGCGGCGGTCAACCACGAGGTCCACCGGCTCAAGCTCGACTCGCCCGCCGCCTGGAGCGAGGGCGCGGACCTGCTCGCCTCGCTCGAGCTCGGCTGACCGCGGGTTCTGGCGCCCGTCGGGCGGCAGACCCGGAACGCGAGAAGGCCCCGGCGGAACCGGGGCCTTCGGCAGCTGGGCGCGATGTGCGGCTACTCGAGCAGCGCGTTCTTGGTGAGGAAGTCCTTGGCGACGTCCTCGACGTCGCGCTGGTCGACGGCGACTTCGACGCCGAGGCGCGTCAGCTCCTCGGTCGTCAGCAGCGCGGTCACCTTGTCCAGCAGCTGCTGGAAGGCATCCTTGTCGCCGACGCCGTCGAGATAGGCGGTGCGGACCAGCGCGGTCATGTTCTCGGCCGGCTGGGTGTTCTTGTCGTCATCCAGCGTGACGAAGCCGAACTGCTGGATCGCCGGCTGCGTCGAGCACAGCCACGCGAAGTCGATGCCCTTGTTGTTGAGGGCCTCGGCGATCGGGGCGTCGCACGCCGCCAGGCGCCTCGCGCTGGGCCGGCGGGTACGTGATCCCGTAGCTCTCGAGCGCGCCCTTGCACAGGGGGTTCGCGTCGCAGTCCGGCGGCAGGCCCCACTTGAGCTGGTCCTGGACGGCCGCGAGGTCGCTCATCGTGCTGAGGTTGAGCTCGGCCGCGGTGTCCGCGCGGACGACGGCCGCGTTCGTGTCCTCGCCGGGCGAGATCGCGAACACGGTGATGCCCTTGTCCGCGAGCACGTTGGCGAGCGCCTCGCGGTTGGTGGGTCCGTCGCCCGTCGGGGCGGCGGCGTCGTAGTAGCCGAGGCCGGAGCCGACGTACTCCGGCGACAGGTCGATCTGGCCCTGCTCGAGGGCCGGCTGGCGGACCTGGCGGGCGCCGATGCCGAGGTTGCGGGTCACCGTGAACCCGTCCGCCTCGAGGACCTGGGCGAACATCTCGGCGACGAGCTGTGACTCGTAGAAGCCGTCCGACCCGATCTTGATATCGGGCTTGGCTGCGCTGCCCCCACCCGACGAGCAGGCGGCAACCGCCACCAGCATCGCCGCCCCGAGGGCAGTCACGCGGGCAAACCGCATTGGGTCTCCTCTCCTGAGCTGGAAAATCACCGACGCCCCTTCGTGGAGCGCCCCGGCAGGGTACTCCCATGACGTTGACGGGTGCCGTCATGTTCGCCTGGTCGCGCCATCCATGTACGCACCAGCAGGTCCCGCGGTTCAACCCGAACCGGTCCGGCGGTCCGTCGACCGCCCCGCCGCTCGCTACGATGGGCATGCCAGCCCGGTCCACTCGCCGTCCCGGTGGCACCAGGCAGGAGGGATTCGATGAAGCGGCGCTCCGCGCTGATCGCCCTGGCGGGTGCGCAGTTCATCATGGTGCTCGACCAGTCGGTCATGAACGTGTCGATCAGCCAGCTGGTCGCCGAGTTCGACACGACCGTCACCACGATCCAGGCCGTCATCACCCTGTACTGCCTCGTGATGGCGATGCTGATGCTCACCGGCGGCAAGATCGGCGACATCATCGGCCGGCGCCGGGCATTCGTCGTGGGGTTGGCCATCTACGCGACCGGGTCGGCGATCACGGCGGTGTCCCAGTCGGTCGCGATGCTCGCCTTCGGCTGGTCGATCCTCGAGGGCATCGGGGCGGCGCTTGTGCTGCCGGCCATGGCGGCCCTCATCGCCGGCAACTTCGAGGGCCGGGACCGCAAGGCCGCCTACGCGGTCATCGGCGGCGTCGCGGGTGCGGGCATCGCGATCGGGCCGATCCTCGGTGGGTGGGCGACGACGGTCCTCACCTGGCGGGTGGTGTTCGTCGGCGAGGTCGTGATCGTGATCGGGATCCTCGCGATGGTGGGCAAGGTCGCCGACGCGGTCCGGACGGGCCCGGCCCCGAAGCTCGACCTGGTCGGGACGGTGCTCTCGGCCGCGGGCCTGGGCGCCATCGTCCTGGGCGTCCTCCAGTCGACGACGTGGGGTTTCATTGAGCCCAAGGAGTCGCCGGTCACCCCGTTCGGCCTGGCCCTCACGCCGTTCGTCATCGCCTTCGGCGGACTCCTCATCTGGGCGTTTGTCCGCTGGCAGCGCCACCGCGAGGCCGCCGGCACGGACCCGCTGGTCCATCTCGACCTGGTGAAGGTGCCGCCGTTGCGCGCGGGCCTGATCGGCCTGTTCTCGCAGAACCTGATCCTGATGGGCGTGTTCTTCACGATCCCGCTGTACCTCCAGCTGGTGCTCGGACTCGATGCCCTCGAGACCGGCGTCAAGATGCTGCCGACCTCGGTCGCGATGTTCCTCGCGGCGGCCTTCGGCTCGCGCCTCGCCACCCGCTACTCGGTCCGCGGCGTGACGAGGGCCGGCCTCGCGACGACGGCGCTCGCGTGTGGCCTGCTGCTCGCGACGATGCAGCCTGACCTGGGCGACGTCGCGTTCGCCGTGTCGATGGCGGCCCTGGGCGTCGGCATGGGGCTCATCGCGTCGCAGCTCGGTCTCGTCGTCCAGTCGTCGGTCGACGCCTCGGGGCGGGGCGAGGCCGGGGGCCTCCAGTACACCGGTCAGCAGCTCGGCTCGTCGCTCGGCGTCGCGCTCATCGGCGCGATCGTGCTGTCCGCGCTGACCGGGTCGTTCGTCTCGACGATCCTCGAGGACGAGCGCATCGCCGACGAGGTCGCCGCCCAGGTCACGATCGCCGTCGAGCCGGGCCTCGATTTCGTGTCGTCCGCCGACATCGCGGTCGCGGTCGCGAGCGCCGGGCTCGACGAGGCGACGTCGGCCGCGATCGTCGAGGACTACGAGTCCGCGCAGCTCACGGCGCTCAAGGGCGGCCTCCTCGTCGCGGGTCTGCTCGCGCTGCTGTCCCTGGCATTCACGAGCGACCTGCCGCGAACGATCAAGACCGACGGGGATCAAGACCCCGCGGTCGACCCGGACGAGGGCGTCGCCGCGCCCGCATAGCCTCCAGGTCCGCGGTCAGGGCATCCCGGACGGGAGCGGGACCTCGGACAGATCGCGCAGGCTGCGGGCATCGGCCAGCTGTGGGTCCGCACGCCTGGCGAGGCGGCGCTGGACCCAGGCGAGGACGAGGTCCACGCCCACCGCGAGCACGGACACGAGCAGCGCGCCGCCGATCAGCTCTCCCGTGCCGGCGATCCCCTTCGCGCGGCCGTCGAGGATGAACCGCCCGAGGCCGCCGAACCCGAGCACCGCGCCGATCGTCGCGGTCGCGATCACGTTGAGGACCGCGGTCCGGAAGCCGCCGACCATGACCGGCGCCGCGAGCGGGACCTCGACGCTCGCCAGGATCTCCCGCTCGCGCATGCCCATGCCGCGGGCCGCCTCGACGAGATCGCGGTCCACCTCGCGGAGCCCCGCGTAGGCGTTGACGAGGATCGGCGGGATGGCCAGCAGCACCATCGCGAGGAAGGTCGGGATCACGTTCAGGCCCAGCTCGCGGCTGAAGGCGAGCGAGAACGGCAGGATGATGACGATCACCGCGTACGAGGGCACCGCCCGCCCGATGTTGGCGAGGTTGATCGCGAGGTTGGCGCCGCGGCCGGTGTGGCCGATCCACAGCCCGACGGGAAGCGCGATCAGCGTCGCGGCGAGGATCGACACGGCGACCATCGCGAGGTGCTCCACGAGCCGCCACGGCGATGCCGGTCTGGCCCTGCCAGGACGCGGGGTCGGAAAGCCAGCGTGATCGTCTCGTTCATGCGGGGGCCACCCGATCGGCCCGCGCCCTGGCCCACGGCGTGGCGAAGCGCTCGATCCGGACGAACACGAAGTCGACGACGAAGGCCAGGGCAACCGACAGCACGCCGCCGAGGACGTACTTCGTCGGGAAGAACGTCTGGAGTCCGTCGGTGATGAGCTGGCCGAGGCCGCCGTAGGTGGACCCGAGGATCGACACGACCGTCGCCAGCCCGATCAGCGTGACCGCGGCCAGCCGGATGCCCGCGAACATCAGCGGCACGGCAAGCGGGATCTCCACCCGCAACAGCCGCTCGCGCGACCGGTAGCCCATCCCGTCGGCCGCCTCGAGCACCTCGCGCGGGACGGCCTGGAAGCCCGCGACGATGTTGCGGAACAGGATCAGCAGCGTGTACGTGGTCAGCGGGATGAGCGCGGTCAGCAGCGAGAAGCCGAAGACCGGGACGAGCAGCGCGAACGCGGCCAGGCTGGGGATCGTGTACAGGATGCCCGTGACGGTCGTCACGGGCCCGTAGACCCACGGCTTCCGGATCGCCCAGATCGCGAGGGCGAGGCTGATGGCGAAGCCGATCGTCAGCGGCACCGCCGTGAGGATGAGGTGCTGCCACAAGGCGAGCGCGATGTCGTCGAGGTGGTCGACGATCCAGTCCCACCGGATGTCCACGGCTCAGGCCCCGGTGTCCGAGCCTGTCGGGTTCGCAGGATCCCTGGGGCCCGCCGGACCCGCGGCGGCACGGTCCTCGAGCGCGGCATCCGCCGCGGCACGCTCGCTGGCATTGAGCGGCCTGGCGTCCGGCTCGCGCATCAGCGCGGTGATGTCGCTCACGGTGACCATCCCGCGCAACGCCCCGGTGCGGTCCACGACGAGGCCGGCCTGGACGTCCGCGTCGAGCAGCATCGACAGCGCGTCCTTGAGGGTGGTCCGCCGGTCGAGCAGGGGAGACGTTGACTCCACCTGGTCGGCGGCCACCTCGCCGGCCCGCAGGTGGTCCCGATGGACCCAGCCCACCGGGCGGTCACCCTGGTCGGTGATGAGGACGTGCTCGAACGGCTGCGCCGCGGCCACCCGCCGCACGATCGCCCCGTCTCCACCCACGGGGGCCGTCACGACCGGCGACAGCGGCAGCTCCCCGACCCGGAACAGGCTCAATCGCTTGAGCCCGCGGTCCGTGCCCACGAACCGCGCGACGTAGTCCGATGCCGGGTTCGCGAGGATCTCCGCCGGCGGCCCGACCTGCGCCACCACGCCACCGGCCGCGAACACGGCGACGAGGTCGCCCATCTTGATCGCCTCGTCGATGTCGTGGGTGACGAACAGGATCGTCTTCGCCAGCCGCTCCTGGAGCCGGAGGAACTCGTTCTGCAGCCGCTCGCGGACGATCGGGTCGACGGCGCCGAAGGGCTCGTCCATGAGCATGATCGGCGGGTCCGCGGCGAGCGCCCGCGCGACGCCGACGCGCTGCCGCTCGCCACCCGACAGCTGCGCCGGGTAGCGCTTCGCGTAGGTCCGGGGCTCCAGGCCCACGACCGCGAGGAGCTCCTCGGCCCGGTCCTGCATCCGGGCCTTCGACCAGCCCAGGAGGCGTGGCACGGTCACCACGTTGTCCTCGATCGTCTGGTGCGGGAACAGGCCCGTCTGCTGGATGACGTACCCGATGCTCCGGCGGAGCTCGGTGGTGTCACGCGTGGCGGCATCCACGCCGTCGAGGAGGATCCGCCCGGACGTCGGCTCGATGAGGCGGTTGACCATCTTGAGCGATGTCGTCTTCCCGCAGCCCGACGGCCCGACGAGCACGCAGATCCGCCCGGCCGGGACCGTGAGGCTGAGGTCGTTGACCGCGCCCGGCGCACCTGCCTTCGCCGCCGCGGCGTCATAGGACTTCGTGACGTGGTCGAACTCGACGGTCGCGGCGCGCTGGGACGGGACGGACGTCATCGGGGCGGCAGGCTCCTCGCGGTTGCCCGAAGGCTACGCGATGGGCCGCCCGCGCGGCCAGCCGGACCGCCCGAGGTGCTACACGGGCAGGGTGGCGAGGTCTCCCTCCACGACGCCCCGGTCGTCGGGGTCGGAGACGCCCTCGAGGAGTGCTCCGGCCCGGGCCTTCCACGCGGCTGCGCCGGCGAGATCGCCGTTCGCGACGAGGGCGCGGCTCATGGCCTCCGCCGCCGCTGCGGCGTCCCAGTCCTCGATGCCCTCGCCGCCGGCGTCGAGCACCTCGTTGGCGCGGGTCGCGTGGTACACGGCCTCAGGTCCGTGCGCGAGCACGCTGTACACGCGGGCCAGCATCCAGTGCCCGCGCGCCTCGTTCGCGGCGTTGCCGACCTGCCGCCAGTGCCACGCCGAGGCGTGGGCGGTGTCGATCATCTCGGCGTCCTGGCGGGCCGTCCGGCCCTCGATCTCGAGGAGGGTCCAGGTCCGGTTGAACAGCCCGACGGCGAGTGCGCGGTGCGTCTCGGGGTCCAGGACGGGCGGCGGCGGCGGCGTGGGCACGGGGATGTCCTCCATGTGGCTCGGCGTGGGGGCTGCGGAGACGGCGTCCGGGGCGGAATCACGGGACGCGGCCGACTCGGCCGTACGCTGCTCGGCCGCGATCGAGAGCATGTGGAGCCGGTGGAGCGCCCGCTGAAGCCTCGCCGTCCGGGCCTCGAGGCGCACCCGTTCCTCGCGCAGGATCGAGGTCCGGACCGCCGGCTCGTCGGTCTCGAGCAGGGTCCGGATCGCCGGCAGGGACAGCTCCAGGTCCCGGAGCGCCGCCACCGCTCGCGCCGTCGGCAGCTGGTCCCGCCGGTAGCGGCGGTACCCGGTCGCGCGATCCACGTCGGCCGGCTCGAGGACGCCGGCCTCGTCGTAGTGGCGAAGGGCGCCGATCGTCAGCCCGGCCTCTCTTGCGAACCGGCCGATCGGGAGGAGCTCGTCGTCCATGCGCGCATCCTGAACCCTCGGGCAACCCGAGAGTCAAGCCCGTCCGGCTTGCTGCGGGTGCCGGGTGACGGCGCCCTCGCGATCGTCAGGCGTTGTCGAGCTCGCGCGAGATCGCGCGGAGGATGAAGCGCGCGGCCTCGGCGGACTTCCCGCCCAGCTTCTGGCCGTCGTCCTGCTCGAGGGCGACGCCGAGGTCCGCGAGCATCGCGCCGAGCACCGGGGTCTTCTGGAGGGCGCCGCTCTCGAACGCGGCGTCGAGGCCGGCCACCGCGTGCCGTGCGTTCTCGACCGCGTGACCCTTGGCCTCCATCCAGCCGCGGAACTCGGCACGCGCCGCATCCGCGGCGGGGCCCTGGCTCGCCATCGTCAGCCTCCTCGTCGCGGTGACGCCGTCTCGGATGCGACCGGGGTCCGGCCGCTGCCGTTGCCGTCGTGGCCGGGCGCGCTCACCGCCGGCTCGGCCCGACCGTCCGCGGCGGCCCGTTCCTGCCATCTTCGTGCCCGCCACTCGGGCTCGAGGACGCTCATGTGGATCTCGTCCCACCAGCGCCCGTCACGCCAGATCGCCTCGCGCGAGCGTCCCTCGGTGGTGAAGCCGACGCGCGCGTACGCGCGGAGCGCTCGCTCGTTGAACGCGAACACGCTCAGCGCGACGCGGTGCAGCCCGAGCGAGCCGAACGCGTGGTCCACCATCAGCTTCGTCGCCTCGCCCCCGTAGCCGTGGCCCCAGGCATCGCGCTCGCCGATCGTGATGTGGAACAGCGCGGACCCGTTGTCGCCGTCGAGCTGGCTGAAGGCGCACGACCCGATGAGCCGGTTCGTGTCCCGGACGTGGATCCCCATCGCGAGGCTCTCCGTTCCCAGCGCCCGCATCGAGAAGAAGCGCTCGATCTCGTCGGGGCGCATCGGCCCGTCCTGGTAGCGCGTCAGGCGCGCCACCTCGGGATCCTGGTACCAGCGCATGAAGTCGCGGCAGGTTCTCACGCGAGTGGCGCCGGAGCACCACGAGCGAGCCCTCGAGATGATCGGGAAACCAGCGCCGGTGGAGCATCGCGGACACCCTATACCATCGCCACCATGCGCCGCTGGAGCGAGACCGCCGATCGCGTGGCAGCCACGACGAAGACCTCGGCGAAGACGGCGATCCTCGCGGAGTACCTTGCGACGCTGGCGCCCCGGCGACCTGCCCATCGCGGCCGTGTTCCTGACCGGCCGCCCGTTCCCCGAGGCCGACCAGCGCACGATCGGCGTGGGCTGGGCCGGGATCTCGGGCGCGATCCTTCGGGTCGCGGGGACGGACGCGGATACCCTTCGCCGGGCCTACGACCGCTTCTCGGACATCGCCGCCGCGGTCGGGACCGTGCTCGAGGAGGCGGGTCATGCCCCCGATCCCGCCGGCGAGCCCACGCTGGCCGAGGTCCACGCGACGTTCGAGGCGGTCGAGGCGGCGTCGGGGGCGGCCGCGAAGGCCGCGCTCATCGAGGCGCTGTTCGCGCGTTCAGCCCCGTGGACGGCCGCGGCCATCGTCAAGGTCCTCACCGGCGAGCTCCGGATCGGCCTCCGCGAGGGTCTCCTCGAGGCGGCGATCGCGAAGGCGTTCGACCGCCCGCTCGACGCGGTCAAGCGGGCCGGCATGCTCACCGGCGACCTCGGCCGGACCGCGGCGCTCGCGCGGGAGGACCGGCTCGGCGACGCCGCCATGACGCTGTTCCACCCGCTCAAGTTCATGCTCGCGTCGCCGGCCGAGGACGCGGCCGAGATCGTGGCGCGGCTTGGCCCGACGGTCTGGGTGGAGGACAAGTACGACGGCATCCGGGCCCAGCTCCACCGCCGCGGCGACGAGGTGCGCCTGTACTCGCGCGACCTCCACGACATCAGCGGCCAGTTCCCGGAGGTCGTCGAGGGAGCGCGGCGGCTCGCGTGGACCGGGATCCTGGACGGTGAGATCCTCGCGTTCAAGGACGGTGTCGTGCTGCCGTTCCTCCAGCTCCAGGCGCGTCTCGGGCGCAAGAACCCGTCCGCCCGGATCCTCGCGGACGTGCCCGTGATCTACGTCGCCTGGGACGTGCTGGGCCTGGACCGGGACGAGGGCGCGGCGGTGACGCCGCTCCTCGAGCAACCGCTGGTGGAGCGGCGCCGACGTCTCGAGGCGCTGGATCTGCCGCTGGCCGGCGATGGGGGCACGTTCGCCCTGAGCCACCTCGTGTCGGTCGACTCCGTGGACGGCCTCGAGGCTGCCTTCGCCGAGGCTCGCGCCCGGCGCAACGAGGGCCTGCTGGTCAAGGACCCCTCCAGCGCGTACTCGCCGGGGCGTCGCGGACACGGCTGGCTGAAGATGAAGAAGGCGCTCGCGACGATCGACTGCGTGGTCGTCGGGGTCGAGGTGGGCCACGGCAAGCGCCACGGCGTCCTGTCCGACTACACGTTCGCGGTGCGCGACGACGCGACGGGGACCCTCGTGACCATCGGCAAGGCGTACAGCGGCCTCACCGACGCCGAGATCGCCGAGATGACGAGGTGGTTCGAGGCGCACACGATCAGCATTCACGGCCGCTACCGCGTCGTGGAGCCGGCGATCGTGGTCGAGGTCGCCTTCGACGTGATCATGCGCTCCACCCGCCATCGTTCCGGCTTCGCCTTGCGGTTCCCCCGGATCGCCAACCTGCGCCCGGACAAGCCCGCGTCCGAGATCGACACGCTCGAGACGGTGACGCGCCTGTACGAGGATCTCCAGCACGGGGCCGAGCACCTGGTGACGGCGAGCGCCAGACGATAGTCCCGGGTGCCCTCCAACCCGCTCCCGGGTCGTATGCTGCGGCAGACGCGCATGCGCGCCCGGGGGGCGCACGCACGGAGGGACCAATGTTCGCGGCGTTCAACGAGGCCCAGCGTCTCGAGCTCACGCTCTACACGGACGCGCTGATCACGCGCGGCTCGATCCGGACCCATCAGCACCGGGTCACCGACATCCTCAACCTGGCCGAGGACCCCTTCCTCATCCTCGAGGACGTGACGGTCGACGAGTATGGGGACCGCGGCGCGCCCATCCAGGCTGCCTACGCCCAGGTCAACCTCGATTCGGTCCTGTTTGCGGTCGCGACCACGCCCGTGGAGCCGATCCCGGAGCTCCGGACCCCGAAGGTCAAGGAGGTGGCGATCATCTCGGTGCCACCGTTCAAGGTCACCGGGACGATGCACCTGCTCCCGACCGAGGGCAACATCAAGCACGCCCTCGAGGAGCTGCACGGGCGGTTCCTGCCGATCACGGACGCCACGTTCTGGTCCGACCGCGTCGGCGAGGCCCGCCAGTCGGCGATCCTCGTGGCGGTCAACCACCACCGGGCCCAGATCCTTGCGCCGCACAAGGAGGTCGACCCGTGGGCGGGGATCGACAGCCCCGCCGCCGAACCGGCGGATGCGGGCATCGGTGGCGCTCCCGGCGCGGCCGAGCCCGACCCCTGGCGTGGCATCGACCCGCCAGCCACTCCCGGCGGCGACGCCGGCTGAGCCCGTCGTCCGCACGACCTGCCCCGCCAGCGCTGGTACCGGCGCCCGGCTCCAGCCCGGGTGAGTGGCAGGTAAGCCGTCGCGGCGATGCTGCGCGCGATGGACGACGTCGCGATCGGCAGGCTCCTGCGCGCGATCCGGATCCGACTCGGTCGCCGCCAGATCGACGTCGCCGCCGCCGCGGACATGAGCCAGCAGCTTGTCTCGCTCGTCGAAGCCGGGAGGCTGGACCGGTTGTCGATCCGGGCGCTGCGACGGGTTGCCGCTGCGCTCGAGGCGGAGGTTGTCATCTCGGTGCGCTGGCGGGGCGCAGAGGCAGACCGGCTCAGGGATGAAGACCACGCGAAGGTGGTGGGCGAGGTCGTGCGGCTGCTGGAGGCCGATGGCTGGCTGACCGCAACGGAGGTCACCTACTCGCACTTCGGCGAACGCGGATCGATCGACGTGCTTGCGTTCCACGCCGCCACGGGGACGCTGCTCGTGGTCGAGGTCAAGACCGAGATTGTGTCGATCGAGGAGACGTTGCGTCGGCTCGACGCCAAGGAGCGCTTGGCGGTGCGGATTGCCCTCGAGCGATTGGGCTGGCGCGCGGCCCGGACGGCCCGCCTGCTCGCCGTGCTGGACACGCGGACCAGTCGCCGTCGCGTCGCGCGTCACGATGAGGTCTTGCGGCGTGCGTTTCCGCTACGGGGCTGGGCTGTTCGGTCGTGGCTCTCGTCGCCGGCGCTCGCGCCCGGCCTGCTCCTGTTCATGACACCTACCACCCAAGGTGGTGCTACGCGCGGTCCTGCCACCACGAGGCGTGTACGACGCGGAAGGGCACGCACGAATTGAGCAGCTCGAGGTGCCCGCAGCGCCGGGGAGTACGGGCCAACGCGGACCATCACCATCCGGATTGGTGAGCGTCAGCAGAATCCCCTCGCACCCCGTTCTTCACCAACCGGGCTGGTATCTGGCGCGATCTGTCCCGCTTGGGAGGCGCGATGGCCAGGTCGGACCGCCGCGACTGACCGCCGGGCGTCGCGCCGCTCCTCGGGCGGTATGGGCGCTACCGGTCGACGGGGAGGTCCAGGCGGTCGCCCCACTCGGCCCAGCCGCCGTCGTAGACCGCGACGTCCTCGTGCCCCAGGAGGACGAGCACGTAGGCGAGCTTCGCCGCCGCGACGCCAGAGCCGTCGTAGCAGACGAGGCGACGGCCGCGCGTGATGTTCGCCTTGAGCAGGATCGAGCGAAGCTCTTCCGGGTCCCGCAGGCGCTGCGTCCCGGGCTGGTGCATCGTCGCGACAGGGACGTTCACCGCCCCGGGGATGTGGCCCAGGCGCCGGACGTTGCCTTCGAAGCCGCGGTACTCGGCGGGCCCTCGCGCGTCGACGAGCTGCACGTCGGGTGCGCCGAGCAGCCCGCGGACGTCGGCGGTGGTAAGCCGTTCGCGGGCCTGGGCACGCGGCGTGAACACGGCAGGCGCAGGCGCGACCTCGCCGTTGGCGATCGGATGCCCGCCCTCGACCCATGCGGGCCAGCCACCCTCGAGGATGCGCGCCGACTCGTAGCCGTAGGCCCGTAGCGACCACCAGATCCGGGACGCGAAGTACGAGACCGTGTCGTCGTAGATCACGACGGACGTGCCGTCGCCCACGCCCGCCCGGGAGAGGGTTGCCGCGACCCGGTCGGGTGCCGCGAGGAGCAGGGCGTCGCCGCCCTCGGGCACGTCGATGACGTCTGCCCGCCAGTCCACGTACACGGCGCCTGCCACGTGACCGGTCCCGTAGAGCGTGCGGGCCGTGCCGTCCGGTCGCCAGCGCGCATCGATGACGCGCAGGTCGGGCCGGCCGAGATTCTCGGCCAGCCACTCGGGCGTCGCGATGAGCTCCGGGCGAGCGATGCCGGCCACGGCGGCCTCCGATGGGGTGACGGACGACGGGGTGACGGACGACGGGGTGACGGACGCTGGGTGCAGGGGACCGCCCGTATCATAGGCCCGTGGTCTCCCCCTTCATGCCCGATCCGGAGAAGGTCGCGGCGATCCGCGGGCTGCTGCCCGCGACCGCTGCCGGCATCTACCTGAACGCGGGCACGGCCGGTCCGTTCCCCGCCGAGTCGCACCGGGCGATGGAGGAGCAGGCGGCGAGGGAGCTCGCGGTCGGGCGGGCAAGTCCCGACGAGTTCCCGTTCGTCATCGAGCGGATGGCGGAGCTGCGTGCGTCGGTCGCGGCGATCCTGGTCGCCGACCCGGACGACGTCGCGATCACGCACTCCACCACGGACGGCATGAACCAGGCGGTGAACGCCCTTCCCTGGGAGCCGGGGGACCGCGTGATCACGACCCGCCACGAGCACCCGGGCGCCCTGGGGCCCCTGCTCGCCCTTCGCCAGCGCCTGGGCGTCGAGGTGGAGTTCATCGACATCGGCGATGGCGGGGACGACACCCGTACTCTCGCCGCGTTCGAGGAGGCACTTCGGCGCCCGGCCAGGGCCGTCGTCTTCAGCCACGTGCTGTGGACGACGGGTGCCGTGCTCCCGGTTGCCGGGATCGGCGCGATCGCGCGGGCGGCTGGTGCCGTCGTCATCGTCGACGGGGCGCAGTCCGCGGGAGCCATCCCCGTGAGCGTCGAAGACCTCAACGTGGATGCCTACGCGGTGCCGGGCCAGAAGTGGCTGCTCGGACCCGAGGGGATGGGCGCGCTGTGGGCCCGCAGGGCGTGGGCGATCGACGTCGTCCCCCAGGCCGCGGGCTACATCTCCTTCGAGTCCTTCGATCCCATGGCGCCCAGGCTGTGGCCGAACGCCCGCCGGTTCGAGTTCGGCTTCTTCCATCGACCGTCGGTCATCGGCCTCGCCCGGAGCTGCGGCTGGCTCACGATGTACGTCGGCCTGCCGTGGGCGCACGACCGCGCCGCCACCCTCGCACGCGCGACCGCAGACCGCCTCGCCGCGATCGACGGGGTGACGCTCCTGACCCCGCGGGGGAACATGGCCACGCTCGTCACGTTCGGGATCGCCGGCTGGGGCGCCGCCCAGGCACGCGAGGAGCTCGGTGCCCGGGCCTTCGCGATCATCCGTGACATCCCGGCGCTCGACGCGCTCCGCATCTCGGTCGGCTTCTGGAACACCGAGGAAGAGCTCGAGCGCTTCGCGTCCATCGTGGAGCTGCTCGCGACGCACACGCCCGACACGATCCCGCCGCGCAAGACCCTGACGATGCTCGGCTCCGACGACCGCCCGCTCCGTTGAGCGGCGAGCGTCGCCCGGCGCCCGACGTCCGGCAGCGCGGTTTCCTCGAGGTCCGGTGGCGCCAGTTCCGCCGGGCGCCGAAGCCGGTGTTCCGGGCGGTCATGAGCAGCCTCACGGTGGCGCTCGTGCTCGGGGTCCTGTTTCTCGCCTATGACATCGCCCTTGACAACGGGGCGGTCCTCCCCGGCGGCGATCTGCGCCTGGCCTTCCTCGTCATGTATGTCGTCGCGGTCTGCGTCGTGGGGTCGCTCGTCACGTACCTCGTCGTGCCACTCCCCACGGGCGCAGGCGGCCAGCGGGCGACTCGCAGTCCATGGAGCCTCGCCCTTGGGCTGTTCGCCGCCGTCCCGATCGCGTACCTCGTGCTTGTCGCGCTCCATGAGATCGTCAAGCCGGTCATCGCCTGACCGGGACCATCGGGCGGGCGAACGGTTGCCCGATATCGCTATCATCGCCTCACCGGCCGGCCCTGCCGCCGACCACCGTCACGTGCTCGAGGACCCGCGTGGGCAACGACGACAACCACATGGCGATGCCGAAGCTGTTCGGGGCTCCCGCGTACGCGCGGCCGAGCGTCGTTCCGGTCGCACCCGTCGAGCGTCCCTTCGACCCCGACGATCTCCCGCTCGAGGTCTCGCAGACCGAGGAGGAGCGAGTGCTCGTCGCCCAGGTGTCGGCGCAGGCCCTATTCGAGCGATGCGGGCGAACAGGTCGCCGTCGCCTCCGGCGGCGGTGCGCGCGAGGGATCGCCGATGCTCCGGGGCCGCCCGTTTCGGCTCGGCTCCATAACCTCGCGGTTCCGCGGCGACGACGGGTCGTCCACCGGCGCCTGAGCCCGTCGGGCGACCGTTCCGCCGGACGTCCCTCGTGGGGGAGTAGCTCAATCGGTCAGAGCAGCGGGCTTATATCCCGCCGGTTCCAGGTTCGAGTCCTGGCTCCCCTACCACCCCCGCGTCCGAGGTCGTGACCGCGCCCGTGCCTGCGGCACGGAACCCGTCGCTAGCGACCGGCCAGCGCGACGGAGCGGATGAGCTCGACCAGGCGCTCGCGTCGGACCGGGGTGAGACCACGCTGGGCGGGCAGCGCCTCCAGCCACGCACCGAGCTCGCCGGGCTTGACCACGGCGCACGTCGGCGTGCGCTCGACGCGCTCGTCGGACGTGACGACGGCGGCGTAGACGCGGACGAGGAAGTCGCGATCATCGGTGGACAGCCAGCCGCGGACTCGCTCAGCGTCTCGCGCCGCGCGGTCGAGCGGTGCCTCGATCGGGATCCACCGGCCGCGGCTGCCGCGCACCTCCCAGCGCGTTCCGACGTGGCGGCTCATCGCCGGCGGCGGAACGTCGCCGAGCACCACGATGCCGAACGGGCCCAGCACCAGCTCGTGGATCCGCCGACCACCGGGGAGCACGAGCTGCGTCGCCGCGAGATGATCGGGGCCAAGCGCCTTGGCGAGGGTCGGCGTGACGGTGTGGGGGTTGAGCGCCGCCGCGGCGTCGAAGGCCGCGGCCATGCGCGCGAAGCCGATGATCACGAACGCGGCAGGCACGAGGATCGCCACGCCCCAGGCGAGGGCGCCGACCATGAACTGCAGCGGGGACGGCCGGCCATCCGGGATGAACGAGTGCACCAGCGGCGTGCCAAGGCACAGCCAGCCGAGCATCGCGCCGGTCAGCAGCAGGAGGACGGCGGTCGCGGCCGTCCGGTAGACGGCGATGCGGCCAGCTCGGGAATTGGGGACGTCGGCGGCGATGACCTGCATGCCCGCATCGTGGACGAGCGCGTCCCCGCGAACACTGGCACCTTCCGGCTACGTGGGTGGATGCGAGAGTCCGGACAACCCCACCGGACTCCCCTCCGCCGCCCACGGGCGGTGCGCCGGTGCACCGGCGACCGGTGCGTTAGGGCCTGGACGGCAGCCGCCGGTCCCTCCGGGGCAGGGACCCCCGTACCATAGCGGGCCGCCTCCCGGACTCCGATGCTCCGCGAAGAAGGTCCCCGGACCCGCCATCGGGACACGGAGGAGGCGGCAGAACCGCGTTGAGGCAACTCTCGGCAGTCACTCGCATGATCGCGACGGGCGTGGACCGCCCGGCGTTCCGTGCGGCGCTGGCCGCCGCGCTGCTGATCGCGGTCACCGTGCTGCCGGCGGCCGCCGGCACGGGCCCGACGAGCCTCGTCAACGCGGAGGTCAGTCCGCGCGAGGGATCCACGACAACCGTCATCGAGTTCGCGGTCACCTATCGCAACGCGGGCGGCGCCGAACCGGACTACGTGCGCGTCGTGATCGGCGGCTCCGTGCGCGAGATGCGCCCGGGCACGGCGTCCCAGGACTGGAAGAAGGGCGGCCGCTTCGTCTACTCCACCAAGCTCAAGGCGGGGAAGTACTCGGTCTCGTTCGTGGCTTCCGATCGGAAGCGCTTCGAGACCACGCTTGGTGCTGGCTCGGTCACGATCAAGGCCGCGCCCAAGCCCACCCCCAAGCCGACCCCGAAGCCGACGCCCAAGCCCACGCCCAAGCCGCACGCCCAAGCCGACCCCCAAGCCGACCCCGAAGCCCGCGATCGACATTCGCGCGGTGCCGACGACCGCGCCGGAACCGAGCGACTCCCCGGTGCCGAGCGCCACGCCCACTGCACCTCCGAGCGAGCGCCCGAGCGAGAGCCCGCTCACCGCGTTCGTCCCAGGGACGACCGGCCCCGGCGAGGGTGGCTCCGGCCCCCGCGGCAGCTCGGGCGGCGGCTCGGGAACCGGCTCTCCGTCCGGGCCGGGTGGGGGTGCAGGGGCGACACCGTCCTCGGACGGCGGCCTCGGAAGCTCGATCGTCCCTCGGGGCGGCCATCATGCAGGCGCTGCCCGTCACGATCGCGACGACCGGCGCCGTGACGATGGCCATGGCCTTCCTCGTGTTCGGCAAGCGCCGCCGTGACGAGGAGCAGACGGCCCCCGACCACGTCCTGGCCGCCCGTGCGGCCAGCGGAGCGGGTCTCGTCCCGAACTCGGCATATGCCGGATGCCGCCGTCGTGCCCAATGCAGCCGCCGTCGCGACGGCCGTCCAGGCCATTGCCGCACCCGCCGCGGCGGCGGGCGACATCGACGGCCACATGCCGCGCTGGCGACGGCCCTCGCTCATGGAGGCCCGCAAGGCCGACCCGACTCGCGGCGGCGGCGCTGCCGCGGTACGCCTGACCTTCACGGGCGATGCGGGGGCGGCAGTCACGGGTCTCGAGCGCCGGCTCATCCGCTACCGGCTCGTCAGCCTCCTCGACGCGCCCGACGAGGTGCGCGGCGTGGAGATCGGCGTCCTGGACGAGGGTGACGAGGTCGTGCTCATGGAGAAGCGCGGCACGTACTGGCGCGTCCTGTGCCCGGACGGCCGCCAGGGCTGGCTGCACAAGATGACCCTCGGCGACGTCGTCATCGACCCGTCGACGCAAGGGCGGCGACAGCTGGACCTCCGGCGACGAGGGACCGGCGGCCGGCGGGTTCGAGGACATCCTGCGCGCGTACACGGAACACCGCCAGCAGTTCGGCGAGGCCTAGGCGCCCGTCCCGCGCCTCAGCCGCGCGCTCCGGCGTCTTGCGCAGCACGACGATGTGCTGGTGCGCGATGTTGGGCACGAACGAGCGGGGATAGCCGTACGGCCGCAGCCTCGTCCCGGCCTGGTACCACGCGATGTCGCCCTTGGGCACGAGGCCGACGGCGTCGGCCCGCGCCGCCAGGTCGGCGGCGGTGAACAGGTAGCGGCCACCCTGGTAGGCGTCCCGGACGATGAGGACGGCGTACCTGCCCGGCCGGAGCACCCGTGGCCACCTCCCCGAGGATGCCGCCCATCGCGTCGAGGAACGCCGGGTAGTCGGGCAGGTTCGCGAGGTCCGCGTCGAGGTCGCTCACCATCGCGTAGTCCGTGCGCCGGTTCGCGTGGGCCTCGGCGAGCCTGCCGCCAGCCATCGTCATCGGCAGCTGGACGTTGTAGGGCGGGTCGGTGGCGACGAAGTCGATCGACGAGTCCGGGATCGCCGGTGAGCAGCGCTCGCGCATCGCCCTGGCGCATCTCGAGGCCCGACGGATCGAAGCCGCGCACGCCGCCGGGGTCGTTGGGCCCGAGGTCCGCGAGTCGCGGTCCGCTGCCGCCGTGCTCGGCTCCGAGAGTGCCGCGACGGTCTCCTCGAACACGGTGACCCAGCGCGGGTCGAGCTCCAGGCCGATGGCCCGCCGCGGACCGCGGGCGATCGCCGCTCCGAGCAGCGTCCCGCCGACGCCCGCGAACGGATCGAGCACGGTCTCGCCCGACTTCGTGAAGAACTCGATCAGCCGCGCCATGAGCCGCGGTGGCTTGTTCGCGCCGTGGACCTTGCGCCGCGCGTGGCCCAGCTCGGACGGGTAGGCGGTCGTCCAGACCGACTTCGTGAAGTAGAGCCACTCCTCGCCGCTGAGCTCGTTCAGGTCGTTGGCGGGGTGGGGAGGGTTCCGATCCTGCACCCCGGCAGGGTACCGGGACCTCGTCGTGCGGATGCGGCCGAGGGGCCGGCCCACACGTCCCTACAATTCGGCGATGCCGGGGAGAGTGGTCAGCCGTCGATTCATCGGGCGCGAGGCGGAGCTCGCACGCGTTGAGGCCGCCTTCAGGACGACAGCCGCCGGCACCTCCACGACCGTGCTTGTCGCGGCCAGCGCGGGCATGGGCGCCAGCCGCTTCCTCGACCAGGTGCTCGAGCGGGCCGCCGGCGCCCCCGAGCCGCCGCTGATCCTGCGCGGCCGTTCAAACGGGCCGGTCGATCCGCCGTGGAGCGCCGTGCTCGAGGCGATCGGGCCCCTGCTCGCCACGCGTCCGGACGAGGAGCTCATCGGCCTGCTCGCGCCGGGACGCCCGCCCGATCCTCGTGGGCCTGCCCAGGATGGGCGCCCTCGCCGCCGGCATGCCGGCCCCCCGGACGAGCGCCCTCGCCGATCCCGAACGACGGCAGCCCCGCGCGCTGGAGGCGCTCCTCCGCTGGCTCGGGCGCGTCGCCACGGAGCGCCCCATCGTGCTCGTGCTCGAGGACCTCCAGGTCGCCGACGCCGCCACCCGGGCGTTCGCCACGTTCCTCGCCCGGACCGCTCGCGAGGAGCGCCTGTGCCTCGTCCTCACGTGGCAGCCCGACCGCCTCACCCGCGAGCACCCGCTGCGCGAGAACCTCGCCGTCATCGAGGCCGGGCTGCGGCCGCCGGTCCGCGTCGACCTCGCGCCGCTCGCCCGCCGGGAGATCGCGGCCCTGATCGAGGGGATCGAGGGCGAGCGCCCCTCGGCGTCGGTCGTCGTCCTGGTCGCGGAGCGATCGGCGGGGTCGCCGCTCGTCGTCGAGGAGCTCATCGCCGCCCGCCGCGAGCTGCGCCAGGTGAGTCTCACCGGGACGCTCGCGGACCTCATCGCGGCGCGACTGGCCCGCCGCTCCCCGGAGTGCCGGCGCGTGCTGCGGCTCCTCGCACCGTCGCAGCGCCCGATGGACCGGGGGCGGCTCGCGATCGTCTCGGCCGCCTTCGAGGTCGGAGCTCGCCAGCGGCTCGCTGCCGCCGCGCTCCTCGTCACTGCCGCGTCGCGGGGCAGACGGCCTCGACGCGGACCTCGCCGCGGGCCTCGCGGAGGCGCTGGAGCACGGGTTCGTGCGCTCCGACGATGACGAGCAGCTGCGGATCCGCCACGAGCTCGTCGCCCGGGCGGTCGTCACGGACCTGCTCCCGACCCAGCGACCTCGCTATCGCGCGGCACTCGCGCGCGGGTTCTCGGACGTTCCCGGTCGTCGCGGCCTACCACTGGCGCGCGGCGTACCGGCCGGCCGAGGCCCGGGAGGCGGCGCTCGACGCGGGGCGCCTCGCGCTCGAGGTGGAGGCGCCGCTGGACGCGGTGGATGCCTTCGAGTTCGGCCTCGAGCTGCCCGTGCCCTGGCTGTCGCGGAGGTGGCGCAGGCCGGACCCGACGTCCCGGCCGCACTCGAGGCGCAGGCGATCCCGGTCGTCGCCCGCCTGGCTGCGGAGGCCGCAGCCGCGGCGCGGCCGGCCGACGCGCGCCGTCGTCTACGCGGAGAGCGCGCTCGCGGCGCTCGGAGAGCGCAAGGACCGCCTCGCAGCACGCGATCCTCGAGTCGCGGCTCGGACGCTACCGGCTCGCCGCCGGGGACTCGGCGGGTGCGACCTCGGCGCTACGTCGGGCCGCGGACGTGGCCCCGCCCGGCGCCTCCGTCGAGCGGGCCCGGATCCTCGCCCTGCTCGCGCAGGAGCGGATGCTCGCGGGCGCCTTCCGGGAGGCGGAGAAGATCGCGGCCGAGGCCCTCGACCTCGCCGGGGCGCTGGGCGACGAGGCGGAGCCGGAGGCCATCCACGCGCTCACGACGCTCGCGGTGGCCACGGGCTACGGCGAGGCGCCCGACACCGCGATCCCGCTCCTGCGCGAGGCCCTCGCTCGCGCCGCCGCCCAGGGCCTGATCGACGAGTCGATGCGCGCGTCGGCGAACCTGTCGTCGATGCTCGAGCTGCTGGGGCGACCGGACGAGGCCATCGACGAGGCATACCGGGGGATCGCCGAGGCCCGCGACAGCGACCTCGGGGCCGTGTACGGCAACCTGCTTGGCGGCAATGTCGCCGGGATCCTCGTGGACGCGGGACGCTGGACCGAGGCGCGCGCCCTCCTCCTCCGCGCCCTCGACTGGAGCCCGGCCGGCATCGCGCTCGGTGAACGCGATCGTGAACCTCGCGACCGTCGAGATCGAGTCCGAGGCGGGTGAGGAGGCCGCGCGACTGCTCGGCCGCGTCCTCGTGGAGCTCGAGACGGCCGGCGACCCGCAGCTGGCGATCCCCGCCTACCAGGCGACCGCCTCGTTCGCCCTGTGGAGCGGCGACCTCAACGACGCGCGTCGCGCCGCCGAGCGCGGCTGGGCACGCCTGCGCGGCTCGGAGGACTGGGTCTACGTCGCGCGGATGGCCGCGACGAGCATGGAGGTCGAGTCGGCGATCGTCGCTGAGGCACTCGAGAAGCGCAGGATCGGCGACGTGGCCGCCTCGCGCGAGCGTGCAGGCCGGATCCTGGCGGAGGCGGAGGCGGCCGTCGCCCGGGCTCGCGCCGAGGACCCGGAGGCGCGCCGCGACGAGCCCGAGGCCAGCCTCGCGACGGCACGCGCGTTCCAGGCCCGCCTCGCCGGTCGTGACGATCCCGGGCCACTGGGCGGACCTCGCCGTGCGCTGGCACGCGATCGGCCAGCCGTACCGGGAGGCGATGGCCCGCTGGCGCCAGGCCGAGGCGATCATGGCCGGGGCGGTCGCGGGACCCGACGGTGCCCGCACGGACGCGCGGGTCGTGCGCGCCGACGCCCGCGAGCCACTCGCGGAGGCGGTGGCGCTCGCCCTCCAGCTCCACGCCCGCCCGCTGCTGCGCGAGCTCCGCGAGCTGGCCGGCCGCGCGCTCATCCAGCTGCCGCCGGAGGTGGACACGCTCCTGGACGAGCCCGCGCCTGCCCCGACCGGCCAGCTCCCGCCCGCAGGGTCACAGCCGATCGCCGAGGCGCCGGTCTCGGCCGCGCCGTCGTCGCCCCGGCCGGGCACGCCCGGTGGCGACACGTTCGGCCTCTCGAAGCGCGAGCTCGAGGTCCTCGCGCTCATCGCCCAGGGCCGGACGAACCGGGAGATCGGCGACCGCCTGTTCATCAGCCAGAAGACCGTCGGCGTGCACGTCGGCAACATCCTCTCGAAGCTGGGCGTGTCGGGGCGCGTCGAGGCGGCCGCGGTCGCGATCCGGCTCGGTCTCGAAGCGGGCGGTCGCCGGCCCGGTTGACCGGCCGCCGGCCCGGTTGACCGGCCGCGGATCACCGTCCGGGCCGCGAGCAGCGCTCGACCACCCGAAATCACGGCATGGTGGGCGCGCTTTCGGTAGGATCGCGGCGTTCCGGATTGCCATCTCCCCCGAGGTCTCCATGCGCCGCCCGCTTCTCGTGCTCTCGATCCTCGCCGTGGCCATGTTCGTCGCGGCCTGTTCCCAGTCCGCCGCGCCAGGCTGGACGTACGCGCCACCGACCCCGGCCCCCACCCCCGGCCCGTCCGTGGAGACGTCCGCCGCCCCGTCGGCCGATGCCTCCGAGGCGCCGTCGGCGGGCGAGTCTGCGGGCGCGTCCCACGACATGGGCGGCAACGTGGTCCAGATCTCGGCGATCAACATCGCGTTCGAGCAGAGCGACGTCAGCGCACCGGCGGACGCCCCGTTCACGATCCGGTTCGACAACAAGGAGGCGGTCCCGCACAACGTCGAGATCAAGGACGCGTCGGGGATCTCGCTGTTCAAGGGCGAGATCGTCACCGGCCCCGTCGTGGTGGACTACGCGGTCCCGGCGCTTGCCGCGGGCACCTACCAGTTCGTGTGCACCGTCCACCCGAACATGATCGGCACGCTCACGGTCGGGGGCTGACCACATTCGTCACCGGGCGCCGGAGGGATCGGCATGACCCCGCGGGTCGATGAGCGCTGCTACCGCGACGCGTATCTCCGCACCGTGTCCGCGCGGGTGCTCGAGGTCTCGGACACGGACGGGGCGCCGCTCGTGGTCCTCGACACCACCGCCTTCTACCCGGGTGGCGGCGGCCAGCCGTCTGACCGAGGCCTGATCCTGCGCACCGCCGACGGGCGCTCGTGGACCGTGCGGGCGGCGCGACGGCTGGGCGGCGAGATCGTCCACGAGCTCGCGGCGCCGGACGACGGGCAGCTGCCGCAGGCGGGCGACGCGGTCGAGGTGGACCTGGACTGGGCCCGCCGCTACGCGCTGATGCGGACGCACACCGCGCTCCATGCCCTGTGCGGCGTGGTGTGGCGGGACTACGGCGCCCTCGTGACGGGCGGCAACATGGAGCCCGGCGCCGGCCGGATGGACTTCGAGTTCGAGCGGATGTCGGGCGACCTCGTGGACGAGATCGAGGCGCGCGTCAACGAGGAGCTGGCCGCCGCGCGCGACGTCCGCGTCAACGTCCTGCCGCGGGCCGAGGCGTTCGCGATCCCGGACCTCATCCGGACGAAGGTCAACCTCCTGCCCGAGGGGATCGAGGAGATCCGCACGATCGAGATCGTCGGGCTCGACCTCCAGGCCGACGGGGGCACGCATGTCGCCAACACCCGCGAGGTCGGCGGCATCAGGGTCACCGGCTACGAGTCGAAGGGCCGGATCAACAAGCGGATCCGTCTCGCGGTGGCGGACGCGGAGCCGTAGCCGCCCCCGGGCACCGGCCCGGCGCTCATCGGTCAGTCGAGGTGACGGAGCGCGAGCGGCGCCCGAGCCCCCGCGCTCGTGAGCTGGTCCCCGACCGCCAGCGGCGGCTGGCCCGATCGCACGGCGACCGCGGCGAGGGTGCTCTGCGGGCGCGCGGCGGTGCTCGGGTTGGGGCTGTCCCCGACGCCCCACGGGACGGACGGATCAGGCGTCCGTGGCGCCCTCGTCGGGGACCGCCGGCTCTGGGGGGAGCCCCAGGAGGAGGCGGATCGCGCGTCCGTACATGGCCGGGTCGATGGCGTCGGGCTCGAGATAGACCTGCAGGATCAGGCCGCTGCCGAGCGCGCTGAGCATCCGCGCGAGCTCCTCGCCCTGGAACGGCGGCTCCAGGCCCTCGGCCGCAGCCTTGGCGTCGAGGCGGCCGCCCACCTCCCGGTACAGGTCGGCGCCGCCCTCGACGAGACGTGCCCGGAGCTCTGGATCGCGCATCGCGGCGAGCCAGAACTCGATCTGGAGCAGGTCCCAGGATGACTGCTCGGCCGCCTGCTGGCGCATGGCGGCGGCGGCCCCGTCGGCGAGCTGGCCGAGCGACACGGACTCCAGGATCGTCTCCTGGAGGGCGATGCGCTCCTTCGTGTAGCGCTCGAGCAGCTCGACGAACAGCTCGCCCTTCGTGGCGAAGTTCGAGTACACGGCACCCTTCGTGTAGCCGGCCGCCTCCGCGACGGCCTCGAGCGAGGCCCCGTGGTACCCGACCCGGTTGAACACCTCGGCCGCCGCGTCGAGCAGCCGCTCGCGGGTTCGCTGGCGGCTCTCCTCGCGCGACAGGCGTTCGACGCGGATCTCCACGTGCGTGTCCCTGAGCGCCTCGCGCGCCTCGGCGACGGCGAGGCGGAGTGCCGACTTCGTCGTGGCGGCGAGCTCCTGCGGGAGCGACGGCTTCGGGGGCTTCGGCGGCTTCGGCCGGGGAGGCGGATTCATGGCGCGATGATACCACTCGGTATCTACGTCCTTTGCAGTATTGACATACTGACGAGTATGACAATACTGACGGGTACGCACTCGGACCGGACGACCTGGTCCCACGCCGTGACCACGAGGTGAACGCGATGCTGCTCGAGATCGAGGGCGTCAGCAAGACGTATCGCTCCCGCGCCGGGCGTGGTGCCGGCGTGCTCGCCAACGACTCGGTCGACCTCCGCGTCGATGCCGGCGAGGTGTTCGGCCTTCTCGGTCACAACGGGGCGGGCAAGACGACGCTCGTCAACCAGGTCGTCGGCCTCCTTCGCCCCGACGTGGGCAGCATCCGCATCGACGGCCGCGACGTCGTGGCCGATCCGGGCTTCGCGCGCCAGGCGTGCTCGCTCCAGCCGCAGGCCCAGCTGCCGATCGATGGGCTCACACCCGACCAGGCGATCGAGCTGCTGGGTCGGCTCCGGGGCGGCGTCACGGCTCAGGTCGTCGAGCGTCGCGACCGCTACATCGAGGCGCTGTCGCTCGGCGAGTGGCGCGGCGTCGGCGGCGAGCGTCTCTCGGGCGGCGTGAAGCGACTCGTCTCGTTCGCGATGGCGGCCGTCGTCCCCGGCCGCATCGTCATCCTCGACGAGCCGACGAACGACGTCGACCCGGTGCGGCGCCGCCTGCTCTGGGACCAGGTCCGGGCCCTCGCCGACGAGGGAGCCGCCGTCCTGCTCGTCACCCACAACGTCGTCGAGGCCGAACGGTCGGTGGATCGCCTCGCCATCCTCGATCGAGGGCGGGTCATCGCGCAGGGCACCCCCGCCGCCCTCAAGGCCGAGGTCGCGAACGACCTGCGCCTCGAGATCGTGCTCGAGCCCGGCGCGCCCGCACCCGACCCCGCACCCTTCGTCCGCCGCTATGTCCCGAACGGGTCGCGGGCGCTGGCGACGGTCGCGGCGGCGCACGCCGGGGACGCCGTGGCGTGGGCCGAGGCCCTCCGCCGCGACGGCCGTGCCGAGGAGTTCTCGCTCGCACCGGCCACCCTCGAGGACGTCTACATCGAGCTCGTCGGCCGCGCCGACGCCCAGGCACACCAGGAGTCGAACGATGCGCTCGCTGCGTAGCTACACGTTGCTCGTCCGCTGGCAGGCGCTCCGCCTCAAGGGCTTCCTCCCGCTGGCGATCGTCGTCCAGGCGCTGTTCGCGCTGGGCATCGTCATCGGGTATCCGCTGCTGTTCCCCGAGATCGACGAGACGACGGTCCTGTTCCTCGCGACGGGGGCGCCGGCGATCACGCTGATCACGATGGGGCTGGTCGCGGTGCCGCAGGTCGTCGCCCAGGCGAAGACCGCCGGGACCCTGGAGTACATGCGGTCCCTGCCCGTCGCCCGCCTCGTCTACCTGTTCGCCGACCTCACGGTGTGGATGGCGGTCATCCTGCCCGGGGTCGTGTTCGCGCTCGCGATCGGCGTCTGGCGGTTCGGGCTCGATCTCGACGTCACCCCGCTCGTCATCCCGGCATTCGCGCTGGTCGCGCTCACCTCCGCGACGGTCGGCTACGCCATGGCGTCGGTGCTGCCGCCGACGATCGCGACGCTGCTGACGCAGGTGCTCGTCGTGTTCGTGCTGATGTTCTCGCCGCTGAACTTCCCGCCCGAGCGCCTGCCGGAGTGGCTCCAGGCGATCCACGCGGTCCTGCCCGTCCAGGCGATGGGGGAGGTCATCCGCGGGACGGTGGCCGCGAGCACGTTCCCGATCGAGGCCGGGGCGTGGGCCATGCTCACGGCGTGGTGCGTCGGCGGCCTCGCGCTGACGTACGCGACGCTCCAGCGCCGGGGCTGAGCGGGGGCGCCAGGGTCGAGGCCCGGCTCTCCTAGACGCCGGCCTCGGCGACGACGCGTCCGGTCCGGATCGCCTCCGTGAGGGCCGCGTGGTCCCGCTCGGTCTGGTCGGCGTACGCCTCCGCGAATGCCGTTATCGCACGCTCGAAGGCGTCATCGGCATCGAGATAGGCGGCGATCGCCGCCGGCTGCCCGGAGCGTGCATGGCCGCGTGACAACGCCCAGGCGCATAGCTCGCCCCACGTCGCGAGGTCGGCCGCCGTCATCGTCTCGATGACGGCGCTGCCCTTCTGATCCTGGTGCTGACGCACGTACCAGTGCCTGCCCTGCGCCCCGACGGCCCAGCCGAGCAGGACGTCGCTCGCCGCCTGGAGGCGGCGCTGGCCGTTCACGACGCGCTCGCCGTGCGAGGCGGCACGGCTCGGCCCGAGGTACCGCTCGAAGACCGACGGCGCTGCCTGCTTGACCTGGAGGAACAACGGGTCGTCGTCGCCTTCGCCCAGGAACAGAGCCAGGAACGCGCCCAGGCCCACGCTGCCCACCCCCACCACCTTCAGCACGTAGTCCGTCAGGATGTACCGGTCGAGCAGGACCCGCCGATCCTCCTGCAGGCTGCCGCGGTACCCGTCCAGGACGGTCTCCACGAACGGGAGGCTGACGTCTGCATGTCGGACCATCGTCGGCGGATGCTCCACCAGCCGGCGGGTCCCGTCGATGACGGTCGTGAGCTTCGACAGCTCGTGGACGGAATCGTGGTGGGCCGTCGACTTCACCGTTCCCTGGACCATCGCCCGGGCATGCTTGTCCACCCACGCGAGGATCCCGGTGGCGTCCACGTGCGCGTAGTACACGTCGATCGCCCGCATCGCGGCGTACTCGGTCATCCGGTCACGGTACGAGCGCACGGCGAGGTGGACGGCATGCCGGCTCTCGTGCGCGGTGAAGCCCCGGGAGCGTCCGGCAACGATCAGGCTCGCGGCGAGGCGCTTGAGGTCGAACTCGAACGGACCGTGGCTGGTCTCGTCGAAGTCGTTGATGTCGAACAGGAGATCGCGCTCCGGGGACGCGAACAGGCCGAAGTTGCTGAGGTGCGCGTCGCCGCATAGCTGCGCGCTCACGCCCGAGCTCGGCGCAGCGGCGAGGTCCGCGGCCATCGGCAGGGCAGCGCCCCGGAGGAATGTGAACGGCGACACCGCCATGCGCCCGTAGCGCACCGGCACGAGCTCCGGGATCCGATCCTCGGCCTGCCCTTCCAGCAGGGCGATCGGGTCAGGCCGGTCGGGTGCCGGCGTCCACCCGCCGAGCGTGGCCGGAGGCGTTGCGAGGCGTGCCGCCGCACCCGCCTGCCTGGCCATCGCTCGGGTTGCGTGCGGTGCCATGGCCGGACCTCAGCTCGCGGGTTCTGGCGCGTCCGCGGCAGGTGCGGCTGCCGCGGCGGGCGGGGCATCTCCGAGCGCCCGCACGGCATCGCGCAGCGAGCCGTGGATGTTGCCAGCGCCGATCGTCGCCGTCAGGCCGTACGCGTCGAGCTGACCCCGGAGCTTCGGGTTCATATCGGCCAGGGCGAGCGTCACGCCCTTGCGGGCCAGCTCCTCCTGGACCTGGCGCAGCGAGTCCGCTCCCGAGTAGTCCACGTCGGCCATGGCGGAGCCGAGCAGCACGAGGGCGCGCAGCGGGGGATCGGCGTGCTCGACGACACCCATGATCTCCTCGGTGAAGCGGGTGCTGTTGGCGTAGTACAGGCCGGACCCGAACAGGTAGACGGCGACGCCCGGGACGATCTGGGCGCCACTCTCGAGGGGCGCCGTGGTCCTCCCGTGCTCGCTCGACTCGACGACGAGCGTGTCGTACGGCTTGTAGCTGTGGTAGACGTGCTCGATGATCGAGAGGGCCATCGCGAGGATGATTCCCTGCTCGACGCCGACGACGACGACGACGGCGGCCGTGATTGCGGCGACGGCGAACTCGCCCTTGCGCAGCCGGTAGATCTCGCGCATCCCGTTCACGGCGATCAGTCGGATGCCGATGAGGAACACCACCGAGGCGAGCACGGCGTTGGGCATGTAGGCGAGCGGGCCTGTCAGGAACAGGAGGACGACGACCACGACCGCGGCCGCGGTCAGCTGTGCGACCTGTGTCCGGCCGCCGGCGCTGTCGACCATCTCGGTCTTGGTCGGGCTGCCATTGACGACGAACGTCCCAGTCACGGCGGCGCCCAGGTTGGCGGCGCTGAGGCCGACGAGATCCACGTTCTCGTCGAACCGGTCGGAGTACTTCATGGCGTAGGCGCGTGACGTCGCCGCGCTCTGGGCAAGGATGACCACGACGAGCGAGATGACGGTGGGCAGCAGGGCCGCGACGTTGTTGAGCGTCATGACATCGGTGGGGAGGCCGAGGGTGGGCAGCCCGCCGGGGACGGTGCCCAGGACCGTCACACCCCTCGCCTCCAGGTCGAGGAGGTAGCTGGCGGCGATGGCGATGACGACGGCGAGGAGCGCGCCCGGGATCTTCTTGTTCACCTTGTCGAGGCCGACGATCGTGATCAGCACGAACGCCGACACGGCCAGGGTGGGGAGGCTGGTCGACGTCGGGATGGCGACGAGCGTGTCCACGAACTTCTGGATCGTGCCACCCGTCTGCCCGCTGATCCCGAACATGCCGCCGACCTGGCCCATGGCGACCTGGATGCCGACGCCGGTGAGGAAACCGATCAGCACGCTGCGGGACAGGAAGTTGGCGATGAACCCGAGCTTGAGCACGCGGGCGGCCACGAGCAGGGCCGCGCACATGAGGGCCGCCAGCGACGCCAGCTCCACGTACTGCGTGGATTCGGCGACCGCGCCCATCGCCACGAGCCCGGTGGCGAGAATTGCGGCGGTGGCCGAGTCGGCGCCGACGACGAGGTGGCGGGACGACCCGAGGATGGCGAACAGGATGATCGGCAGGAGGATGGTGTACAGGCCCGTGATCACCGGCGTGCCGGCGATCTTCGTGTAGCCCATGACCTCCGGGATCGCGAGCGCCGCCAGGGTGGCACCCGCGACGACATCGCCGCTGATTCGCGACGGATCGATGGGCAGCAGGCCCTCGAAGAACGGCAGTGGCGATCGCTGCTTCGCCGGACTGGATGCCATGGAACGCCCTCCTCCAGACCGCGGCGGTCCCCGCGTGGTCGCCGCGGCGCGACCGCATGGTCGCACACGCCGCTCCGCCGACCATCCTCCGATTCGGGTGGGAGGGCGGGGTGTGATCCGGGATTGAACGGATGCGCGGGCCGTCGACTCATACTCCGCGAACCGATCCCCGGATGGGATCCACCACGGGTGAGCGATGGAGCGGAGACTCGTCGAGCAGGCGATGCGCGGCGACGAGGCGGCGTTCGACGAGCTGGTCGGGCGCGTGGGCGACCGCCTCCATTCGGCTGCCCGCCGGATCCTGCGGGACCCGTACCTCGCCGAGGACGCCACGCAGCGCGCACTCCTCGACGCGTGGCGGAATCTCCCCGGGCTCCGGGACCCGGACCGGTTCGAGCAGTGGGTCTACCGCCTGCTCATCAATGCCTGCTACGCCGAGGCGCGCCGCGAGCGACGTCATCGCGGCCAGCTCCGGCTGCTTCCGACCGACGAGCCGTCGGTGCCCGACAGCGCGTCACGGGTCGCGATCCAGCACCAGCTCGACCAGGGGTTCAGGCGACTCGGGGTCGAGCATCGGAGCGTGGTCGTGCTCATCCACACTACCTGGGCTTCACCGCGGCGGAGGCCGCCGACGCCATGGGGACGCCCGTGGGCACCGTCCGGTCACGCCTCCACTACGCCCATCGATACCTGCGTGAGGCACTCGAGGCCGACGCACGCTACGAGCGAGAACACACGGCATGACACGCGACGACCGGTTCATCGACCATCTCGAGGACTACCTCGACTCCTTCGATGGCGACACGCCCCTGCCAGGGCACGTCCGCGACGCGATCAGCGCCGAGCTCCCCCGAACCCGGCAGGTCCGTCCGCGCCGGGGCCCAGCGAGGGTGTTGGCCATCATGTCCAGCGCTCCTTCCCGCGCCCCGTGGGTGGTCGCAGCGGCCGCGGTCGTCGTCGCGATCGTCGGCGGCGTCTGGTTCCTCTCCGGAGGCCGCGGGGATATCGGGGCTGCTGCGCCAGCGGTGTCCGCAGCGCCGTCGCCGAGCGCGTCGCCAGACGCCTCGGCGGCCGGCGCCCCCAGGCTCGCGAACGCCCTCGCGGCACCGTGTCGCGAGGGCGGCACGCCTGACTGCATCGCTGCCGGGACATACAAGCTTGACCTGCCGCTGGGGAGTCAGCGGGTGATCGTCGATGTCCCCGCCGGCTGGTTCACGTGGTACCCGTACCCCGACTTCGAGGGTCTGCTCGTGGACTCGGGCTCGGACGCGCCCGCCGGCTCCGGCTGGGGCGTCGCGTTCATGCGCGTCGGTGACGTGTTCCGCGATCCATGTGACCAGTCCGCCGGGAAGGCGCCCGTGGGGACCGTCGATGAGCTCGCGACTGCAATGGAGGCGTGGCCAGGGTTCACCGTCTCGTCACCCGAGCCGACCGCGGTGGGCGGCATCGACGGCCAGCTCGTGACCGTCACCTCGACGACCACGACGGCAGGATGCACGCCGCAGTCGATCTCGTTGACGCCAGGCGGCAACTTCGTTGATGCGTATCCGATGGTCGACGCCCGTGGCTCGGGCCGCGCGGGCACGTTCCGCATCGTCGACGTCGGCGGCGGGGAGCTGCTCGTCATCCGCACGACCCAGTTCGGCGACATCTCGCCGCACGAGGAGGACCAGGGCGTCGCGCCCGACCCCGGCCGCCACGCGGCCGACCTCGTCGCGCTGCAGGGCATCATCGACTCGATCCGGTTCGTGCCCGACGCCCCGTGACCGCCTGCCGCCTCGCTCAGTCGCCCTGGACGTCGAGCGCGATCGGTGCGTTCGGCGTCCCGGGCGGCAACGCGAACAGCTCCGGGTCGCACTGGTGGGCCCGCAGCAGCGTGAAGATGAAGCCCATTCGCTCGTCGTAGGACTCCCAGTCCGGCGCATCGCTCTTCGCCGCCGAGTCAAGGTCCTGGCCGAAGCGCGTCGCCAGCGCGATCGCGTCGGGATCCTCGAGCTGCTCCAGTCCGGGCGGGAACATGGCGCCGCCGAGGTACTCGGGCAGCGGCACGTCACGCGAGAGCTCCAGGACGCCCTCCGGGATGCGGATCCCCATGTGCATCGTTGCGGCGATCGCAACGACCCAGCGCCCGGGGATCGCGGCGCGCACGAACGGGTCGGCCACCCGCTGCTCGTGGGCGCCGACCGACGCGTTGGCGACGAGGATCCGACCCGCGAACGCCCGCGTCCCCTCCCCACCCGCGAGGCGGAGCCCGAGGGCGTCCGCGTACGCCCGGAACGCCTGTGCAAGGTCCTCGCTCCCGGCGAGCTGCGGGTGGGCCGCGAGGCGCTCGAATGCGGCGTCGAGCGGGACGTCAGAGCTGGATACGCGCCGCATCTCGCGCACGAAGCGGATGAACGGCGGTGCGACGTCCGCGAAGATCGCGGCGTTGCCGGCAGCGACGGCAGCCGCAACGTCGGTGCCCACGAGTGGACGCAGCGCCGACGGCACGGCCGTCCCGTCGATCGACCGCCGCGCCTCCGCGCTCGCCCACTGGCCGAACGTCAGCCAGTTCGCGTGCCGCCGTCCGAGGACGCCGGCGACGGCCTCCGAGAGCGCGTGGTAGCCACGGGTGATGGCGGCATTGCGCTCGAGGGGATCGTCGATGGACACGATCCGCTCGACGACGGCCTCCTCGAGCGGTGATGGAGGCGTCGTCGTCATGGTCCGGAGCATAGCGGTGCGAGACCGGGACGCCCGCGGCCGTGGAGCAACCCTGCCGGAGCGAGGGTGGTCCCGGCCCGTCTCCGTCAGATGTCGTAGCCGTCATCGGCGGGAGCGCCGATGACGGCCGGACGCAGTGCATGGACGATGCAGGCCAGGTGCTCGCCTCGCGCGCACTCGGGCGCCCGACCGCACCGGTCGCGGCTGGAGCGCACGTCCCGCCGGGGGTTTCGGGGAAGCAGATGGCCGCCGGTCCTCGTGACCGGCGGCCATCGCCTTCGCGGCTCGGAGAGCGGGACGGGAATTCCCCGTGCGAGCGGGGTTCCGCTGTGGCACGATCCCGCCCGATGCGCCCGCACCTGTCGTCCCTGTTCGCGAGCCCGATCATCCGGCGCCTCGCCTGGTACAGCCGTCGTGCCCAGAAGTCCATGGACCGGCGGTTCTTCATCTCGCTCGCGGTCGGCATCGGCGTGTTCGTGGGGATCGCGGCGCTCGCGGTCACCCTGCTCGAGAAGCCGTGGACGTTCGAGTCGCTCGGCAGCTCCTTCTACTGGGGGCTCACGACCGTCTTCGGCCAGGGCGACTCGTCGTTCATCACCTCACCGGGCGGCTGGGTCGTCAGCTGGCTGCTCATCCTGTTCGGCGTCGCGCTCCTCGGCACCATCACGGGGGCCCTCGTCGCGTTCGTCATCGACTTCCTGCTCAAGGAGGGCCAGGGCATGGGTGCCGCGGGGTACAGCGACCACATCGTCATCTGCGGCTGGAACGCCACCGCGCGCGACCTCATCGACGAGCTCCGGGGTGACGAGTACAAGGCGAAGATCGTGCTCATCCACGATTCGGATCGGAACCCCGCGGGCGGCGATGTCTACTTCGTGCGCGGGGACCCGGCCCACTCGGAGGACCTTGACCGGGCGGGGATCGCGCAGGCGTCGGCGGCCGTGGTGTTTCCGCTCGACGGGAGCGACGCGGCCGACATGCGCTCGATCCTGATCGTGATGGCGATCGAGAACATGGCGCCCGAGGTCAGGACCGTGGTCGAGGTCAACAACCCGCGTCACGAGGTCCACCTGCGTCGCGCCAACGCCGACGAGATCCTGGTGACCTCGAAGCTCGCGTCGCGGCTGCTGGCACGGTCCGCGCTCTATCCAGGCCTGTCCGCGCTCGTGACCGACCTCGTGTCCGGGGGCGAGGGCGCGGAGCTCTACCGGATCTCGCTGCCCGCGGACTACTGCGGGATGACGGTGGACGCGCTGTCGGTCACGCTTCGCCGCGATCACCGGGCAACGCTGCTGTCGGTCAACCGCGGTGGCCACACGTTCGCCAACCCGAAGGCGGACTTCGAGCTCCGCGACGGGGACGATGCGGTCGTGCTCGCGGAGTCGCTCGCCCTCCTCGAGCCGCTCAAGCTGGAGCGGATCGACCAGGCGAGCGGGCCCCGCTCCGCGGCGGTGGTCCCGAGCGCCTGACGCGGGCGGTTCTTTCGGACCGGGCACAAGGGGCCTGATGGGCCCTCTCGGGACCGACGACCCTGCCGCACGCTGTGCGCATGTCGTCCCGCGCGTCCCGCCGTACCCAGTCGCCTGCCGCCCCAGCGGCTGGTGCCGTCACGCGTCACGTCGAGTCCGTGACGGGGATGACATGCCGGACGTGCGAGCGCCGGATCGAACGCTACGTCGGACGGATCCCCAACGTCGAGAGCGTCACCGCATCCTCCGCGCGCGGCCGTGTCGAGTACACCGCGACGGGGCCGGTGTCGCGGGCGGCGCTGGAGACCGCGATCGCCGGGGCGGGGTACGCCCTCGGCGAGTCCTCGTGGATCGCCACGGACCGGCAGGTGTGGCTGACGGCAGGCCTGGGCGTGCTCGTCGTGGCTGCGCTCGCCCTCGCCGCCGGCGCGGTCGGGATCCTCGACGGCGGAGCGGGCGCAGCCGGAATCGAGGAGGGCGGCCTCATCGTCGCGCTGCTCCTCGGGCTGACCGCCGGTGTCTCCACCTGCCTCGCGCTTACCGGCGGCCTCGTCCTCGCCCTGTCGGCCTCGTTCGCGGCCCGTCGGGACCCGGACGAGGAGGTCTCGTTGTTCGACCGGATCCGGCCCAGCGCGGTCTTCGTCTGGGGCCGGGTCATCGGCTTCGCCGTGTTCGGCGCCATGCTCGGGGCGGTGGGTGCCACCGTCGCGATGCCGCCGTGGCTCGTGGCAGCGCTCATGCTTGTCGTCGCCATCGTGATGATGCTGCTGGGCGTGCGCCTCACGGGGCTCTCGCCGCGGCTGGCCGGGTGGTCGCCGACGCTGCCCTCCGGCCTTGCCAGGCGGCTGGGCATCGAGGACGGGGCCTCGGGCTCCTACTCCGACGGACGAGCGGCGATCCTCGGCGCCGCGACATTCTTCCTCCCGTGCGGGTTCACCCAGGCCGTCCAGGTGTACGCGCTGTCCACCGGGTCGCCGCTGACGGCCGCCGCGATCATGGCCGTCTTCGCGCTCGGCACGGCACCCGGCCTGCTCGCCCTCGGCGGGCTGCCGAACCTCGTCCCGGGCACCGCCCGCCCGGCGCTGATCCGGGTCGTGGGCGTCGTCGTCCTCGCGTTCGCCACGATCAACCTGATGGGTGGCCTGCGCCTCATGGGCGTCTCACCCGAGATGCTCGCCGGTGCCGAGGCGAATGCCCCGGTCGCCGGCACGGAGAACGGCGTGCAGGTGGTCCGGACGACGCAGGTCGGCGACGGATACGTCCCGGCTTCGGCAACGATCCAGGCCGGCCAGCCGACCCGCTGGCTCGTGGACTCGACCGAGTCGCAGTCGTGCGCGATCTTCCTCACGGTCCCGTCGCTGGGGATCCAGGTGATGCTCCAGCCGGGCGAGAACGAGATCATGCTGCCGCCGCTCGAGTCCGGCCGCGTCGCCTACAGCTGCTCGATGGGAATGTACGGCGGGTCATTCACCGTCGTCGACGCGCCGACGAGCCAGGCCAGCAACCCGCGGGGTTGACGCCCGGCATCGAATCCCTGCCATCATCGAGACGTGACCACTCTCGACGATGCCTTCGGAGCGCTCGACGAGCGCTTCGTCCGTGTCCGTGAGGAGGGGAGGATCCCGGGTGTCGCCTGGGGCGTCGTGCGGGACGGTGAGCTCGCCCACTCCGGGGGCTCGGGCACGATCCGCGACGGCGAGGAGCTGACGCCTGATGCGGACTCCGTCTACCGGATCGCGTCGATGACGAAGAGCTTCACTGCGTCGGCCGTGCTCCTGCTGCGCGACGAGGGCCGGCTGCGCCTGGACGACCCGGCGGCCGACTACGTCCCGCAGCTCGCCTGGTGGCCGGGGCCGACGACGGACACGCCGCCCGTGACGATCCGCCAGCTGCTCACGATGTCGGCCGGGCTGCCCACCGACGATCCCTGGGGTGACCGGCAGCAGGGTCTGCCGCTCGACGCGTTCGCCGAGCTGCTCGCGGCCGGGCCCGCGTTCGCGTGGCCGCCGGGGACCGTGTTCGAGTACTCCAACCTGGGCTACGCGATCCTCGGCCGGGTCGTGACGGCAGCGGGCGGACAGGAGTACCGGTCGTTCGTGGAGGACCGTCTCCTGGCACCGCTCGGGATGCGGTCCACCGCGTACCGGGAGGAGGACGTGCCGGCGGCCCGCCTCGCGAACGGGTACATGCGGCGCGGAGAGCTGCTCGTCCACGAGGGGACGGACCCGTACGGCGCGTTCGCGTCCATGGGCGGTGTGTACTCCACGGTCCGCGATCTCGCGACCTGGGTGGCGGGCTTCCTCGACGCGTTCCCCGCCCGCGACGATCCGGAGGGGGGTCACCCGCTCCGGCGCGCCTCGCGGCGGGAGATGCAGCAGGTGCACCGCGTGCTGCCCGCGCTCATCCCGTCGCACCCCGCCCACGAGCCGCCGATGCCGGAGTCGGCCGGGTACGGCTTCGGGTTGTTCCTCGTCTCGAACGCCGCGATCGGGACGCGGGTGAGTCACGGTGGCGGGTACCCGGGCTTCGGGACGCACATGGCGTGGCACCCGGCGACAGGGCTGGGCGTGATCGCGCTGGGCAACCTCCGCTATGCGCCGCCGGTGCACGACGCGGTGAATGACGCGCTTGCTGACCTGGTCCGCTCCGGGTCGGCGCCGCGACGCCGCCTCCGGCTGCTGCCGTCCGTCGCCGCGTTCCGGCCCGTCGTCGAGGGACTGCTGGCCGCATGGGACGACGGCGCCGCTGACGCCGCGTTTGCGATGAACATGGACCTCGACGACCCGCGCGACGTGCGCCGTGCGGCCGTCGAGACGCTGGTGACGGAGCTGGGACCGTTCCGGGCGGACGAAGCCCGTCCGGCGACGTCCGACTCGCCCGCGCACCTCGCCTGGTGGCTGCGCGGCGAACGCGGCTGGGTCCGCGTGTCGATCCTCGTCACCCCGGAGCCGGAGCCGCGCCTGCAGGCGATGCGCCTCACCGGCGTGCCCGACCCATCCGCCGAGCTCGTGGGTCTCGCGGAGCGGCTCCTGGGCGTGGCGCACGATGGTGCCCCTGCATGGCCCGTGGACTTCGTGGCGGCGACCGGGCTCGACGTCAAGGTCGTGATGCGCGCGCTCCAGGCAGCCGCGGCCCGGTTCGGGCCGATGCACCTGGGCTTCCCGACCGCGGGCGACGGTCGGACGACCGCGACATTCGAGGTCCACGGGGACCGGGCGACCGGCGTCGACGCCGGGCCAGCGGCTCCGGCGACCCTGACCGTCGGCCGCGATCCCGACTCGGGTGCGGTCACCGCGGTCGCGCTCCGGATCACGGACCGGGAGGCACCCGTCGAGTCCTGGTAGCGCTACCGCCAGAGGTCGGGCGGAGCGACGGTCGCGCCGATCGACGTCGCCAGCCGCTCGAGGATCGCGAACCAGTCGAACCGGCTCGTGATCTCCGACGCGCGCAGGGTGACGAGGCGGTCGGGCGGCACGAGGTCGGGCAGGACACGATCGAGGATCGCCTCGACCTCGTCCCGGAACGCGTCGCTCGTGGATCGGACGCCGTCGGCCTGGAGCGCCACATCGGGGAGCAGCCGCACCACGAGGTCGTAGGTCTGCGACCAGTTGCGCACGAGCGGCCCGGCGTCGTAGCGGTCCTCGCCGCCGCACGCCCGCAGGTAGTAGGCGAAGTTGTCCATCACGCCGCGGTCGGTCGCGAGGACGTCAGCCTTGCGGGCCAGCTCCAGCTCCTGGCGGACCTGCGAGACCAGCACCCACAGCTGTGCCTCACCCGTGGCGCCCTCGTTGATCCCCAGCGGGTTGTCGCGCACGACCTCGCGCCCCAGCTCGACGGACCGGCCGGCCCGCTGCACCTCCGCCGCGAACGCGAGCAGCGCCGAGGTCTTGCGGATCCCGTGCGACCCGATGAAGGCGATCTTCGCCGGCCGGGGCCAGGCCGCGAGGGAGCCCCCGGCGGCAGGCTGGTGACGGGTTGAAGCGGGGCGTCGGGCCATCGGGGACAGGGTATCCCCGCGGGCGCAGGTCAGGCGGACGGCGCCGGCGCCACAGGCGGCGCGAACAGGAGCTCGAGGTAGTTGCGGACCTGGAGCAGCTCGCGCCGCACGACGTCGGGCGAGCGGGTCGCGCGGGCGACCACGTACGCGCCCTCGGCGGTCGAGGTCAGGAGGTCCGCGAGCGCATCCTTGTCGACCGGCAACCGCGGCGGGTGGACGGCGATGACCTCGTCCAGCTTCGCCCGGATCCGGTCGCGCCACGCGAGCACGGCCCGCTCGATCACCTCGTCGGCGCCGTCGATCCCGAGCTGCCGCTCGTACAGGTAGCTGGCGTAGACGCAGCCTGGATCGCCGTAGCCCGGGGCGTCGAGGTCCGCGATCAGCCCGACGAAGACGAGCAGCTGCTGGAGCGGGTCCCGGGCGAGGCCCTCGGCCTGTGCCCACGTGCGGTCGAGGGTCTCGAGATCCTCAGCGGCGTAGCGCTCGAGGATCGCCCGGCCGAGATCCGCCTTGGACGCGAAGTGGTGGAAGAACGCCCCCTTCGTCACGCCTGCGTCCTGGACGACCTGCTCGACCGAAGTCGCGCTGAAGCCCCGATGGAGCGTGGACCGGGTGGCGGCCTCGATGATCCGCTCCCGGGTGGCAGTGGCGTCGCGCCTCATGGGGCCAGCCTAGCATACCGACCGGTCTGCTCATACGACAATTGACCCTTGACTCCCGACGTCTGGCCGTGGAACATACCAACCGGTTGGTACCTTAGATCAGCGAAGCATCCCAAGGAGTCCCGCCCATGCGGCCGACCGCGTCGCCCGCCTCCGCCTCCGCCTCCGCCATCCCCGCCGACCGGATCCTCGAGCCCGGCGATCCCGGCTGGGACGAGGCGCGCAGCGTGTGGAACGGGATGATCTCCCATCATCCGGCGCGCATCGTCCGGGTCGAGACGGCCGAGGAGGTCGTCGGCGCGATCGCGATGGCCCGCGCCGCCGGGCTGCCGGTTTCGGTGCGGGGCGGTGGCCACAACGTCGCCGGTCTCGCGGTCGGCGACGGCTCGCTCGTCATCGACCTCTCGGCGATGCGACGCATCGTCGTCGATCCGGATCGGCGCCGGGCGCTGGTGGGGGCCGGCGCCCGCTGGGGGGACGTTGACGCCGCGGCCCAGGCCCACGGACTCGTGACGCCGGGAGGGGTCGTGTCCGACACGGGCGTCGCCGGACTCACGCTCTCCGGCGGCCTCGGGTGGATCCGGCGCCAGTACGGCCTCAGCTGCGACGCGCTGCGCGGGGCGACCGTGGTCACCGCGGACGGGCGGATCGTCCACGCCAGCGCCGACGAGCACCCCGACCTGTTCTGGGGCCTACGGGGCGGCGGCGGCAACTTCGGCGTCGTCACCGAGTTCGAGTTCGAGCTGTACCCGCTCGGGCCAGACGTGGCGACGACGGTCGCCGTCTATCCGATGCACGAGGCCGCAGCGCGGCTCCGGGACTTCCGCGATCTCGCGCCGTCGCTGCCCGACGCGGTCTCGCCCCTGGTGGTCCTCACGCCGGTGCCGGACGATCCCATGTTCCCGGATTCGATCCGCGGCAAGGACGCCCTGTTCGTCGCCGCGGTCGCCGCCGCCCCGGTCGAGGAGGGCACTGCGCTGCTCCGGCCGCTCGCGTCGCTCGGGAGCGGCCCGATCGTGGACATCGGTGGCACGTGGCGGTATGTCGACCTCCAGACGTTCTTCGACGCCGACTATCCGGCGCACACGATGCGCTACTACTGGAAGTCGTCCTTCGCCGACCGCCTGCCGGACGCGCTCATCGACGGGCTCGTCGACGCCTTCGAGCGCCGGCCGTCGCACCACAGCACGATCGACATCTGGACCGGCGGCGGCGCGATCGCGCGCGTCACGGCGGCGGAGAGCGCGTTCGGCCAGCGGGACTTCGCATGGCTCATCAGCCCGGAATCGAACTGGGAGGACCCGGCGGACGACGCCGTGAACATCGCCTGGGGCCGCGAGGTCGTGGGCCTCGCGGGCGGCAGCGCCTACCTGAACTTCCCGGGGCTCCTCGAGGCCGGCGACGACGTCGCCCGGACCAGCCACGGGGCGACCTACGCGAGGCTGGCCGACGTCAAGCGGGCCTGGGACCCGGACAACCTGTTCCGGTTCAACGTGAACATCGTGCCGGCCGCGACCTGAGCCGCGGCGCTCGCCAACACGCGCGAGCGCGGCCGTCGGGACCACCCGCCGACTCGCCGGACGCGCAACGGCCCCGGCATCGCCGGGGCCGTCGTCGTGTCTGCGAGGGACTGCGCTAGAGCGACTTGACCGCCGAGATCAGGTCCGCGAGGCCCTGCTTCGCGTCCGCGAACAGCATCCCCGTCTTGGGGTTCGTGTAGAGCTCGTTGTCGATGCCCGCGTACCCGCGGCCCATCGAGCGCTTCATCACGATGATGTTCTTGGAGTGGTCGACGTCCAGGATCGGCATGCCGGAGACCGGCGAGCCGGGGCGCCGGGCGGCCGGGTTCGTGACGTCGTTGGCGCCGATGACGAGGGCGACGTCGCACCGGTCGAACTCCGGGTTGATGTCCTCCATCTCCTTCAGCTGCGGGTACGGGACGTTCGCCTCGGCGAGGAGGACGTTCATGTGCCCGGGCATCCGGCCGGCGACGGGGTGGATGGCGTACTTCACGTCCACGCCCCGGGCCTCGAGGATCTCGGCCAGCTCCCGGACCGCGTGCTGTGCCTGGGCGACGGCGAGGCCGTAGCCCGGGACGACGATGACCGAGGAGGCGTAGGCGAGCTGGATCGCGGCATCGTCCATGCCCAGCTCGCGGACGCTGCCCCCGGCCCCGGCCGCGGCCCCCACGGTGCCCTCGCCGCCGCCGAAGCCGCCGATCATGATGTTCATGATGGAGCGGTTCATCGCGTCGGCCATGAGCTTGGTCAGGATCGCGCCGGCCGCGCCGACGAGCGCGCCGCCGATGATGAGGACCGGGTTCCCGAGCACGAAGCCTGCCATCGCGACGGCGAGGCCCGTGAACGAGTTGAGCAGCGAGATGACGACCGGCATGTCGGCCCCGCCGATCGGCAGCGTCATCGTGACGCCGAAGATCAGCGCGACGAGCAGGATCACCAGCAGCACGGGCAGGCTGACGTTGCCGACCCACAGGAACAGCGCGCCGGCGACCGTGATGAGCGCGAGCGCGCCGGTGACCAGCTGGCCGCCGGGGATCAGGACCGGACGCGACGGCGTGATGCTGAGCCCCATGAGCTTGCCGGACGCGATGAGCGAGCCGGTGAACGTGATGGAGCCGATCACGATGTCGAGCACCGTCGCGACGTTGACCTGGAGGCCGGGGACGGTGCCCTTGGAGGCGAACTTGAGGTACTCGTCGAGGGCGATCAGCGCGGCCGCGCCGCCGCCCACCGCGTTGAACAGCGACACCAGCTGCGGCATCGCGGTCATCTTCACGGTACGCGCGGTGTAGAGGCCGAGGCCGCCGCCGAGCGCGATGCCCGCGAGGATCACGAGCCAGCCGACGGCGTTGAAGCCGGCGGTGACCTCCTCGCCGCCGGGCGTCGCGTTCTCGGGCTTGACGAGCAGGAGGACCGCGGTCGCGAGGATCGCGAGGGCCATGCCACCGGCGGACAGCAGGTTGCCGTTGCGGGCGGTGGCAGGCGAGTTCATCCGGATCAGCCCCAGGACGAACGCGACGGCCCCCCCGAGCCAGACGAGGTAGACGATCGGTTCGATGAAGCTCCAGTCGAGATCCACGGCCTAGCCCTCCGCCTTCTCGGCCTTGGGTGCCGCGGGCTTGCGCTTGAACATCTGGAGCATCCGGTCCGTGACGACGTAGCCGCCGACGACGTTGAGCGTGGCGAAGGCGACGGCGACGAACGACAGCAGGTAGGCGATCGGCTCGTCCGCGGCGATCGCGATGAACATCGCGCCGACGAGGACGATCCCGTGGATCGAGTTCGCGCCCGACATCAGCGGGGTGTGCAGGGTCGCCGGCACCTTCGAGATGACCGCGAACCCGCACAGGATGGCGAGCACGAAGATCGTGAAGTTGGACAGGAAGATGTCGAGCTCGCTCATGCGTTGCCTCCGGCCGGTGCGAGCAGCTTCTTGACCGGCTCGGACACCACCGCGCCGTCCGTGCGTGATGACGGTCGCGGCCGTGACCTCCTCCTCGAAGTCGAAGATGAGGGCCCCGTCCTTGACCATGTTCAGCAGGAGCGCCGAGATGTTGCGCGCGTAGAACTGGGACGACGACGAGGGCATCGACGCCGGCAGGTTCTCCGGGGCGACGATCGTCACGCCGTTGTCGCTGGTGACCGTCTCGCCGGCCTGCGACAGCTCGCAGTTGCCGCCGAGGGCCGAGGCGGCCATGTCGACGATGACCGAGCCCGAGCGCATCCCGTTGACGGCATCGGCGGTCACGAGGACCGGGGGCTTGCGGCCCGGGATCTGCGCCGTGGTGATCACGACGTCCTGGCCGGCGATGACCTCGTTGAGCTCGGCCTGCTGGGCGGCCCGCTCCTCGGCGGTCAGCTCGCGGGCGTACCCGCCGGTGCCGGTCGCGTCGATGGCCGTCTTGAGCTTCACGAACTTCGCGCCCAGCGACTCGGCCTGCTCGGCCGTCTCGGGGCGGACGTCGTAGGCGGACACCACCGCGCCCAGCCGGCGCGCGGTGCCGATCGCCTGGAGGCCGGCGACGCCGATCCCGAGGATCAGGACGTTCGCGGGCTTGGCGGTGCCGGCCGCGGTGGTCAGCAGCGGGAAGTACCGCCCGTACGTGTTCGCGGCGATGAGGACGGCCTTGTAGCCGCCGACGTTCGCCTGCGACGAGAGGGCGTCCATCGTCTGGGCGCGGCTCAGCGTCCGCGGGATCGCGTCGAGGCTCACGGCCGTGACGCCCGCGGAGGCGAGGGTCTGCATCAGGGCCGGATCGAGCAGCGGCTGCAGCAGGCCGATGACGGTCTGGCCGCTGCGCAGCTTCGCCGCCTCGGCGGCTCCGGGCTTCTGGACGCGCAGGATGACGTCGCTGGCGGCGTACAGATCAGCGGTGGGCACGATCGTCGCCCCGGCGTCAACGAACGCCTGGTCGGGGATCGCGGCACCGGCGCCTGCGCCTGCCTCGACGAGAATCTCGAGCCCGGCCGCAGTCAGCTTGCCGAGCGCTTCGGGCACCAGGGCAACGCGCCGCTCTCCGGCCGCGGACTCCCTGGCGACGCCGACCTTCATGGGCATCACCGTCCATAGGACACAGTGGGGTGGACGGGTGGAAGTGTACCGGAGGCGTTGCGAACCGAAGGTTGCGGGCCGGAGGCGGCAGGGGTACACGGACGCCGCGCCGCAACCCCGGCGGGAGGTCAGCCGCCCTCGTCGTCCGCGTAGCGTGGGAGCCTGACGGTGAAGGCCGCGCCGCCCCCTGGACGTCGAGCCGCGTGGATCGTCCCGCCCATCGCCCGGGCGAGCTGGCGGCAGACGAACAGGCCGATCCCCGCGCCGGCGATCGTCGCCGGCACCTGCGGCGAGCGGTAGAACAGCTCGAACAGCCTGTCCGCCTCGTCCTCCTCGATGCCCGGGCCCTCGTCGAGCACGGCGAGGGTGACCGCGTCGGGGCCGTCGGGGGACGCCTGCACGGTGACCGTCGAGCCCGGGGCCTCCATACTTCGCCGCGTTGCCCAGCAGGTTCCGCAGGATCTGCTCGAGATAGGTCTCCTCGCCGGCGACGGATGGGAGCCCGGCGGCTGCGTGTGTCTCGAACGTGACCTCGGGCCACCGGGTCCGCTCGGAGCTCACCACCCGTTCCAGCAGCCGCCCGAGGTGGACGGGCTCGTCGCCGGCATCCAGCGTTCCGCGTTCCACGCGGGTCAGGACGAGCAGGTCCTCCACGAGGCGGTACAGGCGGTCCGCCTCCTCGACCACGTCCGTGAGGATCTCGTCGCGGGCATCGGGGGGCATCTCGCGCCACCGTCGGGCGAGCACGCGCGTGCCCCCGTAGATCGTGGTGATCGGCGTCCGAAGCTCGTGCGACACGACGCCGATGAACGCGTCCCGCAGCCTCGCCGCCTCCCGTTCCGCCTCGACGAGGCGGTCGCGTGCCTCCTCGGCGAGCTTGCGCGCCGTGATGTCGTTCGCGGTCCCGATCATCCGGACCGGACGGCCGACGTCGTCCACCTGGATTCGTCCGACGCCCTGGACCCAGCGGACCGAGCCGTCCGGGCGGATGATCCGGAACTCCTCGTCATAGCGGGAGGCGTCCTGCACCGACGCCTGGATCGCGGCCTCGACGCGCTGCCGGTCGTCCGGGTGCAGGAGGTCGAGGTAGGCCTCGAACGAGGGCGGCGCCCAGCCGGAGTCCGTCCCGTGGATCACGGACACCTCGGGCGACCAGTCGAGCTGGCTGTCGGCCAGGCTCCAGGTCCAGGTGCCGGTCCCCGACGCGGCAAGCGCGAACCGCAGGCGCTCGTCGCGCTCCTGGAGCGCCGCAAAGAGTCGGGCGCGCTCCAGCGACTGCGCGCCCTGCGACGCGAGCGACTGGAGAAACCAGATCTCGTCCTCGTCGAGATCACGGACGACGTCGAAGGCGATGGCGAACGCGCCCGTGGTCCGTCCCTCGAAGGCGATCGGGATGACGGCCGACGCCTCCGAGCGTGCACCGGCGGTGCCCCGTTCGGCGAGCACGGGGTAGGCGGCATGTCGAGCTGCCATCGACCGGTGGCTGATGACGCGGTTCTCGCGGATCGCGTCCGTCATCGGCGTCGAGAGGGCGAGCGGCACCTTCGTCCACGGCGCCAGCACGGACGGTGGATAGCCCCGCGCATCGAGGACCTCGGCGGCCTCGCCGTCGTCGTCGACGACCGCGACCCAGCCCTGGGGGGCACCGAGCAGGCCGCACGCCGCGTCGAGGATGCGCGAGGCGACGGCCTGCGGGTCGAGCGACTGGGCCAGCGCCGCCGCGACATCCTGGAGCCGCCGCCGCTGCTCGGCGAAGCGGAGGACGGTGGAGGGGTTCGGCGTGGACGGCCGGGCCGTGTCGCGATCTGCCTTCACGATCCGAGTATGCGACGCCCTCAGCCGGTGGTCGAACCCTGCCAGACGCGGATGCCGCCACCGGCGGCCTTCGCCTCGTACATCGCGGCGTCCGCGTGCTGGCGGACATCCGGCTCGAAGTCGCGCCGGCCCGGCACGAGCATCGCGATGCCGATCGAGACCCCCACGTGCTTCTCGCCGTCGGCGGTGGCGTACGGCGCCGTGACCACGGTCTGGAGCCGCTCTGCCAGCTGTCGGGCCGTGCCCTCGTCGCGGACGCCGACGAGCAGCACCAGGAACTCGTCGCCGCCCCGCCGCCCGGCCGCGTCCGTCACCCGGATCGAGCGGCGCAGCCGCGCCCCGAGCTCGGCGAGCACCTCGTCGCCCACGGCATGGTCGCGCGGGCCGTCGTTGAGGCGCTTGAACCCGTCGAGGTCGAGGAACAGGTAGGCGGACCCCTCGACCCCGCGCCGGGCCCGGCTGGCGGCCTCGGCCGCGCGCTGGGCGAACGCCTTGCGGCTGAGCAGGCCGGTGAGGTCGTCGCGATCACGCTCCTCCTCGGCCTCCCGGACCCGCCACAGGGCGAGCACGAGGGCGGCGCTCACGGCGGGCGCCCACCACCCGACCGCGAGCCAGACGACCGCGAACAGCCAGCCGAGGACGGTCTCCGCGACGAGCGTGGAGCGGAACGCCCGGTCGAACACGAACAGGGTCTCGCGCAGGGTGAGCCCATCCCGCAGGACGATGACACCGGCCGCGCCGGCCATGGAGACGACGGTGAGCACGAGCGTGCCCGCCGCGGCCCCGACGAGCGCGAGCGCCGCCCCGTCCGGGAGGCCCAGGCCGGCGCCGAGGGCGATGCTCCCCTGGGCAGCGAGACCGCCCGCGACGGCCGCGCCGGCCAGGATCGCGTGGTTGGACAGGACGCCGTACCACGGTGCCTCGCGCAGCTCGCGGCGGTCGAAGGAGGCGACGAGCGCCACCCACCCGCCGGCGATCGGCCCCCCGAGGATCATCGCGGCGACGATGAACGGCAGGTGGAACGTCACCACGCCGTGGCCGGACGGGCCACGGACCATCCGGAGCGATCCAGCGAGGCCGAACACGGTCCACAGCGCGACGCCGGCGATCGGCGACCAGGGCTCCGTGAACCCGGGAATCGCGATCGCGGCGGGCAGCTCGCCCAGCACGGTGACGAGCAGCAGGGCTCCAAGCCCGATGACGATGGTCGCCGCCGTGTAGACGGGCAGGAGCGCGGCTCGTCGCTCGACGGCGAGCAGCGCGGCTCCGGTGTCCGGCGCGACGCCGGCGGTCCTCACACGCATGTGCGCACCCGGCCGGCCGCGGATGGCCCGGCGGTACTGGTCGCGGTGTGGACTCGATGGTGCTGCATGCCCGGCAAGCGTGCCCGTCACAGGGCGGTGCAGCAGCGACCCAGTCGTACCAGCGGGGATTCCCGGCATGCAGCGGGTGCGCCGGCGCACCGGGCGAGTACTACCCGGGCGCCGCTCGAATCCGCCATCAGTCCCATGCCGGTGCCGGATGCCCGTCGGTCCGCAGCGCGAAGCGCCGATGCCGGGCACCATTGCACTCGTGACCGACGAGACCGCCGAGCTTCCCGACCTCCCTGTCCCCGAATCCGCGGACGCCAGTCCCGATCCCGCCGACGTCTCCGGGGCGCCCGACGATGTCGCGGAGGTGCCCGACCCCGACGCTGACCGAGTCGCCAGTGTCGAGCCAGTCGCGGCACCCGCGCCCGATGTGACCCGTGGCCCGAGGCGGATCCTCGGGTATGGGGTCGTCGCGATCGGGCTCGTCGTGGCCCTCGGTGCCGGCTTCGCCGTTGGCCGGGTCACGGCCCCTGCGGGCAGCGTCGAGCCGGGCGCATCGATCGCCGCGGGATCGCCCGCCGCCGGATCGCCCGCTGCCCGTCCGGCCTCGCCTCGCTCCCGAGCGACGGGCCCCGCCTCGGCAACGCCGACGCCGCGGTCGTCGTCGACTACTGGGCCGACTACCAGTGCCCGTTCTGCGCGAAGTTCGCCGACGAGGTGATCCCCGCCCTCGAGTCGCGGATCGCCGACGGCACCGTCCTGCTCGTCCATCGCGATCTTGCGTTCCTGGGCCCGGAGTCGGTGGACGCGGCCGTCGCGGTGCGCTGCGCGGCGCGCGAGGACCGCTACTGGGAGATGCACGACGCCGTGTACGCGGCCCAGCGGGGCGAGAACCAGGGCGCCTTCGCCCGACGACCGGCTGGCGCTGGTCGCAGCCGGCATCGACCTCGACCCGACCGCGTTCGCGGCCTGCATGGACGAGCGCGGCCCGCTCGTCGACGTGATGGACGACACGGCGGCCGGCGTGCGCGGCGGCATCACGTCCACCCCCACCGTGGAGGTCAACGGCGAGCGCTTCCTCGGCGTCCCGGACATCGCGGAGTTCCTCGCGGCGGTCGACGCGGCCGCGGCAGGGGCGTCGCCGGTGCCGCTGCCGACGCCGCGCGCCGACGACGGACGCCTGGTCCGGCGATCGACACCGGACGGCCGGACTGCCGGCAGGGCCGATGCCCCGGTGACGGTGGAGCTGTGGATGGACTACCAGTCCGCGGACTCTGCGGCGATCGCCCGTGCGCTGGAGCCCGAGCTCCGGACGCGGATCGCGGCCGGGGACAGTCCGCGCCGAGGTTCGCGACGTGGCTGCGCTCGGCGACGAGTCGGTGATCGCCGCGACGTTCCGGTGCGCTGCGTCGCCGACCAGGACGGGCCCGTCTGGCTCGTCCACGACGTGCTCGCCGTCTCGGCCAGCGGGGCGGACGCCGGCATCTACACCCCGGCGAACATCCTGCGTGTCTCGGGCCAGCTCGGGCTCGACGTCCGCGCGCTCGACGCCTGCATCGACGACCCGGGCGTCGCGGCGGCGGTGCGCGCCGAGACGGCCGAGGGCAACGCGGCCGGCATCTCGGGCGGCCCGACGGTCGTCGTCCGCAGGGGCGACACGGAGGTCGGGCGGTTCACGGGCGCCGGTGGACGTCGCGACGGTGCTCGCGGCGATCGACGAGGCGAAGTAGCCGTCGGACACCGCCGCGGCGACGCGCCGCGGGCTCGACCGCTGCTTAGAGGTCGGCGACGGAGATGATGCCGCGCCGGATCGCGAACTTGAGCAGCTCCACGCGGTCGTGGAAGCCCAGCTTCTCCATGATGTTCGCGCGGTAGTTGTGCACCGTCTGCTCGGACAGGTGGAAGACCTTCGCGATCTCGCGGTTCGTGTGTCCGACGGCCGCGAGCAGGAGGACCTCCTTCTCGCGATCGGTGAGCGTGGCGTACGTGTCCTCGAGCGGGGCGTCCGGGTTCCGGAGCACGTACGTGTTCACCATGCGCGTGACGATCGCGGGTGACACGTAGGTCTGGCCGCGGCACACCGACCGGATCGCGGTCACGATGTCCGACCCCTCGGACTCGCGGGTGAGGAACCCGTCCGCGCCGGCCTTGAGGGCGAGGCTGAACTGCTCCGAGCCGCCACGGGTCTCGAGCCCCAGGATGCGGACGTTCGGGTGGCTCGACGCGGACACGCCTCGATCGCGCCGTAGGCGTTCGAGCCCGGTGCCGAGAACGGCAGGCACTCTGCGATCGACGACGTCGGGCTCGAGGGTCGTCGATCGCCGGCCTCCAGCGACTCCCGGTCCGGGACGTCACCCACGACGTGGAGATCGGGCTCAGCCTCGATCTTCGACCGGTAGCCCTCGACGAGCATCGGGAAGTCGAAGATCGCCAGCAGGACCGTGATCCTGCCGCCCGGCGCCCCCGACCCGTTCGTTCGCACCATTCCCTCGCGTGACCATGACGAACCCGGCGACCGGGATCGCCTCATCACTGTCGCGTCCGGACGCCTCCCCGAACAGGGGCCATCGGTCCCGTTGGCACCGGGAGCGCGGTCCGTCGGGCCGGGACACGCGGCCCGGACGGCCCGGGCCCTTCGGGTCGCGAGGCCGGGGGTCCCGCAGCCCGAGGCGAGGCAGGCCCGGGATCGGGGCAGGGGCCCCTAGCGGGTGAGCGCGACGCCCTGCATGCGGGCCGCCACCTCGCTGCGCTGGACCTTGCGGGTGTGGGTGCGGGGGAAGTCGGGCTCCGGGTAGGGCGCCATCCCGGCAATGCGCTGGTGGGGGGCAAGCCTGGCGTTCGCCGCCTTGAGCGCCGTCCTGAGGGCCGCCTCCTCGTCGTCGGGTGGTTCGCTGAACGCCGCGCCGACGCGGTAGGCGAAGCCGATCTGCCCAGGCTGCGCCTCGTACACGCAGGGTTCCACGAGCCCCACCTCGGACAGGGCCGCCTCGAGGTCCTCGGGGTGCACGTTCATCCCGTTGGCCAGGGCGATCAGCGACCGGGTCCGGCCCGACGAGGCGCAGGGCCCCCGACGCGTCGATCTCGCCGAAGTCGCCCGTCCGGTACCACCCGTCCTCGGTGAACGCCTCGGCGGTGGCCTCGGGGTTGTTCCAGTACCCGCCGAACACCGACGGACCACGCGCGACGACCTCGCCGTCGGGCTCAACCCGGAGCTCGAGCGGCGGCAGCACCCAGCCGACGCGGTCGTGCGGGGTCTGGCCGCGGAAGTTCGTCGCGACGAGCCCCGCCTCGGTGGAGCCGTACCCCTGGACCACCTCGACCCCGAGCGCCTCCCAGTTGTGCTGCAGCCCGGCCGGAAGATACGCGGCCGAGCAGAGGACCAGGCGCAGCTCCCCGCCGAGCGCCTCGTGGACCTTCTTGAACACGCGGCGACGGAGCTCGACGGGGAGGAACGGCGTGATCCGCAGCGCCCGGCGGAACGTCTTGCCGCTCCCGCTCTTGTCCGCCTCTCGACGGATCGCGCTGAACAGGAGCTCCAGGACCTGCGGCACCACGACGAGCGCCGTCGCGCGATGGCCCTTGATCGCTGCCGCGATGAGGTCGGGCCGGAGCGTCGTGATGTACTCGGTCTCGGCGCCTGCGGCCACCGCGTAGATCAGCCCCGCGACCTGCTCCATGATGTGGCTGAGCGGCAGGATCGAGACGAAGCGGTTGCCGCCGGCGGGGATCGTCCGCAGGCAGCGTTCCGTCGAGGCGAGGAGCATCTCCTGGGTCATCGTGACGCCCTTGGGATTGCCCGTGGACCCGGACGTGAACAGGATCTCGATCGGCTGGTCGGGAGCCGTGGTGGGTCGCGCGGCGAGCGCCTCGACGTCGGCCGCCGCGGGCGGGTCGGTGAGGTCGTCGAGGTCGAGGACCGGCAACGCGGCGAGACGCGGGATCGCGTCTGGCTCGATCGTCGCCCCGGTGCCGATGACGAGTGCCGCCGGCTTCGTCAACACCGCGATCCGGTCCACGGTGTCGGGCGTCATCCGGGCGTCGAGGGGGACGAGGATCACGTTGGCGCGTGGCGCGGCAAACAGCGCAGCGGCAAACCCGGGTCCGGGCGCACCCTGGACGATGACCGTCGAGCCCGCCGGGACGGCACCTGCAAGCCGTGCGGCAGCGTTGTCGACGGCGGTGGCGAACTCGCGGTACGTGAGCGACTGCTCGCGGGTTGTCGAGGTCCGGACGCCGAGGAACGGGGCATCGGCCATCGAGGCGGCGGCACCTGCGAGGAGCTCGGGCAGGGTCGTCGGGAGCGTGACGGACGGGAACGGCGGCACGGCGGGCCTTTCGTGAGGGAGCGTGGACCGCCGGGGTCCAGGCATCCGGGCTGACGGGACCGGATCGGTGCCGAGCAGGATACAACCGGGGCCCGGACGGTACCGGGCCGAGCGGGCGGGGCGCCCATCAGCCCGCCGGGAGGACCACGTCGATGCGGGCGCCGGCACCCGGCTCGTTCATGGCCGACACCCGGCCGCCGTGCGCTTCGACGATCGCGCGCACGATCGCGAGTCCCAGCCCGGACGTGCCCGTGGCGCGGTCACGGGCCTGGTCGGCCTGGTAGAAGCGGTCGAAGACGTGCGGCAGGTCGGCCGCCGGGATCCCGGGACCGCCGTCGACCACCGAGATCGTGACCTCGCCACCACCGACGTCGGACGCGGCCGAGCCGAGCCGGATCCACGTCCCGTCGGCGCCGTGACGGAGTGCGTTGTCGCCCAGCGCGGCGAGGACCTGGCGGAGCCGGTCGGGGTCCGCGAAGGCGACCGGCTCGCGACCGGTGGCAGGCACGACCTCCACCTGCGTGGACGGGGACCGCGCGGCCAGCTCGCGTGCCACGCCTGCCAGCATCGGCCCGACGGGCACGGACTGCGGGTGGAGGGGCAGCGAGCCCTCGTCCGCGAGGCTCACCGTGCGCAGGTCATCCACGATCCGGCTGAGCTGGCGCGCCTGGTCGCGGACCGTCTCGAGGTGCCGGTCATCGTGGTCGTAGACGCCGTCGAGGACCGCCGAGGTCGTGGCATCGATCACGGCCAGCGGGGTCTTCAGCTCATGCCCGACGTCAGCGAAGAACCGCCGGCGGGCCGCCTCCGCGGCGGCGAGCTCCTCGGCCATCGAGTCGAACGAGCGCGCGAGGCTGCCGATCTCATCGCCCCGATCAGCGAGCCCGGAGCGGGCGTCGAGCTCGCCGCGCGCCACCGCCTCCGCGGACGCCTCGAGCCGGGCCATCGGCCGTGCGAGCCGCTGGGCGAGGACGAAGCCCAGGATGGACGCGGCCCCTGCCGCGAGGAGGGCCACGGCGATGAGCGTGACGACCGTCTCCTGCTGGACCTGCTGCCAGTGGGCGCCGCCCTGTCCCTGGCCTGGCCCGAGCCCGGCACCGCCACCCTGGCCGCCGCCCTGCCCTGCACCACCGCCCTGCCCCGCCCCGCCGCCCGGCCCCTGGCCAGCGCCGGCTCCCTGGCCCGCCGCCTCCCCGGCGATCGCCGCGGCGAACCCGCGTCCCACGATCGCGGGCGCTGCCAATGCAACGGCCGCCGCGGTGAGCAGCGCGACGAGCGCGAACGCCGACGCGAGCCGCGTCCGGAGGCTCACGGTCGGGCACCTCGATAGCCGATGCCGCGAACGGTCTCGACGTACGCCCCACCATCCCGTCGCGCGCCAAGCTTGTGGCGGAGGTTCTTGACATGGGTGTCGATCGTGCGGTCGAACGCATCGAACGCCTCGCCGAACACCTGCTCGCCGAGCTGCTCACGGGTGAGCGCCACGCCGGGGTGCGCGGCAAGCGCCGCGAGCAGGTCGAACTCGGCGCGGGTGAGCACGATGACGGCCCCGTCGCGACGGACCTCGCGGGCGGCGCCGTCGATCTCCAGGTCGAGCCATGCAGCCGTCGCGGGTGTGCGCTCGCCCGCCGCGGCACCCCTGGACGGCGAACGTCGGAGCACGGCGCTCACCCGCGCCACCAGCTCGCGGGGCTCGAACGGCTTCGTCACGTAGTCGTCGGCGCCGATCTCCAGGCCCGCCACGCGGTCGATGACATCGTCGCGTGCGGTGAGCATCACCACGGGGACCGTCGATCCGGCACTCCGGAGCTCGCGCAGGACCTCGAAGCCGGATCGCCTGGGAAGCATCACGTCGAGCACGACGAGATCGATGGTCGGGTCAGCCGCCAGGTCGATCGCCGCGTCGCCGTCGGTTGCCGTGAGCACCTCGTGGCCTTCGCGGACGAGATAGGCGCGCACGACGTCGAGGATGTGGGGCTCGTCGTCGACGATGAGGATCCGGGCCATCGGTCGGAGGATACGCGTCGGCCGGACCCCGAACCGGGGCCCGGCCGCGCAATGCCGGTGTCCGCTACGGGGTGGGGGCGACTGCGGCGCCGCGGCCGCCCCGGAACCCGTTCCCGCCGCCCTGACCGACGGCGCCACCGGTGCCCGGAGCGTGGATGCCGGCCCCGGCGCCCTGGCCGCGGTTGGCGCCCAGGCCGACGCCCGTCCCCGGCCCGGCGCCGACGGCGAGGCCGCGCATGCCGCCAAGCGGCTGCTGGTTGACCATCGCCTTCGCCCGCACGGCGACCTCGGCCTTGAGCGCGGTGACCTGGTCGGCCGTGAGGAGTCCGAGCGCTGCCCGCTCGTCGATCCGGACGGTCCACTGGGCGGCGAGCGCGTCGATCAGCAGCTGCGGGTCCACGCCCTGGCGCTCGGCGATCTGGGCGAGGGTGAGACCCTGCTGGCGCAGCGCCATGACCTCCTCGTGGGTGAGGTTCAGGATGGCCGGGAGCATCACGCCCCGGTTCGGGTTGGATGCCGGCCCGGTTGCCGGCGCGGTGGTCGGGGCCGGGGTGGGATCGGCAGCGGCAACCGTCGCGACCACTCCGAGGGTGGCGACGGCTGCGACAGAGAGGGCGAGCACGAGACGCTTCATCGAAGCCTCCTGGAGGTCGGCCGCGGGTGCCGCGGCGGCGTCGAGCTTCGGCGCTGATCGGATCGTCGCCCGGCGGCGTGAAGGCGCCGTGGAGGCCACGTGGAGAAACGGCGGAGGTGGCCGGCGCGCGGGTCCGGTCGGTGGCCGGGGGAGGACCGGGGGAGGACCGGGGCCGCGAGCGGCATCAGCGCGTCAGGCGGGGCGGACCTCGCACGCGCCGCCGCGGGCACGCGAGCGCAGCCGCCAGGCCAGCGTGGCGGCGAGCAGGACGAGCGACGCCGCTCCGATCACCGGCTGGATGGGCGCGTAGACCGTCATCGCGCCGCTCCAGCCAAGCAGGACGAGGGCGATCTTGTTGCAGACCGGGCAGCCGATCGCGAGAAACGCGCCGAGGCCCGCGACCGTGCCCAGCGCGCCGGTCCGGCGCTCCTCGCGCTCGAGGTCGTCGGGGCTTGCCATGGCGAGCGGCATCGCCGTCGCCGGCGGGGGAGCCGTGTACGTCGCCATCACGACGCCGATCAGGGGGGCGGACAGGAGCCAGACCCAGATCGCGAACGGCTCCGGCGGGATCTGGCGCCCGAACACGGGGTTCGGGAGGATGGCCGTCACGAGCCCGAGTGCCGCGAACGAGAGCAGCCCCCACAGGACGGCATGCGCAACAAAGCGGCGATCGATGGTGGAGCGCAGGGCCTCGAGCGACATCGGCGCAAGCCTACCGTCTGCTTGCGTCTTTGCGCAAGTCAGCGAATGGCCGCACAGACCGCTGACCCGGCAGCTCCGGGTGACGCGGAGGTCCGGGGCTACGCGGGCGGGAGCGGCGTGTCTGTGCCCTGACCGTTGCCGAACGTCGCGTCCACGGCCGCGCGGATCTCGGTCATCGAGCGGCCCTCCCGGAGCATCTGCGACGCGAGGTTCGCGGTGTCGACGCAGATGTCGCAGTACGAGCCATGCTCCTCGTAGACGCCCGGCTGCTTGAAGAAGCAGTCGAGGTTCGAGCCGTGTCCGAGGCCCCCGCAGCCGCAGTAGCACGGGATCCACTGCAGGACATCCGGGCGCGCAAGGGCGAACGCGTATGCCTCCTGCCACTTCCCTGGAAGCGCCCTGACGTAGTCGGGTCGAGCCTTCCAGGCCGCCGTGACCTCCGCAGACGTCGGGATCGTCGCGGCGCCGACCGGCACCAGCACCGCTGCCGCACTGTTGGCCGGGGCAGCCGGCGCCTGGTCGGCGGCAGCCGGCGGAGCGGCGTGGTCGTCCGCGTCGGTGCAGCCGGCGGCGCCGCCGCCAAGCGCGAGCGTGAGGATGAGCAGCGCAGGCACGCCGGCGGGCCTGCGGAGGACGGTGAGACGCATCGTATGACCCTTCCCTGCACGGCGGGCGCGGCACGCGTCACCCGCCGGGCCGCAGTGCGACCCGTGCCGATTCTCGGAGACGGCGGGACCCGCCACCATCCCTCGAGTGACACCTCCTGCCGGCCCCGGCTCCATCGAGCGGCCCACGTCCGCGCGTCGCGTCTCTATCGCCCGGCATACGGCCGCCACCACGGGCGGACACCAGGGGCGAAACCCCTCGCGTCCCGGTGCCTCGATCAGGCAGCAACCCTGGGTGGCGCCTCGTGCCGCCCGCGGGCGCGTCAGTGCCCGAGCGACCTCATGAGGTCGCAGTAGCCCGGCGGGGCTACTCGATGCGGCTGCGCTTGGCCTCGAGCAGGGCGGCGTCCGCCTTCTCGGTGAGCTCGTCGAGGCTCTCGTTCGCGGTGAGCTCGGCGAGCCCGGCCGTGATCCCGACGCCGGTGGCGTTCCGCAGCGACTGGTCGATGACGCCGATCCGGTGCTGCACCTCTTCGGGGTCGATCGACGAGATCCCGCAGATGAACTCGTCGCCACCGAACCGGACGATCGGGTCGTACGACCGCAGGTTCGCGCGCATGGTTGCCGCGAGCGTCCGGAGGATGCGATCGCCGGCCGCGTGCCCGTCCCGGTCGTTGACCTCCTTGAGGCCGTCCACGTCCACGAAGGCGATGACGAACTTGCCGTTGGAGCGGCGAGCACGCTCGATCTCGTTGCGGAGCGCCAGCCGGCCCATCTCGCGCCGGAACACCCCGGTCAGGGCGTCGAGGTGGGCCCGCTGCAGCTGGGCCTCCAGGCGTGCGCGCTCGAGCGCCTCGTCGTCAGTCTCGCCCGCCTCGCCAGTCCCGCCGGCGCCGAGCCTCGCCGTCGCCTGCGTCTCGCGCTCGACGGCCGCCCGGTCCCGAGCGTTCGCGATGGCATCGCGTTCGGCGGCCGCACGGTCCCGCTCGTTCGTGATCGCGTCCCGCTCGGCAGCCGCCTTCTCGCGCGCCTCGAGGGCGGCGGACCGCTGCACGGCGGCCTTCTCGCGTGCCTCCGCGACCTCGTTGAGGGTCAGGGCGGCGCGGTACATCGCCTCGACGATCTCGACCCGTTCGGCATCGTCCCGCGGTGACGGACGTCGCTTCGACTTCTTCACGCTGCGCAGGTGTCCATGCGAGACCTCGTGTGCCCGAGGGTTGCGCGCCGAGCCGGAAGTACCCCCTCTGCGCGGCCAGAGGTCCGCATTATCACGCCGGAATCGGGTGCTGTACCCGATTCCGGTGCGTCGACGCCCCGAAATCTCGCCGGCCGGCCCCCGGGCGCACCTCGTGGCCGCCGGCCGGCCGCGCCTGCTACGCTCGGGCGATGCGGTTGCATCCCTTCATTCGCCGCCACGCCTACGTGATCGGTGTCGCGACCTTCATCGGCCTCGGGATCCTCTGGGCGCTCTTCCGCACCCCGGCGACGTAGGCGCTCAACCGACCGGCGGCGGGGCGCCTCGGCGGGCCAGGCCCGCGAGCACCTCGTCCACACCGCCGCCGTCCACGGCGACCGGCGAGTACCCGGCCGCCGAGAGGATGCTCGCGGCGATCGCCGCCCGGTAGCCCGACGCACAGACGGCCCAGACCGGCCGCTCCGGCGCACCCATCCACGATCGAGGGTCGCGGACGTCGGCGACGAACCGCAGCAGGGCACCGTCGATCACCGCGCCCGCCCACTCGGCGGGCTGGCGCACGTCGAGGACGAGCGGGTCGTCGCCACCCAGCAGCGCCGCGACGAGGTCGTCGACGCCGACGCGCCGGTAGGACCCCAGCGGGATGCCGACGCCGGCGGCGGCCTCGACGTCGCGCAGGATCCCCCGGACGTGGTCGAACCCGATCCGTGCGAGCTGCGTGGCCGCCTCGGCAGCGTCCTGGTCCCGATCGAGGACGAGGGCGATGGGCGCGTCGAACGGGAGCAGCCAGCCGACGTAGGTGGCGAACGACTCGTCCAGCTCCACCCCGAGCGAGCCGGCGATGTGCGCCTCGGCAACGGCACGGCGGGGACGCCCATCGACGACGGCGACACCCGCGGACCGCAGCGCCAGGAGCTGCGTGCCGCTGAGCTCGGGGGGCACGATGACCGAGCCGAGCGGCCGCGGGCCGCTGCGGTTGATCGGGGCCATGTGGGCGTAGTACGCCGGGTAGCGGAGCAGGCCCGAGAGCTGCCGCTTCGCGAAGGCGAGCGGGTCCTCGTCCTGGAGCGCGGGGTTCGTCCATCGCTCGTGGGCAATCGTCGAGAAGCCGGCGCCGCCCGCGCTTCCAGCGGTGCAGAAGGAGCCGGCGCCGTGGGTCGGGTACAGCACCGTGTCGTCGGCGAGCGCTGCGAGGCGGCGGACCGAGGTGTACTGCGAGGCCGTGAGCCGATCGGTCCATTCCGCCCCGAGGAGGTCCGTCCGGCCGGCCGCCGCGGCGAGCAGCGATCCCCCGCTGAACAGCGACCGCGCGCCCGGCCCGGACTCGATCTCGTAGCTCGTGTGCTCCGGCGTATGCCCGGGCGTGTGGAGCGCGCGAACGCACAGCCCGCCCGTCTCGATCACGAGCCCGTCGGCGGCAGGCGAATGGTCGAACGCCGCGCCGCTCCCGTCGGGCATGACGAGCCCGGCTCCCGCCCGCTTCGCGAGCTCGAGGCCCCCGGAGACGTAGTCGTTGTGGACGTGCGTCTCGAGCACATGGGTCAGGCGCGCGCCGGCCGCCTCCACGACCCGGAGGTACTGCTCCACGTCCCGGAGCGGGTCCACCGCAACCGCCGTGCCGTCCGCGATGACCACGTAGGATCGATCGCCGAGACCGGGTGAGAGGAAGTCGTAGACCTGCACGGTGGTGGCACCCTTCGAGACCGAAGCCGTCCGGAGGATGATCGCAGGTCGTCGACGCGCAGGACCCGTGCCACCCGGACCCGTGACCCGTGACCTAGACTCTGGAGGCAGCCGTCCGCGCGAATCGGGAGCTCGACTTGGCCACCAGGATCGGCATCATCGGCGCCGGGAACATCTTCGAGCGGGGGTATGCCCCCGCGTTCGAGCAGACAGACCTGCTGTCCGTGGCGGCGGTCCATGACCCCGATCCCGCCCGGCTCCGGGCCGCGGCGGACCGGTTTCCGGGCATCCGGACGGCGGCGACCGTCGCGGACCTGGTCACGGGGCAGGACATCGATGCCGTGTTCGTGCTGACGCCGACGCACACCCACGCCGATCTCTCGATCGCCGCGCTGGAGGCGGGCAAGGACGTCCTGTGCGAGAAGCCGATGGCCAGGACCGTGGTCGACGCACGACGGATGCGCGACGCGGCCGCCCGCACCGGCAGGCGGCTGATGATCGGCCACACCCGCCGCTTCGACGACCGGTGGACGACGATGTTCGACCAGGTGCAGGCAGGCCGCATCGGCCGGCCGGTGTTCATGTTCCGCTCGGAGCACGCCACGGGCGGCGCGCCCGCCGGGGCGTGGCAGTGGCAGGACGACCAGAGCGGCGGCGTCCTGTGGGACGTGGGCGTCCACATCGCGGAGCTGTTCCACTGGTTCTTCGGGGAGGTGCCCCGGACGGCGTTCACGAAGGTCCTGCACGCCCGCGAGGAGTCGAAGGCGGGTGGTGGTCCGGATGCCGCGGTGGTCACGTTCGACTTCGGCTCGGCGCGGCACGCCGTGCTGAGCGTCTCGTGGATCCACCCGCCGGCGTGGGGCCCGTACTACGCGATGACCGAGCTCGTCGGGACCGACGGCAAGCTCGAGGCCTCGGATCGCGACTCCCACCCCGCGATCGTCGTCACCGACGGGCTGGAGGTCCCACGGCACTCGCCGCTCCTCTCGGCGCTCGCGAACGCCTTCCGCAACGAGATCGAGCACTTCGCCCGTGCGATCGAGACCGGGGCGCCGTTCCGGGTGACCGTGGACGACGCCGTCACCGCGATGGACATGGTGGATGCCGCGGACCGTTCGGCGCGCAGCGGCAAGCCGGAAGCGGTGCAGTCATGAGCGCCCGGCTGCGCGTCGGGATCGTCGGGTACGACCACCCCCACGTCCTGCGCTTCGCTCCGATGCTGGCGGCCCACCCGGACGTGCGGCTCGAGTGGATCGCGGACAACGGCCCGAACCGCGCCGCGGCCGAGGCCATGGCGCTCGCGCTCGGCGTCCGCTACGTCGCGGAGCCGGCGGGCGACATCGACGCGGCGTACATCGCCACCCGCCCCGGCCGGCATCTCGACGTGGTCCGTGACCTCGCCGGGCAGGGGATCCACCTGCTGTGCGACAAGCCGATCGCGCTCAGCGCGGAGGACGGGCGCGAGATCGTCGCCATCGCCCGCGCCGCCGGGATCCACCTCATGGTCCCGTTCAACCCCCGCGGCCAGGCGGGACCGCGCGCGGTCAAGGAGCGCATCGACCGCGGCGAGCTCGGCGAGATCCGCCTCGTCCACGCCGTGAAGGTGGGCAAGGTCCCGCTCACCATCCCCGGCATCGACGCATCCTGGCTCGTGGATCCGGCCGAGGCCGGGTTCGGCGGCTTCGGGGACATCGGGATGCATGCGATCGACGCCCTCCGGTGGCTGATCGGGACCGAGGCGCGGAGCGTGTACGCCACCATCCACGCGGGCGTCCGCCCGGCGCTCGCGGTCGACAGCATCGGCACCGCCACGATCGAGTGGGAGGGCGGGGCGATCTCGACCCTGACCGCCGGCTGGGCGAACCCGGACGGGTTCCCGTCCTTCCTCGACGCCCGGTTCGAGATCGTCGGCTCGCGGGGGGCCGCGAGGGTCGAGCACCCCTACCAGGACGTCCGCCTGTCCGACGGGACGCACTTCGAGCGCATCGCCGCGGCCAGGACGGACGCGGTCTGGAACCTCGACGCGTTCATCGGGTCGGTCCGCCACGATCACGAGCCGCCGATCACCGGGGAGGATGGCCTCAAGGCGCTCGAGCTGATGCTGGCCTGCTACCGGTCGTCCGCCTCGGGCGAGGAGGTCCGGCTCGGCTGAGCTGGCACCGGCAGGCGGGTGCGGGCGCCGCTGCAGCGAGCGCGCCGGCTATCCGCCGAGCAGCCGCTGCAGGAACTCGCTCCGGTCCACGTTGGCGACGTGCGTGAAGTACTCGTCCTGGAGCTTGTACACGACGATGAGCACGCCGATGAGCCACCGGTGCCGGTGCAGGATGGCGAAGCCGCGCTCCTGCCAGTCGGGGAGGTGGCGGATCGCGCGCTCCCACGCGAGGATCGTGACGGTCACGAGGAACAGTGGCTCGAGGAAGTTGGGGAAGATCGCGAGCAGCAGCTCGTTCCCGGTGAGCAGGAAGCCGACCTGGCCGACCGAGCGGAACAGGAACAGCCCCAGCATCAGCCGTTTCGTCGGCCACTCGTTCCGGTACGCCACGATGACGATCGCGACGTAGGTGACCCAGTCGGTGATCTTGTCGACCGGCTGGTAGACGTCGTTCGGGAGCCCGAGGGGGATCAGCAGATCGCCGTCGAAGCCGTCGAGGAAGAAGTTCGCCCAGCCGGCCGCGAACGGGAACGGGATGATGAGCAGCGGGAGCGCGAACTTGGCGGCGACGATCAGGGCGATCGCCAGCGCCTGGACGGGGCTGGTTCCCGGGGCAAGGATTCGGTCGATCACCGGTTCACTCCCGAGACTGCCGGCGCTCGAGCCCACGGCACGGCATCGCCGGGCTCGGCCACGTCGGCTCCCGGAGCGTAGACCCTCGGTCGTCGCTGTCGAGTGCCATCAGGATGCGACCCCGGTCACATCGACGGACGGTGACCGGGGTCGCCTCATACCCCGAGGAAGGACGCGCGCGCGTCAGACCGCAACCGGGACGGTCGCCTCCGCGAGCGCCTTGAAGTCGCCGAGCATGTGGCGTGCCTGGCGCTCGAAGAAGCTCTTGGTCATGACGCTCTTGAGGAACCCGGGGATGTGCCCGGGCATCTCGTAGTCACTCGTGATGACCACGCGCGTCGCGTCGCCATCGGGCTCGAACCGATACAGGGTGTCCTGCACGCCGTTGTCGTCGGTGTGCTCGTGGATGAGCCTGAGCGGCTCCACCTCGACGACCGTGGTCGTTCCCTTCCACTCGGTGCCCATCATCTTCATCGTCGAGGCGTAGGTCGTCCCGACCTGGTCATACGGCCCGCTGAAGTCCGAGAAGCGCGCGCGCGGCATCCAGTCACTCCAGCGCGACGTGTCGCACAGGAACGTCCAGACGTGCTCGACGGGCGCCGCGATACGGGTCTCGATCTGGATGTGCTCCATGACCCACCTCTGCTCCGGGCGGGTCGGGTTCGCCAGTGGCTCGGCGCGGCCCCGGCGGCCAGGGCATGGGTCGCGCGTCGACGCCTCCCGCGCGGTCGTCAGGTTCTTCCTCCGCCGGCCCACGGACAAGTGCCGTCGGCGACCCTGCAGGCGGGACGTCCCGGCCGGCGGTTGCGCCGTCCTGCCTAGTCGTCGAACATCGGCGCGGTCGCCGGATCGAGCACCCGTCCGATCCCACGCCCGTAGGCGCCCAGCGCCTCGCCGATGCCCCCGTGGAACGTCGGGAACGCATACATCATGTCCACGAGGCTCGCCACCGGGACCCCGGCTCGCATCGCCAGCGTGAGCATGCCGAGGACCTCGGCCCCGTGCGGCCCTGCGGTCGTCGCTCCCAGCAGGCGGCCGGATGCCCGATCCACGACCAGCTTGATGACCCCGGCGTTCCCGGTCCGATGCAACCAGCCGCGGAAGGTCGATCCAACCTGCTTGACGCCGACGATCACGTCGAAGCCGGCGTCGCGCGCCTGGGCCTCGGTCAGCCCGATCGCGCCGAGCTCCGGGTCCGTGAAGGTGGCTCGCGGCAGCGCCGCGTAGTCGGCCGGGGCCGGGTCCCGGCCCAGGATGTCGGCCACCGCGATGGCGCCCTGGTAGAGCGCGACGTGGGTGTACATGCCGACGCCGGTGATGTCGCCGATCGCCCAGATCCCGTCCGCGGCTCGAAGGCGGGCATCGGTGGGCACGAAGGCACCGTTCGACGCGATGCCCGCCGCCTCGAGGCCGAGGCCGGCGAGGTTGGGTGTCCGGCCGGTCGCAACCAGCAGGGCGTCGCCGTCAAGCTCGGCCCCGGTCTCCAGGGTGGCACGGACCCGCCCGTCGACACGGGCAAGCGACGCCACCCGCGCCCCGGCCGCGATCCGGATGCCGTCCGCCTCCAGTGCCTCGGTCACGACGGCCGACGCGACGGGTTCCTCGGCCGGCAGCAGGCGGGCCGCTCCTTCCACGATCGTCACCCGGACGCCGAATCGCGCAAACACCTGGCCCAGCTCGCAGCCCACTGCACCTCCGCCCAGGACCAGGAGCGACTCGGGCAGCGTCTCCACCTGGATGGCGTCGCGGGTTGACCAGTACCCGATCGCGTCCATCCCGGGGATCGGCGGGATCAGCGGGCTCGATCCCGTCGCGAGGACGATCCCCACCCGGGCCTCGAACTCCTGTCCCTCGACCGCGACCGTGCGCGGTCCGGTGAGCGCCCCCCGGCCCCTGACGAATTGACCCCCGAGCCCCTCGAACCGGGCAACCCCCGCGGAGTCGACCCACCCGCCCGTGATCTCCTCGCGTAGCCGGCGGGCGACCACCGACCAGTCGGCGGCGACATCCACGCGACCAACGAGCCCGTCTGCCCGCCGAGCCTCCTGGAGGAGCCGTGCCGACCGGATCAGCGACTTCGTGGGCAGGCAGGCGTAGTACGGGCACTCGCCGCCCACGAGCCTCGGCTCGATCCCGACGACCTCGAGGCCGGCTCGAAGGAGCCGCAGCGATGCATCCTCGCCGCACGTTCCGACACCGACGACGATGACGTCGGTCGCGGGCATCGGCCTACGCCTCCATTCGACCGGTGTCCGGCTCCAGCGTCGACAGCTGCCGCCGCGCTTCTGCCAGGTAGGGAAGCGTGCCCGACTGACCGAAGATCTCGACCGCTGCCTCGAGGTCCGACCGGGCGGTCGCGCGGTCGCCCGCCGGCAGCGTCGCCTGGATGCCGGCGCGCTTGAGCAGCATCCTGCCTTCGCCCATCGCATCACCCTCGGCACGCGCCTCGTCGATGAGCCCGTCGAGGTCGGGCAGCTCCGCCGACGATCCGCTGACCGCGGCCCGGGCAGCGATCAGCGACGCCGTGGAGAGCCGCCGCACGTTGACGGCCCCACAGTAGGCGGCGAGCTCGGACGCCGTCTCCAGCCAGGAGATCGCCTGGCTCGGACGGCCCAGCGCCAGCTCCTGCTCTCCGGCCACCCAGCTTCCAACCGTCCGGCAGATGAGGTTCCCGACCACCCCGGCCTGCTCGGCACCTCGCTGTGCGAGCTCGCGCGCCTCCTCCCGCCGGCCCTCGAGGGCCGCCACCTCGCCCTCGAAGATATCGGCGTCCGCGAACGAGTTGGGATCCCCGCTCCGCTCCGCCAGGCGCCGGCTGCGCTCGATCATGCCCCGCGCGAGGTCGAACTGCCCGAGCTCGGCGGCGGTGACCGCCAGCCGTCCTGCGTACATGGATGCCGTCTGGACGCTGACCGCGTTTCCGGACGCGACCCCCTCCAGCAGGTCCACGGCCTCGGACAGGACCGGGAGGGCCGCCTCGCGCTCACCGCGGCCGACGAGCAGGATTCCCTCGATCGCGCGCGGCTCGGCGAGGATCCCGGGCGCATCGAGCCGGCGCCCGATCTCGACCGCCTCGGTCAGCGCGTGCTGCAGCGCCGCCGCCTCGACGGGATCGCCCAGCGTGGATCCGTACCAGCGGATGCGGGCCTCAGCGACAGATGCCAGGCCGAGCCGGTAGTCGTCGCCGATCCGTACCGCCCGTTCGCGCGCCGCCCGCACGAGCGCCAGCGACTGGTCGTAGGGGATGAAGCTCTGGCCGGCGTCGACGCGGAGGACGTCGACGTCGATCCGGAGCCGCTCGATGTCCGGTGTCGAGGCCGATCCCTCGAGCAGCCTTGCGGCCCGGTCAAGGAGATCACGGGCATCCCGGCGTGCGAAGGTCGACATCGCGGTCCGCGCCGCCCGGTGCAGCAGCTCGGCCGCCCGAACGACCTCGCCGGCCCGCTCGAAGTGGAGACCCACGACCGCCGCGATCGCGTCCGGGTCGCCTCGATGGCTGTCCAGGAGCGTCTCACCGACACGCCGGTGGAGCTCACGGCGATCGGACTTCAGCAGCGAGTCGTAGGCGGCCTCCTGGATGAGGGCGTGGCGGAAGCGGTAGAGCGGGTCGGGCTGCAGGGACACGAGCCTGACAAGCCCGGCCTCCTCGGCGGACCCGAGGGCGCGGGCAGCCGCGGCCCGATCCCCGAGAACGTCCTCGAGGAGGACGACCGGGACATCGCGACCGATGACGGCCGCGACCCGCATCACGTGCCGGTCCCGCTCGGGCAGGCTGTCGAATTCGTGCGAGGAGGAGGCTGCGCAGTGTGTCGGGGACCTCGGCATCGGGAAGGGCGTCCGCCTCCCCGGGAAGCCCGCTCCCGCTGGTGATCAGCCCTCGCTCGACGAGCAGGCGGACGATCTCCTCGGTGAACAAGGGGTTGCCCTCGCCATGCTCCACGATCCGGGCGGCGAGGCCCGGAGGGACGTCCTCGCGACCGATGAGGCGGGCGATCAGCGCTCGCGTGTCGGCGCCGGACAGGGGCCGGAGATCCACCTCGGTGAGCGCGTCGCCGACCTGTGATCGCGCGCTCTCGACAAGTCGCCATCCCGACGATCCCCGGTCCGGCCGTGCGGCGATGACCACGAGGACCGGCAGCTTCATCATGACGGGCAGCAGCACCTCCAGGGCGTCCACCGACGCGTCATCGGCCCAGTGCGCGTCCTCGAGCACGACCACCGCAGGGGTGTCTGCCGTCGCGGACCGGAGCAGTGCCGTCACCGCGGCGAGGAAGTGGGATCGCAGGGCCTCCGGGCTCACGTCGGCCAGCCGGGCGGCGTCGTCGGCCGAGAGCGGGAGCGACAGGAGTCGGGTGAGGCTCGCCCGGTCGAGCGCATCATCAAGCCCGGCGATCACGGCGTCGGGTGCCTCGAGCAGCGCCGTCGCGAGGTTCGAGAGCATGCCGTACGGCGAGTCCATGCCGTATGACACCCCGCGCGCCTCGTACCAGGCCATCGGGCGGGCAGGGATGCCGCCGGCCCTCGCCCGGAGCTCGGCGAGCAGGCGGCTCTTGCCAACCCCAGGCTCGCCGACGACGATCGCCGCCCGACCGCGCCCGGCCTCGATCTCGTCGAGCAGCCCCGCGAGGCGGGTGCACTCCAGTTCCCGGCCAACGAGCGGCCGCGTGGCAGCTGCGTCGGCCCGGACGGGCGCCACGATCTCGCGTGCTTCGACGATCTCCCACGCCTCCACGGGCACGCTCTTGCCCTTCGCGGCGATGGTGCCCAGCGGGCGCCCGACGAACGCGTGGGCGACGTACTGCCACGTATCAGCGGTCACGAGCACCGTCCCGGGCCGTGCGGCGGCCTCCACCCGGGCAGCAACGTTCACGGTGTCGCCGAGGGCATCGAGCGTCTCGTCGCCGGGTCGCAGCCCCTCCACGATCGCGAGGCCGGTGCTGACGCCCACCCTGACATCGGGCAGCACCCCGAGCGCCGCGGTCATCTCCCGTTCGAGTGCGGCGATCCCCGACAGCATGTCGAGGGCGGCGTGCACTCCCCGGATCGCGTCGTCCTCGTGCGCCACGGGAGCACCGAAGATCGCGAACACCCCGTCACCCGCGATCGAGGTCACCCGGCCGCCGTAGCGCTCCACGCTGCGCCGCATCACGCCTGTCAGGCGGCGAACGGCGGTCCGCCAGTCCTCGGGGTCCAGGCGTTCGGCGAGCGACGTCGATCCGACCACGTCGGCGAACAACACGGTGACGAGGCGGCGCTGTGCGGACGGCTCCGGACGGTTCTCGGCGGCAGGCAGCACGGGTCGGACGCTCCTGGGCGCTGGCTCACGCGAGGCCGGTTAAACCTACCATCGCGTGTCACGAGGCCCTCGCGCGTCGGGCCGCCACCGGTCGAGGTGTCAGGCGGCGCCGGCGGCGGTCTCGATCGCGTCGAGGAGCATTTCCCCTGCCACGTCACACTGCGCCGCCGTCACGTCCAGGTGGGTCACGGCTCGCACCGTCCGCGGACCGAACGCGAACACGAGCACGCCGCGATCGCGCGCCCGAGCCACCACCGTCGGGGCATCGGGCCCGTCCGCGTCGAGGTGGAACACCACGATGTTGGTCCGAACCGTGTCGGGGTCGAGCGCGACGAACCGGCTCTCGGCGACGCGACGCGCAATCCGTCGCGCGTGCTCATGGTCCTCGGCCAGGCGATCCACGTTGTGTTCGAGGGCGTACAGGCCGGCGGCCGCGAAGATCCCGACCTGGCGCATCGCACCGCCGCTCATCCGCCGGTACCGGACTGCCGACGAGATGATGTCCCGGGAGCCTGCGAGGACGGAGCCGCCGGGAGCGCCAAGCCCCTTGGAGAACGCGATCGACACCAGGTCGAAGGGTGCGGCGAGCATGGCCGGCGTGCGTCCCTCGGCGATCGCCGCGTTGAACAGCCGGGCACCGTCGAGGTACGTCGCGACCCCGTGCCGCCGAGCGACCGCGCAGACCGCCTCGGCCTCGCTGGACGGGAACACGACGCCTCCCGCCCGGTTGTGGGTGTTCTCGATCTCCACGAGGGTCGTCGGCGGGTAGAGGAGGTGACCGCGAGGCTTCAGCGCGCCATCGAGATCGGCCGCGGTGAACACGCCGTGATCACCGATCTCGGTGAACTGGACGCCGGCATTGGCGCCGCCCGCTCCCGTCTCGTGCCACATCGCGTGGCTCTCGCGGGCGACGACGACGTCGTCACCGGGATGCGTGAACACACGGAGCGCGACCTGGTTGGCCATCGTCCCGGTCGGGACCCACAGGGCGGCCTCCTTGCCCAGCATCGCCGCGACGCGGTCCTGGAGGAGATTGACCGTGGGGTCCTCGCCGAACTGGTCATCCCCGACCTCCGCCGCCGCCATCGCGGCGCGCATGCCCGGCGACGGCCGGGTCACCGTGTCGGAACGGAGGTCGACGACGTCCATTGGGCGCAGCGTAGCCGGTCATCTGCCGCGGGTCACGACCCAGCCACCGTGCCGGTCGGGTTGGCGGACGCGCGGCCATCCCGGTCAGGCCGGGGCGATGACCCCGGCGGTGACCAGGTCGTCCCGCCATCGGTCGACCGGCTCCGCGTCGAGATACGGGTTGCCCGCCAGCCACTGGTCCACGTCGACCGATGGGTAGCGCTCGCGGATCAGCGCCGCGGTCGCCCGGGCGCGACGGTCGAGGCCCAGCTCCACCTGGGCCGCCGTCAGGACGAGGAGCGCCTCGAGGTTCTGCGGCTGGTGCTCGAGGACCATCTCGGCCACCGTCGCGGCCTGCTCGACCCGCCCGCCGAGGAACAGGGAGCAGGCCTGCACGGTCGGATACCACGGCTTGTTGACGGGCGTGAGCCGCATCGCCGTCTCCGTGAGGTCGATCGCCTGGTCGAACTGGCCAAGGTAGCGCCGGACGCTCCCGGCAACGCCGAAGGTGGCATCGCACGTGGGCCGCAGGATCTCCGCGCCCTCGATGGCGTCGAGGGCCTCCTGACCGCGTCGCTCGGACATCAGGATCGCGGCCTCGACCGTCGCGGCCATGCCGGTCTGATCGCCGGCGGCGAGGCCTGCCCGCACCTGTTCCCGGGCGGTCCGCAGCGTCGCCTCGGGGTCCCTGGCCCAGCCGTTGCTCGCCCCCATCCAGTTCGCGAAGGCGGCCAGCACATGTCCGTACGGCTTGTCCGGGTGGGTGCGCGCGACCCTGCCGAAGTGCTCCAGCGAGCGTGCGTACCCCTCGGGCGTCCCGGTCGTGATCTGGTACCAGCCGAGGTAGACCTGCTCGATCGCCTCGGGGTCGTCGAGGTCGGCATACAGACCGGCGGGCTCGCCGACCACGAGGTCGACCTCGAGCGCGCGACCGACCTCGTCGGCGATCGCATCCGACATCAGGAACAGGTCGGCCGTCTTCGCCGTCCACTTGAAGGACTTGACGATGTTGATGGAGGTCACGTCCAGGACCTCCGCGTAGATCCGGATGTTGTCGCCCGCCTGGTGCACGCCGGTCTCGAGCATGTAGCGGGCCGTGTCACGCGTGACGGCGCCCGACGGCTCGGCCCGGGCGTCGATCACCTTCAGCTGCGGGATCCGCGCGAGGCGGTGGATCAGGTCGACGCGCAGGACGTCCGCCGTGGCCCGCACGGAGGCATCCTCCATCTCCGCATGGATCGGGAGGACCGCGACGATGGGTGCCTCGAGCGACAGCGTGCGTCGAACAGGCGCGGCGGACCCGTCCCCCGGCAGGTCCGCGAACTCGTACACCTCGATCTCTTCGGGGATGTTCTTCAGGCGCTGCCGGCCGATGGGCCTGAAGCGAAGCGCCGGCTCGTCGAGGGCCCGATAGACCCGCCCGGAGACGCTGATCCCCCCTGGGCGCGCGAGGGCCTGGATGCGGGCGGCGATGTTGAGCGCGTCGCCGAAGTACTCGTCGCCGGCCGTGGCGACGGCACCCTGGTCCAGGCCCATCCGGAAGCGGACCCGCCGTGAGGCGGCTCGCCCGGCATCGCGGGCCTCGATCTCGGTCGTGGTCGCGATCGCGGTCCGCATCGCGTCCATGGCGTCGTCGAAGACGGCCATGAAGTTGTCGCCGACGAAGTTGACGAGGGTCCCGCCGTTCTCCACGACCCGTCGCTCGACGAGCTCCCGGTAGTCCTCCATCGTCGCGGTCGTGGCCTCGAGATCGTCGGCGATGAGCCCGCTGTAGCCCACCACGTCGGCGTTGAGGGCCACCATCTCCGGATGCTTCTTGCTCAACGGCTGCGCTCCCAACCTGCGAATGCTCGTGCCACGGCCATAGCATCTCACGGCATCGTGGAGCCCGAGCGCGTGCGGTCCCGCGTTGGCTGTGGGCCTGCGCGACAAACATGGGTGATCGCCCGATGTACGCGGCGGCTCGCGGGCCTAGCGTCCTCGGCATCGGAGCGTCGATGTGTCGGAGGTCTGGGAGTGGCGGGCAGGTCACCGGCGTGGGCGCTCGCGATCGCCGCCTTGGGCCTGGGCGCCGGCGCCCTCGTGGCACCGATCGCCGCGTCCACCGGCGTCTCGATCGACGTCGGCTCCATCGCCATCTCGGAGCAGCTGGCACCCGGCGGGGCGTACCACCTGCCGGCGTTTGGTGTCCGCAATCCCGGCGATGATCCGACGGCCTACCGCGTCGTCGTCTCGTACGTGGACGGGCAGCTCGCACAGCGCCCGCCCGAGGCGTGGTTCACCTTCACGCCGACCTCGCTGTCCCTCGACGGCGGGGCGTCCGCCCCGGTGCGGACGCTGCTGGAGGTCCCGCCCGACGCGGAGCCCGGCGAGTACGCCGCGCTCGTCGGTCCGCAGATCGTGCCGACGGGTGGCGGTGCCCAGGTGGGCGCGGGCGCGGCTGCGCGGGTCACGTTCACCGTCACGGACGCCGGCGGGATCGGTGGTTGGCTGCGGTGGATCGGCCGCTTCCTGGCCGAGAACCCCTGGGTCCCCGCGCTCGCCCTGCTCGGGCTGGCGCTCGTTGGGCTGCGGTTCGTCCGTCGTCGGGTCGCGATCTCGGTCAGCCGTCGGCCCTGACGTCCAGCCCGGGAGGCGCGGGTCCTGCCTCCCGCAGGCCGCCGACGGACCGGGTCAGGGGCGCACCGGCAGGATCGTGAGCAGGACCGCCTCGCTCTCGGTGGTGAAGGGTCCCGTCGTCGCGCGCGCCAGCATCACGTAGGACCCGGGGACGACCCCCCGCAGCTGCCAGGTGACCGATGCCGAACGCTCCGCTGCGATGCGCCTGACCTCCTGGGTGACCGTCCCGCGAACCTCGAGACCGACCGGCTCGTAGCGCAGCTCGATCAGGACGGGGCCGATGGCGCCGGCGCCAAGGTTGCGGACCTCCGCGCGCGCCCGCACGGGCTTGCCGGCCGCGGCGCTGCCCGGCGTCACCACGAGCGCCACGCCGAGCGGCGAGACGACGACCGTCGCGCCGACCATTCCCGTCGTGGACGCGCGGGCGCTCGTCGCCGTCAGGAGGACGGCGACGAGCGCGAGGTGGACGACGCGCCTCGTCCCGGGCACTGGTCGCGCACCCGTCTCCGCGGATGCGTCAGCCGGCGACGACCACGTAGTTGACGGACATCGTCATCGTCTTCCCGGCGCCGGTGCTCCCGGGGCACGCGGTGAAGATCCGGAGCTCGTGATCGGCCGTCGCCGCGGCCTCGAGGCCCTGGACCGGCTTGGACGCCGTGGACAGCTCCAGCTCGGGCTCGAAGGATGTCGAGGCGATGCGCAGCCGGTACGTGTCGAGGGCCAGCCCGCTGCCGCAGGTCACGGCCTCGTCCGTGAGTGACCACGCCGCGTCGGGCGCCGTGGCGTCGGTGCCCGCGGCGTACAGCGTCTCGTCGCCGCCCGAGCAGTTCGTGATCGTGACGAGCGGGCTCGCCGGCTGATCCTCGTCACCCAGCGAGAGGGCGCCGAAGCTCACCGAGCTCGTCGACAGCTCGACGCACGCCGCCGACGGGGCGACGTCGACCTGGGCGGTGACGGTGCCGCTTGCGGGGACGCCGATCCCGGTGACGCCGATGAGCGCCGTCCCCTCGATCGAGGACTCGAGGGACGGGGCGAGGAAGTCGAGCAGGGTCGCGTACGTGCTGTCGCCGCTGATCAGGAGGTCGACCACGCTCGCCGTAACCGAATCCGCGTGGTTGCCCGGAGCCACGGGCTCGAAGGTCAGCTCCGCGGTGCACGAGCCGGTCCCCGTGAGGCAGTCGGGGGCGCTCACGACGAAGTGCGTGCCGTCCGCGAGGGCAAGGGCAAGGTGATACGTGGCGGTGACCTCGCCGATCGACGCATACAGCGCACCCGCGGTCAGGGGCACCGTGAGACCCATCGTGCCGAGGACGAGGTCGAACGCCGCGTTGCCGCCCGCGTAGACGACGACCGCCGGGTCCATGCCGCTGAGCGTCGTCACGAGGTCGACGTCGCGGTTGATCACCCGCGTGCTCCCGACGCTCACCGTCCCGAAGTCGGCGTCGGCACCGAGTGCGGCCGGCGCGGCCGTGAGCGCGCCGACGGCGACGAGCCCGGCGAGGCCGAGCCCTGCCAGGCGAGTGCCGCCGGAGCCGGCCGCGCGACCGATCTGTGTCATCCCTGGTCCCTCCATGCTGGTGGCTCGACATCCGGCGTGACGGCGATCGACTCCACGATCCGCGCCGCGGCGATCGGGAGCCCGGTGGTCGCGACGCGGACGTCGTCTGCGGTCGCGGCGCTGAAGTGCAGGAACACCACCTCGTCCTCCGGGACGAACGTCACGCCCCCGAACGCGATCGCGTGGCCCGCCGCGGTCATAGCCGACGCCGCCGCCTCCGCCGCCCGGCCGACGGCCTCGAGCGAGGACTCCTCGATACCGGGCACGAAACATTCGACGAGGTACGTGCGGAGCGTGCGCGTGTTGGCCGTCATGGGCGGACGCTACGTGTCGAGGGCTTCCCGACACATCGGGCGCTCGCCTAGGTTTGTCGCCCTGCCATCCACGCGCCGAGCTCGGCCCGCGAGCGGATGCCGAGCTTCCGGTACACCCGGCCGAGGTTGGCGTCCACCGTCTTGGGGCTCATGAACAGGGTCGCCCCGATCTCCCGGTTCGTCCGCCCTGCGGCCGCCAGGCCCGCGACACGCAACTCGGACTCCGTCAGCTCGTCACCGGAGCCGCGCCTCAGACCGAGCCGCTCCAGCTCGCCGCCGGCACGCTCCGCCCACAGCCTGGCCCCGAGACGCTCGAACTCCGCCAGGGCTGCCGCGAGGGCATCTCGCGCGAGGCCGCGCTCACGCCGCCGCCGGCGGACGACCCCGAGGGCGAGGAGCGTCCGCGCGTGATCGAACGGGATCCGGACCGCGGCGTGATGCTCGAACGCCTCGTCGAACGCCACCAGGGCGGCGTCGCCCTCGCCTCGGGCGGCTGCCACGAGCCCGCGGGCGCGGGCCGCCTGCGCCTGCATCGATCGCCGGTGGCGCGCCGCCGCCCGACCCGTGAGGTCCACCGCGAGGGCTCGCGCGCGCTCGACATCACCGCCTGCGAGCAGCGCCTCGATGAGGTCCGGCTCATGTCGCCGCGGCATCGTGTCGCCGAACGACGCCCAGATCTCCTGCACTCGCTCCAGCGCGGTGGCCGCCTCGGCGGCCCGCCCGAGCGACAGCTCGAGCATCCCCAGCGACCCGAGGCAGATCGCCTCCGTCCACGTGTCGCCGTCGCCCGCGGCGGCGGCGAGGGCGTCGCCGAGGACGGCGCGAGCCTCCACCTCGTCTCCGCGGTGCGCCTGGACCATGCCGACGTTGAACAGCGCCTGGCGGCGCTGCGATTCCTGGCCCGTCTCCTCCGCCAGCGCCAGGTGCCGGCGGGCGGTGTCCGCGGCGCGCTCCCAGTCGCCGGTCCACAGCTCCAGCTGCGGAAGATGGCTGTAGACGTACGGGAGCGTGCCCTCGTCGCCCTCGTCCAGTGCGGACCGGAGCGTCACCCCGAGCCAGTGGCGGGCGCCGGCGAAGTCGTCGGCGTACTTGAGCAACACGCCCAACGTCGCGCTGAAGCGGTCGCCGACGCGCGGCAGCGGGTGCGCCCGCTCGAGCTCGAGGGCCCGTTCGACGAGGTCGGCTGGCGGGAGGCCGTCCGCGTTCACTCGTGCGGCCCACCCGCACTTGGCGGTGAGCGCGTTCGAGAGCACGGACGGGTCCGGGCGGGGCGACGCGTCGAGGATGGCGAGCGCGGCATCTGCGTACTGGAGCGTCAGGGCCGGGTTGGGGGTGATCCGGGCGAGCGTCGCGAGGATCTCGGCGGTGAGCGGGTCGTCGCCCCGCGCCTCCGCGAGCGCCGCCTCACCGATGCGGGTCGTGTCGTCGAGCGTCCCCATCGTGTGGGCGAGCCGGATCTGCTCGAGCAGTGCCCGCGCCCGGAGCGGACCGGCGGGCGCGTCACGGACGACGTCGGCGATCATCGCCCAGCCTCGCGTCGTGTCGCCGGCGTCGTGCAGCAGCTCGGCGTGCCTCGTCCGACGCCGGATTGCCTCCGCCGCGCCGTCCGCAGGTGTGGCCCGCCAGGCGAGCTCGTACAGCTCCGCGGACGAGCCGATCGCGCCCCGAGCGGCGGCACTGGCGGCAGCCGCCTCGAGGGCGTCGGCCGTCGCGGCGTCCGGCTTCTCGGCCGCAAGCGCGAGATGGCGGGCCCGCTGTTCGGGGTCGCCGGCGTGGGCGGCAATCTCGCGGTGGACCGCGCGCCGGGCTGTCGGGGTGGCGGTCGCGTAGACCGCGGCGGCGAACAGCGGGTGCGCGAAGGCGATCGGCGCCCCGGGGACGTCGTCGCGGCGGACGATCCCCTCGTCGCCGGCATGGTCGATGTCGTCGGCGACCGGACGGCCGAGCAGCCGGACGAGGTCGTCCTCGGTGGCCACGCCCGCGGCGGCCATCGCGAGCAGCGTCCGGCGGGTGCCGCCGGGCAGGGCGCGGATCCGGGCCGACACGGTGGACTGCACGTCTTCGGGGACCGGGAGGGTCCGGCCCGGGGCGGGCACGCCCGCGGTCGGCAGCATCCGCGCGATCTCGAGCGCGAACAGTGGGTTGCCGCCGGCGGCGTCATGGATGCGGACGAGCACGGAGCGTGAGGGGGCTTCGCCGAGCTGATCATGGATGACGTGGTGCAACGCGGCCACGGTCAGCGGTCCGATCTCGAGCGCGTCGTTGTGACGGGCCTCCAGGCGATCGGCTGTGAGCGGGTCCGGCGTCCCTGCCCGGTGGGCAACGAGCAGGCCGACCGGCGCGCCGCCGAGTCGTCGAGCCGCAAACGAGATCACGGCGGCGGACGACGCGTCGAGCCATTGGACGTCGTCGATCGCGACGACGACCGGTGTGTCGCGCGCGAGCGCCGTGAGCACGGATCGGATGGCCGTCCCGAGAACGCGCTCGCCGACCGCCTGGCCGGTGGGTGCCTCCCGCAGCAGCGCGATGTCGATCGCCCGTCGTTGCGGCTCGGGGAGCGCGTCGAGCACGGCCGGCGGGAGGCGCTCGAGGAGGTCGCCCACGGACGCGAAGGACATCCTCGCCTCGCCCGGGCCGGGGCGGCACTCGAGCACCGCGTAGCCGCGCCGGGCCGCCCGATCACACGCTTCCCGCCAGACGGTGGACTTGCCGATGCCGGGCGGACCCTGGATGCGCAGGACGGCGAACGTCCCGGACGACGCGTCCAGGAATTGGTCGACGCGCTCGAGCTCGGCGGTCCGCCCGACGATCGAACCGCGATCGGGGACCGGGTCGCGGTCTGCCGCCGCGGTCATCGTGGCCGCGCCTCGAGGGCCCGGTCGGGGTCGGGCATGCCTGGGGCGCGCGGCGCGGGACGGCTCGCCATTGCTGGAGGATAGTCGCGGGGATCCCTGCGGTCGATGGCTCAGCCGGCGGGGCGGAGGCGCCCAAGGCCGTCGAGCAGGAGGTCGAGCCCGAACTCGAACCGGAGTGCGAACGCCTCGGGCTCGTCCGCGACTGCCAACGTGAGCCGGGCGAGGCTCGGGTAGGCGCCTGCCGGCAGCGCGTCCGCGATCGACCGGGCCGATGCGCGTGCGTCCTCTGGGCGGAACGGCCCGAGCTCCTGGAGCACGAAGCCGTACGTGTGGCTGTCGATCGCGACGAACGCCCAGCCCACGACCGGCAACGGGAACCCGGCCCCCGCGAGCGTGCCGATGAACGCGTCCGCGTAGCGGAGGCGCGCCGGTCCGAGGTTGACGCGCGACTCGATGAGTGGACCGGCCCACGGGTGCCGGAGCAGGGTGGCGTGCACGGAGATCGCGCTGCGGCGGATCGCAGTGCGCCAGTCCAGGTCCGCCGCCGGCACCTCGAACTCGGCGGTCACCAGGTCGGCGAGCCCGTCGAGGACGTCCTCCTTGTTCGCCACGTGTTTGTAGAGCGACATCGGCTCCACCCGGAGCGCGGGTCCGAGCCGGCGCATCGTGACCGCCTCGAGGCCATCGCGGTCAGCCATCCGGAGGGCGGTACGCAGGATCCGGTCGCGGGACAGGCGCGGCCGGCGGCGGGCGGCCGTGGTGAAGGATGCGGGCGGCATGCGTCAATCGTCGCTTGACAGGCTTACGGTGTCAACCTAGGCTTACGGCGTAATCTAGTCGAGGTGACCATAACCATGCAGGCAATCGTCCAGCACCGCTACGGCGGCCCCGAGGTCCTCGGAGTCGAGGAGCTCGAACGTCCGACCCCCGGCCCAGGCCTCGTCCTCGTGCGCGTCCGGGCCTCGGCGATCTTCTTCGGCGACTGGCGGTTGATGCGCGGCAGCCCGTTCGTCATCCGCTTCGCCACCGGCCTGCGCCGTCCGAAGAACCCCGTCCCGGGCCTCGACCTCGCGGGCGTGGTGGAGGCGGTCGGCGACGGGGTAGAGGACCTGCGTCCCGGCGACGAGGTGTTCGGGTGGGCCGCCGGCTCCCTCGCGGAGTACGCGCTGACGCCCGCGACGCAGGTGGCGCCGAAGCCGGCGGGCCTGTCCTACGAGGAGGCCGCCGCGGTGCCGGAGGCGGCGATGACCGCCCTCCAGGGCCTGCGCGATCACGGTCGCGTCCAGCCGGGGCAGCGGGTGCTTGTCATCGGCGCGTCGGGCGGCGTGGGGACGTTCGCGGTGCAGATCGCCAAGGCGCTCGGGGCGACCGTCACCGGCGTCGCGAGCACCCGCAATCTCGACCTCGTCCGCTCGATCGGCGCCGACGCCGTCGTGGACTACACGCGCGACGACGTGACCCGCCTGGACGACCGCTACGACGTCATCTTCCAGGGCGCCGGCACGCAGTCGCCGATGGCGCTCCGCCGGATCCTCACCGAGGACGGGACCCTCGTGCTGAGCAACGGGCAGGGTCGCCTCGCCGGGATCGACCGGATCCTCGCCGCAACGCTCCTGAACCCGTTCGTTCGTCAGCGTCTGGTCGTGTACGTGACGCACGAGAACCGCGACGACCTGCTCGCGGTCCGCGATCTCATCGACGCGGGCGCCGTCCGCCCGGTCATCGACCGCACCTACCCCCTGGCAGACGCCGCCGAGGCGATGCAGTACCTGGAGGCCGGGCACACGCGAGGCAAGGTCGTGATCACGGGGACGGCGGTAGGCCCCTCCCATGCCTGACACGCGGATCGTCCTGGCGGGCCTGTGGGCCGCCCTCATGCTCATCTACCTGCTGGGCGACGTCCTGCGGATCTTCGCCGGGGACGTCCAGCCCGGCCGGCTGGCTGGTGGCGTCGAGGCGACGCCCGCCATGTGGGTGCTGATCGCGGTGCTCATGCTCGTCCCGATCCTGATGATGGTCGCGACCCTCACCGTTGATCACCCGGCGATCCGCTGGGTCAGCATCGTCGCGGCCGTCGTCGTGGCGGTGTTCAACCTCGTCGGCCTGCCGTATCCCGGCGCGTACGACAACCTCCTGATCATCGTCAGCCTCGGGTTCAACGCGCTCATCGCGTGGAACGCCTGGACGTGGGCGACCTGAACCCGGCCTGACCCGCCGGACCGTGACGCTACCGCCGGGCTGGACAACGCGTGGCAGGCTGGAAGGAGTTGCCGATTGGGGGCGGGCGCGGTGATGGCATTCGGACCGCGGCGGGCAGCGAACGCTGACCGAGCGAGGTGCGCATGAAGATCGGCCTGTACATCCGCCAGTTCGGGCGCCCCGGATCGGTGCCGCCGCCGCCCACGTGGCAGTCCGTCCGCGACCAGGCCCTCGCGGCCGAGGCGGCCGGGTTCGACCTCGTGGTCCTCGAGGACGCGCTGCTCTACCCCGGCGACGATGGCCCGATGGGCGTCTGGGAGAGCGTCTCGATGGTGGCGGCGATCGCTGCCACCACGTCCACGATCGGCGTCGGGCATGCCGTCCTGAACAGCCCGTATCGACCGCCGGCGCTCAGCGCGAAGATCGCGGCCACCCTCGACGAGATCGCCGGCGGCCGCTACGTGTTCGGGATCGGCCTCGGCAACACGCCCGACGACTATCCGCTGTTCGGCATCGACGCGGACCCGCGGTACTCGCGCTTCGCCGAGGCGATCGAGATCATCGCCGGGCTGCTGCGCAACGGCCGCAGCGACGTCGAGGGCACCTGGTACCGGGCGCCGGGTGCCGAGCTGGTGCTCCAGGGCCCGCGTCCGTCGGGCCCGCCCATCGTCATCGCGGCCGGCAAGCCGAAGGCCATGCGTCTGGTGGCGCGCCACGCCGACGAGTGGAACTGGTGGGCGGCCGAGCGTGACAGCATGGCCACGCTTCGCGACCTCGTCGCCGAGATGGAGCGGGCCTGCGACGAGGTCGGGCGGGACCCCGCCACGCTGCGTCGATCCCTGGACGTCTTCTCGGTGGCCGTCCCCGGGGTGCCCGGCCCCGAGGCCGACGCGAACGAGCTGCTGATCGCCGGCCCGCCGGACGAGATCGCCGACGCACTCGGCGCGTACCGGGAGCTGGGATTCGAGGAGGTCCGCGTCAACCTCAAGGCTCCGCCGGGCATGCCGCGCACCGAGGCGATCGCCCGGATGCGCGACGTCGTCGACCGGGTCCACGACGCGCCCCCGAACGCGTGATCGGCGGGCCGCGGGGACCTGCCACCATGTCCATGCCACGACTCTGACACTGGAGGAGCGCCCGATGGACACCCACTACGTCGACGGACTCATCGACGCCACCCGGCGCGTGCTCGCCAGCGGCGCGATCGGGGCGAACGGCCACGGCAACGTCAGCCTGCGGGTCGCCGGCGCGGACGAGATGTACTTCACGTCCGCCCCGTCGTTGCACGGGCTGACCGCCGAGGGGATCGCGCGGGTCCGGCTCGATGGGACGCTCATCGAGGGCCAGCTGCCGCCGATCCAGGGCGCCGTCGTCGACATGCACACGTCCCGCTACCGCTCGAGCACCGAGGTCGGATGCGTCCTCCACACGCACTCGCCGTTCGCGACCGCGTTCGCCGTCGCCCGGCGCCCGATCGAATGCTGGATCGAGGCGATGGCGATGTTCGGGCTGGCCGATGGGATACAGGTGGCCGCGTACGGGCCTCGAGGGTCTGCGGAGGCGGTGGCTGCCATCGATGCGGCGGTCGCGCCGGGCGTGCCCGCGGTGCTGCTCGCGAACCACGGTGTCCTCGTGTTCCACCGGACGCCGGAGCTGGCGGTGCTCGTCGGCGGCGTGGTGGAAGAGGCCGCGCAGGCGGCGCTGAACGCGTCGCTGCTCGGCGGACCCGTGATCATCCCGGAGCAGCTCCGGGCGGCGGCACTCCAGCGCGCGATGGCGTTCGCTGCCGCGGGGACGCGCGACACCTGAACGACGACCAGGGGGCGCGCACGTGACCAACGGCGCGCCGTAATCGGCCCGTCGGCCCGCGAGCGGATCAGCCGGCCTCGGGAGAATCCGGCTGTCGCGCATGTCGCCTCACGTGGAGGACAGGGGTCAGGGTGATGAACGTGCCCGTCGGGCTGTTCATGCTGGTCATGGGGGCCGGGATCGCGGGGATCTGGACGGTGGACATCGTCCGCAGCCCCGAGGTCGACCGCACCCGAGGCATCCTGCGGGCCCGTGACCGGTCGACCGGCTCGCTGCTCGTCCCGCACTGGGTCGCCGAGTACGCGACGGCGCTCCTCCTGTTGGGCGGAGGGATATGGCTCGTGTCCGGGGCCGCCACGGGAGCGTGGACCTGGCTGGTGCCGATCGGGCTCGGCGCCCTCGCGTACACCTCGCTCAACAGCCTCGGCTGGGTGCTCGCCGACCGGGCTCGCGCCGTCTACGCGATCCCGATGGTGATCGGCCTCATCGGCGCGGTGACGTCGATCAGCCTGCTGGTCGCCGGCACGCTGCTCGCACTCCCGGGCGGGTGACGGGTCAGCCGGCCGCTGCCCAGGCGTCGATCTCGGCGAGGAGCTGCGCCTTGACCTCGGGGGAGGCGAACGAGTTGCGCGCGGCCCGTCGCTGGAGCTCGCCGAGCTCGTCCCTAGTGAGCCCGGCGACCCGGACGATGTGGCGCAGCTCCTGGGTCAGCGTCGTGCGGAAGAACGGCGGGTCGTCGCTCGAGATCGTCATGTTCACGCCGCGCTCCCAGAACGTGCGCACCGGGTGGGCCTCCCACGACGGGAACAGCCCGATCGAGACGTTCGACGAGGGACAGACGTCGAGCGGCACCTGGTCCCGAACGAGGCGGTCGAGCAGCGGCGGGTCGTAGATCGCCGCAACGCCGTGCCCGATCCGGTCCGCCCCGAGGACGTCGATCGCCTCCGTGATGCTCTCGGGCGGACCCATCTCGCCGGCGTGCACCTCGAACCCCATGCCAAGGCGGTCGGCTGCCTCGCGCAGGATGCGGAAGGTCTCGACGGGCTCCGGCAATTCGACACCGGTGAGGCACAGGCCGACGATCGGGGCATCCGCCGCCTCGACGAGCGCGATCGTCGCGTCGGCCTCGGCCCGTCCGTTGTCCCGGATGGCGTCGACCACGAGTGCCAGCCTCGTCGCCGGCCCGACGGTGGCGAACCCGCGGCGGATCGCGGCCCACATCGCCTCCGGCTCGAGGCCGCTCCGGACCTGGATCAGCGCGGTGAAGATCGCCTCGGAATAGATGACGTTCTGCGCCGCCTGGCCGCGCGCGAATGCCGCCGCGACGAGCTCGAGATCCTCGGGCGTGCGGACGAAGCCGTTCGCGAGCAGGTAGGCGTTGAGAAACCCGCCGAAATCCGGCCACCCACCGGCGTAGCGACCGTCGATGAGCTCGAGCGCCGTGGCGGGGTCGGCCTCGTGACGCCTCGCCAGCGTCGGACGCCGTTGCCTCGCTGATCGAACCGTTGAGGTGGACGTGGAGCTCCACCTTGGGCACGGTCAGGATGTCGCGTTCGGTCGCGGGACCTGGCATCGGGTGAACCTCCTCGTCCGGATCGGGCCTGCCGGAGTTGCCGCATGGTGGGACAGGGACGCGGCCGCCGTCAATGCGCGGCAGCCCGGGCCGGCCCGGGGCGCCGGGTGCGGGGAACCTGTCTCGGAGCCGGTTCGCTACGATCGAGATGCTCGATTGCCGGCCCTCGGCCGGCTCGGGTTCTGGCGGGAGACATGCCATGGCAGTCACGGTCATCGTCGAGCTCAGGGCCAGCCCAGGCCGGCGCGACGAGCTGCGAGCGCGGATCGAGGAGCTCGCCGCGAGCGATCGCCCGAGCGGCTACCACGGGAGCACGTACTACGAGTCGCTCGACGACCCCGACGTGCTCATCGACATCGCCGACTGGGAGTCACCCGAGGCACGTACGGCGCACCTCGCGAAGGCCATGGCCGCGGGCGCCTACGGACCGGTGCTCGAGCTGGTTGCCGGGCCGTTCCGGGCCACGGTCATCCGCCGCCTGCCCTGAGCCCCGTCCACGGGGCCCGGCAGTCCATCGCGTCCCGTGTCGCCCGATGGCGCCGGAGGACCCCACGATCTGGGTAGACTGCGGCTGTGACGAGCGCCACCGTGTGACGCGGCGACCCGTCACGCGAACAGGAGGCGCCCGAACATGATCCGCTCGCTCATGGCCGCCCTCATCGGGGGCCTGGCCACGTTCGTCTTCCTGCTGATCTGGGATGCCACCGACTTCACCGAGCCGATGACCGCCTACTTCCTCGCCGGCGTGGTCAGCGCCGTCGGCACCTTCCTGTGGCCGGCGCTCCTTGGGGTCTGGGCCTGGAACCGGGCCAAGAACCGCCGGGACGAGAAGATCCAGGAAGAGGTCAACCGGCAGATGTCCCAGAAGGGGTAGCGCCGGACGACCACGACGGGCGTCGGCGCGCGGCCCCTCCACCCGTCCTGATCGGGCCGGACCACCGGTACCGGACTAGCCGGCGTCGTCCGAGCGGGCTGCGCCGCGGGTCACGGGCGTCCGCGGCGTCCCGAGCGGGATGGCGGACAGGTCGGTCGATGGCCGCGCAGGCAGCGTCTCACCGTGGCACCGCTTGACCTTGCGTCCGCTGCCGCACGGACAGGGGTCATTCCTGCCTGCCGCAGCCACGACCGTCGCGAGCTCTGCCTCGCGTCGCGCCAGGAGCGGCATCGCCTCGGACGCCTCGCGGCCGGTCTGGAGCAGCCGGACGATGACCCGAGCCGGGCGGTCGATGTGCCGGAAGAACGCCATGTAGCCGGCGCACAGGTAGTTGAGCCCGGGCTCGCCGTCCGGGGTGACCAGGAAGCGGTTCTTGGGGCACTCCCCGTGACAGGCGAAGCGGACGTCGCACTCGCGGCACATGCGGGGGAGCGTGTCCCGCTTGGCAGCCCCGAACGCCTGCTGCTGCTCGGAACCGACGAGGTCGAGCATCGGCAGCTCCCGGATGTTCCCGACCCGGTGTTCCGGTTCCACGAAGTGATCGCACGAGTACAGGTCCCCGGTGTGCTCGAGCGCGAGGCCCGCGCCGCAGGTCTCGTCGAAGACGCACAGGCCGGACCCGCCGGCTCCATAGAAGTTCCGGAGCGCGGCCTCGAACGTCTGGACGAAGACCTTCCCGACGTCACGGCCGACCCACTCGTCCCAGATCGCGATGAGGAACCGGCCGAACTGCCCGGGCTCGACCGATCGTCGTGAGGCGGTCGTGCCGTGCATCGGGTCCGGCCGCCCGGACGGGTCGAGTCGCTCGACGACCGGGATGAACTGCATCCAGTTCGTCCCGACCTCGTCGCGCAGGAACCGGTACACCTCGAGGGGGTAGTCGCCGTTGAGCCGGTTGACGGTCGTCAGGACGTTGTACTCGACCGCGTGCGCCTGGAGCAGCCGCAACCCGCGCATCACCTGCTCGAAGGTCGGGTTGCCGCCCTTGTCCACCCGGTTCCCGTCGTGGAGCTCGCGTGGCCCGTCGATCGAGATGCCGATCAGGAAGCGGTGCTCGGCGAGGAAGGTCGCCCACTCGTCGTCCAGGCGCGTCCCGTTCGTCTGGAGCGTGTTCTCGATCGTCATCCCGGGGCGCCGGTGGCGCTCCTGGACCTCCACGGCTCGCCGAAAGAAGTCGAGGCCCATGAGGGTCGGCTCGCCGCCCTGCCAGGCGAACGTGACCGTGTCCGATCGATGGGAGGCGATGAGCTGCTCGACGTACCGCTCCAGGACCTCGTCCGACATCCGGAACGAGGAGCCCGGGTAGAGCGCCTCCTTGTCGAGGAAGAAGCAGTACGAGCAGCCGAGGTTGCAGATCGCGCCCGTCGGCTTCGCCATGACGTGGAAGCGCGACGGGGCAGCCGGCTGGGACGCAGTCATGGCACGAGTCTAGACCCAGCCCGGGGCGGCCCCCCAGCCACCCCGGCGGCCCGGGCGCGGCGTGTCAGTGACCCGCGCCGATCGCGGCTTCGAGCCTCGCCTGGACCTGGTCGATCGTGAAGCTGGCCGCCTTCATGCGTGGCGGGTACTCGACGAAGGTGCCCAGGAAGTCGCCGACGATCTTCTGGGCGGGGAGGACCAGGAAGGCCCGGTCGATGAACCAGTCCCAGTACGTGTTGGAGGTCACGTCAGCCCGCTCGAACGGGTCTGTCCGCAGGTTGTAGAGGCGCGGGACCCGGAGCGGCACGAACGGCTCGAACCAGACCTGCAGGGTGCCTGTGAGCCGTTGCTCCATGAACACGAGCTTCCAGTTGTCGTAGCGCATCGCGACGAGGTCGCCATCGTCCGAGAAGTAGAAGAACTCGGTCCGGGGGCTCTCGTCGACCTCGCCGGTCAGGTAGGGCAGCAGGTCGTAGCCGTCGAGATGGACCTTGAACGTCTTGCCGCCGGCCTCGACGCCGGTCAGCAGCTCCTCCTTGATCGACGGCGCGCCTGCCGCGGCAAGGAAGGTCGGCAGCCAGTCCATGTGGCTGACGATGCCGTTGCGCACGACGCCGGCCGGGATGTGGCCCGGCCAGCGGACCATCCCGGGGACGCGGAATGCGCCTTCCCAGTTCGTGTTCTTCTCGGACCGGAACGGCGTCATCGCCCCGTCCGGCCAGGTGTTCATGTGGGGCCCGTTGTCGGTCGAGTACATGAAGATCGTGTCGTCGGCGATCCCCAGCTCGTCGAGCGTGTCGAGCACCCTGCCCACGTGCCGGTCGTGGTCGATCATCGTGTCGTGGTACTCGGACTGCCACTTTCCGGACTGGCCGACGCTCTCGGGCTTCGCGTGGGTCCGGAAGTGCATGTGCGTGGTGTTGATCCAGGTGAAGAACGGCGCGCCCTCGGCGTGCTTGCGCTCGATGTAGTCCACGGCCGCGTCGACGATCTCGTCGTCGACCGTCTCCATGCGCTTCTTCGTGAGCGGGCCGGTGTCCTCGATCTCCTGGGTCCCGTCCGGGTTCGCCTTGCAGCGGACGACGCCGCGAGGTCCGAAGTTGCCCTTGAAGTTCGGATACCGCTCAGGGTCCGGGTAGTCCGGGTGCTCGGGCTCCTCCTCGGCGTTGAGGTGGTAGAGGTTGCCGAAGAACTCGTCGAAGCCGTGCGCGGTCGGGAGGTGCTCATCGCGATCGCCCAGGTGGTTCTTGCCGAACTGGCCCGTGGCGTAGCCCTGGACCTTGAGCAGCTCGGCGATCGTCGGGTCCTCGGCGGGCATGCCCGTTGACGCACCCGGGAAGCCCACCTTGCTGAGTCCCGTTCGATAGACGCTCTGCCCCGTGATGAACGCCGACCGCCCGGCGGTGCAGCTCTGCTCGCCGTAGGAATCCGTGAACCGGGCGCCCTCCGCCGCGACGCGGTCGATGTTCGGCGTCCGATAGCCCATCAGACCGTCGCTGTAGCAGCTCAGGTTGGTGATCCCGATGTCGTCGCCCCAGAAGACGACGATGTTGGGCTTGCCGTTCGGCACGGGGATCCCTCCTGGAGTCGGTCACTGAAGTGCGCCCCAACGATAACGGAGCGGCTCGCGCGACGGGGCACGCGTGGCGGGCTAGACTCCGCGCCATGCCAATCTGCGGCAGCTCCGGCACGACACTCCGATTGTGACGGACGGTACCTCGGTCCTGCTCTTCCTCCACCTGCTCGGCGGGGCGTCTTGGCTCGGCGCCTCGATCTTCGCCAACCTGGTCCTCGTCCCCTATGTCGGGCGACGACCCGTCGCCGAGCGGCCCGACCTGGTCCGACACCTGGTGCTCGCCCCGGAGCGGCTGGTCATCGGGTCGGCGCTGCTGGCTGGGATCACGGGTCTCCTGCTCGGCGTCGCAGGCGGGCGGATCCGGGGCATCGATGACCTGGGAACCGCCTTCGGCATCCTGTGGATGGCCTCGGTCGTGGTGGCGATCGCGGTCTTCGCGACGGGCGGCCTCGTCACCAGTCGAGCCGCGGCGCAGCTCACCTCTGAGGCGTCCGGCGACGGTGTCCGCGCTGAGGTGCCGCCTCGCGACGCCGCGCTCCGGAGGCTGAGAGTCGGGTTCGCCGTGGAGCTGGTCGGGATCGTCACGATCCTCGCGTTGATGGTCGCGCTCGGCCGCTCGTAGGAACGGCGGACGTCGGCACGTGCGGCGGTGTCCGGGCCGGGCCGCGCACGAGTCCGGGTCCGAGGCTGAGCGTCCCGCCCTTGGTACCCTTGCGGCCTGCGGCCTCCCGCCGCGGGCGATCGGGTCGCGCATCCCGGGTGAGGGATGGTCAGATGGGCGAGGACGTTGAGCGGCTGATCGAGACGGCAGAAGCGCGCTGGAAGGCCGGCTGGGAGGCAGGCCCCAGCCGACTCCGCTGGACGACGTTGCCGCCGCAGTCCGGCGATCCGGCCCCCGATCACTCGTTGCCCGACCACGAGGGCCAGGAGGTCCTGCTTTCGTCCCTCTGGGCAGCGCGTCCGCAGCTCATTCTCTTCTGGCGCCACTTCGGCTGCTCGTGCGGCATGGATCGGGCGGGCCGCCTCCGGGAGGAGCTCGCCGACTATCGGGCGGCGGGCGGCGACGTGGTCATCGTCGGCCAGGGCGAGCCGGCACGCGCGGCCCGCTACCGGGAGCGCCAGCAGCTCGACGTCCGCATCCTGTGCGATCCGCAGCGGTCGGCGTACGAGGCCTTCGGCCTGCTGCAGGGGACGACCGCCCAGATTCTGTTCGACGCCCAGGACCCGTTTCTCCGTTGCGACCTGCAGGCGGGCCTCGACCTGTCGGCTTCGAGGCACGGGACGGATCGGGCTCTCGTGGACGACCCGTGGCAGCTCCCTGGGGAGTTCGTGGTCGGGACGGACGGGATCATCCGGTACACCCACCGCTACGGCTGGTGCGAGGACTATCCCGATCCGCGCGTGCACATCGCCGTGATCCGGGAGGCCGCCGGGCGGCTATAGGGCCTCGGCGGGGGCCGGAGCAGAGCGGCAGCGTCGTCGACAGCCAGGACGTCCGCTGGCGTCCGGACGGCGCTCAGTCGATGAACGCGTGCAACCTCGATCGCGGCGAAGCCACTCGTGGCGGGGTCGGCGTACACCTGGCTCCATGTGTTCGCGATCGCCCTGCTCCAGCTGCTTGTCTTCCGCCGCTACGACTTCGTGTCGATGCTCGGCACCCGCCTCTGCTACTACGCGTACTGGCACCTCCTCTGGGGAGTCGTCCGGCTGGAGGTGCTGTTCTAGCGAGCGGCCCCAACGACGGCGACGAGCGTGGAGATCATCCGACCACTCGCACCCGCGCGTCAGGCGACGGTGATGACGACGTTGCCCCGCTTGTGATCCGTCTCGACGTATCGGTGGGCGTCCGCGATCCGTTCCAGCGGGTAGGTCCGGTCGATGACCGCCCTGATCGCCTCCGACTCCACGAGCTCCGCCAGGTCAGCGAGGTCGGCGGCCGAGAAGCCGGGGGTCCCGTCGTCGACCGAGACGTACGCGCCTCCGGGCGCCACGGCTCGCCGGCAGGCGACCTTCAGCGGCGAGCCCCGTCGCTTCCCGACCGCGTCGAGGACGAGGTCCCAGGTCGCCCCGTCGGGCAGCCGCTCGATGGCCGTGTAGTCGAGCACGGCGACGGCGCCAAGGGAGGACACCAGCTCCAGGTTGTCCGGGCCGCAGACGCCGGTCACCTCGGCGCCCGCGTGCCGCGCGAGCTGGACGGCCGCGGTCCCGGCCGCCCCCGACGCGCCGTAGACCAGGACGCGCTGTCCGCTGCCGACGCCGCCCCGCCGCAGGTAGTGCAGGGCCATGAGACCCCCGTAGGCGATCGCGGCGGCCTCGTCGTGCGTGACGGCGGCCGGGGCGATCGAGACGCTGCTGTCCTCCTTCAGGCACGTGTACTCGGCGTACGCCCCGAAGCGGAGCTTGGTGAAGGCCCACACGCGGTCGCCCGGCCGGAATCGCGTGACGGCCCTTCCCGTCTCCACCACCTCGCCCGAGAGGATCAGGCCGATGATCCGCCTCCGCGGGCGTCGGAAGCCCACCAGGAACGCGAAACGGGACCTGGACGAGGAGGGGCGACATCGGGATGCCGCTCCGGACGTACCAGTCGCTCGAGTTGACCGTCGAGGCGTGGATCCGCACGAGGATCTCGTCCCGCGCCGGGACCGGCGCCTCGACCTCCGCGATCCGCAGGACCTCCGGGGGGCCGTAGCGGTCGCACACCGCTGCTCGCATGCGGGTCACCTCGCGGCCGCGAGCGCGCCGGCCGTCCGGCCTGCGACGACCTCGGCCTCGGGTGCGGTGCCGCGCGCCGGGCTGAACCCCTTCGCGATGAGCCAGACCGCCAGGACCATCTCCTGCAGGAAGATCGGGATCGCCAGGGGCACGTACTCGGTCACGGGGCGACCGGCGAACAGCGCCAGCACGCCCGCGGTGGCCAGCAGGCCGATCGCCACGATCCCCCAACCGGACAGCCAGCGGGGGACGAGCCGAGACCGGAAGAAGGCGACGTAATACAGGAAGGCGCCAAGGCAGAAGGCGAACACCCCGACAAGGGCGGCGTGCTCACGCAGGCCCAGGAGCAGCCCGCCGATGATGCCAAACGCTGTCCCGTCGGCGGCTCCTGCCGCGACGGAGGCCTGGCCCAGCGTCGACACGGACAGCAGGATCACGATGGCGACCGCGTACATGACCGCCTCGACGGTCCGGAAGACGACGGAACCGAGGGCCAGGCCCGCGTCCGTCCGCCTCAGGATCGGGTACATCGCGACGGCGATCCCGGCGCACGCGAACGCGGCGATGAGCAGGAGCAGCGAGCCGGCCGCCACCCGGTCCGCCTCCGCGGACAGCCTGCCGAGGTAGTCGCTGCCGGTCAGGCCGGGTCTGACCGCCGCACCGAGCAGGTTCGCCCCGGTCGCGATGATGAACAGGACGCCGGTGAGTCGTGCGGCCCGCAGGTCGCTCATGTCCTTCTCCTTCGATCACGCGAGCCCGTGCCCGCGTTGTCGCCGCCCAGCCTGCGGCGGGACGTGCCACCGGGGCATCGATGTGATTCGTGATTCGGTCGTGAGCGATCCCGCCACGGGCCGCCGCCTGCCGGAGTACCGTGCGTGTCACCATGGCCAGGCCCACCCGTCGTCGGGGCAACCTGCCGGCCGAGGCCACGAGCTTCGTCGGCCGCCGCCGCGAACTCGCGGAGCTGCGGAAGAAGCTCGCGACGGCTCGCCTGGTCACCCTCGTGGGTCCGGGCGGCGTCGGGAAGACCCGCCTCGCGGTCCGGGCCGGGACCGACCTCGCACGAGGCTTCCCGGACGGCGCGTGGTTGGTCGAGCTGGCCGACGTCCGGGACCCGGGACCTGGTCGACACCGCGGTCCTCGCGGCCCTGGACCTGCGCGACCAGGCGGCGACCCAGCCGCGCGCCCTTGTGCTCTCCCACCTGCGGGACCGGAAGCTGCTCCTCCTGGTGGACAACTGCGAGCACCTGCTCGAGGCGGCGGCGCTGCTCGTGGCCGACGTCCTCGAGGCCGCGCCGGGCGTGCGGGTGGTCGCCACGAGCCGGGAGCCGCTGTCGATCGCCGGCGAGCACGTCATCCCGATCCCGCCGCTGGAGCTGCCGCGCGGGCAGGGCGACGAGACCCTCGACCAGCTTCGTCTCAACGAGTCGGTCGAGCTGTTCACCCAGCGGGCGGCTGCGGCCTCGGGGCGGTTCGAGCTGACGACCTCCAACCGGACGGCGGTCGTGGACGTCTGCCGACGGCTCGACGGATTGCCGCTCGCGATCGAGCTTGCGGCGGTCAGGACGCGGGTCCTGTCCGTGGAGCAGATCGACGATCGCCTGGCGGACCGGTTCGGCCTGCTCACCGGGGGCAGTCGGGCGGCCCTGCCGCGGCACCAGACGCTGCGAACCGCGATCGAGTGGAGCCACGACCTCCTGGGATCGGACGAGCGGACGATTCTGCGGCGCCTGTGCGTGTTCGCGGGCAGGTTCACCCTCGAGGACGTCGAGTCGGTGTGCGCGTCCGACGACGTGCCGGCAGCGCGGGCGTTGGACGTGCTGTCATCGCTGGTCGACAAGTCGCTGGTGATGCGGGAGGACCCACGCGGTCCGCGCCTGCTATCGACTGCACGAGACGATGCGCGACTTCGCCGGTCTCGAGCTGCAGGAGGCGGGCGAGGAGGAGGTCGTCGAGCTGCGATGCGTCGAGCACTACGTTTCGAGGTGCCGGCGATCCGAAGAGTGGGCGCGACACGACCTCGTCGAGTGGCTCGAGTGGATGGACCTGGAGATCGACAACATCCGGTGGGTGCTCAGGCGATGCCTGGTCCATGCGGACATCTCACGCGGGATGGATCTCGCCGCCTCCACCCGCGCGTACTGGGCGACGCGTGCGACCAGCGAGGGCGTGCGGTGGCTGGACGAGCTCCTCGCGACCGGAGGCGGGGATCCGGAGCCGCAGGCACGGGCCTGGTACCTGCGCGGGTTCCTGGCCGTACTGCTGGTCGATCCGACCGCTGCGCGGCCGGCCCTCGAACGCGCGGCGGCGGCGGATCGCGAGGCGGGCCGCCTCCGCCCGCTGGCGGCGTCGCTGTCCATGGCCTCGATCGCGGCGAACATGGCCGGTGATCGGGCGTCCGCCAGGCACCTGCTCGACGAGGCTCGAGCCGTGACAGCCGGCCTCGAGGACGTCACGGCGACGCTCGCGTGCCTGCAGGCTCGATCGCTCGATGGCCTCTTCGAAGGCGACCTCGAGGCGGCGACCGCCGCGTCATCGGAGGGCGAGCGCCTCAGCCGGGAGGTGGGCGACCTCTACACGCTCAAGGTCTGGCTCCTGAACCTGGGCACCGCCGCCTTGGTCTCCGGTGAGCTTGGTGCGTCAAAGCCGCTGCTCGAGGAAGCGCTGGAGATCGCGCACCAGGTCGATGACCGGGTGCAGCAGGCCTACCTCCTCGACGCGCTGGGTTGCCACGCCGCCGGATCCGGGCAGGGACGGCTCGCCGGGCAGCTCCTTGGTGCCGCACGACGCCGTCCGCACTGGGGCGGGCGCCAGCGTCATGCCGTTCCTTGCCCCGCTGGTGGACACGAGCCGAGGCAACGGCGATCGCGGCGGTCGGGCGACCCCGGTTCGACGCCGACTTCCTCGTCGGGAGTCGCCTGGACCGGGATGCCGCCGTGCGCCTCGCGCTGGGTGGATCCGGCGACGCTGTCGTCGAGGCCCCGACGAGCACCCACGCCGGCCTGCTGTCGACGCGCGAGGATGAGGTCGCCCGGCTGGTTGCCGACGGGCTGACCAACAAGGAGATCGGGGCGCGCCTGTTCATCTCCGAGCACACCGTCGACAGCCACGTACGCGCCATCCTCAACAAGCTGGGGTTTGACTCGCGCGCGCGGGTCGCCGCCTGGGTGGCTGCGAACAAGTAGCGGCGCAGGCCACTGCAATGCGCGACTCGCTACCCGATCACGAATCCCGTCGATGTCGCTCCCCGTCAGCCCCACCATGCTGACGAACATGGTCGAGGAGCTTCGGACCCATCGGGTCGAGGTCAGGTTCGTGGGGGCACCCCCAACGCGCCAGGTCGAGCGGGCGTCGGGGGTCAGCGACGTGGCCGTGGCGGGTTCGATCCTGTGCTGCCTGGTGTGCGGCAGCTTCCAACCGCTCCTCGAGGCGCTGCGTGGTCACGAGGTCGTCAGCCTCACGTCGATTCCGACCGGCCCCTCAATGGCGGCGGATCGGCCGGCTGCCAACGGATGACGGCATTCGGCGTCGCTCGCTCAGCCAGGGATTGTCGACACGGGCTCCGGAGTCATCCACGGTCCGACTGGAGGTACGAGCCGGCACCGTCCTCGGCGGCGACGTCGTCCCGGTTGATGAGGCGGCAGGTTCGGAGTGACAGGCAGCCGCATCCGATGCACCCGGTCAGCTCGTCGCGGAGCTTCTCCAGCTCCGTGATCCGCGTGTCGAGCCGCGGGCGCCAGGCGCGGCTGAGCCGGGCCCAGTCGGCTTTGGCGGGCGCCTTGTCCTTGGGCAGGCCCGCCAGGGCCCGCTGGATCTCGTCGAGCGAGAGACCCACCCGCTGCGCCGCGCGGATGAAGGCCACTCGCCGCAGGGCATGGCGCGGGTACTGCCGCTGGTTGCCCGGGCTCCGGCTCGCCGCGATCAGGCCGCGGGACTCGTAGAAGCGCAGGGCGGAAGTCGAGACGCCGGCGCGTGCCGCGAGGACGCCGATCGGGATCTCGTCGGGCAGGACTGGCACCTGCGGATGATCTCGAAAACGGTGCTTGACTTCAAGTGTGCTTGAGGTTGTAGGGTCGCTCGAGCGCAGCGTCGTCCGGCGCGGCCAAGAGGGAGCGATCGACCGTGGTGCTTCAGGAGACCGCGCGGCACGACTCGGACCTCGGCCCGGGGTTTCGGGGCCGGGTGATCGCGCCCGACGCCGATGACTACGAGCGCGCCCGCCGGGTCCACAACGCGGCCGTCGACCGGCATCCTGCCCTGATCGTCCGTCCGACCGACGCAGACGACGTCGTCCTCGTCGTTGCGCACGCCCGGGAACGGGGTCTGCCGCTGGTCGTACGAGCCGGCGGCCACAGCATGGCGGGTCACGGCACGGGGGACGGCGTGCTCATCCTTGACCTGTCGGACGATGCGCGGCGTGGAGATCGATGCCGTCGGGCGGACGGCCTGGGCCGACGCGGGCGTGCTCGCCGGCGAGTACACGAGCGCAACCCACGCGCATGGCCTCGTGACCCCGTTCGGGGACACCGGATCCGTCGGCGTCGCCGGGATCACGCTCGGCGGCGGTGTCGGCTGGCTCGTCCGGAAGCACGGGATGACGATCGACAGCCTGCTCGCGGTCGAGATCGTGACGGCGGACGGCCGGCGACGCATCGCGAGCGCGGACGAGAACCCGGACCTGTTCTGGGCCGTGCGCGGCGCCGGGGCGAACTTCGGGGTCGTCACGCGCCTCCAGTTCCGGCTCCACCCGCTGGGCGACGTCCTCGCGGGCGACATCCTCCTGCCGGCCACGCGCGACGTGCTCCGCAGCCTGGTCCCGGTCCTGCTGGCCGCCCCCGACGAGCTGACCGCGATGCCCTTGATCATGCTCGCACCGGAGGACCCGGCGATCCCCGATGCGCTTCGGGGACGCCTGGTGGTCTACCTCTCGGTCGCATGGTCGGGTCCGCCGGACGCCGGTGAGTCGGCGCTGGCGCCGCTGCGCGCCCTCGCACCACCGATGAGCGACACGATCGCCTCGAAGCCGTACCCGGACCTGTTCCCCCCGGCAGACCACGACGAGGGACCGACATGGGCCATCTCGAGCCGCGCCATGTTCCTCGACACGCTCGACGACGCGATGATCGACGTGATCGAGCGCCGGCTCACGGAACCCGGCGCACCCGAGGCATTCGTCCAGCTCCGCGTCCTCGGCGGCGAGATGGCGCGCGTCGCGGGTGACGCGACCGCGTTCGGCTGGCGCGACCGGCCCGCCCTGCTTTGGCTGATCACGGCCGACAAGGACCATTCCAGGGCCGCCGCCAACGAGGCCTGGACCGCGGCCTTCCACGCCGAGCTGCCCGGGGACGGGCCGGCGACCTACGTCAACTTCATGGGCGACGAGGGCGCCGACGCCGCCCGTGGCGCCTACCCGGCGTCCACGTATGCACGCCTGCGCGAGCTCAAGCGTCGCTACGACCCCGACAACGTCTTCCGCGCCAACCACAACATCCGCCCGAAGTAGCACCCGACCGCCCGACCGACAGGGGCGAGGAGCGACTGGCGCGCCCGGAGGGCCTTGGGCGCGCACGAACAACACGACCGATGCCTCTGGTTGGGGCTGGTCCCGGAGGGGATCATGCCCTTGTTCGAGGCGGACGATCCGGGCGCACCGGGTCCGGGTCGGCTCTCGCTGACAAGGCATGCTGGCCCGGGGCCGGCATCGGAACGCTCCCGAGGCGGCTGCTGCTGACAGTCCCGGGTTCGTCCTCGACGGAGGTGGTTGCCGTGCCGACGACGGTGGTGGAGGCGAACGAGCGGGGAGGGGACCGGCCGGGGATGTCGCCGGGAGGCGGGCCGGCGGTCACGGAGGACGAGGGCCCGGCCAGCGGGCCTGGTGACGGCATCGCCGTTGCGCGACTCGATCCATCGAGCTACCGAGAAGCGCTCGACGTTCTTGCCCTGAGCTGGACGGACGAGCCTGCGTTCAGTCACGTCCTAGGAGGCACTCCGCGGCGGCGGTTGCGGGTGCTCAGGCCGTTCCTCTGGTCCGGGTTCCGGAGTTATCCGGGCGCCATCGAGGTCCACGGGGCGAGACTCAATGGACGGCTGGTAGGCGTCGGTGTCCGATTCCCACCCGGGCGTTGGCCGGTCACTCGCCGGGAGGAGGTGCGGGGCTGGGCATGGGGGATCGTCGGGATGCTCCCCATGCTGGTCGCATTCCCGCAGGCGCGCCGGCTGTTCGGCCCGATGACCGAGATGCAGGGTCGTCACCCGCGTGACACGCCCCACTGGTACCTGTGGTGCATGGGCGTGCACCCGTCGTTTCGCCGCCGGGGTGTCGCGACCGCGCTCGCGCGGTTCGTGACCGCGCAGGCCGATGTCGCCGGCGTGGGCTGCTACATCGAGACGTTCGGCGACGGGACGGAGGCCCTCTACCGGGGTCTCGGCTTCGACGTGCGGGAGCGCTGGGAGGTGCTCCCCGGCGCGCCAATGGCCCGGACCCTGTGGCGCGCGCCCCGGCCAAGCGAGCCTGCGCCAGGCTGAGCTTGATGGCATCGCCACCAGGCACGGTGGCCCACGCGGCGGCGGTCATGGCCCACGCGGCGGCGGTCATGGCGCGCCCGGAGGTGTGGCGCGCCCGGAGGGCCTTGGGCGCGCAGGAACAACGAGGATCGGTCCGCACCAGGGAGCATGTGTCGATTGCGCCAGCGGTCGCAAGACCCGCTCAAGCCCCGGCCGCATCCCTCAACGCCTCTGTCAATGTGTCCAGGGCCCGGAAGTAATCCCGATCGCTGATCGAAGTGCCCGTGTCTGCCTGAACGGAGATCACGATGCCTTCTTCAAGCAGGGCGGCGAGTTTGATGACCGAGCAGCACGTGGTGACTGAGCTCTCCCCATAGTGGCCGACCGCGGGCACCCCGAAGCCACCTGCGAAGTCCATCGTCCCCAGCCCGTACCAGTCTCCGCGGAAGTCGGTCATCTCGAGCAGCGAGGACTCGGAGATCACGGATCCTCCGTACAGGTTGTACGCCCATCGGGCCCACGAAGCCGGCGTCGCTTCGACGCCCCAACCGTCTCCGGCCAGTGCGTCGTCTACCGTGTAGGCGATCTCCTCGAGACCAGGCCAGTCGAGCACGCCCGCACGGAGCGCCTCGGACAGGGGTCGGCCAGTAACGTGCTCGATGATGGCTCCGAGGAGGACGTAGTTGGTGCTCGCATAGTGAAGCTCGGACCCCGGCGAGGCCATAGGCTCGGCGAGCTTCCGGAACACCTCGGCGGCAGTCGATGCCTGCTCAGCCGGATAGAAGCCGTCCTCCTCCTTCAGGTCCGGGATGCCGCTGCGCATTCCCAGCAACTGCCGGATCGTGGCGCCATTCGCCTCGACGAATGCCAACTCCCGGGGGAGGTAGCCGGAGGCCGGATCGTCCAGGCCAAGCCGACTGTCCTCAGCCAGGCGGAGCACCTCCGCGGCGACGATCGTCTTGGCCGAACTGTGGGTGGGTCGCCTGGACTCGGGAGTGAGGGGCGCGCCGCCCGAGGACCCAGACGCTCCGGCCCAGCTCCCCCGGTCGACCACGATCACGGCGGCCGTGATCCCGGCGAACGTGCCGTCCTCGACGGCGGAATCGAGGACGCCCTGCAGCGCTGCCGCCGACGAATGCCGAATGGACCCGACCGGGAACTCGGGGAACCTGCCCAGCGCGTACAGGAGCGGCGTCTCAGGGGCAGGGCTCGAGACGCTGGGCGACGGGGTCGGGGTCGATTCGAGTGTCGCGTGAGCGGCTTGGCTCGGGCCTGCGACGTCTGGTACCGGGGAGGGCGCTGCCGGGGCCGCGCACGCCGCAGCCACGAGCGCCAGGATCGATACGGCTCCGGTCGCGAGCACCGGTCGGGCCAACCTCATGCCGAGCTCCTCATGACTGCGGTGCCCACGGTCAGTCGGATCTCGACGTCGGCTCGGGCCCTCACCTCTTCCAGATGCTCTCGCGATGTCAACCGTCCCCCTTCGGTTCATCTGCCGCAGGCCACACGGGTCGATGTCGGGCCGGATTGCCGCCCCGGATGAGTGGCCGCCGGGCCCGGGGATCTCGGCGCCGACGACTGCCGTGCTCCGGTCGGGCCCTCGGTCTCGACGCCGTGCTGAGACACTCGTACGATCGGGAGCATCTGTAGGGCATGGAGCGCGAGCTGGCGACCCCCGTACCGATGGCAGCTCTGGTCGTGTCGGAGGCGGCGGCGGGCGATGTTGGGGCCTTCGCGCGCATCGTGGCTGAGCACCACGACGACATGGCGCGCGTGTGCTTCGTGATCTCCGGCGACAGGGACATGGCCCAAGACGCTGTCCAGGCTGCATGGGCCATCGCATGGCGCAAGCTCGTCTCGCTTCGGGAGCCGGACCGGCTGCGTCCGTGGCTTGTCACGATCGCGGCGAATGAGGCACGCCAGGCGCTCCGGCGCCAGCGGCGCCACGGCGTGGTGGAGATCGGGGTGGCGGACGTGGGCAGCCGCCAGCATGACCCGTCTCTACTCACCGCCCGGATCGACCTCGCGGCGGCGCTCCGACGCATCTCGCCCGAGGACCGCGCGATCCTCGCGTTGCGCCACGTCTCGGGGTTCGACGCGACAGAGATCGGCCGGGAGATGGGGATATCCGCTTCGGGAGTCCGCTCACGCCTGGCGCGCGCGGCAGCCCGCCTGAGATCGGAGCTCGGTGATGATTGACGACGACCTGGACCCGCGCCTTGCGGGAGCCCTGCTGGACTACTCGCGGGGAGGCGTTCGCCCAATCGACGCCACCGCGATTGCGCATGCGGCCGCGGAGCCGCTGGCCGCGAGCTTCTTCGGGTCGACGGTGGCGGCCCGCGGGTCCGGGTTCCGAAGACCGCTGATCCCGAGCGGCAGGCTCGCGTTCGCCGCCGCGGCGGTGGCGTTCGTTGCCGTCGTCGGCTACAGCCTCGCGGACCGCGGCACGCCCGGCCCGGGCGGCGACAGCGTGCCGCTGCCGCCCGCGTCAGCCCGTTCCTCCCCGACCCAGGCCGCGACGTCGGCGCCCACGCCGCAACCGAGCCCCTTCAGTCGCCAGCTCGAGCCAGGCGAGTATGAGATCCCATGGGCGCCGGTGGACGCCCGCATCCAGCTCACCGTGCCGGCCGGCTGGTCGACGGACGAGACGGGTGCGTACCTGTTCATGACCAAGGGCGCTGGACCATGGGGCCCGGGCGATCCGGGCTTGCCGGACTTGTGGATCCATGATGTGAAGAGCGTCGTGCCCGAGATCTGCTCGTCCAATCCGGCGATGGCCGCGGTGGGACCGACCGTCGACGATCTCGTGGCGGCGCTGGCTGACCAAGCCGGCTGGGTGGAGAAGTCCAGGCCCGCCGACGTCACGTTGGGTGGATTCCAGGCCTGGAAGATCGTCGGGCGGCTGCCCGGTGGGTGCCCGGAGCCGGCCGAGGGCGTCACGGTCTGGGCGAACGCCGACGGGACGGCCTATGTGCCCCTCGAGGGGTCGGAAGGCCTCACGACGATCTACGTGGTCGACGTGAACGGCAAGCGCCTGGTGATCACAGCCGGCGGGTATCGGTCTGCCACGGCCGACGACATCGCTGAGCGCGATGCCATCCTGGCCACGATGCGGATCGAGCTGGGCATCCCCGTGGGGGTAAACGCTCCTGCGCATCCCGATGCGCCCGTTGCCCTGGGCTATCTCGGCCCGGGCCGCCATTCCGTGGACGTGTCCGGCCGGTCGCTCTCGTTCACGCTGCCGCCGGGCGTCGAAACCCCAAGGGATTGGGAGCGGTTCGGCGACCTGTACATCAGCAACAGCACCGTTGGGCCGCAGGCCGCCGACGCGATCCTTCTGTGGACCGACCTGGACGGCGGCCCGGGCGTCACTCGGTGCGACGTCGTCCTCCGCCCCGTCGTCGCCTCCTCGCTCGCCCGGGACGCATCGGACGTCGCGTCGACTCCCGGGACAGCGCTTGTGAGCGGACCGACGGACCTGGTCGTGGGAGGGCACCCGGCGAAGCGCATCGTGCTCACCGTCAGGGAAGACATCGGCTGTGACCCAGGGTACTTCTTCGCCTGGGACCAGCCCTGGATGGGTGCCTTCTGGTCGGGTCCGGAGGTAGGCGACATGATGGAGATCCTGGTCGTCGAGGTGAACGACACGGGCAGGCGCCTGTTCATCCTGGCCACGACGCATCCCGGCGCGGGCCCGGCGGTCGAAGAGGAGATTCGGCAGATCATCGACACGATCGAGCTCGAGTGAGCCTCCTTCGCTCGGCTATTCTGGCCGAGCCGCTGTTGGCCATCACGTGCTGTTGCGGTCTCCTGGGCCGTGCGACGCGACACGGGAGCGCAGGCGAAGAGCGCGCAGGAGCGGGACAGCGTCGCCCGCGGGTGACCTTGGTCCACCCGAGGCTTGGCGCCCCCTCCTCGTACAACGGTCAGACGGCTCGCGGCATGGCCGTGACCGAAGCCGGCAGGTTGAAGCGCCTCGACCTCTACTAGTCGATCGATTCGCGGTGCTACTGGCCCGTCACGGCCGGGATCTGGTGCGCCAACTGGGAGATCGGCTGCGAGGCGCTCAGCATCCGCGGCCCCTTCGCCGTCCTGCCGGAGGCTGAGCAGGGAGCTCGGAGCGGGCGTCCTTGGCCCGGCACCTGTCTACGACCTCACCTGGGTGCCCGACCCCTCGCCGTGAGGGGCTGGCGGCCGTGAGGGCCGCCAGCGCCCGGTGGTCACGGGCGCTGCCGGCGCGCCCAGAGGCGTCGGGCGCGTAGGAACAACAACGGCGGTGTCGGCTCGGGACCGCCGGCACCCCGACGGTGGCTGCATCCGCCCGGCGCAACCGTTCACGACCAATGCCTCTGGCTCGCGCGACCTGAGCTGCCCACCATCCTTGAGGGAGAGCGCGATCCGGCTGCAGCGCGGACGACGGTGCCGGCCCGGAGGCGGTTCGTCATGGTAGGGCAGTACCTCGACTTCCAGTCGATCGTCGGGATCACGAAGCACGTGGGTGGCCGGGGTGCCACGAGGGAGCTCCTCGAGCTCTGTCACGTCGACGCTGCGCGTGAGCTCCTCGAGGTCGGGTGCGGGATCGGCGTGGGCCCGGCCGAGCTCGCACTCGCCCATGACTGCCGGGTGGTGGGCATCGACCGTTCCGCTCGGATGATCGAGTGGTCCCGGCGGCGCGCCCGCGAGCACGGTGTCGAGGAGCTGGTCGAGCTGCAGGTCGCGGACGTGACGGATCTGCCGTTCGACGACGGCCGGTTCGATGTCGCGTTCGCGGAGTCCGTCCTGGCCTTCGTGGCCGACCCGGCGGCGGCCCTCCGCGAGATGGTCCGGGTCGTGCGCCCCGGCGGCTATGTCGGGTTGAACGAGTCCATCTGGACCAGCGAGGTCACCCCGGACATCGAGGCGCTTGAGCGCGAGATGCAGGTCGAGGTCCGGGATGCCGCGGCGTGGCGCTCGCTGTGCGCGACCGCCGGTCTCAGCGATCTCGTGGTGAAGCTCCGGCGCGTCGATCCGGCCGCCGAGATCAGGAACCGGCTGCGCTGGGTCGGCCTGCCGTGGGCGATCCGGGCCGGGGGTCGCACCATCCGGCTCTATCTGACCGAGCCCGGGGCCAGGGCCGAACTCAAGATCATGTTCGGACCGGGAATGAGCGCCTTCGGCAGCATGGGCTACGGGCTGTTCGTCGGCAGGGTGGGCCCTGCCTGAGCTCACCCGTACGGCGAGGGGCTCGCCGGCACCGGATGCCCCCGGGGAGCAGCTTCGTCCGTGGCGATGACCTGGCGGAACTTGCCGCTGTGCGGGTTCTGCACTGGTGGCTCGGGTGCCCGGACGACCTCGACGTTGGGCAGCCCCTGGTCGGCCAGGTAGGCCCGGAGGTTGCCGAGCACGGCCGCCCAGACCTCGTCGGCACGGGTGACCGGCTCCGGTTCGAGGCGGAGGCGGAGCGTCGACGGTCCGGACTGGATGACCTGGCTGCGCCGCGCGCCGGGCGCCGTCTCGAGCGCCGCGCTGAGCGCCAGCGGCAGGACGAGGATGGAGCGCCCGTCGGGGCCTTCGAGCCGGAGGACGTCATCACGCCGGCCTTCTACGTGGATGGCCGGGAACGGGCTGCCGCAGGGGCATGGATCGGGACGCGCTACCACGGAGTCGCCGAGGTCGTACCGGATGATCGGCTGGATGCTGCCGGCGAGGTTCGTGAGCAGGACGGTGTGCGACGTCTGGCCGGCGGGCGTCGGCTGCATTGCGGCGTCGACGGGCTCGAGCACGACCCAGTCGCTGTTCACGTGGAGCCATCCGGCCGGGCAATCGATGGCCATCATCGTGAACTCCGTTGCCCCATAGACATCGTGGACGGGGCAGTCGAAGGCCGCGGCGACTCGGGCCCGACTGGCGGCCGTCATCGACTCGCCGCCGGTCTCAACCGCGACGGGCTGGATCCGCAGACGCCCACCGACCTGCTCGTCGGCGAGCAACTCCAGCGCGCTGGGGTAGCTCGATAGGATCGCCGGCTTGAACGCGTTGAGCTCCGCCACCAGCTCGGCGAGCGGCCGCTGCACCGAGAAGGTCCGGAAGGCGCGCCGGTACACGGGATTGCGGTGGCGCTCGAACTCGATCCAGCCGGTCCCGGCGAAGTGGGCCCCCGTGCCGACGACGCCTGCCCATCGCAGCCGATGGCGAACCAGCCCCACCCAGTCAAGGGGTGAGAGCCAGGACAGGTCGAGGCGGACGATGGTCATGGCGTGATAGACGGCGATGGTGCGACGGTCGTGCACGATCAGGGCCGGGTGCCCCGTCGTCCCCGACGTCGTGCAGACGAAGAGACCGTCCAGGTACGGTTCGCCGATACGCGCCGGGTCGCCGATGAACGCCTCGAGCCCGGCTCGGGCGATGCGAGGGTCGGTGACCCAGTCGTCGAACGCCGCCATGAGCTCGGGTTTCGTCGTGGGCGGCAGGTTCGCGAGGGTCCACCCGTGTGCCGGCACATCCGCGTAGAGCCGTTGATAGAAGGGTGAGTGATCCCGGGCATAGGCAACGAGCGTGGCAAGCCGGCGGTCCTGGCGTCTCGCGATGCCGGCTGGTCCCTCACGCGGGGCCCGCCAGAGATCACGGGCGACCTGGGCGTGGGAAGGCTCACTGTTCATCGCTCACCTCGACCCGTTCGGCAGGATCAAGCATGGCGCCGCGCGGACGGTGCCCGCCAGTGGCATGGATACCCATCGGTGGGATCCAATGGGGGGGTCCGGATTGGTACCGGCGCCGGAACGCCGGACGAAACGCGCTTCTCTGATGTTCTGGCGCGCCCGGAGGGCCTTGGGCGCGCACGAACAACACGACCGATGCCTCTGGTTGGGGCTGGTCCCGGAGGGGATCATGCCCTTGTTCGAGGCGGACGATCCGGGCGCACCGGGTCCGGGTCGGCTCTCGCTGACAAGGCATGCTGGCCCGGGGCCGGCATCGGAACGCTCCCGAGGCGGCTGCTGCTGACAGTCCCGGGTTCGTCCTCGACGGAGGTGGTTGCCGTGCCGACGACGGTGGTGGAGGCGAACGAGCGGGGAGGGGACCGGCCGGGGATGTCGCCGGGAGGCGGGCCGGCGGTCACGGAGGACGAGGGCCCGGCCAGCGGGCCTGGTGACGGCATCGCCGTTGCGCGACTCGATCCATCGAGCTACCGAGAAGCGCTCGACGTTCTTGCCCTGAGCTGGACGGACGAGCCTGCGTTCAGTCACGTCCTAGGAGGCACTCCGCGGCGGCGGTTGCGGGTGCTCAGGCCGTTCCTCTGGTCCGGGTTCCGGAGTTATCCGGGCGCCATCGAGGTCCACGGGGCGAGACTCAATGGACGGCTGGTAGGCGTCGGTGTCCGATTCCCACCCGGGCGTTGGCCGGTCACTCGCCGGGAGGAGGTGCGGGGCTGGGCATGGGGGATCGTCGGGATGCTCCCCATGCTGGTCGCGTTCCCGCAGGCGCGCCGGCTCTTCGGCCCGATGACCGAGATGCAGGGAAGTCACCCGCGTGACACGCCCCACTGGTACCTGTGGTGCATGGGCGTGCACCCGTCGTTTCGTCGCCGGGGTGTCGCGACCGCGCTCGCGCGGTTCGTGACCGCGCAGGCCGATGTCGCCGGCGTGGGCTGCTACATCGAGACGTTCGGCGACGGGACGGAGGCCCTCTACCGGGGTCTCGGCTTCGAGGTGCGGGAGCGCTGGGAGTTGCTCCCCGGCGCGCCAATGGCCCGGACCCTGTGGCGCGCGCCCCGGCCAAGCGAGCCTGCGCCAGGCTGAGCTTGATGGCATCGCACGCCACCGTGGGCCACCGGGCACTGTTGCTCTCGTGCCCCCGGCAGGTGGCGCGCCCGGAGGGATCCGAACACGCTCTGCCAACCTTCGTGATCGAGGGCGTGGGGGAGTTGGTTTGAGGCGCTCCGAGCCGCCTGGCAGGGAGGCCGGTCACGGCTCCCTGCTGCAACTGATGCAGTGCAACAAGCTGCAACATGTGCCCGGTCAAGAACAACGCCCCCCGGTCGGCCCGTCGCAAGCTGGCCGGTCAGGGGCCGGGATCGAGCCGACGGGCGCGGAGCCGGAGGTGCTGACAACGATGCTCGTCATCACTTACGCCAGGCCTACTCGGCCGCGTCAACGCCCCCCGGTGGGCCCGGCACGCACCAGCTACTCAGCCGGCCGGCTCGATCCGTCCGGTCCACGCCCACGGGTAGTCCAGGCCCTCGAGGTGCTGGACGAAGCGGAGACCCTCGTGGTCTCCGGTCCCCAGGTACGTGGCGTCGATGACGTGGACGTGGGCAGGCGCGGCCGCGCTCCACGTGGACGTGCCCTCCATCGTCCCCTCCCACGTGCCGCCCGCGTTGGTGATGGTGATGGGGAACGAGCAGGTTGCGACCGTGGTGTCCCCGTCCACGGTCATCTCGCAGTCGGTGGCGTATCTGGCCGTTCCAGCCACCCGCTCGTCGGACGCGGTCACGTTGTCGCAGACGGTGTCGTCGCCATCCTGGCCACACGTGCCGGTGCTGCCGGTCACCTCCACGACCGCGGGCGCGGCTGTCGGTTCCGCCGTCGGTGCGACGGTGCCGCCGCACGCTCCGATGAAGGCCCCCGCGATCACGAGGGCGACGCTTGCCCGAGTTGCTGCACGCACGACCGTTCCTCCTCGGGACGCGTACGGGTGATGGATCGCTTCAGGGAATGGCGGCTTCCGAGACGGCCGCACCGGGCAGGGCCCAGGTGTCGGCGGAGGTCGAGACGAGAATTGCGTCGCCGCTGCGGATCACCGTCGGGGAGCCGACGTTCGTCACCTCCAGGCCCGCCTCGTCGTCGACTGACTGCCTTCGGCGCCTGGGAGGCCGCGAACTGCGGGTCCAGCTCATGCAGGGTCCACCTGATCCCGTCGCGGGACGTCCACAGGCCGCCCTGGACGTCGATGGGATCCCTATCCCGGTAGCTCGCATCCGGGTACGGGCTCCACGTCGAGAGGGCGACGAACCCCCAGTCGGTGGCGACGATGCCGCCCGACTCGAGAGCGCTGCCGCTGGCGGGTGACCCATCGGGGCCCGGAAGAGCGGCCGATGTCCACGTCTTGCCGTCCCCGGAGGTGCGCGTCCAGCCTGTTTCGCCGCTATCGGCACCCACGACGACCAGGCCATCGTGCCCGGAAGCGACCGCAACCGGGTGCGTGGTCGGCTCGAGGCCCGCCATGCGGTCGGCGGCAGACAGTGCGTCGCCGATGGTCCACGTGTTGCCGTCGGACGACGTCCAGATGCCAGGATCCCAGCCGACCGCAACGAACCCCGGGCCGCCCGCGGCAACGCCCGAGATCACGCCCATGTACGACGGCGCAGCGTCGAAGTCGGTGGCCGGCACCCAGTGGTCGGCGTCGTCGGACTGCCAGATCCTGGGGACGAGGGCTCCCCGGAGCTCCCAGCCGCCGGCCACGTAGCGCCCGCGCGCGTACGCGACATCGCCCATCACGGCACCCTCCGGCGCGGCGATGGACGCCGCGCGACGCCAGGTCTGGCCATCCGCCGACACCCAGGCAGCCGCGCTGCTGGGCCCCTCATCGTCCCAGGTGCTCCCGACCACTGCGTAGCCCCCGTCCCCGGCGACCACCGCGTTGAGCTCCGTATTCGTGAACGTGTCGCCGGTTGGGACCAGGTCCCACGTCAGGCCGTCGGCGGAGGTCCACACCAGCCCGGTTGGGTTGTCGCCAGTGTGCCAAGTTGTCGACCCCACGGCGAGGTACCCGCTCCCGGCCCGGACGACATCAGCCATCTGTCCGGTCGTCCCGGTGGGGAACGGCAGGACGATCCGCTGCCACGATGACGGACCCGCAAAGGGGCGGGCTCCCGCGAGCAGTGCGCTGGCCGCGAGCACGGTGACGAGCAGTGCGGTGGCGACGACGACCCACGCGATCCGCGGGATCAAGATCCTCGGGCGGCGGAGCGCAATCGACCGACCATGCCGACGGGGTTCGGCCTCCACCACGGCCCGGGCGAACGCGTGGGCGTCGAAGTCGGTCAGGCCGTTGGCCACGTGGACGGCGAGCGCGGCGCGAAGACGGGTCTCGAAGACCTCCTGCTCAGTCATGGTCGAGATCCTTCTGAAGGCGAGCGAGGACGCGGGAGAGCCGGGTGCGAACCCCTGATGCGGAGCGCCCGGTCATGGCCCCGATCTCATCCGAGTTGAGATCCGCCACGTAACGCAACGCGACGAGCGCCCGATCGTCGGGGCTCAGGCGATGCAGGGCGTTGCTGAGGTCGAGCTGGTCGATCCCGTCGGCGGGTTCGCCGCGATCGGGCGCTCCGGCGGCCATCGCCAGCTCCACCACCGGGTGACGGCGCTGGCGGCGCATGATGGCCCTCGCCTCGTTGGCTGCCACGGACATGAGCCAGGGACGCAGTGAGGCCGGGTCGCGCAACGAGGGGAGCTTGCGCCAGGCATTCCAGAGGGCAGCCTGGGCGGCGTCCTGGGCGAGGTCCCAGTCGCCGGACACGACATACGCCACGCGGACCATCTCGGCCCGGTGCGTGGCCACGATGCGGGCGAAGGCGTACTCGTCTCCCGCGGCGGCACGTTCCACCGTGGTGGCGATCGCGAGGTCCGGTGCGAGGCTGCCCATACTCCTGAGATGTCGCGCAACCCGGGAACTGTCCCGCGCGGCGATGATTTCCGGGAGAGCGCGCGTTCGACGGTGCGCCCTCGGGGCGGCTCGCGTCGAGGGCCGATGTTCCGTTGACCGAGGTCAGCATGGTCACGGCGTGCCCAGAACGAAGCGCCATGCCTGCATCTCGGCCGTCGGGCACCCCATGCCGGTCGGCATGCAGGCACCCCCCGTCGCCCGCCCCTCTACGGCCGGCGAGTTCTATCCGAGCGCGAAGTGGGGGAGTGGCGCGCCCGGAGGGATTTCGAACCCCCGACACTCGGTTCCGAAGACCGATGCTCTAGTCCACTGAGCTACGGGCGCGCGGCCTGCGCATGATACGGCGTGAGAGCCGATTCCGACCCCGGGGGGTTGACGCGGACCGATCCATTGGTAGGGTCCCAACATGGACGACAGCACCCTCGCTCGCCACGAGCACGAGAACATGATCGGCGCGATCGCCCTCGCAGGGGGCCAGGCGGCCCGCGCGCATATCGAGCGCTCCGGTGGGGTCACGGCGATCCTGACCGGCCTGCCGTTGCGGCTGTTCAACCAGGTCATCGTGGAGGACGACCAGGCCACGGCCGACTCGATCTCGGCGGCGGTCGCACTGGCCCGCGACAGGGGCGACCCGTTCGTCGTCAACCTGCGGGCGGGCACGGACGACAAGCACCTTCCGACCATGGACAGCCTCGGCCTCGTCCCGCTCTCGGACAATCCCTGGATGCCGGGGATGGCGCTCCATCCGCTTCCGCCGTCGGGTAGCACGGCCCCGGCGCCGGGGCACGAGATCCGGCGGATCACGGACGCCGCGGGCGTCGCGGACCACATCCGGACCGCGGCCGACGGCTTTGGCATGCCGCGGGAGTGGCTCGAGGCGATCATGAGCGAGACGCTGGTCGCCACACCCGGTGCAACCGTGTACGTGGGGTACACCGACGGCGAGCCGGTGACCACCGGGCTGGGCGTGCGGACCGGAAGGACGATCGGCGTGTACAACATCGCGACGATCGAGTCGGCCCGAAGGCGCGGCTACGGCGCGGCGATGACCATGCGGATCGTGGACGACGGCGCGGCCGATGGCTGCGACGTGGCGATCCTCCAGGCAAGCGACATGGGCATGCCGATCTACGAGCGGCTGGGCTTCCGGACGGTGGTCGAGTACACGGGCTACATCGACCCGGCGAGCCTCGGACCGCGCGACGCGGGCTGACCCGGCCGACTCGCGATCGCCGCACCGGGCTCAGCTCGGCCGAAGCCGCCTCTCGAGGGATCGCCGCGTGGCGCGAAGGCGGGCGACCGCCCCGGGCGGCTCACGCACCAGCGACGCGGTGACGGTGCCCGGATCGGTTGACGCATGCGCAACATGCTCCTCGGGACAGACGGGGTTCTCGCACGCGCACAGGCACGTGATCGCGTGGGGCCCGCGCCCGGATCCCCTTCGGATGGGATGACTGGCGAGCATGGCTGACCTCCCCGGCGAGCACCAGCCCACAGCATGGGCCGCATGCCGCGATCCGCACAGGCGCAGCGGCGGTGCCCGCGTTGCAGGCGCATTGCGACTGCCTTGCACGGAGCCGAAACCGTGTCCAGCATGCACCGCCCGGCACTCGGCCGCACGATCGGGCCGAGCCCGGTTCGGGCGGAATCCAGGGCGGTCGACCATACTCAACAGGTGTTCGAGCGTACGGTCGCCCCTGTCATTCCCATCCTCGCCGTGCTCGTTGTGGTGCTGCTGCTGACCGGCGGGGGAACGCCACCCGTCGACCGCCTCACGGGCGTGACGTGGCACTGGACGGGCACCACGGGACCCGACGCCGACGTGCCGACGACCCCGCCCGGTGACGCCGTCTACACGGTCACCTTCCAGACGGACCGGACGTTCGCCGCCCAGGCCGACTGCAACGCTGTCGCGGGAACGTATCGCCGGATCCCGCCCGGGCGAGTCGGCCCGCTCACCGGCCTCGTGGTCACCCTGGGGCCGACGACGCTCGCGGCCTGCGGCCCGGGGTCGGCATCCGAGGCGTTCATCGCGGACCTCGCCCGCTCGGCGACCTATGCCGTCACGGACGACGGGCTGACGATCACGCTCACTGATTTCAGTCGCATGACCTTCCGGTAGTACCGAACCGGGACGCGGGCGCGCCTTCGAGGCGGCGGCCCGGCCGCGAGCCGTTCTGATTGCGGACGGTTCGGCCCTTCACGCGCCCCCCGGTGCCGTCGATAGTGACGCTGCGCTCGCGTCGAGCAGCGCGCATGGCCGGCCACAGGGTGCCGGCCGACCGAGAGGCTGAAGATGACCGACGACCGCCGACTCACCGTCGGCTTCCCGCGCATGTACAACGAGCCTGGGGAGCGCCGGGCGTTCCTCCCGCCGCTGATGGGCGTCCTGGCGGAGCTGGGCATCGACTCGTACGTGGAGGCCGGGAGCGGGACCGGCATGGGGTTCGCCGACGACGACTACGCGGCCGTGTCGCCGAGGGTCCACCTCGTCGACGAGGCGACGGCGTACGCCCAGGACATCGTCGTCGTGCTGCGGGCGCCCGAGGGCCGGTACGAGCTCATGCGGCCCGGCTCGATCCTGATGTCGATGCTCCACTTCACGACCCGGCCGGAACGCGTCGAGCTGCTGCGCAGCCTCGGGATCGAGGCGATCGCGTTCGACATGATCACGGGCGACGACGGCCGGCGCCTCGTGCAGAACCTGCGCGACGTCGCCCGGAACGGGCTGGCGGCCGCGTTCGACGCGCTCGAGCGGCGGTGGCCGCCACTGCTCTCGCCCGGACGGCCCGCGGTCAGCGTCACCGTGCTCGGCGCGGGCGGGGTCGGCAAGCATGCCATCGAGTGGGCGGCCAAGGCGGGGGACGATGCCCGCAACCAGCGACTGATGGCCGAGGGCCTGCCGGGCGTCGAGGTCGTGGTGGCCGAGCAGAGCCTCGCCGGCAACGACGCGTACTTCCGGCACCGGCTCGCCCTCACCGACATCCTCGTGGATGCGACCGCGCGCCGGGACACCTCGCGGCCGTTGTTCCCGAACGCCTGGCTCGGCTGGCTGCCCTCGCACGCGGTCGTGTGCGACCTCGCGGTGGACCCGTATCTCCTCGACGACGACCCGCCGGTGGTGCGCGGCATCGAGGGCATCCCGCAGGGCAACCTCGACCAGTGGGAGTTCGGCCCCGACGATCCTGCGTGGGACCGCCTGCCGCCCGGGATCCCGACGTCCGAGCGGCGGACGGTCGTCTCGTGCTACTCGTGGCCCGGCGTCCAGCCCAAGGCCTGCATGGAGGCGTACGGCTCGCAGGTGACCCCGCTGCTCAAGACGCTCATCTGGTACGGCGGCCTGCCCGCGATCGACGCCAGCGTCTCGTTCCACGGCCGGGCGCTGTGGCGGGGCAGCCTCCGGCACTGGCTGGAGACCGACGGGACGGGCTGACGGTCAGGCGTCCGTGGCCTCGAGCCCGTGCTCGAGCCACGCGAGTGCCCGGCGCGTCCACGAGGCGACGCCGCCCTCGAGGCCCCATCCGGCCCCGGGCTCGAGCGATTCGGCGATGCGGCGGTAGCTCTCGACCTGGTGGAGCGAGCCCACGACGAGCGCCGCCAGCGCTGCCTCCTCGAGGACGTCCCGCGGCGCGCCGTCCGTCCACCCGTCGAGGTACGTGTCGAGCATCGCCCGGCGTGCGGCCGGGTCGGGCGTGCGGCCGAGGTACGTGGGGAGGTCGAGGAACGGGTGCCCGACCGCCGTGTCGGACCAGTCGATCGCGACGACGGCCGTCCCGGTCTTGACGACATTCCACGGATGGAAGTCGCCGTGCACGAGGGCAGGCGCCGGCGGGAGCTCCGCGAGCCGCAGGCACGCGTCCACGAGGCGCGGGAGTGCGGCGACGAAGCTGGCCCGGAGATCGTGGGGGAAGCCGGCCGCCCACGGACCGGCGGCGAGCTCGGGGAGCGCTACCGCCAGCGTGGCGGGCCCGCGATCCTCGAGTCCCACACCGTCAAGGACCGGTCCGAGCCTGCGCTGGATGGCACCCAGGGCCGTGAGGCCCGCAGCCCACGTCTCCACGGGCCCGTCGCCCACCGGCGAGCCGCCTGCGTCCCGCATCAGCAGCCAGCCCTCGTCGCGGTCGATCGCCACGACGCCCGGCACGGCGCCCGGCACCGCCTCGTCGAGTGCGGCCGTGATCGCGGGTTCGTCGGCGAAGACCCAGGCACACGCCTTCATCCAGGCCCGGCCCCCGGTCGTGTCGGCGCGGACCAGGGCCGAGATCGCCCACGCCGTCTGGATCCACGGCCGGCTCAGGACGGGCGTGCCGGCCGCCGCGAGGCGATCGGTCATCCACGCGATCGCCCGCTCCTCGGCCCCCGGCCGCTCCCATCGCTGCCGCCTGCGGTCGACGTCGCCGCTCCGGACCTCGTCGAGCCACCGCGCGACCGCGGCGGCCGCCGGCGTCTCCAGCCCGAGGGAACCCAGACGCGGATCGTCCACGGGTACCCACGTCGCCTCGCCCCCGGCCGCCTCGAGTGGCTCCACGACGACGAGGAGGCCCGTCGCCCGATCATCGGCCGCGATGCCGACCGGGAGGACCCGCAGCACGGGCTGCCGGCGTCCGAGGTATGCCTCGACGGCCTCGGCGACCGGCTGGCGTTCCTCGAGCACGCGAATGTCGGCGAGCCGCGGAAGGCGCAGCGCCCCGGCGGCGTCGCGCTCAACGAGGACCGACGCGGACGTGGCGCTCGCGGCGAGCAGCCAGGCAGGTCGAGGCGGCGGGACGTCTTCCACTCGGGTCTGCCTCGAGCACGTCGGTCGGCTGGCGCTCGACAGCAGGCCAGCATGGGTGCCCGGACTCTAGCGCACGCCCACCGATGCCCGGAAGCCCCGGCGGCTGCCGGGGCTTCCATCGGGACGGCGGTGAGTGGCGGATCCGCTCGGGTCGAGCCGGACCCCGCCGTCCCTGTCACTTGTTCCGAGGCTGCACCAGGATGTCGACGTAGGTCAGGTTGTTCTCATCGTCGATGACCGGGTCGGCACCGCCGCCGTCCTCGGCCTCGGCGGTGATCTCCTCCTCCGGTCGAGGCTGCGATCGTCGCGAGCCGGAGGTTCACGGCGGAGTCGGTCGGGATGTAGAAGGTGACGCGGTAGGTGCCCGCAACGGTGGGCTTCCAGCCGCCCGTGGACGCACCGTAGATGTACTTGCCCGCGACGTTGAGCTCAGGGGCGAAGCCGATCGGGGTCGCCGGGAGCGCACTGCCATCGCTGGTCCACAAGCTCTTCGTGGCGTCCCAGGTCAGGGTCGCCGGGTCGGCGGTGCCGAGCGCCTGGATGACGAGCCTGGGCTTGCCGGAGACGACCGTGGCGGACGAGCTCTCGTAGGTCGTGGTGTCCGTCCCCTGGACCTCGTCCGGGCTGCTGGGATACTCGAGCAGCGCCATCCGATAGGCCGTCATCGGTTCGACGAGGTCCTTGAACAGGACCACCTCGAGGCGGAACGGTCGTCGCACGTACGCGTCGACCGACTCGATGTTGTCGCCCCAGTCGATCGTGGTGACGTCCACGCCTGTCCACGGTGGCGAAGTCGGCCTGCCACTTGTTGTAGACACCGTCGCCATCCGGATCCTTCTGCGCGTACCACGGGACGTTGCCGAGCAGGGCGATCTGGTCAGCGGTGAGGCCGGGATAGGCCCCGTCGTACGGGTCGATGAAGGACGGCGCGGCGAGCGGGACGATGGCGTATCCGTCCACCGCGACCGCGGGGAAGGACAGGTTGTTCGTGGTCTCCACGCGGACCGGCGGCCCTTTGGCCAGCGCCCCGAGCGGGACCGCCAGGGCCAGCGCCATCAGGATGGTGAGGGGCAAGACCGCCATCGGCCTGCGGTCCATCGATGTCCTCCCGGGACGGTGGCCCGACCTCCCGGCGCGGGCCCCGTTCCCCAGCTGCACCGGCGATCCGCACCGGCGAGCGGTCGCGCCTGCACGGCGCAGGGCCATCGTGGGCGCTCAGGTTCTGGTGGTCGTCACCCGTGCGGGTGCTCCGGCATCACCTGTTCGGGTGATTTGCCACCGCGTGGCCTGCGAGCAGGTGGGGGCAGATGTCGGTCGGGGCCAGACAGCCGCAATGGAGGGCTGCCCGGATCGCGTCGGACCGGCCGTGGACGCCGAGCTTCGCGTAGATGTGCGAGAGGTGCGTCTTGGCGGTGTTCGTGGACACGAACAGGCGCCGGGCGATCTCCTCGACCGGGATTCCGCTCGCCGCGAGGTGGAGGACCTCGAGCTCGCGCGCGGTCAGCGGATCGGCCAGCTGCGGGAGCGCGCCGCCGAGCGGCCGGACGGTGGCGCGCCGCCACGGCTGCCCGCGCCGTGCCCGCATCGCTGCCGTCACGAGAACGATGACGGTCACCCCGCCAAGGACGTACGTCGCCAGCTGGAGGAACGCCTCCGGCATCCCAAGGACACCCCGGATCGCGACTGCCGACGCTCCGGCGGCGAGCGCCCCTCCCGCGGCGAACCCGGTGGCCGCAGGCCCCGGCCCAAGGAGCAGGGCGAGGCCGATGACGAGGGTCAGCGCAACGAGGAGATGCGTCCCGTGATCCAGGTCCAGGACACGCAACTCGAGGACGGCGACCGCGCCGCCGACGGCGACGAGGGCGGCGACGTGCCTGATCGGGGATCGAGTGCTCGCTCTTGCCAGTCGATCGATGGGGCCGGCTGTCACCGCACCGAGGCTCACGCAGTCGCTCCTGACTGGGAGCCACTGTCGTTCGTGGCCCTGTGCAACGCAAGGCCCGAAGGTCACCTCGACATTCGCCGCCGAGAACGACGAAGCCGGCCCGGAGGCCGGCTTCCGTGCGGTGGACGGGCGCCCCGTTGGCGCCCGGTCGAGGGGCGGGCTCCTACTGGCCGGAGCTCATGCCCGGGATCTGGTCGCGGTTGCCGTACGCGCTGTACGTGTAGTGCCCGATGTCGAGCACGGCGGCCAGGCCGATCCACAGCCAGTCGGTCCCGGTCACGCCAACGCCGGGCGACCAGAGGATGACGTACATCAGGGTCGTGAACGGCAGGAACACGAGCCCGAGCAGCGGCAGGATGAACGTGTCGAACGCGGCGTTCACGGCCGCCGGCCGGGCGATCCAGTAGATCAGGAACGCGAACCGCGGGAACAGGCCCGCGAGGATTGCGAACAGGCACATGGCGGCCACTCCCAGCTGGACGACGCACCTCGGTCGAGGCGGACGGCTCCGCGCCACGGTCCTTGGGCGTCCCGCGGCGCCGGTGCGAGCCTACTCCATCACGGAAGCAACCCGAGCGGCATCCTCCCAACGGGGGGAGAGCCGGTGACCCGTCTACTCGACGCGACGGTAGCGGCGCCCGATCAGGAGCCAGGCGGGAAGGCGCGAGAGCGCGTCGGCAAGGGTCGGCCCTGGGGCGCCGTCCCGGCGCTCGATGACGAGCGTCGGCGGCTTCGATGCCCCGGGCCGCGCATCGACGCCGACGAGGTCCACGACGACGCGGCCCGGGTCGGGAGCGCCCAGCTCCGTCAGCGGCCCCGCCGGCCACTCGCCGGTCACCGATTCCACGCGCACCTCGTGCTCGCCGCGCCACCGCGGCCTGCGCAGCAGGATCGCCCGCCAGCCGTCCGCGACCCCGGGGGTGACGCACCCGTCGCCCGGCACGGGTGACGCTGTGAGGTGCTCGCCGCGTGCCCAGGCCGCCGCCTGGTGGAGGAGCGCGTATTCGTCGAGGTCCGCGAACGCGTCCAGCCGCTCGGCGGGGGATCCGTCTCCGAACACCGCCCTGATCGAGGGCGCAAAGACCTCGGCGAGGTCCAGGTCGATCGCGCGCACGGTTCGATGGAGGTAGACGTGCTGGTACATGAAGAGCCGCGCGGTGAGGAACATCTCGAGTGCCCCGACCCCGCTTTCGTACAGGGTCAGCCCGCGCTCGGACACGAACGCGTACCGGCGCAGCCGCTCGGCGTCCACCGGGCCCATCGACACACCCGTCAGGTAGGCGTCGCGCCGGACGTAGTCGAGGTTGTCGACGGTGAACACGCCCGACAGCAGCGGCTGCAGGACCCGGATCCATCCGGGCATCGACGCGTCCACGAGCGGTGGCTTCGAGATCAGGAACGAGACCCAGCGCGGATCGATCTCCTCCCCGTCCGAGAAGCGGTCGCGAGCGGCGACGGCGCCGGGGGCACGGCGCAGGCCGCGGATGATCGGTGCGAGCTCGCGCTCGATGACGAGCTGCGACAGATCCTCGTGGCTGAGCGACTTCGCGCCGGGGCGCCGCGGGTCCGCCGGTGCCGGGAATGCGACGAGGAACCGGTCGTCGAAGAAGTGCGCGAACGGCCCGTGCCCCACGTCGTGAAGGAGGCCGGCGATGCGCAGCGTCTCCACCACGAGCCCCTCGGACGGGATGGCCTCGCCCGGCGCGATGGCCGGCAGGGACGCCCGCAGGGACGGGTACAGCGACCGCGCCCAGAGCCCGGCCTCGTGCATGACGCCCAGGCCGTGCGTGAACCGGGAGTGCTCCGCGGTGGGGAACACCCAGCGCGGCGCTCTGGAGCTGGCTGATCCGCCGCAGGCGCTGGACCCACGCGGTGTCGAGCAGGTCGTCCTCGGCGACCTCCTCCTCGTGGAGGCCCGCGGCACGCGCCTCGCCGGGGGCGAGGCGCTTCGTCAGCTCGACGTAGCCGTGGATCGGGTCGCTGATGAGGTTGACGGCCGCGAACGGCAGGCGGCGTCCGCCTAGCGCACGTACACCTTGGATTCGCTCGTCCACGAGCCGAGGTTACCGCGCCGGTCGGCCGCCTGGACGCGGAACCCGTACCACCGGCCCCGGACGCGGTTGGTCAGCGTGATCGAGGTGGCGGTCGTGTTGTCCCGGATCGTGCGCCAGCTGCCGCCGTTGACGCGGTACTGGAGGTCGAAGGAGCGGAGCCCGGCGGTCCGGGTCTGGAGCTTCGGGTCGTAGCCGGTCCAGGAGAACGTGATGGTCGTTCCCGTTGCCCCGATGCTGCCCTTCCTCGCGGCGGCACCGGTGTGGTCCTTCGAGTCGACGAACACGATTGACGCCCAGGTCGTCCTGTTGCTCGACCGGTAGGCGACCCCGATCCCGACGTAGTTGTACGTGCTGCTGTACATGAGCTTGGCGTGGCCTGAGCTGCCCTTCCACATCGAGTAGAGATGGGCGGCGGCCTGGCTGCCCCACGGGTAGCCGGTCATGCCGATGGCCTCGCCGTACGCGTACCACTGGATGCCGCGGCTCGAGAGCGCCGTGCCGACGTTGCCCCCTGCCGCCGTGTGCGACAGCGTGTTCTTCGAGGCAAGCCGCGACGCCCGGTCGCCGGCCAGCCTGGCGAGCGCGCTCCACTTGCGGTAGGGCGTGAGGCCGCGCGCGACCCGGTCCTGGTTCATCAGGGCCAGGATCTGCTGCTCCATGTTGTAGGCGGTGCCGGCGCTGACCGGGGCTGCCATGACGGACAGCATCGTCACGGTCGCAAGGGCCGCCGTCACGAGGACGGTGAGCCGGCGACGCCGGGACGGACGGGCGGGGACGGGGCGCGAGACGATGGTTTCGATGACGAGAGCCTCCAGGTACGAGCTCGTCGGCCGCGTCCGGAGACCCGCCGACAGGCCGAGGTTACCCGAGCACCCCGCATCCCGCCGTGGCGCAGGTGGCCCATCGAGGGCCGTTACCTTCGTCCCGATCTGCCGGCCGGGGTATTCCCGCGGATCGCGTCGGGGACCTCACGCCTTCGCGTAGCGCGCGGCCGCGCGCGCCAGGGTCGCCGCGACGTCCGCACGCAGCGAGGCCGGCTCCAGGACATCCACCTCGTCGCCCCAGGACAGGATCCACAGCCGGATCTCGATCGTCCCGGCGACGCGCGCCCGCCATTCGAGCGAGCCGTCCGGCAGCTCCGCGACCACCTGGCTCGGGTGCCAGGTGGCCTCGCCGACACGTGCCGCGACCGCAGGTGAGAACCGCAGCACGACCTCGGTCTCGGGCTGGTCGGCGATGATGTCCCACGCCCGCCGCAGCGTCGCTGCGAGCGTCGTGGCGTCCGGCGCGTCGAACGTCGCGGGCAGCAGGGACAGATCGCCGATCCGCTCGACCTTGAACGTGCGGATTGCCGTGCGAGTCCGGTCCCAGCCGATCAGGTAGAGCGCGTGCGTGGCGACCGACGGCTCGAGCAGGTACGGCTCCACCTCGGCCCATCGCGCCTCTCGCTCCGCGCCGTCATACCGCGCCGGGTGGTACCGGAACCGCACGACCCGCCGCTCGGCCCAGGCCTTCGTCAGGACCTCGACATGGCGATTGAACTCGGGGTCGATGCGGCGGAGCGCCAGATCGTCGAGGGTCCGGGCGACGTGCTGGCGGAGGGCGTCCGGCAGCCCCTCGCCGATCTTCTCGAACGCCGACGCGAGGTTCGGCTCGTACTTGTCCGCGTAGCGCGTGACGAGCCGGGCGGACAGGAACACCGCCATGGCCTCGGGCAGCGTGAGGCGGAGCGGCGGCAGGAACGCCCCCGGCTGGACGCCCCACTTGCCCTTGTCGCTCCAGAGCGGGATCTGCATCTCGGTCTGCAGGGCGTTCAGGTCCCGGTAGATGCTGCGCTTGGACATGCCGGTGCGACGGGCGATCTCCCCCGGGGAGATGCCCGCATCTCCGTGCGCGTGCAGCACCCGCAGCACGCTCAGGAGGCGTGCGAGACGGTCCCTCTTGCCCTCGATGCGCTCCCCCTCGGGGAGGAGGTCGCGCTCGACGTCGTCGGCCATGGCGGTGTGTTCCCCTTCAGCGTTCAGCGAGACGGCGGCAGGACGGTGATGGGCAGGCCGCGATCAACGGCGGTGAGCCGGAAGCGGACGACGGCGTTCAGCGCGTCGGAGTCGAGGCTGCCGGCCGGGCCCGTCACCCGCCCGTCGGCCTGGCCAAGCTGCCCATCGGCGAAGACCCAGTAGTCGAGCTCGCCGCGCCAGCGCCCGAGATCGGTGTCACCCACGAGCATGTCCACCTGGGGAACCGCGCGGCGAAGCGTGTCGCCCTCGATCGGGATCCGGCAGTGCCGCGCCCTGGCACCCTCGATGTACGCGAGCCCGCGATCCTCGGCGACCGCGCGGTCCTCCGGCTGCAAGGCGACGAACACCAGCTGCCGGTCGAGGTCGTGGCCGGCGGCCTCGTCGAGCGGGATCCGCGCCCAGCTCCTGCCGGGCAGGCGCTCCCAGGCCTGGCCGGAGGCCCGGATCACCCCGTGCTGCCCGAGGATCGTCCGGGTCGCGGCAAATCCCGTGTACCGGACGTCGGGTCCGTTGCGGATGCCCTCGAGGCGCACCTGGCCGGTCCGGCGGTCGTCGATCGCGGCGTCGAGCCGCATGTCCAGCTTCGCCGTGTCGCCCGCGGCGAGGTCGCCGTCGCAGGGTGGCGGCTCGAGCTCCGGGTCCACCGGTCCGAACTGGGATGCACCCGCGGGGCGATCCGCGAGGGCGAGCTCGTTGGCGATGGCGGTCGCGCCGAAGGCCACCCCGGTGGCCATGACGAACGCGACGCCCACCACGGATCCCGAGACCAGTCGTCGACGCCGGAGCGACGTCTCGCCCAGCCGGCGGCGGGCGATCCCGAAGCCGGCGAACAGGCCGGTCGCCAGCAGCGCCAGGAACCACGGGTAGGCGGCCTCCAGCGACGGCAGGAGCGTCTGCGGCCCCCGGTTCTGGAGCTGGTCGACGAGGCCCGCGAGCGACGGCACGAGCAGCAGGATCGCGCCGAGCGCCAGCCAGGCGATCGCCGCGAAGGCACGGTCCCCGCGTGCGACCGGCGGCCACAGGACGGCCACCAGCGCCACCACCATCGGCCCGAGTGCCGCGAGGCCCACGGCGATGTCCGCCGGGCCACCCGGCCGGTACCCGACGAACACGAGCCCGAACGCGATGAACCAGAGGCCGGTCAGCAGGGCCCCCAGGATCCGAAGCTCGATCGTCCGTACCCGCACGCCCCGAGTCTAGCGATGCCCGAGGACGGCGCCGCAAAGTACCCGGGTGCCCATGACTCCCGGGTCATCGATGGTGGGACTCGCACGGCCATAGTTGCCGCACCGCACCACGGTGCAGTGCATCGAACTGAACAGCCCATCGGCGCCAACGGCCCTCCCTCCTCCCGCTGACGCCGACTCCTTCCGAAGCGACGCCGACCTCCTCCCGGCGTCGCTTCGGCTGTGCAGGAGATCGTCCGGGCGCTCGATCCGCGGCGGCCGTCGCCGCTACCATGCGCGCTCATGGGCCGCCCACTCGTCTCGCTGCTCACGGACTTCGGCCTCCGCGACCCGTCGGCCGCGGTCTGCCGTGCCGTGGTGCTGGGGATCTGCCCGGACGCCGAGATCCTCGATCTCGCCCACGACGTCCGGAAGTTCGCGATCGGCGAGGGGGCACTCTCGCTGTGGTCCGCGCTTCCGTACGTCCCGGTCGGGACGCACGTCGCGGTCGTCGACCCGGGCGTGGGCACCGCACGCCGGCCGATCGCCCTGCGGGTCGCACGCGGCGACACGCTGGTCGGGCCCGACAACGGCCTGCTCATCCCGGCGGCCGTCCGGCTGGGCGGGGTCGTGGAGGCGCGCGAGCTCGTGAACCCCGAGTACCGGCTGCCGGTCGTGACATCGACGTTCCACGGGCGGGACATCTTCGCGCCGGCCGCCGGCCACCTCGCTCGAGGTGTGACCCTGGCACGCCTCGGCCCGGTGCTGGATCCGGCGACCCTCGTGCCGTCACCGCTGCCGGTGCCCGTGCGCATCGACGGCGGCCTCGCCGCCGAGATCGTCTACGTCGACACGTTCGGGAACGTGAAGCTGTCCGCGCTCACCGAGGATCTGCGGGCGCTCGTCGGCGAGCCCGGCGGGCGCCTGTTCCGGGTCGCCCTCGGTGACGGCCGGACGCTCGAGCTGCCGTGGGCCGCCGCGTTCGGCGAGCGACGCGAAGGCGAGGCGCTCCTGTACGAGGACTCATACGGGCGGATCTGCATCGGCCAGAACCAGGGCAGCGTGGCCGACACGCTCGGACTCGTCGCCGGCCTCGCGGTTTCCCTGACGGCCGGGGATGACGCACCGGCCGCTGGGGCGCCAGCCCATGGAGCGCCGCCCGGATGAGCGTCGGCAACGCGGGCGTCGTCGATGCGATCGGCGTGGAGCCTGCGACCGGTTTCGTCGTGCTTGCGATCCACGACGACCTCGACTGGACGGACGAGGTCGCCCACCTGCGGGCGCTCCAGGACAAGCTCAACGCCTACCTTGCGTTCGTCCAGACGGGCGAGCTCAACGAGGCGTACCCGGACGCGGTGGGGCGCCCGGTGCGGATCGACATCCTCGGCCGCCACCTGTTCCCCGAGCATCGACACGACTTCCTCGACGCGGCGGTCGTCGCCGCTGCGCGGTTCCAGGTCACGATCCGCCAGCGCCACGAGCCGATTCGCCACTGACGCCGTGCCCGAACCGGCACCCGGGACCGGGATCCCCCGGCGGTACAATCCGCCGGGCACCCAAGGAGGAGAGACCAGACCCATGCGCACCATGAAGAGCGTCACCGCGCTCGCCCTCGTCGCCGCCTTCGTCGCGGCGTGCTCCAGCGGCGGTTCCACGCCGTCGCCCGAGGCCGCGACCACCGCACCCAGCGTCGCGTCCGTTGCCCCGAGCGAGGCGCCGTCGCCCACGCCGGATGCGTGCGCCCCGGAGAACCTCGCGGTCAAGACGGCCGGCGTCCTGACGATCGGCACCGACAACCCGGCCTACCCGCCGTACTTCGAGGCGGGCGACGGGGAGTTCACCTCGCCGTGGGAGAACCTCGGCTTCACGGGCGACCCGGGCAGCGGCAAGGGCTTCGAGGGCGCGGTGGCGTACGCCGTCGCCGACAAGCTCGGATTCGCGAAGGACAAGGTGACCTGGGTCGTCGTGCCGTTCACGAACGTGTTCGCGCCGGGCGCCAAGACCTTCGACTTCGTCATCAACCAGGTCTCGTACAAGCCCGAGCGCGCCGAGGCCGTCGACCTCTCCGACGGGTACTACAACCTCAACCAGGCCGTCGTCGCCCTCAAGGACAACGCGCTGGCCGGCGCCACCACCCTCGCGGAGCTCAAGGACTTCAAGTTCGGGGCGATGGTGGGCACGACCAGCTACGACGCGATCGTCAACGTCATCGCGCCGGCGAGCGACCCGTCCGTCTACGACACGAACGACGCGGCCCTCGAGGCCCTCAAGGCCAAGCAGATCGACGGGCTCGTGGTCGACCTGCCCACCGCCGACTTCAACGTGAACGTCCAGATCGAAGACAGCGCCGGCACCATCGTGGGCCAGCTCGAGCCGTTCGGGGGCACGCCCGAGTACTTCAGCCTGGCCCTCGAGAAGGACAGCGCCCTCACCGCGTGCGTCAACGCGGCGATCGCCGCCCTGCAGGCCGACGGCACGCTTGCCGCCCTCGCGACCGAGTGGCTGCCGTTCCAGGAGACCGTCCCGGTCCTGAAGTAGCCGACGGGATCCTGTCCGCTGTGAGCGGCGGCCTCGGCGCCGGCCCGCCCGACCTCGGCCTGACCACGGGCCCGGGTCTCGGCGGGCCGGTCCGCGTCCGGTCCCGCCGGCAGCGGGTCTCGTGGCGTTCGCTCGCCGTGGCGGCGGTCAGCACGGTCGTCGTGTTCACGGCGATCGGCTGGGTCGTCGTCAACTCCCCCGGGTGGCCGGCCGTCCAGGAGTCCTTCCTCAACGCCGAGGTCTTCTGGAACGCGCTCCCGGACCTGATCGAGGCGTTCTGGGTGAACGTCCGGCTGTTCCTGATCGCCGAGGTCCTCATCCTCGGCTTCGGGCTCGTGCTGGCGGTCCTCCGGAGCCTGCCCGGGCCCGTGTTCTTCCCGGTGCGGCTCCTGGCCACCGTCTACGTCGACCTGTTCCGGGCCCTGCCGGGCATCCTCGTCATCTTCATGCTCGGGTTCGGGATCCCGGGCCTCGGGCTCGCGGGCATGCCGGTGGATCCGTTCTTCTGGGGCATCGTCACCCTGACGCTGCTGTACTCCGCGTACGTCTCGGAGGTCTACCGGGCCGGGATCGATTCGGTCCACCCGAGCCAGGACGCCGCCGCCCGGTCCCTGGGCCTCACCCGCGCCCAGTCGCTCCGCCACGTCGTGCTGCCGCAGGCCGTGCGCCGGGTCGTCCCGCCACTGCTCAACGACTTCATCGGCCTCCAGAAGGACACCGTGCTCATCTCGTTCATCGGGGTGGTCGAGATCTTCCGGACGGCCCAGATCAAGCAGATGGGGACGTTCAACTTCACCCCCTACGTGGCCGTCGCGCTCGTGTTCATCGTCGTCACGTTCCCGCTGGCCCGGGTGGTCGACTGGCTCGTCGCCCGCGACCGCTCGCGCGCCGCGGCGAGCGCGCGATGACGGCCGAGGCGCTCCGGATCGAGGGGCTGCACAAGTCGTTCGGGGACCTCGAGGTCCTCCGGGGCATCGACCTCGTCGTGGCGGAGCACGAGGTCATCTGCCTCATCGGGGCATCGGGCTCCGGCAAGTCGACGCTCCTGCGGTGCATCAACCTCCTGGAGGAGATCGACGCTGGGCGGATCGTCGTCGGCGGCGAGGAGATCACCGCGCCCAAGGTCGACGTCAACCGGATCCGGCGGCGGATCGGCATCGTCTTCCAGTCGTTCAACCTGTTCCCCCACATGAGCGTCCTCGACAACGTCACGATCGGGCCGCGCAAGGCGCTGAAGATGAAGCCGCCCGAGGCCGAGGAGCGCGGCCACGCCCTGCTCCGGCGCTTCGGGCTGGAGGAGAAGGCGACCCAGTTCCCGGACCGGCTCTCGGGCGGCCAGCAGCAGCGGGTCGCGATCGTCCGGGCCCTCGCGATGGAGCCCGATCTGCTGCTGCTCGACGAGGTGACGAGCGCGCTCGACCCCGAGCTGGTCGCGGAGGTTCTCAACGTGGTGCGCGAGCTCGCTGCCGGCGGCATGACGATGCTCCTCGCGACGCACGAGATGGGGTTCGCGCGCGACATCGCGAGCCGGATCTGCTTCCTCGACAGCGGCCGGATCCTGGAGCAGGGTCCGCCGGAGCAGCTGTTCGGGAGCCCGCGCGAGGCGAGGACGCGGCAGTTCCTTACCCGGATCATCGAGGCGGGGCGGCTCTAGGGTCAGCGACCGGTCAGCGGTCCGCGGCAGGCGTCCACGAAGAACGCGAACAGGCGCTCGAACTGGCGGGGCGTGGACTCCGTTCGCTCGGGGTGCGACTGGACACCCATGCGGAACGGCCCGCTCGTCGCCTCGAACGCCTCCACCAGCTCACCCGCCACGCTCGGCGCCAGTCCCGACGCGACGAACCCGGGAGCGAGGTCGGCCGGCCGGATCGCCTGGTGGTGGTAGCTGTTGACCTGGAGCACGCCCCCGCCCGCGTTGGCCGGGTACAGGATCCGGGCCAGGCGCGTCCCGCCGACGATGCGCATCGGGTGGGTGAGCGCGGGTCCGTGGCCGTACGAGGCCCCGACGTGCCCCTCGACGTGCTGGACGAGCGAGCCGCCGGCGAACACGTTCATCGCCTGGAACCCGCGGCAGATGCCGAGGACCGGGACGGAACGCCGCGCGGCGGCGGACCATGCGTCGGCCTCGAGCTCGTCCCGCGCCGCGTCGATCCCGCGTGCGTCCGCCGCGTCCCTCCCGTAACGGGCAGGGTCCAGGTCCGGACCGCCGGTCAGCAGCAGCCCGTCCATCGTCGCGAGTGCCGCTGCCCGCGCGGACGCCGGCGACCCCGTGTCCAGCGTGATCGCCGCCGCCCCGTGCCGCACGACGGCATCGACGCACAGGGCGTTCTTCCGGGCGGCGAGCACGGGATCGGGCTCCCGCGCCGGCTGCAGCAGCGTCACGAGGATTCGGGGGACCGGACCGCGACCGGGGGGCATGCCGCGAGGATACCGGCGTCAGGGCGCGGTGCCCGACTCCGCGGGCGGCTCCTCCTCGAAGTCCTCCTCGTCCTCGGGTGGGGGCGGCGTGTAGAGCTCGCCGCTCTCCCCGTCGTCCTCGGGGGGCACGTACTCGCCACCCGGCAGGATCAGCAGGACCCAGCCGACCTGGAGGTTGTCCGGCTCGTACCGTGACGATTCCGGGTCCAGCGACGGGTACGCCTCGCGGTTCCAGTAGGCGATGCTCCGGCCGTCGGTCTTGAACCGCCTGGCGATGCCGACCAGCGTGTCGCCCCGCTCGACGGCGTACGGCACGAACGTGGGGCCGGGCGTGGGGGTCGGCGGCCCGGGGGTCGGCGTGGGCGTCGGCGCGGGGGTCGGGGCCGGCGTCGGCGTCGGCGCCGGCGTCGGGGTCGGTCGGACGGCGGCGGGCAGGCAGCCCGCCAGCGCAACGGCCAGGGCGAGGCAGCCGGCCATCACCAGGTGCGGGTAGCGGGGTTCAGATGACGCGCGCACGAGCGATCCTCCGCAGGGGCCGGATTGTGACGCGCATCCGTGCGAGGGGGTGACGGGCGTGCTCGCGCACCGGACGTCCTATGCCGAGACCGACGGCGGATCGACGGGCGTCGGCTCGGACAGCTCGAACCTGCTCGCGAGGGCACGGCCCTCGGACGCGGTGGCGACCCGACCGCGGCCACGCCGCTTGGCCACGAAGCACGCTCGGTCGGCGGCAAGCAGGACGGCCTCGGGGGTGTCGCCGTCGAGCGGGAAGGACGCCGTCCCGATGGACGCCGAGATCGCCACGTCTCCGGCCGCCCACGGGGTCCCGGCCCCGCCGACGGTGGCGACGGCGGTCCCGATCCGCTCGGCGATGAGGCTCAGGTCCGCCGCGTCGCTCCGCGGCAGGATGACGACGAACTCGTCGCCGCCGTAGCGGAACACCGCGTCGGTGTCGCGGGCGGCGTTCCCGATCGCCCCGGCAATCTCGCGCAGCAGCCGGTCGCCTGCCTGGTGGCCCATCGTGTCGTTGACCTGCTTGAACTCGTCGAGGTCGATCATCACCAGGCCGAACGGCTCGCGTGCGGTCACGCTCCGCGTCAGCCAGTCCTTGAACGTGCCGTGGTTGAGGAGGCTGGTCAGGTCGTCCGTGCGCGCCCTGACCTCCGCCGCGTGATAGCTCTCCGCGTTCCGCAGGGCGATCGACACCTGCGCCGCGAACAGCTTGACGAGCTCGAACTCCTCCTCGTCGAACGGCTGCTCCCGACCAAGGCGCTCGAGCGTCAGGACGCCCGCCGCCCCATGCGGCCCGATCAGCGGCACCACGATCAGGCTGCCCTCGATCGTGCCGGTGTCGCGGAAGTGGTTGACGCGTTCATCGGTCGACTCGTCGGCGACGAGGACCGGCTCGTTGTGCTCGACGACCCAGGTGGCGATGCCCGTCTCGCCTGGCTCCCACGGCGCGAGGTACTCGTCAGCGTGGACGCCGCGCGCGGTGAGCGGGACGAGCAGGCCGGTCGGGCGCTCCACGACCTCGATCGCGATGTTGTCGCACTTGATCAGGGACCCGAGGCGGTCCGTGATCTGCTCGAGCAGGGCGCGCTGGTCGAGGGTGGTCAGGATCGACTCGGTCGTGGACAGGAGGGCGCGCTGCGCCCGGAGCTGTCGCTCGAGCGCATCGGACTGGCGCCGGAGGCGCTCGGTGGCATCGGCGTTCGCCATCGCCTGGGCCGCAAACGACGCGTAGATGACGAGCAGCCGGAGGTCGTCCTCGGTGAACTGGCGCAGCCCGAGCTTCGAGAGCACCACGACGCCCAGGCACACACCCTCGTGGACCATCGGCGCGAGGAGCATCGACTCGTCCAGGTCGGGTTCCGTGCCCGGGATCGTGATGGCGCGAGGATCGTTCGCGGCGTCGTCCACGAGCTGGGGGACGCGGTATCGGGCGACCCAGCCGGTGATGCCCTCGCCCACGGCGACGCGGAGAAGCTCGACGGTCTCGTCGCCGTACACGTCGCCCTGGCCCAGCATGGCGACGGGGAGGAGCGCAGGGCCGTCGACCCGGTACACGCGGACGTTGTCGTACTCGATCAGCTGGCGCAGCTCCGTCGCGATCGCATGACCGATCTCCCGCACGCCGGTGAGGCCCGACAGACGTGCGCCGAGACGCTGGATCGACTGGAGCTGGGCGGCCCAGGCAGCCATGCGCCCGAACGTCCTGGCCGAGCGGACCGCGATGGCCGCATCGCCGGCGAGCGCCTCCGCGCCCTCGAGGTCCATTTCGCGCCAGCGGTGTGCGAGGTCGTGGGCCAGGTACAGGACGCCGTGGAGCTCGTGGCCATCGACGAGCGGGGCGACGAGCAGCGAGCCCACCCCCTCCTGTACCGCGGCGGCGCGGATCGGGCTGGGGGAGCGCGATGCATCCGGGCCGAGGACCACCGTCGGTCGCCGTGCGGGGATGTCGCGAGATCCGCCCCGTTCCACCTCGATGGCGCGAGCCGCAGCCAGGAAGGTCTCGGAGAACCCCGTGCCACCGGGCGACGAGATCCGGCCCTCGGCGTCGCGCAGCACGACCGCAACGCGGTCCGCCCCGAACAGGACGCGCGCATGGTCGCTGAGGTCGCGGACCACGTCCCCCACGTCGAGACGCGACGCGAGGTCCGTCGCCACGCGCCGCAGGGCTTCGGATCGGCGGAGGCGACCAGTCGCCTGCTCCGTGGCGTTGGCGCCCTGGACGAGGACACCGAGCGTTCGCGCGATCGCACCGGCGAGCCGTGCCCCGTCGTCGGGGCCGAGCTGCATCGCCCCCGCGAGGACGAGGATGCCCCACGGCGCCTCGCCGCCGGGGATGCGCACGACGAGCTCGTCGGTGCCCATGCCGAGCACCGGGACGGGGCCCGGGACACCAGGTCGCGCGTGGATCGGCTGCGCGGACTCGAGGGCGAGTGAGAACAGGGTGCGGCCCGGTGAGACGGCCCGGGTGGCGGTGATGCCCGGACCCTCGACGTCGGCAGCGCGCGGGACGAGCCCGCCGGGGCGGCGCTCCCAGATCCCGACCAGGGCGGCGCCGGTCGCGAGCCTGATGCGCCGGCACGCCTCGTCCAGCGCCGTATCGAGGCCCGATGGGAACGAGGCGACCTCGGCGAGATCGGCGAGCAGGTCCACGCCCGCCTGCGACTCGCCCAGGGTCGGGATGCCGGACGACGCCTCCCGCCGCAGCGCCCGAGCGATCGGGGCCATGTCGATGGTGGTGGACATCGCTCCCGACTCGGCCGCCGTGAGGAACCGCTGGAGATCGGTCAGCCGGTAGCGGCGGTCACCGCGCTCGTTGATCCGGTAGTAGCGAAGGCGGCCGGCCTCGCTCCACGCCCGGACGGTGTTCGGATGCACGCCAAGCACGCGCGCCGCCTTCGTGACCGAGAGCGTCGCGTCGCCCGGGCGGGGGGTCCGGGGGACGGGTGGGGGCATGGAGGATTTGGTAGGCATTCCAGATCATCCCGATGCTCGCTGACTTCACAGGAGTTGCCAATAGGACGATCCTCTCATGAGCAGCGGCTGGCGATCGCCCGATCGCCGTCAACGCGCCTCGAGCCCTGCCGACTCGACGACCGGGCGCTGCCGCACTACCCCGATGGATCGGTCGAGCGGCCGGCCGTCGCGCGCACGTACGCCAGCGTCGCGAGCAGGCTGACCACGGCGATCGCGACGACGATCCCGATCGCCCAGGCCGGGTCCCCGACGAGCCCCGGTCCCTCGCCGGCGCTGCGCGGATCGCCGCCGGCGGCGGCCGTGGGGCTCGGGTCGGCGGCCAGGACCGCGGCGGGCAGCGTCACGACGAACAGCGCGGCCAGGCCGACAGCCCTCCGGACGAGCTCAGGCAATCGCATCGACGACCGCCCATGCTGCGCCGACCGCGATCGCCAGCAAGCCCCCCCCGAGGAGGACGGTGATCACCCGGGTCGCGCCCTGGCGGCCCCTGGCGAGCAGGCGCATGGCCTCGGCCGGCTCGAGCGTCGTGAGGATGAGCGGCCGCCCGAGCCCGGGCCGCATGACGACGCGGTCGCCGTCCATCACGGGAACGCCAAGCACCAGGGCATGGTCGACTGCGCTCACGAACTCCACCCGCAGTCGAACCGGTGTGGCCGGAGGGGTCCCGGGCGGGACGCGGTCGGGGACCTCGGCGGCGGTGCCCGAGGACTCGCGGGTGACGACGACGAGCCCCTCGGCGAGCGCGTCGCCGTCCACGTCGATCCGCTCGAGGGCGCCCGCGAGCTCGAACGGGACGACGCGGCGATCCTCCTCGAACGGCGTCCAGCGGTTGCCGTCTCGGCGCTCCAGGCGGCTCCGGCGGTAGACGAGCGGACGGCCGCTCTCGTCCTCCCACGGGTCCTCGGCGTCGACGCGGCCGCCGACACCCACGTAGCGGGCCTGTCCGGAGGACGCGATCGCGATGGCCTGGGACATCTCCACGACCTTCGTGGCGGCAAGGATCCGACCGATTCGCGCCCCCGGCCCGAGGCGCCGCATCGCGAGCCAGCCGGCGGCGAGCGCGACGAGACCGGCGACGACGAGTGCGAGGGGGATCACCCGGCGATGATAGCCGCCGGCCGGCACGAGGCCGCTCCGCGGGGATCTCGGGGAATCAACAGCCCGAAGGAACCTACTCGACGCGTGGGCGTTGAGGTGATCGCCGCCGTTAGCATCGCTCGGCCCCTTCGGGCTGCCATCTACGCTACGGGCGTCCACGCGAGACGGTCAATGCGCTTATCCACCTATTTCCGCTCAATCGTGCGGCGCGCCGGGAGTTGTCCACAGGCCATCCACCCGGACGGCGAGGCGCAGCCCGCTAGCCGGCGCCGCGCCCCGTGAGCGGGTCGATCGCGCGGACCTGCCCGTCGAAGCTCGTGAGCACGAGGCGACCGCCCACGAGCTCCGCCTCGGTCACGACATCCGAGTGCGCGACCCGCCAGGCCACCTCGCCGTCCGCCTCGAGGGCGAACGTCTCGATCTCCGCCTGGGCGATGACGTGCGGCAGTCGCGACGACCCGATCACCACCAGCACGGGCGACGCCGACCGGTGCACCCATCGCAGCTCGCCGCTGCGCGCGGTGAATGCGTACACGTGGAAGCCGTACTTGACGAGGAACAGGCCCTCGGTGTCCCACGCGAGGCCGGCCGGGTCGTCGCTGATGGTGGACGCGAGCCGGACCGTCCAGGGACCCGCCGGCGTCTCGACCCGGATCTCCGCGCGGCAGCGCATGTCCGGGTCCGGTCCGACGACCTCGCCGTGATCGACGAGCGGCCCCCCCGTCTCCGTCAGCGCGAAGACCTCGGCTGCTCGACCCGAGCCCGCCCAGCGGAGGCTGGCACGGAGGCCACCGGGGAAGCCGATGACGGCGTGGCGGGGTTCGCCGGCCATGCGCCTAGGCGCCGGCGCCGGCGTTCTGCGTGCCGCTCACGTTCGGGACGTCGGCCCTGTTCGAGCTCTCGGCGAGGATGTCGGCCTGGCGACGCTCTTCGCAGATCGGGGCGACGTGCGCGTTCGAGAGCATCCGGAGCGTCGCGGGCGCCACCGGAAAGACCGCCGTCGGCAGGCCCGCCGCGGCCCACACCTCCGGGAAGCGCCCGAGATCGGGATCCATGATCACGCGGATGCTCCGCGGGTGGCCGATCGGCGGGATGCCGCCGATGCTGAAGCCCGTGAGCTCCCGCGCCTCGTTCGCGGATGCCCGCCGGACATCCCGCTCGCCGGCGACGGCGGCCAGCCGGGCAAGGTCCACGCGGTTCGGGCCGGACACCAGGCAGATCAACGGCTCCACGGAGCCGTCCTCCTCGGGCGCGACGAACACGAGCGACTTCACGATCTGCCCGAGCTCGGCCCCGACGGCCGCCGCCGCCTCCTCCGCCGTGTGGGTGGACTCGGCGAACAGGTGGACGTCGAGCACGACGCCCTTGCGGGCGGCAGCGTCGACGACCCGCTGGACCTGGGCGGGAAACGGGGTCTCGGGCACGGCCGGAGTCTACATGACGGCGGGGTACGATCGGCTTCATGCACCCGGGATCGCCCGCCCCGTCACGCCACGTCGTCGTCGTCGCCGACGGCGACGTCCCCGGACGAGTGGCGCTCGCCGCCGCGTGGCCGGGTTGGGACGCGGACGTGGCCGAGGTCGTCGCCGCCGACGGCGGGTTCGCCCGGGCCCGGGTGATCGGCCTCCAGCCGGCACTCCTCGTCGGGGACCTCGACTCGCTGGCGGCCGGGCTCGTCGAGGAGGCATCGGCGGCCGGCGTCGAGATCCGCCGGGCACCGGTCGCCAAGGACGAGTCGGACGCCGAGCTCGCGCTGCTCGCCGCGGTCGAGCGGGGAGCGACGCGGATCACGGTCCTCGGGGCGCTCGGCGGCGAGCGCCTCGATCACTCGCTCGCGAACGTGTGGCTCCTCGCGCATCCGGCCCTGCGGACGACGGCCGTGACGCTCCTCGACGATCGTTCGCGCATATCCGCGATCGCCGCCCCCGGGCCGGACGGCCGGCCGGCGACGCGAGCCATCCCGGGTCCGGTGGGGGCAGCGGTGTCGCTGCTCCCGCTCGGCGGCGATGCGACGGGCGTCACCACGCACGGTCTGCGCTACCCGCTGACCGGTGAGCCGCTGCCCGTCGGGCCGGCGCGCGGGCTCTCGAACGTGCGCGATCGCGCGGACGCGCGCGTGACCGTCGAGCATGGGCTGCTCCTCGTCATCGAGTCCGCACTGCCGCCGGCCGGTTTATCCTCCGAGGCATGAGCATCCCGCAGCCTGGCGACCAGGCACCCGAGCTCGAGCTTCCTGACGAGAGCGGCACAACCCATCGACTCTCGGACCGTGCCGGCTCGTGGACCGTCGTGTACTTCTACCCGAAGGACGACACGCCCGGCTGCACGACCGAGGCCTGTGCCTTTCGCGACCTCCACGCCGACATCGCCGGCCTCGACGCCGCGATCTGGGGCATCAGCCCCGACGGATCCGGCTCGCACGCCGCCTTCCGGGCCAAGTACGGCCTTCCGTTCACGCTCCTCTCGGACGAGGACCACGCGGTGGCCGAGGCATACGGGGCATGGCGTGAGAAGACGAACTACGGCAGGACCTACATGGGCATCGCGCGCTCGAGCTTCCTCGTCGATCCGGGCGGCCGGATCGCGCGGACCTGGGCGAACGTCAAGGCGGACGGCCATGCGGAGCAGGTGCTCCAGGCGCTGTCGGAGGCCCGTGCGGCGCGGCCGGGCTGAGCGGCCGCGGGCATGGAGAGAGGCTTCGCCCGTGGGGGGAGACGAGCGAAGCCTCAGTCCCAAATCTAGCACAGCGACCAGGTTGTCTACACCGGTCCGCAACCTTCCGGGGCCCCTGGACGTGCGGATCCTGCGAGGACTGCAACGATGACCGAGACGGCCTCCCAGACGCCACACACCTGGCGCCCGAAGCGGTTCATGGTGATCGTCGCGCACCCGGACGACGCCGATTTCGGACCTGCCGCGACGGTGGCTCGCTGGATCGACGAAGGGTCCGTTGGCCGTCTGGTGTGCTGCACCAGTGGCGATGCCGGCGCCGACGATTGGCGCACCGATCCGCTCGAGCTGGCGGCAACCCGTGAGTCGGAGCAGCGGGCCGCCGCCGCCGTCATCGGCTACGAGGGGGTGTCGTTCCTGCACCAGCCGGACGGCGCCCTGGCCAACGATCTCGCGCTCCGGGAGCACCTCGTCCGCGAGATCCGGACGTTCCGGCCGGACGCGGTCCTCGCCGTCGACCCCGAGACGCTGTTCTACGAGGACGGAGGCGTGAACCACGCCGACCATCGCGCCGCGGGGATGGCCGCGGTCGACGCGGTGTACCCGGCGGCCCGCAACGCGATGGCCTTCCCGTGGCTCGCCCGGGACGGCCTCGAGCCCTGGATCGTCCGGCGCCTGTACCTGTGCTGGTCCAACCGTCCAAATGCGTACGTCGACGTCACCGGCACGCTCGAGCGGAAGCTCGCGGCGTTGCGCGCCCACGGGAGCCAGATCCGGCAGCCGCAGGCGCTCGAGGATCGGATCCGCGAGTGGGCCCGCGAGGAGGGAGCTGCGATCGGCGTCGAGGCGGCCGAGGCGCACCGCGTCGTCGTCATCGAGGCGGACGAGGACGAGGGACCAACGCACGCCCACGAGCCGGGCGCCGACACCGTCGAGGGCGCGGCGCCCGCCTGAACCTGCGGGGACCGGCGCGACGGGACCGGGATCAGGCGGCGGCGAGCAGCGCGGGCCGCAGGCGACCCCAGGCGTTCCAGACGTCGGCGAGATCGCCGGCGCGGGCGCCGAGGGCGTCGACCATCCGGCCCAGCGCGAGATCGTCCGCCTGGTCGACGAGCCACTCGTCCGCGGCGACCGTCGCCCGTTCGTACAGGGTCGCGAGCTCCGACTCGCGCGGCCACGAGCGGATCCGCATCCGGTCCAGGCCGGCATAGCCCACGGCGAGCGAGAGATCGCGGGCCGCCGGGATCCGCCCATCCGCGAACCCCTGGAGCCCGTCGTAGCGGTAGCCGAGCGCCGACAGGGCCCCGACGATGTCCCGTCGCTCGCCACCCTCGAACAGGCCCCAGAACGGGTCGTCGTCGGGGACGTCGAGGTATCCGTCCTCGATCGCCCGGGCGACGATCGCGTCCATCAGCGCGGACAGGCGGAGCTGCCACGTGCGCGCGTCGGTATCGGCGTCCGCGAGGTTGGCCACGAGCCGGTCCCGGGCGTCCCGCTCTCCGCGGAGCAGCCGCAGGATCAGGGCCTCGTCCGTCGGGGGCGCGGCCGGCTCGGCGTCCATGGGCTGGCTCCGGGTCGACTCGGTCTCGCCCGGCCAGAGCGCGTCGAACGGGTGCGGCTCCTCCGCCGCCGGGGTGGACGCCTCGCGCGCGAGGCGCGCGGCCTCCTCCTCACATGCGGCCAGGCGCTCGCGTGCCTCCTGGCAGCCGGCCTCGGCGCTCTCGGCGCTGATCCGCGCCGCATCCGCCTCGACCGCGAGGCGCTCGATCCGGGGCATCGCCGCCCGCAGCTCCTCGCCGCCGCTCTCGAGGAACCGCGCCGCCTCACGTGCCCGCGTGTTGAGGTCGTTGATCGCGTTCAGCCACTCGCGTGCGGCCGCCTCGGCGTCGTCGGCACTCCCGGCCGTGTCGCTCGCCGCCCGGAACTGCCGGTGCAGCTCGTCCTTGGCGGCGGCGATCCCCCGGGGATCGGCGGCCGCCTGTGCCGCGTCCAGGCGCTCGCGGAGCACGTCGTACGTCCGCTGGGCCTCGCGCAGCGTGTCGGCGGCCGCCTTCGCGTTCGCGCGCGCGGCGGTCGCGAGCGCGCACCGCTCCTCCACGAGGCGGCGGGGCGCGGCGCACGGGTCTGCCGCGGTGGCACCCGGGGCGGCAACGGCACCGCCCGCGGCATCCTCCGTGTCGCGGCCTGCTCGGGCGCTCGGCGCGAGCGGATCGGCGATCGCGACGGCGACCGCGCCCTTCGCGAGGGTCGGCTGCGGCAGGTCTGCCGGCTGCCGGGGCCGTACCGCCACGCCCTGGAGCGGGCTGCCGACGTCGATCGACGCGGGAAACTCGATGGCCGGGACGGCCATGGCAACGGCGGGCACGGCGTCGCGTCCCTGCTCCTGCGGGGTGAGCGGCGCGATCGGGTCGAGGACGGCGACGGTCGTGGGCGCCGAGAGCACGGCCCCTGGCGACGCGACGGCGGTCGCGTGCGGGCCCAGGCTGGACGGACCACCGACCTCGTCGATGGCCGGCGACGGCCGGTACCCGCTCGCCGGCGCCAGCGCTCCGGGGCCGACCGGCGCGGCACCCTCGCGCACGACGGGCACCGCGACGCTGGTCTCGGGCATCGCGACGGGCGGTGATGGAACGCGTGTTCGAGACGGACCCGCCTCTGCCGCGCCCGCTGCCTGCGCCGCGGCTTCCGCGGGCAGATCCACGGGACCGGCCCAGGCGACATCGCCGGGGGAGCCCGGGATCGGGCCGCGGCCGTCCCCGGCGGGATCCGCGAGGGTGGCGGGTCGGCGTGCATGGACGGCGTTCGGGGAGATCGTCACCCGCACCTGGTGCTTCGGCGCGGGCCGGGCGCGGACCGCCTCGATGATGGCGGCGCCGACGGCCGTCCCGATGACGATGCCGACAGCGAGGAACGCGATCTCGGACGGACTCACGGATCTCCCATGCGGGCCCGCAGAATGGGCCGGCGCGCTGGCTGCAGCGTAGCTGCGCCCTCGGCACGCGTCAACACGCGCGCGTGAGCGGGCGGGCGGGCGCGTTCCGGTCTCAGCGGGCGGCGACGACGGCGATCGAGCACGCGCAGGGGAGGGCCGTGCCGGGCGGGATCCGGCGAGACCGACCGGCGGGTCGGGCCGCCCCGTGGGACGAAAGTGCCCCAACCCGGGCCTCGGGACCCCCGATTCCGGGTCGAATGGCCCGCTTCGGTATGCACATGCGCCTTCGGCTTGGTAATCTCCGACCCGTCGGCGGCGTCCCCGCCGAGGTTTCCCGTCGCCCTCCCGAGGTCTCGCTTGAAAGGCACGTCCGCTTCGTGACCCTCGATCAGACCCAGGAATTCCTCGTCCAGCCGGTCGACGCGTCCTGGCTCCAGTGCAACATCGAGTGCCAGGAGGCCTGCCCCGTCGGCACCAACTGCCGGGGCTACCTCAACCTCGCCGCCGAAGGGCGGTTCGAGGAGGGGTACATCCTCGCCCGGGAGCCGAATCCGGTCGCGGCAATGTGCTCGTATGTCTGCAGCGCTCCGTGCGAGCGCGCCTGCCGGCGCGGCGACATCGACCGCCCGCTGGCCATCCGCGCGATGAAGCGGTTCCTCGTCGAGTGGCACGAGGCCTCAGGGATCCCGGACGCGATGCCGGCCATCACGCCGCGCGAGGAGCGGGTCGCGGTCATCGGCGCCGGCCCCGCGGGCCTTGCCGTCGCCCGTGAGCTCGCGACCCGCGGGTACCAGGTCACCGTCTACGACAGCCTGCCGTTCGGCGGCGGAACGATGCTCATCGGCGTCCCGGCGTTCCGCCTCCCGCGGGAGGCGATCGAGATGGACGTCCGGCTCGTCGAGCGCCTCGGCGTCACCTTCGTGTTCGACACGACGATCGGGATCGACGTCCCGTTCGACGACCTCCAGCGGGATTTCGACGCGATCGCGATCACCGCCGGAGCGATGAACCCGGTCTATCTCGACGTCCCTGGTGCGGATCTCGACGGCGTCAAGTACGGCATCGACTTCATGAAGCTCGCCAACCTCGGGCAGGAGCTCGAGGTCGGGAAGAACGTCGTGGTCATCGGCGGCGGCTACACCGCCATGGACTGCTCGCGCACGAGCCTCCGCTACGGGGCTGAGAACGTCACGATCGCCTACCGGCGCACCCGCTCCGAGCTGGTCGTGGACGAGGAGGAGCTGGGCGAGACCGAGCGCGAGGGCGTCAACCTCGAGTTCCTCGTGAGCCCGATCGAGCTGGTCGGCGAGGACGGCAAGCTGACCGGCGTCCGTTTCATCCGGAACAAGCTCGGCGAGCCCGACGCGTCGGGGCGCCGATCACCGGTGCCGATCGAGGGCTCCGAGTTCGTCGTCCCCGCCGACACCGTCATCCCGGCCGTCTCGCAGGCGGCGGACCTCACGTTCCTGCCCGTCGAGGCGAGCTTCGAGGTCAACCGCGGCCGGCTCAAGGTGGACCCGGCGACGTACGCCACCAACGTCCGCGGCGTGTTCGCGTGCGGCGACTTCGTCACCGGCCCCACGACGCTCATCGAGTCCGCCGGTCACGGCAAGAAGGCCGCGTACGCGATCGACCGGTACCTCGACGGCCGCACGGACGTCACGGTCACGCCCAACGTCAAGGTCACCAGCTCCTGGCGCCACGAGATGCCGGAGTTCTACGACGTCCTGCCGCGCCAGCACATCCCGATGGTGCAGCTCGAGACGCGGATGCCGTCCACCGACCCGACGGTGAACTTCACGACCCCCGTGGAGCTGGGGTACGACGCGACGGCGGCGGTGGCCGAGTCCACCCGCTGCCTCATGTGCAACTACAACATCTGGTTCGACCCGTTCCGGTGCGTGCTGTGCGGCGCCTGCGCCGACGTGTGCCCGGAGGGGGTCATCCACATGGTGGACGTGAACCAGCTGAAGACGGAGGGGCTGCAGCCCGAGATCGAGGAGGCCTATGGCTGGTCGCAGGGGGCGGCCATGATCCTCGACGAGGAGCGCTGCATCCGCTGCGCCCTGTGCGTCAAGCGCTGTCCCTTCGATGCCATCACCATGGAGCGGTTCGAGCTCCAGGAGATCTCGAGCGACGGGCGGCTCTACAAGGAGTCGTACCGTGATGCCCAACTCGCCGGAACGGCCGGCGTGGCAGGAGGAGCCAGGTGAGCTTCCTGGAACGAGTCGACCAGTCCATCCGGCGGAGTCCCGTCTGGCGGTCGATCTTCCGCAACCCGTACCCGGACGACGAGCGGAGCCGCGCGTACGCGGTGATGAACAACGTGTTCCTGCACCTGCACCCGGTGCGGGTCCGGCAGCACGCGGTCAAGTTCGCGTACACGTTCTGCCTCGGCGGGCTGAGCTTCTTCCTGTTCCTCGTGCTCACCGTGACCGGCGTGTACCTGATGTTCTTCTACATCCCGTCGGAGACGCAGGCGTACACGAACATCCTCGAGATCCAGAGCACCGTCGTGTTCGGCCTGCTCACCCGGAACGTCCACCGGTGGGCGGCGCACCTGATGGTGTTCTTCGTGTTCCTGCACATGATGCGGGTCTTCTACCACGGCGCCTACAAGCCGCCGCGCGAGTTCAACTGGGTCGTCGGGGTCGTGCTCCTGTTCCTCACGATCATGCTCAGCTTCACCGGCTACCTGCTGCCGTGGGACCAGATCGCGTACTGGGCGATCACGATCGGCACGAACATGGCCGGCTACGCGCCGCTCGCCAACACGCCGTCCAAGCTGCTCCTCCTGGGCGGCATCGAGGTCGGCCAGAACACGCTCCTGCGGTTCTACGTGCTCCACATCATCGTGCTCCCGCTCGTCGCGGCCATCTTCCTGGCCGTCCACTTCTGGCGGATCCGCAAGGACGGCGGCATCAGTGGTCCGCTATGACGGCGTCCTGCCGGCCCACAGGAGCTGAGCTGGAATGACAGACACGAAGCAGCCGAACGAGACGCGGGTCGTCCTGCCGGTCGATCCCGCGCGCCGGACGGAGATCGACAAGCAGCGCGTGCCGATGTCGGCGCGCCCGTACCGCCTGCTTGCGCTCGTCAAGCAGGACGCCGTCGTCCGGGTCCAGAAGGAACCCGACGACACGGTCATGACCTGGCCGCACCTGCTCACGATCGAGTTCATGGCCGCCACGCTCATGAGCGTGCTCCTGCTGCTCATGGGCCTGTTCGTGAACGCGCCGCTCGAGGAGCTGGCCAACGGCAACGTGACCCCCGCGGTCGCGAAGGCGCCGTGGTACTTCCTCGGCCTCCAGGAGCTGCTCGCGTACTTCCACCCCACCGTCGCAGGCGTCCTCGTCCCGACGGTCGTGCTCGTCGGCGCGGCGCTCATCCCGTTCGTCGACCGGGGCAACATCCTCGCCGTCCGGCCCAGCGAGCGGAAGACCACCGTCCTCCTGTTCTCGCTGTTCTGCATCCTCGGCCTGTTCGTCACCTTCGTCGGGATCTTCTTCCGGGGTCCCGGCTACTCGTTCGTCATCCCGTACCTCGAGTTCTTCGAGATCGGGACGCCGGGCCTTCACTTCGCCCTCTGATCCGAAGGAAACCGGAGTCATGAGCAACTACCACGTCGAACCCGCCAGCAAGCCCCAGGCGCTCACCAAGGAGGCCATCAAGGCCGTCCGCCACGAGCAGGTCCAGGGCGTGTCGCGCCGTGAGCTGCTGCGCGGCTCGCTGGCCGCCGGCATGGGCCTGTGGCTGCTCGAGGTGACCGCCGGCACGATCGGCTTCCTGTGGCCCAACCTCGAGGGCAAGTTCGGTGGCGACGTCATCGTCGGCACGCTCGACGACGTCAAGAACGCCAACGCGCAGCTGCCGGTGAACGAGGGCTTCCCGGTCTACGTTGGCCCCGCGAAGGCGTTCGTGGCGCTCATCGACCCGGCGCAGCAGCGGTTCATTCCCGGCGAGGACGACACCGGCGACGGGACCACGGTCAACGTGCGCGCGATGTACCAGCGCTGCCCGCACCTCGGGTGCAAGCCGAACCCGTGCCTCAAGAACTTCTGGCTCGAGTGCCCGTGCCACGGCTCGCGCTACGACCGGCTCGGGATCAAGGCCGCCGGCGCGGCGGACGGGCCCGCCCCCCGCGGCATGGACCGCTTCGCCGTGAAGGTCGACGCGAACGGCGTCCTGATCATCAACACCGGCAAGATCACGCTCGGCCCGCTGCCGATCGCCGTCGGCCAGCCCGGGATCATCCCGCCGCTCACGCCCACCGGCTGCATCTGATCCCGCCCGTCACCCGCCCGCCCGTCCACCGAGGAGACCGATGACCGACCAGCCCGGCCGCCCGCCCGAGGAGCGACTCCCCGCCCCGCGGCCGCCGTCCGCGCCGGTGCCAGCGGAGCGCTTCTCGGCGCCGCCGTCGGCCCACCGCAACGACCTCACGCCCGAGCGGTCCGCGAAGATCGTCCGCCAGTCCGCGAACGCGCGCTGGGTCGGATTCCTCGGGGTGACGCTCGTGGCGCTGTTCGTCATCGGGTACTACTTCTACGAGCTGGGCGTGCCGGGCGGGCTGACCGAGCCTCGCATGGACGCGGCCGCGGCCCACCAGCAGGTGACGTCGATCGAGCGGGGCTACAACATCTACCAGGCGAACTGCGCGCAGTGCCACGGCGTGGACGGCGAAGGGGGCGTGGGCCCGGCGCTCAATCGCCAGGACAAGCTGTTCGCGCACCTGAACCCCGACTACCTCGCGAACATCCTGGAGGTCGGCGGCCGGTACGCCTGCGGTGACCCGAACTCGATCATGCCGCTGTGGTCGAACACCGGTCAGCCGCCGGGCCCGCTCAACTACAAGCAGGTCGAGGACCTCATCGCGTTCATCCGCGCCGAGCAGGGCGAGGAGTACCGGGTGATGAACCCCGAGCTGTGGGAGCCCGAGGTCGACGAGGTCACCGGCGAGGAGAAGACCTTCGAGGGCTGGGTGGACCCCGACTACCTGCCCGAGCCCGGCTCGACCCCGTTCCCGGCCTGCTGGACCGATGAGTTCACCGGTGGCGGCGGCGCGACACCCGCCCCATCCGATGGCGGCACGACTCCTGCCCCGTCCGGCGAGACGCCCTCAGGCGATGCCGTCGTGATCTCCGCGATCAACATCGCGTTCGAGCAGGCCGAGGTCAGCGCCCCGGCCGACGTGCCGTTCACCATCGAGTTCAACAACCTCGAGGCCGTGCCGCACAACGTCGAGATCAAGGACGCGACCGGCGCATCCCTGTTCAAGGGCGAGATCGTCACCGGCCCCACGACCGTCGAGTACGCCGTGCCGGCCCTCGCCGCCGGCACCTACCAGTTCATCTGCACCGTGCACCCGAACATGGTCGGCAATCTCAAGGTGGGGGGCTGACCGATGGCGCAGACCGCACTTCCCGCGCCCCGCCAGGCACCCCCGCGCCGCCGCGTCCTCGGTGGCCTGCTCGCCGCCGACGGCTGGACCTGGGCCGGCATCAAGGCCGTGTTCTGGTTCGTCGTGATCGTCACGATGATCGGCTGGATCCCGGACCGGGTGTACTACTTCACCGTGCAGCGCACGGTCGAGCTGTGGCCGCTCGCTCCGATCGTCCAGGTCCCCCTCGTCAACTTCTGCCCGCCCGACAACGAGTCCGTGCCCTGTCCGGCACCGGGCGGCGCCACGCTCCCGTGGCACCCGGCTCCGCCCGAGGTGCAGCTGCCCGCAGGCCGGGCCGACGGCGTCGCTGCGTTGCTCGGTACGACGTACCTCTACGCCGGCGGCACGGACGGCACGGCGCCGGTCGCCGACGTCTACGTCTCGCACACCGTGGGGACGGGCAACCTCGACACGTGGTCCGCCGGCCCTCCGCTTCCCGAGGCCCGCGCCGACGCCGCCGTGATCACGATCAGCAGCACGATGTACGTCATCGGTGGCTTCGGCCCTGACGGTCAGCCCACGGATACGGTCTTCAGCCTCACCGTCGGCAACGACGGAACGCTCGAGGAGTGGGAGACCGTGGATGCCCTCGCCCTGCCTGAGCCGCGGGCCGGCGCGACCGCGGTGACCGTCTCGGATGGCATCGTCGTCATGGGCGGCACGAACGGGACCGACGTCACGAACAGTGTCTGGAAGGTCCAGATCGCGACGAACGGGACACCCGGGGAGTGGACACCCCAGACACCGCTCTACGAGCCGAACATGGACGGCGTCGCGGTCCACGTGGGTGACGTGATCTTCGTGATCGGCGGCACCAACGGTGACGGGCAGCCGGTCGCCACGGTGCAGCAGGGCCTCGTCGGCGGCGAGACCGCCACCGAGGACGATCCGAACGCGATCAGCGCGCTGTGGCGGGTGAGCGAGCAGACGAACCTGCCCGTCGCGCGCACCAACCTGTCCGGGTTCACGGCCAACGGCGCGATCTACATCCAGGGCGGCACCGACGGCAGCACGCCGCAGGCCCAGACGGCATGGGCGGTGCCCGACGCGGACGGCATCATCCCGGGCTGGAGCAACCTGCCCCAGACGGATCTCGGCCAGGGGATCGAGGGGTCCGCTGCCGTCCTGTCCGGGTCGCACGCGTTCGTGATCGCCGGCCGGACCCCGGGCGGCCTCACCGGCGACATCGCCCGCGCCAACCTGGCCCCCCAGGAGCCGTTCTTCCAGGCGGGCATCATCGGGGTGACGGTCCCCGCCCTGCAGATCGAGGGGGAGATCGGGCAGCAGCTCGGCTACCTCAACGCCTTCTCCGTCGGCATGGTGAACTTCATCCTGCTGATCCTCATCGGGTACGGGTTCAACCACCCCGACAAGGTGCGCGCGCTCGCCGCCCGGCTCCGACGCCGCGACTGAGCCTCCACGCCGAGACGACGAACGGCCGCCGGTTCGCCCGGCGGCCGTTTCGATTCCGCACCCGTTCGCGGAAGCCGGTCCGCGGGCCCGTGCTGCGGTCAGCCGGGGAGCTGGCCCTCGCCGGGCAGGAGCGGGCCACGCGTGACGGGGAGCCCCATCCGCTCCCAGGTGCTGATCCCACCCGCGATGTTGCCGACGTCCTCCCAGCCCGAGCCCACGAGGTGCGCGGTCACGCTCGAGGAGCGGTTGCCGGACTGGCACAGCACGAGCACCGGCCGATCCTTCGGAACCTCGTGTAGCCGGGCACCCAGCTGCGACATCGGGATGAACAGCGACCCGGGCACTCGCACCTGGCGGAACTCGTCGAGCTCGCGCACGTCGAGGATCACGGCGGGTCGCACCGGGTCCGTGCGGCGGATGTCGGCGTACAGCGGGTCGACCGCCGGGATTCCCTGTGGACGGTTCATGCGCGAGGGGTCCTCCGGATCACGGGTGGCGTGGCGGCACGCGCCGGGTCGGCGAGGCGCGCGTCGATCGCGGCGAGCAGGTCGGGGACGTCGATCCCCCATGCCGGCCCCGCGGGACCGGCGGCGACAAGGTGGTCGCGGGCGCCGGCCAGGTTCTTCGCGGTGCCTGCCGGGTTGCCGCGGACCGCGTGCACGTACGCCGCTGCGAGCTTGATCAGGCCCTGGTGGAGCGCCCGCTCACCGAGGTCGTCGGTGCCCATCCAGGCCGGCTCGAGCGCCTCGTGCGTGGCGAAGAAGTCGCCCCGAACCCAGCAGGCGAGACCCTCGTCGAACGCCGCCCGGCGTGCCTCGAGCGGGAGCGGCCGGTAGGCCTTGTCGCGGTCGCCCTGCCGGACACGGTCCGGGCGCGGCGCGGGCACGGGCTGCGGGGCGGGCATGGCGCCGAGTGTACCGGCGGCGCTCGATCCACTCGAACCACGACCGATGCCTTCGGGTTCGCCCGGCGGCATCATCGCGCTTCGGCGCAGAGGCCCCGTCGGGGTCAGGCGCGAGCGGGCTGGTCGGGCAGCGCCTGGAGCGGGCGCCGGCCGGCGAACCCCTCGTCGACGCCGTGCCACCAGGCCACCGCGCGCTCGCCCAGGTGCCAGCACAGCCACACCTTTCGGCCGCTCACGAGCGCGGGGAAGTCCACCAGCCCGGTGGTGATGTCGCGCAGAACGATGTCGCGCTCGTCGAGCCAGGCGACGTCCGCCTGCATCTGGTCGACGATGCCTCGCATCCGGAGGCGGAGCCGGCGCAGCTCGGGATCGACGTCCGGGTCATCGGCCTCCGCCGCGGGATCCTCGGCGGCTGCGATCACGTCGATCAGGACCACGCCCTCGCGGTCCCGGTAGGCGTCGCGCAGCCCCACGAGCTCCTGGCGCTGCTCACGCAGCCGCTCCGTGACCACGACGAGATCAGGGACCAGGGCATTGGCGGTGTCGAGCGAGTAGAACCGGGACACCGGGTGATTGTACCGGCGCGGGCCGCGATGCCCGTCCGGCATCACCGACGTCGAGGCCGCCGGATTGTCCAGACGGACCCTAGGCACATGGGACCGGTGACGACTGGCCCCATGGGGCCATAGATCGGGCAGCGCACGTCCGCGACGCTTGCAGCCTCACCAGGGAGGTTCCGTGACAGCGTTTGCCCCGCGCCAGATGCCCCAGCCTGCGCCGCTCCCCACCGCCGGACGTCGGCGTGCCGGACTGCCGATCCTCGCCCTCGTCGCAGCTCTCGTGCTCGCCCTGACCGCGATCGAGGCGATCGCCCCGGCACCGGCGCTGGCGCTGAGCACGTTCGCGGCGAAGTGCGACGGCGTCGCGATTCGTTCGAAGCCCAGCATCCGCTCGACGAGGCTCGCCACGATCAGCAAGGGCACCCGGGTGGTTGCCGTCGCCCGCGTCTCGGGCGGCAGCTGGAGGACGTCGTGCGCCGGGAGGACCGCCAGGGGGTCATCCTGGTACCGGCTCACGGTGGTCAACGGCAAGGTCGCGACGACCCGCTTCGGCAAGACGTACGTCTATGTCGCGACGAGCCTGATCAAGCGGCTGTACACGATGACCGAGCTCAGGACCGCGTGCGACGGCGTCAGCCTCCGGACGAGCGCGAGCACCTCGGCGACCCGCAAGGCGCTCCTGCCGTCGGGCTCGAAGGTGATCTCGATCGGCACCGTGTCGGGAAGCGGCTGGAGCGCGACCTGCGCGGGCAAGGCCGTCTCTGGCACCACCTGGCACAAGATCAACACCATCGACGGGAAGAGCACCTCGTCCCTGTATGGCGTGAGCTCCCTCTACGCCGCGACGGGGCTGTTCACCTCCGGCTCGACCGACTCGACCGCGACCGAGGCGACGCCGAAGCCCACGGCGAGCCCCACTTCGACGCCCTCGCCCACCGCAACGCCCGACCCGGCCGCGAGCGCGTCCCCGGGCGCCACGCCCGCCCCGACACCCACACCCACTCCCACGCCGACACCCAGCCCGAGCCCGGACAGCGGGTACATCGAGGGCATCGACGTCAGCCACTGGCAGGGGACGATCGACTGGGCCAGGGTCAAGGCCGCCGGCAAGAAGTTCGCGTTCATCAAGGCGTCCGAGCACACGAGCTTCGTCGACGACAAGTACGCGACGAACCGCGCGAAGGCCAAGGCGAACGGCATCCTCGTCGGGGCGTACCACTTCGCCCGTCCGGACACCTCGGCGGGCGACGCGGTCAACGAAGCCGACCACTTCATCGACACCGCCGGGCCCGTGTCGGGCGAGTTGCTCCCGGTCCTCGACCTCGAGGTGACCGGCGGGCTGACCGACTCGCAGCTCGCGGCCTGGGCCAAGGCGTTCCTGGACCGTGTCTACGAGCGGACCGGCGTCAAGGGCGCGATCTACATGTCGCCGTCTTTCTGGTCGAACTACGCCGGCAACTCGCTCAACCTGGCCAACGCCGGCTACAAGGTGCTGTGGATCGCCCACTGGACCACCGGGCCCACGCCGACGGTCCCGGCCAGCAACTGGGGTGGGAACGGCTGGACGTTCTGGCAGTACACCTCGAGCGGCGCAGTCGACGGGATCGGTGGTCGCGTGGACCTCAATCGCTACCGCTTCACGAACTTCACCCGCGTGCTGATCCCGTAGCCCGGCCCGGGGACGGGGCCGCGGCGGACCGCCGCGCTCCATCCCCTATGCTGCTCGCGATGGACACGAGCGGCACGACGGCATCGACGCGCGGTCCGGCGCACCCGCGTCCCGGGCCGAACGCGCTCGTCGACCTGATCCGTGCGGCGGTCATCGGGGAGGACGAGGCCGTGGCCGGCCCGTACGGCACCCGTCGTGTCACGTACGCGGACTACACGGCGTCGGGGCGAAGCCTCTCCTTCGTCGAGGACTACATCCGGGACGCGGTGCTCCCGCTGTACGCGAACACCCACACCGAGTCCTCCGGCACGGGGCTTCAGACGACCCGCTTCCGCGAGGAGGCGAGGCGGCTCGTGCTCGATGGCTGCGGCGGTGATCCAGACCGGCACGCGGTGATCTTCGTCGGGTCCGGGTCCACGGCCGCGATCAACCGCATGGTGGACGTGCTCAACCTCCGGCTTCCGGCAGACCTCGACGAGCGGTGGAACCTCCGGGCGCACATCCCGCCCGCGCAGCGGCCCGTGGTGTTCATCGGCCCCTACGAGCACCACAGCAACGAGCTGCCCTGGCGCGAGTCCATCGCCGACGTCGTCCTGATCCACGAGGACCGCGACGGGTACATCGACCTCGCCCAGTTGGAGCTGGAGCTGGCGACGTACGCCGACCGGCCGCTCAAGATCGGGTCGTTCTCCGCCGCCTCCAACGTGACCGGCATCGTGTCCAATACCTACGCGATCTCCCGCCTCCTCCATGAGCACGGCGCCCTGTCGTTCTTCGACTTCGCGGCCGCGGCGCCATACGTGTCGATCGAGATGGATCCACCGGGTGATCCGCTGGGGTACAAGGACGCGGTCTTCATCAGCCCCCACAAGTTCATCGGCGGGCCCGGCACCCCCGGCGTCCTCGTGGCGCGGCGCGAGCTGTTCGCCAACTCCGTGCCGTCGATGCCCGGCGGCGGCACCGTCCAGTACGTCAACCCCATCGAGCACGCCTACCTCACGGACATCGAGCACCGGGAGGAGGGCGGCACGCCCGCGATCGTCGAGTCGATCCGGGCGGGCCTCGTGTTCCAGCTCAAGGCCGCCGTGGGCGTCGACGCGATCCGCGAGCGCGAGCACGACTTCATCTCTCGCGCGCTCCGCCGGTGGGAGGCGAACCCGTCGATCGAGATCCTCGGCTCTCACGAGGCGGAGCGGCTGTCGATCGTGTCGTTCGTCGTTCGTCACGAGGGGCGCTACCTGCACCACAACTTCGTCGTGGCGGTGCTCAACGACCTGTTCGGGATCCAGTCGCGGGGCGGCTGCTCGTGCGCGGGGCCATATGGGCACCGGCTCCTGGGGATCGATCTCGAGACGAGCCACGAGTTCGAGCGCGAGATCGCCCGTGGCTGTGAGGGGATCAAGCCGGGCTGGGTGCGTGTCAACTTCAACTACTTCATCAGCGAGTCCGTGTTCGAGTTCATCCTCGACGCCGTCGATCTCGTCGCGAGCGAGGGCTGGCGGCTGCTGACGGATTACGCCTTCGAGCCGTCGACCGGGCTGTGGCAGCACCGGGCGGGTCGGCCGGAGCCGCCGCTGAGCCTGCTCGACATCGCGTACGACGACGCGCGCATGGCCTACCGCTCCCACCGTCACCGCGAGCCGGAGTCTCGCCTGGCCGGGTACCTGGCCGAGGCACGGACGATGCTGGCCCGGCCTCCGCGACCCCTCGCCGCGCCGACATTCGCCGCCGACGCCGTCGGTCCTGACTTCGAATCGCTCCGCTGGTTCCTCCTGCCGGAGGACGTGGCGGCTTCCGCCTGACCGTGCAGCCGCCCGACGCGTCGGCCGCGCCCGCCGTTCTCGGCCTGGACCTTGGCACGACCGAGGCCAAGGCGCTCCTGGTCGGTCTCGACGGCCGGATGCTCGGTCTCGGGCGGGCCCCGATCGCGACGGACCTCGGCACTGATGGGCGCGCCGAGCAGGACCCGCGGGCATGGTGGCGGGCCGTCGCGGCGGCGACGCGCGGGATCGAGGCGATCGGGTCGGGCGAGGTCCGGGTCCTCGCGGTGTGCGGCGTCGGCCAGGGTCCGACGCTCGCGGTCGTCGACAGCGCCGCGGGTCCGGTTCGTCCCGCGATCACCTGGCAGGACCGGCGCATCGCCGGCGGCGGGTTCGGGCTGCTGGCGCGGATCGAGTGGCTCGCGCGAAACGACCCGGACGCCGCGGCGGAGGCCCGCTGGCTGGCGACGAGCTGGGACGCCCTCGGGCTGTGGTTGACCGGCGAGGCCGTCACGACCATCCAGGGTCACGAGACCGCGCTCGCCGCGGCGGACCTCGAGGCGGCCGGCGTCCGGGCATCGCAGGTGGCACCCGCCCTCGGGTTCGGCGAACCGCTCGGCGCGCTGCGCACGGAGGCGGCCCATGCGCTCGGGCTGCCAGCCGGGCTCCCCGTCGTCGCCGGGGTCAACGACGGAACGGCGAGCATGCTGGGCGCCGGGCTGCTGGCCCCGGGCGATGCCGTCGACACGGGCGGGACATCCGGCGGGATCGGCATCTACGCGGACCGGGCCGTCGAGGTGCCGGGGCTGTTCCTGGCCCCCGCGCCGCTGCCGGGGCGCTGGGTCGTCGGCGGGGCGATGGCGGCGACCGGTGCCGCGGTCGAGTGGCTGCGAGGCGTCGCGGGCGGCGGCCTGACGATGGACGCGCTGTTCGCCGAGGCGGCGGCGGTCCCGCCGGGCGCGGGCGGGCTCGTGTTCCTGCCGTACCTCGCAGGCGAACGCGCGCCGCACTTCGACGAGCGGGCGCGTGGCGCGTTCGTCGGGTTGACGCTCGCCCACGGCCGGGGACACCTCGCGCGCGCCGTGCTCGAGGGGGCGGCGTTCGCGATGCGGGACGTCGCGGAGCCGATCGTCGCCGCCGGTGCGCCGGTGCGCGACCTCCGGATCGCGGGACGCGGCAGCCCGGACGACCTGTGGGCGCGGATCAAGGCCGACGTGCTCGGCGTGTCCGTCGCGATCCCGACGATCGGTGAGACCGCGGTCCTCGGTGCGGCGATCCTGGCCGCGGCCGGCGTCGGCGCGGTGGCGTCGCTCGAGGCCGGCGTGGCGGCGATGACGTCGGTCGACCGGCGGCTCGACCCCGATCCAGGGGCTGGCGCCCGGTACGACGAGCTGTTCGCCGTCTACCGGTCGCTCTATCCGGCGCTCGCGCCGTCGATGCACGCGCTGGGGGCCTGACGCGCGAGACCGCCCAACCGCCCGGGCGCAAGGGTCGAGATTTGGCGCGCCGAGTGGTACATTCCGGGCAGAGCCTTCGGGGCAGGGTGCGATTCCCGACCGGTGGTAGGGTCCCGCGACGCGGGACGAGCCCACGAGCGGCGCCGAGGATGACCTCCACGGCACCGCAGATCCGAAGGCGGGGTGTACGCCCCGCCCGCCGGAGCCGACGGTACAGTCCGGATGGAAGAAGGCCACGGTGACGGCACGTCCGCCTCGCGGACGTTGACCGGATGCCGCCTGCCCCGTCGTGCGCACGACCGCGACGGAGGTGCAGATGACAGCCGCGATGGAACCGGATCCCCGGTTCGGCGCGCCCGTCACGCCCGGCCCGTCCCCCTACCTGCCGGGTCCCGGCGCCGGCATCGTCGTCGACGGCGTCTCGCTCACGTTCCGCGGGGCGAGGACGGTCACCGCGCTCGAGGGGATCTCGCTCGAGATCGCGCCCCGCGAGGTCACTGCGCTCATCGGCCCCAACGGCTGCGGCAAGAGCACGCTGCTCCGGGTCCTCGCCGGGCTCATCCCCGCGGACGGCGGCAGGGTCGCGCTCGACGACCGGGCCGTCAGCGGGCCGGACCCCCGGGTGGGCATGGTGTTCCAGGAGCCGCGTCTCCTCGCCTGGCGCACCGTGGAGCAGAACGTCCGCTTCCCGATGGAGCTCGCCGGCTGGCCGGCGGACCGCCAGGAGGCGCGGGCGAGCGACCTGCTGGGCCTCGTCGGGCTGCGGGAGTTCGCCCGCGCGAAGCCGTCGACGCTGAGCGGCGGCACCCGCCAGCGCGTGGCGATCGCCCGCGCGCTCGCGCTCGAGCCGTCCGTCCTGCTCATGGACGAGCCGTTCAGCGCGCTCGACGCGTTGACCCGGGAGCGCTTCAACGCCGAGTTGCTCAACCTGTGGCAGCGGACGGGGACGACGATCGTGCTCGTGACGCACAGCATCCCGGAGGCCGTGTTCCTCGCCGACCGGGTCGTCGTCCTGTCGCCCCGGCCGGGTCGCGTGGTCGCGCAGGTCGCTGTCCCGCTGCCACGCCCGCGCCGCGTCGCGGACCTCGACTCGGCCTTCGTCAGCTCGATCGCCGCGGACATCAGGGCGCAGCTCGTGGACACGACCGACGACGCCATCGCGCTGGCCGAGGCACGTGCTGCCGTGCTCGAGGAGGAGGAGGGACGCGGTCCGCACGAGGAGACCGCGCCCGGCACGCCCGCCTGGTTCGACCCGTTCCGCCCGGACGACGACGCATGACGAACGCCGGCGCGGCGACCACATCACCGGCCACGACCACGCCGTCGCGCGGGCGGACGCGCGCGCGACGGACATTCGGTACCGCCTGGCCGGCCGTCGTGAGCCTGGCCTTGTTCCTCCTGGCGTGGCAGGCGATCGTGATCGTCGGCGACTACCCGCCGTTCATCCTCCCGGCGCCGCTCGTGGTCGGACAGCGGTTCGTCACTGCCTGGACGGACGGGACGATGTGGCCGCACTTCTCCACCACGCTCGTCGAGGTGCTCCTCGGCTTCGCGCTGGGCGCCACGCTGGCGCTCGTCACGGGCGTGCTCCTCGCGCGCTCGCGGCTGGCGGAGAAGCTCCTCAGCCCGTACCTCGTCGCGGCCCAGGCGACGCCGATCCTCGCCCTGGCGCCGCTCATCGTGCTGTGGTTCGGTGTCGGCCTCACGAGCAAGCTCGTGATCACCACCCTGATCGTGTTCTTCCCGGTCGCGATCGCGACGATGGTGGGGATCCGGTCGGTCGATCCGCGGCTGCTCGAGATGGCCCATGCGTTCCGGGCAACCGCCTGGCAGATCGTGCGGCTGGTCGAGGTGCCGGCCGCGCTGCCGGCGATCCTCGGCGGGATGCGCGTCGGGGTCACGCTCGCGGTGATCGGGGCGATCATCGGCGAGTGGGCCGGCGGCGAGCGGGGGCTCGGCGTCCTGATCAACATCGCCCGCGGCTCCCTGTTCGACATCCCGCTCATGTTCGCCGCGCTCGCGACCCTCGCCCTGCTGGGGGTCGCGCTCTACCTCGTGATGCTCCTCATCGAGCGTCGGCTGGTCGGCGACCGCTGATCGACTGCCGAACAGCCCGCCATCACCGACACCCCCCCCGTCCCACGTCCAGGAGGATCTCCCGCCCGTGAGCCAGACCCGCCGCACCAGCACCGGTCGAACCCGCCGCGCCGCGATCGTCACCGGCCTGCTCGCCACCGTCCTCCTCGTCGCGGCCTGCGGCAGCGGCGCCACGCCGTCCGCGACGGAGCCGGCGAGCGCAGGGGCATCCGCTGGGTCGTCGGAGGCGGCCGCCACCCCGACGCCCGCCGCGGAGCCCGTGCCGCTCACGGTGGGGCTGGGCTACATCCCGAGCGTGCAGTTCGCGCAGTTCTATCTCGCCCAGCAGGCCGGCTACTACGCCGACGCGGGCCTCGAGGTCACGCTCCAGAACAAGATCGACCCAGACCTGATCACGCTCCTCGGCCAGGGTGCCGTGGACATCGGGTCGGGCGACGGCACCTCCGTGATCCCCGCGGTGAGCCAGGGGATCCCGGTCGTCTACACCGCCACGATCTACGGGGCGTTCCCGGCCGTCGTCATCGCGAGGGCCGACTCCGGCATCGCGATCGCCGCGGACCTCAAGGGCAAGCGGATCGGCACTCCGGGTCGCTACGGCACCACCTGGATCATGCTCCAGGCGCTGCTCCAGTCCGCGGGCCTCACCGTCGACGACGTCGAGATCATCGAGTTTCCCGACTTCGGGCAGGCGACGGCGCTCTCGCAGGGCCAGGTCGACGCGGCGACGGGCTTCGCGAACAACGAGCCGATCCAGCTGCAGAACGCCGGCATCGAGCCGGTCGTGCTTTCCATCGATGAGGTCACGCCGCTGCCGGGCCCCGGGCTCGTCGCCGGCACCGAGACGGTGGCCGCCAAGGGCCCGGCGCTCGAGGCGTTCGTGGCGGCGACCCTTCGCGCCATGGACGAGATCGCCGCCGACCCGCAGAAGGGCCTCGACGCGACGTACGCGTTGGCTCCCGACATCGCCCAGGATCCCGAGTTGGCCGCCCAGGTCCTCGACGCGACGATCGAGACGTGGACCAACCCGCGGACGAACGGCGCATTCGGCTCGATCGACCGCGACGCCTGGGGGCAGTCGGTCGCGTTCATGACCTCGATCGGGCTCGTCCCGAACCCGGTCACGGTCGACCAGCTCGTCGACGAGTCGCTGCTGCCGTAGCCAGGCATGAAGATGCCCCGGCCGGTCTGGGACCGGCCGGGGCTGGGACGCGGGGAGAACGGGCGGATCTAGGGCAGAAGCACGCCGCCGACGGCGTGGATGATCCCGTTCGAGGCGGGGACGTTGGTCACGATGATCGGCGCGCCGTCGATCGTGCCTGCGCCCGCGTTGACCTTGGCGAAGTCGCCGTTGAGCATCCGGATCTTGGAGCTGCCGAGCACCTCGGCCGCATCACGCTCGCCCTTGGCCACGTGGTACAGAACGATGTCGGTCACGGTGCCGCGGCCGAGCGCGGCGATCGCCGCATCGACGTTGCCGGGGTTGAGGCCCAGGTCGTCCTGGAAGGCGGTGTCCGTCGGGGCGAAGACGGTGAGCTGGCCGCGCTGCGAGAGCGGACCGGCGAGGTCCAGCTCGACAACGAGGGCGATCAGCGTGTCGAAGGAGCCCGCGAACGGGCCGCTGCTGTTGAGGGCGATCGCGGTATCGACGATGTTGGAGCCCGAGGTGTCGGGCTGCTTGGCCGCGACCGGACCGGCGACGATGCCGAGGGTCAGGGCGCCGGCGAGGACGGCGAAGCTGAGGCGACGCATGAGTGTGGTGAACCTCCAGGGTGGGCATGTGCCAGGTTGGCGGGGAGCCGTGGCCGGGGAGCCCGGCGATCCCGTTCGAGCTTGCTCACCCTCTCTTCGGGCAAGGTGTTGCCACGGATTGAAACGGAACAGCGGGGTCGGACCGGAAGTGGTGCGTTTGGGCACCGGCGAGCGACGGCCGCGCTCCCCGCGCGCCTTCACGGATCTGGCCAGGACGGACTCAGACGCCGTCGGAATCCGCGATCTGAACGTGATACGGTCGCGAGCGGGCCCGTAGCTCAGTGGTAGAGCAGGGGACTTTTAATCCCTTGGTCCTGGGTTCGAATCCCAGCGGGCTCACCAGGTCCAGGCCCCCTCGCTCAGGCGCCTCGATCGTGATCGAGCGCTACCTGCTGACGAGGATCGGCTGGAGCTCCGGCGCCAGGTAGGTGAGTGCGCTCGATCCAGGAGGCTGCAACGGCGCCGGCACGACCAGGAACGGCTCGGCCCGATCGGGGAACTGGCTCGCACCGCTCGGGTCGGTGATGAGCAGCTGTCGGGGGCCGACTCGGTCGTTGTGATACACGAGGACAGCGACCGCGAACGATCCATCGGGCCCGACGACCGTGGGACGCATCGGCTGCGTCATGCCACGGTCCCAGCGCACGGCGACCTCCGCTCCAGGCGGAAAGCCCAACCCGCGGAGGACGGTCACGATCCCCGGCGGACCCACGGCGGGGTCCAGGCGCACCTGGGCCGCGGGCACGCCGCCCGTAAGCTCGACCACCTGTGGGCTGTCGGGTGCCGTGTCGGTGATCATCAGGGTTGCCGACTTCGGCCCGGGGGCAGTCGGGATGAACGCGACCTCGATCACACATGAGGCGCCGTAGGGCAGGCTGGCGCCGGCGCAGCGATCATCCGAGATCACGAAGTGCCCCGTGTCCGGTCCATCGAGCGTTGCCGGCGCGATCGCCACCGGCGTCCAGCCGACGCTGAGCACCGTCGAGCTCAGGCTGATCGGCGTAAGCACTGGGATGACCCCGTAGTCAAGCACGTCGGGGGCGACCTGGACGGCCGGTGGGAGGTCACGCACGAACACGTCCCTGGCTCCGTTGGCGTCAGGACGATCCAGCGCGCTCGATGTCGAATTGAACGCGACGGCGCCGCCGTCGCCCGACACTGACGGCCGTCGACTCTGGCTGCCGACCTGTCTCCCGTTCGTCGTGACCGAGGCTCGGATGGTCACGTCCAGGGCGAGGTCGTGGAGGAAGACGTCCCGCTCGCCGTTCGTGTCCCCGGGAACGAGGTTGTCTGCCACCGCTTCGAACGCGACGACTCGGCCATCCGCCGACACCGACGGAGCGCTGCTGCCACCCGAGCCTGGGCCGGACGCACCGGTGGCCACAAGGGAGATGCTCGCCGACGCCAGCCGCCAGGCGAAGACGCGCGTGGTGCCGCCGCTGAGGTTCTCCGGCGTGAGGTTCGTCGCCCGTGACGTGAACGCGACGACGCCGCCATCGCCGGAGATCGAGGGGTCGCGGCTCGCGCCGTCCGGTTGCGAGTTACCCGACCCGACCGAAACCCTGCTGCTCGTGCGGGTGCTCGCGTCCCACAGGTAGATGTCGGCCGCGCCATCGGTGTCCTCGGGGAGGATCGCGGCGTCGGTCTCGAAGGCGACAAGGCTCCCGTCCGCCGAGATCGATGGGCGGCTGCTGGAGCTGGTGCCGGGCCGGCCGGATGCGTCGTTCGAGATCACGGTCGAGGTCCGGGTGAGCCGGTCGAAGACGACGACCTGGGTCGGACCCTTGGCCTCGACGGGTGCCGCCCCGGCCGCGGGCTGCCGATCGGGGGTGGCGTCGGACGCACCTCGGCCATCGGGCGCGGCACCGGTGACGAGCACCACGCCGAGCGCGACGCCGGCGAGGAGCCGGACAATCCTTCCGGACCCGCTCACAGGATGCACGTGCCCTTGGTGAGCAGATATGGACGGGCGCTCGCGAGCGTGGCGAGGTTCCCCTGGCCGTCACGGGCCTCGACCCGATACTCGATCCGCCCCGTCGCCCACGAGTCCAGGACGTCGATCGTCGTCTGCCAGGTGTCGCCGCCCACCCGATCCATCGCCTTGGCAAGCACGCCGCCACCGTTCGGCTGGTAGAACAACGTCACCTGTGTCACCGCATCGTCGGGATCGGTCGCCGTGACCGAGATCGTCGCCGAGTGCGGGGTGCATGGAGCGCTTGGGCCGAAGACGAAGAATTCGCCGTCGCCGGGAAATCCGTCCGTTCGCAGGTTCGAGAGCACCGGGGGAGCGGTGGCCACGGACCATCGCGTGTAGGCGACGGAGCGGCCATCGCCCGAGACCGAGGGCTGGAATCCCGGAGTTGGGCGGCCGCTCGCGTCCATCGAGACGATGTCGGGCGCCGGCGCTCCCTGCTCCCAGGCAAAGACGAACGGCGTGTCCGTCCGGGTCGGCAGGATCCGGCTGCTGGCGCCGCTCGTCACGATCGCGGTGAACGCGACCACTCCGCCATTGCTCGAGATCACCGGTTCCGCGGCGGTGATCCCGGTCGGAAACGCCCCGCCATCCAGCCATGGAATGGCGACCGTGGTTCCCAGCTGCCTGTCCCGCAGGTACAGGCCTCCCGCCGGATGGGTCTCTCCATCGATGAGCTGCGTGGCGGCCGAGACGAACACGACCCAACGCGCGTCGGCGGAGATGGCCTGGTCGGGGTTCGATGCGGCGACGAGCGACGTGACGCCGCCGCTTGCCCCATTGCCCTCACCGCCGGCGCTGGTCGTCGAGACCCGCGTCGTCGACCCGGGCGGGTCGGGGAGCGGCGAGGGAGCGGCGTTGCCGGCGGGACTCGCGGCGACCTCAACGGGAGCGGCGGCGGCTTCAGACGGCGGCTGCGGCGAACTCCGCGTGGCACCGGATGCCGATCCCGCGATCACCGCGGCCGCGGACAGGGCCACGCTGATGAGCAGGGCGGCGAGCGGCCATCGGCGACGGGACGTCCGCCGGCGCGTGGGCCTGCGCGTCATTGGATCCCGCACGAAGCGCTGACGTAGACGAAGTTGTTCGATGACTGCGAGTTGCTCGTCTCGACCCCCGAGTCGTTGCCGCTCGTGTCCGTCGCGACGACGCTGTAGTTGACGTAGTTGCCGAGGGCCCACGAGGCCGAGAGCTGGAGCGAGTAGCTCCAGGTGTCACCGCCGGCATGGCTCATCGCCGCCGAGTACGACCCGGCCCCGGGTGGATAGACGAAGATCGCAACCCCGTCCACGCCCTTGTTGTCGTTCGCGTTGGCCGAGATCGTCGTGTTCGGCGAGAAGCTGTCGATGCAGGTCGGGTTTGCATTGAGCCCTGCGAGGGTCGGCGGGGTCGTGTCCGGCTTCGGTGTCGGCTTGGGCGTGGGCTTGGGCGTCGGCTTTGGTGTCGGCTTGGGCGTGGGCTTGGGCGTCGGCCTGGGGGTTGACGCGGTGGTGGGCCTCGATGTCGGCTCCTGCGTCGCTGCCGCGGGCGTGGGTACGTCGGGCGTTGGCGAGATGCCCGGCGCGACGGTCTCCTCGGGCGAGCCCGACGGCTCCGCGGTCAGATCAGGCACGATCGCCACGTCGGGTGGGGGAGGCGGTCCGCACCGCTCGACCGGCAGCGCGTCGAGCGTCGAGTCGAGCCGCACCGCACCGGCGGGCGCCCACCCGCGGTCGACCCCCGGCTGACCGAGGTAGACCTCCACCCATGCGCCGTCCGCCGAGCGGGCCGTGACCAGGAGCGCCTCGGTGTCACGCACACGGGCGAGCACCACCCCGGACCCGGGACAGGCCACGACCGCGAGACTCGCCTCCTCGGATCGCGTGCCCCCGATCGGGATCACGCCGGTCGCGACGAGCGCGCTCCCCGCGACGGCGCCGGCGAGGAGCCCCGCGAACACCGCCTGGACGCCGGACTGGCCGACCAGCGACCCGATCCCGCTCAGTGGGCCCATCGCATGACGCTCACGGTGCTTCGAGGTAGCCGGCGTAGAACAGCGCCGGGCTGCAGGCGGCCGCCGGTGCGGCAGCGCCGGCCGTGCAATTCGCCACCAGCGCGAGCGTCTCCCCGGCCCGCAGGCTGATCGGCGTCACGAAGTGGAGGTCGAGGTCGCGGAAGTTCTCGAGCTCGAGAACCAGCAGCGGGGCGGTCCCGGCGCCGGTGGTGCGCTGGAGCGTGAGCTCGCCACTCGCGCCGGTCGGGTTCGAGAACACCAGGTCGGTGATGAACAGGGTTCCTGCCGTCGGTGTGACCGAGGTGCCGGTGTCGATGCGGCCGTCGGTGAGGACTCGGCCGCCATCGGGCGGGGGCGTCACGTCGAGCGCGCTGGACGGCGCGGGACTCGCCCCGTCCGGGGGTGGGCTGCCGCCGGCGGCCACGGAGCCGGGCTTGGGGCTGAACCCGAATTCCTCGAGCGTGTCCGCCGCCGTCGACCGGATCTGTGGCTGGAGGACGAACAGCCACAGCAGGACGCCTGCCACGACCAGCGCCACGAGGGCCATGAGCGCCCGCGCGAACCACCACGGCAGGATCGATTCCTGGACATACGTCCCGTCCAGAAGGAACGGGTTCGGGTCCGATGTGTCCCCCTTGACCGTCACCTGGAACGGCACGGTCCGCGCAGGACCGCGCCAGAACCGTCTGACGGGCTTCACGACGACGTGTCCGAAGGCCGCGGTCCCAGGCTCGACCGGCAGCATCGCGGGATCGAGGTCGAGTCGCACTCGCCGGTCGGGGTCGAGGCCCGCGAGCTGGGCATCCAATCGGACATTGCCGCGGTTGTCGATGGCGATGTCGTGGCGCCCGCCGCGACTCCCGTGTGACGTGCGCGGGATGAGCTCCGCTGCCATGGCGAGGAAGCCACCGACCTCGAGCACGCCCTCCTCCACGACCGTGTCGCTGGGGTTCTCGTGGGACCGGGCCATCACGCCGAAGGTTGTCGTGCCCGCGCGTGTCGACGAGACGCGCGGAGGCCGGAAAGTGATCACGGTCGTGCCCTGGGCCGCGGGGAAGAGCGAGACCGTGGCCGGTTCCGCGGTCGCCCATGCCCGTGCGTCGCCCACCACCTCGATCGCGAACTCGTCGACCACGGTGCCCGTGTTCCTGATCGTCAGCGTGAGGGACGCCTCACCGCCCGGCTCGACGTGCAGGGTCGCGGGCTCCAGGGCGATCGCCGCGCTCACCGGTCCGCCTCCACGCTGAGCCCGCCGACAGTGCTCATGGCCCGGATCCCGTCCCCGGTTGCCGCCGCCACGAACGAGTAGTCGGCACCCGGCTCGAGGGTGACGGTGGCCACCGCGACCGTCCGTCCGTCGAGCATGCCGGTCTCGATGGTTGCGGGGATGAGCGCACCACCCGCGCGGCTCCAGAACCACATGGACGGCGACGTGTCGGGTGGTGGCTCGAAGATCACCTCGTAGGTGTCGGGTGCGATCGCGCCGGCGTAGCGGATCTCGATCGGCTTCCCCGGCGGACCGGTCGGGTACGCGCTCGATCGGTCCCCGAGATCGACGATCCCCGGGATTCCCTGTGGACAGCCGGCCGGCTGGGGTCGACCGAGGCACGTTCGCCGATCGGGTTCGATCATCTCGAACAGGTTCGTCTCGAAGCGGAAGTCCGGGAAGCGGGGCTTGTCATCCGGTGGATCGCCGATGGTGGGGTCGCCCACGATGGGCAGGTCGCCCATCGGCATCGGGTCGCCCGTGGGCAGCGGATCGACGTCCGGCGACGATGATGGCGACGCGTCGGGCGCCGAGGGACTGGATCTCGGCTCGTCGCTCGGGGTGGCCCCGCCGGGGCCGGGGTATGCGTCCCGCGGCAGGATCGGATGGTCGACCGGCGCAACCCCGCCCGGGAATGCCCACATCGTGTAGATCCTCCCGCCGAGCAGGGCCGTCGCGAAGCGCTCGACGACGTCGGCCGGCCACCACGAGCCCCGATAGCCCTGCCATGTCTTCCCGATCGGGTCCATGACGTAGTACGCGGCCGGTCCATCGGGACCGGGCGGCCGGAACGCATCGATGTAGATCGAGTGGGAGCCGGTGAAGCCCGTCTGGAGGCGGATGGAGACCGGCAGCTCGCCGTAGATCCCGCCAACCACCGCGCCGGCTCCCGCGTACAGGAGCGCCCGCAGCTGCAGTGGCGTCAGCGCGCCGGAGCGGAACTGCACGTTCCAGCCCTTGCGGACCGCGTTCTGGAGGTTCGTGTGGTTGGTGCCGCCCTCCTGGTCATCCTGGAGCGCGCGCAGCTGCGAGCCGGTCGTCCGGATGCCGTAGCCCAGGCGGGCGAGCATCGCCCCGGAGGCCATGAGGCAGTTGACGCTCTGCAGCGGCCCGCCGTCGAACTGGGTGATCGCCGGGACCCTCGGCACCGACGGCTTCAACCACGCGGATTCGACCCCGCCGCCAGGCTCACCCCCGGGCTCCCCGGACGGCACCGGCGCGTGGAACGTCGTGAGGGTGACCGTCGCCGTCGGCGGCGCGGGCTCGAGCGGGACGGGTTGCGCCGGGGCGAGCTCCACCGCGAGCGGGATGCCCGACTCGGCGGTCAGGGGCACCAGGGGCCCGGCCCCGGCGGTGGACACGAGCTGCGGGGTCGACGTGACCGCGGCGGCACCGACCGCGATGGAGACGCCAACGAGCGCGCTGACAGCGAAGCGCACGACCAGGGCGAGGGTCATGGTCCGGACCGCTCGAAGCCGGAGTAGTAGAGCGCCGCGCCATCGCAGGGGTTCGCGCAGACGAGCGCGAGCGTCTCGCCGGGCTCGACCGCGATCGGCGTGGAGAAGTGGAAGTCCAGGTCGCGGAAGTTCTCGAGCCGCAGGACGAGGAGCGGCTGGCCAGCCCGCTCCAGGCGGATCTCACCAGCCAATCCCTCGTCCGGGTTCGAGAACACCAGGTCGGTGACGAACAGCGTCGTGCCTGCCGGGGCAGTGTACGGCGTGCCGCCGGGCATGAGTCGGCCGTCGGACAGCGTCGTGCCACCCGCGGGCGGCGACATCGACGGCGAGGCCGTGGGCTCGGTCGAGGTGCTCGCGGTCGGGGAGCTGCTCGAGGTGTCGGGGGAGGCATCGCCGCCCGAGGCGGTCGGCGAGGCGCCGTCGAACGGCAGCGGGCTGATGCCGGCCTCCGCGAGCACGTCCGCGGCCTCGTTTCGGGCGGTCGACTCGATGGTCGGGCGAAGGACGGTGAGCCAGAGGACGACCGCCGCGACGATGAGCGCCAGCGCGATCAGCAGGGCCCGGACGGTCCACGATGGCAGGATCGGTGTCTGGAGCAGGGTGCCGTCGATGGTGACCGGCGGGGTGTCGGCGACGGTCACCTGGAGCTGGAACGGCCGCGCCACCGGGGTCCCGCGCCAGAAGCGTCGACGCGGCTGGACGCGGACCTTCGCGAACACGGCGGCGCCCGGGCCCGCGACCACCGATGGCGGCCGCACGTCGAAGGCCAGCAGGCGGTCCGCGTCGAGCGCGGTGAGCGCCGCTTCCAGGGCGACATTCCCCCGGTTGTCCACGGCCACGTCGTGCGTTGCGCCGGTGCTGCCCCGCGACGTCCGTGGGACGAGCTCCGCGGACACCTCGTGGAACGGCGCGATGTCGAGGGCTCCTTCCTCCACGATGGAGCCCGCAGGATCCTCCTTCGACCGCACCCGGAGCCCGAAGGGCATCGAGCCGGCAGGCACGCTGGGCAGGCGTGGTGGCGTGAACGTGATCGTCGCGTCCCCCTCGGCGCCCGGGAACAGCGAGATCACCGCCGGGTCGACTGCCGACCAGCCCTGTGCGTCACCGACCACGCCCAGGTCGAACTCGTCGACGACCGTGCCCGTGTTCCTGATCCGGACCGCGACGGTGGCCGTGTCGCCGGGCACGAGCGCGACGGTCGCTGGCTGGAGGTGCACCAGGACGGACATCGCGCGAGCATATTCGGTATCAGGCTGGCGCAACAGCCATGAAGTGCGGCCCTTTCGGGCGCATCTCGCTACCCGTTAAGTCGGCGTTCAGTCGCCCTGTAGGCGCGAGGCGCAGACTGCGGGGGCTCAGGGCGTCCCGCCCTCATCGGCAAGCACGGAGGGCTGTTGCGTGTCTGTGTACAGCGCGCCACCTGTACGCATTCCGGTCCACGTCGTCGCGTCAGACCCATTGTCGCGGACGGGTGCGATCGGCCACCTGCGGACCGAGGGCGAGGTGGTGCTGACCGAGGAGGGCCCCCTCGACGGCGGCGTCGTGCTCGTCGTCGCCGACGAGATCGACGCGGAGACGATCTCGACGATCCGCCGCCTCCGGCACGGGGGGAGCGATCGGATCGCACTGCTCGTCGGTCGCCTCGATGACAAGGCGCTGCTCGCCGCGATCGAGGCGGGCGTCGGAGGGATCCTCCGTCGCAGCGAGGTGACCCCGCAGAAGCTCGTCTCCGTCATCCGCTCGGTGGCGGCCGGTGACGGCCTGCTCCCGCCGGACCTCCTTGGCCGGTTGCTGGGCCAGGTCGGCCAGCTCCAGCGGCAGGTCCTCGCGCCCCGTGGGCTGACGTTCTCCGGGTTGACCGAGCGCGAGCTGTCGGTGCTCCGCCTGCTCGCGGACGGCCACGATACGGCAGAGGTGGGGCGCCAGCTCTTCTACTCGGAGCGGACGGTCAAGAACATCGTCCACGACCTCACCAGCCGCCTCGATCTCCGCAACCGGACGCATGCTGTGGCGTACGCGCTGCGGCAGGGGCTGATCTAGCGATCTGCCCGGCGAGCCAGCTCGCCGGCACCGGAGCTCAGTCGATCGCGCTGCCGCTGTCGTCCAGCCCGGCGACCGCGTTGTCCCGCGCGATCTTGTCGACGTTGACCGTCTCCCAGAGCTTCGCGAAGGCGGCGTTCCCGACCAGGCGCTCGCTCGTTACCACGTAGGCGTCTCGCGTGGCATCCCGCAGGGCGGTGAGCTGGACACTCATGATCTGGATGGCCGCGAGCAGGAACGCGTCGTACTCCCGCAGCAGGTTCTCCCTGGCCTTCGGGTCGGGTTCCGCCGACCACCTCTCCTTGAGCGCGCGCATCTTCCCTACGGCTTCGGTTAGCCGCGGAGCCTGGGCCCTGAACGTCGCGAAGTGTTGCTTCGCATTCTCGTTGTGGGCTTGGAACACCTTCACGTGGACGCCCTTGGCCCAACGGACGTCGCCCTTCCCGGTGAACATTCGCTGCACGACGTTTCGCGTCCCGGCTATCTCCGCTTCAAGCACGCTGATCTCCGTCTCATGAATTGTCACGAGGTCCTGCGCCTTCCGCCAGGCGCGGTCGCCGATCGGCACGTCGTTGTAGCCCTGCTCGTCGGCGGCCCGCCTGAGGACGACCGTGAGGTCCTCCTTTCGGCCGCCGCGCATGTGGACGGAGAGAGCCTGGCTCCGAAGCGACTTGAACTCGGCGATGTGGGTGTTGATCAGGTCCACCTGCTCGGTCCTGAGCTCGTCGGGCAGGTCGGTGTACTTCTTCTTGTTGCTCACGTCCGTGAGTCGCTTCGCGAGGGCGCCGAGCGCGTCCTTCGCGTCGGCGGCCACGGAGCCGGCGCTTTCCGGCTTGTCCTTCAGCTGGGCGGCGAGCTTCCTGCGCTGCTCGTTCAGCTTCGCGCGACCTGCCGCCCCCGGGAAGTTGGGGTCACCCTTCAGCTCCAGGTTCCAGGCGAGCTTCTTGCCGCTCCTGCGCACCTGGCCCATCAGCATCTCGGCGCCACCTTTCTGCGCGAGCTGGCTGTAGATCTTCAGGCGCTCCTCGCGGGTCTTTGCCTTCCGCATGTCGTCGTTGGACTTCTCGAGGTCCTCGAACACCTTCTTGTCGATCTCCGCACTGAGCGTCCACTCTCCGGAGCTCGCAACTTCCGTGCCGGCAGGTGCCCCCTTGTCGGTGAAGATCCTCCGGAACTGCTCCCGGTTGAAGCTGCCGTCTTCGCCCCCGACGGTCATCTGCCCCGCGATCTGGGTGATCTGGCCGTTGGTCATCCGGCCGACGATGTCGGCCTCCGAGTGACGGTTCTTGTCGAGCGTGAGCTTCCGGATGGCGTTGAGCTCGACCTTCTCGGACGTGCCTCCGGAGGCGGTCGTGTGCCTGCCGCCTTCGTCTTCGACGGTCTGCTGGGTCGCGTGAGAACCCCACCCGATCTCGCCGACATGGGCGAACTTGTAGACGTCGTGATCCTCCATCTGATGGCCCGTCGTGCTGTCGATCCATTTGGCATGCGGCGGCATCGGCGGCGGAAGTCGCTGCGTGAGGTACGTGTCGTAGGCCTGTTTGCCGCCCGGGCTGCCAAGATCGAACTCGTAGGTGACCGAGAACGAGTTGGTCTCCGACTTGCCCTTGGTGTTCCCGAACTTTCCGCCGACACTGATGGTGGCGTTGAGCGCCTCCTGCTCGGCGATCGATGGCGTCACTCGAACCTTCGACCCCGCCATCCTCTCGATCTTCAGGCCGGTCGTCGTTGAATCCGTGGAGGCTACGCCCAAGCTGACCTGGCTCACGCCGGCGGAGCCGCCGATCGTGTCGGTCTCGGTCTTGGATGAGCCACGAACCTCACCCTCCTTCAAGGCGAGGGCACCGTCCGAGGTCGTCGACCTCGCGATCGAGTGCGACTCCGACGACACCCGGGCGGCGGCGGTCATCTGGAACAGGATCGCCTCGGCCTGACTGTCGAATACTCGAGTCTCGAACTGCGAGCTCGAGGAGCTCGTGCCCACGTTGACGGCGACCGACATCCCGCCGCCCGGCTTGCTCCAGCCGCCGCCGAGCTCGACACCGTTCTCGTCGGTCATCACGAACTCGACGGCAAACTTGCCGCTCGGCATGGGCTTCGGGTCCCTGGCGACCACATTGCTCTTGCCGGAGACCGAGAGGTGGCCGGTGAACCCCTTCGGCGTCGTGATGCTCCCCGTCCCAGCGAGCTCGATGCCGTCTGGTCCGAGCTTCACATCGCCCGTTGCCTCGGCCTTCGTGCCCGATTGGGTCGTGTACCCACGGCTCGCCGTTCCGGTGAGGCCGTCGGGCCCAACGGACCCGCCGACGTTCTTCTCGGACCTCGCCTTGGGGCCGTCCGGTGCGGTTCCGGTCTCCGTGGCCGAACCCCGGTTGAAGCCAAGTCCGGCGAGGCTGGCATTGACGCGGTTGGAGCGCTCCTTCGCCGTGAACTTCTCGCCGGCCTGGGACTCGTCGCGCTGCTCCCTCTCCAGCCCAGCGCCTTTCGCGATGCCGTAGCTCGTCTTGCTGGACTTGACCTTCGTGTCCGTCGACTGGTCGGTGACGCGCTTCTCCTCCCGTGCGATCTCGCGTGAGAGCTCGCCACCCTTGACGCTCCACTTGGCCGGCTTCCTCTCCTGCGGGACATAGCCGGTCGGCGAGATCGTCTGGGTGCTCTGGGTCGGGTCGGGCCCGGGCGCCGGCGGCACCACCGGGGCAGGCGGCCCAGGCCTCTTCGCATCAGTGCGCGCGATGTTCGCCTTCCTGGGATCGGACATCGGACTCTTCGCGGGGTTCAAGACCGTTCCGAGGTCCGACCCAGGCCCGGGCCGCCTCATGGACCCACGAGGGCTCGCATCGGGCGGCCGTCCGTCCAGCGGGTACGACGGGTCGACGATGATCGTGTTCCCGGACCGATAGGCGCGCGGTGATTGCCCCTGTCCGCGGTCCATCGCGAAGATCTGGTCGTGCCAGTCGTCGGAGTCGCTGGGATGGACCGACGCGGGATTTTGGCGGTACGCCCGAATGACCTCGTCGTGCGTGAGGGGAACTGCCGCCTTCATGCCGGGTTCCGCGCCGCGGCGTGAACCCGGAAATACTGCTCGCTTCGCATTCGGGTCGCTGAGATCCGGCATCTGCTGGCGAGGGCCCTGCATGAGCCGAGGGTCCCCGGGAACGGGATCGTCGGAGCCCAAGTGGCCGTCAGGGTCAGGCTCCTCGATCGGTGTCGTGCGGGGCGGTACCCCGGGGCCGTCATAGTTGGGAGCTACCACGACGGAATCCCTGACGCGAATGCCGCGCGGATAGTCCCCGACCGCAAACTTCTGCTGATGGAGGATATAGGCGTACCAGGTCCAGTTGATGGCCCGGTGCACGGACGTCGGATTCGCCTTGTGGGCGGCGGCGATCGAGTTGTCCGTGAGCCCGTGGGAGGGGCCGCGGATTCGCCGCCCCTGTGGCGGTGTGGGGGCGCCGCCGTCGTCGTCGCCGCTGCTGGCGATCGTGTCGCTGCGACCCACCGGGGCCGGCGTCGGGGCGGGCGCGGGTGATTGCAGCGGGCCGACGCCTCCTGGGAGCGTCGACTCCATCGCGACGTCGCCGGCGCCGGGCGTCGGCGACATGGCCACGCCGGCGGCCGCACCCGGGTCGGCCGACTGGTAGCCCGGCTGGGTCGCCCCGGTTGTGATGCCGCCGCCGGGCGTCGGCGCAGGGGCCACGCCGGCGGCCGCACCCGGGTCGGCCGACTGGTAGCCCGGCTGGGTGGCCCGGGTTGTGCTGCTGCCGCCGGGAACCGACGCAGGGGCCACGCCGGACGTGCGAGGATCCCCCTCCCTGGGAGCCCGTTGCACCCCAAGCGGCGCACCCAGCACGGCAGCCATCGCTCGATTGCCGGCCGTGCGCTGACCGCCGAGCACTGCCGCGTGAAGCGGCGCCATCGCCGGTGCGGCATCGTGGATGGTGGCACCGGGTCCGGTCTCGGGTACCTCCGACCGGCGGTCGAGATCCGGCGCCAGCGGCAGCTTGGTCGGTGGGCTCATGTCGTCAGGAGCCCAAGGTAGGGACCGAACTCGGCCTCGAGAGTCAGGCGGCCGAGCTTCTGGTACTCGCGGCCCGTGGCACGGATCAGGTCGGCCATGTGGACCGGGCCATCTGCGTCAGCGGCGAAGTAGGCCGCGGTGAGGCAGATGTTCCGGATGCTGCCGCCGGCCAGCGAGAAGCGTCGCGCCAGGAAGGCGAGGTCGAGGTCGTCCGCCTGGGGCAGCTGCGACGGAAGATGCATCCGCCAGAGGGCGTGGCGAGCATCCACGTCCGGAGTCGGGAAGTCGATGATGCCATCGAGGCGGCGGGTGAACGACTCATCGAGGTTCGCGCGGAGATTTGTGGTCAGCACGGCAAGGCCGTCGAACCGCTCCATCCGCTGGAGGAGGTACGCGACCTCCACGTTGGCGTAGCGATCGCGTGCGTCCCGGACCTCCGATCGCTTGCCGAAGATCGCGTCCGCCTCATCGAAGAGGAGCACGCCGTTGACCCGGTCGGCCTCCGAGAAGATCCTGTCGAGGTTCTTCTCCGTCTCGCCAATGTACTTGTCGACAACCGTCGAGAGATCGATGACGTAGAGGTCGAGACCGAGTTCCCGCGCGATCACTTCGGCCGACAGCGTCTTGCCGGTGCCGGATTCGCCCGCGAACAGCGCCGTGATCCCGCGCCCACGATTGGACCGTCCGCCGATCTGCCACTCGCCGAGGACGCGGTCGCGCTGCCGCGCACGGCCGGCCAATTCCCTGAGTTGCCGGCTGACGTCGGCTGGGGCGACGAGGTCGTCCCAGCCGGCCGCAGGCTCGATCCGACGGGCTAGTCGCTCGAGGCCGGCGGCGTTCTGCCGCCTAGCGCCTGCCTGGAGGTCCCGCGCAGCGACCTCCCGATCCTCCGCGAGCGCCGTCAGCAGTCCCGAATCGACCGCCCGTGTGATCTGCTGCGGCGTCAAGTGGAATGCCTGCGTCGCCCCGACCAGGGGTGCGAGGTGGCCGTTCGATGGCACGTCCGGACGGCTGTCGAGCGCGTCATGCCAGAAACGGCTCTGGTCCTGCTTGCTGAGGACTGGCGCATCGAGCTGCAGCGGGACCGCGCGGGCCCACGCAGGCTCCCACGCACGGGCTCCGAACAAGACGATCGGCCAGCTCGAATCGGCAAGGTCGGCGACCGCCCCTGGGGCGCGCTCGACGAGCGGTTCGAGCGGTCCTGCCACGAGTACGGCCTCTCGGATGCGCGCCTCGAGCAGTGCCGCCGCCAGCAGCTCGCGCGGCTCCGACGTCTGGGCGAGCCTCGCGAGATCAACGACGACGAAGCCAACGCCCGAGAGGGCCACGGCGCTCACTGCGCTCGTCGCGGGCGCAGTGCCCGGCCCTTCCCTCAGGTAGGCGAGCCGCACGCCCGAGGCGATTGCGCGCGCGACACCCAAGGGCGTGCTGCGGAGGTCCGGAGCGACGGCGGTGTCCAGCACCGGTACGAGCGCGGATTCCGGGGTGTCGTCGCCGAGCAGAAACGCGGTGACCCGGTCCGGTGCCCGCAGCGACCGCGCGAGGAACGGCCGGTCGCGATCCTCGAGCACAAGGAGTCCCCGGCTGACGAGCGCGCCACCAGCGGACAGGCGAGCGCGAGCCTCCGGGTCATTCGCTGCGGACGCGGTCAGTGCGAGCGCGAGGCCGACGGTGGCGCGCCGGCGAGTGACATCGTCCTGCAGGTAGCCATAGAGCAGCTCGAAATCGTGGGTCGACGTCGGGTGCGAGTGCGACGAGCAGGAGCTGGATGTCGATCGCGTCCAGCCCGAACGCGGTGGCGAGATTGGCGAGGCGGCCGTCCTCCCTGGCGGGCGGGTTCAGCTCGACCGAGACATGGATCGATCCATCGGCGTTTCGATTGAGGAGCTCCATAGCCCGTTCCTGCGTGACATACAGGCCGCGGAATGGGTCGTCGGGGTAGCCGTCGGCGGTGCGTCGATCATCGACCGCCGCCCGCACAAGGACCTCCAGGGCAGCCAGGCGGGCGTGGAACCCTGACGTGTCCGGGGTCATCTGCCCGGGATCTGGCGGAGGCGGATGCGGCGGCCCGGGGCGCTCAGCGCACCGGCGGTGAAGATCTCGTCTGCGTGGTCGCCGGCGTCGCGGGTCGGCTCGGCCGCAGCTGGTCGCTCCTGGACGTCCTTCCGTCCGGCGGCGGGGCGCTGCTTCCTGGGCGCGGCGTCCCGCCCGCCGGGTCCCGGAGACGTGGAGACCAGCTCCAGCCGCGGCTCCTCGAGGACCGGCGGGCCCGCCTCGATGCTGCGTGCGATGTTCAGCGGCGCGGTGACGACGATGTCCAGCGAGGGCTTCAGCTCCCCACCGAGGGCGGACCAGGTGTCGGCGATCTTCCGCTCGTCTGCCGGCGGAAGCGCGACCGTGAGCAGCACCGGGATCTCCTCGCCCTCGAGGGTGCCCTGGAGCAGCTCCCCCGGGAAGTACTCGTGGCGGACGAAGCCCGACAGCAGCGACGAGAGCAGCCGGTGCTCGTCCTCGGGCCGGCTCGTCCACGCGGTCACGAGGTACGAGAGCCGGTACCGACGCGGTGGCAGGCGCCGCTCCTTCACCCGACCGTCCTCGCCGCGGACGTCGATCCAGGCCGTATCCCGCCGCGAGAGATCCTCGCGGATGTCGTACAGGTAGAGGTTCACCACAGGTGCGTTCCGGCGCGCAACCCAGTCCTTGGTCGGCGCGTCAAACGCGACCTCGACCCCAGATCCGTTCAGCGCGTCGCGCGCCACCAGGGCGCGAAGGGACTCATCGACGTCGTGGATCATGGTGGGCCAAGGGTCCGCGCGCGCAACGCGAGAGGCTAGGCGGCGGCGGGCAGCCGTCGGGGTAGAGGAAGGTGCCTGAAGGGGCATCCCGGCCTGCCCGAACGCCGGTCCGCGCGCGCCTTGTTCCGCCTCCCGCCCGGTGTGAGCCTCACGGGGTCCGCTCCATCAGGAGGCCTCCGTTCATGCCGAGTTACCAGTCCCCAGGCGTCTATGTCGAGGAGGTCGAGGCTGGGTCTCGCCCCATTGAGGGTGTCGGCACCGCTGTTGCCGCGTTCGTCGGTCTTGCCTCGCAGGGTGAGACCAACAAGCCGACGCTGATCACCAACTGGGCGCAGTTCGTCACGACGTTCGGCGACTTCACCGACGGCTCGTACCTCGCCCACGCCGTGTACGGGTACTTCCTGAACGGCGGGGGCTCGTGCTACGTCGTCCGTATCGGCGGCGACTCGCCGGCACCGCAGGCTCGTGCGGAGATCGCCTCCGCCGCCGACGGCGGCGCACCCGGATATCGCGTCATCGCGCTCGAGCCGGGCACCTCCGGCAACAAGATCGACATCGAGGTGACGCCGTCGGCAAGCGGCGAGGAGGGTGCCTTCAACCTCACCGTCAGCGCGCCCGGACGCGACACGGAGACCTACGAGAACGTCACCACCAAGCGCGGCAAGACCAACGTGGTGACGATGGTCAAGGAGCGCTCGAAGCTGGTGCAGCTCGAGGAGGTTGGCACGGCCAGCGCCGTCGAGCGGGTCCCCGCCCCTGGGAAGATCACGCTCGCGGGCGCCGACGGCGCCAAGCCGATGCGCCTCGGCCCCGAGGACTACGTCGGCGATCCTGCCGATCGCACGGGCTTCGGAGGCCTCGAGGCGATCGACGCCGTGACGATGCTCGCCGTCCCCGACCTGATGGCCGTCTACCAGCAGGGAACGATCGACCTGGAAGGCGTGCAGGCCGTCCAGTTGGGGATGATCGCGCACTGTGAGCTGATGGGCGACCGCGTCGCGATCCTCGATGCCCCGCCAGGCCTCAACGCCCAGCAGGTGAGCGAATGGCGGGTGGACAAGGCCCGCTACGACTCGAAGTACGCGACCCTGTACTGGCCGTGGATCAGCGTCTTCGATCCGGCCACCTCGGACATGAAGCTCATCCCGCCCAGCGGTCACATCGCCGGAATCTGGGCTCGCAATGACGACACCCGCGGCGTGCACAAGGCGCCGGCCAACGAGGTCATCCGGGGTGCCGTGTCGCTCGAGCTGCAGATCACGAAGGGCGAGCACGATCTGCTCAACCCCGACGGGATCAACTGCATCCGGGCCTTCCCTGGACGTGGGATCCGTGTCTGGGGCGCGCGGACGCTGTCGAGCGACCAGGCGTGGCGCTACCTCAACGTGCGGCGGCTGTTCAACTACGTCGAGGAGTCGATCCTCGAGGGGACCCAGTGGGTCGTCTTCGAGCCCAACGACCTCAACCTGTGGGAGCGCGTGAAGCGCACGCTCAACGCGTTCCTCGTCCGCACCTGGCGCGACGGCGCGCTCTTCGGGGCGACTCCCGGCGAGGCCTTCTACGTCAAGTGTGACGCCGAGACGAACCCACCCGAGAGCGTCGACGCAGGCCAGCTCATCGTCGAGATCGGGATTGCGCCGGTCAAGCCGGCGGAGTTCGTGGTCTTCCGCATCGCGCAGTTCTCGGGCGGCGGCGCCCTGACCGAGTAGCGAATCACGACCCGTCAGGAGGACAACCGCCATGGTCAAGGGACTGCCCAATCTTCCGTCCGACGCACTCGCGTCGTACACGTTCGCGATCGAGATCGACCGCACCGAGATCGCCCAGTTCTCCGAGGTGAGCGGCCTCGCGTCGGAGGTCGACGTCATCGAGTTCAAGGAGAACACCCCGGACGGCCGGCTGGTCATCCACAAGGCACCGGGCGCGGTCAAGCCGGCAACCCTCACGCTCAAGCGTGCGAAGAACGCCTCCAAGGCCCTGTGGCAGTGGCACGAGGCGGTCATGCAGGGAAAGCTCGGTGACGCCCGCCGGAACGGTTCGGTGATCATGAAGTCGTACGACGGGTCCGAGGTCGCGCGCTACAACTTCACGAATGCATGGGTCTCCAAGATCAGCACCGGCACCCTCAAGGCGGGCGCAAACGAGGTGCTGATGGAGGAGGTCTCGATCGTGACCGAGGCGCTCGAGCGGGTCTCCTAGCGATGGCGGGGATGGCCGGCCAGGCGCCGGCGATCGGACGAGACCCGGGCTCCGAGCTCAGGACGACCTTCCCGTTCCTGCTGCCGCGTGGCTACGTCGACACGGCAGGCGCGATCCACCGCGAGGGCGTGATGCGCCTCGCCACGGCCAAGGACGAGATCATCCCCCAGCGCGATCCCCGCGTCCGGGAGAACGAGTCGTACCTGACCGTGCTGTTGCTGTCGCGGGTGGTCACCCGGCTCGGCCAGCTGCAGGAGGTCAACCCGGGGGTCATCGAGAACATGTTCGCCTCGGACCTCGCGTTCCTCCAGGACCTGTATCGCCGGGTCAACCAGGAGGGCACGACGGAGGCGGCGATCACGTGTCCCTCGTGCCAGCACGAGTTCACGGTCGAGATGGCGGGTGACCGCCCGGGGAAATCCTGACGTACGCGACAGACCAGCTCTACGAGGAGGTCGCGTACGTCGCCTATCACCTGCACTGGGGGCTCGACGAGATCCTCGATCTCGAGCATCCCGACCGTCGACGGTTCGTCGACGAGATCGCGCACATCAACCAGCGGCTGAGCCAGGAGGAGTAGCGGGTCATGCGGCTGTCCTGGCCGTTCCGACGGTCGCAACCATCCCCCGGCACCGGGCAGGGCCCGTCGGGCGATGCCGGGGCGCCGCCCGAGCCTCGTGGTGCGTGGCGCGCGATGCCGCCGATCGCGGGCGCGATCGGGCCCACGCCGCTCGTCGCACCCGGCAAGCCCTTCGCGGATGCGCTGGCGGCGGCCGACCCGCCCGCGCCGATCCTCGCCCAGCTCTCGCACGCGCGGAGCCTCGACGGCCCGAAAGGGCTGGTCGTCGGCGTTGCTCGCCCGAAGGCGGCGTCCGCGCCCTCGCTGGCGATGCCGGTGCAGCGGTCGCCGCAGGGTGGCGGCCGAGGCACGGCAGTCACGGACGGGTCGCCGCTCGCGAGCGAGCCCTTGCCGTCCGGGGACGCCGGCCACCCCGCCACCGGCCACGGTCCCGCGGCCCAGGTCGGCGTGTCCCAGCCCGCCCGGCGGCTGTCGGTGACGTCGGCGGAGCCCATCGGACACCGGCGGGCGCTGACGACGGCGGCGGGCTCGGCGATCCCTGAGCCGCGTGCCGGGCTCGTGGGGCAGCCGACCGCCGGTCCAGGGCGCCGCCAGACGGCCCAGGAGCGCGTCCCCGCCGACGTTTGGGTCCCGCCGTCCCCGATCCAGACGCCACCGGCGCCGGCGGCCGCGGGAGCGACCGCGATCGACGCCCCACGGCTCACCCTCGGGCAAGCACGCCGCTTGGGTCTCGGCGCCCCCATCGCCGGAGGCCCGGTCAAGGTGCCGTTGCGCGATGACGCGGCGCCGCCCGTGTCGGCGAGTGCTGGACCGCTGCCGCTGCACCTCTCTCGGGGGCCGTCCCCGAGCAGCGTGGATCCGGGTACGACCACAGGCCAGAGCGCACGACCCGATGGCCCGTCCGCTGCGATCGGCACACCCGGTGCCACGCCGTACGGCCCGCCCGCTCCGACACCCTCGCCAGTCGGCGGCGCCATGGGAGCCGACGCGGCAGCCACGTCGTTCCGTTCGGCCTCGCCGGCATCCGGCGCCGGCGCGGGTGCCGCGCGCCCCCAGGCCTCGCGACGGCAGGCGGCGCTGGTCTCGGCCAACCCGCTGCGATCCAGCATCCAGCGGTCACCGGCCGGGGCCCAGCGAGCAGACCAGGCGCCCGCCACCTCGACCGGTGGGCACGGGCTCGGAGCGACGCCCGGCGCGCCGCGGGCAGATGGTGCGGTCCGCGTGCACCGCGGACCTGATGCCGCGCGCCTCGCCACCTCCCTCGATGCCCGTGCCTTCACCCACGGCAGCGACGTCTACCTCCCCGCGAGCCACGGGTCGCTCAGCTCCGGAACCGCCCGATCGCTCCTCGCGCACGAGCTCACCCACGTCGCGCAGCAGCGTCAGCTGGGCTCCGGCCTGCCCGCCGAGTCCACGCCGCACGGCCGGCGTCTTGAGGCGGAGGCGGTGGCGGCGGAACGGTCGGGCATGCTGCCGCTGGCGGTGACCCGTCCCGCGAGCGCCGGCCCGGTGGCCGATCCCGGGCGAGCCTCAACGGGGCCGCAGCGGGCGCCGGAGAGCCCGACGCACGATGGCCACGGGACGACGACGATCCACGTCGCAGCTGGGACCCAGCGTGCACCGATGAACGGGTCGGCGCCATCGAAGGACAGCGGGCGGACGAGTCGCACGGAGCAGGAGCTCGAGGACCTCGCGCACCAGCTCTACGCCCGCATCGGGCGACGGCTCAGGCGCGAGCTGCTCGTGGACCGCGAGCGAGCGGGTCTCGGGATCGACCTCCGATGAGCTTCGAGGCGGCGCGGGGACGGCGGCATGGCTGAGTCCGGATCGGGCCTGCGGTTCAAGGTGAGCATCGACGGCCGCGACATCGGGAACTGGCAGAAGTGCGACGGCCTGTCGGTCGAGTACGACATCTTCGAGTACAGCGAGGGTGGCGAGAACAGCTATGTCCACCGCCTGCCCGGCCGGGCCAAGTACCAGAACATCAAGCTCACCCGGCTGATCGACGGCGATTCCGCCAGCGTGGGCGTGTGGCTGGCCAGCGTGCAGGTCCGGATGGCACCGGGCACGGCGCAGATCTCGGTCCTGGATCCCGGTGGCGCGGAGGTCGCGAGCTGGCACCTCGCCGGGGTCTACCCGGTGCGCTGGACGGGCCCCTCGCTCGACGTCGGCAGCAACCAGTGGGCGACCGAGACGCTCGAGCTCGCCCACAACGGCTTCCTGGGACTCTGAGGTGTCCCGCCTCGGTGCCGGCCTGCCGGCAATTGGGATGGCGAAGGCGTCGCTCGCGCAGGTTGGAACGCTCAACCCGCTCGGCGGCCTGACGTTCAAGTACAACCCCGAGAAGTTCTCCGTTTCCAAGACCGCGGACTGGGACAACCCGGGCGTGAGCCTGACGAAGCAATGGGCACCGCCGAAGTTCCGCAACACGTCCCCGGGCACGATCACGATGGAGATCTTCTTCGATGCGTTCGAGGAGCTGACCGGTGACGTGAGCACGGATGTCTCCAGGCTCGTCGACTGGACCAAGCCCGGCCCGTCCAACGCCCCGCCCCTCCTCGAGTTCCGGTGGGGCGCGAGCCAGGCGCTGCTCGGCATGCAGTTCTACCTCTCGAGTGTGTCCGCGACGTACACGCTGTTCCGGGCGGACGGGACCCCGATCCGGGCGACCTGCAACATCACGCTCGTTGAGGCGACGAACCCCTCGTATCGGCAGAACCCGACGTCGGGCGGGCGTCCGGGTATGGAGTCACACGTCCTCGTGGACGGAGAGACGCTCCACTCCGTCGCGTGGGCGCGCTACGGCGAGGCGCGCTTCTGGCGCGCGATCGCGGAGGCCAACGGCATCGATGACCCGCTCCGTGTCGCGTCCGGGACCCGGTTGCTGATCCCGCCGCGGCGCGACGCGGCCGGCCTGTCGTAGGCGACGCGATGGAGGAGTACGCGGTCGGCACGACCGTCGTCGTCGACGGGGGCGAGCTCGAACTCGATCTGGTCGCCCACGTCGACCAGATCGTCATCGACGACGATCTGCAGCGACCCGGGATGTTCGCCCTGACCATGTTCGACCCCACTCAGGACATCGTTCGTCGGACGGGGATGCGCGCCGGCGCCGAGGTCGAGATCTCGATCACCGTCAGCGGCGCTGCCGACACCGGGCCGCTCCTGAAGGGCGATGTGGTCTCGGTCGAATGCGACTACGACGAGATGGGTTCCCGCGTCGTCGTCCGCGGCTACGCCGCCTCGCACCGCCTCCAGCGCGGCCGCCGGACACGCACCTTCAAGGACGTGACCGACAGCGACATCGTCAGGCAGATCGTGGACGAGGCCGGCATCGAGCTTGGGCAGATCGAGGACACGCGCGAGGTGTATCGGCACGTGACCCAGCCAAACCAGACGGACTGGGAGTTCCTCACCAGCCGGGCGCGTCGACTCGGCCTCGACCTGACGGTCGCCGACGGGGCGCTCCGGTTCGGGTCGCGGCCGAGCTCGTCAGAGGCCCCACCGGAGGTCGATGCCGACTCGGACCCAGCGGGCCTCGACCCGCGCCACCTCGTTTACGGGTACAACCTCAAGGCGTTCCATGGGCGGATGAGCGCGGCCCAGCAGGTCGCCCAGGTGGAGATCCGAGGCTGGGACCAGGACCGCAAGGAGCCGGTCGTCGCGGCGGTCGCTGCGGGGACCCGCGCCGCGGGTCTCGCGGCCGCCGATCCGTCCACCTTCGCCCACGTGTTCGGCGACCGCACGTTCGTCGACGTCGGCACCCCGATCGGCAGCGAGCGCGAGGCCGAGGATGCCGCGACGGCGCTTGGCGAGCGGATCGGGAGCGCGTTCGCGGAGGCGGAGGGCACGACGCTCGGCAGCACGGCGCTGCGGGCGGGCGTCGCCGTTCGGGTCAGCCGGGTGACCGAGGACTTCAACGGGGCGTACGTCCTCTCGCATACCCGGCACGTGATCGATCGGACCGGGTACCGGACGCACTTCACCATCAGCGGTCGAGCGGATCGCTCGCTGCTGGGGCTCGTCCGGGCGGGCTCGGGTGAGGCAGGTGCTCAGACGGTCGGTGCCGGTGACGGGACGGCGGCACTGGTGCGTGGGACCGTGAGCGAGAACGCGGACCCGGAGAAGCTCGGCCGCGTCAGGGTCAGGCTTCCGTGGCTCGATGACGACTACAGCTCGGCCTGGGCACCCGTCGTCCAGCTCGGGGCTGGACCCGGGAGCGGCACCTTCTTCCTGCCGGCCGTGGGCGATGAGGTCCTGGTGGGCTTCGAGCACGGGCAGGTGGACCGGCCGATCGTGGTCGGCGGGCTGTTCAACAAGCTTGACCAGCCGCCGGGATACGGCCAGTACCTCGACAACGGCGCCGTCACCGGCCGAGCGATCGTCTCGCGCCAGGGTCACCAGCTCGTGATGCACGACGCGAGCGACCTGTCCGGGATGACGTTGTCGGTCGTCGATGGGGACCGGCGAACGGTCGTCAGCATCGGGCTCAACGCGCTCGACAAGAAGCTCGTCATCCGGACGGAGGGCGCGATCGACGTCGACGCCGGTGGCGAGGTGACGCTGCGGGGATCGAAGGTCACCGTCCAGGCCGATGGGGACCTCGTCCTCAAGGGCAAGCGCATCACGCTGAACTAGGAGGACGACCCAATGGGGGCACCCGCCGTTGCCGAGAACGACCAGGTCACGGGCCAGTGCACGCACCTCGTGCCCGCAGGGGCCGGGACGGCGCCGATGCCGTTCCCGTTCGTGGCGTCGCTGAACCGAGGCCTCGTCGACAGCGTGCTGATCATGGGCAGGCGGGCAGCGGTTGAGGGCACGTCGGGCGGCAACACCCCGGCCCATCCGGGCCTCCATCCGAGCGATCCGTTCTTCGAACCCCCCGGGACGCCGAGCACGGCTCGCAAGCAGGTGGGAACGATCACCAGCGGCAGCACGAGCGTGTTCTTCGGCGGCAGGGCCGCGGCGACCATCCAGTCGCGTGCCTCGTGCTGCCGAGCGCAGCCCCCGGGCAGGATCGTCCCGGGCGTGCCCACGGTCCTGATCGGGTAGGGCGCTGACGATGACCGCGAACGAGTTTGTCGGCGCCGGCTGGGCGTTTCCCATCGCGCTCGACCAGACCGGTTCATTCGAGCTCGTCACGGGCGAGCGCGAGGTCGAGCAGGCCATGGGGCTGATCCTGCGCACGGCGTACGGGGAGCGACCCATGCGCCCCGACTTCGGCTGCCGGATCCACGACTTCGTGTTCGCAGAGGCGAACGCGACGACCGCGGGCCAGATCGCCGCCGAGGTCCGCGCGTCGCTCGCCCGGTGGGAGCCGCGGATCGAGGTGGATGACGTGGACGTCAGCATCGACCCGGCGGATCCGAGCCTCCTGTACGTCGACATCCGCTACCACATCCGCGATCGGAACGACCCGCGCAACCTCGTCTTCCCGTTCTACACGATCCCGCCCGAAGGCTGACCCAGGAGCTGACTCATGCCGACCCTGCTCGCCCCGAACCTCGACGACCGGCGTTTCCAGGACTTGGTCGACGACGCCAAGCGCCTCGTCCAGCAGCGCAACGAGAAGTGGACGGATCACAACGTCTCCGATCCCGGGGTCACGCTGATCGAGGCGTTCGCGTGGATGACGGACCAGCTGCTCTATCGCCTCAACCGTGTCCCGGACCGCAACTACGTCAAGTTCCTGGAGCTGATTGGGGTCCAGCTCTACCCGCCGGCGGCGGCCCAGGCCGCGGTCACCTTCTGGCTTTCGGCGCCGCAGCCCGCCACGATCGTGATCCCGAGCGGCACGGAGATCGCCACGGCGCGGACCGGCGACCAGCGGCCGATCGTGTTCAGCACGTCCGAGGATCGGGCCGTCGTGAGCTGCTCTCTGTCCAGGCTCGCGTCGACGTCCGAGGAGGCGGGTACCCGGGACCACACGGACGCGCTGGCGATGCGCAAGGGGGCGCTGTGCTTCTCGAGTCCCCCGAGGCCCGGGGAGGTGCTGCTCGTCGGCCTGTCGGATGCTGTGCCGGCCTGCGTCGTCAACCTGCGCTTCACGTGCCGGATCGAGGGCGTCGGCGTCGATCCGAACGACCCGCCGCTGATCTGGGAGGCGTGGACCGGAGACGACTGGACCGCGTGCGAGCTGCAGAGCGACACGACGGGCGGGATCAATCGGGATGGAGACATCGTGCTCCACATCCCGCGTGGTCACGTGGCGTCCACGATCGACTCGTTCAACGCCGGGTGGCTGCGAGCGCGCGTGACGGAGCTGCGCGCGGGGCAGCCGGGCTACAGCGCGTCCCCCGAGATCCGTGGCCTGACGGCATTCACGATCGGCGCGACGGCGGACGCGTTGAACGCCGAGCTGATTCGGGGCGAGATCATCGGGATCGCCGAGGGCGTGCCCGGCGGCCGCCTCAACCTCAGGCGTGCCCCGGTCGTCGGCGCCGAGACGCCGCTCGTCGTGGAGGTCGGCGAGGGCGACGAGTGGGAGGAGTGGACCCAGCGTCCCAACTTCGCAGCCAGTGGCCCGGATGACCGGCACTTCGTCCTCGACTCGGCCACCGGCGAGATCCAGTTCGGGCCCGCCGTTCGGATGGCCGACGGGTCGCTCCGACGGTACGGCGCGACGCCGGCGCGGGGAGCGATGCTCCGCGTCCCGCTGTACCGCACGGGTGGTGGCTCGCAGGGAAACGTCGCGCCGGGGGCGCTCTCGGTGCTCAAGGCGTCCATCCCGTATGTCAAGGAGGTTGAGAACCGGCGTGCCGCCCGAGGCGGTGTCGACGGCGAAGACCTGGAGATGGCGAAGCTGCGGGGGCCGATCCTCCTCCGGACCCGCGACCGGGCCGTGACCGCCGAGGACTTCGAGCACCTCGCCCGCGAGGTCGCGCCCGAGGTCGCCCGTGCGCGGGCGATCACTGCCGGTGGGGGGTCCGAAGCCGGCGTCGTGCGGCTCCTCATCGTGCCGTCGGTGCCGATCGAGGGCCGCCTGACGTTCGATCAGCTGCTGCCGGCCGACGCGACGTTCGAGCGGATCGCGCGACGACTCGACGAGACGCGACTCGTCGGCACCCGCGTCGTGGTGGAGCCGCCCGAGTACCGCGGGGTGACGATCGTCGCCAGGCTTCGGGTCGGGTCCCGGACGGACCCCGGGCGCGTGCAGCAGGACGCGCTCGATGCCCTCTACCGGTATCTCCACCCGACGGTCGGCGGCCCGGAGGGGACGGGCTGGCCGTTTGGTCGGCCGATCCTGGCAGGCGAGGTGTTCTCGGCGCTGCGCGCGGTTCGTGGTGCGGAGCTCGTGGAGGACGTGCGGATCATGGGGGCGGATCCCATCACCGGCGAGCAGGGCAAGCCAACCGACCGACTCCAGGTAGAGCCGAACGCCCTCGTCTTCTCGTACGACCACCAGATCGTCGTCGAGGCCGGGGCGTGAGAGGTCTTGTTCCGGGCCTTGCGACGGCGCATCCGCTGCTTAATTCCCTGCCCGGGATCTACAGGGATGATCCCTGGGTCAGTGCGCTGACCCAGGCGATGAACGACAGCCTTGCGCCGATCCTCGGAACGATCGACAACTTCGCGTCGTACCTGGATCCCGCGCTAGCACCCGACGATGTCCTTGACTGGCTGGCAGGCTGGGTGGGTATCGGGCTGGACGAGACCTGGCCGGTCGAACGACGTCGAGCCCTGGTCGCGCTTGCCATGCAGCTGTATCGGAAGCGCGGGACAAAGGGCGGCCTCGCGATGCACGTTCGGCTGCTCGCGACGGGCGAGGTCGAGGTCTCGGACAGTGGCGGCGCATCCTGGTCGCGGACGCCGGGCTCGGCGGCACCGGGGGACGCCTCGTACACGACGACCATCAAGGTCACCAAGCCCAGGAAGGGCGCGCTCGACGTCGCTCGCCTCGACGCGATCATCGCCTCGGCCAAGCCCGCCCACGTCGCTCACGAGTTGAAGATCGTGGAGCGCTCCGGGTCGTAGTATGGCTCCCGATGATCGGCGTCGGAGGGCGCTCCAGGTGAGGTTGATACGCCGATGATTCGATGCACGAAGTGCCAGACCGTCAACGCCGACGACGCGCTCGTGTGTTCGAACTGCTCCAGCCTGCTCGCGTGGACCGGCGTGCGCATCTCGGCGTCCGAGGCAGCCGACGTCGCCGCCGGCAAGCCCGAGCCCGAGCCCGAGCCCGAGCCCGAGCCCGAACCGGAGCCGGAGCCCGAGCCGGAGCCCGAGCCCGAGACCGGAGCCCGAGCCCGAGCCCGAACCGGAGCCCGAGCCCGAGCCCGAGCCGGAGCCGGAACCCGAGCCCGAGCCCGAGCCGGAGCCCGAACCGGAGCCCGAGCCCGAGCCGGAACCCGAGCCCGAACCGGAGCCCGAACCGGAACCCGAGCCCGAACCGGAGCCCGAGCCCGAGCCCGAACCGGAGCCCGAGCCCGAGCCCGAACCGGAGCCCGAACCGGAACCCGAGCCCGAACCGGAGCCCGAGCCCGAGCCCGAACCGGAGCCCGAACCGGAGCCCGAGCCCGAGCCGGACCCGAGCCCGAACCGGAGCCCGACCGGAACCCGAGCCCGAACCGGAACCCGAGCCCGAGCCCGAACCGGAGCCCGAACCGGAACCCGAGCCCGAACCGGAGCCTGACCCGGATCAGCCCGGACCCGTGCGACCGGGCGGATCCGCGCCGATCTCCGGGCAGCCGGTCCAGCCTGTCCGTCCGGTGCTGCCCGACGACCAGCCCGGCGGTCGGAAGCCCACCCTCCAGGTCCCGATCACCCCGCGACCCAAGGGCACCCAGGGGGAGGGATCGATGACGACGGCCGCGGGGCCGAATGCCGTGGTGTGTCCGGTCTGCTCGTTCCCGAACGACGCGGCCCGCAAGTTGTGCGGTCGCTGTGGCGCAAGCCTGACCGTCACGGCGGCCGCCGTCGTCACCCTGCCCTGGTACCGCACGATCTTCCGGCGGAACCGGTCGGCTACCGCTGCCGGTGATCGTCCTGGAGGCCTGGGGCGCGAGGGACAGCAGGGTCCGAGCCTTGTCGGCCGGGTGATCCCCCTCGTCATCGTGGCAGTCTTCGCCTTTGGACTCACGAGCCTCGCGGTGATCCCTGGGGTGCGCGGCGCCATCGGCGACGTCGTGACGGACCTTCGCCTGCGCTTCCTGCCGACGATCCAGGACGTTCACCCGAGCTCCGCGGATGGTGCCGGCGTCGATGGCCACCCCGCGTCCCTTGCCGTCGACACCACGACCGGGACGTACTGGCTGGCGGAGCCCGAGGGCGCGTCGATGACGGCGCGCCTCCCCGACGAGACGAACCTCGGCGGGCTCGTGATCAGCAGCGGCTCCGTCGGCCCTGACGGGGTCGAGGGCTACCGCCGACCCGAGGTCCTGGAGCTGAGCTTCCCGAACACCGACGAACCGGCGGTGCAGGTGACGCTGGCCGATACCGCCGAGGCGCAGCCGCTGGTACTCGACGTGCGCGGGATCGACGAGGTCGTCGTCAGCGTCCTGCGGTCGTTCGACGGGCTTCCCGGCGCACAGCCGTACGTTGCGATCCGGGAGATCGAGTTCAAGGAGCGCCGCTGAGCATTGCCCCGGCACTCGACGGATCCGGTGCGTGTGTCATGTGCTCACCGGCGCCATTCGTCGAGCCCGTGGGGAGATCGAGCTCGGCCAGCATCGCGCCGTAGCCGGAGCGTGCGCGCGTGGCCGCGCCCTGGTCGCCAGCCTGGTCCCGCGAGCGGATGAGCAGGCGCCATAGCGGGTCGTGGTAGCGCTCGATCCGGAGGCCGGCATTCGCGACCCGGGCAGCCCCGTCCGAGTCGCCGATCGTCAGGTAGATCTCCGCGAGCCGCTGGGCGGCCTCGACGGCTCCGAGACGTGCCTGCTCACGCCGATCCGCGACCCAGTCCGCGGGCCCGTCCTGAGGGAGCAGCTCGCCGGTATACGCCTCGTGGGCTGCCTCGTAGGCTTGCCTCGCGCCGGCCTCATCGCCGCGCTCGCTCGCGCGGCGGCCGGCGACCAGCGCTGCCTCGAACCGCAACAAGTCGACAATCGCGCCATCCGGCAGCGCGAACCGGTACGCGTCATCCTCGCGACGGACGAGCTGGAACGAGCCCCGGCTCGCGCCGGGCTCGACGACGCGTCGAAGTGAGGCGATCGCGACGTGCAGGTTCCGGGCACTGGCATCCCGCTCCGCCTCCGGCCACATCGCCGCCTCGATGGTCTCGTGGTGGACCGGCGCTCCCGCATGGAGGCAGAGCAACCGGAGGAGGGCGCGGGCACGCGGCCGGATGGCGGACACGTCGACCGGTCGGCCGTCGATCTCGAGCTCGAACCCGCCGAGCAGGCGGATCGCGAGGGGTGGCGCCGAGACCGTGCGACCGTGCGACCGTGCCCCGGGGGGGAGGCGATCCTCGACGCCGTTCCATGCAGCAGGACTGGCAGGCGGATCCGACGCCGCCGAATTGATCTCGCGCCAGCCCAGCAGCCCGGTGAGCGGCGGAGCCAGCAGCCCCATCTCGCGCGCGGTGGCCTCCGCGACGGCGAGGTGGTTCGCGGCGTCCGCTCTCGACTCGGGCGACGTGGCCACGACCAGCGCAATCTGGGCGCACAGCTCCGCTGGAGGCGCGCGGAACGCCTTCGCGGCACGCTCGGCCTCCGCGGCGGCCTCGGCGATTCCCGCCACGTCGCGCCGCCCCGGCTCGTCGGCCTGCGCGGCCGCCAGCGCCGTGAGGCCGAGGGCCCAGGCCTCGAGCGTGCCTGCATCGAGCGACCGCAGGAGCTCGACCAGGGGGTTGAGGTCACCGATCGGCCTGTCGCCCATCGCGGAGCCCCAGGCGCCGCACAGCCCGGCGATCGCCTCTCCCCAGCGATCCCCCAGCTGCCTGCTGGCCCGGGCGACCGATTTCGGCCTCCCGGATCGAGTCCTCGGTGCCCCCGATCGCGAGGGATGCCCGGCCGATGCGGGCGAGCCAGTCGACGCCGGCTTCCTCCGCGGTGGCGACTGCGGCCTCAACCTCCGCCACGGCCTGGCGCTGTCCCATGAGGAGACCCGCGACACCTGCACCGAGCGCGGCGACGATCCCCAGCAGCCGGGGCCTCTCGAGCTGCCCGGCCGCGTGCACCAGATCGCGACGGGCACGGGAGGTGTGACCCGCGACGAGCGCGGCCAGGCCGGCGATCACCTGCCCCTCGAGGGTCCCGACGCTCCCTGCCTGCTGTGCCGCCCCCAGCGGGTCCCGCGCGACCGCGGCGCGGAGCAGGGAGAGCCGCTCCGGTGTGCCGTCGGCTGCGAGCGTGTCCTGATCAAGCCAGTGGCTGAGCGCCAGGCGCTCCGCTCGGCACAGCGTGCCCGCCTCCGATGGTCCGAACGCCACCTCCGCCCGGCGGTAGGCGTCAACCGCCTCGGCGAGGCGCCCGTCGGCCCTGAGGATGCGTGCGTTCGCCTGGAGCAGCCACGGGTCGTTCGACACGATCGCGGTGGGAAGCACGTCCAGCCAGGCGCCCGGTCCCTCGGCAACCTCGCGCCCGTTCCTGCCCAGCAGCCGGTTGACCTGGTCCCAGTCCTCGCCGCGACAGAACGCTTCGACGCCCTCTGGAAGCGCCCCTGACGCAGCGAGGAGCGTGCCGGCGGTACAGAACCGCTCGCGCAGGCCGGCGCCACCAACCTCGCTGAGCAGCACAGCCTGCAGGTGCGAACGCAGGACCTCGTGGTAGCGATACCAGCCGTCCTCCGCGAGCCTGCTGGTGAACAGCCGACGGCGCTCCAGGTCCTCCAGGACCTCGTCGCTGTCGGTGCGGCCGAGCAGCTGGTCACAGAGCGCAGGGTTGAGCTTGCCCAGGACGGACGTCTCCACGAGAAAGCCGCGGAGGTCGGCGGGAAGCTGATCGAGCACGTTCCGGGCCAGGTAGTCGCGCATCTCCCTGGCGAGCCGCGAGCTCACGCCGAGCTCGTGCAGGAGCCTGCGGCGTTCCGCGGCAGGGCGGCCGTGCGTCGCGAGGTGGAACAGCTGGAGCCCGGCCGCCCAGCCCTCGGTTCGACGCGCGAGCCGGGCGAGATCCTCGGGTGGGAGTGGTTCTCCGTAGAAGTCACGGAACAGTCGCTCAACCTCCCACGAACGGAATCGGAGATCGTCGCCCGAGAGCTCGATGACCTGGCCGGAGACCCGCAGCCGCGGCAGGTTGAACCTGGGCGGGACTCGGGACGCGGCCACGATCAGCAGGGTGGGTGGCGCGTACTCCACGAGCCGTTCGAGGGCAGCCTCGGCCTCCGTTCCCGCGAGCGTGTGCAGATCGTCAACGACGAGCAGGATGCGCTCACCGCGCCATCGGCCGAGGGCATTCGCGGCGTCGCCCGCGTCACGCCAGCGACGGCTGATCCCGGGCAGACCGGGTGCCAGCGCGGCTTCGAGGTGGCGGATGAGCGTCGCCTCGTCGCTGTCCCAGCCCTCGGCCCGGTACCAGCCGACCGGGCCACGCGCGCGACCGGCAAGCCGGGCGAGGAGGCTCGTCTTGCCTGATCCGGCCTGGGCAACGACCAGGCCGAACCGGTGGCTCCAGGCGAGATCGAGACGGGCATCCAGCCGGTCCACGTCCATCGACGGCACGGCCGGAACCCTGACCTTCGTGGTCACGACCGCCGCCGTCTTCCGAGGTTCGCCGGGGTTCTCGCCGCTGGCGCGCACGCCGTCCTCCAACCGTGACCGGTTGGCCATTGTGGGCTATCGATGTAGCCGATACAAGGTGTCGCGCCGAGGCCCGCAGCTACGGCAGCGAGCGATCCACGACCAGCTGCTTCGTGGCGGCATCACCGAACTGGCCGGTCGTGCGGAGCACGAACGTCTGGGAGTCCTTGGAGCATTCGTACACGACCGTCTGCGAGCTCGAGAAGGTCTTCCCCGAGTATGTCGAGTACACCTGACCGTCCCGCTTGAGCTCGACGCCGGTCGCTGCCGAGATCGAATACGCGAAGGCGATCCCGACGGTGCCCGAATCGGACGGGCAGTCGGCGGACCCGAGCGTGAAGGACTTGATCGTCGCGGCGGCGGCCGTGACCTTCTTCGTCCGTGACGCTGCCGGACCCGTCCCGCCCGTCGTGGTGAGCCGGTAGGTGTGCGAGAGCTGATCGTTGCTGCATCCGAACGGCAGCTCGACCGCGCCCGTCTTGCCCTCGTACGAGTCGTAGATGCCCGGGCCATCGATCGCGATCGTCACGCCCGTCGCTCGGGTGATCTCCCAGCTGATCTTGATCGTGCCGGCAGTCGAACCCGTGCAGTCCTCGGTCTTCGGAACAGTGAACGAGACGATCGCAGGGTCCGTCTTCGGGGTTGCGGTTGGACGCGGCGTCTTCGTGGGCGTCGGCGCCTTGGTGGGCGCCACTGTCGGCTTCGCCGTCGGCGCGGTCGTCGGCGCGGTCGTCGGCGTGGGTGGGGTCGACGCTTCGGCGGATGCTGACGATGACTCGATGACCACCGTGGAGGGCGATGGGCTGATGCTGGCGCGCTGCGATGGCTCCTCGCTTGCCTGCGCGATGAACGACGGCGATGACGCCGAGTCGACGGGCGCCTCGCCGCTGCCACCGAGGGCCACGGCAAGGAGCACGGCACCAACGATGCCGGCCAGGGCTGCACCGCCGTACACGAGGAGCCTGCTCGGGCCCCCCATCGCATCCTGCCCACCGGCCATCGCGTCCCTCCTCAGCAGTGCCAACCGACCGGCGGCGTCGGACTGGCGCCGCCGGTCGTCGGGAGATATCCCTGGCCATTCTGATCAGCGACGCAAGCCCGTGTGTGAATGGGGCGCTACGCGGCCTCGATCGAGCGCTTCGAGAGCCCGAGGAAGTAGCCCTCGATCGCCGTCTTCGGCGCGTCGTCCGGCTTCGCGGAGGCGCCGAGGGTCACGAACAGCGGCGCGAAGTGCTCCACGGTCGGGTGGGCGAACGGCATCCCCGGCGCCTTCTCGCGGAAGGCGAACAGCGTGTCGAGGTCGCCAGTGGCGAGCGCCTCCGCGGCCCACCGGTCGAACTCGGCGGACCACGCCGGGGCGCCCGGTCGGCCGTCCCAGTACTGCCCGATGTACGGCAGCCCGTGGGTCATGAACCCGGAGCCGACGATGAGGACGCCCTCGTCACGCAGAGGCGCGAGCCGCCGGCCCACCTCGAACAGGTGCTGCGGATCGAGGTCCGGCATGGACAGCTGCAGGACCGGCACGTCCGCCTCGGGGTACATCGCCATCAGGGGGACCCACGCGCCGTGATCCAGGCCGCGGGTGGGGCGTTCGAGCACGGGCTCGTTCGACGGCATCAGGGTCATCACGTCGGCCGCGAGCGCCGGCGCCCCGGGCGCGCGGTACCGGAGGTCGTAGTAGCGCTGGGGGAAGCCGTAGAAGTCGTACACGAGCGGCACGGTCGTCGTGGCGCTGATCGCCATCGGCGCGGTCTGCCAGTGCGCGCTGACGATGAGCACGCTCTTCGGGCGGGGGAGGGCCTGGGCCCACCCGGCGAGCTGTGCCATCCACAGCGGGTCGTCGAGCAGCGGCGGGGCGCCATGACCCAGGTAGAGGGCCGGCATCCGGTCCGCGTGCGCAGGGTCGGGCGAGGGGGTGCTGGTCGTCGGGTCCGTCATCGAAGGCTGCAGTGTCCCTGCCTGAACGCGTCGGTGCAAGTGGTCGACGGGTCGCCCGTCCTGTCGACGGGCGACCCGGCCGAGGATCGCTGGGGAGGGCTACTTGCCGTACGTGAGGGCGGCCTCCGGCGGGGACACGAGGGCGTACGCCGTGTTCCAGTTGCCGTTGCTGATCACCTGGAGGCGGATGTTGAGCCAGGCCATCGCCTCGAGCTCGCGCGAGGCGGCCAGCGGCCCGACGTGGATCGGGCGGAAGCCGATGGACGAGGAGAGGCCGCACACGGCGTCCTTCGCGGCGTCGTCGTCGGTCGCGAACAGGCTGTCGAGCTGGAACCCGAAGCCCTGCGGGTTGGCGGTGTTGCCGGCGAACAGCGTGTTGAAGGCCTTCACCACGTGGGACTCGGGCAGGAGGGCGGCGAGCAGCTCCCCGCCGGACGCGTCGGGCCCGGTCGCGAGGCCCGTGAAGTCGGCCTTCAGCGGGTTGGTCGGGTCGACGACGATCTTGCCCGCGGCCACGGGCGCGATCTCGGCGGCGACCTCGGCCACGGCGGTGTACGGGACCGCGAGGATGACGATGTCCGCGCCGGCGACGGCGTCCCGGATCGAGGCCGCGGCGGTTCCGCCCGCGGCCTGGGCGACGGCCAGCGTCTTCTCGCTGTCGCGCCCGCCGAAGACGACCTCGTAGCCGGCCTTCGCCGCGCCGTTGCCGAGCGCCGTGCCGACGTTGCCGGTGCCGATGATCGCGATCGTGGTCATTGGATTGAGCCTCCCACGGGGCACCGCAGTGCCCCTTGACGTTTTGCTGCTGGCAAATCACTATTGCCGATGAGCGAACCTTGCCACGGTTTGCACCAGAGGTCAAGTAGGTTGTCTGTAGAGAAACTCCGGAGCGACACCGAGACCCCCCAGGCCGCGATCCACGTCGGGCGTGAGACCCGCCGCTGGCGGCAGACCCGCGGGCTGACGCTTGCCCAGGTCAGCGAGCGGAGCGGCCTCAACATCGGGTACCTCAGCCAGATCGAGAACGACAAGGCCGTCCCCTCGCTCGAGGCCCTGGCGTCGATCGCGGGCGCCCTTGACGTCCCGGCCGCGTGGCTGCTCCTGGACTCGTCCATGCCCCCGCGGATCGTTCGCTCGGCGGAGCGGCCGCGCACGGCCGGACCGGGCGGGGCGCTCCTCACCGAGGTCGATGCCGGGACCTCGCGCGATGTCTGCATCCTCGAGGTCACCGCCCCGCCGGGCCATGCGACGGGCGTGCATGCCCACCACGGCGACGAGCACCACGTGATCCTGTCGGGCCGGTGGCGGATGACCCAGGGCGAGCACAGCGCGGAGCTGGGGCCGGGCGACTACCTCGCGTGGGACCCCGCGATCCCGCACGACGTGGAGAACATCGGCGACGAGGACGGCACGATCCTGATCGTCTATCCGCGGCGGGGTCGCCGGGCGTCCGAAGAGGAGCGGCCGCGTGGCTGATGCGCCCGTGGTGCTGGTCACCGGTGCCACGGGACCGCTCGGCCGGGCGGTGGCGGCCCGGTTCCACGCCGATGGCGCACGTCTCGCCCTCACCTCGCGGGACCCGGAACGGCTGCGCGAGCTGGGCGCCGATCTCGGCCTCGAGCCCGGGACCTGGCTTCCCGTGACGTGCTCGCTGGGCGACGGTGATTTGGCGCGCGCGGTCGCGGCGGAGGTCACCGCCCGCTTCGGCCGGATCGACGTCCTGCTCCACCTCGTCGGCGGCTGGGCCGGCGGGACGGCCGTCGTCGACCTCGACCACGCCGAGGTCGCGGATCTGCTCGACCGCCACCTGTGGACGACCCTGCACATCGTCCAGGCCGTCGTGCCGGGGATGATGGAGCGCGGCTCCGGGCGCGTGCTCGCGGTGTCGTCGCCGTTCGCCTCGAACCCCGGGCCGAAGGGCGCGAGCTACGCGATCGCGAAGGCCGCGGAGGAGGTCCTGCTGCGCACCCTCGCGCGGGAGACCGCGGCGAGCGGCGTGACCGCGAACCTCGTGGTCGTGCGAGCGATCGACACGGGCCGGGGGCCCGACGCCGGCCCGACCTCGAAGCGCTCCTCGTGGACGACGCCGGAGGAGGCCGCCGACGCCCTCGCATTTCTCGCCTCGCCCGAGGCGGCCGCGATCACGGGGGCGCGGATCCCGCTCGACGGCCGCTGACGAGCCCGCGGGTCGAGCGCCGCTCCGCCGCCGCTGGCGAGCCCGCGGGCGCTCACCCGCGGCGGAGCCGTCCCAGGAGCGATCTCGGTGACGTCGCCTTGATCCGCCGCGCCAGCGTCGCGGCGAGCGCCGTGTACTCGTCGGCCGTGTTGTAGGCCTGCGCGGACACGCGCACCAGGAGCTGCTCGGCGCCGGCGCCGGACGCACGAGCCGCCGGCACCGGGAAGTCGATGATCGGGACCTCGATGCCGTCCTCGTCGAACAGCTCCGCCTGGAGACGCTGGGCGGCCGCGCGGGTCGGCGCGATCCCGGGCAGGGGGATCGATGCCATGGAGCCGAGCATCTTGTCGGGGGCGGGGGCCGCCACGCCGAGCGCGCCGCACAGGACGTCCCGCGCCCGCCTCGTCATCGCGGCGTTCGAGGCCATGAGGCCGGCCCACCCCTCGTCGTTGATGCCGCCGACGTACCGGATTGCCGCGGGCAGCGCGAGGTGCGGGGTCGGGTCGGTCGTGCCGACCCAGTCGAACAGGAGCCGGTACCGAGGCCGGTCGCGCCGCTCGTTGTTGGCGCCGTGCGAGACCGCGAGCGGCCTGATCCCGGCGCGGAGATCAGAGCGCACGTGGAGGATCCCCGAACCCCGGGGTGCGCACAGCCACTTGTGGCCGTCGCCGGTCCAGTAGGCCGCGCCCAGCGAGCCGAGCTCGACGGGCACCATGCCCGGCGCGTGCGCCCCGTCGACCATCGTGTCGACGCCGCGCCTGTCCAGCTCCCGCACGATCGCGACCACCGGCATCACCAGCGCGGTGGGCGAGGTGACCTGGCTCACGAGCGCGAATCGGGTCCGGGGGGTGACCGCCTCGAGGTACGCCTCGACGACCTGGGATGGGTCGTGGATCGGGAACGGGACATGGACGATGACGAGCCTCGCGCCGTCCCGCTCCGCCGCCGCACGCATCGCGTTGAGGGTGGCGTTGTACTCGTGATCGCCGGCGAGCAGCTCGTCGCCCGGCTGGAAGCGGCGCGATGCCAGCACCGTGGACACACCGGTCGTGGCGTTGGGCACGAACGCCAGCCCGTCGGCATCGGCGCCGAGGAACACCGCGACCCGCTCGCGCGCATCGTCGAGGTGCTGCTCCAGCTCGCGATCGAGGAACCGGACGGGCTCGGACTCCATTCGCTCGCGCCAGACCTTCTGGGCCTCGAGGACCGGCGCCGGGCAGCCTCCGAACGAACCGTGGTTGAGGTACGAGATCTGGGGCTCGAGCAGCCAGGGCGAGCGGTCGAACGTGCGATGGGTGGCCACCGGGCGACGATAGCGGACCGGCGAGGACCGGTGCGCGTCCTCATGCGGCGGGCCGCGGGACCCGCGCGACGTCTTGCTCCTCAGCCGACCTCGAGCAGCTCGCCCGGCCCGGCCGTACGCGTGGCGCCCGACCCCCGGGGTGGGATCACGTGGGCGCGCCCGCGTCCGGCGACGCGCCACTCCCGCCCGGGCCGTCCGAGGACCAGCGTCTGCTCGTCGAGCCCCAGCCATGACACGGGCCGTCCCGTGCCGGCGCCGTCGCTCCAGCCCGCGAGCCGGCCCGGCGCGTAGTGGGGGAGCACCGCGAAGCCCGGCAGCAGGCCGAGCCCGTCGATGACTCCGTCCCGCGTCCAGCAGCGCTCGGCCAGGGCCATCGCGCCGGCGCTCGCACCCGCCACGCACGCGCCGCGCGCGTGCGCCCGCAGGATCGCGGCCCACGCGGGGGTCGCACGGAGCACCGTGGGGATGACGTCCGGATCGCCGCCCGGGAAGTGGACGAGGTGGGCGGCCTCGAGCGGTTCCACGGTCCTCGGGTCCAGCGCATCGGAGCGGCCGAGGATCCCGACCACCCCGATCTCCACGCCCGTGCCTGCTCGTCCGGCCGCGGCCGCGAACGCCCGCTCGCCGTTGGCGACCGCGAGGTCCGGGCGGTGCCGGGCAACCGCCGTCGGCACGAGCAGGATCCGCGGGACCGCTCGCGGCCGGCGCGGCCGCGACCGCCGCGGCGAGCAGCGCGTCCATCGCGGCCTCGTCGCCGGCGACGTACTCGCCGCCCCCGTGGAGCGCGAGCGGCCCCGTCAGCGTCCGCCCTCCTCGTCCGGGTCGGCCGCGTCGTCCTCGCGCGGTCCCGGGATGGCGGCCGGCGGCCGCGGGGTGACGTCGATGATCGGACGGGGCGCCTCGCCGCGACGCCCGAAGATGCGGCCGAGGCGCTCCGGGCCGGCCACGAACGGCGCGACGTAGGCGAGCACGAGGATCGGCAGCAGGAACCGCATCGGCCCGGGGAACCGGACGATGAGGAAGATGGTCGCCGCGTACGCGAGCCACGCGGTCAGCAGCCAGCGAGGCTGCCAGCCGGCGACCCGCAGCCGCCAGACCGGGATCAGGGCGACGACTGCGGCGACGAGCAGCATGACCAGCAGGAGGGGGGACATCGCCTCTCGATCATAGGCGGTCCCGGGCCATGGACCTCGACTCGGCGGCCGCGAACCCGTCCGATACGATGGCGGCTCGCCGCGCAGAGATCGATCCGTGACACACCGCGTCCATACCTGGCTCGACCGCTGGGGCCCGATCCTCCCGCTTCTCCTCGCCGAGGCGACGATCTGGGCCGGCTTCGGCGCGCTCCTGCCGATCCTCCCGATCTACTTCGTGGAGCACGGCGTCTCGCTGCCGATGCTCGGGATCGTCGTTGCGGCGTGGCCGCTCGCGCGGCTGTTCGGCGAGCCCCTGTTCGGCTGGGTGGCGGACCGTGCGTCACGCACGACGATGATGGTCATCGGCCTGATGCTGGCCTCGCTGTTCGCGGTCGCCCCGATCTTCTTCGTGGGGCCGGTCGCGTTCATCGTCGCCCGCCTCGGCGCGGGCATGGCCGCCGCGATGTACGACCCGGCGGCCCGCGGCTACCTCGTCGACGCCAACCCGCCCGACCGCCAGGGCGAGACGTTCGGGCTGTATGGCGCCGCCCAGATGGGCGGGCTCATGCTGGGGCCCGCGATCGGCGGGCTCGCCGCGGCCGCGACCGGCAATCCCACGTCGGTGTTCTGGATCGCCGGCGTGTTCGTCTTCGTCGCGGGCCTGCTCGTGTGGGCACGCGTGCGCGAGATCCCTCGCGTGCTCCCGGCGCCGGACGCTGCGGTGGGCGACCCCGCCCCCGTCGGCGGTTCCGTCCCCGTGGCCGACGGAGAGCCGATCCCCCGGCCGACGCGGCTGTTCAACCGCCTGCTGATCGCGGCGATCGCGCTCGGGGTGGGGAGCTACTTCGCCGGCGGCACGTACGAGGTGGTCTGGAGCCTGTACCTCACCTCGCTCGGCGCCGGTCTGGACGTGATCGGGCTCACGTTCTTCACCTTCGCGCTGCCGATCCTCCTGCTGTCGCCGGTGATGGGCAAGTTCATCGACCGGGAAGGCGGGTTCTTCGCCCTCGTCGTCGGCATGGCCGGCGTCGCGATCTGCGGGGCGTTGTATCCGCTCGTGCCGGAGGTCTGGTTCGTCGTGCTGCTCGGTCTCGTGGAGGGGACGGCGTTCGCGCTCGCCTCGCCCGCGCAGTTCATGCTCGTCGCGCGCGCGGCGCCGCCGGGTCGCAGCTCCACGGCCCAGGGCATCTTCGGGGCTGCCGGGACGATCGGGACGATCATCGCCTCGCTGAGCGCGGGCTTCCTGGCGGACATGGACCTCCGGCTCCCGTTCTTCGCGACGGGCATCGGGACGGGGGCCGCCCTGCTCCTCGGCCTGGCCATCGGGCGCCGCCGCCTGTACGACGCGATGCAGCCCGCCCACGTCGCCGTTCCCGCCGCGGTGCCCGGACCGTCGATCGAGGCAGCGATCCCCGAGCAGGCGCAGGGATGAGCCACCGGCCGCTCCCGATCTGGGCCGCCACGACGCTGGATGGCACGCCGCCGGCACCGACCGTGCTCGTCCTCGGCGGATTCCTCACCTCGCCGCCGCTCTATCGGCCCTTCGAGCGACGGCTCCGCGAGCGCGGCGCTGCGGACGTCGTCGTGGCGGGCGTGTGGCTGATGGACTGGCTCCTCGCGGCGCGGCGCGGGCTCGGCCCCATCCTGACGCGATCCGGCAGAGCGCTGCTCGAGGCGTCCAGTCGCTCCGAGCTCGCGAGCCTCGGTGCGCCCGTGCTGGTCATCGGCCACTCCGCGGGCGGCATGAGCGCGCGCCTGCTGACGTCGCCAGTCCCGTTCGCGGGCCGGACACTCAACGGGCATGGGCGGATCGGCGCGATCGTCACGCTCGGGACACCGCACGTCGTGTCCGAGGGCGGCGAGCTCGGGAGCCGCGTCGGCGCACAGGCGGCGACGTTTGCGAACGAGGCGCTTCCAGGCGGCTACTGGGCGCCGCGCGTGGGCTACCTCGCAATCGGCTCGCGGCACGTCGTGGGGCGCCGCGACGGATCGCTGCGCGAGCGGCGGGCGTGGCGCGTCTACCAGGATCTGCGTGCGGAGCCGGAGGCCCGCGAGGTGGCCGGGGACGGCCTCGTCCCGGTCGTGTCCGCGCTGCTGCCCGGCGTTCCACACGTGGTGCTGGACGACGCCGATCACGGGATCCAGCCGGGCCAGGACTGGTATGGCTCGGAGCGGTTCCTCGACGCCTGGTGGCCGACGGCCACGCGTATCTGGCGCGCGGCGCTGCTCGCCCGGGCGCGTGCTGCGGCCGGCTGGGACACCTGACGGGGAGGGCCGGGTCCTTTGACGGATCAGGCGATCGACGGTAGCCTTCGCAGTCGCGGGGTGGAGCAGCGGCAGCTCGTCGGGCTCATAACCCGAAGGTCGGAGGTTCGAATCCTTCCCCCGCAACCAATTCGCTTCACCTGAACCCCGGGACCCGACCACCCCGGGGTTCTTTCTTTGTCCGGCGTGGCGCTCGCGATCCCGGGCCGGATCCGCTCGCGCCGGCCGCCTCGTGTCGGGTGAGGGCGATGCGGTCAGCCCTCGCGAATCTCCGCGCTGACCGTGACCGGACCCGCCTGTTCGAAGTCCAGCGTCATCTCGATCGTGTCGCCCACGACGAGCTCCCCGGTGAGCTCGATGAGCATCAGGTGGTAGCTGCCGGGCTTGAGCTCGACGCTGCCGCCCGCGGGGATCTCGAGGCGGTCGATCCTCTGCATCCCCAGCATGCCGCTGCTGGACATGCTCGCCATCGGATCGGGCGACGCGGATGCCATGCCCTCGGCCATCGACTCTGCTGGCATCGCTGAGCTCATGTCCACCGTCTCGTGGACCTCGATCGTCTTCGCGGCGGGGGTCGATCCGCCGAGGAGGTAGTCCGGCTCGGAGCCCGTGTTCTCGATGACGAGGTACGCGGCGCCGGTGTCCGCCATGGCCATGGACTGCCGGGCCCAGGCGCCGGAGGTCTTGAGGCCTCCGCCCGCCCCCGACGAGCAGGCGGCAGCCGTTGCCGTGATCACCAGGGCGAGGCCGATCGCCACGAGGGGCCGAAGTCGAGTGTGCATCGTTGCCGGTCCTTTCAGGGGTGGTCTGACGGCTTCGGGCTCCCGGCGACCTCGCGCAGCCGTTGCGCGATGAGGTCCTCGGACGCGCCGAAGAACAGGTGGTGCCGAACGCGTCCGTCGGCGTCGAGCAGGTAGGTCTCGGTGGTGTGGGCCATCGCGTATCCGGACGCGGAATCGCTGTCGAGCTTCCGGTAGCTGACCCCCCAGGCGCGGGCCGCCGCGGCGATGTCGGCCTCGGACCCAGTGAGCCCGACGAAGCCGGGCCCGTAGAAGCCGACGTACTGCTGCATCGCCGGGGCGTCGTCCCGGGCTGGATCCACCGTCACGAACACGACGTCGGCCTCCACGCCCGACGCCCGAATGCCCGCACGGATGTCGGCGAGGGTCGTCGGGCAGACGTCGGGGCAGTGGGTGTAGCCGAAGTAGACGAAGGCCGGTCGGCCGCGCAGCGATGCGAGGTCGAACGGCCTGCCATCCTGGTCGGTGAGGCGGAGGTCGGGTGCGGGGCGAGGCGGATCGACGGCCGTGTCACGCACGCCGAGTGGCGGCGGGGTGACGGCCTCGACCATGACGGGGGACAGCCCCGCCGCACCGTCACCGGTCCCACAGGCCGCGACGGCGAGCGCGACGAACAGGAGGCGGACGAGGGCGAATGGGCTGCCGGCACGCTGACCGGGAAGGGGCACGGGTCTGCTCCGGGACGGCGCGGCGGCAGCACACCGCCACGCGGGGTCGGACCGCCACCTGGCGGTCGCAGGTCAGGCGCAGGTCAGCGCGGGTGGGGCCCGGCCCGCGTCGGTCCGGGCAAGGATCCGGCCGAAGGCGACGAGGGCGGCGACGAGACGCCACCGCTGGGTCGTGGCACCGATGCGGACGACACGCCGCAGCCAGGTCATGCGTGCGGCCCGCAGCCGCCGGACGAGCGTCTCGTGACGCCAGCGAAGCCAGCCGCCCGCCGCGGCGAGCAGCCCGGTGACGGCGGCGATGATCGGCAGGGCGAGCGGATAGCCGGGTGCGCTGAGCGCGTACAGGCCCGGGGCCGCCTCGCCGGCCGCGAGATGCTCGACGTTCTCCTGGGCGAGGAACGCAAGCGACCCGGCGACGAACAGGCGCGGCCAGAGCCGGACCACCTCGCGGACGTAGCCTGCGGCCTCCGTCTCGACGGCGGGGAGGCCGCGCAGCCGCCGCGAGAGCCGCGCGAGCCCGGCGATCGTCCATCCGGCACCGACAGCCGCGGCGAGCAGCGTGAGCGCCGTGAACGCGGGCCAGTATGCGTGCGCGGTCGCGCCGAGGGCATCCTCGTGTGCCCGCCCGAGGCCGTACTGGGCCGCGAACACCGCGTCGTGCGCGAGCAGCGAGCCGATCGCCACGAGGAGCGCGAAGCGCGCCCGCTCGAACACGGGACGAGACCGGATCAGGCGTCGCGAAGAGGCCACGGCCGCAGGGTACCCGATGCCCCGTCGGGAGTGCCGATGGCGCGGGGCGGGCGGCTGCAGGTCCGCGAGGTGCGCGTCCGGATCGGGCGCGGACGGTGTGTCCGGCTCAGTCCCAGCGGAAGCGTCGCGCGGCGAGGACCGCGAACACGACCGCCCACCCGCCGAGGATCGCCAGCGACTCCGTGGCGTCGCCCGGTATCGACCCCAGGCCGATCGCGATCGAGCTGGTGAGCGCAGCAGGCGGCAGCACCGCCGCCACCGCGGCCACCCCGTCCGGGAGCCGCTCGAGCGGCAGGACGATCCCGCCCAGTACGAGCGAGACGAGGAACAGCAGGTTGGCCAGGGCGAGGGTTGCCTCCGCGCGGAGCGTACCCGCCATGAGCAGGCCCAGGCCCGCGAACGCGACGGTGCCCAGGACGAGCGCGGCGACCGTCACCTCGACGGACGCGCCGGGCCCGGGGGCCCAGCCGAGCACCGTGACCGCGATGCCGACCAGCAGCACGAGCTGGACCGCCTCGACCACCATCACCGAGGCGGTCTTCGCCGCCACCACCACCGATGACCCGGCGGGGCTTCCGCCAAGCCGCTTGGTGACCCCGTAGGCGCGCTCGTACCCGGTGGCGATCGCCAGCGCCACCATCGACGCCGCGATGATCGCGAGCGAGATCGATCCGGGGAGCAGGCGGTTCACCGCCGGCCCGTCGACCACGCCGCCGCTCGTGTCGAACGCGCTGAACACGAGCAGGACCCCGACCGGGATGACGAACGTGATGAGCAGGCCCTCGCCGCGCCGCAGGGCCAGCCGCAGCTCATGGGCGGCGAGCGCCAAGGCCATGCCCAGCCACGACGCCGGCCGCGCCGGCGCACCGGCGCCGATCACGGCTCGGGATCCGGATGGCGTGGCTCGGACACCGGCTCGCGCGCCTCGGCCGCCACGTCGACGCCGACCAGCTCCAGGTAGCGCTCCTCCAGGCTCGCGGCACCGAGCCTGAGCTCCGTGAGCAGCAGCCCTCGACTCGCGCACCAGGCGGCGATGGCGGCGACGAGCGCCGGGTCCGGCCCCGCCGCGAGTCCATGCAGCTCGTAGGCGCCGCCCGGCCCGGCCTCGACGACGCGCGCCCCGGGCACGCCTGCAACGGCGGCGAGCGCGTGCGGCATCATCCGGGCTGAGCGTCCCGGCCAGCCGGAACCGGACTCGCGGGGCCCCCGCACCCGTGAGCTCCGCGGGCGTGCCCTCCGCGACGACGCGCCCCCTGTCGAGGACGGCGACGTGGTCCGCGAGCCGCTCCACGTCGCCCAGCTCGTGGGTCGTGAGGAGGATCGTCGTGCCGGCCGCGCGGAGGGCCGCGATCCGCTCGCGCGTGGCCTGCTTCGCCGCCGGGTCCATGCCGGCCGTCGGCTCGTCGAGGACGAGCAGCTCCGGGCGGCCGATGAGCGCCAGGGCCAGCCCAAGACGCTGCCGCTCGCCCCCGGACAGCCGCCGGTACCGCGTCCCGGCGACACGCGAGAGGTCCACGAGCTCGAGCATGCGGTCCGGGTCCTCCGCGTCGCGGTAGAACCGGGCGTAGAGCCGGAGCGCCTCGCGCGGTGTCGTGCGGGGATCGATGCCGCCCTCCTGGAGCATGAGGCCGATCCGGGGCCGGAGGCGCCTGCCATCGCGGGCGGGATCGAGGCCCAGCACCTCCACCGAGCCACCGTCCGCGTGGCGGTACCCCTCGAGGATCTCGACGGTCGTCGTCTTGCCGGCCCCGTTCGGGCCGAGGAGCGCGAGCAGCTCGCCCCGGCGGACCTCGAGCGAGACGCCCGCGAGCACCGGACGGCCGTCGTATGCCTTGCGCAGGTCCCGGACCCTGATCGCGGGGTCGGCGCCCCGCGTGGGAGCGACGGCCGTCACTGTCACGGGGCGATCTTGGCGTACTGGGTGTCGAAGTCCTCGGGCTGGACCTCGCCGATCTGGATCCCACGCACGATCCCGTCGGCGTCGATGAAGTACGTCTGCGGCGGTGCGACGACGCGGTAGGCCGCCGCGATGGCGCCATCCGGGTCGTCGATCGTCGGCCACGACGCCCCGAAGTCGTCGAGGAAGGCCTGGGCGAGCTCCGGCTGGTCTTTGTACAGCACGCCGAGCATGACGAGGCCGTCCCTCGGTCCCAGCTCCTCGAGCCGCTCCTTGAGCAGCGGGAACTCGTCGCGGCAGGGCGGGCACCACGACGCCCAGAAGTTGACGATGACCGGCCGACCCCGGTACGCCGCCAGGTCGACGGTCGAGCCGTCGAGGGCCGTGCCCGCGACGGCGGGCGCCGACTCCCCTGTGCGTGCCGTGGACGTGCCGGAGCTGCACGCGGCGACGAGGAGGACGAGCGCGGCGAGCAGGGCCAACGGGGTTCGGAGACGGACGGCGCTGGACGTGACGAAGAACCTATTGGGAGGTGATGGTTCCCGTCATGTTGGGGTGGATCGAGCAGACGAAGCCGTACGCCCCGGCGGGAAGTGCCGGGACATCGTAGACCACGACCGCGGGGCCCGTGATGATCTCGCCCTGGAACACCGTTGAACCGGCGCTGTCCTTGATCACGATGTCGTGCGGGACCGTGTCGCGGTTGTCGAAGGCGATCGTGAACGCGGTGTCCGCGGGCACCGCGAGCGACGTCTCCAGGTACGCAATGTTCTCGGCGGTCACCACGACGTCCGCCTCGGGCAATGCCGGCGCCTCGCTCGCGGGCGCCTCGCCGCCGCCGGTTCCGCCCCCGCCCTCGCCGCCCGGCGCCGCGCTCGGGACCGCGCCATCGCCGGAGGCCGTGTTGGGCAGCATCCCCGACGAGAAGACGATCGCGACCGCGACCAGCACGCCGAGCGCTGCGAACGTCGCCTTCGGCCAGCCGGGCGCGCCACCCATGTCGAGGTGTCCGGTCCGGTCCGCGTCCTCGACCGCCTTGTACTCGCTGCGGGCGTCCCGGAGCCAGCCGAGCAGCGTGATCACGAGCGCGACGATCCCGAGAGCCAGCGCCCAGCCCCCGACGACCATGCCCGCGACCAGCATCGTGAGGCTGAGCGAGATCAGGATCGGGCGGAACGAGGGGGGTGGGATGTGGACGCCCTCGGGCGGGGTTCCGGCCGGCGCGGGGAGCGCACCGACCACCGCGTCCTGTCCCTCGGCGGCCCGGGCCGCGTCGTAGTCGCGCAGCGCCTCGCGGCCCCAGTAGAGCAGCGTGACGACGAGGATGGCGAGCCCGACCCACAGCCAGATGCCGCCGGCGACCATGCCGAACACGAGGAAGAACGTCCCGATCGCCCCGAGCACCGGTGCCCACGAGGGTCCGGGCATGTGGATCCCGGCCGGCGTGACGGGTTCCATGCGCCGCTTGCCACGACGCGTGGGTCCGGCGTTGGCGAGCCGGACGAACAGCCACACGATGTACAGGACGACGGGGATTGCCAGGAAGACGGGGATGAGCGCGATCAGCGCCTCCCAGTCGGGGACGATGAACTGCTCGGTGAAGGCGATCAGCCCGTCCCAGAGGTCCTCGATCATCGGCCTGCCGTCAGCCGTTCCGCAGACCCGCGACGAGGACGTACGCCATGAGCGCCATCGCGGCGCCAAGGGCGATCAGCATCGTCAGGCCCGCGTAGTCCACGAGCGCCGGGTCCACGATGGTCGGGAAGGCGAAGTAGAGCACCGCGATCGCGAGGAACAGGACGCCGACGAGGGCTGCGCGACGGGGGTTCATGGTCTGCTCCCTTTCGACGCTACAGCACGTACAGGATCGAGAACAGGAGGATCCACACGATATCCACGAAGTGCCAGTAGTACGACGCCGCCAGCACCATGTCGTGGTGCTTCGACGAGAACTGGCCGGCCATGCCGCGGTAGACGACCACGCCGAGCATGAGGACGCCGCCCAGCACGTGCGCCCCGTGGAAGCCCGTGAGCGTGTAGAACGTCGTGCCGAAGGTCCCAGACGAGAGCGTGATGCCCTCGTGGATGAGCTCGAGGTAGTCGTACGCCTGGAGCGCGAGGAAGGTGATACCCAGCACGAGGGTCACCGCGAAGTTGCGGATGAAGCCGCTGCGATCGTCGCGGGTGATCGCACGCTCGCCCATCCAGGCGGTGAACGAGGAGAGCACGAGGATGATCGTCGCGGGGAGCACGATCGGCAGGGCGTGCAGCTCGAACGGCTCCCCCGTCGTGGCGTTGATCGGCGGCCACGGGACGGTGCTCGCCCGGATGCTGAAGTAGGCCGCGAACAGGCCCGCGAAGAACATCACCTCGGAGGTGATGAACAGGAGCATGCCCAGGACAGGGGTCCCCATCCCGCCGGAGGTGTGCGAGGCGTGCGCGCCCGCCGCGTGCGCGTCCGCGGTGGTCAGGGCGGTGGTGTCGGCTGCCATCGTCGTCTCGCCCCCGTCAGTGCGCGGTCGTCCGGCCGTGCCGGGCGTCGAAGATCGGCCGCTCGGTGCGGATCTCCGGAAGGTGGTCGAAGTTGTACGGCGGCGGCGGCGACGAGGTCGCCCACTCGAGCGTGTTCGCCTCCCAGGGATCGTCACCGGCGACCTTGCCGTTGCGCAGCGAGATCAGGACGTTCCAGAAGAACGGCAGCATGCTGAAGGCGATGATGAAGCCGCCCACGGTGGCCACGAGGTTCAGCTCGTTCCACCCCGAGGAGCCCGCGTAGTCGGCGATCCGGCGCGGCATGCCCGCGAGCCCCAGCTGGTGCATCGGGAAGAAGGTCAGGTTCATCCCGATGAACAGCAGGACGAACTGGAGCTTGCCCAGGCCCTCGTTGAGCATCCGGCCGGTCATCTTCGGGAACCAGTAGAAGATGCCGGCGAACACGCCGAACACCGACCCGCCGAACAGGACGTAGTGGAGGTGCGCCACGACCCAGTACGTGTCGTGGAGCGCGAAGTCCACCGGGACCGCCGCCGAGAACGCGCCGTTGAGGCCGCCGATGAGGAACAGCGCCAGGAACCCGGTCGCGAACAGCAGCGGCGTCTGGAACATCAGCTGGCCGCGCCACATCGTCGCGATCCAGTTGAACATCTTCACGCCGGTCGGCACCGCGATGAGGAACGTCATCAGGCTGAAGAAGGGCAGGAACACGGCGCCGGTCGTGAACATGTGGTGCGCCCAGACGGAGAAGCCCAGGGCGCCGATGCCCACCGTCGCGAACACGAACGCCTTGTAGCCGAACAGGGGCTTGCGCGAGAACACGGGCAGGATCTCGCTCACGATCCCCATCGCGGGCAGGATCATGATGTACACGGCCGGATGCGAGTAGAACCAGAACACGTTCTGGTACAGGACCGCGTTGCCGCCGTTGTTGGGGTCGAAGAAGTGACCGCCGTAGTTGCGGTCGATGAACAGCATGATCAGGGCGCTCGTCAGGACCGGCGTCGCCATCAGCACGAGCACGCTGGTGACGAGGACCGTCCACACCAGGATCGGCATCCGGAACAGCGTCATGCCCGGCGCGCGCATCTTGAAGATCGTCACGAGGAAGTTGATCGCGCCCAGGATCGAGCTCGTCCCGATCAGGGTGAGGCCCATGATCCACAGGTCGGTCCCGGTTCCGCTGAACTGCGCCCCCGAGAGCGGCGGGTACTCCGTCCACCCCGAGGCGGCGGCGCCGCCGGAGACGAAGAAGCCGGACGCCATCAGCAGGCCGCCCAGCGGCAGCAGCCACAGGGAAAGCGCATTGATCCGCGGGAAGGCCATGTCGGGGGCGCCGATCTGGAGCGGGACGACATAGTTCCCGAAGCCCGCCAGGATCGGGATGATGAACAGGAACAGCATGAACGAGGCGTGCATCGTGAACGCCTGGTTGTAGAACTCCTCGTTCACCGCCTGGAGGCCCGGCTGGGCGAGCTCCACGCGGACGACCAGGGCGAGGATCCCTCCGGCGACGAAGAAGATCATCGAGTTGATCAGGTACATGATCCCGATCTTCTTGTGGTCGGTGGTCGTCAGCCACTCGTAGAGCGTGCTCCGGCTCCGGTATGCGGGAGCGGCGGGGTGAAGGGTCGTCGTGGCCATCCCAGCGTGCTCCCTTACTGGACCGTGAGCGTGCCGGTCATGTTCGGGTGGACCGTGCAGACAAATGGGTACGAGCCGGCCGCGAGGGCAGGCACGGCGTAGTTGATCTCCTGGCCGCCGTCGATGAGCTCGCCCTTGAACAGCGAGGCCCCGGCGGCGTCCTTGATCTCGACGTTGTGAAGGACGCCCGCGGCGTCGTCGTTCTTGAAGTGGATCGTGAAGGCCGTGTCCGCGGGCGCGCTCAGCGCGTCCGTGCTGAACTCGATGTTCACGGCCCCGATGTCGACGACCGGCCCGGCCACCTCGCCCGACGGCGCGGGCGGCGGCGTGGCGTTGGCCCGCTCGATCTGGGCGGCGAGCCAGGCGTCGTACTCGGCCTTCGGCCTCGCGTGCACGTCGAACACCATCGAGCCGTGGAACGCGCCGCACAGCTCGGCGCACTGGCCGCGGTACGTGCCGGGTTCCTCCACGGTGAACGTGAACGTGTTCGTCTTCCCCGGCACGACGTCCCGCTTGAACAGGAACTTCGGGACGTAGAAGGCGTGGATCACGTCGTCCGCGCGGAGGTCCACGAGGACGGGCTCGCCGACCGGGAGGACCATGCCGCCGTCGTCGCCGACAGGCAGCGCCTGGGTGAACAGCACGTCCCCGTTCTGGTCGAGGTAGTCGAACGACCACTGGTAGCGGGCCGCGACGGCGCGGACATGGACCTCGGACGGGGCCTTCGCCTCGACCGTGTTGAGCGACTGCCAGCTGAGGACGAACAGGAACAGGACGATGGCGGTCGGGATGACCGTCCAGATGACCTCGACCAGGTTGTTGCCGTGGATCTGGGGCGGCAGCTCGGTGTCGGTGGGCTTGCGCCGGTACCGGAACACGGAGTAGACGATCAGGACCTCGACGAGGACGAAGATCGCGACGGCGATGTAGAACACGATGTCGTAGAGCTGGCTGATGCTCTCGGACCGGTCCGTCACCCCGCCCGTGCCGCCCACGGGGAAGAAGCTGTCCCACGCGCGCTCGGGTGTGATCCCGGCCGCCAGGAGCAGGACGACGACGACCGCGGTGGTCGCCACGATGATCAGGCCGGCAAGGATCGGGCCGGACCCGGTCCGTGACCGGGGAGGCATCGACATCGGGTTCCTCGAGTGTTGTCGACGGGCCGTGGACGCGACCGGTCAGCAAAGAGGGCTCGCCGTCCGGGGACGCGCACCGCCCTGAAGGGGGCGCCGGACGCGCGCATCATACCCGAGCCGAAGGCGTGTGGGGGTCCGAATGGTCCAATTCCCCCTGCCGAATGGCCCACGGGCCGCAACAGGTCGAATCGGGTGACAATGCGAGGGTGAGATCAACCCGTCGACATGCCCGTCGGCGCGCCCTCGGGCGGGCGGCCGCGATCGCGTCCGCGGTGCTCGCCGCGGGTCTTGCAACCGCCGTCACGGCCGTCCCGGCGCTCGCCCACGGCGCGGTCGCCCCCGAGGCCCCCGACGCGGCGGCGCTCCTCCTCGGCTGGTCGTTCGACCCGCTCGTGTGGCTGCCGGCGATCGTCGCGCTCCTGCTGTGGCGGAGCGGGGTGGGCCGCGTGGCCCGAGCCCATCCCGCGAAGCCCGTTGCTCGGCGCCGATCGGTCTCGTGGACGATCGGGGTGCTCGTCGTCGTGGCCGCCCTCGACTCGGGGATCGAGCACTACGACACGACGCTGTTCTCGATCCACATGGTCCAGCACCTGCTGCTCACGGTCGTGGCGCCCCTGTTCCTGCTCTACGCGGGCCCGATCACGCTCCTGCTCCAGGCATCCACGCCCGCGGTTCGGCGCCGCTGGATCCTGCCCGTCCTCCACTCGCGGATCGTGCGGTTCCTCGCCTTCCCGGTGGTGTCGTGGATCATCTTCGCGGCCGTCATGTGGGCAAGTCACTTCTCGCCGCTGTTCGAAGCCGCGCTCGAGGACGAGTGGCTGCACCGTCTCGAGCACGCGCTGTACCTGTCCTCCGCGCTCCTCTTCTGGTGGCCGGTCATCGGGCCGGATCCGTCTCCATGGCGGATGACCCCGGCGGTCAAGATCCTGTACGTCGGGCTCCAGATGCCGCAGAACACGTTCCTCGGGCTCGCGATCTACATGGCGACCGTGCCGCTGTACTCGCATTACGTCACGACGCCGCGCGCTTGGGGCCCCACGCCGCTCGAGGACCAGCAGATCGCGGGCGGGATCATGTGGCTGGGCGGGGATGCGGCCTTCCTGACCGTGCTGATCCTGCTGGTGGTCGCCTGGATGCGCTACGAGGACCGGCGGACGGCAGGCGAGGACCGGCGGCTCGAGGCCGAGCGCGCCGCGATCCGCGAACGCGAGGTGCGGCTGGCGGCGCGGCGTGCCGCCGAGGCCGGCGACGGCGGGGGCGCGCCCGGGCGGTAGCGGACGCGCTGGTCGCCCCGTCAGCCCTCGGGCGGGATCGGCGCGGCCAGGTACTCGCGATAGCGGTCCGGGTCCACGTTGCCGCCCGACACGACGCCGACGATCGGACCCGCCACGTCGTCCAGGCCCGCCTCAACGGCGTGGAAGCGCATGGCGGCGATCGGCAGGGCCCCCGACGGCTCGACGATCAGCCGGGCCTCCTCGGCCGCGAGCCGGACGGCGGCCGCGATCTCCGCCTCGGTCACGGTCACGATCGCGTCCACCTGGGTCCGCAGGTGCTCGAAGTTGAGCCGCCCGACCGCCTGGGTGCGGGTCCCGTCGGCGATCGTCCGGCTCACGAGGTCGGCGGGCCAGGCGACGATCTCGCCGGCCTCGAGCGACGCGCGTGCGTCGGCCGCGAGCTCCGGCTCCACGCCGATCACGCGCGCCGATGGCGCGAGCGCGCGGATCGCGGCCGCGACCCCCGCGATCAGCCCGCCGCCCCCGATCGGGACGAGCACGGCGCCGACGTCGGGCATGTCTTCCGCGATCTCGAGCCCTGTCGTCCCCTGGCCGGCGACGATCCGCGGATCGTCGTACGGCGGGATCACCGCCAGGCCGCGCTCGGCGGCGATCTCCTCCGCGACCCGCCGTCGCTCCTCGGACGCCGTGCCGACGATCACGACCTCGGCGCCGTCGGCCTCGACGCGCGCCCGCTTGACCCCTGGTGCGTCGGACGGCATGACGATCACCGCCGGGACACCGAACAGGTGCGCCGCGCGCGCCACACCCTGCGCGTGGTTGCCCGACGAGTAGGTGATGAGCCCGCGCGCCCGCACCTCGGGTGGTAGGGATGCGGCGGCGACGTACGCACCCCGCAATTTGAACGCGCCAATCGGCTGGAGGCTCTCCGCCTTCAGGTACTGACGCCGCTCCGGTCGTCCGAACGGGACGAGCGGCGTCCGAAGCGTGATCCCGAACAGGGTCGCCGCCGCCGCACGGATCGCCGCCAGGTCGACGAGGGCCGGGGTGGGACGCGCGCCGGTCACCGCCGGGGGGCCGCCCGCTGGCAGTCGATGCACAGCGCCGCCCACGGGAGGGCCTCGAGGCGTTCTGCCGCGATGGGCTTCCTGCACGAGGTGCAGCTTCCGTACGTGCCTGCGTCGAGGCGCGCGAGGGCGGCATCGACAGCACCGAGGTGCTGCTGGTTGTGATCGCGCAGCGCGAGATCCCGCTGCTGCTCGAACACGTGGGTCGCCGCTGCGGCCTGGGAGCCGTACGTGATCTGGCCGGGCGCCAGCACCTCGGCATCGGCGATCTCCGCGAGCACACGCGTGCGTTCGGCGAGGAGGGCGGCGCGCGGATCAAGGGCGGCGGGCTCGGTCATGGTGCGGATGCTACCGCCCGCACGACCCATCGGGGGAAGGGCCGTTCGGCCGATCCGATTGGGGTGCGCTAGGCTCGTGGCAGTTGTCGGGGAATCCACGAGCCCCGCAGGAGGAGCCACGCAATGGCCACGATCGAGAAGGATCCCGTGTGCGGGATGGACGTCGACACGGAGACGTCCAAGCTGTCCCTCGAGCATGACGGGAAGACGTACTGGTTCTGCGGCAAGGGCTGCCTGCTCGAGTTCCGCGACGACCCGGAGCGGTTCCTCGACCCGGCCTACGTCCCGGAAGGGATGTAGCCCCGCGGCCGCATGGCCGCGATAAGCCGCCGATAAGTGCGCGACGGCAGACTGCCGTTCCGCACTGGTTCGATCGGGCACTCCTCGGACGGGATCGACGCGCGGTCAGTGAGCCCGGCTCGCCGGGCGGAGGACGATCCATGACTGCCCGTGTCCGCCGCGCCGTGACGACGCTGGCTGCCGTCGCCAGCCTGTCGCCGCTCGCGGTCGCCATCGGAATCGTGGTCGACAGCGGCCGTCGCTGGCCGCTCGGCTAAAGGGACCCGCCTCCCGATCAGACGCGCCCGGCGACCTCGCCCTGCGTGATCCGGGAGGCGATGTACACCGGGATGACCGACAGCAGGATCATGATCAGGCCCGCGACATTCACGAGCGGGACCTGGTTGGCGAGCCGGAAGCTCTGGAAGATCCAGATCGGGAGGGTCTGCACGCCGCCCGCGGTGAAGATCGTGACGATGATCTCGTCGAATGACAGCGCGAAGGCAAGGAGGGCGCCGGCGAACAGGGCGGAGCGCATCTGCGGGTAGGTGATCCGGCGGAAGGTGCTCCAGGTGTCACCGCCGAGGTCGGCGGACGCCTCCTCGAAGGAGCGGGACGTGCGGCGAAGACGCGCGATCGTGTTGTTGTAGACGAGCACGATGCAGAAGGTCGCGTGTCCGATCACGATCGAGAACCAGCCGAGATCGAAGCCGACCTGGGCGAACGAGCGGCTGAGCGCCATGCCGGTCACGATGCCCGGCAGCGCGATCGGGAAGATGACCAGGAAGGAGATCGCCTCCCGCCCGAAGAACCGGTAGCGGGCGACGGCCATCGAGGCGAGCGTCCCGAGCACCAGGGCGATCACCGTCGCCCCCAGCGCGACCGTGAGGGACGTGACGAAGGCCTCCTGGAGCCCGGTGTTGCGGAACGCGGCGGCCCACCAGTCGAGCGTGAAGCCGGTCGGCGGCCACCGGGGCGTGGTGTCCTTGTTCACCGAGTAGACCACGATCAGCGCGATCGGGACGTAGATGAACGCGAGGGTGAGGATCGTGGCGACGCGCAGGGCGATCCGCGTGCCGCGGCCCAGCTCCATCAGAGCGCCTCGAACGCGCCGAGGCGGCGCGCCAGCCACAGGTACACGATGATCACCACCAGCGGCAGGATCGTGAGCGCCGCGGCGAGCGGGAAGTTGCCGGCGCCGAAGTTCGCGTAGATCGCGTTGCCGATGAAGATCGTGTTCGACAGCAGCGTCGGGACGATGTAGTCGCCGAGCGTCAGCGAGAACGTGAAGATCGAGCCCGCCACGACGGCCGGGAACACGAGCGGCAGGATCACGCGCCTGAAGGTCATCAGGGAGCGCCCGCCCAGGTCTGACGAGGCCTCGAGCAGCGAGGACGGGATCCGCTCCAGCCCCGCGAACACGGGCAGGACCATGTACGGGAGCCAGAGGTAGGTGAACGTCAGCCATACGCCGACGTCGCCGTAGCCGGGCCCTTTGAGGCCGATCGGCTCGAGGGCGACGTTGAGGATCCCCTCCTCGGCGAGGATCACGCGCCAGGCGTAGATCTTGACGAGGTAGCTCGCCCACAGGGGCAGCAGGATCGCCACCACCATCAGGCTGCGAACGCGTGGCGACGCGACCCGAGCCATGTAGAACGCGATGGGGAACGAGAGCAGCGCGCAGGAAACGGTCACCAGCGACGCCATGACGACGGTGCGCAGGGCGATCCCCGGGTACGGATCGTCGAGGAGCTTGGCGAAGTTCGCGAGGGTCGGCTCGTACACGGTGGCGCCGGTGAAGGCGTCGCGGCTCCAGAAGGCGTTGAGGAGCAGGATCAGCAGCGAGCCGAGGTAGATGACCCCGAGCCACAGCAGGGGCGCGACGAGCAGCCCGGACACGCGCGCCCGGGGATGGGCGTGCAGCCAGGCGGCGACGCGGCGCGGTGCGCTGACCCGGGGGAGTGAGGCGTCAGGGGTGGTCGCGGTCATGGTGTCAGGGCGCCGGTGTGGCCGGGGCGTGCGCCCCGGCCACACCATGGTGCGCGATCAGCCGGCCCGGACCTCGGTCCAGCCTTCGACCCACTTGGCGAAGTCCATGCACTTGACGTCCGTGCGGCCGTCGAGGCAGGACTCGGTGGGCGTCGTCCAGTACCAGACGTCCTTCCAGTACTCGGTGTCTTCCGCGTGGAAGATGTCGCAGTGATCGGGGTTGGCGGCCAGGGCACAGGACTTGCTGTTGCCCGGGGCCTCGCCGAAGTACTCGGCGATCTGGATGTTGATCGGCGCCGACGTGATGTGGTTCACGAACTTGTAGGCGCAGTTGATGTTCGGGGTCTTGGAGTTGATCATCCAGGTGTCGGACCACCCGGTCGCGCCCTCGACGGGCTTGACGACGTCAACCGGCACCGCGGGATCGGACCCCTGGAGCACGTTGGCGATGACCTGCCACGTCGTGCCGAGGTTCGTGTTCCCGTTCGAGAACGACGTGATCTGCTTGGTGTAGTCGCCCCAGTACTCGCCCACGGCCGGCTTCTGCTTCTTGAGCAGGTCGATCGCCGCCGCGAACTGCGTCTCGTCGAGCGCGTACGGGTGGGTGATCCCGAGCTCGGGGTTGGACTTCATGAGCACGATCGCCGCGTCGGCGATGTAGATCGGCGCGTCGTAGACGGAGAACTTGCCCGCGTACGGCGACGCCGGGTCGAACATCTCGGCCCAGGACGTCGGGGCCGGATCGACCTGGTCGGTCCGCCACATGAGGACGTTCGCGCCACGGCCGTGGGGCACGCCGTAGTGGACGCCGTCGACGGTGTTGTAGTCCTTGTTCTTGAGATCCTCGAAGATCTCGGCGTAGCTCGGAATGATGTCCACGTTGACGGGCTGGACGAACCCGCCGGCCACGAGCCGCAGGCTCGCGTCGCCGGAGGCGGAGATGACGTCGTACTCGGTGGGGTTCGTCTGGAACAGCGTGAATGCCTCGTCCGACGTCCCGAAGGTCTGGACGGTCACCTCGCAGCCGGTCTCGTCCTCGAACGAGCTGACCCAGTCGACGTCCGGGCTGGTGCTGCCATCCTCGACGTAGCCCGGCCAGGCCAGGACCTTGACCTGTCCCTCACCATCGCCGATGGCGGTGGGCAGGCTGGGCGCCGGCGTCCCCGACGAGCCCCCGCCGCACGCCGCGGCGACGAGCGCGACGACCCCGGCTGCAGCCAGGATGCGCGAATGCTTCATGCGGTCTGTTCCTCCTCCACAACATGCCCCCCGTCGGCGACGGGCAGGCAGTGATGCCGCTTCCAGATGAGCCGCACTTCCCGGCCCTGCTGCGCAAGCGCCTCGGTCGAGGTCGTTCGCAGGTTCTGCTCCGTGACCACCAGCTCCGCGCCGGCGTCGAGCGTCACGACATAGCGGGTGTCCGGGCCGACGTACACGACCTCCCGGATCCGACCCGACGGCGCCACCTCGTCGTCGGCGGGCTCGGCGTCCGGCTGCGGCCAGGCGGATCTTCTCGGGCCGGACGGTGAACGTGCCGGACGTGCCGACGATCGCTCTCGGCCGCTTCGCCCGTCAGCAGGTTGGACGTGCCCACGAAGCCCGCGACGAACCGCGTCGCCGGGTGCTCGTAGACCTCCGCGGGCGCCCCGACCTGCTCGATCCGGCCATGGTTGAACACCGCGATCCGGTCGCTCATGGTCAGCGCCTCCTCCTGGTCGTGGGTCACGTAGATGAACGTGATCCCGACCTCCTGCTGGATGCGCTTGAGCTCGATCTGCATCTCCTCGCGGAGCTTGAGGTCGAGCGCGCCGAGCGGCTCGTCGAGGAGCAGGACGCGGGGCCGGTTCACGAGCGCGCGCGCGAGGGCGACCCGCTGCCGCTGGCCGCCGGAGAGCTGCCCGGGCTTGCGCTTCTCGTAGCCCTCGAGGCGGACCATCCGCATCGCGTCGGCCACCCGGCGCTCCCGGTCCGCTTTGGGCACCTTCCGGATGACCAGGCCGTACGCGACGTTGTCGCCGACCGTCATGTGCGGGAACAGCGCGTAGTCCTGGAACACCGTGTTGACGTCACGATCGAATGGGGCGAGCCGCGTGACGTCGTGTCCGTGCAGGAGGACGCGACCGGCCGAGGGCAGCTCGAACCCGGCGATCATCCGCAGCGTCGTCGTCTTGCCGGAGCCCGACGGGCCGAGCATCGAGAAGAACTCGCCGTCGGCGATCTCGAGGTCCACACCGGCCACGGCTGCGACGTCACCGAACCGCTTCTCGAGGCCCTCGAGGCGGACCGCAGGCGCGGCGCCGCCCTCGGGGCTGCGGTCCTCGACGGGTTCGTGCGCGACGGGATCCTGGGGCGATGCGGTCACTCGGGTGCAGACTCCTGGGACACCGGGGACGGTGAGGCGGCGTGACAGTTCATGCCTGGGGCCGGCGGCGGCGTGGCGACGGCAGTTCCGAGGTGGCGCGCACGCTACGAGGAGCCTTCGGCGGTGTCAAGCGTGATGCGCCACGTGGGCACGCGGCGGATCTCCCGCATCATGTGCGACATGCACCCCCATCCACGCGCCGTCATGGTCGTGGCGCTGGCCGTACTCGTCGCAGCATGCGGCGGCGGGGCGGCCCCTGCCACGCCGCCGATCACGCCCGGCGCGAGCGCGACGCCGCGCGACGTGAACATCGTGATGCGCGACTACTCGTACGTGCCCTCCGTCGTGGACCTCGTGCCGGGGGAGACCGTGACCTTCCGGGTCCTCAACGGCGGCCTCGAGATCCACGAGGCGATCCTCGGCGATATCGACACGCAGCTGGCCTGGGAGGAGGCGGAGGCCGCGACCATCGGCCATCCGCCCGGCCCGACGCCGCTCGTGCCCGACCCGGTGGGCTTCGAAGGGGTCCGGATCGTCGTCGAGTCGGGCAAGCGCCTCGACGTCACCTGGACGGTGCCTCCCGACGCGACCGATGCGGCCGGCGGCTGGTTCGTGGGCTGCCACATCCCGGGTCACTGGGCGAAGGGAATGGTCGTGCCCGTGCGCTTGGTGGGGTCGGGCGGCGTCCCGCTCGGGACGCCGCCGGCCCTGCCGCCCGCGTCACCCGAGGGCTGAGCCGGGCACCGCGCGCGAACGGCCCGCAGCCGTCGCGCGGTGGTATCGTTCAGGTGGCGCGCAGGACGCCCGTGCGCCCCCGGCCATCGCATTCCAGGAGAGCTTCCACCATGACGTACGTCATCGCCGAGCCCTGTGTCGACGTCATGGACACCTCGTGCGTGTCCGTCTGCCCCGTGGACTGCATCCACTACGACGAGGGCATCGACCGGAAGCTGTACATCGATCCCAACGAGTGCATCGACTGCGGCGCCTGCGAGCCCGAGTGCCCGGTCAACGCGATCTTCCCCGAGGAGAGCCTGCCGCCGGAGTGGGCCGCCTACACGCCGATCGACGCGACCTGGTTCACCGACAAGGCTGCGGCGCGGGCGATGATGGACGCGCTCAAGCCCGCCTGATCCTGGCCGGCGGCCCACGCCGCCGATGCAGACCGGCCCGACGGCCCCGCGCAGGTGCGGGGCCGTTCGTGTGTCCGGGGGCGGAGGCCCGGCGCACGTAGACTGGGGATGTGCGCATCGTCTCCCTCCTCCCGTCGGCGACCGAGATCGTGTTCGCCCTCGGCCTCGGTGACGACCTGGTCGGCGTCACCCACGAGTGCGACTACCCGCCCGAGGCACGCGCCCGCCCGGTCGTCACCCGCGGCGTCCACGACCTGTCCGGCGCCAGCTCACACGCGATCCATGCGCTGGTCGAGGAGTCGATGCGGACGCACACGGCGATCTACGAGCTCGACGAGGCGGCGCTCGCGGCAGCGAAGCCGGACCTGATCCTGACCCAGGAGCTGTGCCGGGTCTGCGCGGTGGGCTACGAGCAGGTGAACGAGGTCGTGCGCCGCCTCGACGGCGACGTGACCGTGATGAGCCTCGAGCCCACGTCGGTGGAAGGTGTCCTCAACGCCATCGCGACCGTGGGCGCGATGACCGAGGCGGAGGACGCCGCGGTCGCCGTCGTGGAGGGTCTGCGGGAGCGCCTCAGGCATGTCGGGGAGATCGTCCGCGGGCGCCGCGACACCGGCTTCGTGCCGCCGCGGGTCGTCGCCCTCGAGTGGCTGGACCCGCCGTTCGCCGTCGGCCACTGGGTCCCCGAGCAGGTCCGGATCGCCGGCGGCTGGGAGCTCCTGGGCGACGAGGGCGGCCGGTCGGTCGAGACCACGTGGGACGCGGTCCGCGAGGTGGATCCGGAGATCGTCGTCCTGATGCCCTGCGGCTTCGACCTGCCGCGGACCGTCGACGCGTGGGTGTCGCTGCCCCGGGCGGACGGATGGGACGCACTCCGGGCAGTCCGCGCCGGGCGCGTGTACGCCGTAGACGGCTCCGCGTACTTCTCGCGCCCGGGTCCGAGGATCATCGACGGGATCGAGGTTCTCGCCGAGCTCATCGACCCGGCGGCGTTCGACGGCATGTCGCCGCCGCAGAGCTGGGAGCGCGTCGGCTAGGCCGACCCGCCGGTCCATCCCTCCCGATGCCGTTCCGCGACCGCTTCGACTGCCTGTGGTGCGGGACGGCCGCACGCCGTGCGCACCCCGGACGATCTCGAAGGATGGGCGCAGCTGTGCCCGGCCTGTCTGGGCAAGGCGGGCACGAACCCGTTCCTCCGCAGCCGGCTGCGCAGCGCCCTGGCCCGAGCGGGGAGCGGCCGCGAGCGCCGCGACCCGGGCCGGAACGGCACCGGCGCCCGGGCGGGTGCGGCCGCCGGGCCCGCCACCCGGCGCGCCGCGGCATCCGGCCTTCCCGGACGACTGGTTCCTCCGCCGCGGCGCCTTCGAGCGCGGGGCGATCCACGACGCCGCGTGGCAGGCGGAGCTGGACATGGTCACCCGCTGGCTCGACGACCTCCCGCTCGGCGGCATCGATCGACGAGCCCGCGGCGGGGACGGGCTTCTTCTCCCCGTTGCTCGCGGAGAAGGGCGAGCTCCACGCCTCGGACGAGGACGGCGGCGCGCTCGACCTGGCCCGCGACCGGCTCGTCGCGCACCGGCTGCTCGCCCACCTCCACGTGGCGGACCCGTGGGCTGCCGCGCCCGGACGGCCCCGCGCGATGCGGTCGTGGCGGCTTCCTCACCGGGCGGCGCCGGGGGGCCGGTCTCGACGGCGCGGCCGCAGCGCTGCGCGGCACGGCTTCGGCCCGGGCGGCCTGCTCGCGCTCGTCGACCTGCGTCCCGATCCGGCGGGCGGCCCGCCCGCGGCGATCTCCTGGACCTGGCACGACCCGGCGATCCTCGAGGCGGCGCTGCGCGCGCGCCGGCTTCGTCGACCTCGACGCTCACGACGACCGGCCGGTTCTTCGTCCGTCTGCGCGACGCGCCCGTGGCGGCGCGATCGGACGCGGCGCGCTGATGCCCGGTGCTATCCTCCGGCGCGATGTCACCCCTCGCGAACCGGACGATCGCCACCGTCGGCTCCGGCGTCATGGCCGAGGCCATGATCGTCGGGCTGCTGCACGGGCAAGCTCGTCGCGCCCGAGCAGGTCGTCGCCAGCCACCCGCGCGCCGAGCGCCGCGCCGCGCTCGAGGGCACGCACGGGATCCGCGTCGTCGCATCCAACGTCGAGGCGATCCGCGAGGCGGACGTGATCATCCTCGCGGTCAAGCCGCAGATGCTGGCGCGGGTGGGCCGGGAGATCGGGCCCGCACCTGCGACGCGGGCAGCTGGTGCTGTCGGTGCTCGCCGGGCCCACGACGAGCGCCCTCGTCGCCGACCCTCGGCCACGACCAGGTCGTCGCGCGCGATGCCCAACACGCCCGCCCGCATCGGCAGCGGGCATGACCGTCTGGTACGCGACGCCGGCCACGCACCGAGGACCAGCGCGCCCAGGCGAAGGCGCTGCTCGGCGCGCTGGGCGCGGAGCTCGAGGTCGAGGACGAGAAGTGGGTCGCGATGGCGACCGCGGTGTCGGGGACCGGCCCCGCCTACGTGTTCCTCGTGATGGAGGCGCTGATCGACGCCGCCGTCCACCTCGGCTTCCCGCGCCACATCGCGCACGACCTCGTCATCGAGACGCTCGAGGGCAGCACCCGCTTCGCGAAGCAGTCGGGCGACCACCCGGCGGTGCTGCGCAACATGGTCACGTCGCCCGGCCGGCACGAGCGCCGCCGCCATCCACGAGCTGGAGTCCGGCCGCCTGCGCACGGTCCTGTCCGAGGCCGTGTGGGCCGCGTTCCGCCGCACGGTGGAGCTTGGCGACCAGATGGAGCGCGCAGCTCGTCGCCGGCGACGAGCGGGCGACGCCGCAAGGCTGAGCTCGAGCAGCCGCGCAGATCGCCCGGTCCGCCCGGACCACATGGCCCGGAATCTTCGAGACCGAGCCTCCATCTCGCGCCGGAGGCCCCGACGCTATCCTCGGCCGGGATGGATACCCACGCGGCCGGCGCCGGCCGTCCCACGGCGCCCGACCCGGAGGAGCTGCGCCTCCTCGCCGAGCAGCTCGTCGCGGATGCGCGGGATGCTGTTCGGCTACTCCGAGCGGTTCTTCGAGCGGATCCGCACCTGGACCTGATCGTGACGCTGGCGCTGCTCGTGATCGCCGGGTCCGGGATCTTCCCCGCGGCGGTGATCGCGGTCCCGTTCCTCGTCCCGTTCGCGTTCCTCGAGACCGGCTACCTGTTCTTCTACACGGTCTTCGCGCGGCGCCACGCGGAGTACCTCGAGCGCGCGATCAACGCGCGCTTCGGGCGGGACGTGCTCGTCGCGCACCGCCTCGAGGCGGCCTACTACTACCCGCCGGATGCGCCGAAGATCGCCGGCGATCTCGTTCGGGCGACCCGCTCGGGATGATGTCCGTCGATGACCGTCGGCTACACGGTCGGCGGGGCCTTCCTGTGGGTCGTCGGGATGATCGGGCTGCTCGACGTCGCGAACCGCCTGCCCGACGAGTGGGCGGCGTCGCAGGCCGCCGCGACCCCGGCGTTCGCGCTCGTCGCCCTCGCGTGGACCATCGCTCGTCGCCGGCTACCTCGTCTGGACCTTCCTCACCCGCCACGACGAGCGCCGCCTCCTCGCCGAGCTCGACGCCGCCTACGGCGCCCCGCCCGACACCGCCCGCCGACTGACCTCCCAAGGGGTACCGATGCCCGACCGATCCGCCGTCAGCGATGTTGCCGAGCGCGCCATGCGCTCCGCGCTCCTGACGCTCTCGCACCGCAAGTCGCTCGGCCGGCTGGCCACGCGGGTCCCGGTCACGCGGCCCGATGGTCCGCCGCTTCGTCGCGGGCGAGACGCTCGAGGAGGCGCTGCCGGCGATCGAGCGCCTGCACGGCCAGGGGATGCGGCACGACGGTGGACGTCCTCGGCGAATCGGTGACGCGCGGAGGCGGATGCCCGGGCCGCCTGCGCCCGCTACCTCGCGGTCCTCGACGCGCTGCCGCGCACGAGCTGGATCGCAACGTCTCGCTCAAGCCCTCGCAGATGGGCCTCAAGATCGACCCGGGCCTCGCGCGCGAGAACATCGGCGCGGTCGTCGCCAGGGCCGTCGAGATCGGCGCCTTCGTCCGGATCGACATGGAGGACCACCCGTACACGGACGCGACGCTCGACCTGTGGCGCGCGCTCCGGCCGGCCGAGACGGTCCGGCGAGCGCCGACGTCGGGGTCGTGATCCAGTCGGCGCTGCGCCGGAGCGAGGCGGACGTCGAGGCGATCATCGCGGACGGCGGCCGCGTCCGGCTGTGCAAGGGCGCCTACAAGGAGCCCGACATCGTCGCGTTCCAGGAGAAGGCACGAGGTGGACGAGGCGTACGAGCGCCTGATGCTCCGCCTCCTGCGCGCCGGGACGCTACCCGGCGATCGCCACCCACGACGTCCGGCTGATCCGGCGGGCGATCGAGGTCGCGCAGGCGGAGGGGATCGCCCGCGACTCGTTCGAGTTCCAGATGCTCTACGGCGTGCGCCGCGACCTCCAGGAGCAGCTGGTCGGCGCCGGGTGGCGGGTCCGCGTCTACGTCCCGTTCGGCGGGCAGTGGTACCCGTACTTCATGCGCCGCCTGGCCGAGCGCCCGGCGAACGTGTCGTTCCTGCTGCGCAACCTGTGGCGGGAGCGCGGCCGGGCCTGAGCGCGGGGGTCGCGGCCGGCCGAGGCCGGGGTCGGGCCAGGAATCCAAGAGCCGCCGGTTTCCCGGCGGCTCAGGCCTCGGCGGTGGCATTCATTGCGAGGCGGTGGCTAGAACCAGCGTCGCCCCGAGTCGATCGCGAAGCCCCAGGCGGCTGCCATCGTGCCCAGGAACATCGTGGCGCGGATCGCGTACCACTTGAGGTTCGACTTCATCCGGTTCCCCTGCATTGCGTATCGGCGAGGTGGGCCCCCCGCCTCGAAGGACACCGAACGTAGTCCCTCGGGCGCACGCCGAGGAATGACCCATTGGTACTGGTACCCCCTCGCCTTAAGTAGGTGTCGGTGCGCCGCCGCAACGTTTCGTGCGGGGCGCCTCAGCGGGCGGGGATGCGGAACCAGAACGTGGAGCCGGATCCGGGCGCGGACGCCACCCCCATTTCTCCGCCGTGCGCCTCGACGATCTGGCGCGCGATCGGGAGCCCGAGGCCGGTGCCCTTCGGGCCGTCGGGCACCGTGTCCGACGATTGCCGGAACGGCTCGAAGATCCGCTCGATGTCGTCCGGGGCGATGCCCCGCCCGGAGTCCGTGACCGCGACCCGGACGTGGGGCACGGCCTCGTCCACGGCCGCTCCGCGCGCGGGCGCGACCTCCCGCTCCACGGCGACGCGAACGCCGCCGTGCGGCGTGAACTTGACCGCGTTCGAGATGAGGTTGACGACCACCTGGACGAGTCGATTGTGATCACCGTCGATCGCGGGCAGCGGGTCCTCGACGGCCACGTCCAGCGTGAGCCCGCTGACCTCGAACAGGGCCGCGGTCGCGGCGAGCGCCTGGCGCACGGTCTCCTCGAGGGCCATCGGCGCCATCTGGAGCTCGAACCGGCCGGCCTCGATCTTCGCGAGGTCGAGGAGGTCGTTGATGAGCCCGGTGAGGCGCTCGCCCTCATCCACGATGATCCCGAGGTTCTCGCCGACCTGGCGGACGGCACGGTCGACCTTCGGGTCGTCCCGCGGCACGACGGGGAACACGACCTCGGCGAGTCGCTTGCGGTTGAGCTTCGCGAAGCCCACGACGGACGTCAGCGGCGTCCGCAGCTCGTGGCTGACGTTGGCGAGGAACCGGCTCTTGGACTCGTTCGCCTGCTCGGCGGTGGCGCGCGCGGCCTGGGCCTCGGTCATCGCGTCGACGAGCTCGGCGGTCCGCTCCGCGACACGCTGCTCGAGGGCACGGTTCTGGGCCTGGAGCTCGTCGTACAGGCGCGCTGACTCGATGGCGCCGGCGAACAGCGACCCCACCGTGTACAGGAGCGGGCCGTCCGCCGGCTGCAGGTCCCGGCCGTTCCGCCGCTCGTCCACCACGAGGACCCCGACGACCCGGCCCTGCGTCACGAGCGGCGTGCCCACGTAGCCGGGCGAGCCGAGCACGGCCGCCAGGTGCCGGTTGCGCTCGTCCGCGTCGCGGTCGGCATCGCGGAACCGGAGCGGCCCATCGGCCCGCGCGAGCACGGCGAGCGACGACGTCTCGTCGTCGAGCGGGATCTCGAGGTCTGCCGGCAAGTCCCGGCTGCCCGGGCGCTCCGCCCGCGACGCGGATCGGCCGAGCGTCGTCGCCCCCGGCAGGACGAACGCCATCAGCCCGCGCTCGAACCCGAGACGCCCCACGATCTCGGCGAGGCCCCGTTCCACCAGCTCGTCGAGGTGCAGCGTGGAGCCGAGCGCGATGCCGATCGCGTTGATGCCGGCCAGCTCCTCGAGCCGGTCGCGCAGGTCGCGCTCCAGCGCCGTCGCCTGTGCCGCGTCGAGCCCTCCGGCGGGCGGCGGGCCCCCGCCCCGCTCGTCGCGCGGCACGGGTGCGGCCCGGTGGGCGCGGAAGCTCAGCGGCCCGGTCCGGCGGCCAGCGCCCGGCCGATGGCCGGGCCGGCGAGCGCCGCGATCGCCGTGACGACCTTGAGGTCGGCGGCCCTGAACGCCCCGCCCGTGGCGGTCGCACCGACGACGCCGATCGTGTGGTCGTCTGCGCGAAGCGGTGCCGCGACGACGCTGCCGCCCGCCCGCTCTGCATCCGTCGCGCGCTCATCCTCGCCGGCGGCCTCGAGCAGCTCAGCGATGCCCGCCTGCGTCACCGACCCGATGATCCCCTCGCCCAGCCGACCCTCGGTGATGGGCGAGCCCGTGCCGGCATACCCGGGGGCGGCCCGCAGCGCCCCGTCGGGCGCCAGCAGCAGGAGGAACCCGCGCGCGTCGTGCGGGAGTCGCGAGAGCTCGGCCGTCGCCGTGCCGACGATCGCCTCGAGGTCCTCGTGCCCGCCGATGGCAGCCGCGAGGTCGTAGATGAGCGACAGCTCGCGGTAGCGCTCCAGGGCCTCGTTCGCGAGGGAGCGCTTGTCCCGTTCCCGTGCGGCGGCGTAGGCGAGCACGGCGGCGATGCCGCGCGCGGCACGACCGCCCTCGACCGTGCCCAGGACCTCGCCGTCCACGGTCACGTCGTGACGAGCCTCGCCGGCGCCTGCGCCCGACCGCTCGAGGACGACCTCGCCCTCCGCATCCCGGATCGTGACCGCCGCGTCGGTGCCCGCCAGGAGCGCGGAGACCATCGGCGCGACGTGCCGGTGGCGGACGATGAGGCGGCGCAGCTCGCTCATGCGGCGCCCAGGACCTCGTGCGCGATGGCGAGCAGCTCGTCCGGGTCGAACGGCTTGGTGAGGTAGCGGTTCGCCCCGGCGGCGAGGCCCTCCTCCCGGTCGTGGGCCTGGCCCTTGGCGGTCAGCAGCACGATGTGGATGTCCCCGAGCCCGAGCTCGCCGCGCACCGCGCGGGCGACCTCGAGGCCGTTCCTCCTCGGCATCATCACGTCCAGGAACACGAGGTCCGGCCGCTGGGCGTCGATCGCGGCCAGGGCCTCCTCGCCGTCCGACGCCGTGTACAGCTCCACGCCCTCGTCGAGGAGCTCCTCCAGCGTCTGCTCGATCAGCAGGCGGATGTGCTGCTCGTCGTCGACGATGAGGACACTGCGGGACATGAAGCCTCCTGGGGCTGGGCTGACCGCCTCCACGATGCCGGAACGACCGTGTCCCTGCAAGACGATCACGCGCCGCGACACCCGCGGTGGTGGCCGGCCCGTATGCTGCACGGGTGACCGCCACGACCTCCGCGACCGGCCCCGGCCCCGCCCCCGGCCTTCCCCCGGCCCTCCCGGCGGGCCTCGACACCCCCGAGCTCGTCGTGTTCCTGGAGCGCGTCTGGGCGAACGTCGACCGCCTGCAGGCCGACCTTGCCGGCCGCGGGATCGCGCTCCGTCCGCACGTGAAGACGCACAAGAGCGTGCGCATCGCGCGGCTGCAGCTGGACGCCGGCGCCGCGGGCCTCACCGTCGGCACGCTGGGCGAGGCCGAGGTGATGGCGTCCGCCGGCCTGCGGGACCTGTTCCTCGCCTACCCGCTCTGGGCCGAGGGCCCCAAGGCGGCCCGCCTCCGAGCGCTCCACGACTCGGCCGAGCTGCGGGTCGGCGTGGAATCCGTCGCCGGCGCCGAACGGCTGGGCGCGGCGATCGCCGGTGGACGGCGACCCATGCAGGTGCTGGTGGAGGTCGACTCGGGGCTCCACCGGACGGGCGTCGCCACGCCGGACGAGGCGGTCGGCGTGGCCCGGGCCGCGCAGGCTGCCGGCCTCGTCGTCGCGGGCGTGTTCACGCATGGGGGGCATGCCTACCGGCCGGGCGCGGCCGGCGGCGTAGCGCTCGACGAGGTCACGGCGCTCGAGAGGGCGGCCACGGCGCTCTCAGCCGCCGGGATCGAGGTCGAGGTGCTCAGCGCCGGATCGACCCCGACGCGGACGCTGGCGGCGGGCGGGCGGGTGACCGAGATCCGCGCGGGCACGTACGTCCTCGGCGACCGGCAGCAGGTGGCGCTGGGTGCGATCGGGCCGGACGACGTTGCCGCGGTGGTCGCCTCGACCGTGGTCGCGACGAAGGCGGGCCGCGTGGTCCTTGACGCAGGGGCGAAGGCCCTGACCAAGGACCTGCCCTCGTTCGTGGACGGCTACGGGGCGATCCCGGCCTGGCCGGGGGCGCTCGTCGAGAAGCTCAACGACTACCACGGGATGGTCTCGCTCGCGGGCGGCGGGGTGCGGCCGCGGATCGGGGACCAGGTCGCCGTGGTGCCGAACCACATCTGCCCGGTCGTGGATCTCGTCGCGTCGTTCGCCGTCGTCCGACCTGACGGGCGGGTGGAGCGATGGGCGGTGGACGCGCGGGGACGCAGCGGCTGACGACCGGCTCCGGCATCATCGGCCCATGCGCTACCACCTCGCCGCCGCCTCCGCCCCTGCCGCCGCGCGGCGACCTGCGCCGGCGCGTGCTCGCCGGTGAGCCCACGATCGGTGCGTTCGCGAACCTCGGGTCGCTCGCGTCCACGGAGCTGCTCGCCCGTGCGGGGTACGACTGGCTGATCGTGGATTTGGAGCACGGGATGGGGTCGATCGCGGACGTCCACGCCCAGCTGCTGGCCATCCAGGGGACCCCGACCGCGGCGCTCGTGCGCGTCCCCTCGGTGGAGCGGCTCAACATCGCCCGGACCCTGGACCTCGGGGCGGACGGGCTGATGCTGCCCCAGGTCCGGAGCGAGGCAGAGGCCCGCGACGGCGTGTCGTGGATGCGGTATCCGCCCGAGGGAACGCGCGGCGTCGCGCTCATCACCCGCGGCGCCGGGTTCGGGGAGCGGACCCATGCCGAGGTCGCCGCCCAGGTCAACCCGGCCGTGCTCGGGGTGTTCCAGGTCGAGACGCCGGCCGTGGTCGACGTCGCCGCCGACATCGCCGCGATCGAGGGTGTCGACGTGCTGTTCGTCGGGCCCGCGGACCTGTCGCATGCGATGGGGATCCCCGGCCGCTTCGACGACCCGTCGTTCGTGGCGGCCCTCGACCGCGTCGTCGCGGCCTGCCGCGCCCATGGCAAGAGCGCGGGGATCCTGCTGCGGGACGGGGCGGCGACCGCGGCCGCGATTCGGCAGGGGTTCACGTTCATCGGCGTGGGCTCGGACGTCTCCTACGTCATCGCCGGCGCCCGCGCGCAGCTGGCGGACGCCCGCTCCGCCCTCGACTGAGCGTCGGCCCTACTCCTCGCCGAGCATCACGACGGGCTGGGGCAGCAGCGGCTCCTCGTCGCGCGCCGGCATCGGCCGGCCTCGCCGGGCGGGTCCGTCCACGCGTCTGCGACAGCAGCACCCCGCCGAGGATCAGCACGCCGCCGACCAGCTGCACCGGCCCGAGGCGCTCGTCGTAGATGATCGAGGCGGCGACGATCGTCCACAGCGGTTCCACGGTCGAGACGAGGGAGGCCTGCGCGGCGCCGATCCGCTGCGCCCCGGCATAGAACGTGAGGACCGGCACGAACCCGGCCAGCACGCCGACCGCGAGGATCCCCGGCCATGCCTCGGACGGGATCTCGGCCGGCAGGACCGGGTGTCCGATCACGAGCGTCACGACCCAGTAGACGGCGGCCGTGGAGGTCAGCATCACCGCACCGACCACCGAGGCGTTCGCCCCGTCGTCGGCGTCCGAGCCCACCCGGTCGCTGCGCTCGCCCGAGTGCCGGGCCGCGAGGATGATCCAGATCGAGTACAGCAGCGGCGAGGCGATGATCAGCAGCAGGCCCGCGGTCGGCGGCTGGGCCGACGGGTCGATCCCGCCCACCGCGAGCGCGACGCCCAGGACGGCCATGCCCAGTGCGGTCCACGCGCGCCGCCCCTCGAGGGGTCGCCCGAACAGGAGCGCGAGGGTCGCGACCACGGGTGGGTAGATGTAGACGATCAGCGCCGCGAGCGACAGGTCGACCGTTGTGATGGCCGCGTAGTAGGTCGCGGTGTTGGTGACGTAGAACGCGCCGAGCCCGATGGACGCGAGGAGCGTCCGGCGCGGCAGCGCGACGAGCGCCCGACGGGCGCCGGGCCGCAGCAGCAGCACCGCCCAGGCCAGGGCCCCGGCGATCGCGAACCGCCATGCCATGAGCGTGAGCCAGTCCACGCCGGCGGCATACACCGGGCGCGCGAACAGGCCACCGGACCCGAAGGCGATGGCGCTGATGACGATGAGGACGATGCCGGTAGCGCGGGTTCGATCCACGACACCCGAGGGTACCGGCGCGGCAGGACGCCACCCGGGCCGCTCGGCCCGGATCCGGACGGGCCGAGCGGCGTGTCGTCATGGCCGCCGGCCGTGCCGGTCCTGATCGCGCCGGCGACGCTCGCTAGCGCACGTCACCCCGGCCGCGCAAGGGCCTCCCGTCCCCGCCGGTTCACGCCGTATCCACCCCGAATCCCGGGCGCAATGCCCGCACCGCCGGATCGGGCGTGTACGCGTACACTGGACCCGTGGCCGAACTCACCGAGCGTGCCGTTGCTGCACGCGTCCCCGCCCTCGCAGCCCATCCCCTCATGATGGTCGGGCGCCGTGAGCCCGTGACCGTGGGCCCCGGCACCACCATCGCCATGTGCCTGCGTGTCATCCAGGAGACCGGCAAGGGCGATTCCGTGTTCGTCACGGACACGGAGGGACGGCTTGCCGGCGTCCTCACGGAGCGCGACATCTTCGGTCGCCTCGTGGGCACGGACGTCGGCGCGGGCGTCGACGTCTTCGCACCGGTCGAGCAGTACATGACGACCGACCCACGGACCCTCCGCCTGTCGCAGTCGGTGGCCGACGCGATCGCGCTGATGCAGTCGGGCGAGTTCCGGAACGTCCCCGTCGTCGACGACGACCGCCGCCTCGTGGGCGTCGTGCGGCAGGTGGACATCCTCAAGTTCCTCGCGGAGTCCTTCCCCGAGGAGCTGCTCAACCTCCCACCCAGACCGCACCAGCGGATGGAGCAGGCCGAAGGCGGATGACAGCAACAGAAGAACGGATCGAGCGCGACGTCCAGGAGCTCGATCGGGTCACCATCCGGTTCGCCGGGGACTCCGGCGACGGGATGCAGCTGACCGGCTCGCAGTTCACGAGAACCGCCGCGGTCTTCGGCAACGACATCAGCACCTTCCCTGATTACCCGGCCGAGATCCGCGCACCCGCGGGCTCGCTCCCCGGCGTGTCCGGGTTCCAGATCAGCTTCTCCGCCTCGGACATCCACACCCCGGGCGACGCGCCGGACGTGCTCGTGGCGATGAACCCCGCCGCGCTCAAGACGAACGTCGGGGACCTGCCCGCGGGCGGCGCCCTGATCGTCAACAGCGACGCGTTCACGCCGCAGAACCTGAGCAAGGCGGCATACGCGTCCAACCCGCTCACGGACGGCTCGCTCAAGCACGTGAAGGTGTTCGAGGTGCCCATCGGCACCCTCAACGCCCGCTCGCTCGAGGGGCTGGAGATGACGAGCAAGCAGGCCGACCTGACGAAGAACTTCTTCGCCCTCGGCCTGATGTTCTGGCTGTACGAGCGATCGATGGAACCGACGATCGCCTGGATCGACGAGAAGTTCGGCGCGCGCCCGGTCATCGCGGAGGCGAACAAGCGGGCCCTCAAGGGCGGCTACGCCTTCGGCGAGACGACCGAGATGTTCCACACGACGTACCGGGTGGCGAAGGCGAAGCTGGATCCCGGCACGTACCGCAACATCACCGGCAACGAGGCGACCGGGCTCGGCTTTCTCGCGGCCGCGGAGCTCGCGAAGCGCCCGCTGTTCTACGGCTCGTATCCGATCACCCCGGCCTCGGACATCCTCCACCAGCTGTCCGGCTACAAGCACTTCGGGGTGAAGGCCTTCCAGGCCGAGGACGAGATCGCCGCGATGGGCGCGACCATCGGCGCGGCGTACGGCGGCGCGCTCGCGCTGACCGGCACGTCCGGCCCGGGCGTCGCGCTCAAGCAGGAGGCGATGGGCCTCGCGGTCATGACCGAGCTGCCGATGGTCATCGTCAACGTCCAGCGCGCCGGCCCCTCGACGGGCATGCCGACCAAGGTGGAGCAGGCGGACCTGTTCCAGGCGATGTACGGCCGCAACGGCGAGAGCCCGATGCCGATCGTCGCCCCGGCGACCCCGGGCGAGTGCTTCTCGCTCGCGATCGAGGCGTCGCGCATCGCGCTCAAGTACATGACCCCGGTCATGTATCTGTCGGACGCGTTCGTCGGGAACGGGGCAGAGCCGTGGAAGATCCCCGACCTTGACGATCTCCCGGACATCTCGGTCCCGAACGCCGTCAAGGGGGACGGCACCTTCCTCCCGTACGAGCGCGATCCGGAGACGCTGAGCCGCCCGTGGGCGGTCCCCGGTACCGCCGGCCTCGAGCACCGCATCGGCGGCCTCGAGAAGCTCGACGGCCTCGGGACCGTCAGCTACGACCCGGAGAACCACCACCGGATGACGCTCCTGCGGGCCGCCAAGGTGGCCGGCATCGCCAACGACATTCCGGCGCTCGAGACGTTCGGCGAGGACGAGGGCGACCTCCTGATCCTCGGCTGGGGCTCGACCTACGGCGTCCTTCGCAGCGCGGTGGAACGCCTGCTCGCGGACGGTCGCAAGGTCGCCCACGCCCAGCTCCGCTACCTCAATCCCTTCCCGGCCAACACCGGCGACGTGCTCCGGCGCTATCGCACGGTCCTCGTGCCGGAGCTCAACCTCGGCCAGCTCGCGTTCATGCTCCGCGGCACGTACCTCGTCGACGCGCAGGGCTACAACCGGGTCCGGGGCAAGCCGTTCCGCATCCAGGAGATCGTCGACGAGGCCAGCCGGCTTCTCGACGAGCAGGCGTGACCGACATGGCCAACCAGCTGACGCCCACCCCCGACGCCCAGCCCATCGTGCAGCTCACCCGGAAGGACTTCGTGTCCGACCAGGAGGTCCGCTGGTGCCCCGGCTGCGGCGACTACTCGATCCTCGCCCAGACCCAGAAGGTGATGCCGGACTTCGGCGTCCCGCGCGAGAACATCGTGTTCATCTCCGGCATCGGCTGCTCCGGCCGCCTGCCGTACTACATGAACACCTACGGGTTCCACACGATCCACGGCCGGGCGGCGACGATCGCGACCGGTCTCAAGGCGGCCCGCCCGGACCTCATGGTGTGGGTCATCACCGGTGACGGCGACGCGCTGTCGATCGGCGGCAACCACCTGCTGCACTCGATGCGCCGGAACGTGGACTTCACGATGATCATGCACAACAACCGGATCTACGGCCTCACCAAGGGCCAGACCTCGCCGACGTCCGAGTTCGGCAAGCGGACGAAGTCGACCCCGCTCGGATCGGTGGACCGCCCGATCATGCCGCTCACGATCGCGCTCGCCGCCGAGGCGACGTTCGTCGCGCGCACGGTCGACACCCACACGGAGCACATCCAGAAGACGTTCGAAGGCGCCGGGCAGGCACCGTGGCGCGTCGTTCGTCGAGGTTCTCCAGAACTGCAACATCTTCAACGACGGCGCGTGGCGCGACTTCACCGAGCGTGACGTCCGCGACGACCGGATGCTCCAGCTCGAGCACGGCAAGCCGATGATCTTCGGCAAGGACCGCGACCGGGGGATCCGCCTCAACGGCCTCCACCCCGAGGTCGTCACGCTCGGCGTGAACGGCATCACCGAGGCGGACCTGCTCGTCCACGACGCGCACGCCGAGGACCCGTACCTCGCGCTGATCCTGTCGCGGATGTTCTGGCCCGACTTCCCGGTCCCCGTCGGCGTCTTCCGCGACGTCACCCAGCCGACCCATTCCGACCTCATGGACACCCAGATCGAGCAGGCGATCGCGAAGGCCGGCGAGGGCGACCTCGCCGACGCGCTCTTCGCCGGCGAGACCTGGACCGTCGAGTAGCCGAGAACGAGATGCTCTGCCCCGTCTGCCACCACGACAACTACGAGGGCGAGGACGCCTGCGACAACTGCGGCGCGGACCTGTCCGCGGCGGACCTGCCGGAGCCGGCGCTCGAGTTCCACGACACCGTCCTGGGCGACCACCTGAACGACCTCGGGTTCTCGCAGCCCGAGATCGTGGACCCGGAGCTCGGCATCGCCGAGGCGATCCGGCGGATGCACGAAGCGCGGACGGACTGCCTGCTCGTGTGCGAGGCGGGAATCCTGGTGGGGATCTTCACCGACCGTGACGCGGTGGTGAAGGCGACCGACAAGCGGCTGGGCCTGTACCGGGTCCAGGACTTCATGACGCCCGACCCGGTCGTGCTCCGGCCGCGAGGACACGCTCGCGGTCGCGGTCCACAAGATGGCCGTCGGCGAGTTCCGCCACATCCCCGTCGTCGACGCCGACCACCGGCCGGTCGGCGTGGTCGCCGCGGCGGACGTGTTCCGGCACATCGCCGCCGCGCTCGGTTGAGCGGGGAGCCCGTCCCGGCCCCGTCCATGCTGCGGATCGCGGTGCTCGCGGACGACCTCATCTGGGCGACCCGCCTCGCCGACGGCGTCCGGCGCGCCGGCGGCGATCCCGGCGCGCGCTGCGCACGGCTCCGTCGTTCGCGGCTGCGCTGCCCGAACGTGGACGGGGCGATCGTGGACCTGACCACGCGGGCGTACGACGCGCTCGACGCGCTGCGGGCCGCGACGGCCGCCGGCGTGCCCGCGATCGCCGTGGGCCAGCACGACGACGCCGCGCTCCGGCGGGCGGCGAGGGAGGCCGGGGCCTCGCGCGTCCACGCGTACCGTGCCCTGTTCGAGCACGGCGACCGCGAGCTCGCGGCGTGGGTGTCGACCCTCGCCGCAACCAGGGAGGACGAGGCATGAGCGGGATCCCGCCGGCACGCTACCCCGAGCGACTGGCGGCGGGCGCGGAGCGCGGCCGCCGAGGCGGGGCTCGACGCGCTGCTCGTTGGCGTCGGCGCGGACCTCCGCTACCTCACGGGCTACGACGCGATGCCGCTCGAACGGCTGACGATGCTCGTCCTCCCCGCGACCACGGGGGCGCCGTTGACGCTCATCGCCCCGCGGCTCGAGGCGACGCCGGCGCGGACGTGCGCCGCCGCGGCCGCCGGGTCCGTCGAGGTCGTGACCTGGGAGGAGACCGAGGATCCGATGGCGCTCCTCGCCGCCCGGCTGTCCGACGCGCTCGGCCGCGCCGCGACGGACGTTCGGGCGGTCGCCGTCAACGACGGGCTGCGCGCGGCGTTCGTGCTCGGCGTGCAGCGGGTGCTGCCGGGTGCGCGGCTGTCGCTGGCATCGGCGGTGCTCCGGCAGCTCCGGATGCGCAAGGACGCCGACGAGATCGAGCTCCTGCGGCCGGCCGCGCAGGCGGCGGATCGCGTCGTGCTCGCGATCGCGTCCGGACCGCTCGTCGGGCGGACCGAGGCCGACGTCGCCCGCGAGGTCCGGGAGCGTCTGGTCGCCGAGGGCCACGATCACGCCGAGTTCTGGATCGTCGCCTCGGGACCCAACAGCGCGTCGCCGCATCATGATGCCGGCGATCGGGTCATCCGGGCCGGCGAACCGATCGTGATCGACATCGGCGGGACGTGGCAGGGCTACGGCTCCGACATCACGCGGACCGTCTGGGTGACCGGCGGCGAGGCGGCGAAGGGCCCGGACGCGGAGTTCCTCCGGCTCTACGACGTGCTCCACGGCGCCCAGGACGAGGCGACCGCCGCCGTCCGGCCCGGCGTGCCGTGCGAGGGGATCGACGGTGTCGCGCGCGGGATCATCACGGCCGCGGGCTACGGGCCGAGCTTCATCCATCGGACCGGGCACGGGATCGGGCTCGAGGGCCACGAGGACCCGTACATCGTCGCCGGCAACGTGGAGCCGCTGGAGCCCGGACATGCGTTCAGCGTCGAGCCCGGGATCTACCTCGAGGGCCGGTACGGCGCGCGGATCGAGGACATCGTCGTGTGCGGCGAGTCCGGTCCGATCGTCCTCAACGAGGCGCCGAGGCACCTGCTCGTCGTCCCAGGCTGACGCGCCGGCCGGGCCGGTCCCGGCGGGACGCGCCGGGGAGAGGTATCATCCGCCGATCCCCGGTCGCCCGCCGGCCGGCATCCGAGAGCCCTGTCATGACGATCCACTCCGCGGGGGCCATGCGCCTCCGCCGATCAGGCCGATGAGCCGTCGAGGCCGCCACGGCCGCCCGCCGCACCCGCACGCCGCCGCGCGCCCGGCGCGACCCGCTGCTGCCGCGCCCGAGCGACCGCCGGCAGGTGCCGGGCCGCGCCCAGCCGAGGCCCGGCCCCAGGAGCCACGGGTCGCCGCGCCCGCCCCCTCGCTCGCTGACGAGCGCCCCGAGCCCGTCGAGGCGCGCGTCGAGCCCGTGACGGAGGCCCCCGCGACGGTGACCGTCGCACCCGAGCCCGTGCCGGCCGGCAGCGGCCCCGCGCCGCAGCCCGGTATCGAGGCGCCGCGGCCCACGACGTGCACCACGGCCCAGCTCCGGCGGTTCATCAAGAGCCGCCCCTGGGTGCCGATGCACGAGCTCCGCCGGCGCTTCGGGATCTGGGGCGGCGACGACGACGTCACGCCGATCCGTATCGGGGACCACACGTTGTTCGTGGGTCTCCCGGCCGCCGAGGGCGCGATGGTCGGGGAGCTCCTGGCCGGTGGTGACGTTGGCTACGAGCTCTCGCTCGACCCGGTCACGCCGGTGATCGTCGGCGTGTACCCGATGCGCCCGGTGCCGCGCTCCTGACGAGGTTCCCTGAGGCCCCCAGGCCCGCCCGGCACGACGATCGGCGGCGACCGCGAGGTGTCGCCTGGGCGACACGTTCCGTGTGGTGCGTGCAGGCCACACCTCGTAGCCTGCCCGACCTTGACACTTACAGGGCCGTTTGACACCCTAATGCCACATTCGTCCCACTGGCGGAAGGACCTTCGTACTGGTCTCCGTGGTGGCCGATGTCGCCAGCAACAAGCGCATCGCCGATGCGTCGGTGGAGCGGGATCGGGGACATGGAGGTCACAGTGAACAATCAGGTCAAGCGCCTCGGAGCGGGGCTCATCGCGGCTTCGCTGCTCGCACTCACGGTCGTCGGGCCCGCGGTTGCCGCGAAGCCGGATCCGGGCACGTCCAAGGACGTGAGTGTTGTCGGGATCGCCGAGGGCGTGCTGGCATCGTTCACGATCTCGGGTGGCCAGTCCGCGCCCATCTCCGTCACGATCAGCAACAACGGCCGGCAGACCCTCAACAACGTGCGCCTGCTGCTCGGGCTCGACGACAGCGATGTCACCGCACCCAACGGTGACGCAGTACCGCCCAGTGACTTCGTGGGAGGCGTCACGATCGCGTCCGACGACCCCCTCTGCAGCGCTGGCACGATCCTCGACTGCTCGCTTGGCACCCTCGGGGCGCGCAAGTCCGTCACGGTCAACGCGGTCATCAGCGCCGCCGCCGACGCTGCTCCGGCGTTGCTACATGACCGAGGCCGTCGTCAGCGTCGCCGAGAGCGGGAACGACAACGGCTCGAACCTCGACAGCTTCTCCGCGCAGGGCGAGTTCACGGTCGAGGCGTTCTCGTGCGACGCGGTCTCGGCGTACCGGCCGGGCAGCTCGGACAAGGAGGTCTCCACCTGCGACCTGACGGACCCGAACAACACGAATGGGCAGTCGGCCAAGGTGAAGCTGCCTGCCGGGCTGTCGCAGGTGACCCTGAGCGAGAACGGCGGCGTGACGTGCCCGGTCCTCAGCGGCCTCAGCTGCATCGGTGAGGAGGTCGAGGCGAACATCACGGGCGACACGACGTCGGACGTGATCACCTGGACGATCGAGATCCAGCTCAACGGGCAGAGCGTCAATCTCAACAAGCTCGTCGTCGTGCATACGAGTGACGAGCCCGAGGACGTCGAGACCCAGATCGCCCTGTCCAAGAAGAACGCGTGCAAGACCGCGAGCGCCACGAACTGCGGATCCGCGTCGGTGAGCGGCGACGTCCTGACGATCGTCGTGCAGACCCCGGGCAACGGGAAGACCCGGCTCCTCGGCTGACCCCATCCCCGAGACCGCACAGAGGGCCGCCCTCCGGGGCGGCTCTTCCGATTCGCGGGGCTGTCGCGCGAGCTCAGGCCTGCTCGCCGACGATCTCAGACCTGCTCGCCGACGACCTCGGCCTCGCCAAGGGCGGCATCCATCGCCCGCTCGAGCGCGAGGTTGCCCTTCTGCCGGTAGAGGTAGCGAGCCTGCTCGAACTCCGTGCGAGCCTCGCCCTCGCGGCCGAGCCGCAGGAGGACGGCCCCGTAGTCGGCGTGCACGTCACCCTGGACGTCGATGTCGTCGGTCTCGGCGGCGAGCTCCACTGCCTCGGCGCCGAGCGCCAGCGCCTCGGCCTCCATCCCGCTGCGGGCCCGGTTCTTCGCGAGCGCGGTCCGCCACAGGATCTGCGACTCCACGTCATCCTCGTCGGTCAGCTCCCGGGCGAGCACGACCGCCGTGTCGGCCTCCTCGGTCCGACCCTGCGCCTCGAGTGCGTGGGCGAGCAGGCCGACGACCGTCGATCGGAAGTAGCGCTCGCCGATCCCCTCGAGCTCGTCGGCGTCTGCCTGGAGCAGTCGCTCGGCCGCGCCAAAGTCGCCCGCGAGCATCTCGATGCGCGACCCCTCGATGGAGGTCGAGGCCGACACGACGCTCCGGCCGAGCTCGTCGAGGATGGTCCGGGCGCGCAGGTGCAGGTCTCGTGCACGATCGAAGCGGGCCTGCATCGCCTCGGCGACGGCGATGATCGAGAGGATGACGGCCTCGGCCTTGCGGTCGCCCTGGACCTGGTCGAGGAGCGGCCCGCAACGCTCGATGATCTCGTCGGCCGGGATGTCACCGGCCCGCGCGATCGTGGCGTAGCCGGCCGCCGAGCGCGAGGCGAGGCGCCGGTCGCCCGCCGCGGTCGCGTAGGTGACGACGCGCTGGGCTGCCTCGCCGGCCGCCCGGTACTGGCCGGCCGTCGCATTGAGGCTGCCGATCAGCCGGTACGCGCGGGCAAGCCCCGCGGGATCATCCCTGCTCTCGAACAGCTCGGCGGCGGCAGTCGCCTCCTCGATCGCCCGTGCCGCGCCACCCGCCTCCATCTCCTCGGCGTACAGGGAGACGCCCATTCGCCCGAGCCTGCCGCGGGTCCGGAGGCCGTCGTCGCCGATCGCCTCGGCGGCGAGGATCGCCGCCTCGAGCGAGGTGGTCGCCTCGTCGAACTCGCCGGCCTCGAGCAGCACCTCGCCCAGCTCGACCTCCAGCGCGATCCGAACGGGGTCCTCCGCCGCGAGCACGGCGATGGCTCGCCGGTGCAGGTTGGCCGCCGCCGGGAGGTCGCCACGGGCAAACGCCCGGGACCCGGCGTTGCCGAGCTTCGTCGCGGCTCGGGCGGCGATCGAGCGGCCCTCGGCGTCGATCGGTCCGAGCTCGGTGCGGTAGCGGTAGGCCTGCTCGAGGTGGTAGCCGAGGATCTCCTCGAACTCCTGCTCCCGGCCGCGCTCCTTGTTGACCCGCTCCGCCCACGCGACGAACCGTTCGTGCGTGGTGGCGCGCGCCCGCTTGAGCAGGGACCCGTACGTCGCGTCCTTGATCATGAGGTTCCGGAAGCGGTAGATCTCGTCCTCGCTCGCCTGGTTCCCGTCCCGGTCGAGGAACTGCTTGCGGCTCAGCGCGCGGAGGTGGGCCGGCACCGTTGGGCGCAGGGTGGCGGGGACGAGCTCCTCGATCGCCGGCTGCGGGAAGGCGAGGCCGATCACCGATGCCGGCTCCATGATCGCGCGCTCCTCGCGGGAGAGGTCGTCGAGGCGCGCGGCGAGCAGCGCCTGGATCGTGGGCGGCACGGATGCCGCCGCGAGGTCGCCCGAGGCCGTCCAGGCGTCGTCGTGCTTGTGGATGAGCCCCTTGTCGACCAGCATCGAGACGAGCTGGCTCACGAACAGCGGGTTGCCCTCGGACGAGGCGACGACGCGGGCCTTGACCACGCCATCGCACCGGGCCGTCGAGCAGCACCTCCACCAGGCGCTCCGTGTCCGCGGCGCCGAGCGCGGGCATCGCGACCGTCGTCACGCCCGGCCGCGTCGACCAGTCCGGTCGCTTCTCCACGAGCCCCAGTCGGCCGGTGGTGATGATGAGCACCGCCGACTGCGCCGCCGTCGTGTCGATCAGGTGCTCGAGCAGGTCGAGGAACGTCGCCTCGGCGTTGTGCACGTCCTCGAGGCACACGACGACGGGCTTGCGAGTCGAGATCGCCTCGAGGAACTTGCGTGCCCCCCAGAACAGCTCGGTGACCGGGAACCGTGCGGTGGAGAGGCCGGCCACCGACGCGAGACGGTCGCGGATCTCCGCGGCACCCGCCACGCCCTCGAGCGTCGCGTCGATCCGCTCCACGGCGCGGTCCGGGGTGTCGTCGTCAACGATCCCGGTCGCCGCGCGGATCATCTCCACGAGCGGCCAGAACGTGATGCCGTCGCCGTAGGGAAGGCATCGGCCACGCAGGACGGTGGTCGCCGCTCGGACCTCGCGCTGGAAGGTGTCCACGAGGTACGACTTGCCGACCCCGGCTTCGCCGAGCACGGTCGCGAGGCGCGCCCCGCCGCGACCGGCGACGTCGCGCAGGACGCCCTGCAGGAGCTCCAGCTGCGCCTCGCGACCCGACCAGCGGGGCGTCGCTTGCCGCGGATGGCTCCACGAGCGCCGTGGCGTCGCGGACGTCCACGAGGCGGTAGGCGGGGACGCGCTCGGCCTTGCCCTTGAGCTCGAGCGGCTCGACCTGCTCGACGTCGACGTAGGCGTGGACGAGGTCGTACGTGACCTCGCCGATGAGCACCTCGTTGGCGGGCGCTGCCTGCTCGAGGCGGGCGGCGACGTTGACCGCGTCGCCGGTCGCGAGGCGCTGCTCGGCGTTGGGGTCGCTGTTCGCGACGACCTCGCCCGTGTTGACGCCGGTCCGCGCCGCGATCTCGACCCCGTAGAACTCCAGCAGCTCCTTGTTGAGCCGGTGGAGGGCCTGGGTCATGCCGTGCGCGGCACGCACGGCACGCAGCGCGTCGTCCTCGTGCGCCTTCGGGAGGCCGAACACGGCCATGATCGCGTCGCCGATGTACTTCTCGATCTTGCCGCCGTGACGCTCGATCTCCGCGGCCATCGACGAGAAGTAGCGCTCCTTGACCTCGTTGATGGCCTCGGCGTCGATCTTCTCGGTGAGCGCGGTGCTCCCCTTGAGGTCCGAGAAGATGATCGTGACGATCTTCGGACCTCGGACGACGGCAGGCTCGCGGGCCGCGGGGATGCCTCGGTCGGGCTGTCGAACCCCGGGAAGGCCGCGGGGCCGGCCACCGGCGCGGGACCGGGGCTCGCGCCGCCCGACCACGCCGGCGCAGGCGCAGCCGGCGGTTGGGCCTCAGGCGGGGCGGGACGGGATACCTGGGGCGGGCGCGGAGCGTCGGTGAAGCCGGGCATGGCGTCGTCGACGGGCGCGGTAGGTGCCGCGGCGGCCGATGGCTCGGCTGGCGCCTCGGGCGGCGGGCCGGCTGGTGCCGGCCCCCCTGGGTGCTGCCCGGTGAGCCCGGGTGGCGCGTAGGGGTCGAACCCCGGTGTCCGGCTGCCCGTGCGGTGCAGGCGGCTGGCCGGGGGTACGGCGATCCCGGGGCAGGGGGTTCGGGTAGGCGGCTGCGGCGGGTAGCCCGGCTGCGGCGGGTAGCCCGGCTGCGGCGGGTATCCCTGCTGCGGCGGGTAGCCCGGCTGCGGGTACGTACCCTGCGGCTGCGGGTACGAACCCTGCGGTGGGTAGGCACCTTGCGGTGGGTACCCACCCTGGGGGGTATCCCGGCTGCGGCGGGTATGCGCCCGGCTGCGGATCGGCGCGGGCTGGGGCGGGTACCCGGCGTGCGGCGGTGGGGTAGCCAGGCGCGCGGATAGCCAGGCGTGGGATAGCCAGGCGCGGGATAGCCAGGCGCGGGATACCCGGGTGGCCCATACGCCCACGGAGGCGTCCACGGCGCCCACCGGTACGCCCACGCCCACGGCGGTGGCGGTCCGTGGCCGGGGTGCCCGTGTCCCGGCGCGCCGCCCGGGGCCGCCTGTCGCGGCGCCGGTCGCGGACCCGTCGAGCGGTGTCGCGCAGTAGCCGCAGAACCGGAAGCCGGCCGGGTTCTCGGCGCCGCACGCGGGGCACGGCACAGACGCCACCGTCGGCAGAAGGAGCGACGTTCCACAGAAGCCGCACATGCGGAAGCGGGCGGGGTTCTCCTCGCCGCATCCGGGGCAGTGCACGACGTCCATGGCTGACGAGTCTACGAGTCACGGTCCAGCGACACCGCACGCAGGTGCGGGTGCCGGCACGGGTGCGGGCGGGCGCGAGCGATCGGGGCCGCCGCCGGGCGTTGCAGGAGACGCGGGGTCGGTACGGCCGCGCCCTCAGCTGTCCGCGTAGGCCTTCGGCAGCGCCTCGACCGTGGGCTTGGTCGTGCGCAGGTCCTTGAGCGCGGCCTGGTCCATCGACGCGAGCCGCGGCAGGTCCGGCTGGTTGGTCCTCGCCAGGCGCTCGGACAGGGTCGAGAGGACGAGGCTTGCTGACCTCCGGGACCTCCATGACGGTACGCAGCGACTCCGCGGGGACCTCCATCAGGGTCGAGTCACGGGTCACCACGACATCCGCAGTGCGGGTGCTGCCCGTGAGCGCCCCGATCTCGCCGAAGAAGTCGCCGGCGCCCATCGTGGACAGGCCGCGATAGCCGCCGTCCTCGTCCGGGATGCCGGCGGCCGCCTCGCCTGCGAGGATGAAGTACGCGGATGCGGCGACGTCGCCCTGGGCGATGACCCGCGACCCGTCCGGCACCTCGAGCACGACGGCCTGCGCGAGGAAGGCCGTCCGCTGGGTGTCGTTCAGCCGGGCGAAGGTGCCCAGGCGGCCGACGAGGATCTCGAAGTCGCCGAACGTCGCGGGTCGGGTCGCGCCCGCGCCGGCGGCCACGCCGGCCCGTCGCGGCCCGCAGCGCGCTGAGCCCACGCCGCCACTCGGCCGCCGGGCGTCCGATGCCCGGGCACGAACAGGGCCACGGCGCCGACGACGCACAGGATCAGCGATGCCCCGATGAGCAGCACCCGGACGTTGATGATGTCCGCGAGACCCGCGGCGGCCATGCCGGCGAGGAAGATCACGTCGCGCATGACGAACAGCGCCGAGAACACGCGGCCGCGGAGATCGCGCGGCGTGTTGCGCTGGAGGAGCGTCTGGCGGGCGACGGCCGACGGCGAGTTGAAGAACCCCGACAGCGTGACCCAGAAGATCGCGACGAGGATCGTCGGCGACAGGCCGTAGAAGATGCCGGCGATGCCCATGCCCATCGTGCCCGACGAAGACCCACAGGCCCGATCTGCAGGCGGTCCGCGTACTTGGCCATGAACAGCGAGCCGGCCACGAACCCGATGGACGTCAGGCCCTCCTGGATGCCGTACTCGAACTCCGACGCCGCCGAGCTCCTGTGATCGCCATCGGCAGCAGCAGGACGTTCCACAGGCCGAACGCGAAGAACACGGGTGCGCCCAGGAGGAACAGGGATCGGAGCATGGGGATGTCGCGGATCGCCCCGATGCCCGCCTTGAGGTTGGTGATGACGACGCCGACGGAGGTCTCCTCGTCGGCCCCGGCCGGCTTCGAGCGGACCCTGAGCAGGAAGATGCAGAACGCCGAGACCAGGAACGTCAGCGAGTCGATCCAGAACGCCCAGCGCACGTCGAACTGGCGCCGTGATCAGCCCGGCCATCGCGAAGCCGATCGCGGTGGAGCCGAAGGAGGCGATCTGGAGGAATGCGTTCGCCGCCGTCAGCTCGTCGTCGCTCGCGATCTCCGGGATCAGCGCCTCGTAGGCGGGATCGAAGAACTGCTTGACGCCCGCGTTGACGAGGATCGCGACGAACAGGAGCGCGATGTCCACGCCGATGAGGAACGGGATGATCGCGACGATGACCGCCTGCCCGAGGTTGCTCGCGATCATCACGGAGCGCCGGTCGTACTTGTCCACGAAGACGCCGGCGATGAGCCCGACGACGAGGCTCGGGACGGCGGTCGCCATCAGCGTCACGCCCACGAGGAATGCGGACTGGGTCTGCTGGTAGACGTAGATGCCGGCGGCGAGGTCGGTCAGCGAGGACCCGGCGGTCGAGACCAGCTGGGCAACCCACATGAGCACGAAGTCGCGCTTCTTGAAGACCGCCGTCGGGGAGACCTTCGCCGCGACCTGCATGCTCTCGCTCACCGAACCTCCCTCGTGCGTCCTGGACGCGTCGCCGCCCGCGCTCCCCGCGACGTCACCGTCGAGTCCACCGCCCGGGGACCGATTGGGCAACGCCCGCCGGCGGCGACAAGCCCGAAGTGTACGGGCTGGGCCGGGTAGGATTCGGACCCGTCGTGCTGAGGGGTCCGGGTGATCGACGAAGGCTTCGCGCGTGCCGCACTCGCTCGCTGCGTGCTGTTCGAGCACGTGGACGTGGCCGGCCTCGACGCCTGCGTCGCGTGTCTCCGCCAGCGCCGCTTCCGGCGGGACGAGACGGTCTTCCACCAGGGCGACCCGGGCGACGCGCTGTACATCGTGGTCAGCGGCAGGGTGAAGGTGCTGCTGCCGGCGCTCGAAAGCGGCGAGCCGGCGATCCTCGCGACGCTGGGCCCGGGCCAGTTCTTCGGCGAGCTCGCGATGCTGGACGGGCAGCCCCACTCGGCCTCCGTGATCGCCCTCGAGCCGACCCAGGTGCTGGTCCTGCGCCGGGCCGACTTCGAGCGGCTGTCCGAGCGCGAGCCATCGATCCGGCGCTCGCTGGTCCTCGCCCTTGCCGGACAGCTCCGGCGGCTCACGGATCACGTCGTGAACCGCCCGCTGGCGGACTTCGTCGGGCGCGGGCTGATCCGCTTCGAGCGCGACATCCTCGTCGTCCCGGATCCCGGGCGGCTCACGATGGAGGCACGGTCATGACCGACGACGCCCGCGGCCTGGCAATCCTGGCGGCGCTTGAGGGCATCGCCGCTCGGGCCGCCGCGGCTACCCGCCTGGAGCCACCGGGCGCCACCGCAGCGCTCCGGTCCGTCGTGGAGGCGGCCGTGGCCGTATTCGGCGCCGAGGCCGCCTCGATCGCGCTCCATGAGCCCGAGTCGGACCGCCTCGTCATCCGGGTCGCGGCCGGGCGTGCCGGCGAGGGCGCCGTCGGGCTGGCCTTCGCCGGGAGCACGGGCATCGCGGGGTATGTGTTCAGCACCGGCCAGCCGCTCGCCGTGCGCGACGTGACGGCGGATCCGCGCTTCGATCGCGCCACGGCCGAGACCACGGGCTACATCCCGCGGTCCATCGTCGCGGTCCCGATCCTCGACGAGCACGGCAGCATCGGCGTGCTCGAGGTCCTCGACGGACGGAGCGACGGCGGAAACCAGCTCCGGGACCTCGACCTCGCCTCGGTGTTCGCCCGTCAGGCTGCCATGATCGTCGGCAGCAGCCGCGTCGAGCGTGATACCGCCGAGCTGGTGCGGGCGACCCTGGCCCGCCTGGCCGAGGATCCGGCAGCCGATGCCGAGGCGATCGAAGCGGCCGTCGCCGGGATCTCGGTCCACCTCGACGACGATGCCGGCGCCGGCCTGTGGGCATTGGCCGACGCCGTGGCCCGCGCCCGGCATGCATCGCCCGACCAGGTTGCGCTCGTGATCGAGATCCTCGATGCCCTCGCGAGGCGATCCGCGCGGCCTGCCCCACGATCCTTCCGCCGGTGAGCCTCGACCTCCCGGCCTGGAGCGAGCCGTTCGCCGCCGGGAACCGCGATCGCCTGGGCCGTCGCGGCCCGTGGGGCCGGCTCGATCGCGCGTGGGCCTTCGGCGACGGCACCGGCCGCGGCCTGCGCGTGGCGATCATCGACTCGGGCGTCGAGGCGGACCACCCGGCCGTCGGTGGACGCCTCGTGGAGAGCGTCACGATCGAGCGGGCCGGCGACGGCTGGGAGGTCGTGCCCGCGGACCCGGTCGACGTCGTGGGCCATGGCACCGCCTGTGCCGGGATCATCCATGCCCTCGCACCCGAGGCGGAGATCGTCAGCATCCGGGTCCTCGGCCCGGACAACCGCGGCAACGGGGGAGCCTTCGCCACGGGCCTCGCAGTGGGCGATCGAGGCATCCGGGGCGTCCGTCGCCAACCTGTCGCTCTCATCGCGGAGCGACACGTTCTTCGGGCCGCTCCACGAGCTGGCGGACGAGGCGTACTTCCGCAACGTGCTGCTCGTGTCCGCCGCCAACAACGTGTCGGTGGCCAGCTATCCGTCACTGTACGCCGCTGTCGTCTCCGTGGCGGCGCACGACCTCGCGAGCGCGGACGCCTGGTTCTACAACCCCGAGCCGCCCGTGGAGTTCGGGGCGTACGGCCTCAACGTGGACGTCGCCTGGCGCGGCGGCGCACGGATGGTCGTCACCGGGAACAGCTTTGCGGCACCGCATGTCGCGGGGTACGCGGCGCGGATCCGGTCCGCGCACCCGGGCATCTCGCCGTTCGAGACGAAGGCCGTCCTCGCCGCCACGGCGGACAACGCCGAGTAGCGGAGACGAGGAACGGCCGGCCCGCGAGGGCCGGCCGTCAGGAGGAGCCTGGGAGGGGGAGGGGGCGGTCAGCGCTCGCCGTGCGGGTTGTCGCCGGGAGCCCGCTTCGCGAACTCTCCCTGGGTGGACGGGCCGCCGCTGTAGAGGTGGCCCTCGGTGTCGTTCTCGTCCGTCACCGGCGGGGAGCCGGTGACCCGTGCCGGCGCCGGCCCGACCTCGCCGCCGTCGTCGAACCGCGTCCGCTTGTGACCCTCGACGTCGCCGGTGTCGATGAAGTCGCCACCCGTGCCGGGCAGGCCCTCGCCGAACAGCTCGCTCTTGCCCTGGTCCTTGTCAGCCATCGTGGGGCCTCCCGATGCGCTTCGGCGCGGTGCTCGTCCGGTGTGATCCGATGCTCGAACTCTACGGACCGTGTCCAGTCCGCGCGATGTCGCGGTTCACAGGCTCGCTGTCGACTTGGCGACACGTCGCTGGATCTCGACGCCTTCGAGCGCGAGGAGCGCCTCCTTGAGCTGCAGCGCCGCCTCGATGCCGCCCCAGGCCGCCGCCCCGTACCCGCCCAGGGTCCCGTCGCCCGCGATGACCCGGTGGCACGGCACCAGCAGCCCGACGGGGTTCCGCCCCACGGCGCCCCCGACGGCTCGCGCCGCCCCGGGCCGCCCGATCCGCCGCGCGACCTCGCCGTAGCTCGCGACCAGGCCGCGAGGGATCGTCCGGACGGCACCGAGAACGAGCCGGTCCCAGGCCGACCTGTCCGAGAGGTCGACGGGGATCGCAGCGGCATCCGCGTCCGCGTCCTCGCCCGCGAGCAGCGCCTCGAGCACGACGCGGGCCCGGGTCGCAACGTCCCGTGCGGGTCCGGCCGGTGCCGCCTCGAGCTCGACCCACGCGAAGCCACGCCGGGCAAGGCCGGCCTCGAACCCGTCGCGCGTCCCGAGCAGCTCGGCCGCCACCACCCCGCGGGACCCTGCCGCAATATGCATCGGGCCCAGGTCCGAGCGGGCGGTCGTGAGCACGACCGGGATGAATATTCCGCGATCTATGCACTGATTGCGAGAGAATACTTGCATCCTCCTGCGCGATCCGGCACACTGCCCGGGCCATGACGCACGCCATTCTCGCCACCTTCGACGCCGGGAAGAAGCCCTGGCGGCCCTGCCGGAAGGCTCGGGCCCTGGGGCTCTGACGACGCGCGAGCGACGAGCACGGAGCCTCCGGGACTGGAGGCGCCGAGGGGCCGCGGACCACCGATGACGGTGCCGCGGCCTTTGTGATTCTTCGGACCTCCTGACCTGCGGGCTCCACCGCGAAAGGACTGTCCGAATCATGCATCTCCTCGTCTACGGGCCGGGCCGGCTGGGGCTCGCGATCGCCGGTGCGGCTGTCAGCGCCGGCTGGCCGGCGCCGACCCTCCAGGGGCTGCCGGCCGAGGTCGTCGTGCGCGCCGGCGATGACCGCCTGGCCCGGCCGCGCGTCGAGCCCGAGGCCTGGCTCTCGTGGCGCGTCGAGGCTGGGTCCGACTGACGGTCGCCCGCCCAGCGCCCGTCCCGGCCGACCCCCTGCGCCGTGGTGGCCCACAATTCGGCGTATGAATCCGTACCCCCGTCAGTCCGGTGTCCCGCACCCGCAGAGCCGGAGGCCCCGGGCTTGATGCGCCGCTACCGGATGCGGCTCCGACGCCCCCGGTTCAGCGGCCTTCGCACGCCCGTCGTCGTGCCCGTGCACAGTGCCCGCCGGCTGTTCCTGCTGTGTGGAGCCGCGGTGGCGGCCACCGTGCCGATCTGGGCCTGGACGACCCAGACGGCGGACGGACAGCGTGTCGCGGACCTCGTCCTGTACGGCCGCGTTGTCGCCGACCCCGTCGCCCGGTCCGCGGCCTCGGTGGCGCTCGCGAACGTCAGTCTCTCGGCCGCGGCGGCCGTCGCCTTCGGACTCGCGGCCCTCGGGTTCATCCGGGGCGGGATCGGCCTGGCCGCCGCGCTGTTCGTGATGGTCGCGGGCGCGAACCTGACCACGCAGGTGCTCCAGGAGGTGCTCGATCGGCCGAACCTGCTCGGTCGAGCGGCGTACGCGGTGGGCAACAGCTTCCCCAGCGGGCACGTCACGCTCGTGGCGTCGCTCGGCTTCGCCTGCATCCTCGTCGCGCCGCGAGCGCTGCGGACACCGGTCTCCATCGTTGTCGCCGTGGGGATCGCGGCCGTCGGTGTCAGCACGATCATGTCCGGCTGGCATCGCCTCGCCGACGTGGTCGGCGGCATCCTCGTGGCACTCGCGTGGGCGTCGGTCATCACCGCCATGCTCGTGCTCGTCCAGGGCTGGATGCCGCGGCGCACCTGGACCCGCGGGCTCGGCGGACCGGTTGCGGCGGTCGCGGGCATCGCCGGCGCGCTCGTGATCGTTGCCGGCGTCGCCGCCCTCGCCGGCACGGTCCTGGATCCCACGGCGATCGGCGACGCCGTGGACGCTGGAACGCTCGTTCCGCGGACCTTCGCCGCCGCGCTCGTGGTCGCACTCGGTGCGTCGGTCGTCGCCTGCGCGGGCTACGTCTGGGCGCTCAGGGGGGTGGCGGTCGAGTCGCCGGGTTGAGTGCGACCGAGCCGCCCGCGACGGTCCCGGATAACCGCCGACCGATGTCACGGGTGCTTCGGGACAGGTGGCCCCCCGGGGGGTCCGGTGCGCTGGCTGTATACTCCCCCCTAGTATGAGTGCGTCCGACGTCCCCCAGCCCATCGAGATCGTCCTGCCCATCGAGGGCATGACCTGCGCGTCGTGCGTCAACCGGATCGAGCGGTTCCTCAAGAAGACGCCGGGCGTCGAGCAGGCGGCGGTCAACCTCGCCACCGAGAAGGCGACCGTCCTCGTCGACCCGTCGGCGGCCGGCCGCGACGAGCTCGTGAAGGCCGTGGAGGCCGCCGGCTACGAGGTCAAGGCCGAGGTCGCAGCCGATCCTGCCGCCGCCGCCGCACCGCTCGACGCAGAGCTGTCAGCCGAGGACGTCGAGCGCGAGAAGGCGCAGCGCCAGACGCTGCTCCAGGCCGCGGTCTCCATCGGCGCCGCCATCGTGTTCATGGTCCTCATGTTCTGGCCGCAGACGCGGATCGAGATGGAGGACATCAACAAGCTGATCCTGTGGCCAGCGACGTTCATCCAGTTCTGGGCGGGCGGCCGCTTCTACCGCGCGGCGTGGCGGGCCGGGCGGCACGGCGGCGCGACGATGGACACCCTCGTGGCGATCGGCACGAGCGCCGCCTGGGGCTACTCGGTGTTCGTGACGCTGTGGCCCGAGGTCATCCACGACGCCGGCCTGCATCCCGAGACCTACTTCGACTCCAGCGCGATCATCATCGGCCTGATCCTGCTTGGCCGGTGGCTCGAGGCCCGCGCCAAGGGCCGCACGACCGGCGCGATCCGGCGGCTCGTCGGCCTCCAGGCGACGACGGCGCGGCGACTCCGGAACGGCGTCGAGGAGGATGTCGAGCTCGCGGTCGTCGTCCCGGGCGACCTCCTGCGCGTGCGACCCGGCGACAAGGTTCCGGTGGACGGGGTCGTCGTCGAGGGGATGAGCGCCGTCGACGAATCGATGCTCACCGGTGAGCCGATCCCGGCGACGAAGACGACCGGCGACGAGGTCATCGGCGCGACGATCAACACGACGGGCTCGTTCGTGATGCGGGCCACGCGCGTCGGCCGCGACACCGCGCTCGCCCGGATCGTGGAGCTGGTCCAGCGCGCCCAGGGCTCGAAGGCGCCGATCCAGCGCCTGGCCGACCGCATCTCCGAGGTGTTCGTACCGGCGGTGATCGTGGTCGCGGCCGCGACGTTCGTGATCTGGTTCGCGTTCGGGCCAGAGCCCCGGTTCACGCTCGCGCTGACGGCCTTCATCGGGGTCGTGATCATCGCCTGCCCGTGCGCCATGGGCCTCGCGACGCCGACGGCGATCATGGTCGGCACCGGCAAGGGCGCCGAGGCGGGCATCCTCGTCCGGGGTGGCGAGGCGCTCGAGGCGGCGGGCCGGATCGACACGGTCGTCCTGGACAAGACGGGGACGCTGACGCTGGGCAAGCCCGCGGTCACGGCCGTCGTCGCTGCCGAGGGGTACGACGAGGCGCGAGTCCTCGATCTCGCGGCATCGCTCGAGCAGGGCTCGGAGCACCCGCTGGGCGAGGCGATCGTGCGCCGTGCCCGCGAGGGAGAGCTCGGCTTCGCGAAGGCCGGGGACTTCGAGGCGATCGTCGGACGAGGCGTCCGCGGGACGCTCGACGGTGCCGCCGTCCTGGTCGGCAGCCGCCGCCTCATGGAGGAGCAGGGGGTCGCGCTCACCGCGCTGGCCGACGCAGCCGCCGACGCCGCCTCAAGCGGGGCGACGCTCGTGTACGTCGCGGTCGACGGCACCGCCGCCGGGCTCATCGCGGTCGCGGACCCGGTCAAGGCCGAGTCCGCGGAGGCGGTCCGCGACATGCACGCGGCCGGCCTCGACGTCTGGCTGCTCACCGGCGACGCGCGGATCACGGCCGAGGCCGTCGCGCGGCAGGTCGGGATCCCGGCGGACCGCGTGATCGCGGAGGTCCTCCCGGGCGACAAGGACGCCACGATCGAGCGCCTCCAGGCCGAGGGCCGGAAGGTCGCGATGGTCGGCGACGGCATCAACGATGCCCCGGCGCTCGCCCGGGCGGACCTCGGCGTGGCGATCGGCACCGGTGCGGACGTGGCCATCGAGGCATCCGACATCACGCTCGTCGGCGGCGACCCGCGGCTGGTCATGTCGTCGATCGCGCTCTCGCGCGCGACGATCCGGGTCATCCGCCAGAACCTGTTCTGGGCGTTCGCCTACAACGTGCTCCTGATCCCGGTCGCGATGGGCGTCCTGTACCCGGCGTTCGGGATCACGCTCAACCCGGCCATGGCCGCGGCGGCGATGGCGCTGTCGAGCGTGTCGGTCGTGACCAACTCCCTGCGCCTGCGCTCCGTCGACGTCCGGCCGGGCCACGTGGAGCCGCTGCGCCGCGGGCCCGTCGGGCTGGTGCGTGACGGCGCGTTCCTTGTCGTCGTGGCGTTGATCGGCCTCGCGCTCGCGGGCGGTGTCCTGGCCGCCGACCGCGCGATCGACGATGCCCTGCCGAACCTCGACGTCACGGCGAGAAACGTCCGGTTCGAGCCCGCCGACCTGACGGTCACCGCCGGCGACTGGGCCGTGCTCACGTTCACCAACGAGGACACGATCGTCCATGACTGGATGGTGGTGGGCGTGCCGAATCTCGAGGTGATCGCCCGTCCCGGGCAGACGGAGAGCCTGCGGTTCGTCCTCGACACGCCCGGCCAGTACATGATCATGTGCTCGGTCGAGGGCCATGCCGACGCAGGGATGGTGGGGATGCTCACGGTCCTGCCGAAGCCGTAGCGTGCCGGCCTACACTCCGGGCATGGGCTCCCGCATCGACGTCCCGGCCGATCCGCGTGACCTGGCCGGCGCCTTCCCGCACCGGTACGTCGTGGACGTGCGCTTCGGTGACACGGACGCGATGGGCCACGCGAACAACTCGCGGTTCCTGACCTACTGCGAGTCGGCTCGGATCGCGTACTGGGAGGCGGCGACGGGCGAGCCGATGGCCCTCGTCACGCACGGCGCGGAGGAGTCGCTGATCCTCGCGGACATCCGCGTCTCATTCCGCTCGCCCGTCTACTTCGGCGAGGTGCTGACGATCGAATCGCGCGTCGGGCGCGTGGGGCGGACGTCGTTCACGCTCGAGCATCGCCTCACGGCCGGCGACTCGGCGGTGGGCAAGGCCCGCCTGGTGGCCACCGCCGAGGGCGTCCAGGTGCTGTACGACTACGCGACCGCCAGTCCACGCCCGATCCCGGACGACGTCATCGGCAGCCTCGAGGCCTACGAGGGCCGCACGCTCAGGGGCTGAACCGCCGGCAGCCGGTCTACGCCTCGAAGCGGCGGAAGATCGTGACGGCGTTCTGGCCGCCGAAGCCGAAGCCGTTGACGGCGACCGTGTCGACCTTCGCCTTGCGAGCGACGAGCGGCACGTAGTCCAGGTCGCACGCGGGGTCCGGCGTGTGGAGGTTCGCGGTCGGGGCGATGACACCGTCCCGGATGCCCCCGACGGCCGCCAGCGCGGACGCGATCCCCGCCGCCCCGACGAGGTGGCCGATCATGGACTTCGGGGACGAGATCGCCCGCGTGGATGCCGCAGAGCCGTAGGCGGCCTTGATGGCCGTCGTCTCTGTCGAGTCGTTGAGCGAGGTGGACGTGCCGTGGGCGACGATCCAGTCGATCTCGTCCGGCGCGACGCCCGCGTTGCGCATGGCGCTCGTCATCGCCCGCGCCTGGCCGCGGCCCGTCGGGTCCGGGGCCGAGATGTGGAACGCGTCCGCGGTGAGCGCGCCGCCGAGGACTTCGGCGATCGGCGTCGCCCCTCGCTTGAGCGCGTGCTCCGCGCTCTCGACGACCATCACGCCCGCGCCCTCGCCCAGCACGAAGCCGTCCCGCGTGAGGTCGAACGGCCGCGACGCCGTCTCGGGCGACTCGTTGTTTCTCGACAGGGCGGTCATGTTCGACAGCGCCGCGACCCCCATCGGCCAGATCGGCGCCTCCGTGCCGCCGGTGAGCACGACGTCCGCCTCGCCGGTGGCGATGAGCCGCAGCGCATCGTGGAACGCGATGACGGACGTGGCGCAGGCGGCGACCTGGGCGATGACCGGGCCCGTGAGCTTGTACTCCATCGACAGCATGCAGCCGGCCATCGACCCGGAGAGCGCCGGGACCGCGAACGCCGACACGAACCGCGGGCCCTTCTGGTCGTGGACGTGGGTGCCGTCGATGATCGACTCGATCCCGCCACCACCCGTGTTCATGACGACCGCGACCCGGTCCCGCTCCTCGACGCTCATCGCGGCGAAGTCGATGCCGCTCGAGGCGACCGCCTCCTTGCCTGCGCCCATGCCCAGGTGGATGAAGCGCGTCATCCGGCGGGCCATCTTCGCGTCCATGACGGTGCCCGGATCGAAGTCGAGGACCTCGGCGGCGATCCGGACCTCGTGCGCGCTGGCATCGAACGAGCGGATCGGGCGCGTGCCGGTGACGGCGTTCTGGAGGTTCGACCAGTAGGTCTCGAAGTCGTTCCCGATCGGCATGACCGCGCCGAGACCGGTGATGACGGCACGGCGAGCGAGGTCAGACGAGGGCACGGCACACCTTTTCGAGCTTGGCTCCGCTGGGAGCGGGGATCGCCGGGATTGTAGCGGGGAGCCGGATGCGGTCGATCAGGCGCCGTCCCAGCGCTTGAAGATGATCGCGCCGTTGTGGCCGCCGAGGCCGATGTTGTTGGACAGCGCGTAGCGCACCGGCATCGCCGTGGTCTCGGACACCACCCACAGGTCCGCCTCGGGATCGGGCTCGAGGTAGTTGAGCGTCCCCGGCACGCACTGCTCGGCCACGGTCATGACCGTGGCGAAGGCCTCGAATGCGCCGGCGGCGCCCATCATGTGGCCGGTCATCGACTTCGTCCCGGTGATCGCGAGCGAGCGGCGCCCGCCCCCGGCCCGGTCGCCGAAGACCGTCCAGATCGCCTCCGCCTCCCGCTTGTCGCCCAGCGGGGTGGACGTGCCGTGCGGGTTGATGACGTCGACCTGGTCGGCCGGGACGCCGCGCCGCTCGAGCGACGCCTTCATCGCCCGGGCGGAGCCCGCGCCCTGCTCGATCGGCTGGACCATGTCCCAGCCGTCGGCGGCCGAGCCGTAGCCCACGACCTCCGCGTAGATCCGTGCGCCACGGGCCTTCGCGTACTCGAGATCCTCGAGGATGAGCGACGCCGCGCCCTCGCCCAGGACGAATCCGTCGCGTGAGCGATCGAAGGGACGCGAGACGTCCGTGTGCGGCCGACCGTCGCGCGGCGACCCGAGGCCGCGCATGTTGCCGAAGCCCGCGTGCGCGACCTCGAGCAGTGGCATCTCGGTCGAGCCGGTGATCACCGTGTGCACGTCGCCGCGTCGGATGAGCTCCGCGCCCTCGCCGACGCAGTTCGTGCCGGTGGAGCACGCGGTCACGACACACATGTTGTGCCCGATCGCCCCCGTCTCGATCGCGATCATCCCCGACGTGGCGTCGACCAGGCCGTTCGCGATGAACGTCGGCGCCACGCGACTGGGGCCCTTCTCGCGCAGGACGTCCCCGTTGTCGATCATCAGCGACTGGCCGCCCGCGCCGGATCCGAACACCACGCCGACGTCCTCGCGGTTGGCATCCGTGATCTCGAGGCCCGCGTCTGCCACGGCCTGCTTCGCTGCGGCGACCCCGAACCACATCCCGGCCTCGGAGCGTCGGACGGCCTTGTGGTCCATCCACTGGGCGGCGTCGAAGTCGCGGACCTCGCCGGCCCACCGCTGCGGATATCGACTTGCGTCGAACTTCGTGATCTCGCCAAGGCCGGAGCGGCCGTTGACGAGCGCCGACCAGGCGGTGTCCTTGTCGTTGCCGACGGGGCTGATCACGCCCAGGCCGGTGACGACGACGCGGCGGGAGAAGTCGGGTTGGCGCACGGGGTTCCTCTTCGATGGGCTGTGGTGGTGGGCTGGTGTGGGAGCGGGACGCTAGACGTCGACGGCTGCGGTCTCGGCGAACGGGATCGCGAGGCGGTCGGCCGATGCCTTGTCGTCGAGCGCGAGCGCGAGCGCGTCGGGCGCGATCCGCTTGATGAGGCCGGTCAGGACCTGGCCCGGCCCGACCTCGATGAAGGTCGAGACGCCCTGCGCGTGCATCGATTCGACGGCGCCCACCCAGTCGACGCCGGTCGTCAGGTGATCGACCAGCTCGGCCCGGCAGGCGTCCGCGGTGGTGATGAGGCGGGCGTCCGCGTTGGCGAGCAGCGGGGGAGCCGGATCGCGGAAGGTGATGTCGGCCAGGACGTTCGCCATCCCGTCGGCGGCGTCGGCCATCAGCGGGGAGTGCGCGGCGACGCTCACGGGCAGCTCGATCGCCCGCCGGGCGCCCAGCTCCTTCGCGATCTCGAGCGACGCCTCCACGGCCGCACGCTCGCCGGACATCACCACCTGGCCCGGCGAGTTTCGGTTTGCCACGCCGTAGATGCCGTGGACCGACGCCCGCTCCACGAGCTCCGGGAGCTTCGCGTCGTCGAGGCCGATCAGCGCAGCCATCCGGCCCTCGCGGCCAGAGCCCGAGGATTGCATCAGGAGCCCGCGGGTCCGCACGAGGCGCACCGCGTCGGCGAGGTCCAGGGCACCAGCGGCGACGAGGGCGGAGTACTGGCCCATCGAGTGGCCGGCGGCGAACACCGGTTCAGGGATGTCCACCTCGAGCTCGGCCCACCTGGCGCGAACCGCGGCCAGGTACGCGATCGACGCGGCGAGCAGGGCGGGTTGCGAGTTCTCGGTCCGGTTGAGGTCCTCCTCGGGCCCCTCCCAGGCGAGCCTCGTGATCGGTTCGCCGAGCGCGGCGTCGGCGGCGGCGAACACGGCGGCGGCCTCGGGCGAGCTCTCGGCGAGGGCGCGGCCCATGCCAACGAACTGGCTGCCCTGGCCGGGGAAGACGAAGGCGATCTTGATCATCGGGCGACAGGGTAGGCCCGGCCGTGCGCAGGGGCCGCGAAATGCGTGCAAAGTTGCAGGAATCTCCAGGCGAACCTACGCTCGGCGGGTGAGGATCCACCCGTGACCGAATTGACACGAGCGGCCGCCGCCCGTCGGCCATCCACCCGCCGTCCCACCGAGCGCGTTCCGGGCCCCGCACCCGTCCAGAACGCCGCTCCCGCGGATGCCGCTCCCGCGAAGGACGTCGACCCCGGGAGCTCGTCCGTCGCTCCGGCAGCGGCCCCTCGCCGCCACCGGGTCCCGGCCAGCGATCCAGCCGCCGGGCCGGCCCTGCCGGCGTCGCTGGTCCGCACCCGCCGCCGCGCGGCCCCGAGCCGCGTCATCGCCCGGGTGTTCGAGGCCGATCTGTCGGCGCCCGTCGTCGCGGCCGGAACGCGGATCCAGAACGTGCGCCAGATCTCGGAGCGGGTCGCGATGGGCCGCGCCCTGTGGCGGGAGCTCGTCGTCGGCTTCGCGTACCAGCTGGGCGAGCTGAACCTCGGCTTCACGCAGCTCGCCGCGCTGTACGTCCTGGCCGAGGGCAGGACGACCACCGTCGCGGATCTCGCGGACTCCATCGGCAGATCCCCGTCGGCGACGTCGCGGTTGGTGGACGGGCTCGTCAAGCGGCGGCTCGTGGAGCGGCGGCGGGAGGATGACGACGGGCGCCTTCGCACGGTGTGGCTCACGCCGCGGGGCCAGGCGGTCCTGCGGATCGTGGACCGTGCCCGGGCCGAGCAGTTCCTGTCCGCGGTCCGTCCGATGCCGCGCGGCGAGCGGGCGCTCATCGCGATGGGCGTGGCGGCCCTCGCGACGCACGCGATCAGCCGTCGGGGCCGCCTCGTCCGGGGAGGCGAGTAGCCGGGCCCGGGTAGCCGGCGCTACCCGCAGTAGGTCGCGACGACGTCGTAGAGCACGGGCAGGCCCCAGCGCAGCGCCTCGACACCGACCCGCTCGTCGACCCCGTGGAAGCGCTCGAGGAAGCGCTCGTCCGGTTCCAGGCGGAGCGGTGAGAACCCGTACAGCGGCACGCCGATGCGGACGAGGTGCTTGCCGTCGGTGGCGAACGGGGCCATGACCGGCACTGGGACGCCCTCGGGGTCGTGCGCGCGGATCGCGTCGCACATGAGGTCCCACAGCTCGCCCTCGGCAGGCGCCTCGACGGAGATGTTGTGGTGGATCCGCTCGAGCTCGCAGCGCGGCGCCAGGTCGCCAAGCCGCGCGAGGACTTCCTCGCGGATGTCGTCGGGTGTCGTTCCAGGGAGCGTGCGGATGTCGATCTCGATCGTCGCCTCGCCCGGGATCACGTTGTACTTCGTGCCCGCGTGGAGCACGTCCGGGCTGATCGAATCGCGGATGAGCGCCCGGAGCGCCCGGGCGTACATCGGATCGCACAGCTGGCGCAGGGCGGCCTCGGATCGACGCGGGTCGTCGCCCGCGACCGCCTCGAGCAGCGCCGCCTGCTCCGGCCCGAGCGCGTCGCCGGCCTCGCGCAGGAGCCGCCGCATGACCGGGGTCACCCGCGGTTCGCCGGGCTCGGCGAGGCGGCGCACGGCCTCCGCCGCCAGCACCAGCGCGTTGTCCTCGCGCGGCATCGAGCCGTGCCCCCACGTCCCGCGGACGGTGATCCGGAACACCTCGTGGCCCTTCTCCGCGACCTGGATCGGGTAGAAGCGCCGCCCGCCAATCTCGGCGGACACCCCGCCCGCCTCGTTGACGCCGGCCACCGCTCGGAGCAGGTCCGGCCGGTTGTCGACGACCCAGCCGGCACCCTCCCAGCCGCCGGCCTCCTCGTCGGCGGTGCAGGCGAACAGCACGTCCCGCCGGAGGCCGGGGACCGGGTCGCGGGAGGGGTCCAGGCCGGCGTCGCGGGCCCTGGCCGCGAGGAGCCGGATGACGCCCAGCTCGAGCGCGACCATGCCCTTCATGTCGACCGCGCCGCGACCCCAGACATAGCCATCCGCGATATCGCCGTCGAACGGCCCGTGCGTCCATCCGTCGGCGGGGTTGGCCGGTACGACGTCGAGGTGGCTGAGCAGCAGGAACGGATCGCCGCCCGTTCCATCCCCGAGAAGGCGCGCGAAGACGGAGCCCCGGCCCGGGAACGGCTCCAGGATCTCTGGCGCGAGGCCGTAGGACCGCAGCTCGTCGGCGATGCGGACCGCCGCGTCGAGCTCCGGGCCGGGAGGGTCCGGCGGGTTGATCGAAGGAATGCGGATGAGGTCCCGGAGGAGCCCGACGAGATGCTGGTGGGCGGCGGTCCACGCCTCGTGCGAGAGCGCTGCCGACGGCCGCGTGCCTGGCGTCAGCGTGGTGGTCACCGTCAGCGCGCCGTGCTCGTGAGGAGCGTGCCGATGATCCCGAGCACGAACCCGAGCATGACGAGCGCGATCACCATCGCGATGAGCAGCCGGACGTACGGCCGCTCCTTGGCGAGCGTCTCCTCGAGCTCCGGATCGTCGCCACCCTCGATGTACGGCTGCTGCAGGCCGCGCCTGCGGGCCGCGACGTTGCGGTACTCGTCGTACTTCTCGGGATCGGGGGGAAGCTGGGGCTGCTGCCGGGCGTCGTCGGTCACGTGTCCATGATGCCGCAGGCGGCGTCCGAGCACGTGACTCGTCGAGCCACAGGGGTGCCCTGGTCCTCAAGAGCGGGCCCGATGTGCAGGGCGTTGGCGGGGTTTGGCCGCACGTCAACCGGCCGAGGGCGGCACAATCAACACCTGACGTGCTCGCCGCCGCGCTCCTCGGAGACGGCGGTTGGTGGTCCAGCCCCAGGAGGACACGACATGACCCAGCAGGCACCCGGGGGCGCGGCATCGGCGGCCCAGCCCGCGTGGCACGCCATGAGCCCCGATGAGGCGCTTGCCGCCCAGTCGGTCGACGCGGCGGCCGGCCTGTCGCTGGCCGAGGTCGAGACGCGGCGTGCGAAGCACGGCCCGAACAGGTTCGCCGAGGCGGCGAAGGAGCCACGCTGGCGCGCGTTCCTGCGCCAGTACGCGGATCCGATGCAGATCGTCCTGTTCATCGCCGGCTGCGTCAGCCTGTTCCTGCCCGGCCAGTTCGCCACCGGCCTTGCGCTGATCTTCCTGACCGTGCTCAACGCGATGCTCGGCCTGAACCAGGAGGGCAAGGCGGAGGCGAGCGTCGCGGCGCTCCAGAAGATGATGGTCGTCCAGGCGAAGGTGCGCCGGGGCGGCGAGATCGTCATGGTCCCGATGGAGGACATCGTCCCGGGCGACATCGTGAACGTCGAGGCGGGCGACCTCGTCCCGGCCGATGGCCGGATCATCCGGGCCGCGACGCTCGAGATCGACGAGTCCGCGCTCACGGGCGAGTCTGCCCCGGTCCCCAAGGAGCTCGGGGCTGTCGCAGCGGACGCCGCGCTCGGCGACCGCATCGACATGGCGTTCATGAACACGCAGGTCACGCGCGGCGCCGCGACGTTCGTCGTCACGTCCACCGGCATGGGGACCGAGGTCGGCCACATCTCGGACATGCTGTCGGCGCAGAAGGCCGAGCAGACGCCGCTCACGAAGCAGCTCAACGTCCTGACCAACCAGATCCTCATCATCGCGGGCGTCGCGCTGCTCGTCTCGATCCTGCTGGGCCGGCGCCAGGGCCAGCCGTTCGACGTGCTGTTCCTCACGGCCATCGCCTTCGCCGTTTCGGCCATCCCGACAGGCCTCCCCGCCGTCGTGACGACGATCCTCTCGAGCGGTACGTCGACGCTGGCCAAGGCGGGCGCGATCGTGAAGCGGCTGCGGTCCGTCGAGACGCTGGGCTCCACCTCCGCGATCAACTCCGACAAGACCGGCACGCTCACGCTCAACCAGATGACCGCGGTCCAGATGGCGATCGTCGGGCAGCGGTTCACGATCACGGGCGACGGGTACTCCACCGAGGGTCACATCCAGGGCGAGGCCGGCACCGGTGCCGTCCCGCTCGAGCGGTACCTCATGCCGATGGCCCTGTGTGCCGACGCGGTCGCGAAGGACGGTGACCTCGTTGGCGATCCGACCGAGGGCGCGCTCGTCGTGCTCGCGGCCAAGGGCGGCGTGGACCCGGTGCTCACCCGCGACCGCTATCCGCGCGTCGCCGAGGTCCCGTTCGATGCCGCGTACAAGCTCATGGCCACGTTCCACGAGATGACGAACGAGGCGGGCACGCCGGTCGTCCGGGCGTACGTGAAGGGCGCCCCCGACCAGCTGTTCGCCCGGGCGACGGCCGCGATCGCGCCGGACGGCACGCTGGTGCCCGCTGAGAAGGTCCGCGAGGGCTACATGGCGGAGAACGAGCGCCTTGGCGCCCAGGGGCTCCGCGTCATGGCCACGGCCGAGCGCGACTTCGACCCGGCGACGTTCGACCGGACCGCGCCCGACCTGCTCCCGCTCGTCAGCGACCTGACGCTGCTCGCGATGGTGGGCATCGTCGATCCGCCGAGGCCCGAGGCGAAGGTCGCCATCGAGAAGGCGCACGCGGCCGGCATCCAGGTGCGGATGATCACCGGCGACCACGCGGTGACGGCGGAGGCCATCGCCCGCCAGCTCGGCATCACCGGCCGCGCCATCACCGGCGCGGAGTTCGCGGCGATGGACGACGCCACGGTCGATCGCGAGATCGATGGGATCGGCGTCATCGCCCGCGTCGCTCCCGAGGACAAGGTCCACCTCGTGGACATCCTCAAGCGCAAGGGCCACGTCGTCGCGATGACCGGCGACGGCGTCAACGACGCCCCGGCGCTCAAGAAGGCCGACATCGGCGTCGCGATGGGCATCACGGGCACGGAGGTCTCCAAGGAGGCCGCCGTGATGATCCTCACCGACGACAACTTCGCGACGATCGTCCGGGCGGTCGAGCTCGGCCGCGCCCTGTACGACAACCTCGTCCGCTACATCCGGTTCCAGATGGGCGTGCTGTTCGGGTTCATCGTCACGTTCCTCGGGGCGAGCCTGTTGTGGATCGCCCAGGGGATGCCGTTCCTCCCGCTCCAGACGCTGTGGATCAACTTCACCGTCCAGGTGTTCCTCGCGGTTGGCCTCGGCTACGGCAAGCCTCGAGAGGGCCTGATGAATGACGCTCCCCGGTCGCCGAAGACGCCGATCCTGCCTCGCCGGCTCATGACCTGGCTGGTCATCGCCGGTGCCGTCCAGGCCATCGTGACGCTCGCGGTCATCGCGTGGGCCACGCCGCAGTTCGGCGAGGCCGTCGCGCGCACGATGGGCCTGACGGCGTTCGCGATCTCGAACATCTGGTTCGCGCTTGAGACCTCCGACGAGGAGGAGTCGATGTTCAGCGCGACGACGCTCGCCAACCCGACGCTGCTCAAGATGGTGGCGATCTCGGCGGTGGCGGTCGTGCTGACCTCCGAGCTTCGCATCCTCAACCGCGTGCTCGACACCGTCAGCCTCACGCTCGACCAGTGGCTCGTGTGCATCGGTGTCTCGCTGGCGATCGTCGTCGTGGCCGAGGTGAAGAAGCTGCTCAAGATCCGCACGACGGAGGCGCCGCCGCTCGCGGCCGCGGAGGCGACCGCCGCGGCGGCCTGATCGCCGTCCCGGCTACCCGACTCGCCGCCGGTGCGGGGCCGCGCCGAGCGCCGTGCCTACGCCTCGAGCAGCGCCTGGAGCGACGTGCGGTCGTGCTCGCCGGCTGCCAGCGCGAGACGGAGGAGGATCCGTGCCTTCCACGGCGGCAGGTCGTCCGCCGACAGCCAGCCACGGGTCCTGAGCGCCGGGACGGGCGGCACGCGGCCTCCGCCCACGCGCGTGGACTGGCACACGACGACGCCCGCGGCAGCGGCCCGCTCGAGCGCCTCGACCTCGCCGGGGGTCGGGTAGCCCGCGCCGGTTCCCGCGCTGACGATCGCGTGAGCACCTGCCGCCACGGCCGCGTCGACGAGGGTGCCGTCTGCGCCCTGGTAGGTGAGCACGATGTCGACACGGGGGAGCGACGCCACGTCAACCGTGGAGAACGCGCCGCGCAGCGAGACACCCCGGACGGGCCGGTGGTTGAGCACAACACGCCCATCGCCGTCAACCCACCCGAGCGGCCCGCCGGCACCGTCGCGGAATGCCGAGACGCGCATCGTGTCGGCCTTCGTCGCGTCGCGGGCGCCGTGGACGGTGTCGTCGAGGAGGATGAGCGTTCCGAGCCCGCGGGCGGCGGGTGCAGCCGCGACGCGCACCGCGTTGACGACGTTGAGCGGTCCGTCGCCCGAGAGCGCGGATGCCGGCCGCATTGCCCCGGTCACGACGACCGGGCGGTCGCCGGGAACGACGAGGTGGAACAGCCAGGCGGTCTCCTCGAGCGTGTTCGTGCCGTGCGTGACGACGACGCCATCCGCCTCGTCGCGGTCCAGCAACGAGCGAACGAGCCCGACGAGGTCCGCGAGATCGCGGTCCGTCATGGCGTGGGCACGGAGCCGGCGGAACGGCACCTCGCTCGCACGGGCGACGGTCGCGAGCTCCGGGGCGATCGCGGCGACGAGCTCGCCCGGCTCCAGCCGGACGCCGGTCTCGAGGTACGCCGCGAGGTCCAGCCGGTCGACCCCGAGGGAGTCGATCGTGCCGCCGGTCGTGACGATCGCGACCCGGGGATGCGTCACGGCGACGCGGTGGTGGCCGCGGCGGGCGTGGCGTTGTCCGGATCGCCGGTGCCGCGAACGGCCTGTCCGCCGGTCGCCGGCTGCCAGTGTGGCGCGGCAGCGGGCGGCGTGAACCGTGCGACCCGGCCGATCAGGCGCCGGATCCGGAGCCCCTCGAGCGGTCCCAGCGCGTAGAGCGGCATGGGCTGGAGCCAGACCGCCGAGCCCAGGCTCACCGCATCCGCGCCGGCCCAGAAGTACTCGCGGCAGTCGTCGAAGTCGCGGATGCCGCCGTTCGCGATGATCGGCAGGCGGATCCCCTGGTCGCGCAGCTCCGCGACGACCCGCAGCCCGATCGGCTTGATCGCCCGCCCGGAGACCGCGCCGAACCGGTTCTTCAGGTATGGCTCGCCCGTCTCGGGATCCAGGCGGAGGCCCTTCACGGTGTTGATCGCCGTGATCGCGGCGCAGCCATGGGCCTCCGCGAGTCGAGCCTGCCAGCCGTAGTCCTCGTCGGGCGAGACCTTGAGGATCACGGGGTGACGGCTCTTCGGAACCGCGCGGCGGAGGCTCTCCTCGAGGATCGTCTCGAACGGGAAGTTGACGTTGTGGCAGGACGCGTTGAGCTCGATCGCGGCGATCTCGCCTGGCCTCGCCCGCTCGTTGACGGTCTCGATGAGCTGCTCGATCTCGTCCGCGCTGAAGCCGCCGACGCTCACGATGCGGTTGAGCGCCGCGGTCCGGCCGAAGTACTCCTCGAAGTAGCGCTCGATGCCGATGTTCGACCAGCCGAAGGCGTTGAGCCAGCCGGCGTCGACGCGGTGCAGGGCGCGGCCGTAGAGCCGGAGCATCGCCGGGAACTCGCGGAGCCCCCAGTCCTCCTTGAGCGTGAAGTGGCCCTCGCGCGGCCCGAGCGTCAGCGTGCGAGTGGTCACCGCGCCGAACCGCTCGAGTGGCACCCACTGCGCGATCGGCGACAGGCCGTAGAGGATGAGCCGCCGCTTCGACGCCCCGTAGCCCAGGAGGCTCGCGGAGGTCAGCAGGCGGTTGCGCAGGCGGATTCCGTTGAGATCGATCGTCGCCACGGCGCTCAGTATGCCGCGCCCGCCGCGGGGCGCTGCCGGGCCGCCGCGGGGCGCTGCCCACCTGCCGCGAGCGGCCCGTGCAACCCGACGAGGTCGGGGAGCGGCAGATAGCCGAGCCGGGCGTTGATCGAGCGCATCGGCGTGTTGGACTCGTCGTTCCCGGTGATGATCGCCTCGAGGCCACGATCGATGGCCCAGGCGATCGTGGCGTGCTTGAGCGCGGTCGCGATGCCGCGGCCCCGGTACGCGCGGCGCACCGCCGTCATGTCGTTCAGGGCCCGGGTCTCGTCGCCCGGCACGAGGAGGAGGCTCGCGTAGCCGATCGCCTCGCCGGACGCCCCGTCCACCGCGACGAAGAACGCATCGGGCGGCAGCCCAGGACGGTCCACGTCCCGGGCGCGGAACGACTCGAGCGTGCCGGCGGTTAGTGGCTCGTCGCCCGTGGGCACATCGACGAAGGTCTCGAGCGCGACGGTGTACACCGATGCGACGAGGTCCGGCCGCTCGGCGAGCGAGACGATCCGGACCCCCGCGGGTGGCGCCGGGACGGGCCGCGCGAGCCCGCTGAGCGCACGTCGGACGAGCTTCATGCGATCGATCTCGACGAAGCCGCGCCGGGCGAGGAAGCGATGCCCTGCCTCGTGCGCCTCGGACAGCTCGGTCTGGAAGCCGGTCTTCCCCGCGTCGCGGGCGACCTCGCTGACGGCCTCGAACAGCGCGGAGCCGATCCCACCACCGCGCGCCTCGGGGAGGACCCACAGACCGAGCCAGTACCGCGGGTACTCCGCCTCGTACATCCAGATCCGTCCGGTGATCGCCGTCCCGACCGGCCGCCCGTCAACCTCGGCGAGGAAGCGGCCGCCGCTCCCGGGGTAGGTCTCGTCCGCCCATCGCACCTGCTCGACGGAATCCGGGAGGTCGGGCATCACCGTGTTCCGGATCTCGACGTAGGTCTCGACTGCGGCCCAGTCGTCGCGTGCGATCCGGCGGACGGCGGCGCTCATCCCGCCGTGGCGTCGCGCAGGGGGAGCAGCAGGTCGCGGTGGATGAGGTCCAGGCCCGCCGGGCCGAGCGAGGCCGGCATGCCGAGCACGATCTCCGAGGCACCCGCCCGGATGAGCGCTCGGGCCTGGACCAGGGCGTTCGCTCGCGTGGAGGCATCCGCGCCGGTCATCACCTGGCCCACGATCTCGAAGCCCGCCGGGTCCCGGCCCGCCGCGTCGAGGGATCGCAGGATCTCGTCCCGGCGCGCGCTGAAGTACACGACGTCCCCTGCGTCGGTCCCGGGCAGGAGCCAGCCCTGGGCGGCTCGCGCGGCGAGCGCGATCCCGCGTCGCTTCTGCCCACCGAGGAAGATCGGCGGCCCGCCGGGCGTCAGCGGGGGCGGGGCGTTGACGGCGCCGGCCAGCGGGTAGAACGGGTCGGGCCGGGTGACTCCGGGCGCGACGGATGCCTCGGGCGACATGAGGGCGTGGATGACATCGACCGCCGACTCGAGGCGCGAGATCCGCTCGCCGATCGGCGGCAGGTCGATCCCGAACGGGCCGTGCTCCTGCTCGAACCAGCCGGCTCCGAGCCCGAGGACGAAGCGCCCGCCCGTCGCGTGATCCATCACGACGGCCGCCTTCGCAAGGAGCACCGGGTGGCGGAACGTGTTTGACAGGACCGCGTGCCCGACGCGGAGTCCCGGGACGCGGTGGACGAGGGTCGCGAGCAGCGTCACGGCCTCGAGCGACGGGCCCGGGACGGCCGGATCCATGTCCACGAGGTGGTCGTTCAGCCAGGCGCCGTCGAACGCGCGCGGCCCGCCGTCGGCGGACAGCTCGCCTGCCCGGCGCCAGGTGGCGTCGAGGGTCGCCCAGTCGACGCGCTGCGGCGAGGTCTTGAACGAGATCAGCACGCCCATCGAGCGGTCGTCAGCTCCCGGAGCCGTCGGTGCGCGACGCGAGGGTCCGGCGCAGCTGGGCGCCGTTCGTCACCGCGCCCTCGGATGCCGAGGAGACGAGCGCCGCGTACTTCGCCATGACGCCGGTCGTGTAGCGCGGCGCGGGCGGCGTCCAGCGGGCTCGCCGCTCCGCGAGGGTCGCCTCGTCGACCTCGAGGTTGAGCTCGCGCGCGTCCACGTCGATGGTGATCGTGTCGCCCTCCTCGACCAGCGCGATCGGCCCGCCGACGGCCGCTTCCGGCGCGACGTGCCCGAGCATCAGCCCGTGCGTCCCACCCGAGAACCGGCCGTCCGTGAGGAGCGCGACGTGCTCGCCCAGGCCCTCGCCGACGAGCGCGCCGGTGACGCTGAGCATCTCCTGCATCCCGGGTCCGCCGATCGGGCCCTCGTAGCGGATGACGACGACATCACCCTCGTGGATCTGGCGGTTCTTGACGGCCTCGAAGCAGGCGTTCTCCGAGTCGAACACGCGGGCGGGGCCGCTGTGGTGGCGTCGCTCGTGGCCGGCGAGCTTCACGATCGAGCCCTCGGGCGCGAGGCTGCCCCGCAGGATCGCGTGGCCGCCCGTCTCCTTGATCGGCGTCTCGATCGGGTGGACGACCTGCTGGCCGGGCGTCTCGACGACGTCGGCGGCGATCTTCGCGATCGTCCGCCCGTCGACGGTCCGCTCGTCGCCGTGGAGGAGGTCGCGCTTGAGCAGCTCGCGCATGACGAGCGCGACACCGCCGGCGTCGTACATGTCCGCGGCCGCGTACCGGCCCCCGGGTCGCATGTCGGCGATGAGCGGCGTGCGGTCCACGACCCGCGCGTAGTCGTCGAGCGTCAGCGGGATGCCGTACTCGGCCGCGATCGCGGGGAGATGGAGCGCGGCGTTCGTGCTGCCCCCGGTCGCGGACACCGACGCGATCGCGTTCTCGAGGGAGCCCGCGGTGACGATCGAGCTCGGGCGGATGTCGTGATGGACGAGGGTCATCACGAGCTCGCCGACCCGGCGCGCCGCCTCGTCCTTCTTCGGGTCCTCGGCCGGGATGCCGTTGAGGCCGGCGGGGGAGAGGCCCAGGAACTCGAGCGCCGTGGACATCGTGTTGGCCGTGAACTGGCCGCCGCAGGCCCCGGCGCCCGGGCAGGCGCCGTTCTCCGCGTCGTACAGCTCCTCGAGCGTGATCTTCCCGGCCCGGTACGCGCCGATGGCCTCGAACACCGTCACGACGTCCGCGGGCTTGCCCTTGTACGTCCCGGGATAGATCGTCCCGTTGTAGAGCACCAATCCCGGGATGTCGAGACGGCCCAGCGCCATCGCTCCCGCGGGGATCGTCTTGTCGCAGCCGACCAGGCACACCAGCCCGTCGAACAGGTGGCCGCGGGCGACGAGCTCGATCGAGTCCGTGATGACCTCGCGGGAGATGAGCGAGGCCTTCATCCCCTCGGTGCCCATCGACACGCCGTCAGACACGGCGATGGTGTTGAACTCCATCGGCGTCCCGCCCGCCGCGCGGATGCCCTCCTTGACGAACTCCGCCAGCCGCCGCTGGTTGTAGTTGCACGGCATCGTCTCGATCCACGTCGTCGCGACGCCGACGATCGGCTGGCTGAGGTCGTCGTCCGAGAACCCGATCGCCTTGAGCATCGCGCGCGCCGCGGCGCGGTCCGGACCATCGGTGAGCGCGTGGCTGTGGCGCTTCGCCGGGTCGCTGGGGCGGTGATAGGGAAGCTGGCGGTCCTCGGCCATGGTCTGATCGGGTCCTCTGGGTGGCGGCGAGACGACGGTGGCGCCCGTGTGCGGTCAAGTATGGCCCGGGGTCAGGTGTCCGCGCCGCCCACGCCGAGCCGCCGGTCCACGACGTCACGGGCGGCGGAGTAGCTGGCCTCGTGGCCGGTGACGGCATCCACGAAGGTCGCGCAGTCGACCGAGAACGCCTCCACCGGCTCGAGCGCGGTGACCGTCGCCGTCCGCGGCACGGCATGCAGGAGCGCGATCTCGCCGATCCCGTCGCCCGGGCCCTGCTCGTGGCTGGGCCGGCCGTCGATGGACACGAGCACGCGTCCAGTCTCGAGGACGAGATACGTGTCGCCTTCCTCGCCCTGCGTCATCAGCGGCTCGCCGGGCTCGAAGCGCACCTCCTCCATGCCCGACGCAACCCGCTCCAGCGCGGCGAGGGGCAGCGGCGCGAACAGCGGGATGCCCCGCAGGAGCCTCGCCCGGCGCTCGGAAACGACGCCCTCGCGGTCGATGCGCCGGATCCACGGCCAGCCCGCGACGGCGGTGACCGGGAGCAGCAGCCCCGTCAGCACCAGCGCCGGCTCGATGCCCACGACGGTCACCAGCACGGAGCCCAGCACGCCGCCGACGGAGATCGCGAGGCTCGCCATGACCTCGAGCACCGCGAAGACCGCGCCCCGCGCCGAGTTCGACGTGCCTCGCTGGAGCAGCGTGAGCCCCGACACGTCGAGGAGCGCATTGCCGATCCCCACGACCCCGAGCGCCACCAGTGCCACGATCGGGCTGGGCGCGAGTCCGATGAGCACCAGCGGCGCTCCCCACGCCACGAGCGCCGCCACGAACATCCCGGCAAGCCGTCCGCCGCTGCCGAACCCGACCGCGCCGACGGCTCCGACGATCCCGCCCGCGCCGATCGCGGCGCCGAGCAGCCCGACGCCCGACTCGCCCATGTCCAGCACCTCGATCGCGAGGATCGCAAGGAACGTCGTGAGGACACCGCGGACCATGACCTGGACGCCGAAGGACAGCATCAGGACGCCCGCGGACGGACGCTGGATCAGCTCCCGGATCCCCGCGAGCAGCGGCAGCCCACGCGCGCGATCCGCGGGTGCGAGGCGAGCCGCCGCCGCGACGGTCACGCGGAGCACAACGATCGCGGCGATCACCCCGGCGGCGGCCGCGAGCGCGGCGGCCGGGGCGGCGCCGGAACGCGCGACGGCGATCCCCGCGATGAGCGGACCGAGGAACGTCCCGAGGCTCTCGCCGAGCGCACCGGCCGTGTTCGCGCTCACCAGGTCCTCCGGCCGGACCGCGACGGCGGGCAGCAGGGCGAGGGTGGTGGGCCGGACGAGGGCGCCAGCCGCCGAGGCGACCGCGAGCGCCGCGAAGACGAGCAGCGGCTGGTCGGCGACGACCCCCGCCGCGATCGCCGCAGCACCGGCGGCCCGGACGAGATTGACGACGACGAGCGCCCGCTCGGGCCTCGCCAGGCGGCTCGTGTCGACGAGGACGTTGATGGCGGTGGCCGGCAGCATCCGGGTGAGCGACACCAGGCCCACGGCCAGCGCGCCACCTGCCTGGTAGGCGACGACGAGGGCGACGACGAGGAGGGCCCAGTCCACCCCGACCCCGACCGTCCACGAGAGCTCGAGAGCCCGGATGTCCGGGTTGCGGAGCACGCTCGCGAGGGATCTCGCGGCGACACGCACCGGCGACGTCGGTGTCGCCGGACGAGGGTTCGGGGTGGCGTCGGTGCTCATCGCCCCCCCGTTGCCGACGGTGCTGACAGTTGGATGGTCGTGTCAGGCCGGCGCGAGGCGCCTCGATGCCCATTCGGCGACGACGGTCCGCAGGGTGGGGAGCGGGAGCGCGCCACCGGCAAGCACAGTGTCATGGAACCCGCGGATGTCGAAGCCGGCACCCATGGTAGCCCGCGCCTCGTCGCGCAAGTGGAGCAACTCCAGCTGTCCCGTCTTGTAGGCGAGCGCCTGGCCCGGGGTGACGATGTAGCGATCGACCTCATCGGCGATGCTCGACGGCGCCAGCGCGGTGTGGCGGGTCATGAACTCGACCGCCTTCGACCGGGACCAGCCGAGGGCGTGGATCCCGGTGTCCACGACGAGCCGGCCCGCTCGCCAGGCGTCGAACGACAGCTGCCCGATCCGGTCGAGGTCGCCGCTGTAGAGCCCCATCTCGTCCGCGAGCTGCTCCGCGTACAGGCCCCACCCTTCGAAGTAGGAGGTGGGACCGAGGTTCCGACGGAACAGCGGCAGGTGGTCGAGCTCCTGGCCGAGGGCGATCTGGAGGTGGTGCCCCGGGATGGACTCGTGGTAGGTCAGGGCCTCCAGCTCATACCGCGGCCGGCGTGCCGGCGCGCTCGTGTTGAGGACGTACTGGCCGGGCCGTGACCCGTCGTTCGCGGGGACGCGATAGTAGGCCGCTCCCGCATGCGGCTCCTCGTGCTCAGCCATCGCCACGATCTCGCACTGGGCAAGCGGCAGGCGGCCGAACCAGTCCGGGGCGGCCTCATGGGCACGCGCGAGCGACGACGCCGCCTTCGCGAACACCTCCTCGCTCGTCGAGAAGTGCAGGCCCGGGTCTCCCCGGAGGGCGGCGAGCGCCGCGCCCAGCTCGCTGACGCCGAGCGTCCCGCAGGCGAGCTCCCGCAGCTGCTCGTCGACCCGGGCGACCTCGCGGAGGCCCGTCTCATGGAGGGCGGCGGCGTCCACCTCGAGCGACGTGTGGATGCGGATGAGGTTCCTGTAGTCGTCGTCCCCGCCGGGCACCGCGTGGGCCCCGGGACTCGTCTCGGGGCGGGCAGCCGGCAGGATCGTGTCGGCAAGCGTCTGGTGGAGCCGCACGAAGGCGGGGCGGATGCGGGTGTCGATGGCGTCGAGCAGGCCGGCGGCGAACCGCTCCCGCTCGGCCGTCGACCAGCCGGCGATCGCGTCGTCCTGGAGCGGCTCGGCGAGCGGCCAGTCGGCGGCTGGACGCTCGAGCACCTTCCCGATCGAGTCGATCGCCCGCCTCGTGGGCGCGTCGCAGGCGACCCGGCCCTCGGCGAGGCTCCGCCGCAGCGTCGCCTCGTAGCGATCCACGTACTCGCCCATGGCGCCCCAGCGGGTGACCATTCTTGCGCCGTCCTCCGGCGTCTCGAGCCGCTGGAAGGAGGGCAGGTCGAGCAGGTCGAACGGGATGCCCTCGAGCGGGTTCACGTTCCAGGCATCGAGCCCCGTCGACAGCTCCGCGACGTCCGCCGCAAGCGACTCGCGCATCGCGAGGAGGGTGATCCGGTCGTCGGCGTCGAGCCCAGCTGGATCCAGGCGCTCAGCCCGGTCCAGGATGGACTGGAACCGGACACCGCACGCCGCGCGACCCTCGGGCGTGGGGTCTGGCAGGCAGTCGTCGAAGCGCGGGTCGCCGATCCCGGTCGCGTACAGCGGATGGGTCTCGAGATAGGTTTCCCAATACTCGTCCGCAAGGGTCGCGAGGGTGCCAGACGGCGGGGTCCGCTCCATCCACGCATGCTATCCAGCGATCGAGCGCGCGGGATGTCCCGAAGGTGTCGGCTGCGCGACACTTTCGCCGGTCAGCGGAGGCAGGGACCCACATCGACCGCGCTCGTCCGCCCGATCGCGGGCGCCACCCGGACCGCCACGCTCGTGGGCGTGAGGGCATACCCAACCTCGTCATCCGCTCGTGACTCCGCGAACACGAGACCGCCGATCGTGCCGTCCTCGAGGACGAGCGGGCCACCCGAGTCGCCCGGCTCGACCGCGGCGCGCAGCTCGAGGATGTCCCGGGTCACCCGGGTGCCGTCGTAGATGTCCCGGCCGGTTGCCGCATAGCCGCCGGAGACCGCCGCGGGCAGGACGACGAGCGGCCCGCCCTCGGCGTAGCCGAGGGCGGCGCCCAGGGTGCCGCGTTCGGGGTCGCGGCTCGCGAAGCGCAGTGCCGGACCTTCGAGACCCGGCGCCCGGAGCACGGCGACGTCGAGCTCGGGGTCGAACAGGACGACGTCCGCGTCCGCGGTGTCGGATCCGATCGTCACGCGGACCGTCCTCGCGCCGGCCACGACATGCGCGTTGGTGACGAGGTACCCGGGCGCCACGATGACCGAGGTTCCCGTGATCTGCGAGGTGCACGACTGGGTGATGACCCGCGCAGTGCTGGCCGCGGCCACCCGGGCGATCCGCGCCGCCCGGGGATCGCTTGGCACGTCGACGGGGTCGAGGGGGATCGGCTCGAGCCCCACGAACACGTCCGGGAGGCCCGAGTCATCGATGACCCCGGCGATCCCGGTGACGACCTCCGTGGGCGGCGGCAGATACCGGTCGGTGAGGCGGACCGCGGTCGACGAGGCGGCCGTGCGGCCGAGGTCCGTGAACGGGCCCGCGGCGAGCAGCCCGCCCGCGAGCCAGATGATGAGCACGGCCTGCGCCGCACCCAGGGCGCCACCCGCTGCCCGGTCCAGGTTCGACGCGACGCCGCTGCCCATCCCCTCTGCGATCGCCCGCCCGAGCGCCGATCCCACGGCCTCGCCCAGGATGACCGAGCCGAGCACGGCCGCGATGACGACAAGCGCACGCGGCAGCGGCTCGAGGCCGGCGGTCGTGTCAAGCAGCCACGGCGCGAGCTGGAGCATCAGCACGATCGCCGCCACGGCACCGGCGATCCCGCCCAGCTGGGGGAGGGCGCCGGTCCTGGTGCCGGCGAGCACGGCGAACGCGAGGATGGCGACCGCGACGAGGTCGAACGGGTTCAGGTCCACGGGCCGAGTATCGGCGAGGTCGGCGATCCGCGCCGCCGGGACGATCGCGTCTGCGGCGCGTCAGCGCGGCGTCAGCCCGCGAGCGCTGTACCCAGGCGCGTGTCCACGCGAGGGGGGTTCGCGGCCTCCCAGGCGCCGATGGCCTCGTCCTTGGCGAGCACGTAGCCGATCTCGTCGGTGCCGGCCATCAGCATCATCTTGCTGAACGGGTCGACGTCGAAGTCGATCGTGCTCCCGTCGGGGAGGAGGATCCCCTGCTCGGCGAGGTCGATGCGGAGCTCCGCGTCCGGGTCGTTCGCCACGAGCTCGAGGAGGGCCTGGTGCGTCGCCGGATCGACGACGATCGGCAGGACGCCGTTCTTGAGCGAGTTGCTCTTGAAGATGTCGGCGAAGGAGGTGGACAGGATCGCCTGGATCCCCCAGCTGCGGAGCGCCCACGGGGCATGCTCGCGGGAGCTCCCGGTGCCGAAGTTGTCGCCCACGAGGAGGATCTTCCGACCGGGGATGCCCGGCTGGTCGAGGATGAACGGCGGGTCCTTCTTCGACCCGTCCTCCTCGAACCGCCAGTCGCGGAACAGGGCGTCCGCGAGACCCTCCTTGTCGGTGACCTTGAGGTAGCGGGCGGGGACGATCTGGTCCGTGTCGACGTTCTCGGCCGGCCACGGGACGACCTTCGAGCTGAACGCGCGGAAGCCTTCGGCCATCTCAGTACCCTCCGCCGACGGTGACGAGCGCCTCGACGCCCGGGAGCGTGCGGGGATCGGTCACGCGGCCGGTGATGGCGGACGCGGCAGCCGTGAGCGGCGACGCGAGGAACGTCCGGCCTCCCTTGCCCTGGCGCCCCTCGAAGTTGCGGTTCGAGGTGCTGATCGCGTACTGGCCGGGGGTCAGCTGATCCCCGTTCATCGCGATGCACATCGAGCAGCCGGACTCGCGCCAGTCGGCGCCGGCGGCCCGGAAGATCTCGTGGAGGCCCTCGCGTTCGGCCTGCTCCTTCACCTGCTGCGAGCCCGGGACGATCATCAGCCGGACGCTGTCGGCGGCCTTGCGGTCCTTGAGGACGGAGGCAGCCAGGCGGAGGTCGCTGATCCGGCTGTTGGTGCAGCTCCCGATGAAGACCACGTCCACCGCGTGGCCGGCGATCGGGTCGCCGGGCGTGAGGCCCATGTACTCGAACGCGCGCTCGAGGCCGCGGCGCATCTGGGCATCCTCAGCCTCCTCGGGACGGGGGAGGCGGCCGGTGATCGGCATGCCCATGCCCGGGTTGTTGCCCCAGGTGACCATCGGCTCGAGGGCGCTCGCGTCCATGACGAGCGACTTGTCGAAGGTCGCGCCGTCGTCGGTCGGCAGCGTTCGCCAGCGTGCGACGGCGTCGTCCCAGGCGGCGCCCTGCGGGGCGTGGCGGCGGCCGTGGACATACTCGAAGGTCGTGTCGTCCGGGGCGACGAGGCCGGCCCGGGCGCCGCCCTCGATGCTCATGTTGCAGATCGTCATCCGCTGCTCCATCGACAGCGCGCGGATGGCCTCGCCGCGGTACTCGAACACGTGCCCGGTGCCGCCGCCGATGCCGATCCGGGCGATGAGCGCGAGGATGATGTCCTTCGCGCTGACGCCCGGGTTCAGGCGCCCGTTCACCTGGATCTCGTACGTCTTCGGCTGGCGCTGGAGGAGCGTCTGGGTGGCGAGGACCATCTCGACCTCGCTGGTCCCGATCCCGAACGCGAGCGCCCCGAACGCCCCGTGGGTCGCCGTGTGCGAGTCGCCGCACACGATCGTCATGCCGGGCTGCGTGAGCCCCAGCTCCGGGCCGATGACGTGGACGATGCCCTGGGTGTCGCTGCCGAAGGCGTGGAGCGGGATCCCGAAGTCGCGACAGTTCGTCTCGAGCTGCGTGATCTGGGCCGCCGCCTGCATGTCCATGATCGGGAGGCCGCGCGGCGTCGTCGGGGTGCCGTGGTCCGCGGTCGCGACGGTCTTGTCCGGGCGGCGGACCGCGAGGCCGCGGGATCGCAACCCCGTGAACGCCTGGGGGCTCGTGACCTCGTGGACGAGGTGAAGATCGACCGCGAGGACGGCGGGCGCACCCGGGTCCTGCGTGACGACGTGGTCGTCCCAGATCTTCTCGACGAGGGTTCGCGGGTTGCTCATGCGGGCTTGCTCTGCTGCGGCTGCGACGGACTGGAAAGGGTAGCAGCGCTCACCTTCCGTGCACGAACCGGGTCCCCCGGGCATCGACCACCACCCACAGCAGCGCCGCGCCCGGCCACGGGCTCGTTCCCGCCAGGGCGGCGAGCGCATCATCCGGGTGGGCGGGCCAGGCGACGCGGAGCTGGCGCTCGAACTCGACCGCGGTCGCGCGCGTGGCCCGCGTGCGCCTGACGATCAGCAGCTGGCTGGTTCGTGGCTCGGCCAGGTGTGTCCACGCATCCCAGCTGGGCAGGCTCGCGGCCTTCTCCGCGGACCATCGGATCAGCTGCTCCAGGCGCCGCAGCTCCGACTGGAGCTCGGTCGCGACGAGGAGGTGTGCCGCCGGGTCGTGGAGCGCGGCGTCGATCCAGCCCCGGCTCGGCCGCCGGACGGCCACCTCCGTGAATGCCCTCCAGCGAGGGTGCAACGTCGCCAGCAGCGCCTCGAGCATCCGCGCCTGGTGCCGATCCCGGATGATTGGCCCGGTGTTCGGGTAGAGGCGCGAGGTGAGATCGAGGCCCAGGGGCACGCTCAGGCGAGCGTACGTGTCAAGGCTGGGCCGCTCCGTCCCGGCGAGGATGCGTGCGAGGAACCCGGCGTCGACTCCCGATGCGCGTGCGAGCGCACGGGCGCTCGTGCCGCTGTCCGCGAGCGATCGCTCGAGGTCCCCGACCAGCGTCCGGTGTGCGCGGTCGGCTGCGCGCCGCGCTGCCCGTTCCTGTCCGGTGGCCATGCGGCAGTGAAGCATCGACGACTTCACCGGGACTTGCACCCGTTCCGGCTCGGGCCTCGCCGGGCCCTTGGGTGCCGCTTCCAGGGCATCACTCGCGTCACCTGGGCACCCAAGTGCTGTCTCGGCCGCAGCGAACAGACCGCAACCACCCTGGGAAGCTGCCGACGCGTGCCGGATTGCGGCGGCCCACGCAGCACCTCTACCGCTTGGATTCGAATCTGCTGCCTCCGGCGCAACGGCAGGAGCGGGGCAGGCCCTCCGGCGCAACGGCAGGAGCGAGCCGGGCCCGACCGTGGCCGCGGCCCCGCGGGTGGAAGGTTGCGGTTGGGGTGGTTGCGCCACCGGCGGGGGGAGGCTAGACTTCGCGGACCCGCGATCGTGCGGGTGCTAGGGAGTCGGGTCGCTTGGACTTCTTCCAGGGTCGCAGCAGCAGCCGCGTTGCCGTCGTCGTGACGGCCGATGGACGCCGCGTCACCGTGCCCCTGCGCGACCTCGAGCCCCAGGGCGTATCCCCCCTCGATCTTCTTCGCTCGCTTCTTGCCGGCCTTGACAGCCTTCTTGGGCTCCTCATTACCGGCTCCCGGCGGGAGAACGGAGGAACGCGGAGGGACGAGCGCCACTGAGGCGCCCGCCACCGAAGACCGAAGGGACCCTCGCCGGGTGGCGAGGGTCTTTGCATGTTCGGGAGGTCGCGGGACCGACCGGACGGAGGGACAAGCGGATGACGATGACGAAGGGCGAGGAGCCGGCGAGTCGCGCCGGCGCCCCAGCCGCGGACGCCCAACCCGGCACCGCGCCGGCTCGCGAACGCCGGAGCCACGTGCCCAACGACGGCACGGCGGCGGCGGCGGCGGTCGAGCAGGCCCGCAAGGACATGCTCCACGAGGTGCGGGACCGCAAGCGCACCCGCATCGGCGCAGACGCCCTCATGGAGGCCCTCATCCGCCAGGGCACCGACATCCTGTGGAGCTACCCGGGCGGCGTCATCCTCCCGATCTACGACATCCTCGGCGACTACCCCGAGATCCGCCACGTCCTCGTCCGCCACGAGCAGGGCGGCGCGCATGCCGCGGACGGCTACGCGCGGGCGAGCGGCAAGGTCGGCGTGTGCATGGGCACCAGCGGTCCGGGCGCGACGAACCTCGTGACCGGCATCGCCACCGCGCAGCTCGACTCCATCCCGATGGTCGCGATCACCGGCAACGTTCCGGGCTCGCTGATCGGGAAGGACGCGTTCCAGGAGATCGACATCACCGGCATCACGCTGCCGATGACCAAGCACAACTACCTCGTCCGGAATGCCGACGACATCCCGCACGTCGTCGCCGAGGCGTTCTACCTCGCGGCCCACGGCCGCCCGGGACCGGTCCACATCGACATCACGAAGGACGCCCTGCAGCAGGAGACGACCGCCGAGCACCCCTCCCTCGACGCGGTCATCGCCGGCCTGCCGGGTTTCCGCCCCAACATGGGCGGCCACCCGAAGCAGCTCAAGACCGCTGCGAAGGAGATCGAGCAGGCGCAGCGCCCGCTGATCCTGGCGGGGCACGGCGTCCTGATCGCCGAGGCCTGGGACGAGCTCAAGGCGTTCGCGGAGAAGACCCAGATCCCCGTGGCGTGGACGCTGCTCGGGATCGGCGCCATGGACGAGGAGCACCCGCTCGCGTACGGCTACATGGGCATGCACGGCTGGAAGCACGTCAACCGGGCGATCCAGTCCGCGGACCTGCTGATCGCGATCGGGATGCGGTTCGACGACCGGGTCACCGGCGCGGTCCGCACCTATGCCCCGTACGCACGGATCATCCACGCGGACATCGATCCGGCCGAGATCGGCAAGAACGTCGCCGTCGAGGTCCCGATCGTGGGCGACGCGAAGAACGTCCTCGAGGGCCTCACGAGGCTCGTCCACCACGTGGATCCCGAGACCCGCGCCGACTACTTCGCGCAGCTCGCGGAGTGGCGCGCGGACTCCGAGAGCGGCTCGTGGCACGGCTCGGGCGCCTGGAAGGACGGCCTGCTGTCCGCGGACTACGTGGTCGAGCGGATCGGCGAGCTGACGGACCACGTCGCCACGTACGTCGCCGACGTGGGCCAGAACCAGATGTGGCTCGCGCGGTACACGAAGTTCCGGCGGCCCCACAGCCACATCAGCTCCGGCGGCCTGGGCACGATGGGCTACGCCGTCCCGGCCGCGATGGGCGCCGCCCTCGGCAACCCGCAGGCGGAGACCTGGGCGATCGCCGGCGACGGCGGCTTCCAGATGACGAGCCAGGAGCTGATGACGCTCGCCGCGGATCGGATCCCGGTGAAGATCGCGCTCCTCGACAACCACAAGCTCGGGATGATCCGCCAGTGGCAGGAGATCATCTACGCGGGCAACTACCACTCCTCGCACCTGCCCGGCCCGGACTTCGTCAAGCTCGCGGAGGCATACGGCGTCCCGGCCTTCAAGGCGACGAAGACCGAGGAGGTGGACCAGGTCATCCGGGCGGCGCAGGCCGTCGACGGCCCGGCCCTCATCTGGTTCGAGATCGCCGAGGAGCAGAACGTCTTCCCGATGATGCCGGCGGGCAAGGGCCTGTCCGACCTGATCGAGACGTGGGGAGCACCCGAGGAATGAGCACCGACCCGAACGCCAACGGGCACGTACCGCACCCGGCCCATGCCACCACCCCGCCCCCGCCGCGCTCCGTCCCGGGCAGCGGCGAGGCGCGCCGCCACATCCTCGTGGTCCTCGTCCTGGACCGGCCGGGCGTGCTCAACCGCGTCGCGAGCCTGATGCGGGCGCGCAACTTCAACATCGACTCCCTGGCCGTGTCGCGGACCGACAAGGACCACATCAGCCGGATGACGCTGACCCTCCACGGGGACGACGTCGCCGTCGAGCAGGCGACGAAGCAGCTCTACCGCCTGGTGGACGTGCTCAAGGTCCAGGACGTCACGGAGGACCAGCTGGTCGAGCACGAGCTCGCGCTGGTCAAGGTCCGGGCGACGGACACCAATCGCGCTGAGGTCATCAAGCTCGTCGAGCTCGCCAAGGGCCGCGTCGTCGACCTCTCGGCCGAATCGCTGATCGTCGAGGCCCACGGCAGCGAGGCGGAGGTCGACGCGCTGGTCGCGCTGCTCCGCACCTACGGCATCAAGGAACTGGTCCGCACCGGGGCAACCGTCATGCTCCGGGGCGCGGGCTCCATCGAGGAGGCACTCAAGCTGTGAATCCTCCGGCCGAGGGCATGCGGGAGCGTTCCTCGGCCGTCGGAGTGTCCCTCCCCAACATGATCGTCTGAAAGGAACCTGAATCTGTGACAGCCAAGATGTACTACGACGCCGATGCCGACCCGTCGGCGCTCGAGGGGCAGACCGTCGCGGTCATCGGCTACGGGAGCCAGGGCCACGCCCATGCGCTCAACCTCCGCGACAGCGGTGCGGACGTCATCGTCGGCCTCGCCCCGGGCTCGAAGAGCCGCGCCCTCGCGGAAGCCGCCGGGCTCCGCGTGCTGGACACCGCGGATGCCGTCCGCGAGGCGGACGTCGTGATGATCGCCGTCCCGGACACGGCCCAGAAGGCCGTCTACGACACGGACATCGAGCCGAACCTCAAGCCTGGCGCGCTGCTGATGTTCGCCCACGGCTTCAACATCCGGTTTGCCCGGATCCAGCCGCCGCCGACGGTGGACGTGGGCATGGTCGCGCCGAAGGGACCCGGGCACCTCCTCCGGTCCGTGTACGAGCAGGGCGGTGGCGTCCCGGCGCTGTTCGCCGTGGAGCAGGACGGGTCGGGCACCGCCCGTGCCCGCACGCTCGCCTATGCACGGGGCATCGGGTCGACCCGCGCGGGCGTCCTCGAGACCACCTTCAAGGAGGAGACCGAGACCGACCTGTTCGGCGAGCAGGCCCTGCTGTGCGGCGGCGTGTCGGCGCTCGTCAAGGCGGCGTTCGAGACGCTCGTCGAGGCCGGCTACCAGCCCGAGCTCGCGTACTTCGAGACGATGCACGAGCTCAAGCTGATCGTGGACCTCATGTACCGCGGCGGCCTCAACTTCATGCGCTTCAGCGTCAGCGACACCGCGGAGTTCGGCGACTACGTCAGCGGGCCCCGGGTGACCGAGGGTGCGAAGGCGGCGATGAAGGACGTCCTCACCGACATCCAGAGCGGCTCCTTCGCCGATCGCTGGATCGCGGTCCAGGACGCGGGCGGGGACGAGTTCCAGGAGCTCCGCGCCCGTGACCGCGCCCACCAGATCGAGCAGGTCGGCGCGGACCTCCGGGCGAAGATGCCGTTCCTCAAGCCGGTCGTGGTCGAGGCCGGGCAGGCCCAGGCGGTCGCGACGTCCGCACCGGCGGGGGACCGCTGACCATGACGTTCGAGGCCATCAGCCCTCGCTTCGGCGAAGGCGTACAGGCCGGCAAGATCCGGATCTTCGACACGACGCTCCGCGACGGGGAGCAGGCGCCCGGCGCCGGCCTGACCGCCGCCGAGAAGCTGGAGGTCGCGCGCCAGCTCGCGCGGCTCAAGGTGGACGTCATCGAGGCGGGCTTCCCGGCCGCGTCCCCCGGCGACTTCGAGGCGGTCCGGCGGATCGCCCAGGAGACGAAGGGCGGCATCGCCGTTGCGGCGCTCGCCCGCTGCAAGGACGGCGATCCCCAGCGGGCCGTCGAGGCCATCGGTGGCGCCGAGCGCCCGCACCTCCACCTGTTCATCGCGACCAGCGACATCCACCTCAAGCACAAGCTCCGCATCAGCCGCGACGAGGCCCTCTCCGAGGCCGTGCGCTGGGTGACCTGGGCTCGCGAGACCCTGGGCCGCGATGCCGAGATCGAGTTCTCCGCCGAGGACGCCTCGCGCACGGAGGACGAGTTCCTGCTCGACATCTACGAGGCCGTCACCGAGGCCGGCGCGTCCACGCTCAACATCCCGGACACGGTCGGCTACGCGATCCCGGCCGAGTTCGGGGCGCTCGTGGGCCGGGTGAAGGAGCGCATCGGCGACCAGGCCGTCATCTCCGTCCACTGTCACAACGACCTGGGTCTCGCGACGGCGAACACGCTCGCCGCGATCCAGGCGGGCGCCCGCCAGGTCGAGGTCACGATCAACGGCCTCGGCGAGCGGGCCGGCAACGCGAGCCTGGAGGAGGTCGTCATGGCCCTCCGGACGCGGCCGGGCCAGTTCCCGGAGCTCGCGGCCGGCGTCCAGACCGAGCAGATCACCCCGGCCTCGCGCCTGGTGAGCTACCTCACGGGCTTCGCGATCCAGCCGAACAAGGCGATCGTCGGGTCGAACGCCTTCGCGCACGAGTCCGGCATCCATCAGGACGGCTTCCTCAAGAACCCGCTGACCTACGAGATCATGACCCCGCAGTCCGTGGGCCTCTCGGGCAGCACGCTCTCGATCGGCAAGCTCTCGGGCCGCCGCGGCCTCCAGGGCAAGCTCCGCGAGCTGGGCCAGGACGTGGACGGGGAGCAGCTCGACGCGCTGTACCGCGCGGCGATCGCCCTCGCCGACACGAAGAAGGAGGTCACGGACGCGGACCTGCTTGCGCTCGTCAACGAGCGCAAGAGCGACGTCCCGCGCTCGGTCGAGCTCCTCGGCTGGAGCGTGAGCTCGGCGTCCGGCGGGCACTCCGTGGGCAGCGTCTCGCTCGTCGTCGCGGGCGAGGCGAAGGCCGCGAACGAGACCGGCAACGGCCCCGTCAACGCGCTGTTCAAGGCCGTGGACCAGGCCGTCCGCCCGGTCCTCCACTGGAACCCCGTGCTCACCGAGTACGAGATCAAGGCCGTCTCCGCCGGCGAGGACGCGCAGGGCCAGGTCCTGGTCCGGTGCCGCCGCTCGTCCGACGAGGGCCCGGGCGCGCTCGTCGTGACCGGGCACGGCCTGAGCACGAACATCATCGAGGCCTCGCTCGAGGCGTACCTCATGGCGACGAACAAGCTCCACGGCGCCGAGATCAACGGCATCGAGGTCGCGTTCGTCGGCCGGCGGACGATCGAGGACCTCCCGTGACGGCTGGGGCGACGCGAGCCCGCGCCCTCGTACCGGATCGCGCTGATCCCCGGCGACGGGGTGGGCGGCGAGGTCATCGCGGGCGCGGTCGAGGTCCTCGAGGCCGCCGGCGCGGCCTTCGGTTTCGGCTTCGCCTGGGACGAGCTCATCGTGGGCGGGGCGGGGATCGACGCGTACGGCGTCGCGATCCGCCCCGAGGACGTCGAGACGTGCCGTGCGGCGGACGCCGTCCTGCTGGGCGCCGTCGGGGGCCCGAAGTGGGACGACCCCGACGCGACGGTCCGGCCCGAGCAGGCGCTGTTCGCGCTCCGCGGCGGGCTCGGGCTGTTCGCGAACCTCCGGCCGATCACCGTCCATCCGCAGCTCATCGACGCGTCCCCGCTCAAGCCGGAGCTGCTCGAGGGCGTGGACTGCCTCATCGTCCGCGAGCTCACGAGCGGCCTCTACTTCGGCAGGCCGTCCGAGCAGCGCGAGACGCCCGAGGGCCGGGCCGCGATCGACACCCTCTGGTACACGGAGGGTGAGATCCGGCGGATCGTGACGCTCGCGTTCGAGCTGGCGCGCGGCCGCCGACGGAAGCTCACCCAGGTGGACAAGGCGAACGTCCTCGCGACGAGCCGCCTGTGGCGCAAGGTGACCGACGAGATCCGGGCGGACTTCCCGGACGTGGAGCTCGAGCACCGCCTCGTGGACTCCGCCGCGATGGTCCTCGCGAAGTGGCCCGCGGGCTTCGACGTCATCGTGACCGAGAACCTGTTCGGCGACATCCTGTCCGACGAGGCCGCGGTCATCGCGGGCTCGCTGGGGATGCTCCCGTCGGCGTCGCTCGGCACGAGGCAGACCGCGCACGGACGGCACGGCCTGTACGAGCCGATCCACGGCTCGGCCCCGGACATCGCGGGGCAGGACCTCGCGAACCCGCTGGGCACCATCGGCTCGGCGGCGATGATGCTGCGCTGGTCGTTGGGGCAGCCCGACGCCGCGGACGCGATCGAGGCCGCCGTGGACGAGGTGCTCGACGCCGGGATCCGGACGAAGGACCTGCTCGTCGCCGGCTCGGACGACGGGGCGCTCACGCTCGTGGGCACGAAGGAGATGGCCCGCCGCATCGCGGAACGGATCGCGATTTGCCGGCCGGTGACCGCCTGAGGGCGGGGCACCGGCCAGGTTCCGCGGATCGACGACCCTCCACGCAGCGCAGGACGCAGACCCCATGACCGACCAGCCCGTCATCCTCTACGACACGACCCTCCGGGACGGCACCCAGGGCGAGAACATCACGCTCTCGCTCGCGGACAAGCTGCGCGTCGCGCGGATGCTCGACGAGTACGGCTTCCCGTTCATCGAGGGCGGCTGGCCGGGCTCCAACCCCAAGGACATCGAGTTCTTCGCCGCGGCCCGCAAGACCCGCTGGGAGCAGGCGAGGCTCGCGGCGTTCGGGTCCACCCGGCACCGCTCGAACACGCCCGGAACGGACCCGAACCTGCGCGAGCTCGTCGCGGCCGAGACCCCCGTCGTGACCATCTTCGGGAAGTCGTGGCTGCTCCACGTCACGGAGGTCCTGGGCGCCACGCCGGCCGAGAACCTGGACATGATCGCGGACTCGATCGGGTTCATCGTCGATCACGGGCGCGAGGCGGTCTACGACGCCGAGCACTTCTTCGATGGGTACCGCGCCGACCGCGACTACGCGCTCGCGACCCTGCGGGCCGCGCGAGACGCAGGGTCCCGCACGCTCGTCCTGTGCGACACCAACGGCGGGACGCTCACCGACGAGCTGGTCCGGATCCTGGGCGACGTCCGGGGGTCGCTCGAGGCGGACCCGGGCGCAGCCGAGATCGTGTGGGGGATCCACACCCACAACGACGCGGAGCTCGCCGTCGCCAACTCGATCGCCGCCGTCCAGGCGGGGGTCCGCCACGTCCAGGCGACGATCAACGGCTACGGCGAGCGGTGCGGCAACGCGAACATGGTGTCGATCCTCGCCAACCTCGCGCTCAAGACGCCGGCCGAGATCGTCCCGGCGGGCGGCGGCAGTCTCCCGGACCTGACGGAGCTCAGCCGGTCGGTCGCGGAGATCGCGAACGTCGCCCCCAACGACTACCAGCCGTATGTCGGCCGGTCGGCGTTCGCGCACAAGGGCGGCGTCCACGGCGCGGCCGTCGCGAAGGTCGAGCGCAGCTACCAGCACGTCGACCCCACGGCGATCGGGAACGCGGGCAGGCTCGTCGTGAGCGAGCTCGGCGGCAGGGCGAACACGGAGATCCGGGCCCGCCAGCTGGGCCACGAGCTCGCCGGGGTCGTGGACCCCAGGGAGCTCTCGCGGATCATCAAGAAGCTCGAGAACGAGGGCCTCGCGTTCGAGGGCGCCGAGGCGTCGTTCGAGCTGCTCATCCGCCGGCAGGCGAAGGACTACGCCGCGCCGTTCCGGATCGTGGACTACACCTGCCTCGTCGAGCAGCGGTCCGGGCGGGAGCTGCTCGCGGAGGCGACGGTCAAGGTCGAGGTCGCGGGCGAGGTCCTGCACACCGCCGCGGACGGCAACGGCCCGGTCAACGCGCTCGACGGGGCGCTGCGCAAGGCGCTCCGCGCGTTCTATCCCGTGCTGGACGGCGTCCACCTCGTGGACTACAAGGTGCGCATCCTCGACGGGGCAACCGCGACGGCGGCGCGCACGCGCGTCATCATCGACTCGCAGGACGGCGCACGGACATGGTCCACCATGGGCAGTGACACCAACATCATCGCGGCCTCGGCACAGGCGCTCGCGGACTCGCTGGAGTACGCGATCTGGAAGTCCGGGGCGGAGCTCCGCCGGCGCGACGAGCGCCACTTCACCACGTCCAACGGGCAGGCCTCGACGCCTGCCCCGGGAGGGTCCGCATGACCGACGCCGCCCGATCCGCCCCGGCCGGCGGCCACGCCAGCCCGGACCCGATCCGCCTCGATCGGCTGGACCGTCACCTCCGGCTCCAACGTCAACAGCCGGGCTGCGGTGGTCATCCATGCAGGCGACCACGACTGGAAGGCGTCGGCCGAGGGCAACGGCGCCGTCGACGCGCTGTTCAAGGCCGTCGACAAGGCGCTCGCCGATGTCATCGAGGGCCGCCCGCTGCTCCTCGCCTACGACGTGCACGCGCTCGCCGAGGGGCCGGACGCCGAAGGCCGGGTGACGGTGCGCATCGCCCCGCCCGTCGCGTCCGCGGGTGACCGCGCGGACGGCCGCTACACCGGCGAGGTCACGAGCACGAACACGGTGGCGGCGTCCGTCGAGGCGTACATCGAGGCGCTCAACGCGATGCTGGGCGCTGCGTCCTGGGCCGGGGCGGCCGAGGAGGCGGGGACGCGCCGCGGCACCCGCCCGGGCGACACGTCCGCAGCCGCCACGGAGTACGACGCCGACGCGGATCACTTCGACACGACGGAGTGGTTCAACCGCTAGACGGCGAGGGTGCCCCCGCCCCTCGCCCCGCCTCCACCATCGAGATCGACGCCGACGCGTTCAACCGCTTCGAGGCATCGGGCTGGGAGGCGCGGGCCGCGTCGTACGCGTTCCTGACGCCGGTCACGGGACGGGTGATCGGGGCGCTGCTGGGTGCCGTGGAGGCCGGGCCGGACACCCAGCTGCTCGACGTGGGCAGCGGGCCTGGCGACCTCGCCGCGGCCGCCGCGGCGCGCGGTGCGGATCCCGTGGGCATCGACGTCGCGCCCTCGATGGTCCGGCGCGCGGCGCTCGCGCACCCCGCGATCCCGTTCCGGGTGGGCTCGTTCGAGGCGATCCCGGGCGGCGCCGGGGCGTTCGATGCCGTCGTCGGCAACTTCGTGCTCAACCATGTCGGGCGCCCCGATGTCGCGCTGGCCGAGGCGTACCGGGTGCTGCGGCCGGGCGGTCGGCTGGCGCTCTCGTCGTGGGACGCGGGACGCCGGAACCGGATCCTGGGGCTGCTGCTCGATGCCGTGGAGGCCGCCGAGGCGCCGCCCCCGCCCGGGCTCCCCGACGGACCCACGAACTTCCGCACGGACGACGAGCTCCGCGCCCTGGTGAGCGCCGCCGGTTTCGTGGACGTCGGCGTGTCCCACCTGCACTACGAGGTCCGCGTCCCGGACACGGAGACGTTCTGGCAGGGGATCCTGGACTCCGCCGTCCGGATCCCGCCGCTCGTGACGGAGCAGCCCCAGGACGTCCAGGCCCGCATCCGGGCGGCGTTCGAGGAGCTGTGCGCAGCCCACATCCGCGACGACGGGATGCTTGCCGTCCCGGTCGCCGTGCAGGTCACCCAGGGCCGCCGGCCGTGAGCGGGTCGCCGATCCGCGTCGCGTACACGGGCGAGCCGGGCGCGTTCGCCGAGGAGGCCGTGCTCCGGTTCTTCGCCGCACCGGAGCCCGTGACCCAGCCGTCATTCAGGGCGGTGTTCGAGGCGGTCCGCGACGGCACGGTGGACGCCGGCGTCGTGCCCGTGGAGTCGTCGCTGCTGGGGACGATCCGGGAGAACCTGGACCTGCTGTGGGCATTCGACCTGCCGATCGTGGGGGAGGTGTCGGTCCCGGTCCGGCTCGCGTTGCTGGGGCTCCCGGGGGAGACGCTGGACTCCGTGGAGCGCGTGTACTCGATCGCCGCCGCGCTGGCCCAGGCCGACGAGTTCCTCCGGTCGCGCCCGTGGACGATCCAGACCACGTACAACACCGCGGGCGCGGCGAAGCAGGTCGCCGAGCGCGCCGAGCCGGGCTCGGCCGCCGTGGCGTCCGCGCGCGTTGCGCCGATCTATGGCCTCGAGGTCCTCGCCGCGGACATCCAGACCGGGGCCGACAACCGGACCCGGTTCGCGGTCATCACCCGGCCCGGGGGCGAGGCCGCCGCGCGCGCCGCCGCGCGACCCGAGGCCGTCGCCGGTCCACCGCGCACGACGCTCGTGCTCGCCGTCAAGAACGAGCCGGGGACGCTCCACCGGTCGCTCGGGGCGTTCGCGACCCGCGGGCTCAACCTGTCGCGGCTCGAGTCACGCCCCTGGACCGACCGGGGCTCACGCTGGGAGTACCTGTTCTGGGTGGACCTGGACGCGGATCCGGCGGACCCCGCCTGCGCGGAGGCACTCGCGGCGCTCGCCGGCGAGACCGAGGTGGTCCGGATCCTCGGGACCTTCCCGCGAGGCGCCGAGGACTGACGCCCGCGCGGCTACAGCCCGGCCGCGCCGAGGATGTGCGGGAGCCCGGTCACCCCGCCGAGGACCACGGCGGCCACGAGCGCCACTGATCCGGCGATCCGCAGCGCCGTCGGTGGCTCGGCGCGACCCCGCGCGCGCAGGACCCACCAGCCAAGGGTGCACGCGCCAACGACCGCGAGGGCAAAGCCGGCACGAACCGGCGCGTCGTAGTCGTGCTGCGTCAGCAGGATGCTGACGACGACGGGCAGGATGAGCAGCAGCCCGAGGAGCGCGATCACCAGGTAGACCACGGCCGACACCGCGGCGAGCCGGGCCGGGCGCGGCAGGCGGCGATCCAGCGCGCCGTCCAACAGCGCGAGCGAGAACCCGACGGCGGCAACGAGCCCGATGAGCAGCGCGACGACCACGGGGTCGTGGTCGAGGATGAAGAAGTCCGAGTTCGTCCGCTGGATGAGCGGCGGTGTTCCGAGGGCGACCGCCGCGAGCGCCGTGACGAACGCGCGGCGGATGCCCCGGCCGGGGATCCATGGGCTCGCGATCACCCAGATCACCCCGGCCAGCAGCCCCATGCCGAGGCCGCCGAAGGTCATCAGGGCGAGCGTCCCGTTGAGGGTGATGGCCCCGATCAGCTCCCCGTTCTCGGTCCGAAGGCCGACGGCATCCTCGTGGAGGATCGTCGCGAGGCGCATGACCAGCCGGCCGCCGAGCCCCGCGACGAGCACGCCGACCACGATGCCGGCGATCCCGCCCCGGGCGATGTCGCGGAGGATCTCAAGGACGGGCGAGGCCGTCCCATGCTCGCCGACCGTCGTCGTCGGCCCCCCGATCGCTGGGGCCGACGCGGTGGCAGCGGGGGACTCGGTCATGGCGTGCTCCCAGGGACGTGGGTCACTATATCGCTGGGCGATATATACGCTGGGGGCGGGCGCGTGTCAACGCTCACGGGGCCGGCGCGGCAGGTCCGTGGGGCACGGTCGCAGCCGAGGGACGGCCGGTGCGATCATAGGCACGCGGCCGCACACCGAAGCGCCGGCTGCGGACACCGGCAGGGCCGCGAGACCCGGGGAGGCATTGACTTGGACGAGGCGTTCCGCACGGCGATGGCGGCCGGGTACACGTTCGACGAGCCCGGCGTTGTGCTCGGGTCGCCGATCCAGGGCGACGAGGTGCTGCCCGAGGTGCGGGTCCAGATCCCGCTTTCGCGTGTCAATCGCCACGGGCTGATCGCCGGCGCCACCGGCACGGGCAAGACGGTCACGCTCCAGCTGATGGCGGGCCAGCTCTCGGCCCTCGGCGTGCCCGTGTTCGCGGTCGACGTGAAGGGCGACCTGTCGGGCGTCGGGGCCGCCGGCGATCCGACGAAGAAGAGCGTCGTCGGCCGCTGCGAGTCGCTCCAGTGGACGTTCAACGCGAAGGCGGCCCCGGTCGAGATCCTGTCCCTGTCGGGCAGCAAGGGCGCGCATGTCCGCGCCAGCGTCTCCTCCTTCGGCCCCCTGCTCCTTGGCAAGGTCCTCGATCTCAACGACACGCAGACCTCGATCCTCTCGCTCGTGTTCCGCTACTGCGACGACGAGGATCTCCCCCTGCTCGACCTCGCGGATCTCCGGACGACGCTCAAGTTCCTCGCGTCCGACGAGGGCAAGCCCGTGCTCGAGGACCTGGGCGGCATCAGTTCCGCGTCGCTGGGCGTGATCCTGCGCGCGATCGTCACCCTCGAGCAGGAGGGAGCCGGCGGCTTCTTCGGCGAGCCCGAGTTCGACGTGGACGATCTCATCCGCACGACCGCCGACGGCCACGGCATCGTGACCCTGCTCGAGGTCGCGGACGTCATGGACAAGCCGCGGCTGTACTCCACGTTCGTGCTGTGGATGCTCGCCGAGCTGTACGAGGGCCTCCCCGAGGTCGGCGACCTGGAGAAACCCAAGCTCGCGTTCTTCTTCGACGAGGCTCACCTCCTGTTCGACGACGCGTCCGAGGCCCTGATGGACCAGATCGAGCGGACCGCCCGGCTCATCCGGTCCAAGGGCGTCGGCGTCTACTTCGTCACCCAGGCGCCGACCGACGTCCCCTCGTCGGTCCTCTCGCAGCTGGGCAACCGGATCCAGCACGCGCTGCGCGCGTTCACGGCCGACGACGCCGACGCGCTGCGCAAGACCGCCCGCACGTTCCCGATGACCGACCACTACGACATCGAGCGGACGATCACCTCGCTCGGCATCGGCGAGGCGTTCGTCACGGTGCTGTCGCCCAAGGGCGTCCCGACCCCGCTCGCCGCGACGCGGCTCGTGCCGCCGGACTCGCGGATGGGGCCGCTCACCGAGGCGGAGATGGCGAGCGTCGTGGCTGCCTCACCGCTCGCGGCGCGCTATGGCGAGGCCGTGGACCGCGAGAGTGCCCACGAGATCATCACGACGCGCCTGACCAATGCCCGTGCCGCCGCCGCGACCGCCGCTGCCGAGGCCGAGCTGCGGGGCGGGGTCTCGCCCACGACGGCGGACGGCCTCGACACGATGACGCCGGCCCAGCAGAAGCGGGCGATCGAGAAGCGGGCCCGCGAGCTCGAGGCCGCGCGACGCGCCGCCGAGCGCGAGCGCAAGGCCCAGGAGCGCGCGATGCGCGAGGCGGAGCGCCAGCGCCAGAAGACGATCGAGACCGGCATCCGGACGGCCGGCAAGGTCGTGACGTCGCGCGCCGGGCAGTCCATGCTCCGCGGCGTGTTCGACGTGATCTTCGGCGGCGGCAGGAGCCGCTAGCAGGGGTTCGAGGCGTGGACGCTAGGTGACCGCGTCGATGCCGGCAGTGGAGCAGGCGCGACGAAGTCGCTCGTCGACCGTTGCCAGGCGCAGTCCGCGCCGACTCGCGAGCGCGAGGTACGCCGCGTCGTAGACGCTGAGGTCCAGGGCCCTCGCGAACTCGCTCACGCCGCCCAGCGCGTCGGTCAGGGTGAGTGGCTCCACGCGGATCGGCAACGCCATCAGGAAGTCGCCGATCCGGGGAAGCTCGCCTTCGCGCAGGCGAGCCCGCCGCACCGCCGTCCGCAAGCCGTTCGCCACCTCGAGCGGCCAGATCGACGGCACGATGGCGTCCTCTCCCGCAAGGAGACCGAGCACCCGGTCGCCGAGGTGGGAGGGCTCGTCCTCGAAGCACCATGACAACGTCACGGACGCGTCGAGCACGAGTGTCATCGGCGCCCCTCGTCGATCAGCTCCCGGATCGTCACGCCGTCGAGCCGGTTGCGAGCGCGAACCGCGCGCAGCCCATCGATCGCTTCGCGGATCGACACGGCCGCGGGTTGGACGGCCGGGACGAGCACCGCGACCGCGACGCCGTGCTTGGTGATCGTGATCGACTCCCCGCCCGCGACCTCGTCGAGCAGTCGGGGGAGGTGTGTCTTGGCCTCGTAGGCACCGATGTACCGCACCTTGGGCTCCATGCAACTGGTCTGAGACTAGTCTAATCATGCTGCGCCGTCCGTGGCAAGGCCGTCGCGTCGAGTACGCTTCGCGCGTGAGCACGACGGACCGGTTCAAGTCCACCCTGATCGGCGAGGCGTTTGTCGGGGAGGGGCCCAACGCCGCGCACCTCAACGTCGTCATCGGGCGCAAGGGCGGCCCCGTCGAGACCGCGTGGGCCACGTCGCTGGCGACGCCAAGGGCAGGCCACGTGCCGTTCCTCGTGACGCTGCGGCCGGGCCTCCCGGTCAAGCCGATGACGCTGTTCGTCAACAAGGCCGACGTCCGCGGCGACCGCCACGAGACGCTGACGTGGGGCGCGGCGCAGGCGGGCGTGGCCGGCGGGATCGCGAAGGCGGTCGCGGAGGGCCTGATCCCGGCCGCGGTCGTAGATGACGTGCTCGTGATCGCCGCCGTATGGGTGAGCTGGGCGGCGGACGACGAGGAGCAGGTGTTCGCGAACAACCTGGCCGCGACGCGCGACGCCGTCCGTGCGGCCGTGGAGCGGCTGCCGGCCGTCGAGGACGTCCTGGCCGAGGCGGGCCACCCCTGGAACGCGTACTTCCACCGCCACACGAACTGACGGCCATGCGCATCACGGGGATCAGGATCGCGCGCCTGGGGCACCCGCTCGACCCGCCGTTCCACGCCGCGTGGGACCCCGTGCCGCGTACCTCGTTCGCGGCGACGCTCGTCCGCGTCGAGACGGACGAGGGCGTCACCGGGATCGGCTCGGGCGACACGATGGACGGGTTCGGGGCGTACGAGCACCTGTTCCTCGGGCAGGATCCGCTGCGGATCGCGCGCCATGTCCGGGTGCTCGAGACGATCACGTTCCACGCCGGACGCTTCTGGCCGCTTGAAGCTGCCCTGTGGGACGTCATCGGGCAGGTGACCGGACAGCCGGTCGCGACCCTGTTCGGGGGCGCGCTCGAGGCGATCCCCGCCTACGCCTCCACGGGCGAGCGCCGCGCCCCCGAGGCTCGCGCCGAGTCCGCGATCGCCATCCGCGAGGCCGGCTTCCGGGCGATGAAGATCCGGATCGACCGCCAGCGCCTCTCGGACGGACTGGCGTCGGTGCGCGCGACCCGCGCGGCGGTGGGGGACTCGCTGGAGCTGATGGTGGACCTCAACGCCGCCTGGCGGATGTCCGGCGACACCTCGCCGGCCCTGGACGTGGTGAGCGCGCGGCGGGTCGCGGACGAGCTGGCGGAGCTCGGCGTCCTGTGGCTCGAGGAGCCGCTCGAGGGTGCCGACCTGCGCGGGCTGGCCTCGCTCCGGGCGGGCGGCCGGATCCGGATCGCGGGCGGCGAGATGACGCGCACGTTCCCCGAGATCCTGGCGGCGCTCGATGCCGATGCCTTCGACGTGTACCAGCAGGACGTCGTGCTCGCCGTCGGGATGCTCCGGGCACGCACGGTGGCGGAGCTCGCCCTCGCGAGGAACCGGTGGTTCACGCCCCACACGTGGACGAACGGGATCGGCGTCCTCGCGAACCTCCACGTCGCGGCCGGCGTGGGCGGCGGGCCGTACCTCGAGTATCCGTACGATCCGCCCGGCTGGACGCCCGGCCGCCGTGACTTCATGCTGGCCGAGCCCCTCGCGATCGATGCCGACGGCCTGCTGCGCGTTCCCGCGGCGCCCGGCCTCGGCATCGAGCTCACGCCCGAGGCGACCCGCGCGCTCGACGCCGCCTGACCCGCACCCATCGCCGCCCGAGGACCCAGATGACCGACACCGCGATCGCGACGCACGCCGACTGGATCGAGCGGGCGCGGGCCGTCCGCCCACCCACCCGCCCGTTCATCGACGGGGCATTCGTGGCACCGCAGGACGGCACGGTGATCGCCGACACGACGCCGCGGGACGGCACGGTCATCGCCGAGATCGAGACCGCGGGCGTCCGCGACGTGGACCGGGCGGTGGCCGCCGCTCGCGCCGCCTTCGACGACGGCCGCTGGGCTGACCGCACGCCCGTCGAGCGCAAGCGGGTGCTCCTCCGGTTCGCGGACCTCGTGCGCGAGAACGCCGACGAGCTCGCGCTGCTCGAGGCGCTCGACGTGGGCCATCCGATCGCCGATGCCACGGGCGTCGACGTCCCGGGCGCCGCGAACTGCATCCAGTGGTACGCGGAGGCAGCGGACAAGCAGTACGGCGAGGTGGGGCCCACGGGTCCGGACGCCCTCAGCCTCGTGACCCGCGAGCCGCTGGGCGTCGTCGCCGCGCTCGTCCCGTGGAACTACCCGCTGATCATCACCGCGTGGAAGCTGGGCCCGGCGCTCGCGACCGGCAATTCCGTCGTGCTCAAGCCGGCGTCGCAGTCACCCTTGACCGCCCTCCGCCTCGCGTCGCTGGCGGCCGAGGCGGGCCTCCCCGACGGCGTGCTCAACGTGCTGCCGGGACCGGGCGCGGTCGTCGGCGAGGCGCTCGCCCGCCATCCGGGCGTCGACAAGATCGCGTTCACGGGCTCGATCGGCACCGGGCGCCGGCTGCTCCACGCGTCCGCGGACTCGAACCTCAAGCCCGTCCAGCTGGAGCTCGGCGGCAAGAGCCCGCAACTCATCCTCGCGGACGCGCCGGACCTCGACGCGGCGGCCGCGGCGGTGGGGTGGGGGATCTTCTACAACGCCGGCCAGACGTGCAACGCGGGATCCCGGGTGCTCGTCCAGCGCGGGATCAAGGACGCGTTCCTCGAGCGGCTCGTCGCGTTCGCGGAGGCGATGCAGCCCGCGGATCCGCTCGACCCGGCGACGCAGCTCGGGGCGATCGTGGACGGGGCGCACATGGCGAAGGTCCTGGGCTACGTCGATCTCGGTCGCGGCGAGGGGGCCAGGGTCGTCACGGGTGGCGAACCCGTGCTGGAGGACACTGGCGGGAGCTACCTCCCGCCGACGATCCTCGACGGCGTCACGAACGGCATGCGGGTCGCCCGCGAGGAGATCTTCGGGCCCGTGCTCTCGCTCATCGAGTTCGACGATCCGGACGAGGGCGTCGCCCTCGCCAACGACACGGACTACGGCCTCGCGGCCGCGGTCTGGACGAGCGACCTCCGCCTCGCGCACCGGCTCTCGCGCCGCATCCGGGCCGGGATCGTGTGGGTGAACACCTTCGACGCGGCCGACGTCACGGTGCCGTTCGGCGGGTTCAAGCAGTCGGGCAGCGGCCGGGACAAGAGCCTCCACGCGCTCGACGGCTACACGCAGCTCAAGACCGTGTGGCTGGACCTGACATGACCAGGTCCACGTGGCCGGGCCGGGGGCGGCGGCCGGTCGTCGGGTTCATCGGCCTGGGGCGGATGGGCAGCCCGATGGCCGCGAACGTCCGGCGCGCGGGCTTCGAGCTCGTCGTGTTCGACGTCCGGGGCGAGGCGACCGAGCCGCTCGCCGCGCTCGGCGCCCGCACCGCCGAGTCCGCCCCAGGGCTCGCTGCCGCGGTCGACGTCCTGATCACGATGCTCCCGGGTCCCGCCCAGGTGGAGGCCGTGATGCTCGGCGCGCACGGCGCGTTCCAGGCGCTCCGGGAGGGCTCGGTCTGGGTCGACATGAGCACCTCGACGCCCGTGGCCGGCCGGACCGCCGCGGAGGACGGGGCGGCGCGCGGGATCGGCGTCGTCGACGCGCCCGTCGCGGGGATGGTGAAGGGCGCGACGGCGGGAACCCTCCAGGTCTTCATCGGCGGTGATGCCGACGACGTGGCGAAGATCCGACCGGTGCTCGAGGCGATGGGCGACCCGGAGCGCGTCGTCCACGTCGGCGGGCGTGGCGCGGGCTACGCGGTGAAGCTGTGCCTCAACCTCCTGTGGTTCATCCATGCCGCGGCGGCCGCCGAGGTGCTCGTGCTCGGCGCGAAGGCCGGGGTGGAGGTTGGCGCCCTGCGTCGCGCGCTCGTGAGCGGGCCGTCCGCGTCCGCCCTGCTCGAGCACGACATCGACGGCGTGTTCGAGGGCGACTACGACGAGAGCTTCACGCTCGACCTCGTGACCAAGGACCTCGGGCTCGCGGTGGACCTGGGCAGGGACCTCGGCGTGCCCCTCGAGCTCAGCGCGCTCGTCGAGCAGCTGCACCGGCGCGCGCGGGCGGTGTACGGGGACCGGGCAGGCGAGCTCAGCGCCGTCAGGCTGGTCGAGGACGCGGCCGGGATCAAGCTGCGCCTCGGGGAGCCGGCGCCACGTGCCGCCCGGCGAGGGCGGACGTGAGCCTCGCGCACGCCTCGTTCGACCTCCCGCTTCGTGACCGGATCGTCTTTGGGCGGGGGCGGATCGAGGAGCTGCCGCACCTCGTCCGCGAGGCGGGCGGCCTGCATGCGTTCGTGGTCACGGACCCGGGCGTGATGGCGGCGGGCGTCGCGGACCGGGTGCGCGAGGTCCTCGAGGATGGCCGGCATCGCCACGCAGGTCTACCACGACGTGGAGCCGAACCCGGGATCGGCGTCGATCCTGCGCGGCAGCCATGCCCTGGCGCTGTTCGGCACGGCCCGGACGGTCGTGGTCGCGGTCGGCGGCGGGTCGTCGATGGACTCCGCGAAGGTGATCTCGCTCCATGCCATCAACGGCGGCGACGTCCTCGGGCTCGGCTACCACCGCGAGGACCTGATCCCGGGCATGCCGGTGCTGTCGCGATCCCGACGACGGCCGGCACCGGCGCGGAGACGAACACGTACGGGGTGATCACCGACGAGGCCGCCGGGCGCAAGGGGTACGTCGGCCACCCGTCCGTGCTGCCGCGGGCGGCGATCCTCGATCCGGCGCTGACGCTGGGGCTCCCGCCGTCGGTCACCGCCTCGACCGGTGTGGACGCGATGACCCATTCGCTCGAGAGCCTGCTGTCGAAGCGCCCGAACCCGTTCGCGGAGGCGATGGCGCTCCAGGTGATCCGGACGGTTGCCACGTGGCTGCCGGTCGCTGTCAGCGACGGCTCGAACATGGAGGCGCGCGGCCAGCTGCTGTTCGCCTCGCACCTCGCGGGGGTCGGGCAGGCGAGCGGGACGGGCGTGGGCCTCGTCCACGCGATCGGCCACGCGCTCGGCACACGCGGGCGACTGCCGCACGGCACCGCGCTTGCGACCGTGCTGCCGGAGGTGCTCGCGTTCTACGCGGACCAACCCGGGCTGCGAGACCGGGAGCTCGCGCTCGCGGGCGTCGCGCTCGGCGCGTCAGCGCCGGCGGACGCGTGGCCAGACGCCGCGCGGGCAGCGATCGCCGGACTCGACGTGCTCCTCCGGCGGGTCGGCCAGCGGCCGACGCTCGCCGAGCTGGGCGTGGGCCCGGACCTGGTCCCGGTCGTCGCGCAGGACGCGATCGACGACCCGGCGATCAGCAACAGCCCGCGGATGCCGGACCTCGCCCAGGTCGAGGCGATCCTGCACGCCGTCGCGGGCTGACCGGGTCGCGGCCGCCGGTCAGCTCCAGCCCGGCCGCCGAGCGTCGTTCCACCCCGCCCGCCCCGCTCCGGCCGCTGAACGCCTGCCGTTCAAGGCGGCGGTCGCCCGGGTCGGAAACCGTCAGGCGGCTCGCCAGGCGAGCAGATTGGCGGTTCGACCGCCAGGTCGCACGCCGAGCGTGCAGGATGACCGAAACCGCGACCTGGGCAGGCGGTGAGCCGCTGCCTTGAACGCCGGGCGTTCCGCGCGCGCGTCAGACCGCGATCACGTCCAGCCCGGGCACGCGCACGTAGTCCTCGTCCTGTGTCACCACCGGGACCCCGAGCGACAGCGCCGTCGCGGCGATCCAGGAATCGTTGACGGGCATCCGGAGCCCGAGGTCCCGGAGCGTCACCCGCAGGCGCGCCCACGCCGCCGCGACGTCATCGTCGATCGGCACGGGATCGAACACCAGGGCGGCGGTGAGGGTGGCGAGCCGCCGGGCGCGTGTCTCGAGGTCCTGCGCCGCCAGCACCCCGGCGCGAAGCTCGCCGATCGTGATCACCGAGACCGCCAGGCGATCAGGCAGTGCCTCCGCGCGGACGGGGCGGCCCGACCCACGCGCGATGAACAGGCTCGTGTCCGCGAGGCCGTCGCTCATCGAAGCGGCAGCTCGTCGGTCGTGTCCGGCGCGATCTGGCGGAGCTCCTCGCGAAGGCCGGGGTCCGCCGGCTGGCGGAGGACGGCGCGCACGAAGGCGTCCCGCGAAACCCAACGCGGCTTCGCGGCCGGCGCGTGCGGCTCATCGGCCGAGGCGAGTGCCACCGGACGTTCCCCGGTGCGGTGCCGGGCGGTCACGGCGTCGATCCCGGCACGGATCAGGGTGGCCTCGCTCCGGCGTTCCTCGGCCGCCGTCCGAGCGAGGGCAGCCTTCTGCGCAGGCGTGAGGTAGACCGTCGTCTTCTCCATGCCACCCATCGTGCCATACATCGCTGGCAGATGGAACTGGCCGGGCCGTCGCGAACGGGCCGGGCCTAGAATGGCCACCGGCGGTCCACGCCCCCGATTCCGCCGGACCGCATCCGCACCCAGGAGCCAACCGATGGCCACCGTCGCCGGCGTCCAGCCACACCCGATCTACCTCGCCGGCCGCTGGGTCGAGTCGCCCGACGTCCTCGCGGTCGAGAACCCGGCCCGCCCCGACGAGCCCGCCGGCGCGACCTACCACGCCACGGCCGAGCAGTACGAGGAGGCGGTCGAGGCCGCCGTGCGCGCGTTCGAGGTCACCCGCACGCTGCCCGGCCTACGAGCGCGGCCGGATCCTGCGCGAGATCAGCGCCGGGATCAAGGCCCGCCGCGAGGAGCTCGGCGCGCTCATCGCCGCCGAGGCCGGCAAGCCGATCCGCGACGCGCTGGTCGAGGTGGACCGCGCCGTCCTCACGTTCCGGCTCGGCGCGGAGGAGGCGGAGCGGATGACCGGCGAGGTCATCCCGCTCGACCTCATGGCGTCATCGAAGGACCGCGTCGGCATCACCCGCCGCTTCCCGATCGGGCCGATCGCGGCGATCAGCCCGTTCAACTTCCCGCTCAACCTGGCCGCGCACAAGCTCGCGCCGGCGATCGCCTCGGGCAACTCGATCGTCCTCAAGCCGCCGTCCAAGGACCCGCTCGACGATGCTCACGATCGCCGAGATCATCGACGCGGCCGGGCGTGCCCGACGGGATGCCGTGAGCATCCTGCCGATGAGCCGCGAGCTCGGCGACCGGATGGTGTCCGACGAGCGGTTCAAGCTGCTGACGTTCACCGGGTCGCCCTGCGGTCGGCTGGCGGATGAAGGAGCGCGCGGGCAAGAAGAAGGTCGTGCTCGAGCTCGGCGGCAACGCCGGCGTCATCGTCGACAAGTCCGCGGACCTCGACTGGGCGGTCAAGCGCTCGGTCGTCGGCGCCTTCGCGTACTGCCGGCCAGGTCTGCATCAGCGTCCAGCGGATGTTCGTCCACGAGGACGTCTGGGACGAGTTCATGGGCAGGTTCGTCGCCGCGGTGCGAGGCGCTGAAGGTCGGCGACCCGCTGGATCCCGACGACGGAGGTGGGCCCGATGGTCGACGAGAAGCAGGCGCAGCGCACCCAGCGCTGGGTGGACGAGGCGGTCGCGCTGGGCGGCACGGTCCTGACCGGCGGCCGCGCGGACGGCACCTTCTTCGCGCCGACCGTCCTGACCGACGTCCCGTTCCACGCCCAGGTGTGCTCCAACGAGGCGTTCGCGCCGCTCGTCGTCGCCTTCCCGTTCCGCGACCTCGGCGACGCCATCGCGCAGGTCAACGACAGCTTCTTCGGCCTCCAGACCGGCGTCTTCACCAACGACCTCGCCGCGCGCCTGGCAGAGCGTTCGACGAGCTCGAGGTGGGCGGGGTGATCGTCAACGACATCCCGACCTACCGGATCGACCACATGCCCTACGGCGGGGTGAAGGACTCCGGGCTCGGGCGCGAGGGCCTGCGCTGGGCGATCGAGGACATGACCGAGATCCGGATCATGGTCCTCGCCTGGCCGCAGTAGCGCGACCGACCCGAGGCGTCTGACCCGGCGGCAGGCGCCGCGTCGTCCCGTGGCCCGCGACCGGTCGCTCCGGGGCGACCGCCACGCCCCACACTGCGCCGCATGGACCTCACGCTGACCCCTGAGCAGGCCGAGCTCCGCGATCGGGCACGCGCGTTCGTCGTCGATCGTGCTCCAGCCGCTCGAGGCCGAGTTCGAGCGCAACCGCACGCTCCCGGACGAGGCGATCGCGCGAGATCAAGCGGCGCGCGATCGAGGCGCGGCTGCACGGCGGCAGCCTGCCGGTCGACGCCGGCGGCCAGGGGTGGAGCGCGCTCGAGCAGATCCTCGTCCACGAGCAGCTGGGCCAGGTCACGGGCGGGCTGTGGGGCTTCATCCCGGGCGCCTACAACGCCCTCGTCCACTGCTCGCCGGAGCAGCGGCCGACGCTACCTCGAGCCGAGCCTCCGCGGCGAGCGCAACGGCAGCTACGCGATCACGGAGGCCGGCCAGGGCTCCGATGCGCGCACGCTGACCGCGACCGCCGTCCGCGACGCCGCGACGGGCGAGTACGTGCTCAACGGCGAGAAGTGGTTCGTGACCGGCGCCCCGGACACGGACTTCATGATCTTCCACTGCCACCTGCTCGAGGACGGCGAGCGCAAGCCGACGCTGTTCCTCGTCGACTACGACGCGCCGGGCGTCCGGATGAGCGCGGACCCGGACTACACCCACACCTTCGCGGACCGCCACCCGCAGTTCGTGCTCACCGACGTCCGCGTGCCCGCCGACGCGATGCTCGGGCCGAAGGGCGAGGCGGACACGATGACCAACGAGTGGTTCGTCGAGGAGCGGCTGCACATCGGCGCGCGCTGCACCGGGGCGATGGAGCGGCTGCTCACGCTGGCCGTGGCCTGGGCGACCGAGCGGATCCAGTTCGGCGAGCGGATCTACGACTTCCAGGGCGTGAGCTTCCCGCTGGCCGACTCGGCGGCCGACGCCTCGGCGGCCCGACTGCTCACCCGGGAGGCCGCGTGGCTGATGGACGCGGGCGCGAACCCCAAGGTCGTCCACGCCAAGGCGTCGGTCGCGAAGCTGTTCGCGTCCGAGGCGGCGTTCCGCTGCGCGGACCGCGTCGTCCAGGTGTTCGGCGGGCGCGGCTACATGCGCGAGTTCCCTGCCGAGCGCTACCTCCGCGAGCTCCGCGTCGATCGCATCTGGGAGGGCACGTCCGAGATCCAGCGCCTGGTGATCGCGCGCGCGCTCGAGAAGCGCGGCGTGGGCCAGGTCGTCGGGTAGCCGGCCCGGTCCCGCACCAGCCCATGCCGTCCCCCGAGTCCGCCGGCGATCCCGGCCGGCCATCGACCTGCGGCCGCTGTTCGCGCCGCGGTCGATCGCCGTGGTCGGCGCGAGCCCGCGTTCCACGCTCGGCCCGACCGTCCGCGACAACCTCGAGCGGATGGGCAGCGAGACCCGCTGCTACTTCGTCAATCCGAAGTACGGGGAGATCCACGGGTCGCCGGCGTGGCCGGACCTCGGGTCGCTCCCCGAGCGCCCGGACACGGTGATCCTTGCCGTCAACCCGCTCCGGGCCGCGCAGTTCGCGCAGGAGGCGGCCGATGCCGGCGTGCCGAGCCTGGTGATCCCGGGCGGCGGCGTCGTCGAGGGCGGCGAGGCGGCGGCCGAGATGCAGCGCCGCGTCCGCGACATCGCGCTCGAGCACGGGATCGCGCTCCTCGGGCCCAACTGCATGGGCATGGTCGACTGGACGACGAACTCGACGAACTACATCGGCGACGTGAACCCGTGGCTGCCGCGCGGCCACGTGGCGGGCCTCGCGCAATCGGGGAGCGTGACGGACGCGTTCATCCACGCGCCCGGCACCCGCATCGGGTACAGCCGGATCGTGTCCGTCGGCGCCGAGGTGGTCCTCGACCTGTGCGACTACCTCGCGTACTGCCTCGACGACCCCGAGACGCACGCGGTCATGCTGTTCGTCGAGGGGTTCAAGCGGCCCGAGCGGTTCCTCGCGCTCGCCGACCGGGCGCTGGCGATGGGCAAGCCGATCCTCGCGGTCAAGGTCGGCCGCTCCTCCCAGGCGCAGGCGGCGGCGATCGCCCACAGCGGCAGCCTCGCCGGCGAGGACCGGGTGACCGACGCGGCGCTCGACGCCGCCGGGGTCATCCGCTGCGACGACCTCGACGAGATGCTCGAGGCCGCGGAGCTCGTCGCGGGGACGGGCCGGCTGGGCCGCAGCGTGGGTCGGGGCCGGACCGGCGTCGTCACGGTCTCCACCGGGGAGGCGTCGCTCGTCGCAGACCTCGCCGAGCGGACGGGCCTGGATCTGCCGCCGGTCCCGGACGGCGCGCGGGACGCGATCCTGCGCGAGCTCCCGACGATGGGCTACATCGGCAACCCGCTGGACCCGTGGGGCGCGGACGAGGCGCCCCGCGCGTACGGGGCCTGCTTCGAGGCGCTCGCGGTCTCCGGCGCGTACGACATCCTCGCGATCGTCCACGACACCCCGTTCCGCGACCTCCCCTCGGAGGTGGAGGTGGCGCAGGACGTCTCCCGCGCGCTGATCGACGCGACGAGGGACCGCACCCACATCCTGCCCGTCTACGTCTCGCTCACGTCGGGCGACGTCAGCGAGGAGGTCAAGGCCGTCCTCGACGCGGGCGGCGGGATGCCGATGCTCCGCGGCGCCGTGGAGGCCTTCGGCGCGATCGGGCGGCTGGCCCGGTGGGAGCGGCGCCGAGCCGGTCGCGAGACCGCCGGACCGCGTCGGGCGGGCTGGCCCGCGCTCGCGGCGACGCACGTCTCGTGGGGTGCGGACGACACGCTGGACCCGCTCGCTCGGGCCGAGGCGGCCTCGCACGTGCGGCGCGCCCTCCCGGAGCGCGAGAGCCTCGAGCGCCTGGCCGCGGCGGGACTGCCGGTGACGCCGTTCCGCGCCATCGCGGCGGACGCGGCCAGCGACCCGGCCGCGGCGGGCGATGCAGCCGTGGGTGCCTGGCGGGAGCTCGGCGGTGGCCCGATCGTGCTGAAGCTCGATGCCGTGGATCTCGCCCACAAGACCGAGGCCGGTGGCGTCCGCCTGGGCCTCGCCAACGAGGCGGCGATCCGGGCGGCGGTGCCGGAGCTCACGGCGGCCGCCGCGCGGGCCGGGGCCACGCTCCGCGGCCTGCTCGTCGAGCCGATGGCCGCGCCCGGCGTGGAGCTGATCGTCGGCGGACGGCGGGACGCGGTGTTCGGTCCCGCGGTCCTGGTCGGTCTCGGCGGCATCCTCGCGGAGGTGCTCGACGACGTCGCCGTCCTCCTCGCGCCGGTGTCCGCGGCGGAGGTCGCGGCGAGGCTCGAGGCGCTCCGGGGTGCCGCGATCCTGCGCGGCGTCCGCGGCCGGCCGGGCGTGGACCTCGATGCGCTCGCGGCGTTCGCGGCGGCGATCGGCGACGTCCTCGTGGCGGACGAGACCGTCGTGGAGATCGACTGCAACCCGGTGATCGCCGGACCGGCGGGCGTGATCGCGGTGGACGCGCTTGTCGTGCTGGAGGAGCCCGCGGCCTGAGCGGGGTTTCCGGTCCCGGTGACGGGTCGCACCGACCGCGAGTCCCCGCGTGACGGCGGACGATGGTACTGCCGCCGGTGGGTCCCCGGTCATGTGGTGCGGGCCGGTCCGGTGTTGTGAGATGCAACCTACGCGAAACAGGTCCGAACCACCTCGGGACTCGTCCACCCCGGGGCCCAAGCGTCACCTTGGGGGGTTGGTGGATCGGCCGGGACGCGATCGACCTCCATCCAATCTGGGAGTGCCCACGCACATGGATCAGCTCACGTACGACCACGCGGTCGAAGCGCCGCCGCAAGCGCCGTCGCGCCCTCGTCGCCATCCTCCTGAGCGCCTCGCTCGCGACCTTCGGCGCCGGCGCCATGTCCCTCGCCGTGTTCACGGACACGCAGGACGTGGACGGCGACTGGAGCACCGGGAACATCACGCTCGGCGTCGACGCGGGCGTCAGCTTCACGGCCGACGACATCCTCCCCGGTGACGACGGCGAGCAGACGATCACGGTGTCGAACGACGGCACCGGCGACCTCCGCTACTCGGTGTCCGCGAGCGCGACCGACGACGGGTCGGGCCTCGCCGATCAGATCAGCCTCGTCGTGCGCGAGGGCGCCTGCCCGTCCGCCGGCGCCGAGGTCTTCAACGGCTCGCTCGGCGACGCCGTCCTGTGGGGCGATGCGGCCCAGGGCGATGACGCCGGCGACCGCGACATCGACGCAGGCCTCGACGAGGACCTGTGCTTCGCCTGGGAGTTCCCGCTCGAGTCCGACGACACGTACGAGGACAAGACCACGACGGTGACCTTCACCTTCGACGCGGAGCAGATCGCCAACAACCCGTAGGCAGCGGTCCGTTCCCCGGCCGCGAGCCTCCCCGGTGCCCATGGGGAGGCTCGCGGCCGACCGCATTCCCGGCCACCTGCAACCGGAGCCCGGTCCATGCACTTCGCCGCATTCCTCACCCGCGTCGCGCGACGCGCCCTCGACCTCCTCCTGGTGCTGCTGATCGTCTTCGTCCTGGCGATGCTCGTCCTGGCACGAGGGATCCCCCAGGTGACCGGCGGCCAGACGTTCGTCGTCGGCGGCCCGTCGATGGAGCCGGCGATCGGCTTCGGCGCGGCCGTCCACGCCGTCCCGGTGGATCCGGCCGCCCTCAAGGCAGGCGACGTCGTCACCGTCAAGGTCGGCGAGCGGCAGGCGATCTTCACCCACCGGATCGTCCGCCTCGCGGACCTGCCCGACGGCCTCCACATCCAGACCAAGGGCGACGCGAACGAGGAGCCGGACCCGTCCCTCATCCCCGTCACGTCGGTCATCGGCCGGGTGGAGTTCTCGGTCCCGTACGCGGGCTTCGGCGTCGCGCTCCTGGGCTCGATGCAGGGGGTCCTGTTCCTCGTCTCGATCGCCGGCCTCCTGCTCGCCGCGACCTGGCTCCTCGAGACGCTCGAGGACGACCAGCGCGAGGCACTCCACCGCCGCCGCCGGTCGGGCGCAGGCGCGGGCGGCATGACCCCCGACACGGGCGGCGGAGCGGGCGCCGGCTGACCATGCGCCGCGCCGCGCTCGTCCTCGCCGCGATCGTCGTCACCGTCGTTGCCGTCTCGGCACCGGTGACGCTCGCGCGCTTCACGGGCACAGGCGACGTCGACGCATCGTTCGCGACGGGATCCATCCTGCCGCCGACCTCCGTGAGCTCGACCGTGGCCGGTGGGGTGGTCACCCTCACCTGGACCGCGACGACGAGCGAGGAGGTCCAGGGCTACGACATCCTCCGATCGGCGACGTCTGGCGGCGGCTACAGCGTCGTCGGTTCGGTCACGCCGCGGACCGCCACGACCGCCGCCGACAGCCCCGGCGCCGGCACCTGGTACTACGTCCTGCGCTCGACCCTTGAGAACTGGCGGAGCGACGGCTCGAACGAGACCTCGGCCACGGTGGTCAACGGCTCCACCGGCCCGATCCCCTGCACCACGAACGCCGCGGACACGGGCGGCGACGGCAACGGCTACCAGCTCAACGCCGCGAACGCGTGCGTCGTCGACGGGGCCTACGCCACGGATACCGGCACCGGCTCCAACACGAACGGGACGTGCTCCAACGCGGGCAAGGACCGCCACCGGTTCGGCGGCTACAGCTTCGGCCTCCCGGAGACGGTGTCCTCGATCGACGGCATCGAGGTCCAGGTCGTCGTCGGCATGAACAACAACGGCGGTACGACCAACAACGTCTGCGCCCAGCTGTCGTGGGACGGCGGCGCGACGTGGAGCGAGACCCGTCTCATCGCGATCTCCGGGACCGCGCTCACCGCGTACACGCTCGGTGGCCCTGGCATCACCTGGGCCCGCACGTGGACCCCGGCGGACCTCACCAGCGGCAGCTTCGTCGTCCGGCTCACGAACGTCTCGAGCCATCCCACCAAGGACATCCACCTGGACGGTGTCAGCGTGCAGGTGCACTACACCCCGTAGACTCACCCCGTGGCCGATCCCCAGCGCACCGCCGCCCGGCTCCTCGTCGAATGCCTCGCGACGGAAGGCTGCGAGTGGGTGTTCTCCGTCCCGGGCGAGGAGACGATGGACGTCCTCGACGCCCTCGCGGACGACCCGCGCGTCCGCCATGTCACCACTCGCCACGAGCAGGGCGCCGCGTTCATGGCCGACGTCTACGGGCGTCTCACCGGCCGCTGCGCGGTGGCGATGGCGACGCTCGGGCCGGGCGCGACGAACCTCGTGACCGGCATCGCGGACGCGTACCTCGACCGTGCGCCGATGGTCGCGATCACCGGCCAGACCGGCATCGACAAGGTCCACAAGGAATTGCACCAGTACGTCGACATCCCGCGGATGCTCGAACCGGTGACGAAGTGGACGACGCGCGTCGAGCGAGCCGGCGCGATCCCCGAGATCGTGTCCAAGGCGTTCCGCGTGGCTCGTCTCGAGAAGCCCGGGCCCACCCACATCGAGCTGCCCGAGGACATCGCCGCGGCCGCCGTCCCCGACGAGCTCGTCCCGCTGAGCCCGTCGCGCACGTACTTCCCGGAGCCCACCGACGACGCCATCGCCCACGCCGCCGCCCTGGTCTCGGCATCCTCGCGCCCGCTCATCCTCGCCGGCAACGGTGTCCTGCGTCGGCGCGCTGCGCAGCAGCTGCGCGACTTCGCGCGCGGCCTCCACGTCCCGGTCGCGGCGACGTTCATGGGCAAGGGCGCGATCGACGACCGCTCGCACCTGTCGCTCATGGCCGTCGGGCTCCAGGCCCGCGACCACGTCCTGTCGGGCTTCGATCGCGCCGACCTCGTCATCAGCGTCGGCTACGACCCGGTCGAGTACGCGCCCGAACGCTGGAACCCCGACGGTCGGACGCGGATCCTCCACATCGACACGACCCCGTCCGAGGTGGACGCCAAGTACCGCCCGGAGGTGGAGCTCATCGGCGACATCGACGGGACGCTGCGGCGGCTGCTCGCGGCAGTGGAGCCGACGGGGATCAAGGGCCGCACTGCGGCCGAGCGCCGTGCCTCGCACGAGATCCTCGTCCACGCGGACCTGCGCACCGCGCTGCTTGCCGACCTCCACGCGTACGAGGCGGACGACGGCTGGCCGATCAAGCCCCAGAAGGCGATCTCGGACCTGCGCGCCGTGCTCGCGCCGGAGGACGTGGTGGTGAGCGACGTCGGCGCGCACAAGGTGTGGGTCGCCCGGCTGTACCAGGCGTACGAGCCCAACACCGTGATCATCTCGAACGGCTTCGCCTCGATGGGGATCGCGCTGCCCGGGGCGATCGCCGCCGCGCTCGTGCACCCGGACCGGCGGGTCGTCGCGCTGTGCGGGGATGGCGGGTTCCTGATGAACGTCCAGGAGCTGGAGACCGCGGTCCGGCTCGGGGTCAAGGTCACGGTCGTCGTGTGGCGCGACGACGGCTACGGGCTCATCGACTGGAAGCAGCGCAACGAGTTCGGGCGGCCGTTCGGCGTGGAGTTCGGCAACCCGGACTTCGTGGCGCTCGCGCGCTCGTTCGGGATGCCGGCGTTCCGGCCGTCGACGTCCGCGGAGCTCATGGGGGTCCTGCGCCAGGCGGTCGCCGTCGACGGGCCGTCGCTCGTCGAGGTGCCGATCGACTACCGCGAGAACCTGCGCCTCACCGAGCGGCTCGGGGCGCTCTGGAACGAGGCGTGAGGAGGCTGCCCGGCACGCACGATGTGGTGCGCGGGCGCACCGATCGGGCGGGATCGGTACAGTCGGCTATTGATTTCGGCAAGGTCACCGGGCGCAGACTCCGCGCGATGACACCGTCCGCTCGCCGCACCCGACTCATCGCGCTCGCCGCCGGCCTCATTGCCGTGGCCGCGATCGCGGTCCCCGTGTTTGGTGGGGCAGCCTCGCCTGTGCCCGCCGCCGACCCGATCGCTGCTGCCGAGAGCGAGAAGCCCGGCAACGGCCCGCCCGCCGAGAAGCCGGGCAAGGGCCCGAAGGCCGAGAAGGTCGCATCGGCGCCGGTCACGCTGACCGGTCTCGTGGGTTCGCGCACGGACGCGGACGGCAGGACTGTCTACACACTGACGGTTGGATCCACGGTCTACGACCTCCACGCCGGACCGCCCTGGTGGTGGGGCGACTCGCACCCGCTGGCGGCATACGTCGGCGACACGGTCACCGTCACCGGCGAGAAGCCGGAGAACGCCAACGAGGTCGACGTCCTCACGGTGGACGGGAAGACCATCCGCGAACCCGGCAAGCCCCCCTGGGCCGGCGGCTGGAAGGTCGTGGGCGAGAAGCACCCCGGCTGGTCCCAGTGGAAGGCCGACAAGGCCGCCGCCCGCGACGCGGCGAAGGCCGAGCGCGGCATCGGGCGCCCCTCCTGGGCCGGCCCGAAGCCGAGTCCCGAAGCGGGCGGGTAGCCCCCGGCGGTGCCCCCGCGCACCACCTGTCGCGGCTGGTGGGCCCCCACAGCACGCGCAGAGTGTCAACTCGCCGACGCTCCGAGCGGTTTGGCCTGGATCCACGCGATTAAGGCTATTGACCTAGTACTTCCGTAGGGGGACACTCCGCTCCCACACAACGGGTCGTTGTGCTCTCGCGTGGCCCCACCAATGCCCACCGGGAGAATGCGGGGACGGCATCGGCGCGATTGACAGCCCACTGTCATCCCCTCGCACCAGCGAATGGAGGGAGGGTCGAGCAGGCGACGAGCTGGTACCGAGACAGACCGCCCGGGATGTCACCGTCGACACCACGTGACTACCGGCCCGGAAGTGCCTCGGGCCAACGTTCGGGCGAGCGCAGGCGCGCTTGTCTCCCGGGGGAAATCAACGGCACGGTTCCCGCAGGCGTGATGTGACGCCGGAGCGGGGCCGCCGATCCGACGACACGGACGACCGAGAGGGAATGAACGTTGATCGATAAGACAGCAATCGTCCACCGGCGACCACGGCTCGCCTCCATCGTGCTCGCGGTGCTGACCGCGACGGTCCTCATCGCGACCCCGGTCCTCGCCTTCCCGCCCGGACCGGACAACGACAACAGCAGCCCGTTCAACGCGCTGGACGCGGTCCCGACGTGTGACCCGACTCCGGATCCGGACCTCAACACTCCGACCACCGGGTCGGACGTGACCGACGAGGACTGCACCGAGCCGGCCGGGACTCCCCCGGATCCTGCGGCGATCCCGATCACGATCTCGTGGATCTGGGACACGGTGTCCGGCACCGCGACCGACAACGCCTGGGGCCAGGGCGACAAGTCCGACTGCTACCTCGCCAAGACCGGCGGCGTGAGCGGCGCCTGCGTGACCCAGGTGTTCGGCATCGGCGCCGCCAAGACCGACCTCCAGTACCACGGCATCGGCCTCGAGACGGGGATCGACGGCCACACGTACCTGTACTCGGGCATCAAGCGCCTGCAGGCGGGCGGCGTGACCTCGTCCAACGCGAACTACAACGTCGAGGTCAACCAGCTGCTCGACGCCTACGAGCCCGCCGCGCCCATCTGCGACGGCACCAACACCAACGGCTGCAACATCTGGCGGAGCCCCGGCGACCTCACGTTCATGACCGACTGGGGCGGCAACAAGTCCAGCTGCGACACGGCGACGCCCGCGATCTGCGCCTACGTCTGGATCGACAAGTCGGTCGGAACGGGCAAGACCCCGAGCCCGGCCGGCGCCACGTGCTTCAACGCCAAGACCGATCCCTGCTGGGGCCTCCTCCCGGGCGGCGACGCGGCCCTGAGCGCCAACCCCAACAAGGCGGCGGGCTCGATCAACGCCGACGCCTTGGTCCAGCCGTACACGTTCTCCGAGATCGGCATCGACCTCACGGCATCAGGCCTCGTCGAGGAGGGTGCCTGCGAGACGTTCAAGAACGTCTGGGCCCACTCCCGCTCCTCGTCGAGCTTCACCGCGGAGCTGAAGGACTTCATCTTCGGTGACGTGACCATCGACACCTGCACCACGACATCCACATCCCTCCACGAGCGCACGAACTCGACGGGCGACACCGACGTCACCCCGTCGAACAACGGCGCCAACATCACCGTGCTCACCGGCGCGTACGTCAACGACGTCGCGACCGTCGGCGGCAACAGCCCGACCGGGTCGGTCGCCTTCAAGTACTACCCGAGCCTGGCCGACTGCACCGCCGACACGAACGGCGTGTCCGCCGGCGGCGGCGCCGTGTCAAGCGGCAGCGCCACCTCGTCGACGGTCCAGTTCAACACCGTCGGCACCTTCTACTGGGTCGCCACGTTCACCGGCACAGGCGGCACCGGCAGCTCGGCGTCCGTCTGCGGCGACGAGATCCTCACCGTCCGCCAGAACAGCGGGACGACGACCTTCCTCCACGAGCGCACTGACTCGACGGGTGACACCGACGTCACCCCGTCGAACAACGGCGCCAGCATCACCGTGCTCACCGGCGCGTACGTCAACGACGTCGCGACCGTGACCCCGAGCGGGGCGACCGGCACCGTCGCGTTCAAGTACTACCCGAGCCTGGCCGACTGCACCGCGGACGAGAACGGCGTCGCCGCCGGATCGGGCCTCAGCCTGAGCACCGGCACGGCCACCTCGTCGACCGTCCAGTTCAACAGCGTCGGCACCTTCTACTGGAAGGCGTTCTTCACCGGCTCCGGCCTGACCAACAGCTCGGCGTCCGTCTGCGGCGACGAGATCCTCACCGTCCGCCAGAACAGCGGGACGACGACGTTCCTCCACGAGCGCACGAACTCGACGGGCGACACCGACGTCACCCCGTCGAACAACGGCCTCACGATCACCGTGCTCACCGGCGCGTACGTCAACGACGTCGCGACCGTGACCCCGAGCGGGGCGACCGGCACCGTCGCGTTCAAGTACTACCCGAGCCTGGCCGACTGCACCGCGGACGAGAACGGCGTCGCCGCCGGATCGGGCCTCAGCCTGAGCACCGGCACGGCCACCTCGTCGACCGTCCAGTTCAACAGCGTCGGCACCTTCTACTGGAAGGCGTTCTTCACCGGCTCCGGCCTGACCAACAGCTCGGCGTCCGTCTGCGGCGACGAGATCCTCACCGTCCGCCAGAACAGCGGGACGACGACGTTCCTCCACGAGCGCACGAACTCGACGGGCGACACCGACGTCACCCCGTCGAACAACGGCCTCACGATCACCGTGCTCACCGGCGCGTACGTCAACGACGTCGCGACCGTGACCCCGAGCGGGGCGACCGGCACCGTCGCGTTCAAGTACTACCCGAGCCTGGCCGACTGCACCGCGGACGAGAACGGCGTCGCCGCCGGATCGGGCCTCAGCCTGAGCACCGGCACGGCCACCTCGTCGACCGTCCAGTTCAACAGCGTCGGCACCTTCTACTGGAAGGCGTTCTTCACCGGCTCCGGCCTGACCAACAGCTCGGCGTCCGTCTGCGGCGACGAGATCCTCACCGTCCGCCAGAACAGCGGGACGACGACGTTCCTCCACGAGCGCACGAACTCGACGGGCGACACCGACGTCACCCCGTCGAACAACGGCGCCAGCATCACCGTCAACGTCGGCGCGTACGTCAACGACGTCGCGACCGTGACCCCGAGCGGGGCGACCGGCACCGTCGCGTTCAAGTACTACCCGAGCCTGGCCGACTGCACCGCCGACGAGAACGGCGTCGCCGCCGGATCGGGCCTCAGCCTGAGCACCGGCACGGCCACCTCGTCGACCGTCCAGTTCAACAGCGTCGGCACCTTCTACTGGAAGGCGTTCTTCACCGGCTCCGGCTCGACCAACAGCTCGGCGTCCGTCTGCGGCGACGAGATCCTCACGGTCCAGCAGGTGAACACGGCGATCTCCACGTCGCCGTGGTACTACCCGAACGACTCGGCAACCCTTTCCGCACCCAACGGCGGGGGAACGCTGACCGGCTCCATCAAGTTCGATCTCTACGGGGCGACGACGGCTCCCGCGGCCACCGCCTTGGCGAACTGCCTCGCAGGTGGTGACGAGGCTAGTGAAGGTCTGCTCTACAGCCAGGCCCCCCTGACCGTCTCCGGCCCAGGTCCGTACTTGACCACCAATACGTCCGTGGCAGTGTCCTCGTCGGGCACCGTCGTCTGGCGGGTCACGTTCACCAGTACGAACCCGGCACAGATCGGGCGCAACAGCGTCTGCGTCGAGTCGATCAACGCCACCCTGACCGGCGACTCGCCCGGTACCGCCGGCAACGCCGCACCCTAGCCAGCCTGCGTCGCCCCGCGGCGCAGCCAGTCAACGCGAAGAGGCCCCGGCTCGTGCCGGGGCCTTCTTGCTATCTCAGAATTGACGGGCGCCTGACGCTCAGTTGATGGTGAACGTCGTCGTCGCGACCTTCGTCCTGCTGTCCTGGAGCACGTCAAGGGTCGCGTTCCCGGGGGCATTGGCCCAGCCGGTGGCGTTGACGAGGCAGCCGCTACCGTCCACGACCCCGCCCCAGACTGCAGTCACGCCCGGTGCGTAGAGGTTGAACTGCACCCCGGAGTTGGGCTTGTATCCGCACCCCGAAAGCCAGAAGGTGCTGTACGACGAAACCGGGCTCGGGGCGACGACAACTGTGGCGGTCATCGGGGTGGGCTTGCCTTTGCCGCCCCCTCCACCGCCGCCCTTGCCTGCGAGCACCGGCGCCGCTGCGGCGGTGAGGACGAGCGTGGCCATCAGGAACGACGCAATCAGTCGCGTTCGTCTCGGCTTGGGATCGCGCATGGACTGGGACCTCCGTTTGCGTGGGCAGTCGCGCTCGATTGCCCACCCGGTTTCGGCAACCCGGCTGACTGGGTCGTCTCTGTGATGGCGGACCAGTCCCGTGGCTTTGCGTCCCCGGGTCACCCCGGGTTTGCCGTTTCGTTCCGGCAGGTCCCTGCCATTGCCCTCGAGGGTAGCGCAGGTGCCGCCAGCACGACGGTATGCCGAATGGCCCGTTTGCGCGATGCCAAGATCGTCAGGTTCCGAGTCGCCGCCGGTACGATGCCGGACGGCCACAGACCGCACCGGACTCCTCGCCCGTCGCGCGCTCGTTGCCCCCAGGCACCGACCCGACATGCCAGTTCGAGCGTCTCGCGACGCGATCGGTGGTGCGCCGACGCACCACGTTCTGGAGCGCACTCAGCGCACGCCGGGTGTTTCAGGCTTGCCCCGGACCCGCCGCTCCGAAGTCTCCGCGAGCGTCAGTCGATCGTGTCGCCGGGGTTCCAGGCGTGGACCGCGGCCGTGCCGCCGCGGGCCGAGATCGCGTCGGCGAGCTGCTGCGGCGTGCCGGCGAGCAGCGGGAACGTCCCCCAGTGGATCGGCAGCACGTGGCTCACGCCCAGGAGCTCCGTCGCGAGCGCGGCGCCGACCGGATCCATCGTGTAGTGGCCGCCGATCGGGAGCATTGCGAGGTCGGGCTTGAACAGCTCGCGGATGAGCGCCATGTCCCCGAACACCGCCGTGTCGCCCGCGTGGTAGATGCGGAAGCCGTTCTCCAGCTCCACGACGAAGCCCGCGGGCTCCCCGAGATACAGCGTGGTCTCGCCGCCCGGGTTCCAGTCGCCCGCCGAGTGCTCCGCCGGGACCATCGTCACCTTGAGGCCCGCGAGCTCGACCGTGCCGCCCTTGTTCATCCCGGTCAGCTGGTCCATGCCGCCGGGGAGGCGCCGGGCGAGCCACAGGCTCATCTCGTGGACGCACGGCCACGCGGGACGGAGCCGGGCGGCGATCTGGGCGGCCTCGCCCATGTGGTCACCGTGGCCGTGCGTCACGAGGAGCAGGTCGCACTGGGTGACGCTGTCCGCGCCGCGCGGGCTCTTGGGGTTGCCGAGCCACGGGTCGAACAGGATGACCTTGCCGCCGGGGGTCCGCACCTCGACCGCGGCGTGGCCCAGCCACGTGAACGAGGTATCACGTCCGATCGCCATCGAAGCCCCTTCCATTGGGCCGGCCCGCGGCTGCGGCACCAGCTGCTGACAGTCGCCCTGACGGCCCAATTATCGACGAGGCGGCGAACGTCATGCGGCTTGGAGCGAAAGTCCTACCTTGGTGCCAGGATGCAACACTCTTGGGCCCTACTGGCCTTGACTGGGCATCTCGACGCTGGTCAACTGGGGAGACGCCCGCCGGGGACAATGTGTGGTGTGCATCAGACGGAGGCACAGGACACGGTCGGGCGTCCGGGAGCCCTTTCAATGATGCCGATGTTTCGCCGACGGCGGGAGCCGTCGTGTCTTCGTTCGGATTGGGGATCCGAGCTCCTCGGGCATCGACTCGATGGCTGAGCCGGCGCTGGTCGATCAGCCTGTCGACGTGTTGCAGAGCCCGCGCCGACCTTGGTGGGCGGTGTCCGCGAAGCGGACCCTCGACCTGACAGGCTCCGTGTGCGGGTTGATCGTGCTCGCGCCGTTCCTTGCCGGCGTTGCGCTGCTCATCCGGCTCGTGGATGGGTCGCCTGTCCTGTTTCGCCAACCCCGGGCCGGTGTCGGCGCCCGCCCGTTCGAGATCGTCAAGTTCCGGACCATGGTTCGCGATGCCGATGCGCACCGCCCGCTGCTCCGTCTCGTCAACGAGATCGACGGCAACGCAGCGTTCAAGCTGAGCCACGATCCTCGTGCGACGAGGCTCGGCAGGATCCTTCGCAGAACGAGTATCGACGAGCTGCCGCAGCTGTGGAACGTCCTGCTGGGAGACATGAGCCTCGTGGGGCCTCGTCCTCACCCATTCGATGACGTCGCCGGCTACGCCCCCTGGCACTACCGCCGCCTGGATGTGAAGCCCGGCATCACCGGCGCGTGGCAGGTCTCGGCACGCGCGAATCGCTCATTCGACCATTGGGTGGACCTGGACCTCGAGTACATCGACAACTGGTCCCTCGGTCGCGACCTCAAGATCCTCGTCCAGACGGTTCCGGCAGTGCTTCGCCGAGAGGGTCGATGACCTGACCGGCCAGTCTCCAGCGTGTGCCCATGCCACCACAGCGCCCCCCCTCATCGCGAGTGACATCGAACGTGAACCAAACTGCCGACACTCCTTCCAGAGTCGCCGTCATCGGCTGCGGCCATGTCGGGCTGATCTTCGCCGGCGGTCTGGCAGCCCTCGGCCACTCGGTGATCGGGATCGACAAGCGCGAGGCGCTGGTGAACCGCCTGTGCCAGGGCCAGGTCACGATCCAGGAGCCTGATCTTGACGAGCTGCTGCGATCCGGTCTCGCAAGCGGCCGTCTTGCGTTCACCACGTCCTATCCCGCGGCGGTCCCCGATGCGGACTTCGTCTTCCTTGCCGTTGACACGCCATCGACGCTTGCCGGTGCCGCCGACCTCCGGAACATGCGTGCGGCAATCAGGTCCATCGCGGGGTCCGTGAACGGCCATCTGCCAATCGTCGTCAACAAGAGCACGTCTCCGATCGGAACCGGAGAGACGATCGAGGGCCTCTTGCGGGAGGTCTTCGAGCAGCAGGGCCGGACGCCGAGCATCGTGGCGAACCCTGAGTTCCTGCGCCAGGGGCGCGCGGTCGAGGACTTCTTCAATCCGGACCGGATCGTCGTGGGGGCGCGATCGAAAGCCGACGCGCGGGCGGTCGCCGACCTCTACCGCTCACTGCCCGGCGAGCGGATCTATACCGACCTCCGGACAGCCGAGATGATCAAGTACGTCTCGAACTCGTTCCTGGCCACGCGCGTCTCGTTCATCAACGAGATCGCCAGCTTGTGTGAGCGCATCGGTGTCGACATCGACCAAGTCATCGATGGTGCCGCAGCTGACCCCAGGATCGGTGGGCACTTCCTGCAGCCCGGCATCGGATTCGGGGGCAGCTGTCTGCCAAAGGACGTCGCTGCGCTGCGCTACGTCGGTGAGACCGTCGGCGTCGCCACGCCGATCCTGTCGGCGGTCCAGGAGGTCAACAAGACCCAGCGCCTCGCGGTGGTCAGGCGGCTGCGGGCGCGCCTCGGCTCGCTCGAGGGCAAGCGGATAGGCGTGTGGGGCCTGACCTTCAAGGCCGGGACCGAGGACACGCGCGACTCGCCGGCGATGGATGTCGTCGGCCTGCTGCTGAACGAGGGGGCGGACGTCCACGCCTTTGATCCGGGCGTGCTCGAGCACGACGGTGTGCCCGAGCATCTGCGGCCTCGCCTCGCGCCGGACGCGATCGAGGCCGTCCGCGACGCCGACGCGCTCGCGATCCTCACGGACTGGCCGCAGTTCACGGACGTTCCCCTGGATGCGGTCCGCGCTGCGATGAGCGGGCTCGTGATCTTCGACGGCCGAAACCTGCTGTCGCGTGCCGCCGCTGAAGCTGCCGGGTTCGCGTACCTGGGTGTCGGACGCGTGGCGCGCGCGCCGAACCGCCGCGCATCGGACAGGTGAGGGTCCTCGTCGCGGGTGGGGCCGGCTTTCTGGGCAGTCACGTGTGTGACCGTCTGATCGCAACCGGCAACGATGTCGTGTGCGTTGACAACATGTCCACCGGATCGGCCGGGAACCTGTCCGATGTCATGGGTCATCCATCGTTCGAGCTGATCGAGGCCGACATCGCGGCCACGCCGGCGCTCGATGTCGACGTGATCGTTCACCTGGCGTCGCCGGCGAGCCCCGTGGACTACGACCGGCTCCCGCTGGAAACGATGGCGGCCAACTCAGTGGGCACGTGGCGTCTCCTCGAGCTGGCCCGCGAGAGCGGGGCGCGGATGACCTTCGTCTCCACGTCCGAGATCTACGGCGATCCCCTGGTCCACCCTCAGCCGGAGACCTACTGGGGCAACGTGGACCCGATCGGCCCACGTTCGTGCTACGACGAATCGAAGCGGTTCGGCGAGGCACTGCTGATGGCCTTCCGGCGTACGAAAGGTGTTCGCGGCGGCATCGTGCGCCTGTTCAACACGTACGGACCGCGGATGCGCCTCGATGATGGCCGTGTGATCCCCGAGTTCATCAGGGCGGCGCTGGAAGGCCGAGACCTGCCCGTGCAGGGGGATGGCACGCAGACGCGATCGTTCTGCTACGTGGAGGACCTGGTCGACGGCTTGCTGCACGTCGTGCTCGACCCCGGGGCCGATGGCGAGGTGTTCAATATCGGCAATCCCGAGGAGATCACGATCAGCGAACTCGCAGAGTCCGTCATCTCGCTGACCGGCGCGCGTGTGGCGGTTGCATACGGGGAGCGGCGGCCAGGCGATCCGGAGCGGCGGCAGCCCGACATCAGCAAGATGCGGGAACGGTACGGCTGGTCACCCCGGGTCGCGCTTGTGGAGGGCCTGACGCCGACCGTCAGGCACTACGCTGATCGTCCGCTCGAGGCTCCGCTCGCCCCGTTCGATCCGGCGCCGTGGTCGGCCCGCGCAGGCGGCGCCGAGTGACGACGTCTTCCACGGCCAGCGCCAGGAACCGACCGTTCACGATCGTGTAGCGCCGTGCCAGGCGGCGCGGTTCCTGGGCCAGCCGGAACAGCCATTCGAAGCCTGCGCGCTGGAGGGCTCGGGGAGCGCGGGGCCGAAACCCGCCGATGATGTCGAACGCTGCACCCACCGCCATCAGGGCCGCCGCGTCCAGCCTGTCCCTGTGTTCGGCAAGCCACAGGTCCTGCTTCGGCGTGCCGAGACCCACCCAGACGAAGTCGGGTCGCGCGGCATTGATCCGCTGCACCATGGCCGTGTCCTCCTCGGGCGTCAGCGGACGGTACGGAGGGGTCTCGGTCCCCGCAACGATGAGCCCGGGATAAGCCAGCGCGAGGCGCTCGGCGAGCGTGTCGGCTACACCCGCGCCGCCGCCGTAGAAGAAGTGGCGCGCGCCATCGACGCGGCCGCGGTCGGCGACATCTGGTAGCACATCGAGGCCGCAGACTCGCTCGATTCGGTAGCCGCGGGCCCGGCCCACCCATGTCAGCGGGACCCCGTCGGGGACAACCACACCCCCAGCCTGCAGGGCTGCCCGCAGGACGTCATCCGCCTGCGACTCCACGATCGTGTGTGCCGTGCAGAAGTGGACCCGCAGGCGCATCCCCGCCACCGGTGCGTCAAGGAACAGGCGCAGGGCGTCCTCGTAGGTGACCGCCGAGACCGGGATGTCCCCGATTCGGACGATCGGGATGCTGGTCATCCCCTTCGGCTGTCCTGCTCGGGCCGCCGGTACCAATCGATCGTCGCCCCCAGTCCGTTCTCGAAGGTGGTTTCGGCCTCGAACCCGAACCTGGCGCGGGCCCGACTCGTGTCGAGCGCGCGCCGCGGCTGCCCGTCCGGTTTCGTCGCGTCCCAGCGGATCTCACCGGTGAACTGTGTCAGCCTCGCGATCAACTCGACGAGCTCCCGGATCGTGATCTCACGCCCGACGCCAAGGTTGACCGGCTCCTCCGAGTCGTAGCGCTCCGTGGCGAGCACGATGCCCTCGGCCGCGTCCTCAACGTAGAGGAACTCGCGCGATGCCGAGCCGGTGCCCCAGACATCGATGTGGTCGGCGCCGGATGTCACCGCGTCAACGCACTTCTTGATGAGCGCCGGGATCACGTGCGACGAGGCCGGATCGAAGTTGTCGCCGGGGCCGTAGAGGTTCACGGGGATCAGGTGGATGACGTTGAGCCCGTACTGCTGGCGATACGCCTGGCCCTGGACGAGGAGCATCTTCTTGGCGAGGCCGTAGGGTGCGTTCGTCTCCTCCGGGTAGCCGTTCCAGAGGTCGTCCTCGCGGAACGGCACGGGGGTGAACTTCGGGTAGGAGCAGACCGTGCCGATCTGGACGAACTTCTCCACGCCGGCGAGGCGCGCGGCCTCCATGAGCTCGATGCCCATGACGGCGTTGTCGTGGAAGAACCGCCCGGGGTTCTCCCGATTGGCGCCGATCCCGCCCACCACCGCCGCGAGGTGGATGACGATGTCCGGGCGGCCGTCCGCGAGCGCCTCGGCAACGCCCTCCCGCGTGCGCAGGTCGTAGCGCGCGCTCCGCGGCACGAACACGTCTGCACCCGTGGCCTCCAGGCGGGTCACGACGGGTCGCCCGAGGAACCCGGCGCCGCCGGTAACCATCACGCGCCGCCCGGCGAGCACAGTCATGCGGGCGCACCCTCGACGCGGATGTGGGCCCCCGGGTCGAGCCCTGCCGCCGTCAGGTCCGCCTCCAGCATGATCCGGACGAGCTCCCGGAAGTGCGTCCTGGCGCGCCAACCGAGGACCCGCTCCGCCTTCGAGGCGTCACCGCACAGCTCGTCGACCTCGGTTGGCCGGAAGTAGCGCTCGTCGATGCGGACGTGCTGCCCCCAGTCCAGGCCCACGAGGCCGAACGCCACCTCGCACAGCTCGCGGACCGTGTGCATCTCGCCGGTCGCCACCACGTAGTCGTCCGGATTGGGCTGCTGGAGCATCAGCCACATCGCCTCGACGTACTCCTTCGCGTAGCCCCAGTCGCGGCGGGCGTCGAGGTTGCCGAGGTAGAGGTGCTCCGCCGTGCCGGCGAGGATGTCGGCGATCGCCGAGGTGACCTTCTTCGTCACGAACGTGCCGCCCCGGCGCGGGGACTCGTGGTTGAACAGGATCCCGTTCGACGCGTGGATGCCGTAGGCCTCGCGGTACTGGACGGTCATCCAGTGGGCGAACACCTTGGCGATCGCGTACGGGCTGCGCGGGTGGAACGGCGTCGACTCGGACTGCGGGGTCTCCGCCACCATCCCGTACATCTCGGACGACCCGGCCTGGTAGAAGCGGATCGGCCAGTCGGCCGTCCGGACCGCCTCGAGCATCCGGAGCGTGCCCATGCCCGCGGTCTCCGCGGTGAACTCCGGCATCTCGAAGCTCACCTTGACGTGGCTCTGGGCACCGAGGTTGTAGACCTCGTCGGGCTTGATCTGGTGCAGGTGGCCGATCAGCGACGACGAGTCGGTCAGGTCCGCGTAGTGGAGGCTCAGCCTTGAGCCGGACTCGTGGGGATCGTGGTAGAGGTGGTCGATTCGCCCCGTCGAGAACGAGCTCGACCGCCGGATAAGGCCGTGGACGTCGTACCCCTTGTCCAGCAGGAGCTCCGCGAGATAGGAGCCATCCTGCCCGGTGATCCCGGTGATGAGCGCCGTGCGTGTCGTGGCTATGACCGCGACTCCTCTGCCCGAGCCGGCACCCCGGCGGTCTGCGGCTTGTCGATTGCGCCTTCGGCCTTCGCGTCCTCGTAGTAGCCGTAGGTGCGATTCGCCTCCTCGGTGCTGCGGTTGACCGTCACTCCGAGGATCCGGACCCCAACCCGCTCGAGTGCGTCACATGCCGCGCGGGCGGCCTTGCGGCGCGTGTGTCCCGAGTCGACGACCAGAATCGCCCCGTCGGCCAGCTTGGCCAGCAGGACAGCGTCGGTGACGACGTTCACCGGCGGGGCATCGATGATGACGATGTCCGAACGTCGCGCCAGCCGCTTGAGGATCGCCTCCATGCGGGCCGATGCGAGGAGCTCGGCCGGGTTCGGGGGCGTCACCCCGGTGGCAATGACGTGCAGGTTGGCGTCCTGCGTCACGTGCATCACCGACTCAGGGGCGACTGCGTCGCTTCGCAGGAGGTCGGTGAGCCCCGGCGCCTGGTCTACCCGGAACACCTCATGGACACCCGGACGCCGCAGGTCTGCGTCGACGAGGAGGGTTCGACGGCCGTTCTGCGCAAAGGCGACAGCGAGGTTCATCGCGACGGTCGTCTTCCCCTCGCGTGGCATGGCACTGGTGACCACGATCATCCGGACCGGTGCACGGACCCCCGAGAACTCGAGGTTCGTCCTGAGCACGCGGAAGGCCTCTGCCGCGCCGGAACGCGGGTACGCCAGCGTGACGAGGGAGTAGGCCGGATCGCCACGGGGCAGCTCGCGCAGCCTGGGGATGCGACCGAGGACCGGCGATCCAGTGATCTCGGCTGCGTCCTCGGTCGTCTTGACCGAGTCGTCCAGGTAGTCGATCAGGAACGCGGCCCCGACACCGATCAGGAGACCGGCGAACAGGGCGAGCAGGACGTTGAGCAGGACATTCGGCGACGTCGGCTCCAGCACCGCAACCGCGGGCTCGATCACGCTGAGCTGGTTGGCGGCGGACGTCACAGACTGGGCGTACAGCGTGGCGTACGCAGCCCGGAGCGAGCTCAGCCGCGTTTCGAGGACCTCCAGTCGCCGGCTCTGCTCCGTCGTCCGGGTGTCGAGCGCAGTGAGGATGACCGCCTCCGCCTGCGCGGCCTCGATCTGCCGCTGGAGCGTGATGAGCTCCTCCCGGACGAATTCCTGGACCTCGCTCTCTCCGCCACTCACCGATGGCGAGGTCGCGATGAGCTGTCCCGCAAGCTCGTTGGCGATCGCTGCGGCGACCTCGGGATCCGGCTGGTCGACCGTGATGGTGACCAGCGTGCTGCTCGTCGCGGCCACGGCGGCGATCTGCTCCCGGAGCTCGTCGGGTGTCGTCGCGAGTCCGAGCTTCGAGATGACCGCGTCGAGGATCGGGCGGGTCGTCGCGATGGCGGCGTACGTCGCGCTGAGCCGCTGCGACGTGTCGATCTGCCCGAGGTCCGGGTTGGCCGTCGTCAGTGACTGGCCGACGATGAGGGTGGCCTGACTCTGGTAGATCTTCGTGGAGGCGGACGTGGCAACAATCGCCGCGAGCATGGCGACCACGACACTGCCGATGACGAGCAGGCGATGTGTGCGCAAGACCGCAAGCTGGCCGCGTAGATCCACTGGCCTCCACCGTTGACGGGACCCGGAGTATACCGGGACCTCCGGCTCGGATCAGCCGGCGCGTTGTCGCGACGCACCGCGAGTTTCTCGCCGCGGATGCCCCTCACCCGCGGTACCAATGCCCTGTGCGCCGTGCGTGAGAACCGCGCTTGCGTCGTTCCAGCCGTCGCCTGCCCGCAGGCGGGGCCCGACCTCCACGAACTGGCACACCCGTCGCGAGGCGGGGCCGCAAAGCCACGGGACTCCCTGAGTCAGCCGGGTTGCCGAATGAAGGGGCTGGCCCATGTTCTGGGACGGATACCGCTGGGTGTCGGACGACGCGCCGCGGGTCGCGACGGTTCGCCGCGACCGCAGGAAGGCGCCGGACGGCTTGCTAGTTCCTACTGACGTCGCACTCGCTCGTCGCGGTCGTACCAGAACCTCCCGCGCGCTGGTCGCATTCCGGCGTGTTCGCGCTGTCGCTCTCGCGATGTCGCTCGCGCTCGGGATCGTCAACGTTGTGTCCGGGCACGCCATCAACGTTCTTGTGAATCTGGGCGGCACCGTGACATTCAACCTGCCACCCCCGAGCTCGGACCAGGCCGCCGCTCCGACATTGGCCTCCCCGCCGATCCCGACACCGGCCCCGTCTTGTCCACTGCCACGCTGACTCGATCGGGCCAACGCGATCATCGTGGTGCTCCTCCGCACCACGACTTCCGGCACCCGCCGCTGGCTCTCGGTGCTCTGGCGCACCGTCCGGGGGTCGATCGTGCCACCAGGCGGGTGACATCGCGTGGCTTGAGTGCCGTGCGGTGAGGTCACGCACGTGTGTCGCCGCCGCCCACCCGCGGTACCAATGCCCTGTGCGCCGTGCGTGAGAACCGCGCTACCGTCGGTGACGTCGTTCCGGCCGTCGCCTGCCCGCAGGCGGGGCCCGACCTCCACGAACTGGCACACCCGTCGCGAGGCGGGGCCGCAAAGCCACGGGACTCCCTGAGTCAGCCGGGTTGCCGAATGAAGGGGCTGGCCCATGTTCTGGGACGGATACCGCTGGGTGTCGGACGACGCGCCGCGGGTCGCGACGGTTCGCCGCGACCGCAGGACGAGCGCCCGCGATTGGCTTGCGACCGGCGTCATGGCGATCGTCCTCGTGGGCCTCATCGTGCCACTGTCCGCCTCCTCGGCGTCGACGACGTCCGGCAAGCGGCTCGTGCAGCTGTGGTCCGCGTCCGCGGACGTGAAGGTCGTCCAGGAGACCTCGCGATCCATCTCGTGGCGCGGCTCCTGGCACACGGTGCTGTACCCGGCCTATCTCGGTGGCAAGGCCCGCGCGAGCGACTCGTCCGGCGCGAAGGCCTCGCTGAAGTTCAGCGGCTCGGGCGTCTCGTGGATTGGCCCGGTCGGGCCGACTCGCGGGAAGGCGAAGGTCTACATCGACGGCAAGTACGTGGAGACGGTGAACACGCGGGCGTCCAGCTTCCGCCCGACCCGCGTGCTGTTCACCAAGACCTGGAAGTCCGTCGGAACGCATCGCATCTCGATCGTTTCGCTCGGGACCAAGGGCCATCCGACGGTCGCCCTCGACGCGTTCGTGGTGCGGATGGGGCTCAACGCGATCGAGCCGCCGGTGGACGACGCCGGCGCGCCGATCGGGACGCCCGACCCGGCCGACGCCGACCCGACCGCGACGCCGGAGCCTGAGCCGACCGCGCCGCCGCAGGCCGACCCGAGGCCGGAGCCGTCGACCGACCCGACGTCCACGCCCGTGACCGACGCGACGCCGACCGCAGCGGCGCCGGCGACGGCCGCCCCGACTGCCGCTCCCACGGCGATCCCGACGACCGTCCCTACGGCCACGCCGACAGCGACCCCGACGGCCACGCCGACTGCGATCCCCACCGCCAGTCCGACTGCGGCACCCACGGCCACGCCAACCCCCACCCCGACGCCTGCCCCGACGCCTGCCCCGACGGCCGCGCCGACCGCGGCCCCCGGCTTCACGACGATCCAGGCGGCGGTCAACGCGGCCGCGGCAGGATCGACCGTCGTCGTCCCGCCGGGCACGTACCGGGAGCAGGTCGAGATCACGAAGCCGCTCAGGCTCGTCGGCTACGGCGCGACGCTCGAGGGCACCTCCACTGGCCAGCAGAGCTGGTTCTGGGTCGCGGCCAACGACGTCACGATCGAGGGCTTCCGGGCCCGCAACGCCGGCCGGGACGAGCCGTGCGCGCAGGGCTGGGGCGGACTCCAGGTCGGCGGCAAGTGGAAGGGCGCCGTGCACCGGTTCACGGGCCGCAACCTCGACCTGTCCGACGCGGGCTGCGACACGGTCAGCATCCAGGGCGGGAGCGGCCACGTCATCGAGGGCTCCACCATCGCGCGCGGCGGCCAGCTGTGCATCAGCGGCTCGAACGGCACGAACTGGCGGTTCAGCCGCAACCGGGTCACCGACTGCAACGTGGACCACCTCGACGTCGGCAACAACGCCTCGGCGTTCAAGGTCACGACGGTCCGGGGCCTGCTGATCGAGGACAGCGAGTTCGACCGCTCCTGGGGCCGGGGGATCTGGACCGACAGCGCCATGTACGACGTCGTCATCCGCCGCAACCGGATCCACCACAACCACTGGAACGGCATCTTCATCGAGTCGACCCACGGCATCCAGGTCTACGACAACGTCGTCTGGGAGAACGCCCGCGCCCCCGAGGCTCGGCCCTGGGCATGGGGTGGCGGCATCACGCTGTCGTCGTCCGACCATGCCGACGTCCACGGCAACGTCGTCGCCTGGAACGGCGCCGGGATCACGGTCGTGTCGCAGTCACGGACCGACGATGCGCCGCACGTCGAGCAGTACCTCCACGACAACGACATCATCCTGCCCGACCGCACCTACTACGGGACGGCCTGGGTCGAGGACATCCAGAGCGGCACCGTGACCGGCAACTACAAGGGGATCCTGTTCGCGGCCGCGTCGAACAACCGCGGCACGGGGAACCGCTACTGGGTGCCGTCGGGGGAGGGGACGTTCGCCTGGTCGACGACCTACACCACGATCGCGGCCTACAACGCGACGCCGGCCGAGGAGGGCGGCCGCTACCTCGCCCTCACCGAGCGCAACACGATCCTCACCGCCGCGGGCATCCCCACCAGCCCCGAGTGAGCCCGGGCTCCGCTCCGGCCAGCGGGTCCGGATCGGGCGGGGCTGCTCAGGATGGCCTCGGTCGCGTGTCCTGCATGCGCGGGAGACGTGCCCTAAGGTAGGCCTGTCCCGTCCTCGATCACGGTTCCTGTGAGCTCCAGAGTGCCCCTGCCCCTGCTTGTGTCCGCCTCGCTTGGTCTCGCCCTGCTCGCCGTCGTCCTCCCCACCCCGACGCCAACCCCCACCCCGACGCCTGCCCCGACGGCCGCGCCGACCGCGGCCCCCGGCTTCACGACGATCCAGGCGGCGGTCAACGCGGCCGCGGCAGGATCGACCGTCGTCGTCCCGCCGGGCACGTACCGGGAGCAGGTCGAGATCACGAAGCCGCTCAGGCTCGTCGGCTACGGCGCGACGCTCGAGGGCACCTCCACTGGCCAGCAGAGCTGGTTCTGGGTCGCGGCCAACGACGTCACGATCGAGGGCTTCCGGGCCCGCAACGCCGGCCGGGACGAGCCGTGCGCGCAGGGCTGGGGCGGACTCCAGGTCGGCGGCAAGTGGAAGGGCGCCGTGCACCGGTTCACGGGCCGCAACCTCGACCTGTCCGACGCGGGCTGCGACACGGTCAGCATCCAGGGCGGGAGCGGCCACGTCATCGAGGGCTCCACCATCGCGCGCGGCGGCCAGCTGTGCATCAGCGGCTCGAACGGCACGAACTGGCGGTTCAGCCGCAACCGGGTCACCGACTGCAACGTGGACCACCTCGACGTCGGCAACAACGCCTCGGCGTTCAAGGTCACGACGGTCCGGGGCCTGCTGATCGAGGACAGCGAGTTCGACCGCTCCTGGGGCCGGGGGATCTGGACCGACAGCGCCATGTACGACGTCGTCATCCGCCGCAACCGGATCCACCACAACCACTGGAACGGCATCTTCATCGAGTCGACCCACGGCATCCAGGTCTACGACAACGTCGTCTGGGAGAACGCCCGCGCCCCCGAGGCTCGGCCCTGGGCATGGGGTGGCGGCATCACGCTGTCGTCGTCCGACCATGCCGACGTCCACGGCAACGTCGTCGCCTGGAACGGCGCCGGGATCACGGTCGTGTCGCAGTCACGGACCGACGATGCGCCGCACGTCGAGCAGTACCTCCACGACAACGACATCATCCTGCCCGACCGCACCTACTACGGGACGGCCTGGGTCGAGGACATCCAGAGCGGCACCGTGACCGGCAACTACAAGGGGATCCTGTTCGCGGCCGCGTCGAACAACCGCGGCACGGGGAACCGCTACTGGGTGCCGTCGGGGGAGGGGACGTTCGCCTGGTCGACGACCTACACCACGATCGCGGCCTACAACGCGACGCCGGCCGAGGAGGGCGGCCGCTACCTCGCCCTCACCGAGCGCAACACGATCCTCACCGCCGCGGGCATCCCCACCAGCCCCGAGTGAGCCCGGGCTCCGCTCCGGCCAGCGGGTCCGGATCGGGCGGGGCTGCTCAGGATGGCCGACGCGATCATCGCTCGCGACGCCGCAGCAGCCACGGCAGCAGCGAACGGGCAATCCCACGTATTGGCACGGCGGGTCCCAATGCGTACGACGCATAGAGCCACGCGATGCCTCGCACATCGCGATCGGCAAGGAGCGTGCCAGCCTGTCGATACGCCATACGGCCGAGGCAGTCGAGATGGCGACGCAGCCGTCTCGCGAGCGGTTGCCTGCTGAGCAGCCACGCAAACCGCTCGGCATCAACCTCCGCGCGCCCAGCCCGGCGACGCACCGTGTTGAACCGGATCTGCTCGCCAGCCAAACACTGTGCGACATACCCACTACTGGAGAGCCCCTGTTGATTCATCCGGTACCGCACGAGGTGCTTGGGTAGTACCAGGACATCGTGTCGATCCGCGATCCTCGTCCACATGTCCGCATCCTCGGACCCGTAGAGGTCGCGGAAACCGCCCACGCCCAGTGCGACCTCACGGGACACCATGACAGATGACGTGAGGAGCACGACGACCTCGTTGTGGATCCGCGCGCTGTCGCATTCCCCGAGGGTCAAGGGCCCGATCTCAACGACACCGAGCTCGCGCCCTCGCGACCCGATTCGCAGGCCGTACGTCGAGGTCAGCGCCACCGTTGGGTGCTCGGCAACGAAGGCGAGCTGTCGCTCCAGCCGGGGCGGCTCGGCGACGTCGTCGCTGTCGAGGAACGCGATCCACGGAGCACGCGCCTCGGCCATGCCTCGATTCCTGGCGGCGGCTGCCCCCGCGTTGGCTTGGGTCACTGTGCGGACTCGCGGGTCCGCCGCCGCATGCCGAGCGGCAATCGCAGGCGATTTATCGACCGAGCCGTCGTCCACGACGATGATCTCGATCGGCTCCAAGGTCTGGTGGCGCAGGGACCACAGCGCCTCGTCGATGAAGGCTCCCGCGTTGTAGCACGGAACAACGACTGAGACGAGCGGGCCGGAGGCGCGCACTCCGTCACGTTCACGATCGCCCGGCATGTTCCCCTTCCCGTCCATGCAGGCTCACCGCCCGACAGCACCGGCGTTCAAGTCCCGAGGGTGACCTTCCGGATCTCAGCACGCATGGCCGAGAGCCCTGGCGCCACCCGCGCGGGGGGCGTGCGCAGCAGGAGTGGGGCCTCAGCGGTCCACCAGCCCCGAGCGCCCCGCGCACTGGCGTGACTATACTCGCGCAGCGCGGCACCGATGACCCTCGCGTTCGGTCGGGCCGTACCCCTTGTCCCGGTTGTCGATCGAACGCGACCGGTGACGCGGTCCCGGCATGGACGCGGAGGCATTCACCGAGTGAACCCAGGTCGCACGGGCCCGCGCAGCACGCCGAAGATCCTGGCCATCGCCAACGGCTTCGCGCCCGGGCAGGGGTCCGAGCACGGCGTCGGCTGGGCGTGGGGCCAGATGCTCGCCTCGATCGGCCCGACGTGGCTGCTGACGCGTCCATGGCCGGACATCATCGAGTCGATCGAGCGCGAGCTGCCGTTGCTGCCGCCGGAGCGTCGGGTCACGGTCGTCTACGTTGAGCTCCCCCGCTTGAGCCGGTTCGCGGTATCGGGCGATCGCCGGGCGAGGCACGAGCGCTTCGAGTTCCTCGAGCGCTTCGAGTACATGGCGTGGCAGTTCGCCGCACTTCGGGCGGCGAGGCGTCTCCACCGAGAGGTCGGCTTCGACCTTGTCTGGCACCTGACCTGGGCCAACGTGTGGATGGGATCGATTGGGGCACTCCTGGGCCCGCGGTTCATCTATGGGCCCGTTGGCGGTGGTGCGGGCCCGCCGTGGCGTGTGGCGGCCTCCCTTGGACCCCGGCCGCTCGCGCGCGAGGTGCTGCGATCATGCGCACGAGGTGTCGCTCGGTATCTGAACCCACTCGCCCGCGTGAGCTGGCGCAAGGCGAGCCTGGTTCTCGTCCAGAACCCTGAGACGCGACAGTGGCTGCCGCCCTCTGCCCGGGGCAAGACGGTCCTGTTCCCCAATGCGGCGCTGGAGGACGGTGCGTCCATGGGCCGCGACCGGCAGCCGGGGCCGCGCACAGCGCTGTTCGCCGGCAGGCTGATCGGATGGAAAGGCCCGGCGCTGGCCATCGAGGCGATGCGCCACCTCCCTGACTGGCGCCTGCTTGTGTGCGGCACCGGGCCCGACGAGGCGCTCCTGAGGCGCGAGGTCGACCGCCTTGCACTTGCCGGACGCGTCGAGTTCCTGGGCCAACGGGACCGGCAGGAGCTGATGCGCATCATGCAGCAGGAAGCGGACGTGTTCCTGTTCCCGAGTCTCCGGGATGAAGGCCCTTGGGCCGTCGCTGAGGCGTTGCAGTGCGGTCTCCCGGTGGTCTGCCTCGATAGTGGGGGACCACCCGCGCTGGGTGGAACCGGAATCAGGGCCACCACTCGCAGGGCGACTGTCCGAAGGCTTGCGGCCGAGGTCAGGCGTGCGAGCCGCAACCCATCCACCGTGGCACCACGCTCATATGACCTCGAGGATCGGCGGATCGCACTCAGGCAGCTCCTCGAGGAGCGCGGCCTGGTAGGCGGTGAGTCGGAGAGCCCGGAATGACGGCGCACGCGTCCGGCGTCGGTGCCAAACGGGCCCCAGAAGCAGCGTCGTGACCAAGGCCGCCAGCGGGGAGGGACGCGTCCTGCGGTCGGCGATGTGGGGATGGGCCGACCAGGCGGTCTCGAGCCTGACGAACTTCGTCGTCGGGATCCTGATTGCTCGGAGCCTCAGTCCCAATTCGTTCGGCGCATTCGGGCTCGGCTTCGCCTTCTACGCCCTGGCGCTGAACATGACACGGGCATTCGCTTCGCAGCCGCTGACCATTCGCTACAGCAGCGCCACGCCGGGGGCACGGCACGGCGCCGCACGTGAGGCAGCCGGCGCCTCCCTGGTGCTCGGCGCAGGCACGAGCATCCTGTGCCTGGTCATCGCGTCGGTCACGACCGGCGCCCTGCGCGAGGTGTTCGCGGCCCTCGCGATCGTCCTGCCGGGTCTGATGCTCCAGGACACGTGGCGGTTCACGTTCTTCACCCAGGCGCGCCCGGGTGCCGCGCTCGTGAACGACGTCGTTTGGGCGATCACGCTTGTTCCCCTGCTTGCGCTTGCTCCAGCAATGCTGTTCGGCTCGGTCTTCTGGATGACGCTGCTGTGGGGTGGCACCGCGACGCTGGCGGCGGCCGTGGGCATCCTCCAGGCAGGCGTGATCCCTGCCCCCATGGCCGCCCGTCGATGGCTCCGGGCCCATCGTGACCTGGGATCAAGGTTCCTCACTGAATCGGCGATCGCGGTCGCCGCCGCCCAAGCGGTCCTGTTTGGACTCGGTGCCCTGGCTGGCCTTGCGGCCGTCGCCGCGGTACGTAGTGCTCAACTCCTGCTCGGCCCGCTGAACATCGTCGTCCAGGGAGGAGCGCTGTTCTCCGTGGCGGAGGTGGCGCGAGCCGCGGCGCTGTCGACCGAACACGTCGCGCGCTTTGCCGTCCGCTTGAGTGCGGTCCTCTCCGTCATCGGGATTGCCTGGACGCTCTTCGTGCTGTCCATTCCCGAGTCGACTGGCGTCGCGGTCCTTGGCGAGAACTGGGACGGAGCCCAGCAGGTGATCCTCCCGGTCGGGGTCGCCTTCGTGGCCCTCTGCGGAGCCACCGGCGCATCCGTCGCGCTTCGGGGGCTGGCAGAGGCGGGACGAATCCTCCGGGCCGGGACGATCGCATCAACATGCACGGTGGTGTTCGGACTCGTCGGCGCGTTCGCCGCGGGAGCATCAGGGGCGGCGTGGGGCATGGCTGCAGCCACGACCATCGGTGCTGTCGCTACCTGGTTCGAGCTCCGGTTTGCGATGGCCACGTCGGCCAGGACCTAGCCACTTCGAGCGCCGATCGCCCCGGGCGCGTGTTCTGAGGCCGAGCGTCCGGCCTCGCCCGCCGGCTCGGTGAGGAGCGGCCGCTGGTCCCAAGGGCCTGTCGCGAAGCGCGTTGCAGCGAGGGCCACACCGATGACGGCCCAGTACCAGATGCCGCCGTGCGGCCCCTGGAGGTAGACGTCGAACGTCATGTTGACGAGAGCCGCCACCAGGTAGACGAGCAACCAGCCGTAGAGCGCGACCCAGTCCGAGCGTCCGGCGCGACGGGCAGCGAATGACGCGCGAACGATCCGAATGGCGATCGCCAGATTGAAGGCTGCCCATAGGACGATGCCTGGCAGTCCCGCCCGCGCAAGCTGCTCGACGTGCGCGTTGTGCGGCGCCCTGAGGGGGTAGACCTCATCGGGCTGAATGATCCCGTCGTCCAACGCAAGGTTGATCCCGTATCCCTTGCCGGTCCAGATGTACGGCCCACCCACGGTGTAGTCGACGATGCGTTCCCACCACGTCAGGCGCCACTGCCTGCTGGCCTCGAGGTTGAAGTCATCACTGCTGGTGAAGACGCTCGCCACATTGTCGACGAGCTGCCCCACCGACACGGTGCGGGCGTTTCCGAGGTCGACGGTCGGGTTGACCAGGACGAGGGCGATCGCCAGGCCGGCGACGACCGAGGCCACCTTCGCCCACCGGGCCGCCGTGGTCGCGAACAGGACAGCGAGCCCGCCAGTTGTGGCAGCGAGCAGCGCGCCACGACTCAGTGCGGCGATCGGAGCGGCGGCGACGAACCACAGCAGCCAGGTAAGGCGGTCCCCCACCCATCGGAAGTGGCTCCTGGCCGCGTACAGGCCGCCGAGGATGAATGCCGCGATCGCACCCAGGTGGACGCCCGTGTGTCCGAGCGTGAGGAACAGGATCGGGATCTGTGGAGCTCCGGGCACACGGGGAATGGAATCGAGGAAGCGGAGGTTCAGCAGCACGAGCACGGGCACCCACGCCAGGTACACGGGTATGAGCGCTCCGTACGTCCGGACGAGCGTGCGGACGTCCTGCAGCCTCAGTGTGGCGGCGATCGCGAGTGCGAACACCCCGTAGCCCCAGGACACCCCGTCGCGCAGCGCGTCGAGGCCGTACTGGGACAGGTACGGGATCGTCCGGAAGGCGCCCCAGGCCATCAGCCCGAGCAACAGCGCCTCGGTGATGCCGATCCGGAGACGCGTCAGGCGCGTCACGAGGACGACCACGGCAACCGCGAGCACCATCTCGCTGACGTACAGCGGTCGGACGCCGACATAGGCGAGCCCCTTGCTCAGGAAAAGGTAGCCGACGAGCAGGGCGACGAGTAACCCGAGGAACAGGCGGCCGGCGCGCTCTCCGAGCATGAGGACCGCCGTCAGGCCGACGAGTGCGGCGACGGCACCGATGGCCGGCAGCGGGCTCCTGGCGATCCCTGCCCCCGCGGCGGCGGCGATGAGCAGCACCGCGCCCGAGAGGGCCACCGTCCTCGTCTCGATGGTCCGTCCACGGCCAATTCGGGCGAGCGTGCTCATGCGTCGGCTCGCGCGGTGGCGACGGCGAGCAGGCCGACGCAGGTGGCGCCCGCGACGATCAGCAATGCCGACTGATGCCCGCCGGTCAGATACACGAGGCCCGCCACGACCGCGGCAGCCGACCAGGCGATGACGGCCCACCGCCATCCCGGCGCACCGATGGCCGCAAGGATCGCGACGAGCAGCGATCCCACGATGAGGACTGCTGCACCGACTCGCTCCTCGGACGGTGCCCAGTCGACCTGCGAGAGGTCGACGACCAGGCCGCCGGTGATGATCCGCTCGACGAGGAAGGCGACGGCCAGCGTGGCCGCGATCGCCGCCACGCGGAGCAATGTGGTCCGCCAGGGGCCCCCGCGCGCGTGTCGCGGATGCCCGTCGATGGTCGGGCCAGAGCGGTTCACGGGACCACTCGCATCATCCACCGCCGGCCGTGGCGCCGAACCTGTGCTCGCAGCCGTTGCACTGCGCCGGGACGGTGATAACCCCGCCGCCCGAAGTCCACGACGAGACCGTGCTCCTCGAACAGCGGGACGACCGCGGGCTCGTACCAGCGCCCCGCAACGATCCCGGTTGCCACGTAGGAGATAGGTGAGCGCTCGGGGGGATACCGTTCCTGGTCGAGGCGTGCATACCGGACGCCGGACCGGCGCGCGCGGAGCGTCCCCCATCGTTCGAACTGCCACGGGCTCTCAGGCTCCCGGAGGAGCGACCGGAGGTGCTCCGTGCGCCAGATGCCAGCCTGCAGGCTGACCAGGTAGTTCGACCGTGGTGCGAGCAGCGAGAGTGGTGGTTCGCCACCCAGCGGGTCGCCGGGCCGCTCGTCGCCGAAGTCGATGAGCCGCACGTGGTCGAGCTGCTCACAGTCCATCCGCTCGACCAGCCGCGCGATCAGCGCTCCGTCGACCGGGCGATTCAGGAAGTAGTCCTCCTGGAGGTACAGCACGAACGGCGTGCCCAAGCCGTCGAGGCAGTCGATCAGGCACTCGCTCCACGTCGGTCGGCGCCCGTCCGGCCGCGGGGACGCGTGGACCACGCGGATCGACACCGCCGAATGCTCGTACTCGCGCGTTTCGGTATTGAGGACGACCGGATAGGGGCAGTCCGGCCAGAAGTTCGCAAAGAGGCTGAAGAGCGGCTCCCAGCAGTCGTGGTACGAGTCGGTGCTGTTTACGAGGACGGCAACCTGCGGCGGTCTCATCGATCGATCGAACGTCGTCGACGCGCTCACGTCAACCACCGGATCGGAGCGACCGGAGCCGGCCGACCACTCGTCCGAGTCGGCTCGCAACCGGAACGGGCAGGCGGGCGCTGACCGTCAGGCCGATCCGCACCGGGACCCACCGCGGCGACGGGCCGAGGTCGCGGACGACCGGAAGGTTGAAGAGCTCGAGCGTCTCGCGGGTCCCGCCGACGTCACCCGACCGTAGCCGTCGATACGCACCGGCGAGGATGAACTGGTGGTACCAGTCGGCCTCGCATCGTCTGACGGCACGATCGTCGAGGATCCTCGTCGCGGACGCGCGGTCGAAGATGCGGGCGATGGCCGCCACGGTTGCTGCATCGAACATCCCGGACGTGAGGGCGGACTCGTGAACCGAGTACGCCGCGACAGTCGCGGCAGCACAGAGCAAACCGAACCGTGAGAGAAGTCGGATCCACATGTCCAGATCAGTCGGGTTGCCCAGGCCGGGATCGAACGGCCCGACGTCCTCGTAGGCATCACGGCGAACCACGATCGCAGGAAAGCGGATGAACGACGAATCGGACAGCACACGCCGGAGCGCGGCCTCAGGCCCAAGGTAGTGGTCGCGCGAGGAGCCCTTCCGCCGAAGCTGGCGACCGTCGGCGTCCACGATCTGAACGCCGAACAGCACGACGCGGTTCTGTTCCGGTCGCGCCGACAGGGTTCCGAGAACCTCCTCGATCGCCGTCGGCAGGAGGTAGTCATCGTCATGGAGGATGAGCACATGCCGGCCGACTGCGAGCTCGACGCACCGATTGAAGTTCGCGACGAGCCCGAGCCGAGTGGAATGGTGCTCGTATCTCCAGTCTCCGATCCAGTCGGCCAGCAGCCGCTCGCACACCTCCCGCACCGACGGGTCGCTGGAGTCGTCCGCGATGACGAGGTGCACGCGGGATTCCAGCCCTTCCGCGCTGGCCATCACCGATCGAAGCGTCCGCTCGATCTCGCCGGGCCTGTTGTACGCCGGAACGCAGATGCTCAGATCCGCGGCCACCGGCGGGTCTCCGTGCACACCGCTGCTGGCGAACCGTTCGGTGCGAACCAGGGCGAACGTCACGACCGCCACCTGAGGAGAGGCCAGGCGAGACGGGCGCCCGCACGGGCGACGCCAGCCGCGACGGGGCCGGGGAGTCGCGCGGTCAGAGACGAGACGAGCCTCACTGGCATCCACCTCCGTGACCACCCGAGGGCCCGGACGCCCGGCACGTCGAACAGTCGAAGGACGTTTCGTGCCGCGACCGTGTTGCCCCGGTAGAGCTCCCGGAAGCAGCCACCGAGGATGAACTGGTGGAAGAAGTGCTGCTCGCAGCCGCGGATCTCGGACGCGTCGAGGACGCCCATCGCCTCCACTTCGGTGAACAGCCTCAGGATTGTCTCGATCGATGACTGATCGAACATCCGGGTCGTCGCCGCCGCCGGGTGAACCGTGTACGCGCTGACAACCGCGGGCACCGTCCGCAGTCCGTACCGGGAAGCCAGTCGCAGCCACATCTCGAGATCTTCAGCGCCACCGAGATCGGCTCGGAAGCCGCCGGTGTCGAGGTACGCGTCGCGGCGGACGACGACGGCGGGCATGCGGAGGTACGAGGAATCCGTCAGCAGCCGTCTGGCCGCCGCGGCCGGCGCGACCAGTCTGTCGCCGCTGGCCGCCTGCGTCCTCAGGACGTGGCCGTTGGCGTCGACGATCTCGACACCGAACGCGAGCAGGATGTCGTCGTCCGACGCGGCTCGCAGGCGGTCCAGGATCGCGCCGAGCCCGCCCGGGACGAGGTAGTCGTCATCGTGGAGGATCAGGACGAACCGCCCCGTCGCATGCGCCAGGCAGTGGTTCATGTTCCCGACCAGGCCGAGATTGACCTCCTGCGCCCGGTACACGGAACGTCCGGGCCACGTCGCGAGCGCTGCACGCGCGGCCGACTCCGACTCGGCGGGAGAGTTGTCTGAGACGAGCAGCTCGACGCATCCGGACGCCGTGGCGGCGTCGCCGGTCACCGAGCCGATCGCCCGCGCGAGCAGTTCCGGGCGCCGATACGTCGGGATGCACACGGTCGCGAGCGGCGTCCCGTCGACATTCCGGGACTCACCCGGATCACGGACGGGCCCGGGCTCTACAGAATTTTCGTCGCGCCGACCGCTCTCCTGACCGGTGCCGGAATTCACCCGTTTGCCCGCCGCGTCCAGAAGAGGCGCTCGTCGACCTGCCCGGTCTCGAGGAGGTGACGGATCTGGAGGATCCGCGTGTAGCCGCGGAACGCGAAGGTTTCCGGCGACATGTCGATCGCGCGAAAGACCTCGAGGAGTTGCTGCGCACCACGCCGCACGTCCCACTCGCAGCGGAACCCCGGCAGCCGCTCGTGAATCTTGTCGAAGCTGGCACGGTAGTTGCGGTGGTCGCCGGAGCTCTCGCCGAACACCGTCTCGCAGCCGGGAAACACGTCGGCGATGATCTCGGCAACCTCTCGTACCTGGTGGTTGCCGGCGTTGTCGCCGACGTTGAAGACCTCGCCGTGGACGACGTCCCGTGGTGCGTCTAGCACGCACGCGACCGCCTTCGAGATGTCCAGGACGTGCACGAACGGGCGCCACGGACGGCCGTCGCTCGTCATGCGGATGACGCGCTCGGTCCAGGCGTGGGCCGCAAGGTCGTTCACGACGAGGTCGAAGCGCATGCGGGGCGACGCCCCGAACGCGGTCGCGTTGCGCAGGAATGTTGGGCTGAAGGTGTCGCCGGCCAGGGCACCGACATCACGTTCGACGAGGACCTTGCACCGGGCGTATGCAGTGAGCGGCTCCGTGGGCGACGACTCGGTACTGTCCTCCGTGCCCGCGGCACCGTAGACGCTGCACGAGGACATGTGGACGAACCGCGCCACGCCCGCGTCGCGGGCGATGGTGGCGAGCCGGACGGAGCCACGGTGGTTGATGTCGTAGGTCGTCTCGACTGCCAGCTCGCCGAGCGGGTCGTTCGATAGCTCCGCGAGGTGGACGACGGCGTCGAAACCGGCGAGGTCCTCGACCGTGGCGTTGCGAACGTCGCGGTTCAGCCAGGCCGGCTGGCGGGTGACGCCGTTGTAAAGCCAGCCGGCCCGGTGGAAGCCCGTGTCGACACAGACGACGTCGTGGCCCCGGTCCATGAGGTACGGACCGAGGACCGTGCCGATGTAGCCTTCGCCGCCTGTCAGGAGAACGCGCATGCTCACTCCGGATGGTCGCGACGCGTTGGTTCAGTTCGCCGGACTTCCACGCCATCCGACCTCGTCTTGTCGCCCGAGAATGGTACGCACGTCGTCATGCTCCACCGACGGCTACAGCAGGACCAGCTTGGTCGCGTGGAATGCCTCCGCATACCGGGTCCCGCCACCCGCTTCGACGCCGCGGATTCTGGCCAGGCCGCGGAACACCTCGGGGTCGAACCACGTACGTGACCGCTGGGAGCCGAAGGACGCGAGGATGATGTCGAGCTTGCGCGTGAGGACATCCTCATCGAGGGCGACGAATGCGTTCGGCGGTCGCAGGTCACCGTCGTACTTGGGAATCTCGTAGCCAAGGATCAGGTGATCGCGGAACGTGTTCCAGGTCAGCTCCGCGATGACACGGTGATCCTGGTGGGCGTCGTCCAGGCGGGGTGCGAGAACCAGATCGGGCTGGACCGAATCCTTGAGCCGTTCGAAGGTGTCCTTGAGCTCCGCGAACGCAGCAGGGAAGTACCCGTCGCGAGCGTCGTGGAACTCGATCGTGCGATCCTCGATCGTGTCGAGGAAGGAGGTCGCAGCGACGGTGCCCTCGCGGCGACGTTCGGGTGTCCCGCTGAACACGACCCAGCTGGCCGCACGCACCGCGCCTGCCGCGCGCAGCCGCAGGATTGTCCCGCCAGCACCGAGCTCGATGTCATCGGGGTGAGCGCCCAGACACAGCAGGTTGACGCCGCCATCGCGGAGAGGGCCGAGTGACAGCACCTGCTTTCAGCCTCCCCGCTCCCGGAGCCAGACGCCCCAGGGCGGCGCGCCGCCCTCGTACAGGGCGTCGAGGTCCTGCTTGTCCTTGAGCGTGTCCATCGGGGCCCAGAAGCCGTCGTACTCGAACGCCATCAGCTTGTTCCCGGCGATGAGCCGATTGAACGGTTCCTCGACCAGCTCGTCGCCTTCGTGCACGTAGTCGAAGATCTCCTTGCGGAAGATGAAGTACCCGCCGTTGATCCGTGTTGCCCCGTCCCGAACATGCTCGATCGAGCGGACCTGGCCCCCGGCGTCCGTGTTGACGATGTGGAACGTGTACGTCGGGCGGACGGCAAGGAACGCGGCGACGTTGTCGCTCCGAGTGAAGGTCTCGACGAACTCGCCAAGCGGGGCGTCGGTGAGCGTATCGCCGTAGTTTGCGAGGAACATAGCCTCGTCCCGCAGGAAGTGCCTGACCGCCCGGAGCCGCTGACCGACGATCGTGTTCACGCCCGTGTCGGCAAAGGTGATCCGCCAGTCCTGGATGTCCGTCTGCAGGAGCTCGAGCGACTTCCCGCCACCCTGCATGACGAAGTCGTTGGAGATCGCTTCGCTATACTCGAGGAAGTAGGACTTGACGAGGTCGCCCCGGTACCCGAGACACAGGATGAAGTCACGGTGCCCGAAGTGGGCGTAATACCGCATGACGTGCCACAGGATCGGGCGCACCCCGATCGGGATCATCGGCTTCGGGATGACGTCGGAGTACTCGCGGAGCCGGAGACCGAGTCCGCCCGAGAACAGAACGACTTTCACGGTGCTGCTTCCCGATACGACACGCGGCGGACCGCGCCAGTGTCGCCGACCTCGGGATCGAACGCCACAGAAGGCGGCTCGTTCACGTTGCCCGCAGGCAACGGAGCGACGCAGCGCGGCCGGTCGCGGGTGGAGCGGGGCACAGGTGGACAGTACCATCGTGCGTGGCGACGGGGCGATCGGTCCGGCATCAAGGGGTACGCACATGATCTTCACGGAGACTGCGCTGCACGGGGCGTTCGTCGTTGACCTCGAGCGTCGAGAAGACGGGCGCGGGTACTTTGCGCGCACCTTCTGCCAGGACGAGTTCAGGGACCACGGCCTGGAGCCGGTCATCGCCCAGGCGAACACCGCGTTCAACCGTCGGCGTGGCACGCTCCGCGGGATGCACTTCCAGTACCCGCCTGCGGCCGAGACGAAGCTCGTCCGCGCGACGAGGGGCGCCATCATTGATGTCATCGTGGACCTGCGTCCCGAGTCCGACACGTACCTGCAGCATGTCGCGGTCGAGCTGACCGCCGACAACGGGCGCTCGCTGTACGTGCCGCGCCGCTTCGCCCACGGATACCAGGTGATGGAGGATGAGACCGAGACCAGCTACCTGGTCGGCGAGTTCTACTCGCCCGAGCACGAGGGCGGCCTCCGGTTCGACGATCCGGCGCTGGAGATCACCTGGCCGCTACCGGCCGGGGAGATGTCCGACAAGGATCGCCAGTGGCCGCTCCTGGCCGATGCTCGAGCTGACATCGCTCGCCGGATGAAGGTGGCCTGACCCCGTGATCCTCGTCGATTCGGCACTCCGGGAGCTCGAGGCCGCCGGCACGCCGATCCGCGTCGCCATCGTGGGCGCCGGTTTCATGGCCCAGGGACTTGCGAACCAGATCGTCAACAGCGTCCCCGGCATGCGGGTGGTAGCCGTCGTCGGGCGCCGGCTTGACCGTGCGGCGAGCGTCGTCCGGTACGCGGGCGTGGAGCCCGTCACCGTCGACACGGTCGCGGCACTCGATGCCGCCACTGCGGACGGCTCCACGGCGATCACGGACGATGCCTCGCTCGTCTGCCGGGCAGCTGGAGTCGACGTGCTCGTCGAGGCGACGGGAGCGGTCGAGTACGCGGCACACGTCGTCCTGGATGCCTTCGCCCATGGCAAGGACGTCGTTCTGTTGAACGCAGAGCTGGACGCCACCATCGGGCCGATCCTTCACGTGCGCGCTCGGGAGCACGGCGTACTGATGTCAGCATGCGACGGGGACGAGCCCGGCGTGCAGCTCAACCTTGTCCGCTGGGTTCAGGGCCTCGGGCTCGTGCCGCGGGTCGTCGGAAACGTCAAGGGCCTCCAGGACCCGTACCGGAACCCGACGACCCAGCAGGGATGGGCGGACCGCTGGGGCCAGAACCCGGCCATGGTCACCAGCTTCGCCGACGGGACGAAGATCTCCTGCGAGCAGGCGATCGTCGCCAATGCGACGGGGTTCGGCGTGCTGCAGCGCGGGATGTCGCGAGGTCTCGAGTTCTGCGAGCTGCCCGAGAAGCTCCCGGACCTGTATCTGCCGCGACTGGACGAGATCCGGGAGCTCGGCGGTGTCATCGACTACACCGTCGGGACGATCGGAACGAAGGTGTTCGTGCTTGCCGAGCACCCGGATCCCAAGCAGCGCCACTACCTGGAGCTGTACAAGATGGGCCCGGGCCCGCTGTACGCGTTCTGGGTGCCCTACCACCTCGTCCATTTCGAGGTCCCAAACGCCATTGCGCGAGTACGGGTGTTCCGCGACAACCTGGCTCCGCCGCTCGCAGGCCCGGTGGTAGAGGTCTGCGCTGTCGCGAAGCGAGCGCTTGCCGCCGGCGAGATCCTTGACGAGTACGGTCACTACATGACGTACGGAGAGGCGGTGAATACCGACGAGATGTTCCGCGAGCAGTATCTGCCCGAGGGACTCGTCGAAGGATGCGTGCTTCGGCGCGATATCGCGCGCGACGAGGTGATCCGTTACGCAGACGTGCAACTGCCAGCCGGTCGCCTCGCAGACGCCCTCCGTTCCGAACAGTATCGTCACTTCCGCGGGTCGAGCCCGATCTGAGCCGCGCCCCGGGGCGGACCTGTCGATCCCTGCCGGGACCTCGACCTGCGTATCCGCCCGGCGTCGCGGCTACACTCGGCCTCGTGCCCTCGGAACAGATCGCGTCCAACCTTGCCCAGATCAACTGGACGGTCCTCAGCGCCCTCGCGGTCGGGTCGTTCGCGATCGTCACGCTCACGAGGCTGCTGACCCCCGCGACGAAGGGGTTTCTCGCCTTCACCGCGTTCTGCGCCGCCGCCTTCGGGTTCCTGGCCTACCTCTCGGACACGGGCCTGCCGCCGATCTCCGCGGGCTCGCCGGTCGTGGCGGATCCGACGTACGACATCCCGCGGCGGGCTGCGCTCGTGGTGTTCACGATCCTCGCGCTGGTCTCGACGCTCGCGATCGCGCGCGGGGCCAAGGCGACGATCCTGCTCGTCGCCGGGATGGCGGCGGGCGTGGCGGTGCTGCTGCTCGGCGCGCTGACGTGGGGCGGCGGCAGCCTTGGAACGATCCCCCTGGCCGTCCAGCTGCTCGTGCTCGCCGTCGCGACCGGGGGCGTGTTCGCGGCGATGATCCTCGGCCACTGGTACCTCGTGACGCCGAAGCTGCCCGAGGGGCCGCTGGTCATGGTGTCCCACCGCCTGCTCTGGATCGTGGCGATCCAGGTGGCGCTGTTCGTCGGCTGGGTCGGGTTCGGGATCGGGCCGGGCGCCACCGGCGGTCCGTTCGCGGCGCTGGTGGGGGAGTGGGCGCTGTTCGTGTGGCTGCGGCTGATCGTCGGGCTGATCTTCCCGCTCATCGTGTCGTGGGCGGCGCTCCAGACGGCGAGGACGCGGTCCATGGAGAGCGCCACGGGGCTCCTGTACATCAACGTCGGGACGATCACGGCGGGCACGATCGTCGCGGCGGGGCTGTACTTCGGGGCCGGGCTGCTGGTATGACGGTGTCGTCATGACGCCGCCGATCGCCCCGCTCCGGATCCGCGTCCGCCTGTTCGCGATGCAGCGTGAGACGGCGGGCATGCGCGAGCTGCGCCTCGAGGTGCCGCTGGGATCCACGGTGGACGACGCCTGGAACGAGGTCGTGCGCCACGTGCCGGCGCTCGCGCCCGGGCGCGCGTCCCTCCGGTTCGCGGTCAACGGGGAGTACACGGACGAGGACCGGCCGCTCGCCGACGGTGACGAGATCGCGTGCATCCCGCCGGTCAGCGGGGGGTCCGGTGAGGACGCTCCGGACGCAGCGGCGCCCGGGCGCCGGCGGGTGCTGGAGATTCGCGCGGAGCCGCTGCCACGGGACCTCGCCGCGACGCTGGCCGGGGAGCTGGCGACCGACGAGGACGGCGGCGTCGTGACGTTCGTCGGACGGACGAGGGTGACGCCCGGGACGCCGGCGCCTGGCCAGGAGGAGGAGGCCGCGCGCCACGCAGGGCCGAAGCGTCGAGGAGCTGGACTACGAGGCGTTCGAGCCGATGGCGATCCGGACCCTCGAGCAGATCGCGGACGAGATCGAGGCGCAGTGGGATGTACGGCGGCTGGCCATCGTCCACCGGACCGGGCGGGTGCCGCTGGGGGACGCGTCCATCGTCGTCGTCGCGGTGTCGCCGCACCGGGACGCGGCGTTCGCGGCCGCCCGCTACGCGATCGACGAGACGAAGGCCCGCGCGCCGATCTGGAAAGCCGAACGGTTCGAGGACGGCGTCGTGTGGATCGGGCACACCGCGCGGACGGGACCCGACGCCGCAGCGAAGACGGAGCCCGCCGACCCGGCCTGACCTGCCCACCACCATTCGGGTCCCGGCCGATCCCCCGAATGGCGCCCTTCCGCGGCGACCGACGCGCGCCATACTGCAGCCATGCAGCCGATCGGGGAGCCGGAGCATCTCGAGGCGCTCGTCACGCGGACCCGCGCGCTTGCCGCGGCGTGGGGCGCAAGCGCGTCGAACGCGACGAGCGTCGGCCAGGAGCGGGCGATCCTGCGCCTGTTCGGCGTCAGCGGGGTGGACCGGAGCGGGCGCCCGCTCGCCGCCGAGGTCGTTGACCGGTACCTCTCGCCCGACCCGCGCCGACTGGCCGGCGGGATCGCGCTGCCGTTCGCGATGGCGATCGCCGAGTACGACCTGCGCGCCGCACGACCTCGCGCTCGAGGTTGCCGCGGGGAACGTGGACCTGGGCCTCGAGGCGGAGCTGCTCGCCGAGTCGGACCGGCGTGCCGTCGCGGTTGCCGACGCCACGCGCCTCGCGCGCGCCGCGCTTGACCGGATCGACGCGAACCGCACCGCGCGCCGCGAGCTGCTCGATGTCCTGGGCGACCCACCCCGGCCATGGCTCGGCGCGTCGCTCGCCTCACCGGCGATCGTGGATGCGCTCGACGAGGCCCGGCTCGCGATCGAGTCGGGTGCGGAGCTCGTTCGCGTGGACGTCCCGCCGAGCCGGGAGCTGGCCGAGCGGATGGCGCGCGCGGGCGCGCCGCTCGAGACGTGGAGCCCCTCTTCGACCTCCCGCGGCGGCCTCGATGCCTTCGACCCGGCCGGGCTGCCGATCCCCACGGGTTCCCAGCGCGCGCTCGCCGTCCTGCGCCGGTTCATCGACGAGGCGGGCGCGCGCCGTCGCGGCTACGTGCGGCTTGCGACCGATGCCCCGTCGCTCGCCGCGCCGGACCAGGCGGTCGTCGCCGCGTTCGAGCGGATCGACGTCGTCGTGGCGGATCCGATGCGCGAGATCGTGACGGGCCGCGTGGATCCGGATCGGGCGCTCGCCGACCACGTGTTCGCCCACCGTCTGCTCGCCCGCGCCGGTGCGCGGGTCCTGGTCCCGGCCGGGCCCTTGCTCGTGACCCAGGATCTCGCCTCGGGCATGCCCTCCGACCCCGCGACCCGCTCCGGCCGGGCGCTGGCCCTGCAGCTGGTCGGCGTCGCGCTCGCCCGGCGCGACGGGATGCCGGCGGAAGCCGTCGTCGTGGGTGCGCTGCCGGACTGGCTGATGGACGAGCCGGACGCCGCGGCCCGGGCCGCGGCCGAGATCGCGCTCCGTCGTGCGCTGCTCCCGGACCATGCGCTCGTGTTCGCCGAGCCGGCCCTGCGTGACGACGCGGCGGCCCGCTGGAACGCGGTCGTGGGGGCGCTGCTCGCGGACGCCGGTGACGTCGAGACGGTCGTTCGCCGGTCGCACACGACCCTCGCCGGGACGATGGCGATGCGCGACGTCGCCTCGAGCCTCGCGCAGGCCAGGGTCGCACCGGCCACTCTCCGGCGTTGCCGCGGCTCATGCGGCCGGCGCGGTCGCCGCGGCCCTGGCGACGCTCGGCGCGCTCGAGGATCGCGGATGGGGTGCGCTCGTCGATCACCCGCTGGGGATCCAGGCGAGCATCGGCGCCGAGGCCGTTGCCGAGCGGACCGAGTCCTTCGATCCCCTCGCGATCGAGGCCGCGTCCCGGGCGTAGCGCGGCGGAGCGACGTCGCGCCGGCGTGGGACGTCGCGCCGGACACGACCGGCGAGGGACCGGTCAGAAGCGGGTCAGCTCCTCGGGATCGTCGTCGGCGACGGTCCGGTCGCACGTGGGGCAGTGCCAACGGGCCTCGAGCGGAGTCCCGCACACGTCGTGCCGCAGCGGCTCGCCCACGCCGCCCCGCCGCGCGCCCCAGTCGGCGAGGAGGTGGAGCGCCCCGGCGAGCTCGCGACCGTCTGCGGTCAGCGCGTACTCCATCCGCAGCGGCCGGCGCGAGTACGGCGTCGCGACGACGATCCCCGCCCGTTCGAGGCGGCGCAGTCGGTCCGACAGGATGTTCGGCGCGATCCCGGGCACGGCGTCGGCAAGCTCGTTGAAGCGACGGGACGCCGGCAGGAGCGCCTCGACGAGGAGGAGGCTCCAGCGATCGCCCACCCGGTCGAGGGCGGCGGCGAGCGCGCCGAGCGGCGGCGGCGCGGCGGGAGCGAGGGCGTCGGCGTCGTCGGCGTCGGTCATCGGGCAATGGTAGGGGAGGGCTTGCGGCGCGTCGCGGTCAGTAGTAGATTGCAAATCGCAAGTTGCAATCCGTCGCCGGTCCACCCGGCGCGCCCGTCCCCAGCGAGGAATACCGTCCCATGTCCGTGCTCACCGAGCTTCAGGAGGCCGTCGCCGCCGTCGCGACCGCCGCCGCCCCGTCCGTCGTCGGCATCGGGGCCCGCAATCGCGGGTCCGGCGTCGTCATCGCGGACGGTGCCGTCCTCACCAACGCGCACAACCTCCGCGGCCGCGAGGTCACCGTCCGGTTCGCCGACGGTCGCACAACCCGCGGCACCGTGAGCGGCGTCGATTGGGACGGCGACCTCGCCGTCGTGGCCGTCGACACCGCCGGCACCACGCCCATCGCCTGGGCCGCCGACGGTGCGACGATCGGCTCCGCGGTGTTCGCGGCCGCCGCCACGCCGTCGGGCGCGGCGCGCGTCTCGTTCGGCTTCGTGTCGTCCGTGGAGCGGGCGTTCCGCGGCCCGGGCGGCCGCCGGATCTCGGGGTCGCTCGAGCACACGGCGCCGCTCGCACCGGGCTCCTCCGGGTCGCCGCTGCTCGACGCCGACGGGTCGCTGGTCGGTCTCAACACGAACCGGGTGGGCGAGGGCTTCTACCTCGCCCTGCCGGCCGACGCCTCGCTGCGAGCCCGCGTCGACGCCCTGGCTCGCGGTGAGAACCGCGAGCGACCGCGCCTGGGGATCGCCGTGGCGCCGGCTCACGTGGCCCGGCGGCTGCGGCGGTCAGTGGGCCTGCCCGAGCGCGAGGGCATCCTCGTCCGCGGCGTTGAGGACGAGTCGCCCGCCCAGGCCGCGGGTATCGCCGAGGGCGACCTGCTCGTCGCCGCGGCCGGACGGCCGATCGCGGATGTGGACTCGCTCCACGAGATCCTCGGCGACGCAGGCTTCCCGCTCGAGGTGACCCTCGTCCGCGGGACCGACGAGCGGACGGTGACCGTGAGCGCGCCGCCGGCGACGGACACGGCCGACGGAGAGGCCTCGCCCGACGAGCCCGTCCACTAGGAACCAGGTACGTCACGCGCCGGCTCGGGTGGCCCGGGCCGGCGCGTCGTCGCAAAGTTAGGGAGTTTCCCCGATCCCCGGGCACACCCTTTAGACCGACGCTGGCCTCATGAACCGGTCCACCCGGACCGCCGAAAGGAGCCAGCGATGCACCCCGAGACCCTCGCCTTCCAGGTCCGCAACCACCAGGACGCGCTGCTGCGCGAGGCCGCGGCCGCTCGCCTCGCCGCCGCCGCCAAGGCGGCCTTCAACCCGCACGTCGACGAGTCCCGCGCGTTCGATCTCCGGCGGAACCTCCGGCTCATCGCCGACCGCCTCGCGACTGCATGATCCGACCGCCCGGGGTGGCGGACGCGGCGGGTCGCGGCTCGTCCGCGGTCGACGGCTCGGCAGCGGCGGGTATGCTCGCGGGCATGTCGCGCCGGGTCACCAGCCCCAGCTTCGTCGGTCGCCGCGAGGAGCTCGCGACCGTCATCGCGGCGCTCGACCGTGCAGCCGCCGGCGATCCCGTCCACCTGCTGATCAGCGGTGAGGCGGGCGTCGGCAAGACGCGGCTCACGACCGAGGCCATCACCCATGCGCGCGGCCGTGGCTTCCAGGTCCTGGTCGGCCAGTGCGTGAGCGTCGGCGACGCCGGCCTGCCCTACGGGCCGCTCGTGGAGATCTTGCGCGGCGTGGTGCAGGACCTTGGCGGCGGGGAGGCCCGGGGGATCGCGGGCCGCGCCGCCCCGGACCTCGCCCGCCTCGTGCCGGAGTTCGGATCGGGAGGCGCGGAGGCGCCGGCGCAGGCCGAGTGGGCCCAGACCAGGCTGTTCGAGGCGCTGCTCGGCCTGCTGACCCGGCTCGCGGCACGGTCGCCGGTCCTGCTCGTCGTCGAGGATCTCCACTGGGCCGACGGGGCCACGCGGGAGGCGCTCGCGTTCCTGGTCGGCGGACTCCGTGGCATCCCGGTGCTCATCCTTGCCACCTTCCGGGCGGACGAGCTCCACCGGCGCCACCCGCTCGTGCCCTGGCTCGCCGACCTCGAGCGCCGGATGCCCGTCCAGCGCGTGGCGCTCGAGCGCTTCGATCGTGACGCGATTGGCGAGCTGCTCGGGTCGATCCTCGGCGCGCCGGCGCCCGCCCGCCTCGTCGCGGACGTCTTCGAGCGCTCCGACGGGAACGCCTTCTTCGCCGAGGAGCTGCTGGCTGCGAGCGAGGACGGGCGCGTCGGCCGGCGGCTCCCGCCCACGCTCCAGGAGGTCCTGCTCGCCCAGGTCGCCCGCCTGCCCGAGCCCGCCGTCGCCGTCCTCTCCGCGGCCGCCGTCGCGGGCCGCAGCGTGGAGCACGGGCTGCTCGAGCGCATCGCGGGCCTGCCCGAGCCACTCGTGCTCGAGGGCCTGCGGGCCGCGGTCGCCGCGCACCTGCTGATCGTGGAGACGGCCGGCCACGAGGACCGGTACACGTTCCGCCATGCCCTCGTCCAGGAGGCGGTCTACGAGGAGCTCCTGCCGGGCGAGCGGCGACGGCTCCACCGCACGATCGCGGAGGCCCTCGAGCTCGAGGCGGACAGCCCGACGGCTGCCCAGCCGGACGCCGGGCGACGGACGGAGATCGCCCACCACTGGGTCCAGGCCCGGGAGGACGAACGCGCATTCGGGGCCTCGCTCGAGGCTGCGGCGGCGTCGATGGACGCGTTCGCCTTCGAGGCGGCGCTCTCGGGGTACGAGGCGGCGCTCGAACTGTGGGACCGCGTTGCCGATCCGGCGTCGTCGTCCGGCCTCGACCGGGTGGAGCTCTCCCGGCGTGCCGGGCTGGCTGCGTACCTCTCGGGCGACTACCGCCGGGCGGTGTCCCATCGTCGCCAGGCCGCAGCGGGGGTCGATCCGGCGGCGGATCCCGCACGCTCGGGGATGCTGCAGGAGCAGCTCGCGCGGGCCATGTACGTCGCCGGCGACCCGGTCGGATCGCTCGAGGCCTACCGGGAGGCGGTCGCCACGATCCCGGCCAAGCCGCCGTCGCGTGAGCGCGCCAGGGCCCTGTCGGGCCTGGGCCAGATGCTCATGCTCCTCGCGCGGTACGAGGAGTCACGAGCGCTGTGCGAGGAGGCCGTCTCGATGGCGCGGGCGGTCGGCGACGTCGTCCAGGAGGGGCACGCCCTGAACACGCTGGGCACGGACCGGACGATGCTCGGGGAGTGCGACGAGGGGATCGAGCACCTTCGCGCGGCCCTGCGGATCGCCAAGGACGCCGGCATCCCGGACGACGTCGGGCGCGCGTACGTGAACCTGTGCGAGTCGCTCGATGTGTGCGGCCGCACGGCGGCGGCGCTCGAGACGACGAACGAGGGCCTCGAGCAGGCCGCCGAGATCGGCGTGGGCTACTCGTACGGCTACTACATCGTGCTCGGCGGCGTCTCCTTCGCCACCGCCCTCGGCCGGTGGGACGTCGCAGGCACCCTGCTCCAGGAGGCGCTGGCGCACGAGCCGTCCGGGGCGGGGAGCGTCGCCTACCGGGTTGCGCGCACCCTGCCGCTGTTCGTGGTACGGGGCGAATGGACCCGCGCCGATGCGGCGATCGACGAGGCGACGGACCTGGTGGGCCAGAACCGGGGTGCCCAGTTCGCCGGGCCCGTCTATGCCGCGATCGCGGAGCGGGAGCTATGGCGAGGCGACCCGCGAGCGGCCCTCGAGGCCGTCGGGACGGGTCTCCAGCACGTCGAGCCCACGCGCGACCGCATCGAGACGGCCCGACTCAGCCGGGTGGGGGCGTGGGCCGCCGCGGACCTGCACGAGCAGGCTCGTGCGCGGCGTGACGAGGCCGGTCTCGACGCGGCCGCGGCGTGGATCGACCGGCTCCGGTCGCAGATCGCCGCCGTCGTGGGTTCGAGCGCGCCCCGGTTGCTGGTCGCCGACCAGGTGGCGCTCGAGGGCGAGGCATCGCGGCTCCTGGCGACACCCGAGCGGGAGCCGTGGCGCGAAGCTGCCGCAACGTGGGACGCGGCGGAGCGGCCCTACCTCGCGGCGTTCGCCCGATGGCGCATCGGCGAGGCTGCGCTGGCGGCGGGCGACACGGCCGAGGCGGCATCCGCGCTCCGGGAGGGCCATGCGATCGCCGACCGGCTGGGCGCCGTGCCGCTCCGGGACGCGATCGCCGCACTCGCCCGCCGGGCCCGGGTCCACCTTGCACCGGACACGTCCCCGGACCGGGCCCCTGCGCCCGCCGGCGACGGCGACTCCTTCGGCCTCACGCCTCGGGAGCGCGATGTGCTGGCGCTGGTCGCCGAGGGCCGGACGAATCGCCAGATCGCCGCGGAGCTGTTCATCAGCGAGAGCACGGCCGGCGTCCACGTGTCGAACATCCTGGGCAAGCTCGGGGTCGCGTCACGCACCGAGGCGGCTGCGCTGGCCTACCGCCTGCGCCTCGTGGACCGCGACGGCGGGGTGCCGCCGGGCGGATGATCGGTCGTCGGCGGCCGGCTCAGGAGCCGGCTTCCGCCTCCATCTTCGCGAGGCGCGTGTAGTAGTCGGGAATCTCGCGCAGGTGCGCGAGCGCGATCTTGCCCGTGGCGATCGGGTCGTCGCCCGTGACGTTCGTGTCGGGATCCCGTCGGCCGTGCTCCAGCTCGACGTCGAGCCCGGCCCGGTACTCCTCGAGCGTGAACGGCACCGTCGCGAAGTCGATGCCGAGGGTCGAGGCGATGCCGGCGGCCTCGTCGAGGGTGAAAGCGGTTCGTGCGGTTGTCACCATGGGCTCTCCGTGCGTGCCACGAGCCTCGTGCACCAGGCGACCCGCGAACAGTGCCCATGGACCTCAATCCCGCGGCGCGAGCACCGGTGGCGACGGCTCGCGCCCGGACTGAGAAGACCGGCCAAGCGTCCCGCCCCGCCCCGGCGTCCAGATCTGGCCCCAGGGTGCGGTCGCGAGGTGCGCGCCGATCCTCGTGCTGCCTGCAGGGCATCGGAATCGCGACACGCAAGGAACGACGCTGCGTGTGGCGCAGCGCCCCGCCACGCGGGCACGCGGCGTGGCGTCCGGGCCGGCCTGCCGCCTGCGGCTGGTGCCGGCACGATGGAGTCGGCCTGCGCCCCGGACCCGCCGGGCGAGTGAGCGGCGCTCAGCTGCCGGCGGACCCGTCGATCTCGATCGTGACGGTCATGTTCCAGCGCAGGCCGGCGGGTACCTCGCCCGTCGGCGCGACGACCACGCGGAACGTGATGTCGCCCTGGACCGAGGCGCCGTAGCCGCCGACCGACTCGACCGTCCCGGCGATCTCGCTGCCGGGGAGCGCGTCGACGGTCACGGTCGCCGGCGCGCCCACGGATACCCGCGCGACCGACGACTCCGACAGGTCGCTGGTCTCGAACCGCCACTCGGTCGGGTCCGCGAGCCGTACGAGCACGACGCCCGGCTGGACGCGGTCCCCGACCTGGGGCTCGATCGACACGACGGTCCCGGCGAACGGCGCGGTGATCGTGAACTGTCCACGCGCGATGGTGGCGGCCTCGAGCGCCGCCTGGGCCCGTGCCTGCTCGGCCGTCGCGGCGGCCACGGCGGCCTCGGCCGCATCCACGCCGGCGCGCGCCTGCGTCCGCTGCGCCCGGGCCCGGTCGAGGGTGGCGGCCGCCTGGTCGACCTGGGCGTCGAGCTGTCGCTCCTGGGCCGAGGATGCGGCGTTGGGCAGGGCATCCCGGGCGGCGATCGCGGCACGCCGGGCCGCTGCCGCTTCCTCGGCGCCCGCCTGCGCCGCGTCCGCGGCGGCGCGCGCCTGGCCAGGGCGGCTTCGGCCTGCGCGACGCCGGCCGTGGCGGCCTCGACCGCCGCCTCGGCCTGGGCCACGTCACCGTCCACGGTCGCCGTGTCGAGCCCCAGCAGCACGTCGCCGGCGGCGACGGTGTCGCCCTCCATGACCGGCAGCGATGCCACCGTGCCCACGACGCGGGCCTGGAGCTCGATCGCCCGCGCGGGGACGGCCCGGCCCTCCGCGACGACGCCCGAGTCGGCCGGGATGACGCCCGGTGCGGACGCCTCGGGGGATGCCTCGGCGGTCGCACCCCCGAACGCGCCGTTCGCGACCGCGACCGCCACGGCGATGCCGATGACGACGACGGTGATCAGCCCGATGGGCAGCATCGAGCGGCGGCGCGGGGAGGGGTCAGCGGTCATGGGGTGCCTCGTGACGGTTCGGAGAGATCATGCCCAAGTCGGTGCTCATTCGTAGGCGAGGACCTCGCGGACGGCGAGGCGGGTGGCGCGCCAGGCGGGCAGGAACGACGCGATCGCGGCAAGGATCGCCACGGCGAGCAGCCAGAACCCGATCCCGTCGAGCGCCGGCGTGAAGGCCAGCGGCCGCTGGACGAACGACTCGCCCAGGGCGTCCGAGAGGACCTTGGAGATGGGCAGCGAGATGAGCACGCCGATCATCCAGGCGAGGAGCCCGATGAGCAGCCCCTCCGCGAGGAACACGAGGAGGACGGCCCGATCGCGCGCCCCGATCGCGCGCATCACCCCGATCTCGCGCGACCGCTCGACGACGTTCATGGTCATCGTCCCGGCGAGGCCGAGTGCGCCCACGACGCCCAGCAGCAGCGCCATGACCGAGACGAACAGGAGCATCGCCGCGAACAGCTGGTCGATCGACGCGCGGATCTCGGAACGCGTCTGCACCGCCGTCGTCTGGAAGCCCGCCCGCTCGAGCGTGTCGCGGACCGCGATGCCCGTCCGGAGCTCGGCGTCGGGATCGGCCCCCTCGGTCACGAGCATGAGGATCCCCGCCTTGCCCGGCTCCCGGTTGAGGGTCTCGATCGCCGTCGACGGCGCGTACAGGAACGGCCGCTGGGTCGGTGACTGGACGATTCCCACCAGCGTGTAGTCCACCTCGCGTCCCTTCGTCCGGAGCGTGACCGTGTCACCGATCCCGAGGTCCGGCTCGTCGTCGAGGAAGTTGCGGGTGACCACGAGCGCGTTCCCGTCGCCGGGGAGCAGGAACCGGCCCTCCTCGAGGACCGGGCGCACGGTCTGGGCGCCGTCCGGGAGCCCGAACACGATCTGGTTCGAGCCCGTGGTGTCGTCCGGGCGGACCCGCTGGGCAGAGGCGAAGGTCCACGGCTCCGCGGCAACGACGCCCGGAACCTGCTCCGCGGTCCGGACGAGGATCGAGGTCCGGGCCGGCTCGACGAGGCCGACCTGGACGTTGTAGTTGAAGTAGTCGAGGGTCTCCTCGACGGTCCCGACGAGCGACGCGCGCAGCGTGAACACGGACATGAACACCGCCCCGCCCAGCGTCAGCGCCGCCAGGGTCAGGATCAACCGGGACTTGCGCCGGAACGTGTTGCGGATCGACAGGAGCGTCGGGCGTGACGGGCCCTTGATCCCCTGGATGAACCGGTCGAAGCGGGACCGGCCGAACGTGTCGGACAGGCCGGCGTTCGAGATCGCCTCGCGCACGGTCACCCGGACGCCGCGCCACACCGGCCACGCGGCGGCCGCCATCGGCACGACGAGCCCGATCGCGATCTCGAGCGCGAGGACCTGCGGGGGGAGGAAGAACCGTGGCGCCTCGAAGTTGACGAGCCCGGCGGTGAACTGCGTCAGCCCCCAGGCGCCGAGCGCGCCCATCGGCAGGGCGACCACGAGGGCGAGCAGCGCATACCCCAGGACGATGCCGAAATAGACCCCGGCGACCTGCCCGTCCCGCGCCCCGACGGCCTTCATCATCCCGATCTGCCGCGTCTGCTGGGCGAGGATCGCGCTGATCGTGTTGATCACGAGGAACCCCGACACCAGCAGGCTGAGCCCGCCGATCGCGCCGAGGATGAGGAACAGCGCGTTGAGCACGTCCTGGGCCGGGTGCTCGCCGGGCGTCGCCACGCGCATGAACGCGACCGGCGCGCCGGCCTTCTCCAGGCGGTCTCGGACGGCGTTGGCGACGACCCGCATCTCGGCACGGGTGGCGTCGGGGTCGTCGACGCGGATCCGCAGCTCGTCGAAGGAGTCGTCGAAGCCGAGGTCGGCGAGGGTGTCGAACGTGACGTAGCCGATGAGCTGGCCGAAGAAGAACGCGGGCGCGCCGCCCGGCTCGTGGGCGAAGCCGGCGGTGGTGATCGGCTTCGTGCGGTCCGGGCCGAGCTGGACGGTCTCGACTCGCCCTTCCTCGAGGGGCGTCAGCCCGCGGCTCGAGCGCTCGAACACGACCTCGCCGCGCTTCGGCGGCCAGCTCCCCGACTCGCTGCTGACGAGGTCCATCGTCTGGGCGGTGAAGTCCGGGATCGCGTTGAGCACGAGCTCGAGCGACTCGTCCGGGCCCGTGACGAGGCGGACGGTCGCGGACCGCCGGCCCTCGGCGTCGCCGACGCCGGGCATCGCCCGCACGATCTCGACGAGATCCTTGTCGAACGGGACGGTCGTGAACAGGCTGGCCGAGCTCGGTCTCGTCTCCGCGTAGCCCTCGGACAGGTTCGCCTGGAGCAGCGCGTTCGCCCCCGCGATCGTCCCGACGGCGGCGACGCCGACGGCGATCGACAGGACGACGAGCAGGCTCCGGACCCGGTGCTCGCGGAGGTCTCGCCAGACCTTGCGCCACCGGACCGAGCCGACGGCGAGCAGCGGCACGCGTTCCTCCGGGATCGGCGAGGCGCGGCGGGCGGGTGCGGTGCCGGCCTCGGCGCCGAGTCTAGCCGCGAACGCTCGAACCGGCGGGCGGTCGGGTCCCGGCCTCGCATCGTGGCGGGACGGCCGCTACGCGCTTCACTCGACGGGCAGCGAGACGGAGAGCGACGAGGTGGCGATCACCGGCCGCGCCGTCGAGTGGGAGGACGACCCGGTGTTCCGGAGCCGGGCCGCGGCGGCCATGCCGTTCGAGGTGCCGGCGGACCACCGCCTGTTCGAGCTCGGTATCGAGACGGTGCTGTGGGCCGCGTATCCCACCCCGCCGACGTTCCCGCCTGCCTATCACCGCTGGCCGCCACGCAGCTGAGCGCCCACGCGACGTGGCGCCGCGACATTCGGCCCGCGACGGAGCGGTCGAACGGACCGCGCGCCACGGACGGGCGTGCGGCAGCGTAGGCTGCCAGTAACCACGGGCGGCCGGGCCGCGCCGGGCGATCGATCGTCCCCGCCGGCGTCACGGACCGCACCCCGCCCATCCGCGTCCCGTCGCGCGTCCGCGCGGCACGAGCCCGAGGAGATCCATGTCCGGCATGTCGCTCCACACCATGGGGCAGCAGCACGGCCGCCGAAGCTGGGCGGAGCCGTGGAAGATCAAGATGGTCGAGCCGCTCAAGGTCACGACCCGCGAGGAACGGCAGGCGGCGCTCGAGGAGGCCGGCTACAACACGTTCCTGCTCAGGTCGGACGACGTGTACATCGACCTCCTCACGGACTCCGGCACGTCCGCCATGAGCGACCGGCAGTGGGCCGGGATGATGCTCGGCGACGAGGCATACGCGGGCAGCCGCAACTTCTACCACCTCGAGGCGGCCGTCCAGCGCTTCTACGGCTACACGCACATCCTGCCGACGCACCAGGGCCGCGGCGCCGAGCACCTCATCAGCCAGACGCTGATCAAGGCCGGCGACCACATCGGCGGCAACATGTACTTCACGACGACCAGGCTCCACCAGGAGCTGGCCGGCGCGACGTTCCATGACGTGATCGTCGACGAGGCCCACGACCCCCAGAACCTCGACCCGTTCAAGGGCAACGTGGACCTCGCCAAGGTCCAGGCGCTCATCGACGAGTTCGGCGCAGACCGGATCCCGTACATCAGCCTGGCCGGCACGGTGAACATGGCCGGCGGCCAGCCCGTCTCGATGCAGAACGTGCGCGAGCTCCGGGCGCTCCTCGACCGCCACGGGATCAGGCTCATGCTCGACGCGACGCGGCTCGTGGAGAACGCCCTGTTCATCCAGGAGCGCGAGGCGGGCTACGCCGACACGTCGATCGCCGAGATCTGCCTCGAGTTCTGCTCGTTCACCGACGGCGCCTGGATGTCCGCGAAGAAGGACAACCTCGTCAACATCGGCGGCTGGCTCGCGGTGAACGACTTCTCGGTGTACGAGGAGCTGCGCAACCTCGTCGTCGTGTACGAGGGCCTCCACACGTACGGCGGGCTCGCGGGCCGCGACATGGAGGCGCTCGCGATCGGCATCGAGGAGTCGATGCAGGACGAGCACATCCGCTCCCGCGTGGGCCAGGTCCGGTACCTCGGCGAGCTGCTCACCGAGTGGGACATCCCGATCGTCCAGCCGATCGGCGGGCACGCGATCTTCCTCGACGCGCGGCGGTTCTACCCGCAGCTGGAGCAGGACCTGTTCCCGGCCCAGACGCTGGCAGCGGAGCTGTACCTGGATTCCGGGATCCGCTCGATGGAGCGGGGGATCGCGTCGGCAGGCCGGAACGCGCAGACGGGGGACCACAACCGTCCGAAGCTGGAGTTGACCCGGCTCACGATCCCGCGGCGCGTCTACACGCAGGCCCACATGGACGTCGTGGCCGAGTCCGTGAAGGCGTGCTTCGACGCCCGTGGGTCGGCGAGGGGCCTGGACATGGTCTACGAGCCGAAGTACCTGCGGTTCTTCCAGGCGCGGTTCGCCCCGCGCTGAGGCCTTCGGGACAGGGCCGGTTGCGAAGGGCGTCGCGGCCCGCGTTCGCGCGCCGGCGCGGCTGCTAGCATCCGGCGCGGAATGGATCGCTCGAAGCTCCCGCCGCTGTCGTCGATCATCGGCGACCTGTTCACCGACAGGAAGGCGTTCGGGACGCTCGTCGCGGGGGCGGCGGCGCTGTTCGCCGTGGGCCTCGACCCGCGGATCTGGGCGCCCCAGCTGTCCACGGTCCAGGCGGCCGTCCGGGCCCGGCCGGAGCTCGAGACGGTCATCCTCGTCAACGGGCTGCTCGCCGCGATCTTCCTGGTCGCGGGCGGTGCCGTCGGCGACCTGTCGCGCACCCGTCCGATCATCCGGGGCGGCCTGCTCGTCCTCCTCGCGGGCGCGATCCTCGGCCTGCTGCCCGTGGACTCGGTCCTGTTCGGCGTCGGCCGGGTTGCGACCAACATCGCCGGTGCGTTCGTGTTCCCTGTCGCGCTCGCCTCCGTGGCCCTCGCCTACACGGGGATCGCGCGCGCGACCGCGATCGGCGTCGCCTACGGCGCCTTCGGGGCCGCGCAGGCGGTGATGCCGATTCTGCTCACGATCATCCCGGGCGTGTACCTCCCCGGGATGATCGCCGAGATCCTCGTCGTGCTGGTCGCGATCCGCCTGACCTGGCCGCGCGACTTCGACCTGCCGCGACCGGCGCGGCACGAGCGGCCGTATGTCCTGGGCACCGCGCTCTGGGCGTCCGGCATCGTCGCGCTGACGACCGGCCTGTTCTGGATCGGCGGCGGATGGGACAACCTGGTTCGGCTGGGGATCATCGCGCTGGGGATCGGCCTGCTCGTGGCGTTCCTCGCCGAGGAGCGATGGCGCCGCCGCCAGCAACCGGAGGCGGTCCGCGTCGACCGTCGGCCGGTGACCGTCGCCCTGTTCGTCGGCGTCGTGATCGCCGTCGCGCAGAACATTCCGATGCTCCAGTTGCCGCAGTACTTCTCCATCGTGCTCGGCTTCGGGCCGCTGTTCGGTGTCGTCGCGGTGGCGCCGCTGTTCCTCGCGCTCGTCGCCGCCGGGCCGGTCGCCGGCTACCTGCTCGCCCGCGTGTCGCCGCGCGCGCTCGTCGGTGGCGGCGTCGTCGCCGTGGGGCTCGGCAACGTCGTCCTCGCCCTGCTGATCGGACCCACGTCGAGCTACGTCGGGTTCATCGTGCCACTGGCAGTCGTCGGCGCCGGGTTCGTGATCGCGACCTCCGTGCGGACGGCGATCATCTTTGCCAGCGTGCCGCGCGGCCTGCCGGCGACGGCCGCCGCCCTCAACGAGGCGTCGATCGCGGTCGGGAACCGGGTCGGCATCCTCGTGTCCACGGCGATCGTCGGCGTGATCGCCATGTCCACGCTCGACGCGAGCCTCGTGGGCGTGGCGCCCGACCTGGTGGCGGCCCAGCGCTCCCAGTTCGAGGAGCTGCTCGGGGTGCTCGGGACGCCTGCCTTCACGTCGGTGGCCGGGGCCGTCCAGCCGGCCGATGCTGCCGGGTACGCGGAGGCCTACGTCGCGGGCATCCGGGCGGCGCTGCTGGCGGGTGGGGTCGCGGCGGTGATCGGCGGCGTCATCGCCTGGGTCTTCCTCGGCCGCCGGGATCCGCTGGGCACGATCTGGGAGCACCGCGACGAGCGAGCGGTGGCTCCGTCCGCCGGCGGAGTAGCCCCGCCTGACGCCCAGGCTTGACAGCGGCGATGTCGCGGGTCGCTAATTGCGGCACCGGCCAGGCAGCAGGAGCGGTGATCCAGATGCCCACTTCGCGCGCCCCGCGGACCGCATGACGGACGGGCCCGTCCTCCGCACGTCTCGGGCCGGAGCTCGTGGCGACATCCTGGTGCTCACGCTGGCACGGCCGAGCGCCCTCAACGCGATCGACAACGCCGTGCTGGCGGCGCTCCACGAATCGCTCGACGCGCTCGAGGCAGCCGAGTCGGCCCCGTCCCCGCGAGCGGTCGTCCTCACCGGGGAGGGGGGTCGCGCGTTCTCGACCGGGATGGACCTCAAGGAGCGGGCACGGTTCGACGACGATGACCTCCGCGCCCAGCGGCGCGAGATCGTCCGGTTGATCACCAGGGTCCATGAGCTTCCGATCCCGGTCGTCGCCGCCGTCGAGGGGTTCGCGCTCGCCGGGGGGTTCGAGCTGGCGCTCGCGTGCGACCTTATCGTCGCGTCGTCCGAGGCCTCGTTCGGGCTGCCCGAGGTCAAGGTGGGGATCTTCCCCGGCGGCGGGAGCACGCAGACGCTCACCTGGCTCGTCGGCCCGGCGCGGGCCCGGGACATCATCCTCACCGGCCGGCGGCTGACGGCGGATGAGGCCGAGCGGTGGGGGATCGCCGCGCGGGTCGTGGGGGCGGGCGGTGCGCTCGCCGCGGCGATCGAGCTGGCGCAGGGGATCGCCAACGGCGCGCCGATCGGGGTCCGGCAGGCGAGGGCGGCGATCCGCGGCGCGCACCGCTCGCTCGCCGAGGGCCTCGCCGCCGAGAACGCGCTGTACGAGGAGGTGCTCGTCTCGGAGGACCGCCGCGAGGGGTTCCGGGCCTTCGCCGAGAAGCGCCCGCCGCGGTTCGAGGGCCGCTGACGTGGGGGTGATCCGCGAGCGGCCGCGCGGCCCGGACTGGGACGCGAACCGGGAGGCGAACCTCGCGCTCGTCGCGGAGCTGCGGGAGCGGCTCGCGGTCGTTCGCCGGGGTGGCGGCGAGGAAGCGGTCGCGAAGCACCGCGCCCGGGGCAAGCTCCTCGCCCGGGAGCGGATCGACCGGCTGGTGGACCCGGGGACGCCGTTCCTCGAGCTCTCGGCGCTGGCCGCCACGGACCTCTACGGCGGAGATGCCCCGTCCGCGGGGATCGTCACCGGCATCGGCGTCGTCGGCGGGCGCCAGGTCGCGATCGTGGCCAACGACGCGACGGTCAAGGGTGGCACCTACTTCCCGGTGACGGTGAAGAAGCACCTGCGGCTCCAGGAGATCGCCGCCGAGAACCGGCTGCCGTGCGTGTACCTCGTGGACAGCGGCGGTGCGTTCCTCCCGCTCCAGGACGAGGTGTTCCCGGACCGCGAGCACTTCGGCCGCATCTTCTACAACCAGGCGAACCTGTCCGCGGCTGGGATCGCGCAGATCGCGGTGGTGATGGGCTCGTCCACGGCCGGCGGCGCATACGTCCCGGCGATGAGCGACGAGACGGTGATCGTGAAGGGCACCGGGACGATCTTCATCGGCGGTCCACCGCTCGTGAAGGCGGCGACGGGCGAGGAGGTGACCGCGGAGGACCTCGGCGGGGCGGACGTGCACACCCGGACCAGCGGCGTCGCGGACCACTTCGCCGACGACGACGAGCACGCGCTGGCGATCGCGCGCCGGATCCTCGCGAACGTGCCGGCGGTCAGGCCGGTCCTCCCGTGGGAGGTGGCGCCGGCGCGCGAGCCGCTGTACGACCCGGCCGACCTGTACGGGCTCGTGCCCGCGGACCTGCGGGTCGCGTTCGACGTCCGCGACGTCATCGCCCGAATCGTCGACGGGTCCGAGCTCGCCGAGTTCAAGGCGCGCTACGGGACGACGCTCGTGACGGGCTTCGCGCGGATCATGGGCTACCCGGTGGGCATCGTCGCCAACAACGGGATCCTGTTCAGCGAGTCGTCGCTCAAGGGCGCCCACTTCATCGAGCTGTGCGCGAAGCGGAAGATCCCGCTCGTGTTCCTCCAGAACATCACCGGGTTCATGGTGGGGCGCGAGTACGAGAACCGGGGGCTGGCGCGGGACGGCGCGAAGATGGTGATGGCGGTCGCCAACGCGCGGGTGCCGAAGTTCACGGTCGTCGTCGGCGGATCGTTCGGGGCAGGGAACTACGGGATGGCGGGGCGTGCCTTCTCGCCGCGCCAGCTGTGGATGTGGCCGAACGCGCGGATCAGCGTGATGGGCGGGCCGCAGGCGGCGAGCGTGCTGCTCCAGGTCCGGATGGACAACCTCGCCCGCGAGGGCCGGACGATGACGCCCGACGAGCAGGCGGCGTTCATGGCGCCGACGCTCGAGACGTACGAGCGCCAGGGCTCGCCCTGGTACTCGACCGCGCGGCTGTGGGACGACAGCGTCATCGACCCGGTCGACACGCGGATGGTGCTGGGCATGGGCCTGGCCGCGGCCTGCAACGCGCCCATCCCGGAGACGTCCTTCGGCGTCTTCCGGATGTAGGGGCGGGCGGGGTGTTCTCGTCGGTCCTGGTCGCCAACCGCGGGGAGATCGCGGTCCGGGTGGTACGCACCTGCCGGCGCCTAGGGATCCGGACCGTGGCCGTGTACTCGGACGCCGATGCGCGGGCGCCGCACGTGCGGACCGCCGACGCCGCAGTGCGGCTGGGTCCCGGTCCAGCCGCGGAGAGCTACCTGCGTGGCGACCTCGTGATCGAGGCGGCGCTCGCGTCGGGCGCCCAGGCGGTGCACCCGGGGTACGGGTTCCTCGCGGAGAACGCGGCGTTCGCGGAGGAGGTCGAACGGGCCGGCCTCGCGTGGATCGGGCCGCCGCCCGCCGCGATGCGCGCGCTGGGTGACAAGGCGCGGGCGAAGGCGCTCGCCGAGGCGAACCGTGTTCCCGTGCTAGCGGGCTACCACGGTGACATGGCAGCAGACGACGACCTCGTCGCGGCCTCCGCGTCGGTCGGCTACCCGCTCCTGGTCAAGGCGAGCGCGGGCGGTGGCGGGCGGGGCATGCGTGTGGTGCGGGAGGCGGCCGGCCTGCCGGACGCCCTGGCGGCCGCGCGGCGGGAGGCGGCGGCCGCGTTCGGCGACGACCGGCTGCTGCTCGAGCGGTACGTGGAGCGGCCGCGCCACGTGGAGGTGCAGATCCTGGGCGATACGCACGGGACGCTCGTCCATCTCGGCGAGCGCGAGTGCTCGATCCAGCGGCGGCACCAGAAGCTGATCGAGGAGTCTCCGTCGCCCGCGGTCACGCCGGCGCTCCGTGCGGCGATGGGGGACGCCGCGCTCCGCCTCGCGCGGGCGGCCGGCTACCGGAACGCGGGCACGGTCGAGTTCCTCCTCGACGAGACCGGCGGGTTCTTCTTCCTCGAGGTCAACGCCAGGCTCCAGGTGGAGCACCCGGTCACGGAGGCCGTCACGGGGCTGGACCTCGTCGAGCAACAGCTGCGCGTCGCCGCCGGCGAGCCGCTCGGGTTCGGGCAGGCCGACGTCCGCCTGGACGGGGCGGCGATCGAGGTCCGGGTCGTCGCCGAGGACGCGGCGGCCGGGTTCCTCCCGGCGACCGGCAGGGTGACCGCGTTCGACGTGCCCGACGGGGTCCGCGTGGACACGGGCGTCGAGGCCGGCACGGAGGTCTCGCCGTTCTACGACTCGCTCGTGGCCAAGCTGATCGTCCACGCGACGGACCGGGCCGAGGCGCTCGACCGCCTCGGAGAGGCCCTCGACGGCGTTCGGCTCGAGGGCGTCGCCACGAACCTGGACCTGCTCGCGGCGGTCGTCTCGGAGCCCGCGTTCCGCGCCGGTGACCTCCACACGGGCTTCCTCGAGGAGCATGGCCTGGTGGCCGGGCTGTCGGCCGTCGAATTCGACGGTGGTCGCGGCGGCCGCGGCCGTGCGGTCACTGGCGCCGGCCCGTGCCGATCTCCGCGGTGGCCCAGGGGCCCGGGGCGCGTGGGCGGCGGGGCGCCCGTGGCGGCTCGGCGGGATCGGGGAGCCGACCCGCTGGATCGCCGGTGGCCGGACGGTGGACGCGGTCACGGACCGGACCGGGTCCGGCGGGACAGGGGTCGTGCGCGTCGACGGGGCGGTGATCGAGGTCATGCTCGTCGGGACCGACGAAGACGGCTGGACCGTCCTCGTCGGGGGCCGGCCCGCGCTGGTCCGCCCCGCGACGGGGGCACGGGTCGTGGACACCGTCACCGTCGGCGGACGGCGCCATCGGCTGCGGCTCGCGCCGCCTCCCTCACCCGAGGCACTGGGCCCCGACTCGGACGAGCCCGACGCGCTCGCGGCCCCGATGCCCGGCCGGATCGTCCGCATCCACGTCGCGGAGGGTGATCACGTCGTCGCGACCGACCCGTTGCTGGTGCTCGAGGCGATGAAGATGGAGCATGTGATCGCGGCGACGGCGCCCGGTCGCGTCGCGCGGCTGTTCGCCGCCGTCGGCGACCAGGTGGGGCGAGGCGACCCGCTCATCGAGCTCGTGGCGGCCGGCGACGACGACCCGCAGGGAGACGACTGAGATGCCGATGCCGGAGCGCGTGACGATCGTCGAGGTCGGGCCGCGCGACGGGCTCCAGAACGAGGCCGCGGCCATCCCGACCGAGGTCAAGGTCGGGTTCATCGATCGCCTGTCCGCGGCCGGGCTCCCCGTCATCGAGGCGACCTCGTTCGTCCACCCGCGGGCCGTCCCGCAGCTCGCCGACGCGGACGAGGTGCTGCCCGCGATCGACCGCGCGCCCGGCGTGCGCTACCCGGTCCTCGTCCCGACGCCGCGCGGCCTCGAGCGGGCGATCGCGGCCGGCGCCGACGAGATCGCGGTCGTCATCGGCGCAACCGACGAGTTCAACCGGGCGAACCTCAACCGGACGGTCGAGGAGGCGCTATCCGATGCCGCTCGCGTGATCGAGGGCGCGACGGGCCGCGCGATGCGCGTCCGTGGCTATGTCTCGGTCGCCTTCGGCTGCCCGTATGCGGGCGCCGTCCCGCCGGCCGCCACCGCCCGCGTTGCGGCACGCCTCGTCGCCCTCGGCTGCGCCGAGATCAGCCTGGGCGACACGATCGGCGCCGCCACGCCCGGGGATGTCCAGCGGGTCCTGGACGCGGTGGTCCCGGTCGTCGGCGTCGAGCGGCTCGGCCTCCACGCGCACGACACGCGCGGCCAGGCGCTCGCGAACGTCTACGCGGCGATGGAGCGGGGCGTGTCGGTCATCGACAGCTCGGCGGGCGGGCTCGGTGGCTGCCCGTTCGCGGGTCCGGGGGCCGTCGGCAACCTCGCCACCGAGGACCTCCTGTACTTCCTCGACGGGCTCGGGATCGCGCACGGCGTGGACCTCGACGCGGTGATGGCCGCGTCCGCGTTCATCGAGCGGTCCGTCGGCCACGGTCTGCGTAGCCCGACGTATCTCGCCGGCGGCCGGCCCGCGACGCGCCCGGTCCCGGGAACGGATCGCGACGCAAAGGTGTAGAAGCGACGCACACTCATTGCCGCCGGGCCGCTCGAAGGCCCCGCGGCTCGTCACGCAGGACTCGGGTGTCGTGGCCGTCGATCACCGCCCGCATCACCGCGGGGCCACGCCACGCCACGCGCTGTCCGGGAGCCGCTGGGGCCGAAGAGCGTGGTCGGTTCTCGTGGCGTCGCATGCCACGACAAGGCCCGGGCGAGGGCAACCGCGAGGCCCAGAACGACCCGGGCGGCCTCGGGACGCTACCGGGCCGCTACCGGGCCGCGACAGCCTCGTCGGCGACGCCCGGCAGCGTCGCAAGGCCGAACGGCGCACCCGCCTCACGCACCCGTGCGGCCATCGACGACGCGACCGCCGGGTCCAGCCCGATGTCGCGCGGCACGGCGAGCAGCTCCTCGACCCGCAGCCGTGCCCGCCCGAACGCGTCGAGCGCCCCCGCGTCCGCCCAGGCCCGACGAGAGTTGCGGTCGATCACCTTCGACGGCAGGAACTGCTCGGTGCGGAACAGCCGGCGCGTGTCCTCGAGCTCGAGGAACCGGCCCTCCGGCCCCGCCTGCTCGAAGAACCCCGTCGCCAGCGTCTCGGTCGGCGTCCCGATCCCGCGGAGCAGCCGCTGGACCATGCCGATCATGTCCGCGTCGATCACGAGCTTCTCGGGCGACTGGGCGAGGAGGAAGTCGAGCATCCCGGCCCCGCTGATCATGTCGATCCCGGCGAGCCCGCCGACGAGCGCGGTCATCCCGCTCTCGAGCCCGGCCTGCGCGTCGATGATCTTCGCGTCGGTCGCGCCGAGATACGCGTGGCACGGGAGCCCCAGCGACTTCCCGACGGCGGCATACCCCGAGTCGATCATCGCGGTCTCGATCGCCCCCATCGGCGTGGAGCCCGTGCGCATGTCGACGATCGTCGGCGCGCCACCCCACACGATCGGGGCGCCCGGCGCCGCGAGCTGGTGGAGCACGACGCCCGCGAGGGACTCCGCGGCGTGCTGGACGATCGACCCGACCAGCGTCACGGGCGAGGCGACGCCCGCGAGCGGCATGGAGATCAGCTCCGCCGGCACCCCGGCCCGACCGAGATCCATCACGTTGCGGCAGGCGAACTCGGACCAGGTGAGCGGCGGGGACGGGCAGACGTCGAAGACGGCGCGCGGTCGCTCCCGGAGCGCCTCGGCACCGCCCGCGTCGAGCGCCAGCAGCTCGATCATCACCGCGGACCCGCGCGGCGTGAAGGCGCCCGTGACCACCGGCTTGGACGAGTTGTGGAGCACGAGGAACAGGCGGTACAGGTCGCCGATCTCGGTCGGGACGTCGTGCGCGACGATCGCGGTGGAGACGGCGTCGTAGGCGGGGAGCGCGTCCGCGACCCGGGTGAGGCGGACGAGGTCCGCGGCCTCGGACTGGCGGGTGTCGAGCGTCTCCGGGTCCAGGACCGCGACGCCGGACGAGCCCGGGTCGAAGTGGACGACGCCCTGCCCGTAGCGGACGGCCGGCGACCCGGCCCGGTCGTACAGGTTGAACGCCGCGGGTGCGGTCTCGAGCGCCCGGCGGACCATCGCCTCCGGGATCGAGACGCGCTCGCCGTCCGCCGTGGCCCCGCCCGCGACGAGGACCCGGATCGCCTCCGGCTCCTCCACCTTGATGCCGGGCGTACGGAGGAGGGCGAGCGCCTCGTCGACAATTCGGTCGATGAGCTCGCGGTCGAGGATCTCGAAGCGGGGTCGCATGGCGGGTGGTCCCTCCAGGGAGGCTGGCGAGGGTGGTGGCCGGTCGGTCGATGGGGGGGCGTGACGCAGGGGCTGGACCTCAGCCGACGCCGACGGGCGACGAGCCGGCGCCGCGGGCGTGGGCCTCGACGATCCGAGTGAGCTCGCGGTCGAGGGCCGGGTCGAGCGGCTCGGGCCGGTGGTCGCGGAGCAGCGTCCGTGCCCGCTCCAGCGCCTCGCGATGGGGCTTGTCGGGATCCGCCTCGTACTGGCTCCAGGGTCGCCGGTCGAGGTACTTCGGCTGCCACAGCTCGCGCATGTGCCGCCGGGTGTGCTCGGCCGTGAGGTAGTCGCCGCCGGGGCCCACCTCGGCGATCGCCTCGAGGGCGAGCGACTCCGCGTCGACCGGGATCCCGCGGAGCATCGTCTTCACGATCCCGTCGATCTCCGTGTCGAGGATGAGCTGCTCGTACGACCAGATCCGGCTCCCGTGGATGAGCCCGGCGCCCAGCAGCATGTCCGCGCCGGATGCCGAGGCCATGAACGACGACAGGCCGTTCTCGAGGCCTGCCTGCCAGTCGGATGCATGCGCGCCGGTCGCGTACGCGCCCATCGAGAGCGGGACGTGGTAGAAGTCGGACAGCTGGTTGGTGGCCGCGCCGAACAGGAAGTCCTCGGGCCCGCCGCCGGTGTAGGCGCCGGACCGGAGATCCATCGCCGTCTGGGCGGCCGCGTAGTAGACCGGGGCGCCCGGGAACGCGAGCTGGAGCATCGCGAGCGCCGCGATGACCTCCGCGTTGCCGACGACGAGCGAGCCCGCGATCGTCGCGGGTCCCGAGAACGCGCACGACGCCATGGTCATGAACCCGACCGGGACGCCGGCCTCGGCGGCCACGAGCGCCGCGTCCAGCGCCCCGCCGTCGTGGGCGAGCGGGCTGATCGTGCACTGCATGAGCGACAGCACCGGCCGCTCCCGCAGCGCGGCCCGGCCACCGGCGATCGCCGCGGCCATCTCGATCGCGGCCTCGGTCTCCCCGGGCGTGACGATGCTCTCGGTCTGGACGTGCTTGGTGGAGTTGCGCCAGACCGCGGACACCTCCTCGAGCGCGCGCGTCTCGGGCGGGACGTCCTGCGCCGACACGGCGACCCAGTGGAACGCGATCGCGTCGAGCGCGTCCGCGACGCGGGCGATGTCCGCGACGTCCTGGAGCGCGGACCGGCGGACGGTCAGCGTCCACGGATCGAGGACCTCGATCCCGCAGCCGTCGGTGGCGAGGTGGACGTGCGCCCCATCCAGGGCGAGGTCGCGCGCAGGGTCGCGCGCCGCGAGCGTGTACGCGGGCGGCGCGGACGTCAGGGCACGCTCGATGAGGTCGCCGGGGGCGCGCACGACGGACGTCGAGCGATCGACGGTCGCGCCGGCCGCCTCCCAGATGTCCAGAGCGCGGGGCGACGGGAAGCGCACGCCGACGCGCTCGATGATCTCGAGCGTGGCCTCGTGGACGCGGGCGATCGCGGCGGGGGACAGGATCTCGAGCACGGGTCGGGCGGACCGGTCCTGCTCGTCTGCGGTGGTGTGCATCGATACCTCGGTGGCGGGACGCCGTGGAGGAGGGTGGACGAGGCTCGTCAGCCCGCCGCCATCGCCTCGGGAACGCCAAGCAGCTGGCGGGCGAGCGCGACCGCGCCGATGGCGTCCTCGCTGTACCCGTCGGCGCCGATCTCCGATGCCCACTGCGAGCTCGCCGGCGCCCCGCCGACGATCACCTTGACCCTGGGTCGGAGCCCGGCGGCCTCGAACGCCTCGACGACCGTCCGCTGCCCGGACATCGTCGTGGTGAGCAGGGCCGACACCCCGACGAGGTCCGCGTTGTGCTCGCGGGCCGCCTCGACGAACTGCTCAGGGGCGACGTTGACCCCGAGGTCGTGGACCTCGAACCCGGACGTCTGGAGCATCATCCCGACGAGGTTCTTGCCGATCTCGTGGATGTCGCCCTTCACGGTCCCGAGGACGACGCGGCCGACGACCTGCCGGGTCGTCGCCTGGCGGGCCATCTCGGGCTCGAGCACCGAGATCGCCTTCTGCATCGCGCGGGCCGCGAGCATCATGTCCGGCAGGTACAGCTCGCCCTGGCCGAACTGCTCGCCGACGTACGACAGCCCGGGGACGAACCCCTGGTCGATCGCGTCGAGCGGCGCGACGCCCGCGGCCAGTGCCTGCTCCGCCAGGCTTGCCGACGCCGTCGCATCGCCGTCGATGACGCTCTGCCGCATCGCCGCGAACAGGTTCTCGCTCATGAGTGCTCCTTCGTCTGGGGTCCGTGGACCGGGGGGTCAGGGGATCGGTGTCGACTGCGGCCTCGCGGCCGCCCGTTGGAGGATCGCGTCGAGCTCGCGCACGACGGCGTCGGGGAGGCCCGGCGGCTCGTGCGCGGCGAGGAGCTCGTCCACGCGCGCGGCCGCTCGTTCGCCCATCGTCCGTCCGCCGCGCGCCTGCCAGGCGCTGAACGACAGGCGGTCGATGAGCGTTGGGTACCAGCGCTCGCGGTAGTGCCCCAGCGTGTGGTCCGTCTCGAGGAACGACCCGTCGGGGCCCAGCTCGTCGATGAGGTCGAGGGCGAGCGTCTCGGCGCTGATCTCGACGGGGGCGATCGCCGCGCGGATCCAGGCCGCGATCTCGTCGCAGATGACGAGCTGGGCGAGCGATCCGGTCAGCCCGGACTCGAGGTAGCCCGAGTCGTGGATGAGGTGGCCGCCCGCGAGCGCGTCCACGAGCATCGTCAGCGCGGCGTCCGTCGCGGCCTGCTGGTCGACGGTCTTGGAGTCCGAGCCGCCGGCGAGGCTGAACATCGGCAGGCCGTAGTGGTGGGCGAGCGACGGGACCACGCCCCGGTGATCGGGCTCCGCGTAGGGATCGACCATCGTCCGCAGGTCCAGCGCGTCGCCGCCGAAGCCCGGGATCACGACGGGCGTTCCCTCCCGGACGAGCTGGGCCAGCACGATGCCCACGAGCACGCCCGCGTTGTTGAGCGTGACGTTGCCGGCCATCGTGACCGGGCCCGTCGTGCCGCCCGAGGTGACCGGGATCCAGAGGGCCGGCAGGCCGCGCTCGGCGAGGACGAGCAGCTTGCGCAGCGAGTCGCCGTTGTGGACGAGGCCCCGGGTGACGTTGATGTAGAACGCCACGTTCGGGCGGGCGGCGAGCGCCGCGGCGCCGCCGGCGACGGCCTCCGCCATCTCGATCACGTCGAGCATCGCCGCCACGTCGTAGGTGACGATGACGAGCGGCTTTGTCGTCCGCTCGAGCATGATCGCCGCCTGGTGACGGTCGGCGAGCATCGGGTCGACGTCGGCCGGCAGGAACATCGACATCCCGAAGTCCATGTTCGGCAGCGCGTCGACGAGCGAGAGGCCGTCGCGCACGTCGGCGAGCCGCGCCTGGCGCCGCTCGCCGGACCGGTGGTCGATCACGTTGAGGCAGTCCGAGCCCGGGCCGAAGAAGACGTTGTCGCCCTCGACAGCGAGCGCGGGCCGGCCACCGCGGTCGAACAGCCCGACGGACCGGGGCGCGGCCGCGAGCGCCCAGTCGACGAGTGAGGCCGGGCACGTGGACGCGCCCGTCGTCGGTCACGCGGGCACCGGCGCCGTGGAGCCGTTCGACCGCCTCCGCGTCGTGGAGGACGACGCCCGTCCGCTCGAGGATCGTGCAGCTCGCCTCGTGGAGCAGGGCACAGTCGTCCGGCGTCAGCCGGTCGTAGCGCGGCGAACGAGCGGTGCGAGCGTCCGGAGTGCGCGAAACCAGGGACGCCTCCTTGATGCGGGCCGTTGACCCCCAATCTCCGGCGTCCGGCGGCGGCCCGGATAGGGCGGAAGGTCCCGGCGGAAGGGTCCGACGGACCATCCGGTCGCCGATGCCCGTGCGCGGAGACTGGATCCGATGCCCGACGTCGTCCACGGGACCGAGCGTCGACCGCTCGTGTCCGGTCGTCTCCTGTTCGACGAGGCCGCCGAGCTCTCGGTGGTCGTCCCCGCCTCCTGCAAGCGCACCGGCCGCTGCCGTGAGTGCGTCGTGGAGGTGCGCGCCGGGGCGGACCAGCTGTCGCCGCCCACCGCCGCCGAGGCGTTCCTCCGGCCGGGGTTCCGCCTCGCGTGCCAGGCGAGCGTCGAGCGGACGGAGCACGACGTCGAGTTCGGCATCCTCCGCCGCCGGCTCCGGATCCAGCTCGCCCCGGAGCTCCAGGGACCGGTCCCGCATCTCGACGCCGGGGTACGGGTCGAGGATGGCCGGTACGCGGCCGAGCCGGTCCCGTGGGCCGGGCCGGCGTCGCGAGGCCTCGCCGATTCGGATCCGGAGCTCGCGACGCCGACGCCCGCGGATCTCGGCCCCTCGTACGGCCCGCCCGTCGGTCTCGCCCTCGACGTGGGCACGACGACGGTCGTCCTCGAGCTCGTCGACCTCGACCGGGGGACGGTGCTCGCGGTCGCGGCGTTCGAGAACCCGCAGCGGTTCGGCGGCTCGGATGTCATGACCCGCATCTCGTACGAGGACGACCAGCCGGGTCTCCTCCGCCAGGCGCTCCGGCGCGCGGTCAACCACGAGCTTGGCCGGCTCCAGTCGGAGCTCTGGATCGACCGGCGCCGGATCGTCGAGGCCGTCGTCGTCGGCAACCCGACGATGCGCGACCTCGCGTTCGGCCTCGACGTGCGGCCGATCGGCCGGATCCCGTACCGCTCGGTGACCGAGACCGCGCTGCGCGAGGGATCCGACGCGGTCGACGGTCGTCGAGCGCCGGGCCCACGAGCTGGGCCTGCTGATCAACCCCCAGGCCCGCGTCATCGGCGGCCCGATCGTCGCCAGCCACGTCGGGGCGGACGCGGCGGCGGATCTCGTGGCCGTGGACGCCGTGGAGCGCGGCGGGTCGTTCCTGCTCGTCGACATCGGGACCAACAGGGAGATCGTCGTCTCGGACGGCAGGCGGGTGCTCGCGGCGTCCAGCCCGGCCGGCCCCGCGTTCGAGGGCGGCGGGGTGCGCTACGGGATGCCCGGCGCGGACGGGGCGATCGAGACGGTGCGGCTCGACGCCGGCGCTCGCCGGTTCGACGTTCGCGTCATCGGCGACGGCGAGCCCGAGGGGATCTGCGGATCCGGGCTGGTGGACCTGCTCGCGGAGCTCCGCCGGGCGGACTGGCTCACGGCCCGCGGCGGGTTCGAGCCCCGGGCGACGAGATCCCCATCGTCGATGAGCCGCGGATCACGCTCTCGCGCGGCGACGTCGGCCACCTGTCGATCGCGAAGGCGGCCACGGCCGTCGGCCAGCGCGTGCTGCTGCGGAGGCTCGGCCTCGCGCCGTCGGACCTCGACCGCGTCTACCTCGCCGGCGGCTTCGCGAACGCGATCGACGTGCGCTCGGCCATCGACATCGGGCTGCTCGCGCCGGTGGCCCCGGAGCGCGTCATCCGGGCGGGCAACGCGTCCATCGCGGGCGCACGGGCGCTGCTGCTCTCCCGTCGTCGGCTGGCCGCGCTCGACGCGCTCACCCGGCACATCGAGCACGTCGAGCTCGAGTCCGAGCCCGACTTCTTCGACCTGTTCACCGACGGCTGCCTGTTCGAGCCGATCGTCGTCTGAGGACCGCCACCACGATGCCGACCCCGACCCGGGCGACGACGCCCGCCGCCACCGACGCGACGACGCCCGCTGCCACCGACGACCCGATGCCCGGTCCGGGCGCGCTCCGCCGATCCCTCGCGACGCCCGGTGCCTTCGCCACCGTCGTGGAGCTCGTGCCGTGGGCCGGCGAGCTCTCCGACACCCGCGGCCAGAAGCCGCTGCGGATGGCGTCGGACCTCGCGGGCGACCCGCGGATCACCGCGCTCTCGGTCACCGACAACGCCGGCGGCCACGCGCGCCTGAGCCCTGACACGCCCGGGGAGGCGCTCCAGGCGCTCGGCCACGACGTCGTCGTCCACGTGGCGGCGCGGGACCGGAACCGGAACGGGCTCCAGAGCCTTGGCTGGGACCTGCTGTCTCGCGGCCTCACGACGGTCCTCGCCATCAGCGGCGACTACCCGGTCGACGGCTTCGAGGGGCTTGCGAAGCCGGTGTTCGACCTCGACTCGGTCGCGCTGCTCGCGCTCCTCCGCGAGCTCGGCGCGGCGGCCGCGGAACGGGCGGCGTCGGATGGGGCGCCGGACTCCCCGAGCCGTGACTTCCTCCTGGGCTGCGCCGTGGACCCGTTCAAGCGCCTCGAGCGGGACCTCGTGCCGCAGCTGCTCAAGCTCGCCCTCAAGACGCGGACCGGCGCGGACTTCGTCATCACGCAGGTCGGCTACGACGCCCGCAAGCAGGACGAGCTGCTGCGCTGGATGCGCGGCGAGGGGATCGAGCGGCCGGTGGTCGCGAACGCGTACATCCTCTCCGCCGGCGTCGCGCGGGCCTTCCACGCGGGCCGGGTGCCGGGTTGCGTGGTCACGGACGAGCTGCTCGCGCTCGCCGAGCGGCAGGCCTCATCGCCGGACAAGGGGCGGGCGTTCTTCCTCGAGCTCGCGGCGAAGCAGGCGATCGTCGCGCGGGGCATGGGGTTCGCGGGCGTCTATCTCTCGGGCCACCGGGACGCCGACGAGGTTCGCCGCGTCGGCGAGCTCGTTGACGCCCACGGCGACGCCGACTGGCGGCCGCTCGTGCGCGACGTGTCATTCGGGCAGCCGGGGGCCTTCCACCTGTTCGCGCCCGACGGCGCCGGGCTCTCCACCGACGAGCCCTCGCGGGCCTATCGTGCGTCGCTGGCGCCGGGCGCCCGATCGCGTGCCCGCGCCCGGGTGTCTCCGTTCTACCGGGTCAACCGCGTCGCCCACGAGCGCGTGTTCGAGCCCGGGACCCCGGGCTTCCGGGCCTGGGCCCGGGTCTACGGCGCGGTCGAGCGCGCTGCACGTCGAACGGCCGCTCCACGTCCTCGAGCAGGCGGTCAAGGTGCCGCTGTACGACTGCCGGGACTGCGGCGACTGCTCGCTCCCCGACATCGCCTACCTGTGCCCCGAGAGCCACTGCGCGAAGAACCAGCGCAACGGGCCGTGCGGCGGCGCGCGCGACGGCCGCTGCGAGACCGGCGACCGTCCGTGCATCTGGGCCGAGGCCTACCGGCGGCTCAAGCCCTACGGGGAGGAGCTGGCGATGCTCGACCGGCCGCCCGTGATCCAGGACAACCGCCTGCGGCGCACGAGCGCCTGGGCCAACACGTTCCTCGAACGAGACCACCACGCCGTGCGCCGCGCCGCCGGCACCACCCCGAAAGGATCCGATTCGTGAGGCCCGACCGCACCGGCACCCCGTTCCTCGTCGTCGGCGAGAACATCCACGCGACCCGCGTCGTCAAGCGGGCCGGCCGCCTGGCCGCGGAGCTGGAGGACGGCACCGTCGGGATCGCGTTCGAGGATGCGCACGGCGAACGCCGGATCCTGCCCGTGCACCCCGACCTCGTGACGGGGCGAGACTTCGCGGCAGGCAAGATCAAGCACGTCGCGAGCGCGATCCGCTGGGGCCTGGACGGGGACCGGCACGCCGAGCTCGCGGCGGCGTACATCCGCTCGATGGCGGCGCGGCAGGAGGCGGCGGGCGCGGACTGGCTTGACCTCAACGCGGACGAGGTCGCGCCGGCGTCCGAGGTCCGGGCGGCCGCGATGGCCTGGCTCGTCGGGGTCGTCGAGGCGACGCGCATCGGTTCCCGTCTCGATCGACTCGTCGGACGTCGGCGGTGCTCGCGGCCGGCGTGGCGGCGTCGACCCAGCCCAGAGGCCCGCTCCTCCTGAACTCGGCGTCCCTGGAGCGGCCGGAGGTCCTGGACCTGGCTGCCGATACGGGCTGTGCGGTCGTCCTGGCCGCGAGCGGGCTGGGCGGGATGCCGGCGAACGCCGAGGAGCGCGTCACGAACGCGATCTCCATCGCGGAGCAGGCGATGGCCCGCGGGATCGAGGGCGGGCTGCTGTACGTGGACCCGCTCGTGCTGCCCGTCGCCGTCGAGCCGGACGCGCCGGCCCACGTGCTCGAGGCGGCTCGCCGGCTCCGCGCCGAGTACGGCGACGCGATCCACCTCACGGGCGGGCTGTCGAACGTGTCCTTCGGGATGCCGGAGCGCAGGCTGCTCAACGACGTGTTCATCGACCTCGCGGCCGAGGCCGGGATCGACAGCGGGATCATCGACCCGGTGGCATCCGACCTCACGCGGGTGTTCACGGCCGATCGCGACACCGACGCCTACCGGCTGGCCGCGGACCTGCTCGAGGGGCGTGACCCGTTTGGCGGCGAGTACGTGACCGCCTTCCGGGCGGGCAGGCTCGCGGAGGTGGCGGTCGCCGGCTGACACGTGGAGCCCGCCCGCGGGATGCCGCCCGCCCGCGGGATGCCGCCCGGGTATTACTCCCCATGCTATCTGGCCGCAGAACCTGGCCGGGAGGCGCGGCCACGGCCCAATGTCGCCATCGCTATTACCCGGGATGATGTCCCTGCCCTTCCGGCGGCTCTCGGGCACCGCGGGAGGGCCGCGGCCACCGGAGCACGTCGGACTTGACGTCGGATAGCACCACCCGTGATCCGGCGGGCGCCAGGCAGCTGGCGGCCAACCCGTGATCCGGCGGGCGCCAGGCATCCGGCGGGCGCGAGCCTTGGGGCGGGGCCGGAGCACCCGCGACCCGAGGTGCGAAAGACCCTGCCGCGATCAGTCGCCCGCCGGGACCGCCTTGACGACCCCGTCGTCGTAGCTCATCGCGAGCCGCTCGCCGGGCTGGAGCACGAGCATGTCGTCGCCCCAGTCGCCGTCGAGCAGGCGGCGGAGCAGGACGAGGCTGCCCTCGACGGTCTCGAACGCCCAGCCACGGCGCCCAGCCTGCGCGCGTGCAATCGACGCCGGCCCATCCTCGCCGGCGACGCCCATCGCGATGAACGCCGCCCGTCCGTAGTGGGCCCGCCAGGCGCCCATGACCTCCATGAGGTAGTCCGCGTTGTCCTCGCCGTACTTCGCGACGTACTCGGCGCGCACGACCTCGAGGCCGTCGTCGGTGTCACCGCCGACACCGCTCCCCGCGGGCCCGTCGCGTGTCCCGTCCGCGCGCTCCAGCTGGTCCGCCACGTACCAGTAGGTGGCCGGCATATCGCGTGTCTCGGCGTCGTACCGCTCCCGCGCACCGAGGAACAGCGTGATGCAGTCGTGGGCGCGGGGGAGGACGACGGGCACATGCCGGGCCTCGATTCCCGCGGTCGCGCCGCCGCACAGGCCGTATCCCAGGACGACCGCCTCGGCCGTGGGCGGCGCGTCGTCGATCGCCGCCTGGAGCCGGGTCCGCAGATCCCGCGGGTCGTTGTGGAGCCCGCGGCGGAACAGCGTGACGTCCACGACGTGCGGCGATCGGGCGGCGCACAGGTAGATCGGACGCGCCATCACGTCGCAGGCGATCGCATGGATCCGCATCCCGAGATCGTAGCGCCGCCTCCGGCCGGTTGGCCCCTGTCGCCCGGGCCGCACATGTGGCACCGTGGACGCAGACCCGCGATGGCCGGGCGGGAGGAAGATCGATGGTTGAACAAGACGCAGGCGCCGGAGCCCAGGGCCCCTCGACCCGCTGGGTCCGGCTCGAACGCAGCCTCGACGCGTCGGCAGAGCGCGCGTTCCGCGCGTGGTCCGATCCGGAGGAGCTCGCCCGCTGGCTCCCGGAGCGGATCGAGGGCGCGCTGGCCGCCGGGACGCGCAACGTCCTCCTGTGGTCCAGCTCCCGCACCTGGTGGGAGGTGCAGGAGGTCCACCCCGACGACACCTTCGTCTTCCGGCGGCCAGCCACGCCCGACGGGGCGCTGGTGACGACCGTCCGGGTCGGCGTCCGCTCGATCGGCTACGGCTGTCGCGTGGAGCTCGAGGACGGACCGTTCCAGGTCGACACCCCGGCGGGGCTGGAGGCCTGGGCGGCAGCGATCCGCACGTGGGCGGAGACGCTGACGATGCTCAGGGCCTACCTGGACTTCAGCGTCGACGTCCGGCGGCGGCCGTAGGCGAGGCGGCGGCGATGGACGCCCGGCTGGTCGCGTTCGGCCTCATCGAGGTCGAAGGGCACCGATACCCGCACGACGTCGTCATCGAGCGGGGTGTGGTCCGCAAGCGCCGCAAGAAGCCCTCGCGTCCGCACCGTGACCGCTACGGCCACACGCCGTTGTCCGTCGCCGAGGCGATCCCCTGGCACCGCGGCCGGCTCGTGGTGGGGACCGGCGAGGCGGGCATGCTGCCGGTCATGCCCGAGGTCCTCCGCGAGGCCCGAAGACGAGGCGTCGAGCTCGTCACCGTCCCGACCGAGGAGGCCTGCCACCTGCTCCGCGAGGTTCCGGCCGAGCGCGTGAACGCCATCCTCCACGTGACCTGCTGAGCCCGCCCGACTCGGGCGGTGGACGGGCAGCTCGACTCGCCCCGCCAGCCCCGCCGCCCGGACGGCGTCGCGCTACGCGCCGGTGAGCGCCTGCCTCGCGACCTCGACGGCGGTCGCGGCATCGGGCGCGTAGCCGTCCGCGCCGATCTCCGCCGCCCACTCCGCGGTGACCGGCGCGCCGCCCACGAGGATCCGGACGTCAGCCAGCCCCGCGCCGCGCACGGCGGCGACGACGTCCCGCATCCCGGTCATCGTCGTCGTGAGCAGCGCGCTGATCCCGACGAGCCTCGCGTCGTGCTCCTGGATCGCCGCGACGAACCGCTCCGGGGCCACGTTCGTGCCGAGGTCGATCACCTCGAAGTTCGCGCCCTTCCACATCATCGCGACGAGGTTCTTGCCGATGTCGTGTAGATCGCCGCTGATCGTGCCGATGACCGCCCGATGCTCCGGACGAATGCCCGCGCCCACGAGCACGGGCTCGAGGATCAGCATCGCCTCCTTCATCGCCCGGGCACTGATGAGCATCTCGGGGACGTAGATCTCGTTGCGCTGGAACCGCCCGCCGATGACGTCCATCGCACCGGTCATCGCGGCGAGGATCGCGTGCGGATCCACCCCCTCGTCGCAGGCAGCCTGCGTGATCGCCTTCGCTGTGGTCCGGTCGCCCGCTTCGACCGCGGCGGCGAGCGCGGCAAGATCGGCCATGGAACGCTCCTCCTCAGCCCCGCAGGGGATAGGTGCCGTACGCCTCGACGGCGTCGACCATCGCGAGGACGTTTTCGGGCGGGACGTCGCCCATCACGGTGTGCACGGCGCCCAGCATGTACCCGCCCCCGGGCCCGAGTGCCTCGATCACGCGCTTCACCTCCGCGCGCACCTCGTCGGGGGCCTCGATCTCCTCGAGCGTGTATGCATCCGCGAGCGGGTGGATGCCCGGGAACCAGTCGTCGGGGCCCTGGTAGATGTGGCCGGCGCCCCAGTCGTCGATCATCGGGGAGCGGGGCTCACGGGCCATGTTGCGGTCGCGGACATGGGCGGGGAAGTGGTCCAGCACTCCCCTGACGTCCGCGTGGAGTCGCTCGTAGGTCGCCTCGTCCAACTTGGCGGTCCCAAGTTCCGGCCACTCGTAGATGTACTCGTCCGGCGCGTCGACGCCGATGAGCTGCTTGACACCGCGGTACGTGACCATCTTGATCCCGGTCGCGTTCGATGGTCCGAGGACGATCGGCACCCGGTCGGGCTGGTCATGGGCGAACGTCGCGAGGACCCGCTCGCGCGGCGTCATGGGCATGCGAACCTCCGGGGCCGGCAGGGAACGAGATCCAGCCTACAGGCGCAGCCTACGAGCCGACCACCCGCAACCGACCCCAGCATCGGTCCCGAGCAGAGGGGTCCGATCGGCCCGCGTTGTCCCCGGGCTGGTTCGGGCGTCCGGGGTGAACCGGGTGGACCCATGGCGCGTATCGGCGTGCAAGCGGCGTGGTAGCGTCCGGAGACACCGGGGTGGACCACCGGCCCAGGGGAGGCAGGCGATGGCAGGCAGCGGCACTCGCGAGGACCCGTGGCAGCTGACCACGGCCAACGGCGGCTCGGCATACCAGATGTGGCGGGACGAGGCGGCGGATCCACCCGTGCTCGTGTGCATGGTCGGGAGCACGAAGCTCAGCTACCACCTGCGCGCGATCGAGGACCTCCACGCGTGGCTGCAGGCGCAGGGCGACTGGGTGCCGCTCGGCGGCGCCGATGAGCAGAAGGCGGCTCCCGACGGGTCGGTCGAGGCCTGGGGCCGTTCCGAGGGCAACCCGGTCGGAGGCTGGTACGGCACCCGGAAGGGGTACCGGGGCCGGTTTGGCGTCTACCTCCCGCCGCTGCTCGAGGCGCTGGGGCTCGTCGAGCTCGAACACAACCCGAAGAACAACCGAGTGCGGGCGCGCTGAGCGGCGCCGCCGGGAGCGGCCCGGGCGGTCTCCGCGGGCGATCAGGCACGGCTCTCAGGCATCCCGAAGCCGGGCAGGGCATCCTTAGCCGCGATGACGACCAGCCGACCCCGCCCTGAGCCGGCCAGCTCCGGACCCAAGCCCCGTCCCTCCGACGAGCGCGCCCAGCTTGCCGCCGCCGGCCGCACGACCAGGCGGATCGCGCTTGCGGCCCTGGTGATCGCGATCGCGGGCGCCGGGCTCGCGGCCTCGAGGTTCCTGGTCGCGGGCGGCGCGACGTGCCAGGAAGGCGCCTGGGATGTCCGCCCGGCGACGGCGGATCTCCCCGCCGGCTGGACGGTCAGCGCGGGCCAGTTCGACATCAACCGCCAGCAGGTCACGCTCCTGGGCCCGTTCCCTGAGGATGAGACCACCGCGCAGGCCGTCGTGTACACGACCATCACCTGCTTCCCGCAGGGCGCCGCGGACGCCGTCGCCCGGTCCGAGGAGGCGAGCCGCGAGGCGGACCAGCTGGTGACCCCGCGGGACGACCTCAGCGATGGCGGCTTCAGCGCCACGGACGAGAGCGGCGCGACGTTCACCCAGTTCCGCGCCGACAGCGTCGTCGTGTACATGGCCGCCTCCGCGGACGCGTCCCCGGCCGAGGTCGATGCGATCGCATCGGCGTTCGACAAGGCGCTCGGCGGCGACGGTGGCGCGATCGCCGTCGGAACGCCCGACCCCGGCGTGGTGGAGCCGTCGGACGGCATCGAGAGCGCCGAGCCGTCCGAGGAGGTCCCGAGCGAGGTCGCGGCCGCCCCGGAGCTCGAGGCGCGCCTGCCGACCGAGGTCGCGGACATCGCCCTGAGCGTGGACAGCGCGCTCGGGACGGACGTGTTCGGCGAGGACTCGTCCAGCCGCGCGATCATCGCGGCACTCCGCGCCGAGGACAAGACGCCCGAGGACGTGACGCTCGCCCAGGCCTACGACGAGACCGGTGCCGCGGACCTGTCGATCCTTGCCGTCGAGGTGGACGGCCTGCCCGAGGACAGGACGCAGGCGATCATGCTCGACTCCTGGCTGGCCGCCTCCGGGGCCGGGGTCAGCCGTGAGCCGCAGACGATCGCCGGCCGGGAGTTCATCGTCGTGGACTACGGTGACGAGGGGACGAAGGACTACGTGCTGGCCGAGGACGGCGCCGTGATCATCATCACGACCGCGAGCACGGAACTCGCGAACGCCGCCGCGGCCGCGCTTCCCTGACGGCCCGCGTCGACTTCGGCGCGGACGACCCGGTCGCACGCGTCGGCCGCTTCACGCCGCGCTCCGGCGATTACGATCGCAGGTGCAAGCGGGATTGCATGGTCCAGGCAATACCGTGGCGGTGGAGGTGCCGGATGCGCGAGGCGCTGGTCGCATGGGCAGCGGACTGCCGGTTGCGCGGGGAGGTGGACCTCGACGAGGGCCGCCTGTCCGACCAGGTCAACGACCGTGAGCTGCTCACGTTCTTCGGCGCGACCCTCGAGGCGCTCGAGGATGGGCACGAGGTCGCCGTCGACGAGCTCGAGGTGGAACGCTGGGAGCTCCACCTGATCGAGGTGGAAGGGCGGCAAGGGGACCCCGAGCGGCGCCTGCGCACGATCCCGGACCCGGTCAGGCTCGAGGTGGGCCCGTTCGTGGTCACCGGCAACCTGCACCGGCCGCCGTCCTCGCCGACGCTCGCCGCGCTCCAGCGCCGACAGTGGTTCGTCCCCGTGACCGACGCCCGGATCGACCTCGCCGACGGCACGCGTCCGCCCATCGAGCGGTCCGTGATCCTCGTCAACAAGGAGCGGATCGGCAAGTCGCAGGCGCTCGAGGACATGCCTGCATCGGAGCGCGACCTGGTGGACATGCCGCCAGGCGCGGTATCGGACGTGTCGGCGGGCGCGGCCGCGGCCGGGGGAAGCGCCGGCTGACGCTCCACCCGACCGCCGCGCGGCTTCCCGGCGGTCAGTGCGCCGGGATCACCGGGCACTCGAACAGCTTCACGGGCGTGCTCGCGATGGTCAGCATGCCGGCCCCCGCGTACGCCTCCACCTGCTCGGCGCTCGTGAGCTGGACGGGCGCGGTGTTCCAGGTCACCGGCAGGACCATCCAGCGACCGCCGTTGAAGTCCCGATCGCCGGGCTTGGCCTCGGCGACGTTCACGAGGCCCTCGCCGAGGACGTAGATCCGGTCGTACGAGTGGGCGGGTGCGCCGGTGCGCGAGAAGTCGGTCGGGGTGCCGACGGTGCGATAGCGGTCGCCGTCGACGTAGAACGCGAGCGACGGCGGACCACCCGCCGCGACGGATGTTGCAGCGATGGACAGGAGCATGGCTGCCGCGGCGGTGCCGGCGGCGAGGCGACGAAACATGGGTGACCTCCGTGCCGGCGTGTGGCGGCCGGCTTGCCGTCCCGGCGACCCGGGATGCGGCGGATGCTCGACCCGGACCCGAGACCGGGCGATGACGCGCCGTCACGGGGGCGTCACCGTTGCGGATCAGGCTCGGGCCGATGATGATCACCCTCATGGCAGCCGACACCGCCCCCATCCTCGTCGTGGACGACGACCCGAAGATCGTCGCGCTCGTGCGCACCTACCTGGAGCGTGAGCGCTACCCGGTGGTCACGGCGGGCGACGGCCGAACGGCCCTGCGCCTGATCGAGGAGGCGGAACCGCGGCTCGTCGTGCTGGACCTGATGATCCCCGAGATCGACGGCCTCGCCGTCGTCCGCCGCGCCCGGGAGCTGGGTGACGTCCCGATCCTCATCCTCTCGGCGCGCGGCGCGGTCGGTGACCGGATCCTCGGGCTGTCGGAGGGGGCGGACGATTACCTGCCCAAGCCGTTCTCGCCCGCCGAGCTCGTCGTCCGGGTCCGGACGATCCTCCGCCGAGCGGAGCGACGGGCGGGCGGGATCGCGCCCGGCGTCATCCTCGCGATCGCCGACCTGGAGCTCGATGCGTCACGGCACGAGGTGTGCGTGGCCGGGGAGCCGGTCGTCCTGTCCGCGCTCGAGCTGCGGCTGCTCACCGCGCTCCTCGAGGCCGACGGGCGGGTGCTGACCCGGGACCGGCTGCTGGACGCGATCCACGGGGACGGCGAGGGCGACGTGACCGACAGGGCGATCGACCAGTACGTCAAGCGCCTCCGCGAGAAGCTGGGCGACGACCCGGCCGAGCCGCGGTACGTGGCGACCGTGCGCGGCGCCGGCTATCGCGCCGCGGGTCCGGTCGAGCGACGGGCGGCGGCATGACGGCCACCCGCCGCTCCCGCGACCGGATCTGGGCGCGCTTCCTCGTCGCGGCGATCGTCGTCGCGGCGGTCGCCCTCGGCGTCGTCGCCATCGGGGTGCTCCAGGTGGGGGCCTCGTCGTTCGCGGCGCTGATGATGGCCGCCGGCGACAGCGCCGAGCACGCCCACGAGATGTTCGACGCCAGCGTGGCCGTCGTGTTCGGGGTCGCCGCGGTCGTCGCGGCCCTCCTGGCCCTGCTCGTCGCGATGCTCCTGGCCCGCCGGCTCGCCCGGCCCGTCGAGCGGATCGCGGATGCGGCCCGGCGGCTCGCCGACGGCGACCTCGACGTGCGCGTCCACGAGGAGGGCCCGCAGGAGCTGCGCGATCTCGCCGCCGCCTACAACGCCATGGCCGAGCGCCTGCAGGAGCAGGAGGCCGTTCGCCGCGAGTTCATCGTCAACGCCTCGCACGAGCTCCGGACCCCGCTCACGAACCTCCAGGGCTACCTCGAGGCGCTGCGAGACGGCGTCCTGCCCCCGGACCCCGCGACCTTCGACTCGCTCCGGGAGGAGGTCGACCGCCTGACGCGGCTGGCCTCGTCGCTCGACGTCCTCGCGGGTGCCGGGTTCGAGCGCGGGCCAGCGGGCGACGTGGATGTTGGTGCGACGGTGCGGGCCTCGGCGGATCTCGTCGCGCCGGTCCTTGCCCGACGCTCGATCACCCTGCGCGTGGACGCCCCGCCGGGCCTGCTCGTGCGTGCCCGATCCGACGAGCTGACCCAGGTGCTCGCGAACCTGCTCCAGAACGCCGTCCGCTACACCCCGTCGGGCGGCGAGGTGCAGGTCGTCGTCGATCGCGCTGAGGGCGGTGTGCGCGTCCGGGTCGCCAACACCGGGCCCGGCATCCCGCCCGAGGACCTGCCCCGGGTCTGGGAGCGGTTCTACCGCGTCGAGAAGTCGCGGGACCGATCGCGCGGCGGCGCGGGGATCGGGCTCGCGATCGTGCGCCAGCTGGTGGAGGACGCCGGTGGCCGCGTCGGTGTCACGAGCGAGGGCGGCTGGACGACGTTCTGGCTCACCTTCCCGGCCCGCGCCTGACGGCCGACGCGCCGGCGTCATCGGCGCGTCATCCGGGTCGTGCACGATCGCGGCGACCCGCGCACCCCGTTCCTGGAGCTCCCACCCATGCTGTCCTTCGGTGACCTGCTCGCCACCCTCTACGAGTACCGCGTGCTCGCCGCCGTCGCGTCGGCGGTCGTGGCCGCCACCATCCTCCTCGTTGCCTGGCGGGCCGGCTGGATCGCGGCGCTCCGCCGCCGTCCCCGTCTTGCCATCGGCCTGGCCGCCGTCGCCCTCGTCGTCGGCCTGCCGATCACCTGGTACCTGGCCTCCCCGCTGTTCATCCGCACCGAGCTCGTGGAGCCGCCGCCAGTCGCGGCCGTCGTGGCCACGCCGGCGCCCGAGCCGTCGACCAGCAGCCACGCCCGCACCGACCGCCTCGTCCTCCGGCCGCGCCCCCGTCGTCACGGTCGAGCCGACCGAGGCCCTGCCGACGCCGGAGCCGCTTGCCGCCCCGCGCTCGGGGTCGTTCAACGGCACGGACGAGTTCCACTTCGGGCGCGGCACGGCGACGCTGATCGAGACCGCCCCCGGCGAGTGGACGATCCGCCTCGAGGACTTCAGCGTCCGCAACGGGCCGGACCTGTTCGTCTACCTGTCGCCGGACGCGAAGGACTACGCGAAGGGGGCGATCGAGGTCGCGCCGCTCAAGGCGACGGACGGGAGCTTCAACGTCCCGCTCCCCGCCGGGATGGACCCGTCGGACATGGAGAGCGTCCTCATCTGGTGCAAGCAGTTCTCGCACCTGTTCGCCTGGGCGACGCTGGAGGCCTGACGCCCAACCGGTCCACGCGCGCGGACCGATCGCTCCTAGAATCGGGTCCCGTCCCCGGCTCGCGACACCATGGGAGTGACGAATGCAGGCGCACGCGATCACGCTGCTCGGAACCGGTCTGATCGGCGACTTCTACACGATGACGCTCCACGGGCAGCGCGGGCGTGACCGCGTGCGGGTCGTCTACTCCAGGAGCGAGGGTCGCGGCGACGCCTTCCGGGAGCGCTGGGACATTCCGGAGTCCACGACGGACATGGAGGCGGCGATCCGCCATCCCGACACGGACGTCGTGATCGTCGCCCTGCCGAACCACCTCCACGAGCAGGCGGTCAAGGCCGTCGCGGCCGCCGGCAAGGCGGTCCTGTGCACGAAGCCGCTCGGGCGCACGGCGGACGAGGCCCGGCGGATGCTCGAGGCCGTCGAGGCGGCCGGGGTCTTCGGCGGGTACCTGGAGGATCTCTGCTACACGCCCAAGACGCTCAAGGCGATCCGGTCCGTGCGAGGACGGCGCGCTCGGCGACGTGACGTGGGTCCGCTCGCGCGAGACGCACCCGGGACCCCACAGCGCGTGGTTCTGGGACGGCCGGCTGACGGGCGGCGGCGCGATCATCGACCTCGGCTGCCACTGCATCGAGATCATCCGCAACTTCGTGGGCAAGGGGAACCGGCCGGTCTCCGTCATGTGCCACACGGACACGCTCGTGCACCCGATCGACGACGAGGACAACGCCGTCGCGCTCATCCGGTTCGAGTCGGGCGCGATCGGCCAGTTCGAGGTGAGCTGGACGTTCCGCGGCGGCATGGACCTGCGCGACGAGGTGGCGGGCACGCACGGCACGATCTGGCTCAACCACTTCCTGCGCACGGGCTACGAGATGTTCACCGCGGGCGGGTCCGGTGGGTACGTCGCCGAGAAGGCCGAGACCGCGGCCGGCTGGCTGTTCCCCGTGGGCGACGAGGTGTCCGAGCTCGGCTACGTCGACATGTTCTCGGACATGTTCAACGCGATCGACGGCGCCCGGGCGCCCCAGGAGACGTTCTACGACGGGTACGTCGTCAACGCGGTCATGGACGCCTGCTACCGGTCCGCGAAGAGCGGCGCGTGGGAGCCCGTCGACCTGTTCGAGTGGCGCGGCGGCACGACGGCGCGGATCGGGAGCGAGCCGGAGCTGTACGAGGGGTTCGTCGTGATCAAGCGCGAGGTGCTGCCCGGACGGGCGCGAGAAGCTGATCCTCAAGGACCCGGCGAGGGCGACTTCGTGGACAGGGTCGTCGCCGGGGCGTGACCGGGACGGCCCCCCGGATCGAGGTCCTCCCGGCTCGGGAGTGGGCTGCCGTTGTCGCCGCGACGCTCCTGGAACGACTCTCGGCGAACCCGCGCCTCCGCGTCTGCCTGCCGACCGGCGACACGCCCTCGCCGGTGTACGGACGGCTCGCCGAGGCCGACCTCGCCGACGGGCGCCAGCTGGGCGCAGGCGACCGTCGTGCTGCTCGACGAGTGGGCAGGCCTCCCGCCGGGCGATCCGGCACGCTGCGACGCCCGGCTGCGGCGCGAGCTGCTCGACCGGCTCGCGCCCCCGCCGCGCGTTCGTCCCGATCGACGTCGACGGATCCGACGCCGCGATGGCCGCGGCGGCACATGACGCTGCGGCGCCGGGACCTCGATCTCGCGGTCCTCGGCCTGGGGATGAACGGGCACGTCGGCTTCAACGAGCCCGGGTCGCGCCCGGACGACGGCACCCGTCTCGTCCGGCTGGCCGCGTCCTCGCGCGAGGCGGCGACGAGCCGCTACGGCGCGAGCGCCGTCCCCACGGCCGGGATCACGGTTGGCCTGGCCCGGCTGCTGGAGGCCCGGGAGGCCTGGCTCCTCGTCACGGGGGAGCGGAAGGCGCGCGATCCTGCGACGCGCGCTCCGTGAGCCGGAGGGGCCGGACTGTCCGGCGTCGTACCTGCGGCGCCACCCGGCGCTGACGGTGTTCGCGGACGAGGCTGCCGCCGCGCTCCTCTGAGGGTTCCGCAGCCGGCTCGCCCCGTCAGGCGAGGGCGACCTCGGGCATGCCGGCGGGGCCGCCGGCCGCGAGCCAGCCCTCGATCGCATCGCGCGAGAACAGCTGGTCGACGACCAGCGCCGAGGTGCCGATGACGCCCGCCGAGCATCCCGAGCGACGAGCGCTGGATCACCAGCGATCGCGTCGCGAGCGGGAGCGAGCGGCCGTAGACCGTCTGGCGGATCGCCGCGAGGAGCTGGTCGCCGCTCTGCGCGACGCCGCCGCCGATGACGATCAGCGACGGGTTGAAGAAGTTGACGACGCTCGCGAGCATCTGGCCGACGCGCTGGCCCGCCTCCTGGAGCATGCCGATGGCGACCGGGTCGCCAAAGGCGGCTGCCCGCGCGACGTCCTCCGCGGTCACGGTTCCCCGTTCGTCGAGCGCCGCGGCCATGCGTGCGCTCAGGCCCCGGGCGGCCGCCGCCTCGCCCTGGATGCGGAGCGCATGACCGCCCGCGAGCGCCTCGAGACAGCCGACGTTGCCGCAGCGGCAGACCACGGATGGGTCGTCGACCACCTGGATGTGGCCGACGTCGCCCGCGCTTCCCTGGGCGCCGCGATGGAGGCGGCCGTCGGAGATGATGCCGGCGCCGATGCCCGTCCCGATCTTGACGACGACGACGTTGTCGTGGCCCTGCGGCGATACCCGACCGCCACTCGCCGAGCGCGAGGACGTTGACGTCGTTGTCCACCCACACCGGGGCATCGAAGCGCTCGGCGAACCGCTCGCGGATCGCATAGCCGTCCCAGCCGGGCATGATCGGCGGCGAGATGGGCCGGCCCGTCGCGAACTCCACCGGTCCCGGCACCGCCGACGCCGACGCCCCAGACCGGGATCGCGAGGTGCTTCGAGGTGTGCTGGAGCTGGGTGAACAGCTCCTCGACGCGGCCGAGCACGACCTCGGGTCCATCGGCGATGTCCGCGGGCTCCGTGTAATGGCCGAGGATGCGCCCGTCGAGATCGGTGATCGCGACGTCGATGCTCGTCGCCCCGAGGTCAGCGACCAGGACCTGGCCGGCATCCGCCTGGAACGCGAGCTGGCGGGGCGGACGGCCACCCGTGCTGGGACCGACGTCGCCCTCGGTGACGAGCCCGCGGTCCAGCAGCTCCTGCACCCGGCGGGCGACGATCGCCCGCCCGAGGCCGGTCCGCGTCACGAGCTCCGAGCGGGACCGCGACCGGCCCAGCCGGATCTCGTCGAGGACGACGACGAGCGCGTCGAGCACCTCGTCCGGGAGCGCATCCAGGGGCCGCTGATCCGGCGGCCGTTCGAGCTGCTGCACGGAACGCATGCTACATCGCGGTGAGGCGTGCACAACGGGCCTTTTGTCGTTGACACGCCGAAGTATGCTGGGCGGGACATTGTGGATCGCTTTCGGGCGACCGGCCGCCTGATCCGGCGCCGCGCCCGGCGCGGTACCCGTACTATCCTCTGGACTGTCTAGACAAGTTGTCGCGGTCTGAAGCCTGACTGGAGAGCGTGACCGAGATGGTGCGCCGGAGCGACATCAGCACCGCCGTCATCGGCAGCGGGTTCATCGGGACCGTGCACATCGAGGCCCTCCGCCGGATCGGCGTGCAGGTCGCCGGCCTCCTCGAGTCCACGCCGGAGCTCGGCGCGAGGCGCGCCGCGGAGCTCGGCCTGCCGAAGTCGTGGGACAGCCTTGACGCCGTCCTCGCGGACCCGACGGTCCAGGTCGTCCACGTCACCAGCCCCAACGAGCTCCACTACGAGCAGGCGTCCGCGATCCTCGGCGGCCGGCAAGCACGTCATCTGCGAGAAGCCGCTCGCCATGACGTCGCAGGAGTCCGCGGCGCTCGTCGCGCAGGCCGCGGCGTCCGGGCTCGTCAACGCCGTCAACTTCAACATCCGGTTCTACCCGCTCAACCAGCACGTCGCCCAGCTCGTGCGCGACGGCGGGGTGGGGGACGTCCGCTTCGTCAACGGGCGCTACTTCCAGGACTGGCTGCTGTTCGACACGGACTGGAACTGGCGGCTCGAGAAGGACAAGGGTGGTGCGCTGCGGGCGGTCGGCGACATCGGGAGCCACTGGCTGGACCTCACCTCGTTCCTCACCGGGCTGCGCCTCGAGGCCGTCATGGCCGAGCTCACGACCTTCATCCCGGTCCGCCAGAAGCCGGCCGGTCCCGTGCTCACCTTCTCGACCGAGCGGGCGGCGGAGACCGTGCCCGTCGAGATCAACACCGAGGACACGGCGACGATCCTGCTGCGCTTCGAAGGCGGCGCTCGCGGCAGCGTGGCCATCTCCCAGCTCAGCCCCGGCCGCAAGAACAGCATCGTCTACCAGATCGACGGCTCCTCCTCCGCCGTCGCGTGGGATTCGGAGCAGCCTGAGCAACTTTGGATCGGTCATCGCGACCGTCCGAACGAGCTGCTGCTCCGAAACCCCGCGCTGATGAACGGCGCGGGGGCCGCGGCAGCCCGCCTGCCCGGCGGCCACGTGGAGGGCTTCGCCGACACGTTCGGCGCGGTGTTCGGCGCCGTCTACGACGACGTCATCGCCGGTCGCCCGTCCGCCGACCCGCGCTACGCGACGTTCGCCGACGGCCACGAGGAGATGCTCGTCGGCGACGCGGTCCTCGAGAGCTCCCGGACGGGCCGCTGGGTCGAGATCGCCCGCGGCGCCGGCGCATGACCATCCCCCCCGTGTGCGTCCACCAGCGAGAGGAGCAGCCGCGATGAAGCTCGGCTTCCTGACCGCCCCGTTCCCCGAGACGCCGCTGATGGAGGTGGCCGACTGGGCCGCCGGCGTCGGGTTCGAGGTCCTCGAGATCGCCTGCTGGCCCCGGAGCGGAGGCGACACCCGCCGCTACGCGGGCACCAGCCACATCGACGTCGCCACGCCTCTCCGCGTCGCAGGCGCGCGACATCCGGGCCGAGATCGAGGGCAAGGGCCTCGCCATCTCGGGCCTCGGCTTCTACCCCAACCCGCTCCACCCGGACCCGGCCCATCGCGACCAGGTCATCGGCCATCTCAAGCTCGTGATCGACGCGGCCGAGAAGATGGACCTCCCGCTGGTGAACACGTTCATGGGCGGTGACGGCGCCCTGAACCAGGACCAGAACTGGGAGCGGGCGCTCGAGATCTGGCCCGACATCGTCAGCTACGCGCAGGACCACGGCCGGAAGATCACGCTCGAGAACTGCCCGATGCTGTTCAGCTACGACGAGTGGCCGGGCGGGCACAACATCGCGACCTCGCCCCGGATGTGGCGCCGGATCCTGGAGCAGTGGGGCGGCACGATCGGGCTCAACTTCGACCCGAGCCACCTCATCCTCCAGATGATCGACATCCGCCGGTTCCTCGTGGAGTTCGGGCCGCACGTCCTCCACTACCAGGCGAAGGACCTGATGATCGACCGCGACGGGCTGTACGAGCGCGGCATCTTCAGCATGGGCATGGGCTGGCAGGTCCCGCGGATCCCCGGCCTGGGCGACGTGGACTGGAGCGTCGTCCACGGCGAGCTGTACCGGGCCGGCTACGAAGGGGACTGCATCATCGAGCACGAGGACCGCCGCTTCGAGGGGACCGACGAGAAGGTCAAGCAGGGGTTCCTCATCGCCCGTGACGTCCTTCGTCCGTACTGCCATTGAGCACACGAGCGGCCGTGCCGTGCGCGGGGTTGACCCGGACGGGTCCGGTCCATACCATCGGTAATCGATTATCGAGGACAACCGTGCTGCAGCCCGACGGGACCCGGGCCGCAACCGGCAGGCCCCCGGCATCCGGAGCGACATGACCCTTTCGATCGAGCACCTGACCGAGCGCGACATCGCGAAGACCATCGACCACAGCCTCCTGCGGCCGGAGCTCGACGACGAGTTCGTCGAGGACGGCTGCCGGCTGGCCGCCCGATACGACGTCGCCTCCGTGTGCGTGCGTCCCGCGGACGTCCGGCGCGCGGCGGCGATTCTCGACGGGACCGACGTCGCGGTGGGCACGACCATCGGCTTCCCGCACGGCAACCACGCGACCGAGACCAAGGTGTTCGAGGCCCGGCAGGCCCTCGCGGACGGCGCAACCGAGCTGGACATGGTCATCAGGATCGGCGCGCTCAAGAGCGGTCGCGACCAGGATGTCGAGGACGACATCCGTGCGGTCGTGGAGGTCGCCCACGCCGCCGGTGCGATCGTCAAGGTGATCTTCGAGAACGCCTACCTCACGGATGACGAGAAGATCCGCGCGTGCCGGCTCACCGAGGCCGCGGGCGCCGACTTCGTCAAGACGAGCACCGGCTTCGCCCCATCGGGGGCCACCCACGAGGACCTGCGCCTCATGCGCGCGAACACGGGCGCGCACGTCCAGGTGAAGGCCGCGGGCGGGGTGCGCACCCTGGATGCGCTGCTCGCGGTCATGGAGATCGGCGTCACACGGATCGGCGCAACCGCCACCGAGACCATCATCGCCGACTTCCGCGCCCGCAAGGCCGGCGAGGTCCCGGGCGCCGCCGTCACCTCGGACTCGGGCGCCTACTGATGCCGCCGGTCGGCGTCGGGATGCTCGGCTGCGGCTTCATCGGCGAGTTCCACGCCCTGGGCCTGCGGTACGTGGCCGACGCCAGGCTCGTCGCCGCGTGCGACGCCAGCCCGGAGCGCGTGGCCGGGTACACCGAGCGGTTCGGCGGGCGGCCCTACGCGACCGTCGAGGAGCTGTGCGCCGACCCCGACGTCGACCTCGTCGTCGTCTCGCTGCCCAACCACCTGCACCGCGAGGCCGTGCGCACGGCCGCCGCCGCGGGCAAGGGCGTCGCGTGCACCAAGCCGCTCGGGCGCAACGCGACCGAGGCGGCCGACATGCTGGCCGCGGTCACGGACGCCGGCGTGTTCAACGCCTACCTCGAGAACGTCATCTTCAACCCGGACCTGCTGCGGATGCGCGAGATGGTGGAGGCCGGCGCCATCGGCCGCCTGACGACCGCACGCGCGCGTGAGGGCCACTCGGGTCCGCACGCGGCACACTTCTGGGATGCCGAGCTGGCGGGGGGCGGGGCGCTCCTCGACATGGCGTCGCACGGCGTGGAGTACGCGCGGTTCCTGTTCGGCAAGGACGCTCGCGGTCGCCGACGTGTTCGCGTGGGGCGCCACCCTCGTCCACGGCGAGCGGACCACTGGCGAGGACAATGCGGTCATGGTGATGCGCTTCGAGGACGGGCGCGCCGCGACGATCGACGTCTCGTGGTCGTCGAAGGGCGGGCTCGAGGGCCGCTTCGAGGCCTACGGGGACGCCGGCCGGCTGATCACGGACATCAGCGTCGGGTCCCTCAAGGCGTTCGTGGAGCGCCCGGCAGGCTACGTCGTGGAGAAGGCCGACGCCGAGACCGGCTGGGTGTTCCCGGTGCCGGACGAGGTGCGCGTCCACGGCCACGACCTGATGATGGCCGACGTGATCGACGCGTTCCGAAGCGGCCGCGCCCCGAAGGAGACGTTCCGCGACGGCTTCGCCGTGAATGCCGTCCTCGACGCCGCGTACCGATCGCTCCGCAGCGGCACCTGGGAGCCCGTGGCGACGACCCCCGTGCCCGCGATGGCCGCCTCGTGAACGCGACGACGACCGCCGCCACCACGTGGCTCGGGGATGCCGCCGCCGTCCTCGCCCGCGTCGCCGAGACCCAGGCCGACGGGATCGAGACGGCGAGCCGCTGGTGCGCCGACGCCATCGCCGCCGACGGGCTCGTCCACCTGTTCGGCACCGGGCACAGCCGGATCCCGGTGGAGGAGATGTTCCCGCGGTACGGGTCGTATCCGGGCTTCAACCCGATCGTGGAGCTGTCGATGACGTTCCACACCCAGGTCGTCGGGGCGAACGGCCAGCGCCAGGCGATGTTCATCGAGCGGATGCCCGGGCTCGCGGAGGTGATCCTCTGCAACTTCACCTTCGGCCCGCGCGACGTGATGATGGTGTTCTCGGCCGGTGGCCTGACGGCCGTCCCGGTCGAGATGGCGCGCGGGGCGAAGGCCCGCGGCCTGCGCGTGATCGCGGTGACCTCCGTCGCGCAGTCGATGTCCTCGGAGCCCGAGCCGGCGGCCGGCCAGCGACTGCTCGAGGTCGCGGATCTCGTCCTCGACCTATGCTCTCCGCACGCCGACGCGTCGGTCACGATTCCCGGCCTGGAAAGTCCGGTCGGCCCGTTGTCGACGGTCGGCGCAGTCGCCATTGTCAACGCCATCAAGTCCCGGACCGCAGAGCTCCTCGTCGATCGAGGGGCGATGCCGCCGGTCATCAGCCGCGCCAGCGCGGTTGGCCCTGACCGGTCGCGGGAGTTGTTCGACGAAGCCTATCGAGAGCATGCGCGGCGGCTCGCCCGTGCGATCGGCCAGCAAGGAGGTGGGTGACGCTTCAACGAGCCCGTGGTAGCGCAACGTCAGGGTTCCAGGCGGACCTGGCTCCGATCGGAGCCGTCGGCCGCCACAAGGAGGAGACGCGTTCATGAAGCATCTGGGCAAGGCCCGCGCGGTGGTCGCCATCGGCGCGATCGCGCTCGTCGCTGCCGCGTGCGGCAGCGGCGGTGGCAGCAGCGACCAGTTCGCGATCGGCTATTCCAACGGCCTCGGCGTCGGCAACGGCTTCCGCGAGGAGCAGGTCTGCACCGCGAAGGCCGAGGCGCTCGCCTCGGGCAAGGTGTCCACGCTGACCACCATTCACCGGGTCACCGACTCGGCCGGCCAGCTCCAGGACATCCGCGACCTGATCGCGAAGGGCGTGAAGGCCATCGTCTTCAACCCGAACGACACCGAGGCGCTCAACCCGGCCCTCGACGAGGCCCAGGCGGCCGGCATCAAGACCGTCTCGGTCGATGCCTACGTCACCGACCCCGAGACCTACAACCTGTACAACAACCAGGTTGAGTACGCCAAGCTCGGCGCGAAGTGGCTGTTCGAGCAGATGGGCGGCCAGGGCACCGTGTACTACATGCGCGGTGCAGCCGGTCACCCGGCCGACAGCGACCGCGACATCGGGTTCAAGGAAGTCCTTGCCGAGTACCCGAACATCACGGTCGTCCCGAACGCCGACGGCGTCCACACGGGCTGGGATCCGGCGACCACCACCCAGCTGATCAACGACTTCATCGCCTCCGGCGAGTACGACAACATCCAGGGCATCTGGACGTCCGGCATGGACTCCCAGGTTGTTGACGCGATCTACGCGGCCGGCAAGACCCCCGTGCCGATCGTCGGCGCGGACCTCGGCGCGTTCGTGGCGCAGCTCCTCGACCCGGACAAGTACCCGGGCCTCGTGGGCGCGGCCGTCACCAACACCGCCGCCGTCGGCGGCGCAGGCGTCAACCTCGCGCTCAAGCTCCTCCAGGGCGAGACGATCGAGACCGCGGCCGACGCCCCCCAGCCGAACACCGTCCTCCTCGACCCCGTCGTCGCCGACAACGTGTCCGACGATGGCAAGGCCACGCTCGAGTCGTGGCAGGTGGACGGCCTCGATCCGCTGTGGCCGCTCGGCCTCACGATCGACGGCTGGACCACGTACACCCCCGAGCAGGCCGTCGCCTGCAAGGCTCCCGGCGAGTAGACTTTCCGCTCCGCGGAAGCCCTTCCAGGGGGATGCCGGTTCGCCGGCATCCCCCTCGTCCATCCCCACCGACCAGGGACCGATGACCGTCAGCGCGCCCCCCTTCCTGCTCGAGGCCGAGGACGTTTCCAAGACCTACGGCGCCGTCGTGGCGCTCAAGGCCGCGTCCCTGCACGTCAGACCCGGTGAGGTCCACGCGCTCATGGGGGCCAACGGCGCGGGCAAGAGCACGCTGGTCAAGATCCTGACCGGCGCCGTCCGCCCGAACTCCGGCCGCATCTCCGTGCGCGGCCGCGACCGCGTCGTCCACTCGCCCGCCGAGGCACGCCGCGGCGGTCTCGTCTCGGTGTACCAGGAGCCGGCCCTCATCCCGGACCTGGACATCCGGGACAACCTCCGCCTCACCGATACCCCGCTCGAGCCGTTCCGCCACTGGCTCTCGGAGCTCGGGCTCGAGGGCCTCGACCTGTCCGACCTGGCGCGGCGCGTGCCGCTCGCCTCGCTGCGGGTCATCGACCTCGCCCGGGCGCTCGCGATCGAGCCCGACATCCTGATGCTCGACGAGATGACCGCGGCCCTGCCCGCGAACCTCACGGAGCGGGTGCTCGAGGTCGTCGGCCGCACGCGCGGAGGAGACCGGTCCGTCCTCTTCATCTCCCACCGCATGATCGAGATCGCCTCCGTGTGCGACCGGGCGACGGTCCTCCGCGAGGGCGAGACCGTCGGCGTCGTGGACGTCGAGGCCGGCTCCGAGGAGCGGATCGTCGAGCTGATGCTGGGCGAGGGGGTCGACGACGTCCCGGCGACCGGGGGTCGGGAGCCCACCGCCGCCCGCAGCGCAGCGCAGGGACCGCGGCTCGTCGCCCGGGCGCTCGCCCGCGGCGCGAGGCTCCAGGACGTCTCGTTCGAGCTGTACCCGGGCGAGGTGCTGGGCGTCGTCGCGCTCGAGGGCCAGGGCCAGGACGAGCTGTTCAACGTCCTGTCGGGCTCGAGCCGGCCCGATGCCGGTGGCCTGTCGGTGGACGGGACGCCGGTCGTGTTCAAGCACCCCGCGGACGCGATCCGCGCGGGCCTCGTGTACGTCCCGGCGGACCGGGCGGAGGCGCTGCTCATGCAGCGGTCGGTGCGCGAGAACATCGCGCTCCCCCTGACGACGCGCCTGCGGGCATGGGGACTCATCCGCACCGGCGAGGAGAACCGCATCGTCGACGGCGCGATCGACCGCCTCCAGATCGACACGCGCGCCCAGGGCGAGGTCCGCCGGCTGTCCGGCGGCAACCAGCAGAAGGTGACGATCGGGCGCTGGGTCGCGGGCGGCGTGCGGACGCTGCTCTGCTTCGACCCGACCCGCGGCATCGACATCCGGACGAAGCACCAGATCTACGTCCTGCTCCGCGACCTCGCCGAGGCGGGCGCCGCGGTCCTCCTGTACACGTCCGAGCTCAAGGAGGTCCAGCTCGCGTGCGACCGGGCGATCGTGATCTTCAACGGGCACGTGGTCGCCGAGATCGCCGTCCAGGACGCGGATGAGCCGACCCTGCTGCGGGCTGCGTACAACCTCACGTCGGACGCGGTGATCCCGCAGTTCACCGCCGGCGACGGGCCGGGCGCCGCGAACCCGACGCACGCCGAGCCGGCCACGGAGGCACCGGCATGACGGCGGCGTCGCCGGCCGTGCCCGTCGGCCGGACCGCCTCGCTCGATGCCGCCGCGCGCCGCAACGCGTGGACGCTCGGGCTGGTCGGGTTCCTCGTCGCGCTCCTCGCGTTTACCAAGATCATCAACCCGGACTACGGCGTGGCCGGCCTCCAGGGCCTCGCCATCGCGGTGCTGCCGCTCGCCCTCGCGACCGTGGGGCAGGCGATCGCGGTGATCTCCGGCGGCATCGACCTCTCGATCGCCGCGATGATGGCGCTCTGCGGCGTGGTCACGGCGACGATGATGGAGGGCCAGTCCGCGGAGTTCGGGCTTGTCGTCGTGGCCGGCGTGCTGCTGCTGGGGATCGCCCTCGGGGCCATCAACGGCGGCGTCGTGGTGCTCACGAAGGTCCCGGATATCGTCGTCACCCTCGCGATGTCGTTCGTGTGGTCGGGGTTCGCGCTGCTCGTGCTGCGAACGCCGGGCGGCAAGTCCGTGCCCTGGCTGCGCGACCTCGTCCTCGGACCGGTGGTCGTGGACTTCGTACCCAAGGCCGCCGTCGTGCTGCTCGTGGTCGTCGCGATCATCTGGATCCCACTCCGGCGCTCGCGCCTCGGCCTGTCGATCTACGCGATCGGCAGCAACCGGCTGGCGGCGTTCCGCAGCGGCGTCTCGGTCGGACGCACGAAGGTCGCGGCGTACGCGTTGACCGGCCTGTTCGCGGCGCTGGGCGGGCTGGCCGTCGTCGCGTCGACCGGCATCGGCGACCCGAAGTCCGGCCCGTACACGCTCCAGGCCGTCGCGGCGGTCGTCCTCGGGGGCGTGAGCCTCGCGGGTGGCCGGGGCGGCATCTTCGGCCCGGTGATCGCGGTGGTGATCCTCCAGCTCATCCGGACGGACATGACGTTCCTCAACCTCGACACGAACCTGGCCGTCGTCGCCCAGGGCGTCATCCTCATCGGCGTCGTGATGGTCGGCAGCTACGTCCAGCTCAGGAGGGATCGCGCATGAGCGGCGCCGCCGGGGTCCAGGGCGTGCGTGGCACGCTGTCCGCGGGCGGCCTCCGCGGCCTGTTCCGCGACTATCCGCTGGTGCCGCTGGTCGCGCTCCTGCTGCTGCTCGTGGCGTTCATCGCGGTCGTGCGGCCGGGGATGGTCAGCGCCGACTGGGCCGGCGTCGTCGTCCGCCAGTCGATCCCGCTCGCCCTGCTCGCGGCCTGCCAGACGATCACGTTCCTCACCGGCGGCATCGACCTCTCGGTGGGTGCCGTGGCGTCGATGAGCGGCTTCCTCGTGGCGACGCTCGTCGGCGGGCAAGGCCTCCCGATGGCGCTCCTCATCGCGCTGCTCGTGGCGGCGCTCGCCGGCTTCCTGTCCGGGATCGGCGTGGGCGTGTTCCGCGTCCACCCGCTGATCATGACCCTGGGCATGGGCCTGGTCGTGCTCGGTCTCGCGAACGTGTGGCAGCTGATGATGGTCCAGACCGGCGCCGGCGTTCCCGGCGAGCTGCGCTGGATCGGGTCGGGGATGCTGGCGTCGATCCTGCCGTACAGCCTGCTGGTGTTCGTCCCCGTTGCGGCCTTCGTCCTGATCATGCTGCGTCGGACCGGCTATGGCCGGCAGCTCTATGCCATCGGCGACAACCCGGTTGCGTCCCGCCTGTCGGGTGCCCGGAGCTGGCAGGTCCTCACGGCCCTGTACGTGATCTCCGCGCTGATCGCGGCGATCGCCGGCTTCCTCTACTCGGGCGCGAACAACACCGCGAGCGTCACGCTCGTGGACTCCTCGGTGCTGCCGTCCGTCGCGGCGGCGGTCATCGGCGGGACGTCGATCATGGGCGGGCGCGGCGGCTATGCGGGCACGATCGTCGGGGCGCTGATCCTCACGGTCCTCGCGTCGCTGCTGACGGTGATGGGCTTCCCCGAGGCGGTCCGCCAGATCCTGTTCGGGTCGATCATCGTCGCGGTCGCCGCCGCCTACACACGGGTCACCGCCGAGGGCTGAGGCGGGGCCCCGGGCGTCGTCTGGGCCCGTTCGCTCGCTCGCCCGCACCTGACCCGCCCGCCCGCCCCTGACCCGCCCGCCCGCCCGGCGGGTGAACGAGCGCACCGTGCATCGTCTGACCCGGCCGCCGGGACATCCGTCCCATGCGCGGCGTCACGGTGCGATGGCCGTGCCGCGGGGCGGGTGGATCGTCGCGCCATGCATCCATACGCCCGCTGGGCGGGCGGGGACGCGGACGCAGCGCAGGTGGGGATGCGGCCCGCGGACGGCGAACGCCCCGGCCGGGGGGGATGACCGGGGCTTCGCCGAAGGGTGAGGCTCAGTTGCGGGCGGCGGCGGCCTCCTGGAGCTCGCGCATCCGGACCGTCGAGTACGAGGGCCCTTCCTCGCGCGTCAGCTGGGCAAGCACGTCGATCGGCAGGTCGTCGACGATCGCCCCGTTGGGGTTGAACAGCAGGTGCTCGTCCACGGCGAGCCCGAACGCCGAGCCCTCCTTGACCGCGTGGTACAGGTTCCGCGGCGCCACCGAGTCGCCCACGTTGAGGACGTGGACGCCGGCCGCCTTGAGCTCGGTGAACAGTCCGATCTCCGGCCGGGTGTGGCAGGTGACGACGTCGTCCACCTCGATCTCGGAGCGTCCGAAGTCGCTGCCCTGGAGCACCACCCGGGTCCCGTCGATCTCCGCCACGGTCGTCGACGTGATCACCGTGACGGGATGCTTGTACGGCCGCGACGAGAGCACCTCCGCGTCGCCCTGCGCGAAGCGCTTGCGCAGGACGTACATGTGGATGACCTCGCAGTCGGCCGCGAACTCCCGGTTCTCGGTGACGATCGTGACCTCGCGGCCGATGTCGGCCAGCCACGCGGCGGTGTCGGCGGCCGCGTACGAGTCGCCCCACAGCAGCACCCGCTGGCCGACCTTGCGCATCTTCCGGCCGCCGGGATGGCACTCGCAGGCGATCTTCGGGCAGGCCATCGTCTCCTCGAACGGCACGACCCGCGACGCGTCGCCGACGACCGGCGGCACGTACGACGCGGCACCGGTCGCGTTGAGCACGAGGTCGAAGCCCGCGCAGCTCCTCGACCGTCGGCGCGTGGTTCAGCCGCACGTCCACGTGGAGGTCGAGCACCTGGTCCCGGATCCAGTCCAGGTACCAGCGCATCTTCTCCTTGCCCGGGACCATGCACACGTACTTCATCGCCCCGCCGAGCTCACCGGAGCGCTCGAACAGCGTCACGAGGTGGCCGCGCTCGGTCGCGATCCGCGCCGCCTCCATGCCCGCCGGCCCGCCACCGACGACCGCGACGCGCACCGGGCGCTCCGTCCGCCGCATGTCGTCATAGGCGGGGTTGCCGCACGCCGCGTTGATCGAGCACGCGATCTCGTGCTTCGCCATCAGCGACTCCTGCCAGCAGCCGCCGAGGCAGGAGATGCACTTGCGGATCGACTTCGTCCGGCCGTACTGCGCCTTGACCGGCCAGTACGGGTCCGCCAGGAGCTGGCGCGCGAGGCCGACGAGGTCCGTCTTGCCCTCGGCGAGGATCTGCTCGCAGTACTCGGGGTCGCGCAGCGAGTGCGAGGTGATGACCGGGATCTTCACCACGGCCTTCGTCGCCTCGGCGGCGTAGGTCGCCCAGCCCTGCGGGTACTGCATCGGGTCGAAGCCCGCGCCGGGCGACTCCTGCATGCCCTGCGCTGAGGTCGAGCGCCGCGACACCGGCCCGCTCCAGCACCCGCGCGGTCTCGAGACCCTCCTCCATGTCGCGGCCGCCCGGGCACCACTCCTCGAACGAGTACCGGACGAGGATCGGGTATCCCTTGCCGCACTTCTTCTGGATCGAGTCGATGACCGCGAGCGGGAACCGCATCCGGTTCTCGAACGAGCCGCCGAAGCGGTCCGTCCGCATGTTGAGGTAGGGGCTCATGAACTCCGACAGCAGGTAGCCGTGGGCCGCGTGGAGCTCGACCGCGTCGAAGCCCGCCTGCTTCACGCGCCAGGCCGCCTCGCTGAACAGGTCGACGAGCTCGAGGATCTCGGCGATCGATGCCTCGCGGATCTCCTTGCCCTTCTCCTCGGCGTTCTCGTACACGATCTCGTGGCCCGCGGACCACGGGAGCTTGAGGACCCGGTCCGTTGCGCCCAGCGTGTTGTAGCGGGGGATCGCGCACTGGCGCCCCGGGTGCTGGAGCTGGACTGCGCACTTCGCGCCGTAGCGGTGCATCGACTCCGCCAGGCGGGCGAGGCCCGGGACGTAGTTGTCGCCGTCGGCCACAAGGCAGGTCACGGTGGGCCGGCCGGTCTTCATGTCCGGCGTCGTCGCGCCGACGATGACGAACCCGGTCCCGCCCTTCGCGATGTTCGCGTGGTGGTGGATGTCGCGCTCGCTGACCTCGCCGTCTGCATGGGAGGAGCTGATGTCCGTCGGGACGTGGACGATGCGGTTGGGGAGCGTGAGGCTGCCCAGCTGCAGGGGGCTGAACATCGTGCGGGAACGGCCATGGGAGGCACTCCTGGAGGCGAGCATGACTCGACGCCTCGATGCTGGCGCCCCCTCCGCCGGCGGCAATGCCAGAGGGGGTCGAAGGAGTGGCAGAACCGGTCGCCGCGGTCCGGACGGGCTGCGCGATTGGCGTCCGATGGCCCTGTCCGATCCGGCTGCGGCCCGGCGACGCTGTCCGCAATGGCCGTCTACGTCTGGCAGCAGGACATGGAGCCCGCGTTCCCGCTCGCGGCGCTCGAGTACACCGTGCACGGCGACGGCGACCCGATGCACTGGCACGACCACTTCGAGATCGCGCTCGTGCTCGAGGGGCGCGGCGTGTTCATGTTCGGCCGGCGCCCGCTCGAGGCGGAGGCGGGAGACGTGTTCTTCATCGACAACTCGCAGCCGCACGTCGCGCTGGCCGACCGCGGGGCGCCGATGCGGCTGCTCCTGCTCCTGTTCCGGCCCGAGCTCGTCGCACCGCCCGGCTGCCGCGAGCTCGACGAGGCGCTGCTCGCCCCGTTCCGACCGGTCGCCGGCGGCTCGCCGCGCGTCCCGGCCTCGGCGCCGGTCGCCTGCGAGGTCGCGTCGATCCTCCATGACATCGCGGACCGGTGGACGGGCCGCGACCCGGCCGAGCGACCGGTCGTCGACGCGATGCTCCGGCTCGCGCTCGCGCTCGTCCACCGAGCGGCGGCCTCGTCCGCGCCCGCCGACGCCGCGCGTGCGGCCGCCGACCGTCGCGAGCAGATCCGCCCGGTGCTGGCCTATGTGGACGGCCACTGCCGCGAGAGCATCACGCTCGAGGACGTCGCCGCGGTCGCGCACGTGAGCCCGAGCCGCGTCCGGCACGTGTTCAAGGACGTCACCGGCGTGAGCTTCAAGGAGTACGTGACGCAGGTCCGCGTGGCGGAGGCGAAGCGCCTGCTCCTGGGCACCGAGCTGTCCGTCGCGGACGTCGCGCGGTCCGTCAGCTACACGAACCTCAACCAGTTCTACAAGGTGTTCTACCGCTCGTGCGGCATGTCGCCGGGCGAGTACCGCCGCTACTACCTGCCGGCCGGGAGCGACGAGGCTCCCGTGCCCGCCGCAGCACCACGGGAGTGACGTCGATGACGATGACGATGCAGGCCGACGCGGTCGGCGTCCGGGTCCGCGAGGCGGTCGACGCCGACTGGGAGGATGCCGGGCGGATCTGCTACGAGGCGTTCGCGACGCTCGCCGACCAGCACGGCTTCCCGCACGACTTCCCGACGGTGGAGGCGGCCGCGCTCCCGATTCGCTGGCTCATCAACCACCCGCAGGTCTACGGCGTGGTCGCGGAGAAGGACGGCCGGGTCATCGGGTCGAGCTTCCTCGACGAGCGGGGGACGATCTCGGCGATCGGGCCGGTGAGCGTGGAGCCCGGGATCCAGGACCACCACGTCGGGCGGATGCTCATGGAGGCGATGCTGGGGCGGGCGCACGCGCGGAACGCACCCGGGGTCCGGCTCGTCCAGATCGCGTACCACAACCGCTCGCTCGCCCTGTACGCGCGGCTGGGGATGGAGGTCCGAGGCTCGTTCGCCGCGATGTACGGCCCGCCGATCCGCGAGTCCATGCCGGGCTACGACGTCCGCGCCGCCACCATCGACGACGAGTACGCCTGCAACTCGCTGTGCCTCCGGGTCCACGGGCACGCGCGCGCCGGCGAGGTCCGCGAGGCGATCGAGGCGGGGACCGCTCGGGTCGTCGAGCGCCTCGGCCGGATCACGGGCTACACGACGAGGATCAACTACTTCGCCCACTCGGTCGCCGAGACGAACGACGACCTGCGCGCGCTCATCTGCGAGGCCGAGGAGTACGGGACGCCGGGCTTCCTCGTCCCGCTGTCGAACAACGACCTGTTCCGGTGGTGCCTTGACCGCGGGCTGCGGGTGTTCTTCGTCACCCAGATGATGACGATCGGGCTGTACCAGGAGCCCGAGGGCGCGTACATGCCGTCCGTCGGGTACTGAGGGTCCCGCTCTCGCCCCCGGCCTCTCCCATCCGCGTGACTCCGCTGGGAGTCACCATGCGGCTTGCGCTGCGTGGATGTGCATCGGCACGCAGGGCTCGGACGCAGCTCTCTGCGCAGCAGGGCGCTGTGTGACTCACGGATGAGTCAGGGGCGGCCGGCAGAGGCCGGCGGCACGGCCTAGCGCTTCGGCGGCTCCATCGCGGGGTAGGTCGTCGACGTCGGGGCAGTGAGCTTGTCGTAGAGCGCGCCGGCGTTACGCTCCTGGATGTACTCCATCATGTACTCCTGCCCGATATCGACCGGGTAGCGCTCGGCGAAGCTCACGCGTGCGATCGTCTCCTCGCGCGACCAGCCCTTCGCGATCGCGGTGGCGACGGCCGACGTCCATTCCATGAGGAACGCGCGCTGCGTGGCCAGGTACGACTTCGGCTGGACGGGGCCGTGGCCCGGGACGACGTGCTCGATGTCGAGCGCCCGGATCCGGTCGAGCGCGGTGATCCACTGCTCGACGTTGGACGTCATGAGCCACGTCGTGCACTCGGAGAAGATCGTGTCGCCCGTGAACACGACCCGCTCCTCGGGGACGTAGACCGCGAGCTGCCCCGGCGTGTGCCCGGGCGTGTGGAGCAGGTTGAACGTGCGGTCGCCGACCTCGAGCGTCACGTCGCCCGTGAACACGATGTCGGCCGTGCCCATGTTCGCGTAGTAGGTCTGGCGGTCGGGGACGAGGGCGCCGCCGCCGGGGTCGTCGGTGGGCAGGGCCTCGAGCGCGTACTCGAACGGGTCGAGCTCCGGGAACACGGTCATGAACCGCTCGTGGACGCCCTGGTGGTGGACGATCGTCGTGCGGCCCTTGAACCAGTAGTTGCCGAAGATGTGGTCGACGTGGTGCTCGGTGTTGATGAGGTACTGGATCGGGCCGAGGGCCTCGACCTCGTCGCGCATCGCGACGGCCTTCGTCGGCAGCTGCGGCGTATCGATGACGACGGGCCCCGCCGAGGTCTTCACGAAGCTCGGGTTGCAGCCCCGGACCTTGGTCTCGGTCCAGATGCGGTCGGTGACCTGCTCCATCGCTGGTGCGCTCCTACTGGGTGGCGGTGAGGCCGCCGTCGATGCCGATCACCTGGCCGGTGATGAACGAGGCGGCGGGGGAGGCGAGGAACACGACGGCGCCCGTGATGTCGTCGGTGGTGCCGATGCGACCCAGCGGGATCCGGTTGACGACGTTCGCCTTGAACACGGGATCGCCGAGGAGCGTCGCCACCTGTGGCGTGTCCACGAACGTGGGCCGGATGGCGTTGACGTTGATCGCGTGCTTCGCCCACTCGGTCGCCCACTGGCGCGTGAGGGCCTCGATCGCGCCCTTCGCCGCGACGTACGCGGAATAGCCGGCGTTGATCGCGAGCACGGCGCGCACCGAGGACAGGTTCACGACGCTGCCGCCGTTGCCCGCCTCGATCATGGCCCGAACCGCGGCCTGGGTCGGGATCACCGTCGAGCGGAGGTTGAGCTCCATGATCCAGTCCCACGCGTCGCGCGGGTACGTCTGGGCGTCGTGCAGCTCGTTGCCCGCGCCCCCGCCGATCGCGTTGACGACGATGTCGATGTGGCCGAAGCGGGCGAGCGCTGCGGCCACGGCGCGTTCCGAGTCGGCCTCGCTGGTCGCATCCGCCGCCACGCCGATGGCCTCGCCGCCGGCCGCCACGATCGCGTTGGCCGTCGCGTCTGCCTTCTCCTGGGTCTGGTTGACCGCGACGACCTGCGCGCCGGCGCCCGCGAGGGCCTTCGAGATCGCGCTTCCCATCGCCCCGCCGCCGCCCGGTACGAGGGCGACCTTGCCCTGCAGGCTGAACGCATCGAGATAGCTCATCGGGCTCCCTTCCGTCACATCATCGATTATCGAGGATAGGTGACGTCCGGGTCCGGGTCAACGACGCACGCCGGCCCCGACGCCCCTACGACCCCCATGGCCCCTACAGACCCGACGATCCCGACGGTCCCGACCAGCCCGCGGATTGCGTGGTGGTCACGTTTCCGAGACCGATGCGCCGCGGACTTGACCCACATGCACGTTCGCAACGCGTCTTGCGCCAGGATTGGCGGTTCGGTGTCACGAACGTGCGCGATGGTCACGTTCTCGACGAGCGTGTTCGGAAGACGTGAGTGCCAGGCAATCCCGAACCGGGGTGCGGGGCGCGCAACGGGACCGGGCGCGCTGCTACGCGGAGAGGGCGCGGTCCAGCCACGCGGCGTCGAGGCGGCCGTCGGCGAGGGCTGCGCGGTAGGTGTCGATCGTGGCGGCGACCCCGTCGGCGAGCGGCGTCTGGGGGACGTGGCCGAGGGCGACTTCGAGTGGCCATCCGTCGAACGCGCTGGGGAAGGGGAGGACCCGGTCCTCGAACGTGATCGTCCCGAGCGATGCCGGTGCGGCCGCCTCGATCGCGTCGACGATCTCGGCCACGCCGACCGCCGGCCCCGGGAGGCTGAACACGTGCGCGCCGTCGAGGTCCGCGCGCGCCGCGGCGACGAACGCCCGGGCCGCATCCTCGGCGAACTGGAACTGGTACCGCCCGCCGAAGTTGACGTGGTAGTCGCGCCCGGCCGCGGCCGCGATCATGGCGACGGTCGGCTTGGAGGTCACGCCCTGGTCCCGCCCCGGGCCGTAGACCGAATGGGGACGGAGGCCGATGCTCGCGACGCCCTCGGTCTCCCATGCGACGCGGGCGCCCTGCTCGTTCGCGACCTTGTACACGCCGTACCACGAGGTCGGGTAGAGCTCCGCGTCCGGCGGGAGGACGTCGACGCCGTAGCGCGCCGCCGGGCCGTAGACCGCCGCGCTGCTCGCGTACACGAGCCGCCCGATGCCGAGCCGCCGGGCGAGCTGGAACATCGAGACCGTGCCCTCGACGTTGACCCGTGCGCCCTTGATCGGGTCGGCGGCGCAGAACGGGAACTGGAGCGCCGCGAGGTGGACGAGGCGGGTGATGCCGCGGTCCCGCGCGACGGCCTCGAGCGCAGCGATGTCCAGCAGGTCGCCCTCGACGACGTCGAGCGCCGGCCAGCTCGGAAGGGGAGAGGACGAGCGCGAGCCGGTCATGCCGGCCGCTCGACGTGAGCACGGTGACCGGGGCCCCCTCCCGGACGAGCTGGCGAACGACCCACGAGCCGATGCAGCCCGTGCCGCCCGTGACGAGGAAGCGATCGCCGACCATCGCCGCCGCCTCAGGCGACCCTGGTGTACGCGACGATCTCCATGCCCTCGTGGAGCTCGTTGAGCTCGGGCTGGAGCCCCTGGTGGATGGGGCTGGTCCGCCACGCTGCCGCCTGGTCGGCGGTCTCCCAGCGGAACACCATCTGGTAGCGCTCGGGGTGCTCGGCCTCGCGAAGCAGGCCGCACTCGATGAGACCGGGGAGATCGAGCACGGGCGGCCGGTAGCGCTCGGCGAAGAACTCCTCGAAGTCCGCCGTGCGGTCGGGAAGAACCGCGAAGGACACGTGCCGCTCGATCATCACGCAGGCTCCCACTGAAATTGGCCTTACCAGTTGACGACTTTATCACCCGGGCCTAGCATCCCGTCAATGGCCGTCGACACCAGCGATCGATCTGCTCCTGTGCCCGCGTCCGCGCCCTCGCCGGCGTGGCCGACGTTCGCGCTCGTCAACCGGAGCACCCTGCCCGAGGAGATCGCCGCGCGCCTGCTCGACCTGATCCGCGCCGAGCGGCTCCGGCCGGGCGACAAGCTCCCTGCGGAGCGCGAGCTCGCCGCCGCGATGCAGGTCAGCCGCCCGGTCCTGCGCGAGGCGCTCCGGGCACTTGCGATCATGAAGGTCGTCGAGATCCGGCAGGGGGCCGGGACGTACATCACGGCGCTCGAGCCGCAGCAGCTCGTCTCTCACCTCGACTTCGTGGTCTCCAAGGACCCGGTTGCGCTCGCCCAGGTCATCGAGACCCGGCGGGTCGTGGAGGTCGGCAACGTGCGGCTGGCCGCCGAGCGGATCGACGACGCGGGCATCACCCGCCTTGAGGCGCTGCTCGCGGAGCTCCGCGGCGCCGTCGGCGACGCGGACCGCTTCAGCACCCTCGACATCGCGTTCCACGACGCCGTGTGCGATGCGGCGGGCAACTTCCTGCTCGCGCAGTTCATGGCGATCATCGACACGCTCGGCAAGGTCAGCCGGGAGCGCACGGGGGCGAACCGCGCGGACGCGCGAGCTCGCGCTCGCCGACCACGAGTCCATCCTGTCCGCGCTGCGCCTGCGGGACGCGGACGCCGCCGCCGCAGCGATGACCGCCCACCTCGACCACGTGGAGGCCGCCCTCGTCGCGGCCGCACCCGCGGCGAAGCGATCGCAGGACGCTGCGCGGTGAACGTCCACGGCAGCCACCACCTCGACGCCTCACGCGACGTCGTGTTCGGCGCGATCCGCGACCCACGGGTCCTGCTCGAGGTCATCCCCGGCATCGAGGCCGTCGAGGAGGTCCAGCCCCGACGAGTACGAGGGTCGGATGACGCTCCGCCTGCCCGGCGCCGTGGGCACGTACCGCACCCATGTCCGCCTCGTTGACGTCGTCGCGCCCGAACGGGCGGCGCTCGACGGCCGCGTCGAGGGCTCGATGGGCACCATCGAAGGGTCCGCCCGGTTCGCGCTCGCGGAGGCCGGCGGCGGGACCCAGCTCGACTACGAGGGCAGCGGCACGATCACGGGCCCGCTCGCCCGCCTCGACTCCCGATTTGCAGAACGACTCGCCGAGTCGCTCATCGCCCAGGGCCTGCGCGCCCTGGACGAGCGGCTCGCCACGGAGGAGACCGAGTGACCGTCGCCGACCTACTCACCTCCCGACCTCGGTGCCCGAGGCGCTCGGCCTGCTTGCCGAGCACGGCTCCGAGCTGCTCGTCATCGCCGGCGGCACGGTGGCGATGCCGCTGATCAACGAGGGGATCTCGCTGCCCGTCCGCGTGATGGGCCTCCGTCGAGCCGGGCTCGACCGGATCGAGCGCGACGGCGACACGCTGCGCATCGGCGCGACGGCGACGCTCACGGCGCTGCCGGGCCAGGCCGACGTCCCGCTCCTCGCCGAGGCGGCCGGCCGCTCCGCGAGCTGGGCGCGTGCGCAACCTCGCCACCGTCGGCGGCAACCTGTTCACCCCGCCACCCGGCGGCGACGTCGCGGTCGCGCTGCTCGCGCTCGATGCGCAGGTCGAGGCCACGAGCGCCCGCGGCGACCCGGTCGATCCCGATCGGCGCGTTCTGGAGCGGGTTCCTCACGACCGCCCTCGGGCCGGACGAGCTGGTCACCGCCATCACCGTGCCGGTGACGGATGATCCCGCCGCGTTCCGCAAGTTCGGCCGGAAGGCCGCCAACACGCCCGCCGTGGTCACGGTCGCGGCGCGCGCGCGGCTCGAGCACGGCGTCGTGACCGAGGCGCGGATCGCGCTCGGCGCCGCGGGCCCGCACCCGATCCGCGCGACCGCGGCGGAGGCGGCGCTCCTCGGCACGACCCTCGACGACACCGCGATCGCGGCCGCCGCGGCCGTCGCCGCAGCCGAATGCGACCCGTTCACGGACGCGGTCGCCACCGACTGGTATCGCCGCCGGATGGCCGGCGTGTTCACGGGCCGCGTCCTCCTCGACGTCGCCGACCACGCCGGAATGGGGGCCTGACGATGGCATCGAAGATCGTCGCCTTCGAGCTCGGGGGCCGCGAGGTCGAGGTCATGGTCGCCCCCATGACCACGCTCCAGGCCGTGCTCCGCACGAAGCTCGGCGACACATCGGTCAAGGACGGCTGCCGGCAGGGCGGCTGCGGGAGCTGCACGGTGCTCGTCGACGGCGAGCCGATGCCCTCCTGCCTGCTCCCGGTCGAGGACGTCGCGGGGCGGTGCGTCGAGACGCTCGAGGCGCTCACGCCGGCCGAGGGCCTCCACCCGATCCAGCGCGCGTTCCTCGAGTCGCGCGGCTACCAGTGCGGCTACTGCACGCCGGGGATGGAGCTGCTCGCAAAGGCGTTCCTCGAGCAGAACCCGGATCCCACGCGCGACGAGATCGTCGAGGCCCTGTCGGGCAACGTCTGCCGGTGCACCGGGTACGAAGCCGATCGTCGACTCCATCCAGGCAGCCGCCGAGGCCGCACGGTGAGCGCCGTGAAGGACGACCTGCACGTCGTCGGCACGTCGGTCGAGCGCTACGACGGCGTCGGCTTCCTCACCGGCCGCACCCAGTACACCGCGGACCTCAGCTTCCCGCGGATGCTCCACCTCAAGATGGTCCGCAGCCCGCTCCACCACGCGCGGATCCGGGGCGTGGACCTGTCCGAGGCCGAGCGCGTCCCGGGCTTCGTCCGGGCGCTGACCCACGAGGACGTCCCGCACAACGTCTACACGATCCTGGGGCTCATCGGCGTCGAGCCCGAGGAGGAGTTCGTCCTCGCCGTCGACCGCGTCCGGTACATGGGCGAGCCGATCGTCGCGATCCTCGCCGAGACCGAGGCCGCCGCGTACGAGGCCGTCGCGAAGGTCCGCCTCGACCTCGAGGAGCTGCCCGCGGTCTTCGACATGGAGGAGGCCCTCGCGCCCGGCGCCCCGGTCGTCACCCACTGGGGGAACAACACCTTCATCTACGAGGGCGACACGAAGCGCAAGGTTCGCCTCGGCGACGTCGAGGCCGGCTTCGCGGCGGCCGACCACGTCGTCGAGCACGACGTACCGGACGAGCCCGATCGAGCATGCGCCGCTCGAGACCACCGGCTGTATCGCGGTCCCCGAGGCGAACGGCCGGTTCACCGTCTACACGAACACCCAGGCGCTCTACTTCAGCCTCGACAACACCTCGATCATCCTGCAGACCCAGGCAACCGGCTGCGGTTCATCGGCGGCACGGTGGGCGGCGGGTTCGGCGGCAAGGTGGACGTCATCGTGGAGCCGCTCGCGACGCTCGGCGCGATGAAGACCGACCGCCCGGTGCGCTACGTCTACAGCCGGTCCGAGGAGATGCAGGTCGCGTCGACGCGGAGCGCCGGATCATCACGATCAAGGACGGCGTCATGGCCGACGGGCGGATCGTCGCCCGCAAGGTGACGGCCTACGTGGACTGCGGCGCGTACAGCCGCCAGACGCCCTACGCGATGACGAAGCACGCAGCCAACGCGGCGGGCCCGTACACCATCCCCAACGTCTCGATCGACGCGTACTGCGTCTACACGAACCGAACCCCGACCACCGCGATGCGCGGCTTCGGCGTGACCTGGGTCACGTTTGCGTCGAGGTCCAGATGGATCGGATTGCGAAGCTCGTGGGGCTCGACCAGTGGGCGGTCCGCTTCCTCAACGCCTACCGCAACGGCGACATCAAGCCGCACCGCAAGGTCGCCGCGGACGCGACGCTGATCGAGACGATGCAGGCGGCGGCCGAGCTGGTCGGGCACGAGCTGCCGGCCGAGCTCGCGGCGATGACGTCGGCGCCGCGCGACGCGCAGGGGCAGGAGGAGCCTGACGATGGCCACGCTGCGCGGCACGGGCATGGCCGCCGTCAACTACCCGACCGGCATGAACCTCGGCGGCGACCCGTCGCAGGCGCTCATCCACGCGACGACGTCGCGGGTCGTTCAACGTCGTGCTCGCCGCGACCGACCTCGGCCAGGGTCTGCGGACCGTCATGGCGCAGATCGCCGCGGAGACGCTCGGCGTGCCGTACGACCAGATCGTCGTCGACACGGCCGACACCGACACCGGGCCGCACGACATGGGCACGTTCGCGAGCCGCGCGACGCACCGGGTGGGCAACGCGGTGAAGGCCGCCGCGATCGAGGCCCGCGACTCGGTGCTCGAGCTCGCCGTCCGAGGAGCTCGAGGTGTCGGTCAACGACCTCGTGCTCGACGGCGAGGGCGAGGTGTTCGTCGCCGGGTCGCCGGACAAGCGCCTCGGCGATCGCGGACCTCGCGTCGCGGGCGCAGTTCCAGTACGGGCGCACCATCGCCGGACGAGGCGCGTGGATGAAGCCCAAGAGCGAGGTCGACCCCGACACCGGCGCGATGGACCCGGACTCCACCCAGGCGTACGCCTGCACGATCGCGGAGGTCGAGGTCGACACCGAGACGGGCGTGGTGGACGGTCCTCTCGATCCGGAGCGCGTACGAGGTCGGCCGCCAGGTCAACCCGGCGCTCGTGCAGGGACAGATCACCGGAGGGGCGTGGATGGGCATGACGCCACGCGTTGTACGAGACCACGGAGCCCTACTACCCGCGCCGCGACCACCGGCCGAAGGACTTCGCCGAGTACCTGATGCCCGGGCCGGCCGAGATGCCGGTGATCGAGAGCGTCGTGCTCGAGATCCCGTCGGCGAACGGGCCGTACGGCGTGAAGGGGGTGGGGGAGATGACCGCGAACTCGCCGATCCCGGCGATCGTCAACGCGATCCACGACGCGATCGGCGTCCGGATCGACACGCTGCCGGTGACGCCCGAGGCGATCCTCCGGGCACTGGACGAGCAGGCGGCCGGCGCGGCCGCGACGGAGGGCGCCGCATGAGCCAGATCACGACCTGGGATGAGTTTCCGACCGTCGAGTACGTCAAGGGCGTCCACCGCCAGACCGTGTCGGGCGAGAAGGTGATGATCACCCGCGATCGTCTACAGCGACGGCGTCGTCATCCCCGAGCACAGCCACGAGGCCGAGCAGATCATGCTCGTCGAGGCGGGCCGGCTGTGGGCGAAGGTCGAGGGCGAGGAGCACGAGGTCGGCCCCGGGTCGATCCTCATCATTCCGTCGAACTGGGTCCACGCGTTCCGCCAGCTGGGCGACGAGGACGTCGTGTTCTACGAGGCGTTCGCGCCGATCCGGCTCGAGTACCTCGTCGGGTTCAAGGGCCCGGACCCGTCGCTCGCGATGATGCATCGCCGGTTCGACGAGACGGGCGAGGCGGAGCGGAAGGTCTGACGATGGCGAGCGACGAGCGCGTCCTGCCCCTGCGGCCCGCGGCCGACGTCCGCTGGGACGCCGTCGCCCTCGGCGAGGTCATGCTCCGGCTCGACCCGGGCGAGGGCCGGATCCGGACCGCGCGCACGTTCACGGCCTTGGAGGGCGGCGGCGAGTACAACGTGGTCCGGGGGTTGCGACGGGTGTTCGGGCTGCGGACGGCGGTCGTCACGGCGCTCGGCACGAACGACGTCGGCCGGCTCATCGAGGAGCTGATGCTCGCGGGCGGGGTAGACCTGTCGCGCGTCGTCTGGAAGCCGTACGACGGGATCGGGCGCTCGAACCGCAACCCGCTCAACTTCACGGAACGCGGGTTCGGCGTGCGTGGCGCGGTCGGCGTCTCGGACCGGGCGCACTCGGCGGCCTCGGCGCTCGCCGCGGACGAGGTGGACTGGGACGCGCTGTTCGGGACCGAGGGCGTCCGCTGGTTCCACACCGGCGGGATCTTCGCCGGCCTGTCCGAGACGACCGCTGCGACGGCCGAGGCCGCGATGACGGCGGCCCGGCGGCACGGGACGGTCGTGTCCTACGACCTCAACTACCGCCCCTCGATCTGGGCGGGGCAGGGCGGCGAGGCGAGGGCGCGGGAGGTCAACCGGCGGCTCGTCGGCCTCGTGGACGTGCTCATCGGGAACGAGGAGGACTTCACCGCAGCGCTCGGGTTCGCGGTGCCGGGGACGACGCGCTCGCTGTCAGGCCTGGACCCGGCGAACTTCGAGGCGATGCTGGGCGAGGTCACGGCCGCGTACCCGCACCTGCGGGTCGTGGCGACGACGCTGCGCGAGGTGCACAGCGCGTCCGTCAACGACTGGGGCGCGATCGCCTGGTCGCCGTCGACCGGGTTCGTGCGGGCGACGCCGCGGCCGGGGCTCGCGATCCTCGACCGCGTCGGGGGCGGGGACTCGTTCGCGTCCGGGCTGGCGTTCGGGCTGCTCGACGGGCGGTCGCTCGCGGAGGCGGTGGAGCTCGGCGCGGCACACGGGGCGCTCGCGATGACCACCCCCGGCGACACGTCGATGGCGACGCGCGACGAGGTGGAGCGACTCGCCCGCGGAGGCGGCGCGCGCGTCATCCGCTGACACCGACCGGTCGCTGACCCACTGCGCCCGTGCCTGTGGGGCAGCGAACGGGTGGGTGGTTGGGCCAGCCCGCTGCCTGGGACACACGCGGACCTTGACGCACCCTCCCGCCGCGCCTAGCATGGATAATCGATTATCGACGGATCCCCGAATCGACACCCACGGAGCACCGACATGGTGGTCGACGTCGCGCTCAGCCCACTCGCCCGGATGGTCGAGACCACGCCGACCGACTTCTGGAACGATTCCTGCGCGGTCGCGGAGCTCGAGTACGCGGTCGCCCGCGGCGCGACCGGCGGGACGTCGAACCCGGCGATCGTCGGCGAGGTCATGAAGAAGGAACGGGACCACTGGGCGCCGCGGGTCCGGGAGCTCGCGGCGGCGAGCCCCACCTGGTCCGAGGTCGAGCTCACCTGGGCGCTGATCGAGGAGATGGGCGTCAGGGGTGCGGGGATCCTGGCGCCGGTCTTCGAGCGGACCGGGGGCCGCAAGGGTCGCCAGAGCCTCCAGACCAACCCGGCCAACTACCGGGACCCGGCGCGGATGGTCGAGCAGTCGATCCACTTCTCCACGCTCGCACCGAACATCCAGGTCAAGTTCCCCGTCACGCAGGCCGGCCTGGCCGCGATCGAGGAGGCGACGGCACGAGGCGTCGTCATCAACGCGACCGTGGCGTTCACCGTTGCCCAGGCGCTCGCGGTGGGGGAGGCCGTGGACCGGGGGCTGCGCCGCCACGAGGCCGCGGGCGGGGACACGAGCCGTATGAGCCCGGTCTGCACGCTGATGATCGGCCGCCTCGACGACTGGATGAAGGTGCTCGTCGAGCGCGACGACATCGCGCTCCACCCGGACGCGGCGAACTGGGCGGGGATCGCGGTGTTCAAGCGGGCCTACCGGCTGTACCAGGAGCGCGGGTACCGCACGCGGATGCTGGTCGCCGCGTTCCGCCACCGGCTCCACTGGACCGAGATCGTCGGCGCCGATGCGGTGCTCACCATGCCCTACGCCTGGCAGGTCCGGTACAACGGCTCCGGCATCGATCCCGTCCCACGGATCGACGAGCCGGTGGACCAGGCACTCGTCGAGGACCTCCTCGCGCGCGTCCCCGACTTCCGTCGCGCCTACGAGCCGGACGGGCTCGCGCCGCACGAGTTCGATACGTTCGGGCCGAGCGCGCGGACGCTGCGATCCTTCGTCCAGAGCTACCACGACCTCACGGGGACGGTCCGCGACATCGTCCTGCCAAACCCCGACCTCAAGCCGGCCTGAGCACAGGAGACCGAACGGTGCCGCTCAAGGAGCAACCCCTCGCCACGTTCTTCGGTGACGAGTCGTTCCCGGTGGACTGGGCCAGCGAGACCGAGAAGGACCTGTTCTGGGTCTTCGACGACCTCCATTGCCCGCACCCGCTCAGCCCGATGTTCGAGGACATCGGCGGCTGGTGGCTCTCCTGCGACCACATGTTCCGCCGCTTCGGCACGCCGTTCGCGACCGACTGGCTGGCGAAGAACGTCAACGGCTACCTGTACACGGCGGCGATCCCCGCGGAGCCGGGCCTCGTGGCGGGCGCACAGGAGTACGGCTACGCGATGACGGGCCTCGTGCCCCAGGACCCGGGCTACGCCGCCGGAATGGGCGCGTACCTGGACACGGTCCTCCCGGTCTACGGCCTCGAGTTCGCAGACACCTGGCGGGACCGCCTCGTCCCGGAGATGGACCGCAACTTCACGTTCCTCGAGGGGATGCTCGATCGCCGGGCCGAGCTCACGCTCGCGCAGGTCGCGGTGCTGCTCGAGGACGCGATCGACGTCCACGACCGCCACTGGAAGATCCACTGGATGCTCAACTTCGCCCAGCTGAGCGCGACGCTCAAGCTGCGGGCGGTGATGGAGCAGACGCACGGCCGGATCGACGAGGGGCTCCTCGGCCGGCTGCAGAACTCCGCGAGCGACCGCAACTGGGACAAGATCCACGCGCTGTGGGCGATGAAGGAGGAGGCGAAAGCCGACCCGGAGCTCGCCGCCGCGTTCGGGCGGCCGGCAGGCGAGGTGCTCCCCGCCCTGCGCGCGACCGATCGCGGCCGCCGGTTCATCGACGAGCGCGTCGTCCCGTACCAGCGGGAGTTCGGCTGGCACGCGGTGTGGAGCCACGAGTTCATCTTCCCGACATTCCGGGAGCAGATGGAGCCCGTCATCGAGCTCGTCCGCAACCAGTTCGAGGCCGACTACGACCAGCCGGGCCAGCAGGCGATCCTCGCCGCGGACATCCGGGCGGCGTCGGAGGAGATCCTCGCCGGGCTCGAGGGCGAGGCGCTCGAGCAGATGCGCCAGGCGCTCGAGATCAACCTCCGGATGGCGCCGCTCACACCGGACCACCACTTCTACATCGACCAGGGCGCGAACGCGCACCTCCGGCTGGTGCTCATCGCGGTCGGGGAGAAGCTCGTCGAGGCGGGGCGTTCTCGACCAGCCCGACGACGTCCTGTTCCTCCGCTACAACGAGCTGCGGATGGTCATCGGGGGCGCGCAGGGCGTCGACGGGCGCGCGCTCGTCGACGCGGCCCGCGCCGCCCGCGAGCGCGCGTACACGTTCCGCCCGCGCGACTGGGTCGGGACGGTCACCGAGACGCAGCTCGCCTTCCCGTACCTCGTCAACTGGGGCTTCCCCGACAAGTTCCACCGCGGCCAGGCCGCCGACACGGGCGAGGTCACGGGCGTCGCCGGCTCGCCGGGCGTCGTGGAGGGGATCGCACGCGTCGTGCTGTCCGAGGAGCAGTTCGACGCCGTGCAGAGCGGCGACATCCTCGTGTGCCAGATGACGAATCCGGCGTGGCAGGTCCTGTTCCCACGGATCGCGGGCCTCGTCACGGACGCCGGCGGGTTCACCGCGCACCCGGCCGTGCTCGCGCGCGAGTACGAGATCCCCGCGGTCGTGGGCACGTCGGTCGCGACGGCGCGCATCCACACGGGCGACCGGATCCGGGTGAACGGGGGCAAGGGGACGGTCGAGGTCCTCGAGCGCGCCGCGGGCGCCGATCGGCCGGCGTCGGCCACCGGCGCGGGGCTCCTCGATTGAGCCCGCTCACGGAGGAGACCATGATCTCGCGGGGCGTCCTGTCCGACACGGTCAAGGACCGGCTCCTCGCCGCGATCCTCGACGGGCGCTACCCGCCCGGCTCCCGGATCGTCGAGACGCGGGTCGCCAAGCAGCTCGGCACGAGCCAGGCCCCGGTGCGCGAGGCGCTCCGCGACCTCGAGGCGCTCGGCGTCGTCGAGATCCTCCCGTTCAAGGGTGCCCGCGTCCGCCGGCCGAGCCCCGACGAGCTGCTCGAGGCGTTCGACGTCCGATGCGAGCTCGAGGCGCTCGCGATCCGCCGCGCCCTGCCCCGGCTGACCGACGAGGACCTCGACCGGCTCGGCGCCCACCTGGACGCGATGCGGACGACCTCCGCGTCCGGCGACACCGGCGCCGAGGCGAGCGCGGACGCCGCGTTCCACGCCCACATCGTCGCGGCGTCTGACAACCGCACCCTGGTCCGGGTATGGGAGCGCCTCGAGCCGTTCTCCCGGACGTACATCTCGCTCGCGATCCCCGGCGCCGACCAGGCGCGGATCGTCGCCCTCCATGCCGCTGTCCTTGACGCCCTTCGTTCGCGGGATGCCGTCCGTGCCGACGAGGCGATCCGCCACCACTTCGCCGACACCGGGGCGATGCTCGTCGCTCGCCTCGCCGCCTCCGCCGATCAGTCCCCTCCCACCGCTGAAGGAACCCGATGACCGACCGCACCCCCGTCCTGACCGAGGAGTTCGCCTGCGGGACCGCGCGCCTCCGCATCGACGTGTTCGGCGCGCCGCGCGCGCACGTGCTCGACGACCTGTCGTTCATGAACTACCGCCTGGCCGACGTGCGGATCTCGCCGGTGGTCACGCTCGACGAGCCCGACATCGTGTGGGACCAGGACGGTGAGAAGGCCGTCCGCTACGACGGGCGTCGAGTCACGTTCACGGGCGACTGGCCGGCGGGGCCGATCCAGAAGGTCATCGTCTCGGTGCTCGCGCTGCGGATGGAGGACGTCGGGCTGCACCCGAGCCACAGCGCCGCGGTGCACTACCGCGGCAGGACATTCCTGTTCCTCGGCGGCGAGTCGAACCACGGCAAGAGCATGGGTCTCATCGAGGCCGGCGTCCGCGGCGGGCTCCAGGTCGCGTCCGAGACGACGATCATCGACGAGGCGGGCCGGGCGGTCATGGGCTCCGTGGACGCGTTCCTCGTCAAGCGCACCGAGGGCACCGAGCGCTCCGACAAGGCAGCGCCGAACCGCGGCGTCGAGAAGTTCTGGGGCGAGATGCCGTCGTGGTCGTTCTACGAGGGCATCCCCGAGATCGACCTCGTCATCGTCCCGGCGATCGACGGCAACTTCGACCCGGCCACGAACGAGCTCATCCCGTTCGAGCGCCAGTTCCAGTTCCTCCACTCGCTCCAGAACTACTTCCTCACGAATGAGCTCCTCGCGCCGGGCCACGTCATGCCGCTGGTCGACACCGACGAGCTGCGGGCGCGTCGCGCGGCCTTCGTCGCACGGTTCTGCGAGCGGCCGTTCTTCTTCATCCGGGCGGCGACGCCCCAGGTCCTCCTCGACGAGGTCGAGAAGATCCTCTAGCGCCAGGGAGCTGCCGGTCCACGTCATGCAGCCGTTCGCGTACGCTCGACCCACGACGCTCGCCGAGGCCGTCGCCCTGCTTGCCGAGCATGGCCCCGACGCGCGCGTCCTCGCGGGCGGGACGGACCTCGTGATCCGGCTGCGCGACGGGACGGTGGCGCCGCGGCTCGTCGTGGACGTGAAGCGGATCCCGGAGCTGGCGCCGGGGATCCGGGCCGGCGACGGAGGCTCGCTCGTCATCGGGGCGACGACGGCGATGACCGAGATCGCGGCCCACCCGGTGATCCGCCGCGACGTCGCGGCGCTCGCGGAGGCGGCCGCGGTCGTCGGCTCGGTGCAGATCCGGAACCGCGCGACGCTGGCCGGGAACCTGTGCAACGCGTCGCCCGCCGCGGACACCGCGCCGGCGCTCCTCGTCCACGGGGCGGTGGTGGTGGTCGCGGGACCGACGGGCGAGCGGCGGATCCCGCTCGACGCGTTCTTCGTGCGCTCCGGAGTCACGACGCTCGGGCCGGCCGAGCTGGTCACGGCGGTGGAGCTGCCGGCGCCGGCCGAGCGGATCGCGAGCGCCCACGAGCGGCGCACGCGCCGGCGCGGCCACGACCTCGCGTCGGTCACGGTCGCCGTGGGAGTGGATGCCCGGGGTACCGCGAGCGTCTCGTTCGGGAGCGTGGGCCCGCGGCCGCTTCTCCGGGTCGACGCCTCCGGGGTCCTCGGGGACCCGGCCGCGGACGATGACGCGGTCGCCGCGGCGCTCGACGCGCTGTTCGCCGACGCGACCCCGTCGCCCACGTCGATGCGAGCGGGCCCCGAGTACCGCCTCGCGATGCTCCGTGTCCTCGGGCGGCGGGCCCTCGAACGGGCGCGATCCCGTCGTGCGGCGGCCGCGGCATGACGCCCGACACCGTCCGCCTCGAGCTCGTCGTCAACGGCGCCCGTCGCGCCATCGACGTCGCCCCGCACCACACCCTCCTCGACGCCCTGCGCGAGGACCTCGCGCTCACCGGAACGAAGGAGTGCTGCCTCGTCGGCGAGTGCGGGGCGTGCACGGTGCTCGTCGACGGGCGGGCGGTGGACTCGTGCCTCGTGCTCGCCGCGGAGGTGGACGGGGCCGAGGTCCGGACCGTCGAGGGGCTCGCGGCCGCCGACGGCACCCTCTCCCCGCTCCAGGCCGCGTTCCTGGACCATGGCGCCGTCCAGTGCGGGTTCTGCACGCCGGGCCAGCTCGTCATGGGGCAGGCGATCCTCGACGCGACGCCGCACCCGACCCGGGTCGAGATCGAGGAAGGCCTCGCGGGCAACCTCTGCCGCTGCGGCTGCTACGAGCAGATCTTCGAGGCCGTCGAGGCGGTAGCGGGTTCGCCGGCCGCGGCTCGGGAACCGGCACGATGACCACCGGGCGCATCGGCGACTCCCCGAACCGGGTCGGCGGCATCGACCGCGTCACCGGCGCCCAGCGCTACCTCGCGGACCTGCCGGGCGCGGACGTCCTCCACGCGGCGCTCGTCACGCTGGACTGCGCGCGGGCGCGCCTCGACGGCGTCGACGCGTCGGCGGCCCTCGCCCTGCCCGGCGTCCACCTCGTCCTCACGGCGGCCGACCTCCCGCAGCCCATGCCCCGCTTCGGCCCGCAGCGCAAGGACCGGCCCGTCCTCGCGACCGGCGAGACGCACTACCACGGCGAGCCAGTCGCGCTCGTCGTGGCGGACTCGCGCGACCTTGCGCAGCGTGCCGCGGCCCTCGTTCGCGTCGCACACGAGGCGCTCCCCGCGGCCGTGACCCTCGCGGCGGCGCTCGCGCAGGACGCGCCGCTCGTCCAGGATCCGTCGCTCCGGCCCGGCGACCCCCTCGCCAGCACCAACGTCCTCGCCGAGCACCGCGTCGAATGGGGCAACCTCGAGGCCGAGGCCGCGCGTGCCACAACCGTCGTCGAGGGGACCTGGACATTCCCGATGGTCACCCACTTCGCGATCGAGCCGCACGCGTTCCAGGCGGCACCGGACGGCGACGGGATCGCGGTCTGGAGCACGATCCAGCACCCGAACTGGCTCCAGCGGCTGCTCGCGGAGATCGTCGGGATGCCGCTCTCGAAGGTCCGCGTCCATGCCCCGGACCCGGGCGGCGGCTTCGGTGGCAAGCAGCACGCGAAGTACGAGCCCGCGGTGGTGTTCGCGGCCCTCCGCCTCGGCCGCCCGGTGCGCCTCGTGCTCAGCCTCGAGGAGACCTTCCAGGCCGTGCGCCGGGCCGCGTGCGAGACGCGCGTCCGTACCGGCTTCGACGCCGACGGTCGGATCCTGTTCCACGACATCGACGCCGACTACCTCATCGGCGCCTACACGGACATCGCGGACCGCGTCGTGGGCAAGGGCTCGTACCCGGGCGCCGGCCCGTACTCGATCCCCGCGGTCCGGATCCTCGCCCGGAGCGTGCTGTCGCACACCGTCCCGTCGACCGCGTTCCGCGGCTTCGGCAACCCGCAGATCAACTGGGCCGTGGAGTCCGCGATCGACGAGGGCGCACGGCGCCTGGGCGTCGACCCGCTCGAGCTCCGGCTGCGCAACCTCGCGACGAAGGGCGAGGCGTTCATCCCGTTCGACACCCCGTGCGACGGGGAGTGGGCGCAGGCCGTCCGCCTCGCCGCGGAGCGGGCCGGGTGGGGGACGCCGGTGCCGGCGGGTCGCGGCCGGGGGATCGCCGTCGGGATCAAGTCCGGCCCGACGACCGGGCTCTCGTACTCGATCGTGCGGCTGCTCGCGGACGGCTCGGTCGTCGTGTACGCGGGGACCTCGGACATGGGGCAGGGGGCCCGGACGGTGCTCGCGCAGGTCGCGGCACACGAGCTCGGCGCGCCGATCGAGTGGGTGACGGTCGTGATGGGCGACACGGCGATCGTGCCCTACGACCAGCAGACGTCGGCATCGCGGTCCACCGTGCTGATGGGCAACGCCGTGCTCGACGCGTGCCGCCAGGTGCAGGGGCAGCTGCGCGCGATCGCCGCCGGCCTCCACGGCGTCGACGGGGCGGACGTCACGGTGGAGGCGGGCACGGTGCGCCTCCCTGACGGCCGCGAGGTCCCGATCCTCGAGGTTCTCGGGGCCGGCCTCGGGCGTCTCGGCGGGGAGCTCACCGGGCTCGGCAACGTGCGCAAGGACGCCGAGCCTGGGCATCCCCTCGGCGGCACCACCGCCTTCTTCGAGTTCAACTGCACGATCATCGAGGCGTCGGTGGACGAGGAGACCGGCGATGTGACGATCCACCGCCACGTGACGGTGAGCGACGTCGGCAAGGCGCTCAACCCGCTCCAGGTCCGGATGCAGGACGAGGGCGCCGCGATCATGGGCCTCGGGCACACGCTGATGGAGCACCTGATCTTCGACGACGCGGGCCGGATCCGGAACCTCGGCGCGATCGACTACCGGATCCCGACGAGCATGGACCTCCCGGACGCCCTCGAGAGCGCCACGATCGAGAACGAGGACGGCCCCGGCCCCTACGGCGCGAAGGGGATGAGCGAAGGCGCCCTCCTGTGCGTCGCCCCGGCCGTCGCCGCCGCGGTCCGCGACGCGACCGGCGTCGTCATCCACGACCTCCCGCTCACGCCCGAGCGCGTGTGGCGCGCGCTCCGCGATGCGGAGGCCGCGAACCGGTGACCTGGATCTACGACGTCGACCACCGGCACGAGCTCGATCAGGCCGGCGTCACCCTGTTGATCGGCGGCAAGGCGGCGAACCTCTCGGTCATGGCGGTCGAGCTCGGGCTGCCCGTACCGCCGGCGTTCACGATCAGCACCGAGGCGTGCCGCGAGTACCTCGCGCGCGGCTGGCCCGACGGGCTCGACGAGGAGCTCCGGGCGCACATGGCGCACCTCGAGGCGCAGGTGGGGCGCCGGTTCGGCGACGCGCACGACCCGCTGCTGGTGTCGGTGAGGTCCGGCGCGCCGCGCTCGATGCCCGGGATGATGGACACGATCCTCAACCTCGGCCTCAACCCGCTGACCGAGATCGGGCTGGCCGGCGCGTCGGGCAACCCGGCGTTCGCCCGCGACTGCCGTGAGCGCCTCGAGCGGATCTACCGCGACGTCGTCGGTGCGGACGCGGTGCCGGACGACCCCTGGGCGCAGCTCCGCGGCGCGATCGAGGCCGTGTTCCGCTCGTGGAACAGCGACCGCGCCCGCACGTACCGAGCCCGCGAGGGGATCAGCGACGACCCGGGCACGGGCGTCACGGTCCAGGCGATGGTGTTCGGCAACCGCGGCCGCAACTCCGGCACCGGCGTCCTGTTCACCCGCAACCCCGCGACCGGCGAGGGCACGCTCTACGGCGACGTGCTGTTCGAGGCCCAGGGGGAGGACGTGGTCGCCGGGACGCACGCGACGGCGACGATCGAGGATCTCGAGCACCGGATGCCCGGCGTCGCCGCGGAGCTGCGGGACCACGCGGAGCGACTTGAGCGCCACTACCGGGATTGCTGCGACATCGAGTTCACGATCGAGCGTGGGCGCCTGTGGATGCTCCAGACGCGGGTCGGGAAGCGGACGCCCCAGGCCGCACTCCGGATGGCCGTCGAGATGGCCGAAGATCCGTCGTTCCCGCTCACGCGCGAGGAGGCGGTGCGGCGCGTGCTGCCGCTGCTCGCCGAGCCGCCGACGGTCGCCGCGGAGCGGTCCGGGGCTGGGCCCGCGCTCGCGACGGGGCTCGGGGCCTCGCCTGGCGTCGTCTCGGGCGAGATCCGCGTCACGCCCGACGATGCGGTCGCGGCCGCCGAGCGCGGCGCCGCCGTCATCCTCGTCCGCGCGGAGACGTCACCCGACGATGTCCACGGCATGTCGGTGAGCCGCGGGATCCTCACGTCCACGGGCGGGTTCGCGAGCCACGCGGCGGTCGTTGCGCGCGGCTGGGGCATCCCGGCGGTCGTCGGAGCGAGCGATGTCGTCGTCGCTGCGGACGGGGTGACGATCGGCGGACGCGACGCTCGCCACCGGGACGGTGATCACGATCGACGGGTCCACGGGCGAGGTGTTCGAGGGCGCCCGGGCGGGCACGGTCTCGGTCGTGCCGGAGGCGGCGATCCTCCTCGGCTGGGCGTCGGAGCTCGGGATCGAGGTGCCACGGCCGGCCGTCGCTGACGCGCACGAGGCCGATGCGCACCGGCCCGTGTCGCCTGCCGGTGCGGCCACCGCGGCGACCGCCGAGGACGCCGTCCGCGCGCTCGCGATCAAGGGCTACGCCGGCCCTGCCGCCCTCGCCACCGCCCTGGGCACGGACGAGGCAGCATCGACGGACCTGCTGAACGGGCTGCTCGCCGACGGCCTCGCGGAGCCCGGTGCCGGGTCGTTCCGCCTCACCGCCGGGGGCAAGGAGCACGGCCGCGCGTTGCTCGGCGCCGATGCCGCCGCGTGGCGCGTCGATCGAGCGCTCGCCGCCCTCGACGCGTTCCTGGACCTCGACCGCCGCATGAAGGACATCGTCACGGCGTGGCAGACCCGCGAGGTAGACGGCGCCCAGGCGCTCAACGACCACGCAGACGCGGCGTACGACGCGGCGATCCTCGACCGGCTCGCCGGGCTGCACGCGGACGTCTCCGCCTGGCTCGCCGGGCTCGACGGGGCGCCCGCGCGGATGGCCCGGTACGGGGAGCGTCTCGCCGCGGCCCTCGCGGCGGCGACCGGCGGTGACGGCCGGTTCGTGGCCTCCCCGCGCGTCGACAGCTACCACGGCGTCTGGTTCGAGCTCCACGAGGACCTCATCCTCCTCGCCGGCCGGAGCCGCGCGGACGAGGTGGCCGCCGGCCGCGCCTGACCCGTCCAGCGCGCTCGTCCGCACTCCGCCGATGAGCCCGGCGTGACTCGCGACGTGGTCGGGCCCGCACGACTCCCGCCGCGAACAGCCACTTCCACGCCCAATCCGTGCGCGATCGAATCATGTGCGACTCGTTTCGCGGTGCGCCACGATCAGGTGCTGCGTCGAGTGCCCGACTTCGTGACTCCACCGCGCTTGCGACGCGTCGAGCTGAGTCACTGACGACTCGCGCGGTGGACGACCCCGCGAATGCACCCGCGGCCGAACGCTCAGCGAGCAAGGCAGCGGCTACGCGACGCGCCGACCGCTGCTCGGCTCCGTGGGCGTGCGGATCGGCGGTTCCCGCACTGGCGACCGTCGGATCGCTCGCCGAGAGTGCGACGCGGCGGCCAGCACGCGCACGCGGAAGTGGAAACCGCTGCCTTGAACGGGCAGCGTGCACGCCAACCGGCGCGGGTCCGGGCAGCGAACGAGCCGACGTCAGCGGCGCAACGACACCCAGGGTTGGGTCTCGATCCACGCGTCCACGACGCCCGGGAGCTCGGCGTCGAAGTGGCGGATCGTGCCGGGGGTGAGCGGCGCGTCGGCGACGGGGCGGGGGTCGGAGGGTTCGGACAGGAAGGTCGAGGTGGCCAGGTCACCGGACGGCGCAATCCGCGCCAGCGTCACCCGGTTCGAGCGCCCCGTGTCCAGGTTGAGCGCCCGCCCCTCGTGGTATGCCGTGGGCCGCTCGACCTGGGTGTGGCCGAACACGACCCGCTCGATCCCGGCTTCGCGATAGGGCGCCCACGCCTCCGCGTGCGGGAACGGGTCCGGCGAGGCGAAGAAGGCGTCCCGGATCCAGAGCCGGTCGGCAGACAGCTCGAACCGCTCGAGTGGCTGGTTCGGGACGGGCCCGCCGTGGACCAGGAGCGTGTCCCGCCAGCGGGCGTACGGCGCGAACGACCACAGCGTCGGGACGAAATCGGGCGCCAGCTCGTCGACACGGCGCGCGATCTCGGCTGCCGGCCGGCCCAGCCACTCCTCCTCGCGCAGCCCGGCCGAGCGCAGCGTCGCCCCGCCGCCGAACGCCATCAGCGCCCGAAAGATCTCCGCCTCCCCGCCGAGCCCGCCGAGCACCTGCGCCTCGTGGTTGCCCTCGACGAGCGCAACGATGCTCCCGGCCGCGGCCGCCTGGTCGCGCAGGGACGCGAGACGGCGCACCAGGCCGACCGAGTCCGGCCCCCGATCGACCGTGTCGCCGGTGACGACCAGCGCCGTCCCGGGCGGCGCCGTCCAGGCCCCGGCCCGCGCCAGTGCCGCGTCGGCGAGGAGCGTGTCGACCGCCTCGAGCTGCCCGTGGACGTCGCTCATCACCCAGACAACGAAGGTGTCGGGGATGTGGATCGGGGGGACGTCGCGGGCGGCCATGACGGGGAGGCTAGCATCCGGCCCGACCGTCGCCGTACGCACCTGTCTATACTGGTAACAATCCCACCCTTCCAGCCGGAGCCTGCGCGAACATGGCCAGCGGCAACCGCCATCTCGGGCTCGATCTCGGCGGCACGAACACCAAGTGGGCCGTCGTCGAGCACGCCGGTGACGACTGGCGGACGCTCGCCACCGGCCAGGGCCCGACGCCGACCAAGGACGGCCCCGACGCGGTCGTCGGCCGGCTCGCGTCGATGGGCGCGGAGGTCATCGCCGCGTGGCCCGGCATCAGGTCGGTGGGCGTCGGGGTCCCCGGCCTCTACGACCCCGAGGCCGGCGCCACCCGCTTCCTCGTGAACTTCCCGGGCCCCTGGGACGGCAAGCCCGTCGCCGGGCCGATCTCCGACGCCCTCGGCATCCCCGCCTTTCTCATCAACGACGCCCGGGCGTTCGGCCTCGCGGAGCTGCGGCTCGGGGCGGGCCGCGGGGCGGCGTCGATGATGGGCCTCACGCTCGGGACGGGGGTCGGGGGCGTGATCGCCGTGGACGGGCAGGTCCACCAGGGCCACGACGGGACGGCCGGCGAGCTCGGCCACCAGACGATCGATCCCGACGGGCCGTGGTGCAACTGCGGCAACCGCGGGTGCGTGGAGGCGTACGCCCGCGCCGATCAGCTCGCCCTCGCGTGCGGGACCGCGACGGCGGAGGAGGCGGTGATCCGCGCCCGTGCGGGCGATGCCCGCGCCCTCGACGGGTTTGCGCAGGTCGGCCGCTACCTCGGCATCGGGATCGCGAACATCGTGACCATCCTGTCGCCCGACAGGATCGTGATCGGGGGCGGGATCGCGGCCGCGGGAGACCTCCTGTTCGACCCCATCCGGGCGGAGCTCCGGCGACGCGTGCGGACGACGTCGCTCGAGCCCGTGACGCTCCTCGCGGCCGAGCTCGGCACGTGGGCGGGCGCGATCGGGGCGGCCGTGCACGGGGCGGAGCGTGCCGCGGCCGTCACCGCCGCCCACCCGGAGGGCGAGGTCCCCGGATGAGCCTCACGCGGTACGTCCCGCAGTGGCGACGGATCGAACAGGCGCTGCGCGAGCGGATCGCCACGCTGAGCCCGGGCGACGCGCTCCCGTCGGACGCCGACCTGTGCGCGGAGTTCGGCGTGTCGCGCATGACGGCCCGCAACGCGATGCAGCGCCTCGCCGACGAGGGTCTCGTGCTCCGGATCCCGGGTAAGGGCAGCTTCGTCGCCGAGCCGCCGGCGCATCGACGGGCGGACCGCCTGCTCACCTTTTCGCGGGAGATGGAGCGCCGCGGTCGGCACCCGAGCTCGAGGGTGCTGGCCCGGGAGATCCGGCCGTCGACGGCCGACGAGGCGGCCGCGCTGGGCCTGGCGAGCGGCGAGCCGGTCGTCGCGCTGCGTCGCCTCCGCCTCGCCGACGACGAGCCGATCGCCGTGGAGATGGCGATCCTCGTGCAGGCCACGGCGACCGCGGTCATGGCCGCGGATCTCGAGACGGGCTCGCTCCACGACGCCCTCGCGCGGGGCGGCTACCACCTCCGGCGTGGCACGGCGACGATCGCCGCCGCCCCGGCGACGCACGAGGAGGCACGCCTCCTGGGCCTCCAGCGGGGCGATGCCCTGCTCGTGGAGCGGCGCGTGATCATGGACACGCACGGCCGCCGCATCGAGGCGACCGAGAGCCGCTATCCGGCCGACCGGTACGCGCTGGACATCCTGTTCGACGTGGAGCAGGACGGCGAGGTGTGAGCACTCCCGCCGGCCAACCGACGACATTCACGTCGCGGGAGCGGGTGCGCACGGCGCTTGCCCACCGGGAGCCGGACCGCATCCCGTTCGACATGGGCGGTTCGCGCATGACGGGCATCCACGTCCTGGCGTATGCCCGGCTGCGTGCGGCGCTAGGCCTCGAGCCCGTCGATGTCAGGGTCGGCGACACGGCGCAGCAGCTGGCCGAGGTCGAGCCCGACGTGCTGGATGCGCTGGGCTCGGACGTCAGGCTCGTCGTGCCCCGAAGCGGCTCCACGTATCGGCCGGTGGTTCGCGAGGAGGGCGGCTACCGGGTCTACGTGGACGAGTGGGGCGCCGGCCGGCGCATGCCGATCCCCGACGGGTTCTACTACGACACGTTTGCCCATCCGTTGCCCGGCGATGTCGACCTCGCCGCCGTCGAGGCGTTCGCCTGGCCCGATGCAGCCGACCCAGCGCGGTACACCGGCATGGCCGAGGAGGCGCGCCGGTACGCCGTCGAGGAACAGCGTGCCGTCCTCGTCGGATCGATCTGCAGCGGCGTCACCGAAGGGCTGTTCAAGCTCCGCGGGTTCGAGGACGGGTACATCGACCTCGCTGGTGATCCGGCGCTCGCCCGGCGGATCATGGAGCGGATCCTCGAGGTCAAGCTCGCGTACTGGGAGCGGCTGCTCCCGCAACTCGACGGGCTCGTCGACGTCGTCGCGGAGGCGGACGACCTCGGTGGGCAGGACCGGACGCTGTTCAGCCCCGCGACGTACCGGGCGCTCGTCAAGCCGCTGCATCGGGAGCTGTTCGCGTACCTCCACGCGCACACCGACGCGAAGGTCTTCTTCCATAGCTGTGGCGCAGTGCGCGAGCTGATCCCGGACCTGGTCGAGATCGGCGTTGACGTGCTCAACCCGGTACAGGTCAGCGCCGCCGGCATGGACACTGCGGAGCTCAAGCGCGAGTTCGGCCGGGACATCGTGTTCTGGGGCGGCGGCGTGGACACGCAGCGCGTGCTCGGTTCCGGGACGCCCGACGAGGTGCGGGCGGAGGTGCGGCAGCGAGTCGCGGACCTTGCGCCCGGTGGGGGCTTTGTCTTCGCGACCGTCCACAACATCCAGCCCAACGTCCCGGCGGAGAACATCCTCGCCATGCGCGCGGCGCTCCGGGAGGTCGATGATGCCTGAGATCGTGCTGGGACGGCTGGTGCTCGCGGACCGGGTCGTCGCCGGCCGTATCGCGATCGAGGACGGGTGGATCACCCTGGTCGAACCGGACCCTGACGTTGCGGCCGCCGCCGCGGGGCCGCTCTACGCGCCGGGGTTCATCGACGTCCACGTCCACGGCTGGGGCGGCCACGCCGCGACCGGCGATGCGGACGCGCTGTCGGGCATGGCGCGCGCGCTCCTCCGGCGGGGCGTGACCTCGTTCCTGCCGACGGCGCCATCGCTCGCCGCCGACGAGCTGCCGCGGTTCGCCGGCCGGGTCCGCTCCTGGATGCCGGCCGCGCCGCCGGACGGCGCCGAGCCGCTGGGGTTCAACCTGGAGGGGCCGTTCCTCGCCCCCACGCGCAAGGGCGCCCACGATCCCGCGCTCCTGCGCACGCCCGCGTCGTTCGATGACGCGGCGATCGAGGAGCTGCTCGAGGGTCTCCGGATCATGACCATCGCCCCCGAGCTCCCGGGCGCGCTGGACCTCACGCGCCGGCTCGCGGCGCTCGGGATCGCCGCCTCCATGGGCCACTCGGCGGCAACCCTTGCCGAGGCGCGGGCGGGGTTCGCGGCCGGTGGACGGACAACGACGCACCTGTTCAACGCGATGACGGGAGTCGACCACCGGCTGCCGGGGCTCGCGGTCGCCGCCCTCATCGACGACGAGGCCTACGTGGAGCTCATCGCGGACGGCAACCACGTCCATCCGGCGCTGTGGCCGATCATCCGGCGCACGAAGCCCGCGGACCGCCTCGTGCTCGTCTCGGACGCGCTGCCGCTCGCGGGCGTCGGCGACGGGCGCGCGATGCTCGGTGGCCTCGAGGTGGAGGTCAGAGGCGGGCGCGCGACGCTCGCCGGGACGGAGACGCTCGCTGGTTCCGTGATCGCGCTCGACACGGCGGTGCGCAACCTCGTCGGGGAGGGGAGCACGCTGCCGGCTGCCGTCTCCGCGGCCGCGTCAAACCCGGCGGCGCTCATCGGGGCAACAGACCGGGGCTTGATCGAGCCCGGGCGCCGCGCGCACCTCGTGGAGCTGGACGACCACCTGCGCGTCCGGCGGGTCACCCGCGGGGCGGGCTGGATCGAGGTCGGGGCCCAGGCGGGCTGATCGTCGCGAGGGCCCGAGTGCCGCCCGGCGTTCGCGTCAGGGGCGGCGGCCCGAGTCCCCGGGGAGCGGATGCGCCTGGTAGCGCCGGGCCAGGGCGAGGCGCGAGGCTCGGCGCCGGGTCATGGCCACGGATCCCCCGGCCACCATGGCGAGCAGGCCGGCGATGACGAGGAACGCGGATCCCGCGGCCCCCGAGCCCGTCCGCCCCGATCGTGTCGGTCGACGGCGGCGTCTTCGCGGGTCCCCCGCCCGTGAACGGCGGCGTGGGCTTGGGCGTGTCAACGGGCGCCGGTGTGGGCGTCTCGGGACAGACCACGTCGGTGATCGCGCCGTCGAGCGGCACCTCGATCGCCGCGAGCGGCAGCTCCTCGATCGTGACCTCGAGCCGGCCGATGGGCGTGCTGACCGTCACGCAGCCCTCCTCGTCGGGCTCGGATCGCGTCTGGGCGCCCGTCGCGTCGATCTCGAGGACCGCCCCGGGCTCAGCGTCCACCTGCAGCGCCCAGGCGCCGGCCTCGTCCGTCGTGGTCGCCTTGATCTCGTCGCTGCCCTGCACGAGCACCGCGATCTCCACCCCGGCCACCGACACGCCCTCGGGCGCGGTCACGGTCCCGGTCACGTCCACCGTTGCCGCCAGCACGGGTGCGGGGAGGGCGAGGAGGAGTGCGAGCGCGGCGATCGCGGTCAGGCGGAGACGTGACATGTGGCGGCGAGCCTCCAGGTGACGATGGTCACGTTCACGGTAAACGCTCGGGCGCACGCGCACAACGCGGGCAACGTTCCCTATCCGCACCTAACCGCCCATCCTCGCTTCGCTCACCCCCCAACCGCCATCGACCGCGACGACCTGGCCGGTCACCATCCGCGATTCGTCGGAGAGGAGGTGGAGCGCGACGTCGGTCACGGCATCGACGTCGATCGGACCGCCCGCGAGCGGCTGCTTCTGGCCGAGGTAGGCGACGATCGCCTCGTCCTCCTGCGCCCGGCGGCTCATCGGCGTCGCGATGAGCGAGGGCGCGATCGCGTTGACCCGGATCCCGTGCGGCGCGTACGTCGCGGCTGTGGCGCGCGCGAGGCTCTCGATGGCGCCCTTGCTCGCCGCGTAGGCATGGGTCCCGAAGAACTCGGCGGCGGGCCGCGTCGCCAGCACGGACGACATGAGCAGGACCGTTCCCCGCGCACCGCCCGCGTCCGGCTCCTGGCCGAGCATCCGCCGCGATCGCCGCCCGCGCGACGAGGAACTGGCTCGTGGCGTTGGCCGCGAGGACGGTCTCCCAGCCCTCGAGCGTCGCCTCGTGGAGCGGCCCGTCGCCGTACCGCCGTCCGCTGATGCCGGCGACGCTGTAGACGGCATCGAGGCGCCCGAAGGCCGTGTCGAACGCGGCGAAGGCCGCCTCGACGTCGGCCTCGCGGCGCAGGTCCGCCGCGTGCCACGCGCATCGCCCGCCGGCCGCCGCGATCTCCGCGCCGAGCGCCTCGAGGTGCGCCGCCGTCCGCGACGTGACGAACACCGCGCCCCCGTCCGCGGCGATCGCGCGTGCGGCGGAGGCAGCCATCCCGGTGGAGCCGGTCACGAGGACGTTGCGGCCCTCGAAGCGGCGACCGTGGGTCACCGCGCCTCCCCGGGCCTCGCGACGGACTCGACGATGGCCCGCCGCGTCGCGGCATCCGCCTTCGTGATCGCGCTGCCCACGCCCACCGCCGCGGCTCCCGCCTGGAGGTAGGCGAGCGCGTTTGTGGCATCCACGCCGCCGGTCGCGACGAGCTGGACGTCGGGCATCGGGCCACGGAGCTCCCGGACGAACGGCGGCCCCACGCCGGACGCGGGGAACAGCTTGACGAACGTCGCGCCATCCGCCCACGCGGCGGCGATCTCGGTCGGCGTGAAGGCGCCGGGGATGAACGGGAGGTGCTCTGCGATCGCCGTCGTCACGAGCTCCCGGTCGTACAGCGGCGCGACGGCGAAGTCGGCATTCGCACGCCGCGCGGCCTCGAGCTGCCCGCGGCGGAGGACGGTTCCGGCGCCGACGAGGTACTCGCCATCGGCCCGGGCGACGAGGAGCTGCTTGGCAGCGGTGATGTCCGCCGCCGCATTCGGGGCATCGAAGGTGATCTCGAACGCGCGCGCGCCGGCGTCCGCGAGCTCGGTCACGAGCGCGAGGAGCGCGGCCCGCGGCTCCACCCGGCGAAGGATCACGATCATGCGGTGGCGGCGGATCGCCTCGGCCACGGGGCCGCTGCGGAGGGCGTCGGCCGTCATGCGGGCGCCCCCACCGGCTCCGGCTCGAGGAGCGCGCCCGCCGCGGCGAGCTGCTCGCGTAGCGCGTCAATCGGAAGGACTCGCGGCGACACGCTCATGCCGGCCGCGAACACGGCCGCCATCCCGGCTGCCTGGCCCATCGCCATGCAGGTCGCCATCGAGCGGGCCGACGCGTGCGCGTCGTGCGTGGCGGAGAAGCAGCGGCCCGCCACGAGCAGGCCTTCGACGCCCTCGGCCACCAGCGTCCTGTAGGGGATTCCGTACACGCCACCCTCTCCAACGTATTGCCAATCGGTGTCGCCACCCGCGTGATGATCCTCGATCGGGGCCCCGCACAACGCGATCTCGTCGTCGAAGCGCCGCCCGTCGAGCACGTCCTCGCGCGTGAGGCGGTAGTCGCCGTGGATCCGCCGGCTCTCGCGGACGCCGATCGACGGGCTCGTCGCGACGATGACCGAGCGCTCGAAGCCGGGCACCCGGTCGCGCAGGAAGCGGTGGTACTCCTGGACCTGCCGCCGGCCCTCGATCTCCGCGCGGGTCAGCTGCTCGGGATCGGTCGCGTCCGTGTTCGGGATCCGGGTCATGTGGATGAGCGCGACGCCCTCGTGCGGCGTCCGGTGCCACGATCCCTCGACGCGCGGGAGCCGGTACAGCCCGCTCGAGGCGGCCTCCGCCATGCGTGCCCAGAGCTCGGCCTTGGGTACGGCCTTCGCCCGCTCGATGTCGACGTTCGCGACCTTGAACAGCGTCGAGAGCGACTGGACCGTCTGGCCGTCCTTCGGGCTGTCGTGCGGGACGCCGGCCATCGCCGCGACGTCCGCGTCCCCCGACGCGTCGACGAACACCGAGCCCTCCACCCAGCGCTCGCCGCCCTTGTTCCAGAGGCGGATCGCGCGGAGGCGTCCGCCGTCGTCCACGTGCGTGCCCGTCGCCCACGTGTGGAGCAGCAGGTCGACGGTCGCATCCTCGGCGAGGCGCTCCCAGAGCACCTTGAGCGCCTCCATGTCGTAGGTGACCCCGGTACCAGCGCCGTAGGTGTTGGGCCGCTCGAACGCCAGGCCGTCGGCCGTGAGGCGTCGCACGATCTCCCAGCCGAGGCCGCCCACGACGCGGCGCGGGCGGTCGCCCGGGGTGTAGAACGCGTAGAAGGTGTCGAGGACGGCGGTCGAGGTGCCGCCCATGAACGCCAGGCGGTCCACGAGCAGGGTCCGGGCCCCGAGCCGCCCGGCCGTGATGGCGGCCGTCGAGCCCGCCGACCCGGACCCGACGACGACGACGTCGTACCGGTCGCTCACCGGGCGCCCCCGGCGATGCCGGCGATCCCCGGGACGGCGACCGGCATCGCGTACAGCCGGGCCGGGTTCGTGACGAGGATCCGCGAGACGGCCTCGTCGCCCACGCGCCGACGGAGCCGCGGCACGAAGGTCGCCATGAGGTAGCGCAGCCCCGGCCCGCCGTCGTAGGCCCGGAGGTAGCTCCGCGCCCCGAGGTCGAGCCCCAGGACGATGCGGTCGAGGTGCCCGGCTGCCGCCACCCGCTCGATGAGGTCGAGGACGACGCTGTCGGGGTGGTACTTCGTGCGGCCGATCGTGTCGTACTCGAGGGTGACCCCGCGCGCCGCGATCTCCGCGTGGAGCTCCCAGTCCGGGTTGCGGTCGAGGTGCGCGAGCGCGATCCGGTCGGTCGGCGCCCCCGCGGCCTCGAGGAGATCCACGACCTCGTGCCCGGCGGTCCCGATCTCCGTGTGGACGAGGACGGCGGCGCCCGTCGCGGCGCTGGCGCCGGCGATGGCCTCGAGGCGCCGTCGCTCCGATCGCGTGATGTGGTGGTACGAGGCGCCGCCCTTGATCGCCCCGGCCCGCGACGCGTCCAGCGGCAGGCCCGGGTCGAGCCAGTCCGCGGGGTGCATCCCGAGCGTGAGGTCCGTGACGATCCGGTCCCGGAGGACCTCGACCGTGGCGGCATGGACCCACGAATCGGCGGGGTAGTGGGCGTCCCGGTGATAGCCGCTCGCGGCGATGATCGAGAGGCCCGTCGCCTCGGCCACGGCTCGCAGCCCCGCGGGGTTCCGGCCGAGGCCGATCGGCGTCATCTCGACGAGCGTCCCGATCCCCGTCGCCTGCCCGTCGCGCACCTCTTCGATCGCCTTGTCGACGTCGGTGAACCCCTGCCCGGGCATCCCCGGCGAGTCGATGAGGAGGTGGTCGTGCGCGTCAACGACGCCGAGCTCCGCGACCGGGCGCGGACCCGTGACGGTGATGACGTGACCCTCGGGCACTCGACCCTCCTGCGCGATCCGGCGGGCGCTCGCGGATCCGTGGCCAAGTGTACCGGGCGACCACCGGCGGGACCCCGGCGGAGCCCGGCCGGCCGGGCGGTGCGCGGGGACCCCGGACCCATTGGTGTGCTCCCCGGACCCATCGTCCCATTGATCCGGCCGGGGTCCCGGGCGATGGTCGAGGCGCCCAGCTCAAGCCCACAGCGAGATCCCAGTGCGCGTCGCCCGGCCCCAGCCCCGTCGCCCTGCCAGCCTGCTGGCGACGCCGCTGCTCGCCCTGATCCTCTCGTGTGCGGCGCTCGTGCCGGGTCCGGCGGCCGCCGCGACCACCTGGTCGCGCAACCTGTGGGTGTCGTCGGCGTTCCTGTACCAGGATCCGTACTACACGGCCTGCACGGCCGCGTCGGCGATGCTCATGCTCAACCTGATCGCGTACCAGGGCACGGGCGGCAACGGCTTCGGCTGGACGCCGTACCGGGTCAAGCGCAACAGCACCGACCCGGCCGACGTGCGGGACATGACCTCCATCCTCGCGTTCTCGCGCCGGAACGACACCCTGCGATCGACCTCGGCGGGCTCCGATGCGCACGGCTGGCGCAATGCGCTCAACCGCTACGGCTGGGGCCCGGACGCGATGACCGACCAGGCCACGCGACCGTACGACGACCGGGCGTACAAGACGTTCTCGGGCGCGGTCAAGGCCGCCGTCCGGGGGATCGCCAAGCGCGGCATGCCGGTCGGCATCCTCGGCTGGGCGGGCGGCCACGCGCAGGTCATGCACGGGTACGTGGTGACCGGTGAGGACCCGCGCGTCTCGTGGAACTTCACCGTCAAGTACGTCTATCTCTCGGACCCGCTGAAGAAGAACGGCGTCGTCAACCGCCGGACGAGCTACGAGGCGTTCCGGACGGGCTCGCTCAAGTACCGCTTCCAGCGCTACCGGGAGACCGACAGCCCGTACGACGATCCCTGGACATCGGGCACGAAGCGCAGCTCCGTGAAGCCCACGACCGCGCCCTCGGAGTGGTACGGCCGCTACGTCCTCGTGTTCCCCGAGCGCCAGGGCCTCCCCGTCGAGCCGCCGCCGGACCCGACGCCCGATCCGCCGCCCGACCCGACCCCGCCGCCGCCGGTTGAGCCGTCGGCCGAGCCCACGTCGACGCCGGAGACCGAGGCCCTGCCGGACGAGTCGCCACCGGGCGACGAGCCGGCCACGGTGCCGGCCGGTGAGCCGGCGCCGGCGCCCGCCGCCGAGCCGACCGCCGAACCGACCGCCGAGCCGGCTCCCGACGCGTCCGGCTGAGCCGGCGCCCGCCAATTCGGCCCGGCGCCGCCGCCGGTTCAGCTCCCGGCGCGGCCGAGCGGCCGGTCCGGGCCGGTGACTTCGGGTCGCCAACGCGGGCCGTTCGGCACGTCTTGCGGGACCCCCGCCGGACGGACCCTAGGGCAATGGCTGCACCCGTCCGTCCGGACGTGCGCGTCCCGGCTGCCAGCCCAGCGCACGCGACCCGGTCCATCGTCTGCGAAGGCGTCGTCCAGGGCGTCGGCTTCCGCCCGTTCGTGTGGCGGCTCGCCACCGCGCTGGGGCTCGCCGGTCGGGTCCGCAACGCCGCGGGGCGCGTCGAGATCGAGGCCTCCGGGCCGATCGCCGCGCTGGACGAGTTCGCGCGACGCCTGCGCACGGACGCCCCGCCCCGCGCCCGCGTCGAGCGCATCGTCGTCGCGGAGCCGGGACCTGCCCGGCACCCACTCCCGCAGCCGTTCGAGATCGACGAGAGCGTGTCGTCGAGGGGCGCCGACCGCCTGTTCCCGCCCGACATCGCCACCTGCGACGACTGCCTGTCGGAGCTGTTCGACGAGACCGATCGGCGGCACCGCTATCCGTTCCTCAACTGCACCAACTGCGGTCCGCGAGCGACGATCATCGACGAGCTTCCGTACGACCGCGCGAGCACGACGATGCGGGCGTTCCCGCTGTGCCCCGACTGCGCGGCCGAGTACCGCGACCCGGCGAACCGCCGCTTCCACGCGGAGCCCGTCGCCTGCCCGGCGTGCGGACCCCGGCTCGCGTGGCAGCGGACCGGCGCCGCCGCACCGGAAGCGACCGGGGGCGCCGCGCTCGACCTGGCCGTCGGGGCGCTCCTCGCGGGCGAGATCGTCGCCGTCAAGGGCCTGGGCGGCTACCACCTCGCCTGTGACGCGACCGACGCCGGCGCCGTCCGCCGTCTGCGCGACCGGAAGCGGCGCTGGGCGAAGCCGTTCGCGGTCATGGTCCGCGACGAGGCCGCCGCGCTCGCCCTGTGTCGCGCCGGGATGCTCGAGCGGGAGCTGCTGACCGGTCCCGCCCGGCCGATCGTGCTGCTCGAGGCCCGCCGGGATGGGACGCCCGCCCTCGCGCCCTCGGTCGCGAGCGGGAACCGCCGCCTCGGGGTGTTCCTCCCGTACACGCCGCTCCACCATCTGCTGCTCGAGGCCGTCGGGCGGCCGCTGGTGCTCACCTCCGGCAATCTGACCGACGAGCCGCTGGCGACCGACGACACGGACGCGCTGGAGCGGCTCGCACCCCTCGCCGACGGGTTCCTCGCCCATGACCGTGAGATCAGGGCGCGCTATGACGACACCGTGACGCGGGTCGTCGCAAGGCGGGAGAGCGTCGTGCGACGAGCCCGCGGGTACGCCCCGGAGCCGGTCGCGCTCCCGCTCGCGACGCCCGTGCCGCTGCTCGCGGTCGGGGCAGAGCTCAAGCACACGTTCACGCTCGCTCGTGGCTCGCGCGCCCACGTGGCGCCCCACAACGGCGACCTCGAGGATCTCGCGACGCACCGCGCCTTCACGGACGGCCTGGCGCACCTCTCGCGCCTGCTCGCGCTGGAGCCGGAGATCGCGGTCCACGACCTCCATCCCGAGTACCTCTCGACGAAGTTCGCCCTCGAGCACTTCGCGCCCTCGCGACGCGTCGCCGTCCAGCACCATCACGCGCACGTCGCCTCCTGCGCCGCAGAGCACGGGATCACCGGCCCCTTCCTGGGGGTCGCGTACGACGGGCTCGGCATGGGCGACGACGGCACGTTCTGGGGCGGGGAGATCCTGCTCGCCGACCTGGCGGGCTACCGCCGCCTGGGCAGGTTCGGACGTGCCCCGATGCCGGGCGGCGGGCTCGCCGTGCGCAAGCCGTACCGGATGGCGCTGGGCTACCTGTTCGGGACCGAGGGCCTGCGCGGGATGCCCGAGGGGATGGGGTTCCGCGATGGACCGCTGCCCGCCGACCTCGGCACGGTCGACCACCCCGCGGCCGCGTTCCTCGGGCGCCTCGACGCGCGGGAGGTCGCGCTCGTCCGGACGCAGGTCCAGCGTCGGCTCAACGCGCCCGTCGCCTCGTCCGCCGGCCGCCTGTTCGACGCCGCGTCCTCGCTGCTCGGCCTCCGGGACGTCGCCGAGTTCGAGGCGCAGGCGGCGATCGAGCTCGAGCTGGCCGCCGGCGACCGTCCCGCGGATGCGCTCCCGTGGCGCCTCGACCGCGTCGACGGGCTGCTCGTGTACGACCCCCGGCCGACGCTCGCGGCGCTGCTCGACGGTGTCGCCCGGGGACGGACGCGGCACCGCCTCGCGGCGGGCTTCCAGGCGGCGATCGCCGACGTCACGGTCGCGATGCTCCACGACGCGCGGGAGCGGACCCGTGTCCAAACGGTGTGCCTCTCGGGCGGCGTGTTCCAGAACCGTCGCCTGGCCGCGGTGCTGCTCCGCCGCCTCGCGGGTGACGGGTTCGAGCCGTTCATCAATCGACAGGTTCCCGTCAACGACGGCGGGGTGAGCTATGGTCAGGCCGCGATCGCCGCGGCCAGACTCGGGTCCGGCCACTCGACGCCGGCACAGGAGGGCTGAACCGATGTGCCTCGGGATCCCCGGCAGGGTCACCGAGATCCGCGACGAGGCGGGTCTCGCGATGGGCAGGGTCGACTTCGGCGGCGTCCGCAAGGATGCCTGCCTCGCGTACCTGCCCGAGGTCGCCGTCGGCGACTATGTCATCGTCCACGTGGGCTTCGCGATCTCGAAGGTGGACGAGGCGGAGGCGCTCAAGACGCTCGAGATCCTGGGCGAGATGGGCGCGATGGAGCCGGAGCTGATGACGCTCGGCCCGGGGATGGATGCGCCCGCGGTGGTGTCCGACGACGCGCCCGGTGCGCTCACGTTCGATCCGGCGCTGCCGCCGGCCACGATCGGGGGGCCGCAGCCGTGAAGTACCTCGACGAGTACCGGGATCCGGTGCTCGCGAAGCAGCTGATCGCGGAGATCCACCGGATCACGACCCGGCCGTGGACGCTGATGGAGGTGTGCGGCGGCCAGACGCACACGATCGTCAAGCAGGGGATCGACGAGGCGCTTCCCGACGGCGTGCGCATGATCCACGGACCCGGCTGCCCCGTCTGCGTCACGCCCCTCGAGCAGGTCGACAAGGCGCTCGCGATCGCGGCCCGTCCGGATGTCATCTTCACCTCGTACGGCGACATGCTCCGGGTGCCGGGATCGACCACGGATCTTCTGGCGCTCAAGGCCCGTGGGGCGGACGTCCGGATCGTCTACAGCCCGCTCGACGCGCTGAAGATCGCGCTCGCCAACCCGGACCGCCAGGTCGTGTTCTTCGCCGTCGGCTTCGAGACGACGGCGCCCGCCAACGCGATGGCGGTGGCGGAAGCCGCGCGGCGGGGGATCGACAACTTCAGCGTGCTGGTCTCGCACGTCCTCGTCCCGCCGGCGATGACCGCCCTGCTCGACTCGCCGGGCAATCAGGTCCAGGCGTTCCTCGCAGCGGGGCACGTGTGTGCCGTCATGGGCTGGACGGAGTACGAGCCGATCGCCGCGAAGTACGGTGTGCCGATCGTCGTCACGGGCTTCGAGCCCCTCGACCTGCTCGAGGGCATCTGGATGGCGATCCGGCAGCTCGAGGAGGGTCGTCACGAGGTCGAGAACCAGTACAAGCGCGCGGTGACACGCGAGGGCGTGCCGCTCGCGCAGAAGCAGATCCTCGACGTGTTCGAGATCGGGCCGCGCAAGTGGCGTGGCGTCGGGGAGATCCCGATGTCCGGCTACCGGTTGCGCGCCGAGTACGCACGGTTCGACGCCGAGGCGAAGTTCGAGGTCGGCGACATCCACACCAACGAGCATCCGGCGTGCATCGCCGGCGCGATCCTGATCGGCGACGCCACCCCGCTCGACTGCACGGCGTACGGGACGCTGTGCACGCCTCGAAAGCCGCTCGGGGCGCCGATGGTCAGCTCCGAGGGAACGTGCGCGGCGTTCTTCGCGGCCGGGCGCGGCGTCGCCGCCGCGAGCGGGTTCTCGGGAGCCACGCCCCTGGTGCCGGTCGCGCCGGCAGCGGACGGCGCCCGATGACGACGTCCGACGATGCCCGCGTGACCATCGATCCCGAGGACCTCGCCTGCGCGGTCCCGATCCCCGAGGACGAGCGGGTCATCCTCGGCCACGGCTCGGGCGGGCAGCTGTCCGCGTCGCTGATGCGCGAGGTGCTGGCCCCCGCGCTCGCGGCCGCTGCGCCCGGCGGCGTGCTCAACGACGCCGCGATCGTCGAGGTTGCTGGCGCACGCCTCGCGTTCACGACGGACTCGTTCGTCGTCTCGCCGATCCGCTTCCCGGGCGGCGACATCGGCGAGCTGGCGGTCAACGGCACGATCAACGACCTCGCGATGATGGGCGCGACGCCGGTCGCGATCAGCCTCGCCTACATCGTTGAGGAGGGGTTGCCGCTCGAGGAGCTGCGGTCGATCACCGCCTCGGCGGCCGCGGCGGCGGCCCGCGCCGGTACGCGGATCGTCACCGGCGACACGAAGGTCGTCGGGCGCGGGAATGCGGACCGGCTGTTCGTCAACACGGCCGGCATCGGGCTCGTTGGGCCCGGTGTCGCGCCATCGGCCGACAGGGCGTCGGCCGGCGACGCGATCATCCTGTCGGGGCCGATCGGGCTCCACGGGGTGGCGGTGATGTCGGTCCGCGAGGGCCTCGAGTTCGAGGTGGAGATCGCGTCCGACACGCAGGCGCTCAACGGCCTGGTGGCGGCGATCCTCGGGATCGAACCTGATGTCCACGTGCTGCGCGACCCGACCCGCGGCGGGCTTTCCTCGGCGCTCAACGAGATCGCCCAGGCGTCACGCGTCGGGATGGTGCTCGACGAGCCCGCCATCCCGATCCCGGGCCCCGTGCGCGCGGCCTGCGAGTTCCTGGGTCTCGACCCGCTCCACGTGGCCAACGAGGGCAAGCTCGTTGCGATCGTCCCGGCCTCGTCCGCGGAGGCGGTCCTGCGGGCGATGCGCGCGACCGGGGCGGGCGCCGAGGCGTCGATCATCGGCACGGTCGTCGAGGATCACCCGGGGATGGTCACCATCCGCACCATCGTCGGTTCCGAGCGGATCGTGGACATGCTCGTCGGGGAGCAGCTGCCCCGGATCTGCTGAGCGCGAGCCCGGCAAGGTCAGTCGCGCGCACGATGCGGCGAGACCCGCCTCCGCCTGCCCGCCGGCCTCTGCGAGCGAGGGCGCGCACAGGGTGCGGCGAGCGTCGCGACGAATTTTGACCCGATTGGCCGCCACGGAGCGTCATACCAGGTGCACGCGCCCTGCGACGGTGCAGAAACGCCGGCCCACGGGCCGGCAGCGAGAAGGAGCGTCTCATGCGCACAGTCATCGCAGCACTCGTCGCCCTGGCGATGCTCATCGCGGTACCGGCGAGCACGCTGGCACGACCGCTCTCCGACTGGAGCGCAGCCGTCCAGGAGCAGGGCATCAACACGGTGGCCGCCGAGGGCTGCCCGATCGAGTCGCCCGACGGTCTGCAGCTGTACATCGCCTCGAACCGCAGCGGCGGCACCGCCAATCCCGATCCGAACGACATCTGGGTGGCCAGGCGGAGCGCGATCGGCGCGCCGTGGGGACCGCTCGCGAACGCCGGGATCCCGGTGAACTCGACAGCCGCCGACTACTGTCCCACGCCCCTCACCGGCAAGCGCCTGCTGTTCGTCTCGACACGCGCGGTGTCCGGAGCGTGCGGCGCCGGGGACATCTACCTCGCTCGCCGCAACCCGGCGAAGGGCTGGAGCACCCCCCGGAACCTCGGCTGCGCGCTGGCCGGAGCCGGTCCCAACTTCCCGACGGGCGAGTTCGGCCCGTCGCTGGTCGAGACCGCCCAGGGGACGTTCCTCTACTTCTCGAGCGCGGGCACCGGCGGCGACCAGGACATCTACAGGAGCGAGATGACCGGTGACTGGACATTCGGCCCGCCTTCAGTGGTGGACGAGCTGAGCACCGACTTCGACGACTTCATGCCGAACGTGCGGCGGGACGGGCTCGAGGTCGTGTTCAACTCGAACCGGCCCGGCGGCTTCGGCATGCAGGACATCTATGTGGCGACCCGTTCGTCGACCGCGGATGCGTGGTCCGCCCCGGTCAATCTCGGTGCGGCCGTCAACACCGGCGGCAGCGAGACCCGTGCGTCCCTCTCGGGTGACGGCCTGCGCCTCCACTTCGGGCGGGACGGCGACATCTACGTCAGCGAGCGATCGAAGGTGACCGGCGGCGACTGATCGCAATCCGGCCGCGGCTGACCACCGCCCGGCCCCCGGCCGGCGCCGATGCCGTTCGTGGCGTCGGCGTCGGCCTGCCCCGCTCGTCGCAGCGCTGCTGCCCCCGACGCGACTGCCGCGATGACGCGCGTGCCACGCACCGGCACGTGGACGCTTGCTCCCGTGCCCTGGGTGCTCAGTCGCTCGCGGCGGCGCGACGGAGACGGTCGGCGATCGCGAGGCCGAGGCCGCGCTCGTCGGGGGGCCAGGCGAGGATGACGTCGCAGGTCTGGTCGAGCTCGCGCATCGCGGCGTACAGGCGCCGCGCCGCCTCCTCCTCGGACGCGCCGAGGTCCACGACCCGCGCATCGCCCACCGGGCCCCCGGGGGTGAACGCGATGACGCCGACCTCGAGGCCGCGCGCGCGAAGGGCCGTCACCCGGCCCGCCTGCTCGCCGGGCGGGACGAGGAGGACCCGGGCATCCGGCGAGTAGTGGGCGTCCAGCGTGCCGGGGGCGCGCACGACGCCGCCGTGGCGAGTCCGGATCGGCACGCCGGCGATCGCCTCGAGGCGCTCCCGGGGGAGCCCGCCCGGTCGGAGGATCGCGGGCTCGTCGCCGGACAGGTCGACGATCGTCGATTCGACGCCGACCTCGCATGGCCCTCCGTCGAGGATCATGTCAACCCGGTCGCCGAGCCCGTCCCGCACGTGCTGCGCCGTAGTGGGCGAGACGGAGCCGAACGGGTTTGCCGACGGGGCCGCGATCCCGCCGCCGAACGCTCGCAGCAGCTCGAGCGTCAGCGGGTGCGCCGGGACCCGTAGCCCGACCGTGTCGAGCCCGCCCGTCACCGCGTCCGGGACCCGTGACGAGCGGCGCAGGATGATCGTCAGCGGCCCCGGCCAGCACGCCTCGGCGAAGGTGGTCGCGAGCGGCGGGACCGATGCCGCCCACTCCCCGAGCACGTCGGCCGACGCGAGGTGGACGATGAGCGGATGGTCCGCCGGCCGGCCCTTGGCCGCGAAGATCCGCGCGACGGCCGCCGGGTTCGACGCGTCGGCGCCCAGCCCGTACACGGTCTCCGTGGGGAACGCGACGAGCCCGCCGGCCCGCAGCACCGTCACGGCGCGCTCGATCTCCGCTGCCCGGTCCATGCGTGGACCGTACCCGAGATCAGGTCGGGGTGGCGGTTCCGCCGGCGGCGTCGGCGCCCGCGGGCTCCGCGCCGGGCTCGGGGTCAAGCTGTCCGCCCCGCACCGTGCCCCCGACCACCATCGCAGCCCCGATCAGCACGAGGTTCTTGATGATGTACTGGCCCTCGAGTGTCGGGGCGATCGGGAACTGGGTGAAGGTCTCTGCCGGGAACAGGAACAGCGGCGTCATCGTCCCGACCATCTGCACCGCGAGCAGCAGCAGGGTCGCGCGCAGGAACCGACCGCTGAGCAGCCCGATGCCGATCAGGCACTCCCACGCCGCGAGGACGGGCAGCGCGATCCCGGCCTCCACGATGCCGAAGGTGAGGACCTCGATCGTCCTCGCGGCCAGGTCCTGTGCCGGACTGAGCCCCGGGAAGAACTTGAGGGCGCCGAACCACAGGAAGACCACGCCGAGGGCCACGCGGAGGAACGGGATCGCGGCACGCGCGAGGATCTCCGTGACGCGGCGGTCGAGCCGGTCCAGGCGGGAGCCGGGGGTGACGAGGGACGGCGTGCCGGCGGCAGGGGACGACATCGGCTGACTCACGGTGCGGGGGCGGGACGAACGAGTCCCCACGATACCTTCGCGCCCGGCCGCGACCGGGATGGCGATCAGCCCGTCTGGCCGCCGGTCCGCTTCGCGAGGACGTGCGCGGCCAGGCGGCCCACCCCATAGCCGATGACGATCGGGGCGAGGAACCAGATCGTCGCGACGACGCCCGAGAACCAGTCCACCGGGACCGGCCGTCCGACGAGGAACGAGATGGCGAGGATCGAGGTCATCCCCACCACGGTGGCCACGAGCACGATGAGCAGGCCCGTCCAGCCGCGAGTCACGAGCCCCGCCACGAAGCCGGCGCCCAGCAGCATCAGCGGGGCGATCCACACGCCGTTGATCGCACACTCGAACTCGAGCCCGCCCGACCCGATGCAGCCGGCCGCCGAGCCGCCGTACACGGCGATCGGACACGCCACGGCGACGATGACGAACGCCAGGATGTCGCGGAGCAGGCTGTACCGGACCTCGTTCATGCCACGCCCATCATGCCCCCGGGCGATCGTCGCAGGAGGGCCATCCCGCACCCGCGCGATGGGCCATGCGTCAGCCCGTGGGGACGGCGACGCGTGCCGGCCATTGACGGTACGCGCGTGGTCCAACACCCTAGGCCGCATGGATGACGCCACGTTCTGGGGACTCATCGAGCGGCTCGACTGGACGTACCAGGGGGACGACGACCGGGTGGTCGCGCCGCTCGTGAAGGCGCTCTCGGACCTGCCGGACCGGGCCATCGCCGGCTTCGCCGACCAGCTCGCCCGCCGGCTGCACGCCCTCGACGGACGGGCGTGGGCACGCGAGAGCGGACCCACGATCTGGTGGGGCGAGCCCGACCAGCTGTCCGTGGACGCGTTCCTGTATGCCCGGCTCGCCGTCGTCGCGAACGGCCGGGCGTTCTACGAGACCGTCCTCGCCGATCCGACGGCGATGCCGAAGGACCTCGAGTTCGAGAGCCTGCTGTACGTCGCGTCGGCGGCCTACGAGCGCAAGACCGGGCTGGACGATGACGGAAGCCTCGATTTGCCCGTGTCGTTCGAGACCTTCGCGAACGCCGAGGGCTGGCCCGCCCTGGGCTGACGTCCGCTGCCAGGGTTGACGTCCCGCGAGCGGCGGCCCCTGCCACGGGCGGCTCGTGCGACACTGGCCCGCCCGATCCGTCCCTCCCAGCACCGGTGGCATGTCCCGCAGCGTCCGACTCCGACCCTGGCAGCACGCGGCCCTCGACCGCTACGCGGCGACCCGGAACCCCGACTTCCTCGCCGTCGCCACGCCGGGTGCCGGCAAGACGACGTTCGCGCTCACGGCCCTGCGGATGGTCCTCGCGAAGCAGCCGGCGCCGGTCGTCATCGTCGCCCCGACGGCGCACCTCAAGCTCCAGTGGGCCCAGGCCGCGGCGCGGCTCCAGCTCCACCTCGATCCGGCCTGGACGCCCGCGGACGGGCCGCTGCCGCCGGACATGCACGGGGTCGTGACGAGCTACCAGCAGGTCGCAGTGGCGGCGACGGCGCTGCGCACGCTGGCCCGGCGCGCGGTCGTCGTCCTCGACGAGGTCCACCACGCGGGCGAGGACCAGGCGTGGGGCGAGTCCCTGCGCGATCGCGTTCGGGGAGAGCGCGCGCCGGCTGTCGCTGTCCGGGACGCCGTTCCGCAGCGACACCCGCGCCATCCCGTTCGTCCGCTACGTCGCCGACGAGGCGGTGCCGGACTACGAGTACGGCTACGGCGACGCGCTCCGGGACGGCCGCGTGGTGCGGCCGGTGTACTTCCCGCGGATCGGCGGGGAGATGGAGTGGAGCGCCCCCGACGGCAACGTCCACGAGGCCACCTTCGATGATCCGCTCGCGAACCAGCTGGCCAACCAGCGGCTGCGGACCGCGCTCACGCTCGACGGGGAGTGGCTGCCCTCCGTGCTGCGGCAGGCCGTGGAGCGGCTCGCCGACGTGCGGCGCCACCAGCCTGACGCCGGCGGCCTCGTCATCGCGATCGACCAGGACCACGCGCGCGGGATCGCGGCGATGCTCCGGCGGGATTTCGGCCAGCACGCGGTGGTCGTGACCTCGGACGATCCGGAGGCCTCCGCCCGGATCACGCAGTACGCCGCGGGGCGGGAGCCGTGGCTGGTCGCCGTCCGGATGGTCAGCGAGGGCGTGGACATCCCACGCCTTCGCGTCGGGGTCTACGCGACGACCGTGACGACGGACCTGTACTTCCGCCAGGCCGTCGGGCGGTTCGTGCGCTGGGTGCCCGGCATCCGCGACCAGCGAGCGTGGCTGTTCATCCCGGACGACCTGCGGCTGCGGATCCGCGCCGCGGAGATCGCGGAGCAGCGGCGCCACTCGCTCCGGCGTGACCGCCGCGAGGACGAGGACGCAGCGCGTCCCGTGGCGGCGGACGACACCCCGATGACCGGCGACCAGCTCTCGCTGTTCGCGGCGCTGTCCGCGGTGGCTCTCGCGGGCGAGGCGGACTCGCCCTGGCACGAGCCGCTCCCCGACGACTGGTCGGACGGGACCGACGGCGGGATCGAGGTCGAGCTGGGGCCGCCGCCGCCGGTCGCCGCGATGGAGCCCGACGGCACCCCCGGCATGACCCGGCGGCAGGCCAAGGACCGGCTCCGCCTCGCGAACGCCGATGCCGCCCGGGACATCGCCCGCGTCTCGGGGTTGTCCTACGCGGCCGTGAACCTGGAGCTCAACCGCTCGGCGGGCCTCCGCCGTGTCACCGAGGCGACGGAGCAGCAGCTCCAGGCGCGGCTCCACGCGGCGCGCCGATGGCAGTGGCGCCTGGGCCGCTGAGGTCGTGCCGTGACGGCACGAATTGGCCGTGCTGCACACGGGTGCTATGGTTGAGGCCTCGCCACAGCTTGTGACGATGCTCCGCGTGGTCGACCCCCTTCTCGAACGGACCGTGCGCTAGGTGCCCCTCGTTCGGGGAGGCAGAGGTCCTCATGACCACAGGAACAATCAAGAAGGTCGTCGCCGATCGCGGCTTCGGCTTCATCGTCGCCGACGACGCGAAGGAATACTTCTTCCATCGCGACGGCCTGGACTCGACGCTCGACTTCGAGCGCCTCAACGGCGGCGAGAAGGTGACCTTCGAGATCGAGGCCAGCCCGAAGGGCCCCCGCGCCAGGTCGGTGTCGGCGGCCTGACCGCACGGGGCTGAGGCGCCGTTCGCGGCGCAACCGCCCCCATCCTGCCGAGCCCGGGTCCGAGGATCCGGGCTTTCGCATGTCCCGCGACCAGCGCGGCGCCCCGCGGGCTACGCCGGCGGCTTGGAGTCCGGGACGTCCCGGCCGCTCGGGTGGATCGTCTGCGGCGTCACGTGGAGACCGAACCGGATGGCGCGCGACGCCCACCCCGGATCGTCCGGCGCCCACGACTCGAGCACCTTCCCCTGCTCGTCCAGCCGGGCGATCGAGCCGTCACTTCGCAGCGCGAGGGTCCCGCCGCCGGCGAGCGCCGTCCTGCGAGGCCGGTAGGTCCGGGCGGTCATGTCGTCTCCTGTCGGTCGGCGCGCCAGCGGTTGGCGCCGTCGTGGCGCGCGACGAAGGCGGCCGTCTGCGACCGCCGCTCGAGGTTCAGCTTCTTGAAGATCGCGCTCGCGTAGTTCTTCACGGTCTTGTCCGAGAGGAACACGATCCCGGCGATCTCGCGGTTGGTGCGACCCTCCGCAAGCAGGAGCAGGATCCGGCGCTCCTGGGCCGTCAGGGTCTCCGAGGCGTCCTGCAGCTCGCCGTTGGCCATCCGCCGCACGCGGTCCATCACGGCACCCGTGACGGCCGGGTCGAGCTGGGACTCCCCGCGCCCCGCCGCGAGGAGCGTGCCGACGAGCGCGGACGCGCGCGTCTGCTTGAGCACGTATCCGCTCGCGCCGGCAAGGATCGCGGCGAGGACATCCTCTTCATCGACGGAGCTCGTGAGGAACACGACCCTGGTCTCGGGGAGCTCCGCGCGGATGTCACGGCATGCCTCGACGCCGGACCGGTCCGGGAGGCGCATGTCCATGAGCACGAGGTCCGGCACGTGCCGGCGCGCCTGGAGCAGGGCCTCCTCGCACGAGCCGGCCTGGGCCACGACCTGGATCTCGGGGCGGCGCTCGAGGAGCGCCACGAGGCCGGCGCGGACGATCTCGTGATCGTCGACGACGAGCAGCCGCAGGGGCCGTTCGACCGGGGACGGAGGGCTGTACGCCATCGACGGAGGCCTTCCCGCTGCCGGCCGGACGACGCCCCGGGGATCGGGGCATTGGCTCGGGAGGCGGACAGGCTCCCAGCATGGACCTCATGGAGTGGATGCGCAATCCACGCCCGGCCACGGCTATCCGGCCGCCCCATCCTCGGCGAGGAGCTCCTCCTTCGCGGCGAGCATCTCGGCCCTGGCCTCCGCGGTCGGCTTGGGGAACTGCGGGTCGATCTCCATGAGCGCATCGAGGATCACCGCACCGGCCGCGACGCGCATGAACCACTTGCGATCCGCGGGGATGACGTGCCACGGCGCCCAGGGCGTGCTCGTGTTCGAGAGGACGTCGGCGTAGGCCTTCTGGTAGTCGTCCCAGTAGCGCCGCTCGCGGGCATCGGACGCGGAGAACTTCCAGTTGCTCTCGGGCTCCTCGATCCGGTCCAGGAAGCGCTGGCGCTGCTCGTCCTTGCCCACGTTGAGGAACAGCTTGACGATCTTCGTCCCGTTGTCGGTGAGGTACCGCTCCCAGTCGTTGATCTCACGGAAGCGGCGCTTCCAGACGTCGCGGCCCTTGGACTTCGGGGGCATCCGCTGCCCGGCGAGGATCTGCGGGTGCACGCGGACGACGAGCGTCTCCTCGTAGTAGCTGCGGTTGAAGATCCCGATCATTCCACGTGCGGGCAGCCGGAGCGCCGCGCGCCACAGGTAGTCGTGGTCCATCTCGAGCGTGGAGGGGACCTTGAACGAGGTCACCTCCACGCCCTGGGGGTTCACGCCGCTCATCACGTGCCGAATCGTCCCATCCTTGCCCGCGGCGTCCATCGCCTGGAAGATCACGAGCAGCGACCAGGTGTCCTGCGCCGCCAGCCGCACCTGGAACTCGGACAGCCACTGCACGCCCTGCTGGAGCATCTCGGTGGCCTGCTCCTTCTTGACGAAATCGGCGGTGTAGCCGGGGTCGAAGTCCCGTGGCAGGCGGACCCGCCGGCCGGGCTCCACGCGCATCGGCCTGATGAACCGCTCGAGCTGCTCGAGGCGCTTGTCGGGCATGGGGAGCCTCCGTGGCGGACTGTCTCCCGCAGAGTATCGGCAGGGGACGCGCCGGCGACGGCGAAGTGCGCGAGGTGCGGCGGAGTCAGCGTGGCACGACCGTCTCCGGCGTCGCGTAGCCCTCCGTCGCCTCGGCCTCGTAGCCGCCGCGGTAGGCCGATGCGTCCGGCCGCCCGATGGCCGACTGCGCGACGACCCGGTCGCGCCGAAGCCCGCGGATGTCGTCGAGCGACGTCCACCCACGGTCCGCGTTGCGATCGAGGAAGTCCGACAGCCCGGCGTTCAGGTTCGCGATCACGTTGGGTCCGATCGCGTGGTCGAGCATCGCCGCGGTCGCCACCTGCACGGTGCCGCAGCCGAGCAGGAAGTAGCTCAACGCGTGGTCGAACGCCGAGATCCCGCCGATGCCGCTGAACGCGCGGTCGGGGAAGGCGCGGGTCATCTCCGCCATCTTGGCCAGGGACTGCATCAGGATCGCGGGGCCACCCATGCCGCCCGGAGACACGAACCCACCGACGTTGACCGCGGGATCGAGGGTTTCGGGGTCGAACGGCGGGAGGGACGGGAACGTGTTGGACGACGAGATCGCGTCCGCGCCGCCGCGGAAGGTCGCCTCCGCCTCCTCGACGATGTTCGCCGTCGCTGGGGTCAGCTTGACCCACACCGGGACTCGCGCCACCTCCTTGACGGCCTGCGTCGAGACCGAGCACAGGACGGGGTCCTTGCCCACGTTCGCGCCCATGTCGATCCGGTCCATGTGCGGGCACGAGAAGTTGAGCTCGATCGCGTCGACACCGGCCGACTGCACGCCCTCGACGAGCAGCTGCCAGTTGGCGAGCTCCTTGTCGGACCCGGAGCCGGCCATGATCGAGGCGACGAGGACGCGGTCCGGCCAGGCACGCTTGATCGCCTCGAGTCGCGGCAGCCACGTATCGAGCGGCTTGTCCGAGATCAGCTCCCAGTTCCACGACGCCATCAGCGTCGTGTCCGGGCGCTTCGCCATCGACAGGTGCGTGCCGCCGTTGTCGACGCGCAGGAACTTCGTCTTCGGGCCCGCCACGTTCACCACGGGATGGAGGCCGATCGTCTTGGTCACGACGCCGCCCCAGCCGGCCTCGAAGGCTCGCTGGATGTTGCTCTCGGACTCGGTCGGGGGCGCCGACGCGAGCAGGAACGGGTTCGCGAACCGGATGCCCGTGAACACGGTCGAAAGGTCAGCCACCGTCTGGCTCCTCGCTCGGGCAGCGACTGGGACGCGCTGCGAAGGGGTGCATGCTCCGGCGGCGCGGCCCGTCCGAACAGGGCCGGTGGTCACACGGGGGCGGGCAGCCCGGCCGCAGCGGTGCGCCCAGGTCGCAGCGGTGCGCCCCTGCCGCGGGCGATACGCTGGACCCGAGCCACCGCAGCCACAGGGGAGCACCCAGCATGGAGTACCGCCGACTCGGCAAGACCGGCCGCGACGTGAGCGTCATCGGGTTCGGGGCATGGGCGATCGGCGGGTCGTGGGGGACCGTGGACGACGCCGACAGCCTCCGCGCGCTCCACGCGGCCGCGGACGCCGGCGTCACGCTCATCGACACCGCGGACGTCTACGGCGACGGGCGGAGCGAGCGCGTCATCCGCCGGTTCCTCGCCGAGCGACCCGGCGAGACGTTCGTGGTCCCGACCAAGATCGGCAGGCGGGTGCCGCTCGACGTCCGCGAGTACACCCCGGCCGCCCTGCGATCGTGGGTGGACCGCAGCCGCGAGAACCTGGGCATGGACACGCTCGACCTCGTCCAGCTCCACTGCCTCCCCACGCAGGCCTACTACATGCCCGAGATCTTCGCGGCGATGGACGAGCTCGTCGCGGACGGCTCGATGGCCGCCTACGGCGTGAGCGTCGAGAAGGTGGAGGAGGGGCTCAAGGCGCTCGAGTACCCGGGCGTTGCGTCCGTCCAGATCGTGTTCAACGCGTTCCGCCAGCGGCCGGCCGACCACTTCCTCGCCGTCGCGCTGCGGCACGACGTCGCGGTGCTGGCGCGCGTGCCCCTCGCGAGCGGGCTGCTGACGGGCAAGCTCACCCCGGACTCCGTGTTCGAGCCGACCGATCACCGCCTGTACAACCGGCACGGCGAGGACTTCGACGTCGGCGAGACGTTCGCAGGCGTGGACTACGAGACTGGGCTGGCGGCAGTGGACGAGCTCCGTGCGCTCGTCCCGCCGGGCGCGACCCTCGCCCAGCTCGCGCTCCGCTGGATCCTGATGCACCCGGGCGTCACCACGACGATCCCGGGCGCGAAGACCCCCGAGCAGGCGCGGGCCAACGCTGCGGCCGCGGACCTCGCGCCGCTCGACGACGCGACGATGGCCCGCATCCGCGAGATCTACGACGCGCGGATCAGGGCGCTCGTCCACCAGCGCTGGTAGGAGACGCCATGGCCACGGCCACCACGATCCGGTTCCCGGGCGCCGTCGTCACCGAGCGCGAGCACGAGGTCCCGCTCGACCACGCGACCCCGGCCGCCGGCATCATCACCGTGTTCACACGCGAGGTCGCGGCACCCGACGGGCTCGACCGGCCGTACCTCGTGTTCCTCCAGGGTGGCCCCGGGTTCGAGGCGGCGAGGCCCGTGAGCCCGCCGTCGGGCTGGATGCGGCGCGCCCTCGCGGAGTACCGGGTGCTGCTGCTGGACCAGCGGGGCACCGGCCGCTCGACCCCCGTCGGCGCCGTCATCCCGGGGGAGACGGCGGTCGCGCAGGCCGCCTACCTCACCCACTTCCGGGCGGACGCGATCGTCCGCGACTGCGAGGCGATCCGCGCCGAGCTCGACTCACCGCCGTGGACCGTGCTCGGCCAGAGCTTCGGCGGGTTCACCACGCTCACGTATCTCTCGTTCGCACCGGACGGGCTGCAGGCGGCGCTGATCACCGGCGGCCTGACCCCGGTCGGGCGGCCGGTCGACGACATCTACCGCGCGACCTACGTCCAGGTCCTCGCCGCCAACCGGCGCTACTTCACGCGATACCCCGCCGACGCGGCCCGGGTGCGCGAGATCCACGCGCGGCTCGAGGCCGAGGACGTCCGGCTCCCGAACGGCGACCGGCTCACGTCACGCCGCTTCCGGCAGCTCGGCATGTGGCTGGGCGACAGCGCGGGCTTCGAGCTGCTCCACCATGTCCTGGAGCTGCCGTTCGGGTCGCTCGCGTTCCTCCACGACGTCGCGGCGGGCCCCAAGTGGGAACGCAACCCGATCTACGCCACCCTCCACGAGTCCTCGTACGCCGACGGGGTCGCCACCCGCTGGTCCGCGCACCGCCTCCTGCCCGACGAGGTCGTGGAGACTGGGGCGTTCACCGCGGAGCACGTCTTCCCCTGGATGTGGGAGGAATACTCCGGGCTCCACGGACATCGCGAGGCTGCGGCGATCCTCGCCGAGCACCCGTGGCCCGCCCTCTACGACCCGGATCAGCTGCGCCGCAACGAGGTCCCCGTGGCCGCGACGATCTACACCAACGACGTGTACGTGGAGCGCGCGTTCGCCGTCGAGACGGCGGCGCTCGTGGGCAACCTGCGGGCGTGGGAGACGAGCGAGTACGAGCACAACGGGTTGCGGGCGGACGGGGAGCGGGTCGTGGGCCGCCTGATCGACATGGTGACCGGCAGGGCCTGACGCCCGATGCGCCACGGCGCGTCGCGCGTCCCGGGCTTGCCCGGGTCGACGGTGGGGGGCTTGACGTCCAGCTCCGGCTGCGCATACTGCGCGTGACTAACGCGAGTTAGTCACGCTGCGCCTCGACCGGCGCCCACCCCTCGGAGCAACCGTGGCCCAACCGACGCGAGCGACCAGCGCCGACGTTGCCGCACGCGCGGGTGTGTCGCGCACGACGGTCTCGTTCGTGCTCAATGATCGTGCCGATGGCGCGATCCCCGAGGCCACGCGTCGCCGGGTCCTGGAGGCCGCACGCGAGCTCGGGTATCGCCCGCACGGTGCCGCGCAGGCCCTGGCCGGCGGGGCGTCGCACGCGATCGGCCTCGTCCTGCGCCAGTCGCCCGACCAGGTCTCGGCCGACGCGCTGCTCGCCGAGACGCTGTGGGGGATCGGCTCCGAGGCGCACGAGGGCGGATACCGGGTCCTCGTCGAGCCGCTCGCGGAGGGCAGACGCTACGCGGACCTCGTCGGCTCGCGACACGTGGATGGGCTGATCGTGTCCGGTCCGCGGACCGACGACGAGGAGCTCGCCCGGCTCGTCGCCGACGGGTTCCCGGTTGTCCTCCAGGGATCCTCGCCATCGCTCGACACCGACAGCGTGGACGTCGACAACCGCGCTGGGGCTCGGGCGGCCGTCGACCACCTCATCGCCCTCGGCCACCGGCGGGTCGCCTGCATCACCAACGCCCCGTTGCCGTACACCGCGGCCGCCGAGCGCCTTGGCGGCTACCGGGACGCGCTCGAGGCCGCCGGGATCGCCGATGATCCGGAGCTGGTCGCGGAGGGCTCGTTCGACGCCGCGAGCGGACGCGCGGCGATGCACGACCTGTTGCTGCGCGCCCCCGACCTGACCGGGGTGTTCGCGGGCAGCGATATCGTCGCCTTCGGCGCGCTGCGCGCGATCCGCGAGGCAGGCCGGCAGGTGCCCGGCGACGTGTCCGTGGTCGGCTTCGACGACATCCCCCTCGCACGCCACTTCGACCCGCCCCTCACGACCATCCGCATCCCGGCGCGCGAGCTCGGCGCCGCGGCCGGCCGGGCGCTGCTTGACCGGCTGGGGGGCGGCACGGGAAGCGAACGAAGGCTCCTGCCGACCGAGCTCGTGGTCCGCGATTCCACGGGTCCGCGGGAGGATGGCCCACGCGGAGAAGGAGTGAGGACCGTGGGTGCGCGAGGTGTTTAGCCGACCGATGGGCGACCAGCGGCCGCTGTACCCGGTCGACGGCTGGCGGATCCGCGAGCTGGAGTTCGTGCCGGAGCAGGCTGCCCGCAACGAGACGATCTTCGCGCTCGCGAACGGGCACATCGGCCTCCGCGGCAACGTCGAGGAGGAGGCGGGCAACATCGTTCACGGCACGTACGTGAACGGCTTCTTCGAGGAAGCGCCGATCGGCTACGGCGAGGCGGCCTTCGGCTTCGCGAAGCACCACCAGGTGATGCTCAACGTTGCCGATGGGAAGCGGATCCAGCTGTTCGTGGGCGACGAGCCGCTCGACCTCGCCACTGGCACCGTGGAGGCCTACGAGCGCTCGCTCGACTTCGGCACCGGGATCCTGAGCCGCTCGATCCGGTGGCGGGCCGTTGGCGGATCGGTCGTGGAGGTCCTGTCGCGGCGCCTCGTCTCGCTCGTCCGGCCGGGCATCGCGGCGATCGACTACTCGGTGAGCGTCGTGGAGGGCAGCGCGCCGCTGCGGGTCGTGTCGTCGGTCGACGGCATGGTCCGCAACCAGGCGGGCTCGGACGATCCACGGGTCGGGGCGCACCTTCCGGAGGGCTCCCTCCTGACCGTGCACCGCGAGGCGTTCGGGTCCTGGGGGGCGCTGGTCCAGCGGACGCGGACGACGCGGCTGGCCGTCGTCGCCGCTGCGGAGCACGTGCTCTACGGCAGTGACGGGGTCGCCGACTCGGCGTCGGCATCGACGGTCGTGGGCGAGGACGCGATCGCGTTCACGGTCGATGCGGTCGTCGCGCCGGGCGAGACCCTCGGTCTGACCAAGCTCCTCGCCTACCTCAGCTCGCTCGATGTCCCCGAGGAGGAGCTGGTGACCCGGGCCCGGGAGGAGCTCGACGCGGTCCGCGACGGCGGGTTCGCAGCCCTCGAGCGTGAGCAGGCGGCTGCGCTCGACGAGTTCTGGAGCGTCTCGGACGTCGAGATCGACGGTGACGGCATGCTGCAGCAGGGGGTCCGCTACAACCTGTTCAGCCTGTTCCAGTCGGTCGGCCGCGACGGCCTCAGGAGCCTCGGGGCGAAGGGCCTCACCGGGGAGGGCTACGACGGCCACACCTTCTGGGACACCGAGATCTTCGCCCTGCCCGTGCTCATGTACACCCAGCCGGCGATCGCCCGCGCGCTGCTCGACTTCCGGTACCGCATCCTGGACAAGGCACGGGCGCGCGCGGTCGAGCTCGCGCAGCGGGGCGCCCTGTACCCGTGGCGCACGATCGACGGCACCGAAGCCTCGGCTTACTTCCCGGCCGGGACGGCCCAGTACCACATCAACGCCGACATCGCCTTCGCCATCGCGCGGTACGTGGCGGTCACCGGGGACCGGCAGTTCCTCATCGACGGGGGCGCCGAGGTCGTGTTCGAGACGGCCCGCCTGTGGGCAGACCTCGGCGACTACATCCCGGCCCGGGCCGGTGCGTTCTGCATCAACGAGGTCACTGGGCCCGACGAGTACACGACGCTCGTCAACAACAATGCCTACACGAACCTCATGGCACGCGAGCATCTGCGCTACGCGGCCAGGCTCGCCGGCGAGCTCGGCCGGGATGAGCCGGAGGCGTTCCAGGACCTCGCGGACCGGATCGGGCTCGAGCCCGCCGAGATCGTCGAATGGGAGCGGGCGGCCGGGCTGATGCATGTGCCCCTTGATCCGGATCTCGGGATCCATGCCCAGGACGATGCGTTCCTCGACCGCGCGCCGTGGGATCTCGAGGGCACCGCGCCGGACCAGTTCCCGCTCCTGCTCCACTTCCACCCGCTCGTGATCTACCGCCACCAGGTGCTCAAGCAGCCCGACGTCGTCATGGCGCAGGTGCTCCTCGGCAGTCACTTCTCCGCGGCGGAGAAGAAGCGGAATTTCGACTACTACGACCCGCTCACGACCGGCGACTCGTCGCTCTCCCCGTGCATCCAGAGCGTCGCCGCGGCGGAGCTCGGGTACGACGAGGCCGCGTACCGCTACTTCATGCAGACGGCCCGCATGGATCTCGACGACGTCAACGGCAACGTCGAGCACGGGGTACACGTCGCCGCCATGGCCGGGTCGTGGGTGTCCCTCGTCTACGGGTTCGGGGGGCTGCGCGACGACGACGGGCGGATCGCGTTTGCGCCACGCCTCCCGGCACCGTGGAGCCGGCTTCGGTTCCAGCTCCGGGTCCGCGGGGCACGGCTGCTGGTCACCATCGAGCATTCGGCCGCGACGTACGAGCTGCTCGAGGGCGGCCCGCTCGAGATCCGCCACTTCTGCCGCCAGGTGGAGCTGCGGCACGGCGTGCCGGTCGAGATCGGTCTCGCCCCCCGGCTCTCCGCTGTGATCCTCGACCTCGACGGCGTCATCACCGACACCGCAGAGCACCACTTCCGGGCGTGGACGCGGCTGGCCGCGGAGGAGTCGCTGCCGTTCGACCGGGAGCTCAACGAGCGCCTCAAGGGCGTCAGCAGGATGGAGAGCCTGGAGATCATCCTGGCGAACGGCGGCAAGACGCCCAGCCTCCGGGACCGGGTCCGGCTCGCCGACCGCAAGAACGCCTACTTCCGGGAGCTGATCGAAGCGATCACTCCCGCCGACCTGCTGCCCGGCATCGGCGAGCTGCTGGCCGACCTGCGGGCGCACGGGATCCGGACCGCGATCGCGTCCATGAGCCACAACGTCTGGGACGTGGTCCGCCGCCTCGGGATCGAGGACCTGATCGACGTGATCGTCGACCCGGCCGCGCTCGTGAAGGGCAAGCCGGACCCGGAGATCTTCCTTACCGCCGCCGAGCGTCTCGGGGTCCGCTTCGAGGACTGTGTCGGGATCGAGGACGCACGCGCAGGGATCGAGTCGATCCTGGCGGCTCGGATGACGGCCGTCGGGGTTGGCACCGACCTGCCGGGCGCCGCGTGGGTCGTGTCCGACACGCGGGACCTGACGCTCGAGGCGCTGGAGGGGCTGTTCACGGGCAAGCCGGACACGGTCGCGAGCGAGGCCCCCTGACCGCGAGGAAGGTCGGACGGATCAGCGCAGCAGGTCGCCCTCGAGGCGGTACCCGACGTCGGCGCCCGTGTCGCCCTCGGTGGGCTCGGTGCCCTGGTCGGGGTCCGAGCTCGAGGCGCCCTCCTCCTCGAACAGGTAGGTGAACTCCTCGCCGTTGTGGCAGATCCAGCAGTTCTCCCGGCCCGCCATCTCGTCCGGCAGCGGGGCATGCTCGTCGATGCCATGGCAGGCGATGCACGGCTGGCTGGTGCCCATGTGCTCCGGGCGGAGCGGCGGCTCGCTCGTGTCGCCCGTCTCCGTCCGCGTCTGGTGGCAGACGAGGCAGTCGTCCTTGTGGAGGCTCGAGTGGCCCGGGGCGCTCGCCACGAGGCTGCCCGTCGTGTGGCACGCCGTGCAGTCGCGCCAGCCGAACAGCGGGTGGGCCATCACGGGGATCTCGCGGGTGCCCAGCACACCGGCCTCGGTGATGTGGCAGCCCTGGCAGTCCGACCCCGGTGGCATCTCGATGCCGATCGGCGACAGCGCCATCAGCGAGTTCGGCGAGGTCGATGGGGCCTCGGTCGGTCCGGGCGTCGGCTTCGTCGTCAAGGCGCCGTTGGCGAGGTCCGGTCCCGCGACCACCACGAGAAACGATCCGACCGCGACGATCCCGACCAGGAGGATCGCGATCGCCGCCGGGTAGCCGTATCGATCGACCGCGTGCCTCATGCCACGGCTCCGTCGGCACGGGCCGCGGCCACGTCCGGGACGGCCGGTTCGGGCGCGGGATCGCCGGTGGCGGTGTCGTCAACGTGGCGCTCGCCCGTGATCTCGCCCGTGATCTCGGACGTTGCGTCCTCGTGCACCTGGTGCTTCGTCCACGGGAAGGGGAAGAAGACGTGGATGTCGTTCTCCTCGAGGTCCAGGTAGCGCTCGGCGAGCGTGTACAGGAACGCGAGGAACGCACCGGCGCCGATCATGATCGTGATCTCCACGATCGAGGGCGCATAGCTGGCGTACGGATCCGACACCGTGCCCGCCGCCGCGGTGATCGGTGAGATCTGGCCGGCGATCACGAACAGGTACCGGTCCACGAACACGCCGGTCAGGGCGAGGACGGACGCCACGCCCAGCCACGCGGGGGTGCGGGTCATCGGCATCGCCACGAGGAACAGGGGGACCACCAGGCCAAGGAGTACCCGGACGATCCAGAACGGCACGAGGAGCGGCCCGCCGACGAGGGCCACCGTCGCCTCCCGCAGCCCCGGTTCCGTGCCGTTGAGCCCCGCGACGAGCTTGACGGTGAGCAGCACGCTCACGAGCACGAGGGCGACGGTCAGGAGCAGACGGATCGACGGGATGCCCAGGCGGACCGCCCGGGCGTGATCCTGGAGCCGGAACCGCCAGACCGCCCAGAACACGATCCCGAGCAGCGCCGTGCCGGCGAGGAACGCCGTCGCGATCATCGTGACCGGGGTCAGCGGACCGGCCCAGAAGGACTTCGCTCCGAGCACCCCGAACACCGCGCCCAGCGTGAACGGGGCGCAGACGGCGATGATCGCCGCGATCGTGCACGCCCACTGGTGGATGATCGGATGCGGGGTGAACATGCTCCAGACCTCGACCAGGAGCACGACGAGGTACGCGCCGTAGAACACGCCCATCCACCACATCGGCGAGCTGGGCGAGGGCACGAGCACCGCGCCGAACACCATCCGCACCGGGTAGTGCAGGTCCAGGGCGATGATCCCGAAGGCGGTCGTGAGGCTCAGCACGGCGAGGATGGCGTGCCGCTTCTCGAGCGGCCGGAAGCGCTCGATGCCGAACACGGTGCCGAGCGAGGACGACAGGCACAGCCCGCTCGTCATGACCGCGAAGAACACGTAGCCCACGATCATCAGGCCCCACTCGAAGCTGGGCGTGGTCCCGAAGACCTCCCAGCCGGGCGGCAGGGCGACGAGCGCCGCGACGGCCGCGACCGCCATGACGGCGATGAGTCCGGCGAGCCACAGCCGGAGCCCGACGGACATGCCCCGGATCTCCGCGGACAGCGCGGAGCCCGCGGCCCGCGGTGCGAGCGGGACGGTGTGGCGGCCGATGGTCAGCGATTGGCCGGTCGCCTGCATCGGTCAGGCCTCCTCGACGGACGGTCCGGCATAGAGCACGACGGGCTCGGTGCCGAACTCGGGATTGAGCTGCTGGGGCTGGAGCGTGCGCATGAGCTCCTGCATCTCGGGGTCGCTCTCCTCGCCGAACCGGCGGGCGCCCACGGGGCAGATGTCGACGCACGCGGGCTTCCGGCCGCGGCTGATGCGGTGGTAGCACCAGGTGCACTTGTCGGCGACGCCGCCGGTTCCGGCGGGGGAGTGCTCGCCGGCGGGTGTCAGGTACCGGGCGCCGTACGGGCACGCGACGACGCAGTAGCCGCAGCCGATGCACCGGCGGGCATCCACGAGGATCACCCCGTCGGGTGTCTTGTACGTCGCGCCGACGGGGCAGACGCCCGTGCACGGCGAGTTCGCGCACTGCATGCACAGCCGGGGCTCGAACCAGGAGGCCTCGACGGCCTTGCCGGCCGCGCCGGGAGCCGTGGAGTCCGGCGGGAAGCCGTTGATCCCGGCCTCGGGGGAGTCGACGTGGACCTGGCCGTCGGCCGTGCGGACGTGTCGCTCGACCCAGGTCCGGTTGTACGCGACCTCCTCGGGAACGTTGTTCTCCTCCTTGCACGCGGCGACGCACATCCCGCAGCCGATGCACGAGGCGGTGTCCACGATGAACGACCAGCGCTTCGTGGCAGGGTCGTAGGTGGAGCCGATCGGGTAGGCGGCGGGGGTGTCGTCGGCGAACACGGGGTAGAGCTGGCGCGAGGGCCGCGGCACCGACGAGGCCGCCCGTGATCGCGAGGCCGAAGCCCAGGAACGCGCGCCGGCTGACGGATGCCGCCTGGATCGCCGGGGCGAGGTCGGCGAGCGGAACGAGGCTGGCGGGGTCGGGCGCCTCCGCGGCCGGTCGCGCGGTCGCGACGGCAGGGGGCGCGAGCTCCGTCTCGGGCGCCGGAGCAGGCGCGTGCTCGGCGGGACCTCGGCGGTGACCTCGGCGTGCACCTCGGCCTCCGGTGCAGGCGGCGTCGCCGGCTCGCGCTCGGCCTCGGGCGGCGTCGGCTCGGGAGGCAGCATCGGCTCGCTCATTCGTCGGCGTCCTTGAGGAGTCCGCGACCCCTCGCATGGCACTCGAGACACGCGGCGTCGTCGGTGGTGGCGTCTGGATGGCGCTGGTTGCGGGTCTTGAACCCGTCGTCGCCGTGGCACGTGACGCACTTGGGCAGCTTCGCGGTGGGGTGAAGGACCGCCGGCGGCTTCATCGAGATCCCGGTATGCGGGTCATGGCACTCGAGGCAGACCGGCTTGTAGTGCTGCCAGGCGTCGACGACCGGGAACCCGGCGGGGCGACCCGCCGCGTCGAGGTGGCACGTCTTGCAGCTCTCGTCGGTGGGCTGCTCGAGCTCGGTGAGCGTCGCGGGGGACGCCGCAGCTTCCGTGACGTGGGCCGCGAGCGGCGCGTGGCAGGACTCGCAGGAGACGCCCTCGTGCGGGTTCGCCTTCACCGTTGCGACCTGGGGCTCGTGGCAGTCGACACAGGTCGACCTGTCGGCGTAGGCGAGCTCGTAGTGCGCCCAGTCGCGGGCGTTGGACTCGCGGTCGAGGTCGTAGGTCACGTACGGCGACCAGGCCATCGTGACACCGACCGTCAGGGCGACCGACACGGCCGCCGCTCCGGCGACGATCGAGATCGTGGCGAGGACGGCACCACGTCGCGTCCGGGGCCGGACGGATTCCCAGAGGCGCGCCGCGCGGTCCATCGCACTCACAGCGTCGAGGGGTTGAGGAGGCCGCGGCGGACGGAGTACCGGAGGAGCTCGACGCGGTCGTGCAACCCCAGCTTCTCCATCATGTTCGCGCGGTGGTAGTGGACGGTCTGCTCGGACAGGTGGAGCGACCGGGCGATGTCGCGGCTCGTGTGCCCCATCGCCGCGAGCAGGAGGATCTCCCGTTCGCGCTCGCTGAGCGAGTCGTACGGGTCGTCGAGCACGGCGTCGGACCGGCGCACGTACGTGTTCACCATCTGCGTCACGATCGCCGGGCTCACGTACGTGTGGCCGGCGACGACGCTCCGGATCGCTGCCACGACGTCCTGCCCGTTGGCCTCGCGGGTGAGGTACCCGTTGGCACCGGCGCGGAACGCGTTCTGCAGCTGGTCGGCCGCGCAGCGGCAGTCGAGGGTGATGATCTTCACGTCGGGAGCCGCGACCCGGATCGCCTCGATCGACTCGTAGGTGGAGCAGCCGAAGCCGTCGGACGGGTCGCAGGCCGTGACGATGACATCCGGTCGGGCGACGGTGATGTCCTCGAGCACCTGCTCCCGCTCGGTCGTCTCGACGGCCACGAGCATGTCGGGCTCGGCCTCGATGACGGTCCGGAAGGATGCCATGAGCATCGGGAAGTCGACGATCGCCAGGTGGACGCGAAGCTGGACGGTCTCGCGCCCGTTCCCGGCGACCGGCTCGTGCAGGACTGCCATGGTCGCGCGCCGCTCAGCGCGGCTGGCTTCCCAGGTCGTTGCGGGGTGCCACCTCGTCGCTGCCGTGATGGCGCACCACCCATGCCCAGCCAAACGGCATCAGGAGCATGAACAGCGTGGTGACGATGACGCCGACGACGACCGCGGTGTTGCCGAAGGCGAACAGCAGCAGGTGCAAGCCGATGAACGCGAGTGTGGATCCGACGACGAGGGTGAGGGTCACGAGGCCCAGCCACGCCGCGAAGCGGGCACCCCGGCCACCCTTTGACCCCCATGCGAACCACACGACCAGGGCGATGATGCTCTGCGCGAGGATGATGACCGGCAGCATCAGCGCAATGTCTTCGGTGATTTCGGCGATCTGCATGTCCAGCTCTCCCCGACCTCTCTCAACTCGGGACACGACCCGACACTGAAACTGTCGGTCGAACGACGGTTCCGCGGCAGACACGCGCGGGGGTTCGTCGGCAACGCGCGTACCGTTGATTCCGACGCGCGTCGGAGATTCCGACGGCCGTGAGGGTCGAATACCGACGGCCGTGAGGGTCAGGGGCCGGAGCCGGCCCGCGCCCTGGCTCCATAGCACCCGGAGTGATCCAAACGGGCGGAGCGCGGCCCCGAGGCTCCGACGGACGAGGCTCGGTCTGGCGGGGCGCCCGCCCCGACCCCCGTGTTCACCCGACGCGCGAGCCGGGAACCTCCCCGCGGTCCACCCGCACGATGCGCCGGTCGGTGACGATCGCCGTGATGAGCGACGCCGGCGTGACGTCGAACGCCGGGTTGAGCGTCCGCGTCCCGACGGGCGCGATGCGCACCCCGCGGAAGGACACGACCTCGTCCGCCCCGCGCTCCTCGATCTCGATCACCCCGCCCGAGGGCGTGGACCCGTCGACCGTGGACTCCGGCGCGACGACGATGAACGGCACGCCCGCATGCCGCGCCGCGATCGCCAGCGCGAACGAGCCGACCTTGTTCGCCGTGTCGCCGTTGGCCGTGATCCGGTCTGCCCCGATGAGCACGACGTCCGCGAGGCCGCGCGCGAGGACGGAAGCCGCCGCCGAATCGACGAGCATCCGGAACGGGGCGCCCATCTGCGTCAGCTCCCAGGCGGTCAGGCGCGCGCCCTGGAGGAGCGGCCGGGTCTCCAGCGGCAGGACCTCTTCGAGCGCGCGCCGCGCGTGCAGCTCGCCGATGACGCCCAGCGCGGTGCCGCGCTCGACGGCCGCGAGGGCACCCGTGTTGCAGATGGTCATGGCGCGCACCAGGGGCCGCGGCACGAGGGACGAGACGAGGTCCGCACCACGGGATGCCATGGCGGCGCACGCGGCGATGTCCTCGTCGCGGATCGCGAGCGCCTCGTCGAGGACGGCATCGGCGCCGTCGTCCAATCGGGCGAGCGCGCGGTCGACGCCCCAGGCGAGGTTCACCGCGGTCGGGCGGGCGGCGCGCAGGCGGGCGGCACCCGAACGGACGGCGTCGTGATCGCCCACGGTGCGAGCCAGCAGGGCGACGCCCATCGCGCCAGCGACACCCAGCGCCGGCGCCCCGCGAACGGCGAGCGTCGCGATCGCGTCGATCAGCGGGTCAAGGGCGGTGACTCGGAGGACGACGAGCTCGTCGGGGAGGCGGGTCTGGTCGATGAGATGGATCTCACCGTCGACCCAGTCGATGGTGCGCATGACGGGCGCCATCTTCGCAGACGGGCCGGGCACACTGGTGCGACGACCGCACCGTGCCCGCAGGAGCTCGCCATGCCCGACGTCATCGCCCTCGCCCGATCGATGCTCGAGACCTCCGTCGAGCGCTGGGCGGCGCTCGCCCGGATCGACGCGGAGCTGCTCGCCCGCCAGCCGGAGCCTGGCGAGTGGTCCGCGATCCAGGCGCTGCAGCACGCCGTGGATACGGAAGCCGCCGTGTTCGAGGCGCGGATGCGCGCGATCCGCGACGGGCGACCACTCGTGGGCTTCGACCCGGACGTCCAGGGGAACGTCGACCGCATCGGGTTGACGGCATCGGAGCTCGTCGCCGTGCTCGTGCCGCTGCGGGCCGAGAGCCTCGCGACGCTCGCAACGATCGCGCCCGACGATCTCGCGAAGACCGTCGTCCACCCGGACCTCGGCGTCGTGTCGATGGCGGAGCTGCTCAACGAGTGGGCCGCGCACGACACGATGCACATCGTCCAGGCCGAGCGAGCGCTCATGCAGCCGTTCATCCCGGCGTCCGGTCCGTGGCGGATCTACTTCAAGGACCACGACGTGGCGCTGCGGGCCGCGGACGGCGGCTAGAGGATCCCGAACGCCGCCAGGGACTTCACGAGGAACCACGCCCCGAACCCGAGACCGAGCGCGATCATCACGGCCCGGTTGTGCCGCTCGAGCGCCCCTCCGACGGCGCCGAGCACCTGGTCTGCCCGCCTCGGTGACACGAGGGCGAGGCCGATCGCGCCGAGGTGGATCGACTGCGCGAGCAGCACGAACACGACGAACAGCGCCAGCCCGACGCCGGCTGCCGGCTCCGCATCCTTGATCGCCCCGATCGCCGCCAGCGTGAACGCCCATAGCTTGGCGCTCAGCCCGACGACCCCGGCGCCCATGAGGAACGCCTTGGCGGGCGCGATGAGCGGGACCTTGAGCATCCAGCCGGGCGGCGGGGCGTCCTCGTCAGGCTGCTTCGCGAGCTTGCGCACCGCGGAGATGAGGAAGATCACCGAGACCACGAGCAGGATCGCGGCCTCGACGGCGCTCGTCCCGGGCTCGCCGTCGGCGACCGCCCGCTCGAGGATCAGCCCGAACACGAACCACTGCGCGAGCCTGACGACGGTCATCCCGCCGACCCAGGCGATCGCTCGCGGCCGGCCGCCCGGCGTGCGGAGCATGAGGATCGTGATCGCGACCTGGACCGGCAGGATCGCCGACGCGATCGCGAGCGGGATCAGCGATCCCCACAGCTCTGTCATCTGTCCCTCGTATGGCCGGGTCCCGGCCCGAGAAGCGTACGCGGGGCCGCATGGCCCTTGCCCGGTGGGGCATCATCGAGCGCGTGGAACAGGCCCCGCTCCGTGTCGTCATCGCCGAGGACTCCGCGCTCATCCGCGAGGGCCTTGCCCGGGTCGTCACGGACTCGGGCGGCGAGGTCGTCGCGAAGGTGGGCGACGGGCCGAGTCTCGTCCAGGCGGTCGTCGACCACCGGCCCGACGTGTCCGTCGTCGACGTGCGGATGCCGCCCACCCAGCGTGACGAAGGGCTCCGGGCGGCGATCGAGGCCCGCCGGCTCGTCCCGGGCGCGCCGGTCCTCGTCCTCAGCCAGTACGTCGAGCGCCAGTACGCGACCGAGCTCCTCGCCGACCGGGGCGGGGGCGTCGGCTACCTGCTCAAGGACCGCGTCGCCGACATCCGCGAGTTCATGGACGCGCTCCGCCGCGTCGCCCGCGGCGGCACGGCGCTGGACCCGGAGGTCGTCGCCCAGCTCATGGTCCCGCGCAACGCTGACGTCCGGCTCCAGGCCCTGACGCCCCGCGAGCGGGAGGTCCTCGCGGCGATGGCCGAGGGCCGCACGAACATGGGGATCGCGACGCTGCTCTCGATCTCCGAGGGGGCGACCGAGAAGCACATCAGCAACATCTTCGGCAAGCTCGAGCTCCCCGACTCCGAGAACGACCACCGTCGTGTCCTGGCCGTGCTTACGTACCTCGGGTCGTAGCGGGTGCAGCGGGGCGCCTCGACGGGGGCGGGTCGATGGCAGCGCGACCGACGGTCGGACCGCCGTCCGGGCTCTCGACGAGACAGCGACCCGTCGAGCGCCTCCACGCGGCCCGCGAGGCCCGTGAGCCCACCCGCCGGGAGGAGTCGCGCTCCGCCGCGTCCGTCGTCCCGGACCTCGACGACGAGGAGGGTGCCTTCGCGGCGGACGTGGATCTCGCAGCGGGTCGCGCCTGCGTGCTTCGCGACGTTCGCCATCGCCTCCGCGACGACGAAGTAGGCGGCCCGCTCGGCAGCGTCGGGGAGGCGCTCGCCCGCGGGGATCGACGACAGCACGACGGTCGGGACGGGCGAGCGCCCGGCGAGCGCGGACAGCGCCGCGACGAGCCCCCGGTCCATGAGGATCGACGGCGCGATCCCGCGCACGAGGTCCCGGATCTCCGCCAGCGCGAGGCGGGCCTGCTCGCGCGCGTCGACGACGAGGCCCTTCGCCGCCTCCGGGTCCGCGTCGATGCGCTCCGCGGCCAGGCCCAGGTTGATCGTGAGCATGACGAGGCGCTGCTGGGCGCCGTCGTGGAGGTCGCGCTCGATCCGCCGGAGCTCGCTCGCCTCGACGTCGAGGACCGCCTTGCGACTCGTCTCGAGGGTCTCGACGCGCTGCTCGAGGGCGCGCGTGCCGGAATCGCACAGGAGCCCGGCGATGACCGCGCGATGGACGGCCATGAGCCCCTGGGCGGTGAACGCCGCGACCGGCAGGAGGATGAGCCCCGAGACGAGCGCCGCGACCGCGATCGGCCACGGGTCGATCGGGTCGACCGTCGCGAGCCAGGGGAGCCCGTCGACGACGAGCCGCAGGTCGAGCCCGCCCGCCGGATCGCCGGTGAGCAGCGTCCACACGGGGATCGAGAGGAGCACGAGGACCGCGGTCCACAGCGCGGACACGGCTGCGAACTCGAGGGCAAGGAGCGGGAACGCGACGAAGGCGTAGCCCACGTCGCGCCAGCGGTTGAGATCGAGGAACAACGCCGCGGCGAGATCCCGGAGGCCGGACCCGTAGGGCCGGTACGGGTGGGCGACGAGCGGACGTGGGTCCGCGAGCCTCGCCCGCGCCCGCTCGATGCGGGCGAAGACGCGGGCACCCTCGATGGCGACGACGATGAACACGATCCCGATGCCGACGAACAGCGTCGAGAGGCCCGCGGACACCATCCCCATGAGGAACGAGAACGCGAACGCCCCCACCCAGAACCCGACGACGATGGCGCCGGTGGCGTACCAGGTCGCCGGGTGGAGGGGGGAGCGGAGGAACCGCGCGACGACGCCCCGCTCCGCTCCCGGGTCCCGGGGCCCGAAGGCGCCCAGGACCAGGAGGAGGCCCAGGAGCAGGAGCGGGACGCCGATCACGCGAGCTCGGTGCCGGACGAGCGGTCGGCGGGATCGGCCGGGAGGCCGAGGTCGACCGTGGCGGTGGCGTCGACGTCGTAGCCGGCGCCGGGGGTGGCGGTCGCGTCCGCGGCGGGAGCCGCGTCCTGGGCCTGTGCGACGGTCGCGGCCGGCGCCGCGAACGGCGCCTGGGGCACGACCGGCTCCTCGCGGCGCCGGATCGACGCGACGAGCAGCCCCGCCCCGATGGCGATCACGAGCGCCGGCCCGAAGACCACTGCCCCGAACCAGGCGGGCATCATCGAGTCGAGCAGGGCGATGACGCCCAGCACGACGAGGATCGTGCCCACGACGACCGCGGCACCCGGGCCGCGGCCGCGGGACCGCTCACGGGCCTGGCGCTCGGCGGCCGCCTGGGCCGCCCAGTCCGGGCTCCACGCGGGAGCCGCGGCGCCGGGCTGGTACCCGCCCTGGGCGGTGTACGCCTGCTGGCCGGCCGGGGCCGTCCAGCCCTGGCCGGGCTGCGTGCCGGCCGGGGAGGTCCAGCCCTGCGTCGGTGCGCCGGCGTACGGCGCCTCGGGGATCACGAACGCAAGGATGATGTATCCGAGGATCATCAGCCCGCCCGTGAAGATCGCGGCGAGGATCCACAGGATGCGGACGACGGTCGGGTCGATGTCGAGGTACTCCGCCATGCCACCGGCAACACCGGCCAGCTGGCGATCACGACTGCGGTAGAGACGACGGGGGTTCACTTGCACGCTCCCTCGGAGTTGACGTCCACGCTACCAACGCTGGCCGAGACGGACAGGTCGGCGCGGAACTGGGCGGTGTCGTAGCCGGGCGTCTCCCACGCGTCGCCGCGCCGGATGAGCCCGTTGAAGGTGGTGGACCCGAGCGAGGCTGTCGCCGTGACCCGGAGTCCGAGGTCCGCAGGCACGCACACGTCGAGCGAGCCGGCGTTCACGTCGAGGTCGCCGGCCATGTTCCCGGTTGCCGGGAGCACGACCGTTGCGGCGGCCGCGTTGACGTGCATGTCCAGGCGCGGCACGACCGCGCCGGTGAGATCCACGCGGGCCTCGCCCGCGTTGACGTCGACCGCGAGCCCCGTGAGGCGGGCACCGTCGAGGTCCAGCCGGCCACGGCCGGCGTTGATCTCGACGTCGAGGTCGAGGGCCGGACCGGTCGGCAGGGCGACGTCCCAGTCGACTGCGCCGGCGTCCCAGGCGAAGCGCGTGCTCCGCCCGTCCGAGTCGACGACGAGGTGGTCGGCGTCGGCCGTGATGTCCGTGCGGCGCTTCGCGCCGTCGCCGGCGTCGACGCGCCAGGCGGTGCCGGGGACGGTCGTGACGGTGAGGTCACCGCACGCGAGCGAGAGGTCCACGGACGGCGTCCCGGCGAAGGAGCCCTCGCGGGTCACGACCGCGCGGCCCGGCTGATCGAGGTCCATGCACGGGCTCGGCAGCTCGGGCACGGCGGCGAACGTCGCGCCGAGGAGCAGTCCGGGCACCGCCGCCGCGACGATGCCGCCGGGAACGGCGGCGCGGGTGCGGCGGAGCATGAGGCCCACGCCGATGGCGATGATCGCGACCGGCCACCAGGCGAGGGCCGCGAGGACCGCGTCGGGGTCCAGGACCCCGGCGGCGGTGAGGAGCGTCACGCCGCCCGCGGCGACGAGGAACACCCCGAAGTAGAGAAAACCGCGTCTGACGGTCATTGCATCCATCCCTCCAGGACAGGTCGTTGGCGGTCCGGGCCTTCGGTTCGACCCGGTCCGCAGGGGGTCGAAGTGATGACCTGACTGTGCGCCGGAGGGACCGCCGCGCCCAGCCGGGCAGCGGGCGTCTTCAGGGTGGGGTTATCCCCCCTGCCGGACGGGGGCTGGTCGCGAGAAGGGCTCAGCTCTGGTCGTCGAGCGGGCCGCCGTAGTCCACCAGCGGCGGCGGGACGTCCTCGTTCGGCGGGACGCCGCGCAGCGCCATGACGCCCCCTGCCGCGATGGCGACGGCACCGACCACCGCCCGCGGGACGAGCGCCTCGCCGAACAGCAGCGTGCCCACGACGAACGACCACACGAGGGTGAGATACCCCAGAGGCGCCAGGTCGCTCGCCCTCCCCCAGCGGTAGGCCGCTACCAGCAGCCGGTGTCCAGTGAGGGCACCCAGGCCGACCACGCCGATCCAGAACCACTCGACCGGCGCCGGCGCCCCGGTCGTGGGGACCGCAACCTCGAGCACGATGGCTGCCGCCAGCCCGACGACCCCGGAGAGGAACACCGTGACGTCGGTCGGATCGGTTCGCAGGGAGCGGGTAAGCAGGCTGAAGATCGCGAGGCAGAACGCGCTGCTGAGCGGCACCAGGACGGCGGCGTCCAGCTGGGACGGGTCGAGCCCGACCAGGATCACGACACCCCCGAACCCGATCACCGCCCCGCCAACGGCGAACCGCGTCACCCGCTCGCCGAGTAGTGGACTGGCGAGCGCCACGACGATGAGCGGCGTCGTCGACCCGAGGGCGCTGACTTCAGCAAGCGGCAGGAGCGACAGCGCCCAGAAGAACGTGGCAGTGGCGCCGAACATCGCGAGCCCTCGCGCCAGCTGCGTCCACGGCCGCGCGGTCGCGAGGAGCCGCCGGGGCCGTCGCCTGCCCGCGAGGAGCAGGATCACCAGCAGGTAGGAGACGTGACGGCCGAAGACCACGTGCACGACGGGGATCTCGGCGACGAGGGACTTCGTGAGCGAGTCCGTGGCGACGAACGCCAGGCCGGCTGCGATGTACACGAGCGCCCCGTGGCGCGAGGGTGACAGGCCGTCGAGCAGTGGCTGCCAGGGCAGGGACGATGCCCCCTGGCCCGTCATCCGGTCGGGAGGACGTCGGTGAAGTTTCCCTCGGCGTCGAACCCGATCGGGCCGACGGGCCCCGCAACCTCGCAGGTGCCGGTGGCGAGCAGATCCGCGAGCAGCGGCTCGGACGCGTAGAACCACTCGAGGTGCTTCGTATCCGCGACCCGGATGATCCGGGCCGTGTCGGCGTGGACCCGGAGACAGCAGGCGATCGCCACGTCCAGGGCCTGGCGGTCCGTGTCCACGGTCAGTGCCACCCGTGCCCCTTCGGGCGTCTTGGCGGTGATGCTATTCATGTACGTCTTCCCGACGTCCATGCGCTCTGCGGCTCGCCGGAGCACGACGTCCGCCATCCCGATACCGACGGCATTCCCCTCGGTCTCGTCGGTCAGGTCGCGGACGACGATGCGCTGGATGCTCGGTGGACGGCCCGTAGGCCCGAGGTAGTAGCGCCCGACGACGTTGGAGTCCATGCCCAGGCCGCTCACGTCCTTGCCGATGCGGTCGAGGACCAGGATGTCGAGCACCTCCAGGGGCAGGCGGCCCATCCATTCCTCGGCCTCGTGCAGCAGCTCCTGCTCGCGCTCGAACATCGATGCGGCCGGCACCGCCTCGATGCGGCGGAGCCTGGCGTGGCCGTTCTCGAGGAGGGCCAGCCCGAACGGGATTGGCACGCGCCCGAGCGTGAACGCGGCGACGGCCGGGATCAGCTCGTGGAAGACCGCGAAGCCCTCCCCGTGGAACGTGTCCGCGCCCTTCTGCTTGCCCAGGCCGATCGCGATCATCTTGAGCAGGCCGCTCTCCACCGGCCCCGAGAAGTCCGTGTGCACCTTCACCCGGTTGATCGGGATGACGAGGTCCGCATCCTCGATGGCGTGCCGGTCCACGAACACCGGCACGCCCTCGACCTCGCCGATCCGGATCGTGTCCATGCTCGAGCGGATCTCGCAGCCGATGGCTGCCTCGGTCATGCCCAGCGATGCGAGCACCGCGAGCTGCCCGCCCGCCGTGGCCCCGCCGTGGCTGCCCATCGCGGGGATCGCGAACACGTCCAGGCCCCGGGCCCGCAGCGTCGTGACCGCCGCGCGGGCGACCTCGGCGATGCGGTCGATCCCGCGGCTGCCGACGGCGAGGCAGACGCGACCCGATTCCGGCAGCAGGTGCACGACGGCGTCGACCTGTGCCGCGACGGCCGCGTCGACGTCGTCGATCTCCGTCGGATCCATGCGCTGGCGGACGAGCGCCCACGACGGCAGACGGTCGTGCCGGAACACGGCGAGCGGGTCGACGGCGCTCACGGGCGACGGGGGTGTGGGGCTGTCGTCGAAGGTGTCACGCATGGAGGTCGCTCAGATGGTCACGGCGCTGAAGCCGCCGTCGACGCGGATGATCGCCCCGGTCACGTACCCGGAAGCGGCCGCCGAGGCGAGCCAGACAGCGGTGCCGACGAGCTCGTGCGGCTCACCCAGCCGGGCAGCGGGAGTGTGGGACATGATCGCCCGCAGCCGGTCCTCGGACAGCAGCGCCCGGTTCTGCTCTGCGGGGAAGAAACCCGGGGCGATCGCGTTGACCCGGATCGCGTGCGGCGCCAGCTCGCGCGCAAGGTACTGCGTCAGGTTGTTGAGCCCCGCCTTCGCCACTGAGTAGGTGAGGACCCGGGACAGCGGCGGCCCCGACGACGCGGACGACATGTTGATGATCGAGCCGCCTCGGCCGTGCGCGATCATCGCGCGGCCGAACACCTGGCACGACACGAGCACCGCGGTCAGGTTGGCGTCCAGGAGCCGGTGCCACTCGTCCAGTGAGATCTCAAAGAATGGCGTGGCGCTGTTCACGCCCGGGGCGTTGACGAGGATGTCGACCGGGCCGAGGGCCGCCTCGACGTGCGCTCGCGCCGCCTCCACCTGCGCAGGATCGGTGGCGTCCATCCGCGCCGCAACCGCGCGGATGCCGTCGGCCTCGAGCGCCGTCACCCGCGCCGTAGCTCGCTCCTCGGACCGCCCGAGGATCGCAACCGATGCCCCGGCCTCGCCCAGGCCGTGGGCGATCGCACCGCCGAGGACGCCCGTCCCGCCGATCACCGCGGCGACCTGCCCACTGAGGTCGAACACGCCCCTCCTGGTCATCAGCTGTCGCCTTTCCAGTCACCGACCGCCGCCGCGGCACGGACCGGCCCGATGTCGGCCCCGCGCATCATGCGCCACCACGACCTTGCGGATCTGGTGTCCAAGGGTCTACTGTAGGACAATCAACCACAAAGCGCGAGCGATTCCAGGGACATCTGCATGACCCAGTACGTCTTCGACTCCCGCGAGGTCATCCGGTACCGGTACCCGACGCACACGAATGACCTGATCATGGACCGCGCCCAGGCGACGGCTTCGGAGGCGTTCTTCGTCATCCTCGAGCCAGGCGAGGCGCCGCCCATCCACGTCCACCCCGACGCCGAGCAGGTGTTCTTCATCCTCGAGGGGGAGGGTGAGATGGGCGTGGGGCCGGACGCGGCCGAGAAGCACCCGCTCAAGGTAGGCGACTTCGTGCGCACGCCGCCCGGCGTGCCCCACTCCGTGCGCTGCCTTGGCGAACGCCGCTTCGTGTACCTGAGCATCGACTGCTTCGTGGCCGGACCCGATCCCGCCGAGCCAACCTGGGACTCGCACGTCCGGCAGATGTGCGAGGACAACGGCTGGGCGTTCGAGGCGGTGAAGCTGGGACCGGTCGTTGACGGCTCGGGAGCCCTCGACAAGCGTTGACGCGCGCCATACGCGCTGGAGGAGCCATGATCAGGCACTTCGCCGACCTCGCGGTCGCGCCCGAGCCCTACGCCGACTACCGTCCCGTCTTCGAGACGAGCCGGCTCAACGTCACCCAGGTCCGGATCCATCCCGGCGCGACGGTCCCGAAGCACACGCACCTCGACGAGGACCAGGTCTACTACGTGGCCACGGGGACGGGCTTCGTCGTCCTTGACGGCGAGCGCACTGACGTGACCGCCGGCAGCAGCGTCCTCATCCCGATGGGCACCGCCCACGAGATCACCAACACGGGGGCCGAGCCGCTCGACTACGTGTTCTTCGTCGTGTTCATCCCGGAACGGGCATGACCGAGATCGTCCGCGACCGGTTGCGGACCGTCGTCCATGCCGATCGCGCGGCCATGGGGGAGGCCTCTGCGGCGTATGCCGCCGATCGCCTGCGCAGGTTCCTCGCCGAGCAGCCCCGCGTGCGCGTCATCTTCGCGGCCGCCGCATCGCAGGCCGACATGCTCGCGGCGCTCGCGACGGCGGACGGGATCGACTGGCCCCGCGTTGACGCGTTCCACCTTGATGAGTACGTGGGCCTCCCCCTCGGTCACGAGCGGGCGTTCGGCACCTGGCTGGACGACCACATCTGGTCGCTCGTGCACCCCGGTCGGGTCGAGCGACTGGACGGGGGCAACCCCGCCGGCGGTGCCGCCGAGGCCGCCCGCTACGGCGCGCTGCTCGCGGACGGCGGGATCGACCTCGCGCTCGTCGGGATCGGCGAGAACGGCCATGTCGCGTTCAACGACCCGCATGTCGCCGACTTCGACGATCCGCTGTGGGTCAAGCCGGTCGAGATCGACGACACCAGCCGGCACCAGCAGGTGCGCGACGGGGCGTTCGACCGGTTCGAGGACGTCCCGCGGATCGCCCTCACCGTGACCATGTCCACGATCCGGGCGTGCCGGGCGCTCTCGCTCGTGGTGCCCGGTCCCCAGAAGGCACGGGCCGTCGCCGCCACGCTGGACGGCCCGATCAGCACGGCCTGTCCTGCGTCGGTGCTGCGCGGCCATCCGGATGCCGTGCTCTTCGTCGACAAGGACGCCGCATCGCTCGTCAAGCGCTGACGGCGGTCCGCGTCCCACCGCACGCCCGCAGGGGCAACAGGAGCACTCGATGTCGACACTCGCGATCAACGGGGGGACGCCCGTCCGCACCAAGCCGTTCCTCGGCTGGCCCGTCTTCGGGCGTGAGGAGGAGGACGCCCTGCTGCGAGCCCTCCGCTCCGGCGTGTGGGGCTCGATCGACGGCACCTTCGTCAAGGAGCTCGAGGTCGAGTTCGCGAAGCTCCAGGGGGCGCGCCACGGCATCGCTTGCGTCAACGGCACGATGGCGTTGTCCGTTGCCCTCAAGGCGCTCGGCATCGGCACCGGCGACGAGGTGATCGTTCCCCCGTACACCTTCATCGCGACCGCGAGCGCGGCACTCATGATCGGCGCCGTCCCGGTGTTCGTGGATGTGGAGCTCGACACCCTTCTCATCGACCCGGCGCAGATCGACGCGGCCGTGACCCCCAGGACGAAGGCCATCATCCCGGTCCACCACGGCGGGTCGCCGGTCGACATGGACGCCGTCATGGCAGCGGCCCACCGGCACGGCCTCAAGGTCGTGGAGGATGCGGCCCAGGCCCACGGCGCCGCGTGGCGCGGCACGCCGGTCGGCGCGATCGGCGACGTCGGGACGTTCAGCTTCCAGTCGTCCAAGCCGGTCAACGCCGGCGAGGGCGGGATGATGGTCACCAACGACGACGAGCTCGACGAGCTCCTGTGGTCGTACCGGAACGTCGGCCGCCGCCGCGGTGGCGAGTGGTACGAGCACGTCCGGTTGGGCTGGAACCTGCGCATGACCGAGTTCCAGGCCGCCGTGATCCTCGAGCAGATGAAGCGGATGCCCGGCCAGCAGGCCCATCGGAGCGAGGCGGCCGCGTACCTGTCCAGCCGGCTCGCCGAGATCCCGGGCTGCGTCCCGCTGCGAGTGCCCTCGGGCGTGACCGCCCACAGCTGGTACACGTATCACTGGCGCTGGCTGGGTGCCGAGGACGGCGGCCTGCCCAAGAAGGTGTTCGCCGAAGCCCTGCGGGCCGAGGGCGTGCCGGTCTTCGCGGGATACGTCCCCCTCAACCGCAACCAGGCCGTGATCGACGAGATCGCCAGGCTGGGCGGCCCGGCACCGGGCGCAATGCCCAATGCCGAGCGGGCCGAGGCGGACGAGATCATGATGTTCTCACTGAGCATCCTGATGGGGACGCACGCGGACATCGACGACGTCGTCGAGGCCGTCGCGAAAGTGGCCGCGGCACGGGCATGAGCACGGCGGCGCCGATCCGGATCGGCCTCGTGGGGTGTGGCGCGATCTCCACGCAGCACCTCGAGGCGATCGCCGCCCTCGACGGGCTGGCGCTGGCGGCCGTCACCAGCGCGTCCGCCGATCGCGCCCGCACCGTCGGAGACCGCTGGGGGGTGCCGTGGTCGACGAGCCTCGACGACCTCCTGGCGCGCGACGACGTGGACGCCGTGACGATCTGCACGCCCTCAGGGCTGCATCCGGCGCAGGCACTGGCGGCGTTGCGCACGGGCCGTCACGCGATCGTGGAGAAGCCGATCGCCCTCTCCGCCGAGGACGCCGGCGCCGTGGTCCGCGAAGGGCGGGAGCGGGGCCTCGTCGTGGCCACGATCTCGCAGCGGCGGTTCGAGCCGGCCGTCCGAGCCCTCAAGGCCGCGGCCGATGCCGGAGCGCTGGGCCGGATCTCGCTGATCATCGCCGAGGGCTTGTACCACCGGCCCCAGTCCTACTACGACAGCGCCGCGTGGCGCGGGACTCGCGACCTCGACGGCGGGGTCCTCATGAACCAGGCGATCCACATGATCGACCTCGTGCGCTGGGTCGGCGGCCCCGTGGCCTCCGTGTCGGCCCACGTCGCGACCCTCGGTCACGAGATGGAGGCCGAGGACACGGCCTCGGTGTCGCTGCGCTTCGCCGACGGGGCTCTGGGCGAGATCGTGGCGACCACCTGTGCCACACCCGAGTTCCCGACCGAGCTCCGTGTCTACGGCGACCGCGGCCACGTCCGCATCGCCGGCGAGCGCGCGGTCGAGTGGGACGTGCCCGGTTTCGCGGCCCCACCGGAGGACGACGAGCTGCCGCTGCCCGCCGATACCGGCACCACGCAGACCTGGGGCACGAACGCCGTCGGCTACCTGCGCCAGTACGCGGACTTCGTCGAGGCGGTCCGCTCCGGCCGGGACCCGGTGGTCACGGGCGAGGACGGCCGCAACGCCGTCGAGATCATCACGGCCGCCTACGAGGCGGACCGCACAGGTCGAGCCGTTCAGCTCGGAGGAGGCCCGCGATGAAGATCGGGGCAGCGAAGGTCGACATCACCCCGCCGCTCGGCTGCCGCATGGACGGTTTCGAGTCACGGACGAGCGGTGCCACCGGCGTCCATGATCCGCTCCGCGCGCGAGCGCTCGTCGCCGAGGGCGACGACGGCACGACCGTGGCGCTCATGGTCGCCGACCTGCTCCAGGTGGAGCAGCGACTGCAGGACCAGGTCGCGGCGGAGGTGCTGGAGCGGACCGGCATCCCGCGCGAGCGCCTGCAGCTGGCCGGGACGCACACCCACAGCGGGCCCGCCCAGCACGAGCCGTCCGAGATGGAGCGCACGATCGGCCACGGCATCGCCGACGCGATCGCCCGCGCCTGGGAGGAACGCCGCGAGGCGGTCGCCGCGGTGGGGATCGGCCACGTGGACGGGATCGCCGGCAACCGCCGCCCGGAAGGCGGGCCCGTGGACGACCGCGTCACCGTGACCCGGTTCGACGCCATCGACGGGTCACCCATCGCCACGCACGTCAACTACGGCTGCCATCCCACGACGCTGGGACCGAACAACACGCTCTACACCGCCGACTACCCCGGGTTCCTGTGCCGCTTCGTGGACGAGGCGGTGGGCGGGGTGACCATCTTCTCGACCGGTCCGCAAGGCGACGTGAACCCCGGGGGCTACTCGCCCGAGGGGAGCATGGTCGGCGTGGTCGTGCCGTGGCGGACCTTCGAGTCCGCGGTGCGCTACGGGCGCATCCTCGCAGATTGCACGCTCGCGGTCCGGGAGGGCCTCACACCTGCGGCCTCCTCCCGGGTCTGGGGAACCTCCCGGATCGTCGAGCTTCGTCGCAAGCGCCTGCCGGACGCCGTGGTGGCACGGCAGGCGGCCGTCTCCGCGCGCGAGGCTGAGCGGACCGTCACGTCGGCCGACCTCACCTGGGATGCCACCTACCACGCGCTCGTCGCTGCGGCCTACGCAGAGCTGATCGCCGACCAGGCCGAGGATCCCGGCAGAGACGGTCCTGTGGAGGTTCGCGCAAGCGCCCTCGCCCTCGGGCCGCTGCTCCACCTGGGGGTGTCCGGGGAGCTGTTCGTCGCGCTCGGCCAGCAGATGCGGCACGCGCTGGGCGAGGACCGGACGTGCATCGCGGCACTGTGCGACGGCACGATCGGGTACATCCCCACAGCCGACGCCTTCGCCGTCGGCGCCTACGAGCCGAACGCGAGCGTGCTCCAGCCCGGCGAGGGAGAGCGGCTCGTCGAGGCCATGATCGAGCTCGCATCGGCGGCGCCGCCGGGCTGAGCACCCTCCACCCGACCGCCGTTCACGCAGTCCACGCCGTGGGAGACCTCCGATGACAGCCCCGATCCACGCCACCTACCTCGACCGGGCCTCCGAGCTGCTCGCGCGCATCCGCGACGAGGAGGGTGAGTCCATCACGCGCGCCGGGCGCGCCATCGCGGACCGCATCGCCGACGACCGCCTGGTCTACGTCATCGGCCCCGGCGGCCACTCCCAGATGGGCGCGGAGGAGGTCTTCTCGCGCGCCGGCGGCCTCGCCTGCATCTGGTCGTTCCTCGACGACGGGTTCTACCTCGGCCACGGGGCCGGCCGCTCGATGGCGATCGAGCGGACGCCCGGGTATGCGGCGGCGATCCTCGGCGACGCGATGACCGCCGGCGACGTGCTGCTCATCGTCAACGCCTACGGGATCAACGCCGCCACCATCGACAGCGCCCTGTACGCCCGCGACCACGGCATCACGAGCATCGCCGTTACCTCGGTCGCCAACCAGCGCGGCCTGCCGCAGGGACACCCGAGCCGTCACCCCAGCGGCAAGGACCTGTGTGACCTGGCCGACATCGTGGTGGACACCAAGATGCCGCTCGGCGACGCGGTCATGGCGGTTGACGGGGTCACGGAGAAGGTGGGTCCGGTCTCGACGATGGTCAACGCGTACACGCTCAACTCGATCATGCTCACGGCGATCGAGGTGCTTTCGCGCCGGGGCATCGAGCCGCCGGTCTGGCGGAGCTCCAATAGCCCGGGCGGGGACGAAGCAAACCTCGCGGTCACGGCCCGCTACCGCCATCGCGTCCCGAACCTCTAGCCCACGTCCACGACCTTGGGTTGGGATGCTTCCATGGCCTTCACGGGAACGCCCACGCCGCCCATCACGGGCAGGCCAAAGCGCCTTGCGCGCGCAGTGTCTGATGATTTACTGTCGGACAATCCTGCGCTTGGAGGCCACCGCCACATGAGCCTGCGTCGTCCCGAGACCCTGACCACCGCGGTCGCCGAGTACATCAAGAACGCCATCGTGCACGGCGAGTTCGCACCCGGGTCGCGGCTCCCGGAGGTCGCCCTGGCGGCCCAGCTCGAGACGTCGCGCGGCACCGTGCGCGAGGCGCTTCGAACGCTCGCGGACGGAGGGCTGATCCAGATCATCCCGCGTCGCGGGGTGTTCGTGTCGCAGCTCTCGGTCCGTGCGACATGGGAGATCACGAGCCTCCGGGCCCTGCTCGAGCCCTACGCATCGCGTCTCGCCCTCGAGGCCAGCGGCACCGACCGGGCGATCGAGCGCGAGGTGTTCGCGGCGTTCGACGTGCTGAAGGACGCCGTGCACACGGGTGACCCGATCACCGTCGCCGACGCGGACGTGGCCTTCCACCGGGCAGTCTTCGCCCGGTGCGGGCACGAGATGCTGCTCAGCCAGCTGGAGTCCCTCCAGGCCCTGTCGCGGCGGATCGTGCTTACCAACCAGATCTCGTCGGCGGACGCGCCGACCCTGGTCGCTCAGCACGCCCCGATCGCGGACGCGGTCCAGCTGCGGGACCCGGAGCTGCTCGAGGCGGCGGTGCGGACCCATGTCATCGAGGGCGGCGAGCTGCTCATGACCCGCATGGCAGCGCTCGAGCCCAGCCGATCGAGGAAGTCCCACTCGACCACCTTCGGCCTCGGCCGCTGGCCGTCGGGTGCGAGCCCGCACCCGCGACGCGGCGCGCCGCCCCCGGACGGAGGCTGATCCGATGGACCGCTGTTCGCCGCACACCCAGGATCCGCGGCCGGAGGCCGGCCGTCGCGCTGTCGCCCGAGGCACGGGCACAGGCCAAATGCAGGGAGTCCGGCCCTCGTGGTGGCCGGGTCGGTCGCCCGAAGATGATCCACGAAGCACGGGAGGCGGAAGCCTTTGAGAGAGCTGGCTCCGCGCAATCGGCTCACATCGGCACCTTGGAGGAGAACCATGACAAGCTCTCGTCTGTTGACCAGGACGTTCGTGATGGCAGCGGCCCTCGCGATCGTCGTCGGAGCATGCGGCTCCAGCGGGGCGACGACTGCCCCGGCCACCGATGCGCCGCCCGCGAGTGCGGGGGCGGAGACCAGCGCTCCCGTCGCCGACGCGTGCGGCACGGACCCGATCACCCTGAACGTCTGGGGTGGCTACCCGGAGGTCGACGAGGTCTACAAGCAGGCCGGCGCCGCCTTCAAGGAGGCACACCCGAACGTCGACTTCACGGTGTTCAGCACGGACCTCCGCGGGTTTGAGCAGAAGCTCACCACCGCGCTGCCGTCCAAGACGGCCGGCGACGTGGTCGTCCGGACGACCAACTTCCTCGCCCGGTTCATCGACGAGGGCCTGCTCCAGCCGGTCCCCGATGACATGAAGGCGGAGATCACCGGCGGCGGCTACGCCGACGAGGTCGTCAAGGACAACACCTACGCCGACAACATCTGGGGCGTGCCGCTGTTCACCGGCGGGACGGCCACGTACTACAACCTCGACATGTACAAGGCGGCGGGCATCACCGAGCCCCCGACGACGATGGAAGCGCTCATCGAGAACGCCTACAAGACGTACAAGAAGGACGACTCCGGCAACACGATCGTCTCCGGCTGGAGCCTCCGGCTCGCGGGGCAGGGCAGCGGCGTCGCGGAGAAGTTCTGGATCCTGCTGCTCCAGGACGGCAAGACGCTCATCCGCGAGACCCCCGAGGGCTCCGGCAAGTGGGTCGCCGAGTACAACGGCCCCGAAGGCGTCAAGCTCCTCCAGATGTACGTCGACATGCTGCGCGACGGCGTCACCTCCCTGACCATCGACTCCGACGCCAAGGCGTTCGAGACCGAGCAGACCGCGCAGTTCCTGCGCGAGTCCTGGGTCATCCCGGAGATCGCCACCGTCGCCCCGGGGCTCGTCGGCCGCTACGCGACCGTCGCTCCGCCGAGCGCGGACATCCTCACCGTCGAGTCCATGTTCGTCCCCGAGGCATCGCCGAACGCAGCCTGCGCGTGGGAGTTCATCCGGTTCATGCGCGAGCAGGAGCAGCAGATCAACCTGCTGGAGGTCTCCGGCTGGCTGCCGGCCCGGAAGGACCTCGACCTCGCGGCGTTCATCGCCGAGAACCCGACCTATGAGGGCTTCCTCAACCGGCCGGAACCGTTCTCGCTCACCGTCACCCCGGCCATCGCCGAGTTCGACGAGATCGAGACCAAGCTTGCCACCCACCTGGTCGAGGCCTACGCCGACTACGCGAACCTCGCCGGCCAGCCCGACAAGATCCAGGAGCTGCTCAACACCTGGGCAGAGGAGACCAACCAGATCCTGAAGGACAACGGCCACTTCGGCGGCTGATCGAGCTGCCCGCGGGCGCCGCCGGCCTTCGCCGCGGCGCCCGCACACCTTCTCAAACGCATCCACGAAGGGTCCACGGATGATCAGTCCGCTGGCAGCCGTACGAAACGTTCCGAGGCGGCAGTGGGTTCGCTACCGCTTCGTGCTCATCGTGCTCGCGCCCGTCATGGCGCTGTTCATCTACCTGCGGGTCGTTCCCACCGGGCAGGCCATGCTGATGAGCCTGTTCGATTGGGAGCTGATCAAGCCGGCCGAGAAGTTCGTCGGGCTCGACAACTACGTCAACCTGCTCTCGGACGACAACTTCAAGCTGGCGTTCATGAACACCACGATCTTCGCCGTGGCGACGACGGTGTTCTCGGTACTCATCGCCCTGCTGCTCGCCGCGCTCCTGTCACGGTTCGTGACCGGCCGGCTCGGAGGGGCCATCGAGCTCCTCTACTTCGCGCCCGTGCTCGTCCCCATGGTCCCGGTGACACTCGGCTGGCGCGAGATCTTCAACTACCAGCACGGGATCCTGAACGAGGCCCTCGGGGTGTTCGGCATCGACAAGCAGCCATGGCTCAGCGACCCGACCATGGCCCTCGTCGCGGTCGTCATCCTCTCGGTCTGGAAACAGGTCGGCTACAACATGATCATCCTGCTCGTGGGCATGCGCGCCATCCCGCACGTCTACCACGAGGCAGCCGCGGTCGACGGCGCGGGCGCGTGGGCCCAGTTCCGGCGGATCACGCTGCCCCTGCTGGCCCCGGTCACGCTGTTCGTGGTCGTGATCACGACCATCTCGGCCTACAACGTGTTCACGCAGGTCTACGTCCTGGCGTCGGACGTCCAGGGGGCGCCGGGCCGCCTCGTGCGCGTGCTCGTGTACGACATCTTCGAGAACGGGTTCCGGTTCTTCAACATGGGCTACGCGGCCGCCGAGGCGATGTACCTGTTCATCATCATCCTTGGCCTGACGATCATCCAGTTCCGGTTCCTGCGGGGGGCGAGGCAATGATCCACGGCCGCCACACCCTCGTCAGCCGGATCACGTACTGGATCGTCGTGGCGTTCCTGCTGCTGGGCGGGATCATCATGGTCTTCCCGCTGTTCTGGCTGTTCAGCACGTCCCTTCGGCCGGCGACCGAGCTGATCCAGGTGCCCATCCAGCTGCTGCCCCAGGAGTGGACGCTCGCGAACTTCGAGAAGGTCTTCGCCACGGCACCGGTGATGTCCTACCTGTGGAACAGCGTCGTGTTCGCCACGATCTCGACTGTGTTCATCCTGGTGACCTCGACGGTGGCGGGTTACATCTTCGCCAAGTTCAGCTTCCCCGGGAACGGCATCCTGTTCATGCTCGTGCTCGCGACGGCCATCGTGCCGTTCGAGATCTACATGGTCCCGCTGTTCCTCCAGATGAACACCCTCGGGCTCGTCAACAACCCGATCGGCCTGTTCCTGCCGTTCCTCGTCATGAGCTACGGGATCTTCTTCATGCGCCAGAACACCATGACCAGCGTGCCCGACGAGCTGCTGGACGCCGCCCGGATCGACGGCATGTCGGAGTTCGGGATCATGCTCCGGCTCGTGCCGCGGCTGCTGGCACCGGCGATGGCCGCGCTCGCAATCCTCGCCTTCATCCAGGCCTGGACCGCGTTCATCTGGCCCCTGCTCATCCTCAACGATCCCAAGTTCTTCCCGATGGAGCTCGGCCTGTCGCAGTTCGCGAACAGCACCCGGGTCGACTTCGGCGCGGTTGCGGCCGCGGCAGTGTTCGCGATGCTGCCCACCCTCATCGCGTTCCTCATCCTGCGCCGCCGGATCGTGGAAGGGATCACCCTCACGGGCCTCAAGGGATAGGCACCCCGCGGCCCTCGAAAGGCATCGCCATGCACACCGCGTCGATCACCGGATCCGAGGCCGGAAGCCACCGTGGCCAAGTGCTGGAGGGACGGTCCGCGGAGGACGGGATGCCGGTCCGGGTCGTGGTCCGCGACGGGCTCGTGGCGGCGCTGGACCGCGACGGCGTGGAGCCGGGCGACACCTGGATCTCCGTGGGCTGGAGCGACATCCAGATCAACGGCTACGCGGGCTTCGACCCGAACGCCGAGGGTGCGGATGCGACCGTCGTGGGGGACATGGTCCGGTCGCTCTGGCCACAGGGGGTGACGGGCTCGTCGATCACGATCTGCACCGAGTCGCCTGAGCGGATGCTCGAGGGCATCTCTGCGGTCGCGGCGGCCTGCCGGGAGGACCCCCAGGCCGCCGCCTCGATCATCGGGATCCACGTCGAGGGTCCGCACATCGCGAGCGAGGACGGACCTCGGGGGGCGCATCCCCTGCGCCACATCCGCCCCCCGGATGTCGCCGAGTACCGGCGATGGCGGGACGCGGCCGACGGCCACCTCGTCATGGTCACCATCTCGCCCGAATACGACGGGGCTGTCGACTACATCCGCGCCGTGGTCGCCGACGGCGTGGTCGTGGCGATCGGGCACACGACCGCAACGGGCGACCAGATCCGGGCGGCGGTGGACGCCGGCGCGCGATGGTCGACGCACCTGGGCAACGGCGCGCATGCGCTCATCAAGCGCCACCCGAACTACATCTGGGACCAGCTCGCCGAGGACCGGCTGAGCGCCGGCTTCATCTTCGACGGCCACCACCTGCCGCCCGCGGTGATGCAGACCTTCCTGCGCGCCAAGGGGATCGAGCGCAGCGTCCTCGTGAGCGACGCGCTCTCGGTCGCGGGCCTGCCTGCCGGGGACTACCGGATGTTCGACGGGACGGAGGTCACGCTCCGGCCCTCGGGCCGCTTGGAGCTCACGGGCACGCCGTACCTGGCGGGAGCCGCGATCGCCATCCCGGTCTGCCTGGCGAACGCGGTCCGATACGCGGGAGTCACCCTGGCGGACGCCGTCCGGATGGTCACCGCCAATCCGTCGCGCCTCCTCGGCCTTCCCACATCGGCCGGCCGTGAGCGGCTGCGCCTCGGGGCTGTCGCCAACCTCACCCAGTTCCGCCACGACGACGCGACCGGCGTCGTGACCGTCGTGCGCACGCTGCTCGGCGGGACGGTGGTGTACGAGAGGCCGCGGGCCTGACCCGCGGCGACGCTAGCGCTGGATGCGGGCCGAGCCGCCGGATGCGACGGCCCGGACCTGCTCCAGCGTGGTCATCGTGGTGTCGCCGGGGAATGTGGTCAGCAGTGCGCCGTGCGCCCAGCCGAGCTTCACCGCATCGGCGGGGCTCTCGCCCGCCAGCAGGCCGTAGATGAATCCCGAGGCGAAGCCGTCGCCGCCACCGACCCGGTCGTAGACGTCAAGCTCGCACGTCGGGGCCATGTGGCTCTCGCCATCGACCCAGGCCACCGCGCTCCAGGCGTGGCGGGATGCCGAGCGGACCTCGCGAAGGGTGGTTGCCACGACCCGGATCCGCGGGTAGCGCTCGACGACGCGATCCATCATGCCCAGGAACGAGGCTGGGTCGAGGCTTGTCGTCGAGCGGATCTCCGGTCCCGGGATGCCGAGGCCCTCCTGGAGGTCCTCCTCGTTGCCGACCAGGACGTCGACGTGCTCGACGATCCTCCGCAGGATCTCGTGCGCCGGTCGCTCGTCACCGAGCGCCTTCCACAGCTTGGCGCGGTAGTTGAGGTCGAAGGACACGACCGCGCCTGCCGCCCTCGCCGCCTGCATCGCCTCGATGATCAGCTCCGGCGTGGCGGGCCCGAGGGCGGCGAAGATCCCGCCGCTGTGGAACCACCGGACACCGGCACCGAACAGGGTCGGCCAGTCGAAGTCGCCGGGGGCGAGTCGCGCGGCCGCCTCGTTCGCGCGGTTGTAGAACACGACCGGCGCCCGCATCCCGAGCCCGCGGTCGCTGTACACGGTCGCGATGTTGGGGCCGGTGACGCCATCGTGGGCGAAGCGGCGGTAGTGGCCAGTGACACCCATCGAACGGACCCGCCGGGCGACGAGATCGCCGATCGGGTAGTCCACCATCGCGGTCGCGATGGCGGTGCGCATCCCGAACGCGTCCGCGAGGTTCGCCGCGACGTTGAACTCCCCGCCGGACACGTGGACGGTGTACGACGTGGCCATCCGGAATGGGATGACGCCCGGGTCCAGACGGATCACCACGGCGCCCAGCGTCAGCAGGTCCAAGGCACCGTTCGAGGGGATTCTCAGCGGGTCACCCATTGCGCCACCTCCTCACGGCTACGAGCCGCCGCGTGCGGTCACTATCATCGCAGCATCGAGCAGGGATTGTCCGATTGAAGGACAATTGAGCAACATCGACGGGCGACACATCGCCTGCTCCAACCCGCGCCACAAGAGGAGTCCCGCATGCCTGGTGCCCTTGATCCGGTCGGCTCCTGGGTGCTCGCAGGCGATGCGAGCGATTCGTCGGGCAACGACCGCCACGCCCGGGTCGTCGGCCCCGTGGAGTTCGGGCCGTCGATGGATCTGGGGTTCGAGCGGACGGTGGCGCGCTTCCGGGGCGACGCGCGTCTCGAGGTCGATGTGCCCGGCGGCCTGGGCGACGGCGACGTCACGGTGTCGGCGTGGGTCAACGCCGCCGCGCGGCCGACGACGGTCCTGGGCGACGTCGTCGCGCGGTTCGATCCCGCGACACGCCGCGGGTTCACGCTCGGATACGAGCACGGGTCGCCGTGTGGCAGCCACGGCAACGACCGGACGGCCTGGTTCGGCGCGGATGCCGGCAGCGCCCCCCGGTTCACGGATCACGGCCGGCCCGGCAGCGATGCGACGGTCATGGTCTGCTCGCTCGCGGCCTTCGAAGGGAGCCTGTACGCCGCCACGTGGGAATCGGGCCCAGCGTCGCGCGGCCGCGTGTACCGGCTGGATGGCGAGGTCTGGGTCGACTGCGGCAGCCCGTGGGACGCCAACGCGGTGACGCGCCTCGCGGTGCACGAGGGTGCCCTGTACGCAGGCGTCTCGCGCCTGAAGGGCGGGGGATCGGGGCTTGAGGATTCCGCCAACCAGCAGCCGGGTGGTCGGATCCTGCGCTACGAGGGCGATGGCCGCTGGTCCGACATGGGCCAGCTCGACGGCGCGGACTCGGTCACGGCGCTGGTGACCTTTGCCGGCTCGCTGTACGCCGCGCCGATGTACACCGAGGGCCTCTACCGGTTCGACGGCCCGGGGACGTGGACGTGGTGCGGGTCACCGGGCCGGCGCCTGCTGGCCATGGGCATCCATGCCGGTGCGCTGTACGGGGCCGGCAACGACCACGCGCACGTCGACAGCGCGATTGCCCAGACGAAGGCGGGCGTGGTCGTTCCCGCCCGCGAGGCGACGGGCGGCGGCGGCGTCTTCCGGTATGACGGCGGCGACCGGTGGACGAGCCGCGGGCTCCAGCCGGACACGACCCAGCTGTACTCGATCGAGACATACGGCGGCCGGATGTACATCGGGACGTGGCCGACGGGGCTCGTCTTCAGGGCCGACGGGCTGCACGCACCGGGCGATCCGGCGTGGGTCTCGACCGGCCGGCTCGGTGATGAGACCGAGATCATGAACCTGCAGCCGTACAACGGCATGCTCTACGGGGGGACGCTCCCGCACGCCCAGCTCTTCCGCTACGACGGCGACAACGCGTGGGCGCTGCTCGCGACGCTCGACGCCACGCCCGACGTCCGGTACCGCCGGGCGGCATCCATGGTCGTCTTTGGTGGCCGGCTGTTCGTGGGGACGCTGCCCTCCGCCCGCGTCCACTCGATGCAGGCCGGCTCCGTGGCCACGTGCGACCGGAGCCTCGCCGCGGGCTGGCATCAGCTCGTCGGCGTCAGGCGGGGCGGCACCACGACGCTCTACATCGACGGTGCGCCGGTCGGGACCGGGGAGGCGGACCTGCGGCCGCCCGTTGGATCGGGGCTGGAGGTGCCGCTGCTGATCGGCGGCGGTTCGCGGGCCGGCTTCGAGGGCGAGCTTGCCGACGTCAGGGTGTGGGACCGGGCGCTCGAGCCCGAGTACGTCGCCCCCCTCCGCTCCTAGCTGCCGGCCCCTCGGCCGACGAGGCGGTCGGCCCACGACGCACGCTCGTCGTCGGTCGTCTCCGACAGCCGTTCAAGCAGCAGCAGCGGCCAGAGCCAGCCGAGCGCCGCCTCGCCCGTGGACACGCCGGCCGCCGCCGTGTACGCCGAGCATGCGGCGCGCGCGACCTCCGGGTGGTGGAACGTCACGACCCAGGCGAACCAGGCCGCGTCATACGCGGGGTGTGCGAGCTGCGCGCGCTCGAGGTCGAGGACCGCGGCGACGTGCTCGTCGCGCACGAGGATGTTGACCGGCGCGAGATCACCGTGCGCGAGGCCGGCTGCTCCGGGGTCGGCATCGAGCATCGACGACGCCCGTGCGAGCGCCCGCTCGACGGCGGCCCGCGTGTCGGCCGGGATCGGGTCCGGCAGGAGGGCCAGCCATCGCTCCACCGCGGCCCGGAGCCGCGCGCCGGATGTCCAGGTGTCGGCCAGCGCCTCGCCCGCGACGTCGATCGTGCCAAGCCGGTGCGCGATCGAGCCGCACAGGCGCCCGACCGTCGCTGCGCCCGACGGTGTCCGAAGCAGCTCGGCCGCGACCTCCGCGTCGATGAACGGCAGCTCGACGACGATCCCCGCGTGGCCCGGCGCGGAGATCGCCCTGCGAACCGGCTCCGGCGTGGCGACACCCGCGGCACGGACGAGGTCGCGGACGACCCTGGCTCCGCGACGCGTCGGGTCCGAGCCATCCACGCGCCGCTGGAGGACGGCCCTCCGTCCATCGTTCCGCTCCACGATCCACGTCTCGTGGCGGAACCCCCAGCGCGCACGCCGCGCCGTCACGACTCCTCCGGGCACGGCATCCAGGACCCACCCGGGGCCGTCGGCGAGCCGTGGCGAACGGTCTGCCGTCACCGAACCGGGTCGGGCAACCCGGGTTGCCCGAGGGTCGTCATCCACGACCCGATCATATGGCGCCATGCCCCGGCGCCGATCGTGACGGTCGGGCCGCGTCCCCTAGCGGCGCCGGATCTCGCGCGCGTTGTCGAGCAGGATGAACAGGCCCAGCGCGCCGAGGCCCAGCAGGACCAGCTCCCGGAGGTACGCCCAGCCGAGGAGCACGGCCGAGATCGCCGCCAGGATCACCGTGATCCGGAGCAGCAGCGTCTCCACGCGGCGCTGGGCAAACGACTCGATCGCGAGGTAGCCGACCACGAGCAGCAGCATCGTCGGCCCGAGCGGGAGGATGCGGAACCAGAGGATGAGCGCCAGCGCGAGCACGAGCACCCCGACGCTCAACGCCGCCCACGTCTCGGCGAACACGCGGCGTTTCGTGAGGTCGGGCGGCTCCGGGGCGGCCGCGTGCGAGAGGTGCGCGCGCGGGTCGCCGCGCCAACCGGCGTCGAACCGGTCGAGCGAGAGCTCCGCGGCCCCGATCGCAGCGGTCAGCTCGGCGGTCCTCGCACGGAGGCCCGCCAGCTGCGCCTCGCCGGCTCGGAGCTCCGTGATCCGGCGCGTGAGGTAGGCGTCCACGCCCGTCATCTCCTGGAGGCTGCGGACCTCCATGCCGAGCTTCGGGAGCTCGACTGCGAGGGCATCGGCCTCCGCGTCGGCCGCCGAGCGCTCCGCCGCGAGCTCCGCGATCCGCTCGACCATGACGTCGCGTGCGTGCTCCGGCGTGGGCTGCGAGGCGAGGCCGACGAACCCCAGGGGATCGTTCCAGGACTGGCGGACGGTGCCGACCCGGGTGTACTTGGGGCCGGCCGGCGCGCGCTCGCCGGCGAGCCGATCGCCGGTGTCGAGGCCCCACAGGCCCCGGTACCCATCGACCCACGGGACCTCGTCGGAGACGAGGACGGGCGTCCACTCGATCTCCTGGCCCGGCCCAACTGTGACCCCGTCGCCGCGGGCATAGTCCACGAACGGGACGCTGACGAGCCGCTTGAGCATCTCCGCCAGGTCGCCTGGATCCGGCTGGTTGAGGGTGTCGCGCCAGAACCGGCGCACCCAGTCGAGGATGCCGTGCACGAGCTGCTCGCCGGGCAAGGCGAGGCGCATGATGTACTCGCCGCGCTCCATGTACGTGGCGTGCGAGCCGGCGCCCGGATAGACCACGACGTGCTCGTCTTGCCGCTCAAGGCGCGGATCGTCCCAGCGGCGGCGGAGGTCGGCTCCCTGCTCGTCGTGTGCGGCAGCCGCGAACCAGATCGGCTCCACGTCGCCGTCCCCGGCGTCCTCGAGGACGACGAAGGCCTGCTCCCAGTCCGCCTCGTGGTCGTTGGCACCGTCGAAGGTCGAGCGCCAGTCGTTCATCGCGTAGAAGAACAGGTACTGGAGGACGACCCAGCCGCCCTCGCGGATGACCCGCCCGTGGTACGAGACCCGCGGGTCGCGTGACCGGATGTCGTCGTACTTCACGGACGCTGCTGCGGCCGTGCCACCGGGGACCTTGCCGCGGACGAGGAGCGACGCCACGAGCGCCGCATCGAGCAGCCGGGCGAGCAGGCCGACGCGTGCGAGCCGCCCCGGCGCCTTGAACGCCGGGCGGCCGGGCCGCTGGTTGAACCGCGCGAGCTCCAGCGGGTTCATCGGGGCCTGGACGAAGCGCAGGAAGCGGATCTCGCCGGGCGGTGCCTCGCCCTCCTCCACGAGCCGGGTCTCGCTCAGCTCGCCTGCCGGGACGAGGACCCGCCAGTCGCGCGTCGAGGTCCCCGCGAGCAGGTCGCAGGCCTCCAGGTAGCGCTCGCCGGGCATCGGGAAGAACTGCTCGCCATACGTGAACTTGAGCACCGGCTCGAACCGGCGCAGGAGCGCCACGTCCGCACCGAGGGGCGCGCCGAGGGGCGCCTCCTCGAGCGGCAGCCGCAGCTCGCTCACGCGTGGCCCCCGGTGCCGCGCTCGTCGGGCCTCGCGTCGCCCACCAGCTCGCGCACGTCGCGCTGGTTCAGGTAGAAGACCGTGACGATGTTGAGGAGCATCCAGATGTCGCTCTGGACGCCACTGATGTAGCCGACGATGTCGGTCGCGACGAACACGCCGGTGATCACCATCGCGAGGAGCCACGCTCGCCGACGATGCGCCAGCAATCCGACGGCTGCCAGGATGAGCAGCGCTGCGACCGGGACGAAGAACAGCGTGAAGGCGAGCCGGTAGGCATCGTCGTTGAACAGGTCGGGAAGTTGCAGCGCGTCGCCGATGCGCGTGTCGGTCAGCGCAAGGCCCCCGGCGACGAGCAGGATGAGGATGCCCTTGAGCAGCATGAGCCCGGCAAGGACCACGAGCGCGAACGGTTGCCGGCGGCTGCCGGGCATGACGGGCTCGGACATCGGCGTCATGGTGGCGCCCTGCGTAGGTCCTTGCACGGTCATCCAGCACTCGCTCCGGTGCGCGGCCCGATGACCCGGAGGCCGCCCGGCCGCAGCCGCGCGTCGAGCCAGGCGACCGGGAAGGGGTCGCCGTCGATCTGCGTCGGCCCGGCGGGGGTCACCTCGACGCGGACCTCGCGGCCGACGAGCCGGACGGCATGCCCCGACGGTGAGATGCCGTGGCTCGCGGCAGTCATCAGCTCCATCGCCCCCCGAATGCCGCCGATGACCCCGCCCCGTGGCAGGACGAAGACGTGGAACAGGCCGTCGTCGGGTTCGATCGGGAGGCGAGGCCGCAGGAGCCCCGGGACGGCCTCGCCGCAGTTGGCGACGAGCACCACGACGGACTCGAGCTCCGTGCGGACGCCGTCGATCACGAGCACGGTCGGCAGCGGCTCCAGCTGGGGGAGCAGTCGGCTGGCCGACAGGAAGTAGGCGGCGACGCCGTAGCGCCGCTTCATGTCGCGGGAGGTGGCGGCGATCAGGTGCGCGTCGAAGCCCGTGCCGCAGGCGACACCGAAGTCGATCGGCCGATCGGGCAGGGCCGGATCCGGCACCGTGCCGGGCGGGGCGATGAGCCGGACCTCGCCGACGTCGAACGGTCGTGGCGTCCCGGCCCGCAGGGCGGCCACCGCCTCATCCAGGTCCCGCGGCACGCCGACCGCGGTCGCGTACAGGTTCCCGGTCCCGCACGGCACGATCCCCACGTCAACGCCAGTCTCGGCGAGCGAGGCGGCGGCATCCCTGACGGTTCCGTCGCCGCCGGCGAGCACCACGAGCGTCGCGCCCGCCCGCACCGCCTCGGCGGCGGCATCGCGGATGGCTTCGGGCTCGCCGCTCTCGACGACATCGACGAGGGGGTGGCCGCGCGCGCGGATCGCCTCGACCGCCTGGGCGGTGACCCTGCCTCGCCTCGCCGCATCCCGGATGCGGGACGCCAGGGGGCTCACGATGAGCGTGGCGGGGCCGGAGGATGGGGCGGGCACCGGGAGATCATCGGGCTTCGGGCGTCCGCGTGCACGGTCGTCGGTGCCCGGTCATCCTTGTCGGGTGCAACCGACCGACCGGCCGACACGCCTGCCCGAGGATGACGAACCTGGCGAGGCCGCCACCGTGACCGACGCCCAGCCGGAAATGGACCCGCTCGAGCTCGACCCGGGCGCGGCCCTGGACGCGGTGTTCACGCTGCCGTCGCGCCCCGTCAGGGTCGTGCTGCTCGTCGTCGGGACGCTGGCGCTCGTGATCGGCGCGGTCGCGATCGTCGTGCCGCTGCTTCCGTCCACGCCGTTCCTGCTGATCGCGGCCGCCTGCTACGCGCGTGCCTCGGAGCGCCTCTACCGCTGGCTCATCGCCCAGCCGGCCATCGGCCGGATCATCGTGGAGTGGCAGGCATCGCGGACGATCGCACCCGAGGTCCGGCGGAACGCGATGCTCACCGTCGTCGTCTCGTTCGGGATCTCGATCGTGATCATCGACGCGCTCGTCGTGCGCGCGGTGCTGCTCGCCATCGGCGTGCTCGTCCTTTGGATCCTGTCCCGCATCCCAACGTCTCGGCCCAAGGCGTAACCATCCCCGGCGCCGTCGCAATACTGGCTATTGACAGTAGCCATGAAGGCTATGTATCGTAGCCAAAGAGCCGGGCCACGATAGTCCGGCGGAACGATACGCAACGAGGATCACGATGCTCACCACGCAGGCGCTCGCCGCCGTCTCTCCCAGCCACCACGATCACGCCGCCGTTGCGGCACCGGGCAGCGTCACCGGCACGCCCCGGCGCTGGCTCCGGATCGAGGGCCTCGCCGCCTTCGCCGCGGGCATCGCACTGTACGCCGGCGGCGGGGGCGAGCTGCTCTGGCTGCTGCCGCTGCTGCTCGTGCCGGATGTCTCGATGCTCGGCTATCTCGCGGGTCCCCGGGCCGGTGCGTTCACGTACAACCTGGCGCACACGTGGGCGGCCGGCATCGCGGTGCTGGCGATCGGCCTGGCGACCGCGGCGAACCCGGTCATCCTCGCCGGCGCGATCCTCGTCGCCCACACGGGCATGGACCGCCTCGCCGGGTACGGCCTCAAGTACCCATCCGCCTTCGCGGACACGCACCTCGGCCGGATCGGGCGCGGCGCGCGATGAGCCCCGCCCCCGCCCGGACCTCGCCGGCGGCCATCGTCGGTGCGGCGCGGGACATCCTCGAGGAGGATGGCCTCGACGCCGTCACGATGGCCAGCGTGGCCTCGAGGGTCGGGGTCCGGGCGCCATCCCTGTACAAGCACGTCCGCGATCGCGAGGAGCTCATCGTCGCGATGGTGGCGGACGCCGCTGACGAGCTGCGGGTGGTGATCACCGCCGCCGCGGAGGGCACGCGGGAGGACGCGCCCACCCGGGTCGCGGCGGTCGCCGACGCGTACCGGGACTTCGCCCGGCGGACGCCCCGCGCCGCGGCGCTCCTGTACACGGACTTCGGACCCGACCTCGCCGTGCCCCAGGCTCGTCTCGCCGAGGCCGCCCGCCCGGTCGTCGAGCTGGCGGGCGCCATCGCGGGCGAGCGTGATGCGCTCCCCGCCGCCCGTGTCCTGACCGCGTTCGTCCACGGCTTCACGAGCATGGAGTCTGCCGGCGCGTTCCGGATGGGAGGGGACATCGACGCGGCGTACCGGCTCGGCGTCACGGCAATCGTGCGCGGTCTGGGCGCGCAGCGCGTACCCCGAGCCTGACGAAACCGTGGTGGAGTACGCTCGTCCACCCGAGGCGGCGGGGGCGCCGACCCGGCCTATGGAGATGCGCGCCTGGGCGACACGTACCTGACCGTCGCGATCGCGATCACCCTGTGGGGGTCGGTCGGCGGTCTTGCGCTGACCCACCGGCCGGACGAGCTCCTCGGACCGTTCCGCCGCGTCGGCCTCCTCGCGCGCGTCGCTGTCTTCAACCTGGCGGTGATCCCGCCGGCGGCCTGGGCGATCACCGAGCTGCTCGGCATCCCGGACCCGTTCGCCATCGGGATCATCCTCGTCGGCGCGACCGCAGCAGGGCCGCTGTCGGTCGTCGCGGTGCAGATCGCGCGCGGTGACGCGATCCTTGCCCTGGCCACCGTCACCAGTCTCGAGATCGCGAACGCCGTCGCGGTGCCCGTGTGGGCGGGGCTCCTGCTCCCACGCTCCGCGACGGTCCCGATCGCCACGGTCGCCGCCGTGCTCGTCGCCGGCGTGCTGGCGCCGATCGTGGTTGGATCGATCACCCGATTGCGCGCGGCCGCCCTCGCGGATCGGCTGGTGCCCGTCGCGCGCCGCGTCTCGATGGTCGGGTTGGTCGTGGTGATCGCGATCGTCCTCGCGGGCAACGCCGAGGTCGTCGTGACGGGCGCCGCGGCCGGGGTGCTGCTGGCGACCGTCCTCGTGATGGCCTTCGCCCTCGCCGGCGGCTGGCTGATCGGGGGCCCGTCGCCCGCGTCACGGCTCGTGATCGCGCTCGTGAGCGCGCAGCGTGGATCGAGCATCGCCCTCGCGATCGCCGTCACGGCCTTTGCCGACATCCCCGAGGTGGCCGTCGCGGTCGCCGCGTTCGGGATCATCTCGGTCGTCGTGGTCCCGGCGATGGGGGTGTTGGCCAGGGGTCGGGTCCCGGCGCCGGGCGAGGCGGCCACGGCCTGACGTCGGGAGCCCGTGCAGGCTCACCCCGGATGGGGGATGGATCCGGCATGGCGCACGCTACAATCCCGACGCGAATGCGGCCGGGTTCCCGGCCGCTTGAGGTGAGGTAGGTAGTTCAGTGAGTTTCGGTGAGTTTCTGCTCGCGGGCGTGTTCTTCTTCTTCTGGCTGATGGCCCTGTGGATCTTCGTCTCGTGCTTCATGGATGTCTTCCGCCGGGATGACATCAGCGGCGGCATGAAGGTGGTCTGGATCTTCTTCCTGTTCATCCTGCCGCTGCTGGGATGTCTGATCTACATCCTGACCCGGCCCAAGGTCACGGCGAGCGACGTGCAGGCGCTCGCCGCCGCCGAGGCGGTGTCCAAGGTCTCGCCGGCCGATGAGCTCGCGAAGCTCGCCGACCTCAAGGCCAAGGGCGTCATCAACGACGTGCAGTACGAGCAGCTCAAGGCCAAGCTCCTCGCCTCGTAGCCCGAACGAGCGACGGCCCGGTCCCGAGAGGGACCGGGCCGTTTCGATTCCGGGCGTGGGACGGCGCGTCAGGACGAGGCCTGCTCCGCGCGCCGTCCCGAGGAGTGCAGGAACAGCACCCAGTGGAGCAGGGCGATCCACAGGAAGGCGAGCACCAGCATGAGCGACCCGATGTTGATGATCATCCCGACGGTGTCGGCCAGGCTGGCGACCTTCGCCCGCGTCTCGCCCAGGCGTTCCTCGGCCTTGGCGAGCAGGTCGGTCGCCTGCTCGAGCATCGCGTCGGCCTGGGTGACGCGATCGACGACGTTCTGGGCAGCGACCTGCGCGCTCTCCACGAGGCCGCCCTCGCCGAGGATCTGCATCATCGTCGCGTCCAGCTCCTGGATCCGCGCATCGAGCGAGGACAGCGCCTCGGTGGGACCTGCGGGGATCTCGAACCCGGGGACGAGGCGATCCAGCATCTCGAGCCGCTCGGCAGCGGACACGATCCGCTCCCGAGCCGACGCGTAGCCGGCCCGCAGCTCGAGGTATCGCTCGGACACCCCGCTGAGCCGATCCGACAGGGCGCCGATCAGCGCGGGCGCGGGGTTGTCGCTCGCGGCGAGGGCCGCGGCCGCATCGCCGACGAGGCTCAGCCGGGCGTCGACGTCCGACACCTTCTCGGTGACCGTCGCGAGCAGGGGCTCGCCCTTCGCGAGGCTGTCGTCGATCGTGGTGGCGACGGCGTCAACCTGGTCGATGGCCCACCCGCGGCCGGCGATCACGCCGACGGCGAGCAGCAGCGACACGACGATGCCGACGATGCCGACGACCTGGCCCGCCTTGCCCAACGCCTTCCGGGGTGTGCCGGCCGGCGCGGCCGCGGCGGCCGCGGGGTGGCCGTGGCAACGGCCGCGGGGGCGGGTTCGAGGGCGGGACGTGGTTCGGGAGCAGGATGGGCGGGAGCAGGATCGGGACCGGGGGCGGTCACCGGCTCAACGGGCTGGGTGGGGTCGTCCTCGTGCATCGGCTTCATCGCCTCGTGTGGCGCGTCGGGCCCGATGACGGCTGGGGCTGCGCGGCGGCCGAGGAGAGCCTATCGCAGCGGCCGCGCGGCGGCCGAGGCAATGCACGCGAGCCCGTTCGCCTCGGATTCGAGCGCCGCCGGGGCGGCCCTCCCGAGCGGCGGCGGCCCGATGGTCCCGTCGACGCGGCCCGACCGGCCCGGATCTGCCCGCGCCGTGCGACACGCGGACGGGACCACCGGCCCGGGGCGCGGGCCGCGCGACGCGATACGGTGCCCGAAGACCCGATACGTCCCCCAAGTCGGAATTGGCGTGCGCGCCCGGCGCACTCCACGTGATCCGCACCCGGAGGGAGCGCATGCCCGCCCTGTACGTCAAGCCGACCGCGCCGACCGACGACAAGCGCTGGAAGATCGTCGAGACGCGGATGCGCCGCATGGGCGACCGCCCGGCGGCCCTGATCGAGGCGCTCCATGCCGCCCAGGAGGCGTTCGGCTACCTCGATCCCGACGCCCTCCACTACGTGGGCGACACGCTCGGCGTGCCCGCACTCCCGGGTGTACGGCGTGGCGACGTTCTACTCCTTCTTCGTCCTCAAGCCGCAGGGCGAGCACACCTGCGTGGTGTGCACCGGGACGGCCTGCTACATCAACGGGGCGAAGGACATCCTCGCCGGCCTCGAGTCGAGCCTGGGCGTGAAGCCCAAGCAGACGACCGAGGACGACAAGGTGTCGCTGCTCACGGCCCGCTGCCTCGGGGCGTGCAGCCTGGCGCCGGCGGTGATCGTGGACGGCGACGTCAAGGGCAAGATCGGCGCGGCCGAGCTGGTCGCGCAGCTGGAGGCGATGTGAGCGAGCAGCCGATCGCGGCGCGGCCGATCCGCCGCCGCGTCGATCACCGAGGAGGTCCACGAAGGGCCCGGTCCGTGCCCGCGCCTACGTGTGCGAGGCCGCGTCGCTGCATGTCCGGCCAGTCGCACGACATCACCGTGCGCCTGGGCGAGCTCGCGGCCGAGGCCGGCCTGACCGACGTCGTCATCAAGCGGGTCGGCTGCCTGGGGCTGTGCGCCGCCGGGCCGCTCGTCGAGATCGAGGAGACCGGGCGAGCTGTTCGAGCGCGGTCACGCCCCGACGGTGTCGAGCCGATCGTCGAGGCGCTCAAGGCCGTCACGCCGGACGACACGCCGCAGGCCGCAGGCGCCGTTCTTCGAGCGCCAGCTCCGCGTCGCGACCGAGAACATCGGCCGGGTGGACCCCGAGAGCCTCGACGACTACGTCGAGCGGGGCGGCTACGAGGCGCTCCAGCGGGTGCTGTCCGAGATGACCTCCACCGAGGTCCGCGAGGAGATCACCCGCAGCGGTCTCCGCGGTCGCGGCGGGGCGGGCTACCCGACCGCCCTCAAGTGGACCACCGTCGCCAAGGCGCAGGGCACGCAGAAGTACGTCATCTGCAATGCCGACGAGGGCGACCCCGGGGCGTTCATGGACCGCAGCGTCCTCGAGAGCGACCCCTACCGCGTCCTCGAGGGCATGGCGATCGCCGCCTTCGCGGTCCACGCCACCGAGGGCTACATCTACTGCCGCGCGGAGTACCCGCTCGCCGTCGCCCGCCTGCGGTCCGCGATCCGGCAGGCCCAGCGGGCCGGCTGGCTCGGTGCCGGCATCGCCGACACGTCGTTCACCTTCGACGTGCAGGTCCGCCTCGGTGCCGGGGCGTTCGTGTGCGGCGAGGAGACGGCGCTCATCGCCTCGGTCGAGGGCAAGCGCGGCAATCCGCGGCCGCGGCCGCCGTACCCGGCCGTCGCGGGCCTGTTCGACTGCCCGACCCTGATCAACAACGTCGAGACCTTCGCCAACGTGCCGACGATCCTGCGCAAGGGCGCGGACTGGTACGCGGCGATCGCGGATCGGCAAGAGCCGGGGCACGAAGGTGTTCGCCCTCGCCGGCCGGGTCGTGAACACCGGCCTCGTCGAGGTCCCGATGGGCATGACCCTGCGCGAGATCATCTTCGACATCGGCGGCGGGATCATCGACGGCCGGCCGTTCAAGGCGGTCCAGACGGGCGGTCCGTCCGGCGGCTGCATCCCGGCGGAGTACCTGGACACGCCCGTCAGCTACGAGTCGCTGCTCGAGCTCGGCTCGTTCATGGGCTCCGGCGGCATGATCGTCATGGACGACACCTCGTGCATGGTCGACGTCGCCAAGTACTTCATGGACTTCTGCCGCGACGAGTCGTGCGGCAAGTGCGTGCCGTGCCGCGTGGGGACCACGCAGCTGTACATGCTGCTCGACCTCATCAGCCGCGGCCGGGCGACGATGGCCGACCTCGCCCAGATGGAGCGGCTCGCCGACGATCGTCCAGCGGATGTCGCTGTGCGGCCTGGGCCAGGGGGCCCCCAACCCGATCTTCCGCACGCTCCGGTACTTCCGCGACGAGTACCTCGCCCACATCGAGGACCGCGTCTGTCCGGCCGGCGTGTGCACGATCGACCAGCCGGCGGAGGTGATGGCATGACCACCGTCTACACCCTCACGATCGACGGCCGCGACGTCGCCGCGTCGGAGGGGCAGACCATCATGGAGGTGGCCGAGGAGAACGGGATCGACATCCCCGGCCTCTGCCACCTGCCCGGGCATCCACGACCGCGGCGCCTGCCGCCTGTGCGTCGTGGAGATCGCCGGCTCGCCCAAGCTCGCGGCGGCCTGCGTCACGCAGGTCAGCGAGGGCATGGAGGTCACGGCCCACTCGGAGGCGCTCGAGGAGTACCGCCGGGTCGCGACCGAGATGATCTTCCTCGAGCGCAACCACGTGTGCGCGGTGTGCGTGGCCAACAACCACTGCGAGCTGCAGGCGATGGGCGCCGAGCTGCAGCTCACCCACTTCGAGCTGCCGCGGATCAGCCCCAAGGTCGACATCGACGCCAGCCACAAGCTGTTCGCGATCGATCACAACCGGTGCATCCTGTGCCTGCGCTGCGTCCGGGTGTGCGACGAGATCGAGGGCGCCCACACGTGGGACGTCATGCATCGCGGCCTCGAGACCCGGGTCCAGACGGACATGGGCATCCCGTGGGGCGAGTCGCCGACCTGCACGAGCTGCGGCAAGTGCGTCCAGGTGTGCCCGACGGGCGCGCTGTTCGAGAAGGGCCGGCCCGTCGCGGCAGGCACCAAGGACCGGCGGCCCGTTCCTGCCCTGGCTGCGGGTCCGCGAAGAGGAGCGTGGGCTGTGAGCAAGCCGCGGGTCGCCACCGTCTGGCTCGACGGCTGCTCGGGCTGCCACATGTCCCTGATCGACCTCGACGAGCGGCTGCTCGACATCTTCGAGCGCGCCGACCTCGTCTACGGGCCGCTGGTGGACGTCAAGGAGTTCCCCGAGGACGTGGACGTGTGCCTCGTGGAGGGCGCGGTCTCCAGCGAGGAGGACCTCCACCGGATCCACCAGGTCCGCGAGCGGACGAAGACGCTGATCGCGTTCGGCGACTGTGCCGTCACCTCCAACGTCCCGGGGATGCGCAACCCGATCGGCGTGGAGCCGCTGATGGACCGGGCCTATCGCGAGAACGTCGACCTCAACCCGCAGGTGCCGACGCGATACCTGCCCGTGCTGCTGCCCACGTCGCAGCCGGTCAACCGGTTCGTGGCCGTGGACGTGTTCCTGCCCGGCTGTCCGCCCCACGCGGACCTCATCTACACCCTGCTCGACGACCTGCTGTCCGGCCGCACCCCGTCGGTTGCCGGCGCCCGGTTCGGGCGCTGAGGGACCCGACCATGAGCCAGACGATCACGATCGATCCCGTCACCCGGATCGAGGGCCACTCCAGGATCACCATCCAGCTCGACGACCGCGGCGAGGTCGTCGACGCCCACTTCCACGTGACGCAGTTCCGCGGCTTCGAGCGGATCACCCAGGGCCGTCCGGTCCACGAGATGCCGGCGCTCATGGCCCGCATCTGCGGCATCTGCCCGGTCAGCCACCTCGTCGCGTCCGCCAAGGCCGTGGACGACATCATGGCCGTCGAGCCGACGCCCACCGGCGCGGACCTGCGGCGCGTGATCAACCTGGGCCAGATCGTCCAGTCGAACGCGCTGTCGTTCTTCCACCTCTCGTCGCCGGACCTGCTGTTCGGCTTCGACGCGGATCCCGTCCGTGCGCAACATCATCGGCGTCGCGCGCGCAGAACCCGCAGCTCGCCGAGTGACGGCATCGGGCTCCGCAAGTGGGGCCAGCAGATCATCGAGTGGCTCGGCGGCAAGCGGATCCACCCCGAGGGCATCGTGCCGGGCGGCGTCGCGTTCCAGCTGACCGCCGAGATCCGGGACCGGATCCTCGCCGGCGTGCCCGAGGCGATCGCGGCGATCGAGCGGGCCATCGCCTGGTACAAGTCCGACATGCTCCGCTGGGAGGAGGAGGCCGCCACGTTCGGCAACTTCCGCTCGGCGTTCATGGGCCTCGTCGATCGCAAGGGCAACGTCGACCACTACGGCGGCTGGCTCCGGGTCGTGGACGCCGACGGGCAGGTACCTCGCGGACCGGGTGGATCCCAAGCTGTTCAACGACTACATCGGCGAGGCCGTGGAGCCGTGGTCGTATCTCAAGTCGACGTACTGGAAGCCGATGGGCTACCCGGACGGCATCTACCGCGTGGGCCCGCTGGCGCGCCTCAACGTCGCCGAGAAGACCGGGCACGCCGCGTGCCGACGAGGAGCTGGAGAAGTTCCGCTGGCGCGTCGGCCGGGTCGGTGGCTCGTCGTTCCACTACCACTACGCGCGGCTCGATCGACACGCTCCACGCGATCGAGAAGATCGAGGAGCTCCTGCGCGGTCCGGACATCCTGTCCACGCACGTGCGATCGGTGGCCGGCATCAACCGCAACGAGGGGATCGGCGTGTCCGAGGCCCCGCGCGGGCACGCTGATGCACCACTACCGGGTGGACGACGACGGCATCGTCGAGTGGGCGAACCTGGTCATCGCCACCGGCCACAACAACATGGCGATGAACCGCGCGGTCCTCCAGGTGGCCCGCAAGTACGTGAAGGGCGACGCCGCTCGAGGAGTCGATGCTCAACCGGGTCGAGTCGGTCATCCGCTGCTACGACCCGTGCCTGTCGTGCTCCACGCATGCGCTCGGCCAGATGGCCCTGCGGGTCCAGCTGCTCGCGCCCGGCGGGACCGTGCTCTCGCGAGCTCGCCCGGTGACCGTGGCCGCGACCGGCCGCGTCCTCGTCGTCGGCTACGGCAACCCGCTCCGCGGCGACGACGGCGCCGGCCCGGTGATCGCGGAGCGCCTGGGGAGCGACGCGCGGCTCGTGGGCGTCGACGTCCGTGCCCAGCACCAGCTCACCCCGGAGCTCGCGCGGCGACATCGCGGACGCGTCGCTCGTGGTGCTCGTCGATGCGGCGGACGGCCCCGGCGCCCGGCGAGATCACCGGTGCGGACGGGTCGGCCCCGCCGCGGAGACGGGTCGGCCTGGTCCCACCACGTCGACCCGGTCGGCCTCGTGGGGCTCGCGTACGAGCTCTGGGGAGCCGCGCCGCCCGTGTTCACCGTCTGCGTGGGGGCGGCATCGATGGAGATCGGCGACGGGCTCTCGCCCGCCGTCGCCGCGGCGATCCCTGGTGCCGTCGATGCCGTGGCGGCGATCGTCGAGGCGCACGGCCATGCATGAGGTCGCGCTCGTGGCCGAGCTGGTCGACGCGGCGGTGGCCCGTTCCGGGTGGCGCGCCCGTCGCGACTGTCCGCGTGCGCTACGCGACGACCATCCCCGAGGACGTCCTGCACCAGGCGTTCGAGATGCTGGCCGCGGACGGGCCGCTCGCCGGGCGCCGTGCTCGAGGCCGAGGCGTTCGACATCCGACTCGCGTGCGGCTGTGGCTTCGCCGGGGTGCTGGGCCACGACGACATGGTGGGGACGTCGATGGCGATCTGCCCCGCCTGCGGGGACCTGTCGACGCCGCCCAGAACGGCCGAGCTGGAGCTGCTCGAGGTGGTCACCGCCAGCTGACGCGCGGCCTCAGCCTGGGCGGCCTCGCCGGTCAGGTCCACGACCGCCGCCCACAGCTGCGCCCGATCCGCGGCGGTCAGGCGCGTCGACGGGATCCGGTCGAACGGCCGCACGCGGCGGTCGAGGTAGAGGCGACCCGAGGTGCCCCGGGCGTCAGGCGCCGCCGCGAGCCACAGGATCGTGTCGACGCCCTCGGCGGCGCTGCGCAGCCATCGTCCGATCAGCCGGTGGAACCCGGGCAGGGACGCGGCCAGGCCGGGCGTGTCGGCCCAGCCCGGGTGCATCGCGTTGACGGCAACGCCCCGGTCACGGAGTCGTCGCGCCCACTCGCGCACGAGGGCGACCTGGGCGCGCTTCGCCCGCGCGTAGGCGAGCGCTCCCGTATAGGAGCCCTGCTCGAACATGAGGTCGTCGAGCGGCAGCGCCTGCGTGTACATCCCGCCCGAGGTGACGGCGATGATCCTCGGATCGGGGCTCTCGACGAGGCGTGGGCAGGAGCTGGGAGACGAGGACGAACGGCCCGAGGACCATCGTCGCGAAGGTGCGCTCGAAGCCCTCGGCGGTCACTTGGCGCGTCGGCGAGCATGGTGCCCGCGTTGTCGACGATCACGTCGAGGCGCGGCTCGCGCGCGAGGATCTCGCGCGGCCGCGGCGCGGACCGAGGCGAGGTCCGCCATGTCGGCAACCACGGTGGTAACCTCGAGGCCGGGCGTCTCGGCGACGAGCTCGCGCGGCCGTGCGCTCGAGGCGGCCGGCGTCGCGTCCGACGAGCACAAGGCGGGCGCCCATGCGCGCGAACGAGCCGGCGGCCGCGCGCCCGAGCCCGGAGGTCGGTCCGGTCAGCACGACGGTGCGGCCGGCCATCGGGTATGACTCGGCGTCGAGCCAGTCGTAGAGGCGGCGGCGGAGCGCGAAGCCGAGTCGGGTGAAGCTGGGGACGACGAGCACCTCGGCGAGGTCGTCGATGAGGGCGCGTAGATCGATCACACCCTATCTTCGCGCACCGGACCCGTCCGGATCGCCGCCTCGTGCGAAGAGAAGGGCAGACGGGTCCCCGAGCCGGACCCGCAAGGAGACAGACCCGAGATGACCCGCCTGCAGGAGACCATCGAGACCACGCCTGCCCATCGACGAGGCGTTCGCCTTCGTCGCGGACTTCGCCAACTCCCAGCACTGGGACCCGGGCGTCGCCACCTCCGAGCGGATCGACCCGGGTCCCGTCGGCGTCGGCGCCCGCTACCGGCTGGGCGTCCGGATGCGCGGCAACGTCGTGCCCGATGGAGTACCGCATCACCGACCTCGAGCCGCCACGCCGGGTCGTCCTCACCGGCGAGGGCTCCAACGTCTCCGCGGTCGACGAGATCCGCTTCGAGCCGACCCCGACCGGCACGCGCATCGACTACACCGCCGACATCCGCCTGACCGGCTGGATGCGCCTGGTCGCAGCCGTTCGCGGGCGGCGCGCTTCGAGAAGATCGCCAAGGACGCCCTGGGCGGCATGCAGCAGGCGCTCGACGAGCGCGCCGACGGCGGCCGTCCGCCGATGAGGGTCGCGGTCGTCGGGGCCGGCGTGAGCGGCCTGACCGCGGCCTGGGCCCTCCACCGGGACGGCCACGAGGTCGCCCTGTTCGAGCGGGCACGCCACCCCGGGCGGCCACGTCGCCACGGTCGACGGTGGACGCGCCCGGCGGCCCGGTCAACGTGGACACCGGCTTCATCGTCTACAACGAGCCCACGTACCCGCGGCTCGTCGGCCTGTTCGAGGAGCTGGGCGTCGAGACGCAGCCGCAGCGACATGTCGTTCGCGTCGGTCTGCCGGGCGTGCGACGTCGAGTTCGGCTCCCGCGGCGCGCGCGGGTTCTTCGCCCAGCGCGGCCTCGCGGCGCGCCCCGTCGTACCTGCGCATGTTCCCGGACATCCTGCGCTTCTACCGCGACGCCCGGGACGATCCTGGACAGCCCGCGTCCCGACCGGCATGACCCTCGGCGAGTACCTCGCCGACCGCCGGTTCGGCGCGGCGTTCCGCGACCACTTCCTCATCCCGATCACGGCCGCCGTCTGGTCCACGGCGCCCGGGTCGCACGCTCGAGTACCCGGTCGACTACCTGCTCCGGTTCCTGGACAACCACGGCCTGATCGGCCTCGGCAAGGCGCACCCGTGGCGGACCGTCACCGGCGGGTCGCGCACGTACGTGGACGCGCTCATCGCGCACGCTGCCCGGCCGGCACCGTGCGCGCGGGCGACCCGGTGGCGGCGCGTCACCCGCGACGAGGCCGGCGCGACGGTCCGTGACCGAGGGCGGCGGCCGCGAGCGGTTCGACGCCGTGGTCATGGCGACCCACGCCGACGACGCGCTGGCGACTGCTCGGCGACGCCGACGCCGCGGAGCGCGCGCGCCCTGGGCGGCTTCGAGTACAACCGCAACCAGGTCGTGCTCCACACGGACGAGCGCGTCGATGCCCGCGCCGGCGCGACGCCTGGTCGTCGTGGAACGTGGACCAGGCGGCGTGCGACCCGCCCGGGCGCGGCCGTCACCATGACGTACCACATGAACCGCCTGCAGGCCCTCCCGGGCCCCACCCAGTACTTCGTGTCGGTCAACCCGGGCGACCTGCGTCCGGGACGAGCACGTCATCCTGGCCCGCGAGTTCAGCCACCCGCTGTACACGTTCCGCTCGCTCGAGGCGCAGGCGGCGATCCGCGCGACCTGCAGGGTCACCGCGCCACGTACTACGCGGGCGCCCACCTCGGGCTACGGCTTCCACGAGGACGGCTGCCGGTCCGGCTTCGAGGCGGCGGCGCTGCGTCGGCAGCGGCCGATGCGACAGGAGCGCGCGGCATGAGATCCCACCTGCTCGAGGGCAAGGTCCGGCATCGCCGGGCGCGCCCGGTCGTGTACGCGCTCGAGCACGACGTCTTCTACTTCGCGCTCGACCTCGTCGAGCTCGACCAGGTGGACCGCTCGATGCGGCTCGTCGAGCCGCAACCGGCGCAACGTCCTCTCGTTCCGCGACGCCGACCACTGGCCCGACGCCGGCGACGGACATCCGGGCGACCGTCCTCGACCACCTGCGCGCCGCAGGGCGAGGACCCCACGGGCTGGCGGATCACGCTGGTGACGAACCTGCGGGTCCTCGGCTACGTGTTCAACCCGGCCAGCTTCTACCTGTGTCGCGACGCCGACGGCGTCTTGCGCGTCGTGGTCGTCGAGGTGCACAACACGCACCTGGAGCGGCACCTGTACACGCTCCGGCCGCGGCGCCGAGGGCCGGCAGTTCGTCGCCTCGATGGAGAAGGACTTCTACGTGTCGCCGTTCATCGACATGGAGGGCCGCTACACGGTGCACGTGCAGGACGACCCGGCCAGCCTGCGCATCGCGATCAACGAGCGCCAGGGCGACGCGCCCGTGCTCGCCACGAGCCTCGTGCTGGAGCGGCGGCGCCTCACGAACCGCTCGGTGCTGCGGATGCTCCTCCGCCATCCGCTCGTCGACCCAGCGGACGATCGGCCTGATCCACCGCCACGCGCTGCGCCTGTGGCGACGGGGCGTCCGGTTCCATCGCCACGGAGCCGGCGGTCGCCGAGCACGCCGCGGCGAAGGCTGGCGCGTCCATGCGTCGCACGGCAACCCGCGCAGCATGATCGCCGGCGCACGCAGCCGGACGCCGGGACGGCCGAGCGCGCCCGGCCTGCGGGTCGCGCTTCGCCGGGCGCACCTGACCGTCGGCTCGCGCGAGCGGATCGGGCTCAGCGGCCGCGGCCCGGATCCGGGTCGGCCGCCTGACCGTGGTCATGCCCGACGGTCGCCGGCGCGTGTTCGGCGACCCGGCGCCGACGCGGACCGCGCGAGATCCACGTCCACGATCGAGGCGGCCGCGGCTGCGCATCCTCCTCCACGGGGAGACCGGCGCCGGCGAGGCGTACATGGACGGCCTGTGGTCGTCGCCGGACCTCGAGGCGCTGATCGAGCTCGCGGCCCTCAACCGCGTCGGCGCTCGCGCTGCACGGCGGCTGGTGGCGCGCGCCCGCTCGAGCTCCCGCGGCCGCTCGCGCACCGGGCCCGCCGCAACACGAAGGACCCAGGCCCGCCAGAACATCTCGGCCCACTACGACCTGGGCAACGACTTCTACCGGCTGTTCCTCGACGAGACGATGACCTACTCGAGCGCCGTGTTCGAGACGCCGGACCAGTCGCTCGCGGACGCGCAGCGCACCAAGTACCGGCGGATCGCCGAGGGCGCCGGCCTGGCGGCCGGGCATGCACGTCCTCGAGATCGGCTCCGGCTGGGGCGGGTTCGCGCTCTACGCGGCCGGCGAGCTCGGCTGCCGGGTGACCTCGATCACGATCTCGCGGGAGCAGCACGACCTCGCCGCGGAGCGGGTCCGGAGGCCGGCCTCGAACACCTCGTCGACATCCAGCTGCGCGACTACCGCGACATCAGCGGCCAGCTACGACGCGATCGTCTCGATCGAGATGCTCGAGGCGGTCGGCGCCGAGTACTTCACGACCTACTTCGAGGCGTGCGACCGGGCGCTCGAGCCCGGCGGCCGGTTCAGCCTCCAGGTCATCACGTTCCCCGACGTCGCCTACGAGGCGCAGCGCCGCGGGGCGAACTGGATCCAGACGTACATCTTCCCGGGCGGCCTGTGCCCGTCGCTGGCGGTCATCGAGCAGTCGCTGCACGGCACCCGGCTGCTGGTCCGCGGGATGCACGGGACATCGGCCCGCACTACGCGACGCACGCTGCGCGCCTGGCGGACGCGGTTCCTCGAGAACGCTGGACGCGGTCCGCGCGCAGGGCTTCGACGATCGCTTCGTCCGGATGTGGGAGTACTACCTCGCCCTGTGCGAGGCGGGCTTCGCGACCGGCCTGCTCGCAGGACCTCCAGATCGTGATGGAGAAGGCGCCGCGGCCTCGACGCCTGATCCGCTGCAGTAGAGTGACCACTCGGCGTCCGGGCTGCTCGGCGGTCGCCACGCGCTGTTCGGCGGCCGGATCGCCCTGCTTCCGATCCCGGAGGTCATCCTCGATGCGCAATCGCCAGGCCGTGGTCCGCTCGGAGCGCTCGCACGCACGCACGCCCTCGCCGTGGACCGCGTCCGAGCCGTCCGGCCCGTGGCCGTGACCCGCCGTTCACGCGCTGAGGTGCCCGCGTGATCGACCTCGCTGGCCGCGTCGTGATCGTGACGGGCGCGGCGAGCGTGCCCGGGGTCGGGATCGGGTCCGGGATCGGGTCCGGGATCTGCCGTGGGTTCGCCGCGGCCGGCGCGCGCGTCGTCGTCCACTACCGGTCCGCGGCCGCGGAGGCGGCGGCGCTCGTCGCGGAGCTGCGCGCCGGCGGGGCGGAGGCGATCGCCGTCGGCGGGGACCTCGCCGATGAGGCCGCAGCTGACGCGCTCGTCTCGGCGGCCGTGGATGCGTTCGGGCGCATGGACACCCTGGTCAACAACGCCGCCGTACAACCCGTGCAGGAGCTCGCATCGATGACGCTCGCGGATTGGCGAGCCGTCGTGGACACGAATCTCGCCGCCGTGTTCGCGGCGACCCAGGCGGCGGCGCGCGTGATGGCCGCGCAGGGCGGCGGCTCGATCATCCACATCGCCTCGATCGAGGGCAGCCACCCGGCCCTGGGCCATGCCCACTACGACGCGTCGAAGGCGGCCGTGATCATGCACGCCCGAGCCGCGGCGATCGAGTACGGATCGCACGGGATCCGGGTCAACACCGTCTCGCCGGGCCTGATCGCACGCCCCGGCATCGAGGACGACTGGCCGGAGGGGGTCGCCCGCTGGCGTGGTGCAGCGCCGCTCGGCCGGATGGGGACGGCCGCGGACGTGGCGAACGCGTGCCTGTTCCTCGCCTCCCCGATGGCCGCCTGGATCACCGGCCACGACCTCGTGGTCGACGGTGGGATGACCTCGCACCCGCTGTGGTGACCTGCGCCCGTTGACCCCGGCGACGCCCGGCTATGCTCACGAGCGCGCCCAGACGACGCCACCAGGAGGTTCCCATGCGACGTCCCGGCCCGCACATCGCGCTCGCGGCGATCGTCGCGCTGGTCCTCGGCGGCTGCGGCTCGGGGGCACCCGCGACGCCCGAGGTCGACACCGGACGGAGTCCAGCCGCGAATGCCGTCCTGGACGAGCGGCTCGACGCGCTCGACGACGCCGTGTCCCGCTGGGAAGCGGCGGCCGACCTCGGCACCGCCCGGGCCGCCGCGGAGACGGCGCGCAACCTGGTCGTCGGTTCTGCTGGGCCGGACTACGGCGACGCCGACGGCGACGGGACCATCGGCGGCGCGACGGACATCGGGCTGCTGCCCGGGCTCGGTGGTGAGCCCGGCGCGGCGACCGAGGCCGACGGCGACTGCGTCGTGCGCGACGTCCTCGGCGGTGACTGGTCCGACCCGGCGGACCGGTGGGCCATCCTGGCCGCGGCGATCGACGCCTGGCGCCCGACGAACAACACGTTCCCGTCGCTGCCGTCGCACCCGCAGCGGGTCGTCGGCTGGGCCACCCTGGCGCTCGCCGCGGACGACCTGGACACCGCCCTGGAGTACGCGGGTCACGCCCGGCTGCACGTGGACATCTCGACGCGCGCCGCCGCAGACTGCCCCTGATGCTCCCTGTCGCGCAGCCCACCTGCTTCCTGATCGCCGACATCTCCGGCTACACGGGCTATCTCGCCGACGTCGAGCTCGACCACGCGCAGGACATCCTCGCCGACCTCATGGGCACCGTCGTAACGGCGCTTCGTCCCGGTTTCCGCCTGGCCAAGCTCGAGGGCGACGCGGCGTTCACGTCCGCGACGATGGCCACGATCGACGGGTCGATGCTCCTCGACACCATCGAGCGCTGTTACTTCGGCTTCCGCCGGCGCCGGCGCGACGTCCGGCAGGCGACATCGTGCGAGTGCAACGCGTGCAGCCGGATCCCCGATCTCGATCTCAAGTTCGTCGTCCACCACGGCGAGGCGATCACCCAGCGCGTGGCCGGTCGACAGGAGCTCCTCGGGTCGGACGTCATCCTCGTGCACCGGCTGCTCAAGAACGAGGTCGTGGAGCAGGCGGGCGTCGACGCCTATGCCCTCATCAGTCAGGCGTGCATCGACGTGTCGGACATCGACCCGGTCGCGCTCGGGATGCGCCCCCACGCCGAGTCCTACGACCGCATCGGCGAGGTTCACGCGTGGGTGCACGACCTGGACCGGCGCTGGCAGGAGGAGGAGGGCCGCGCGCGGACGTTCGTCACGCCCGAGGAGTCCATCCTCACGGTGTCCGTCGTGACGGACGCGCCGCCGCAGGTCGCCTGGGAGTTCCTGACCACACCCGGCCAGCGGATGTCGTGGCAGCCGTGGGTGACCGAGGTGACCGTCAAGGGGACGGTCGGCGGACGGCGCGGACCCGGGTCGGCCAACCACTGCATGCACGGCAAGGACGCCGTGGTCGAGGAGATCCTGGACTGGCGTCCGTACGACTACGTCACCGACCTGACGATCCTCGACACGCCCGCCGGGCCGCTCAAGCTGCCCCACACGATCGAGCTGGAGCCGCTCGCGACGGGCACGATGATCCACTTCCGGTTCGGCCCCCCGAAGGCAAAGCGGGACCTCGCGCTGGCCCAGGCGGTTGGGTCGGCGTACGGGGAGGCACTCCGGTCGAGCCTCCCAGCGCTCGTCGCGCAGCTGGACGATGCGCTCGCGGCCCGCGAGGCGGATCAGGTCCCGGATTCCGACCCGACGCCGCCGAAGCGGGACTGAGCGCTCGCCGGTCGTCGATGCGCTCACCCTGCCCGAGGTGCACGCGGAGCTCGTGGACGTCCAGGGCTGGACGGCCGCTGCGGACGAGGCGTGGCTGGGGGGAGACGGCGGCCAGGGAGCTGCTGGCAGCTCAATGGCGGCCGGCCAGGAGTATCGTTGGGTGGAGCACGGAGGCCTGCGCATGGCCCACATCGACGGGCGTCCCAGGCAGTCGCAACGGGACGACGACGCCGGAACACCGCCGCTCGACGATCGCTCACCGGGACCGGCCGCCGTCAGGCTGGACGACGTCCACAAGACGTACGGACGCGGCGAGGTGGCGGTGCACGCGCTGCGTGGCGTCGACGTCGAGATCGCGGCGGGGCAGCTCGTGGTCGTGCTCGGGCCGAGCGGCTCGGGAAAGACGACGCTGCTCAACCTCGTGGGCGGGATCGAGACGCCCACGTCCGGACGCATCGTCGTCGGCGGCCGTGACCTGTCCGACCTCGCAGAGCGCGACCTCACGAGCTACCGGCGGACCGAGGTCGGCTTCGTGTTCCAGTTCTTCAACCTCGTCTCGACCCTCACGGCGCTCGAGAACGTCGCCCTGGTCGCGGAGCTGATCGGCGAGCGCGACCTCGACGCGTCCCGTGCGGCGCTGGAGGTCGTGGGCCTGGCCGAGCGCGCCGACCACTTCCCGTCGGCCCTGTCCGGGGGCGAGCAGCAGCGGGTGGCGATCGCCCGCGCGCTCGTGAAGCGGCCGACCCTGCTCCTGGCCGATGAGCCGACCGGGTCCCTCGATCTCGACACCGGTCGCCAGGTGCTGGCCGCGCTTCGAGCCGCGAGCCGGTCCGACGGCCGGACGGTCCTCCTCGTGACCCACAACTCCGCGATCGCCGCGATGGCGGACCGCGTCCTCCGCATGGGGTCCGGCGCCGTGGTCGAGGATCGCCTCCAGGCGAACCCGATCGCCGCGGAGGAGGTCGCCTGGTGACGATGCTCCGGCGGGCGCTGTGGCGCGACGTCCGGGCCCGCGGCGCCCAGTTCATCGCCATCGTCACGACGATCGTGCTCGGGGTCGCCCTGTTCGCCGCCTCGTACGACGCGTTCCAGAACCTGACCGTCTCGTACCAGACGCTGTACGACGACCTTGCCTTCGCGGACCTGACGGCGGTCGGCGGGGATGCCAGTCGCGTCGCCGCGGACGGGGCCGTCGTGCCCGGTGTGGCCGCCACGGCCGTCCGCGCCGTGGGCGAGACGCCCATCCGGATCGGCTCGCGTGACCAGTTGGCGCGTCTTGTCGGCTTGCCCGACGGGCGCGACCCGGACGTGAACCGGGTGATGATCCTGCGAGGGCGCGGCCTCGAGCCCGGCCGCACAGACGAGGTCCTCGCGGAACAGCACCTGGGCCTGGAGCCCGGGACTGCCGTCCAGGCCCTCGCGGCTGATGGCTGGCGGCCCGTGACGGTGGTTGGCGTCGCGGCCTCGGCCGAGTACCTGTGGCCCGCGCGCAGCCGCCAGGAGGTGCTCGTCCCGCAGGACCAGTGGGGCGTCCTGTTCGCTCCGGAGGCGCTCGTGCTCGCCCTGCCGCCGGGAGCCGTCCAGTCCGAGGCGCTGTTCCGGTTCGCCGACGATGCCCCGGCCGGGACGGAGGAGCGTGTCCGGGAGGTGGCGCTGGCAGCGGGCGCGATCGCCACCACCACCCAGGCCGATCAGCCATCCAACGCGACGCTCCACGAGGACCTCGACGGGTTCGGCGAGATGTCGATCGCGTTCCCGGCCATGTTCCTCCTCGCCGGGGCGCTGGCGCTCGCGATCCTCCTCGGGCGGCTCGTCGCGACGCAGCGGGTCCAGGTCGGGATCCTCGCCGCGAACGGTCTCGGGCGGCGACAGATCCTCGCCCACTACATGGGCTTCGGGGTCGTCGTCGGCGTCGTCGGGTCCCTGGCGGGGGCCGTCATCGGCGCCCTCCTGGCGACGGTGATCTCGCGCCTGTACACGTCTGCGATCGCGGTCCCCGTCACGATCATCCGGGTGCGCCCCGAGACGATCGCGATCGGCGTGCTCATCGGGATCCTCGCGGGTGCGCTCGCGGCCGCGGCACCGGCGCTCCGGGCGGCCCGGATGAGCCCGGCGGAGGCGATGCGGGGCAGCGCCCCGGCAGGCCGCGGGGGCATCAGCCTGATCGAGCGGCTCCTCCCGCCCGTCCGCCGGCTGCCCGCGCGGTGGCGGTTCGCGCTCCGGGCCCCGGGGCGCAACCGGCGCCGCACCCTGTCCTCGATCGTGGGCGTCGCCCTCGCGTCCACGCTCATCCTCGTGTCGGCCGGGATGATCGACACCGTCCAGGTGCTCCTCGACCGCCAGTTCCTCGTCGTCCAGCGCGAGGACGCCACCGTGCAGCTGGCGCGGCCGGTCCTCGCGTCGGCCGTGCCCGGAGTCCTTGGTGGCCCCGACGTCGCAGCCGCGGAGCCCGTCACGTCCACGGCGGCCGCCATCGTCAACAGCGATCGGCGCTACGCCACGACGGTCCTCGGGTTCGTCCCGGGCACGACGATGCACGGCTTCCGCGTCGACGGCGACGTGACCGGCGAAGTCCCCGCGAACGGCCTGCTCCTCGGCACCGCGCTGCGCGACCGGCTCGGCGTGGACGTCGGCTCCGAGGTCTCGGTGCAGACGCCGGAGGGCCCGCCCGTCCGGCTGCCGGTCGCGGGCTTCGTGGACGAGCCGTTCGGGACGTACGCCTACGGGTCGCTCGCGACGGTCGCCGGGCTCGCGGGGCTGCCGCCGGACGACCCGCCGGTCCAGGTTGCCTACGTGCGCTACGCGCCAGGGGCAGACGCGGAGGCGGTCGCGGCGAGGCTGGTTTCGCTCCCGGAGGTCGCGGCGGTCATCGACAGCCGGGCGCTCTACGGCCTCGCGCAGTCGTTCATGGGCCTGTTCTACGCGTTCGTCGGGGTGGCGCTCGTGCTCGGCTCGGTCATCGCGTTCGCCATCATCTTCACCACGATGACCGCGAACATCGACGAGCGCACCACGGAGCTCGCGGCGCTGCGGACGCTCGGCATGGCACGCAGCACGGTCTCGTGGCTGGTGACCGGCGAGAACCTGCTGCTGACGCTCATCGGGCTTGTCCCCGGGCTCGTCATCGGCTATGTCGTGGCGGCCGCCTTCATGGCCTCGTTCTCGAGCGACCTGTTCCGGTTCGATCTCGAGGTGCGGCCCCTGACGTTCGTCCTGACCGCGGCCGCCATCCTCGTGGTGGGGCTCGCGTCGCAGGTGCCGGCGCTCCGCCGGATCGGCCGGATCGACCTCGGCCAGGTGGTCCGGCAGCGGGCGACGTAGCGTCCGGCGCCCCGCGGCGGGGCGTGCGGCAGTGCCCGGGGCAACGTGGGCCGCAACGTGGCGAACCTCGTGTCCGCCCCGCTGTAGGATCAGCCGATGGTGCCGTCCCAGTTGCCCCGGCCGCCGTTCGCCATCCGCGCCCGCCTGCTCACGCCGCTGGCCGCCGGAGGCAGCCGCTACGAGGCGGACGGCCGGATCGACGTCGATGCGCGCGGTGTGATCACGCGCGTGGCCCCGTGGACCGACGAGCGGGGCGACAGGGACGCCGCCGGCGGCCGGCCGATCCTCGACCTGCGGCCGCTCGTGCTCCTGCCCGGCATGGTCGACCTCCACGTGCACCTGCCGCAGCTGCCGAACGCGGGGGTCGGCGCCGGCCTCCACCTGCTGGACTGGCTCCAGCGCTACGTCTTCCCGCTCGAGCGCGACTTCGACGAGCCGACGGCCGAGCGCCTCGCCCCGGCCGCGTACCGGGCGTTCGCCGCGGCGGGGACGACGACCGCGGTCATGTACGGCGCCGTCTACGAGCCGTCGCTCGACGCCACGTTCCGGGCCGCCGAGGCGCACGGCATCCGGGCGGTCATCGGCAAGGTGATGATGGATCGCGGCAGCTACGACGACCGGTTGCCGCCCGAGCGGGTGCTGGACATCAGCCTCCGGCAGTCGGCCGACCTGTGCAGCCGCTGGCACGGGCGGGACGGCGGGCGCCTGCGCTACGCCTTCACGCCCCGGTTCGCGGTCTCGCTGCAGCGCGGACATGCTCCGTGAGCTCGGCGCGCCCTCGCGCGCTCCACGGCGCGTACTGGCAGACCCACCTGTCGGAGGACCACGACGAGCTGGCCGCGGTCGCGGCGCTGTTCCCGGAGGCGATCGACTACCTCGACGTCTACGACCGGGCCGGGGGCGCTGGGCCCGCGGACCTCATGGCCCACGCGATCCACCTCTCCGAGCGCGAGATCGGCCGGCTGGCGGAGACCGGGACCGCGGTCGCGCACTGCCCCGCCTCGAACCTGTTCCTCTCGTCGGGGGCGATGCCGCTGGCCCGCTACCTGGCGGCAGGGATCCGCGTCGGGCTGGGATCGGATGTCTCGGCCGGGCCCGAGCTCTCGCTGTTCGCCAACATGCGGGCCGGGGCCTACACGCAGAGCGGGCTCCACGTCCTGGCCGACGGCCAGGGCCCCGAGCCGCTGGACCCGCTCGACTGGCTGCGCCTGGGGACGCTCGACGGGGCGCGGGTGCTGGGTCTCGACGCCGAGATCGGCTCGCTCGAGGCGGGCAAGGAGGCCGACATGATCGCGATCGACCCCCGGCTCGTCGCCCCGATCGAGGGCATCGACTCGGACGATCCGGCGGAGATCATGTCCCGGCTGGCGTTCCGGCCGCACACCGACATGGTCCGGGCGGCCTGGGTCCGCGGACGGTCGCTCGAGGGACCCCCGGGGCCCCCGTGAGGCGTCGCCGGACGGAGCCACGATCCTGATGACCCGCGACGTCGACCTCCTGCTCGCCGGCGGGACCGTGGTGGACGGCACCGGCGCGCCGGGCTACGCCTCGAGCGTGGCGGTCAAGGGCGACCGGATCGTCCTGCCCGGCGCCGACGACGAGATCCGGGCGACGCGCACGATCGACGCGCGCGGGCTCGTCGTCGCGCCCGGGTTCATCGACCTCCACAGCCACGGCGGGCTCATGATCCTCGCCGACCCGCGCCACGAGCCGAAGGTGCGCCAGGGCGTCACGACCGAGGTCATCGGGGTGGACGGCAACGCCTATGCCCCGTTTCCGGACCCGGACGACCTGCACGACTTCGTCGTCCTCAACGCCGGCCTCGACGGGCGACCGGACATCGCGTACGACTGGGCGACCGTCGCCGAGTACCTGGCCCGCTACGACCGCAGGGTCGCGGTCAACATCGCGTACGTGGTCGGCAACTCGCCGCTCCGGATCGCTGCCGCTCGGCTGGGACGAGGTCGAGGCGGACGAGCGGGCGATCGCCGACCAGCGAGCCCGCCTGCGCGAGGCGATGGAGGACGGCGCCTTCGGCCTCTCGACGGGGCTGGACTACCCGCCGGGTGCCTACGCGACGACCACCGAGCTCACCGCCATCGCCGGGGAGGCTGCGCGCCTGGGCGGGATCTACCACACCCACGTCCGCTATCCGCTCGGTGACGGCTTCCTGGACCCGTTCCGGGAGGCGATCGAGATCGGGCGGCGGAGTGGGGTGGCCGTCCACATCACGCACTTCTACCACCGCTCGACGTTCCCGGGTACACCCGATCAGATGCTGGCCCTCGTCGATGACGCGCGGGCGGAGGGGCTCGACGTCAGCTTCGACCTCTACCCGTCCGAGTGGGCGAGCACGCGCCTGCTGATCATGCTCCCGACGTGGATCCAGGCCGGCGGCATCGCGCCGCTCCGCGAGCGGCTCGCCGATCGAACGGTGCGGGCTCGCATCCGCGAGGAGCTCCGTGCGCGCGGCCGGATGTTCGCGGGCGACCGTGCCTGGGACGAGGTCCGGATCGGCGCCCTGACCCGGCCGGAGCACCTCGGGTGGGAAGGGCGATCGCTGGGCGAGGTGATGCGCGCGACCGCCCGCGACGCCGTGGACACGATCTGCGACCTGCTGCTCGCCGAGGACCTGCGGGTCAACCAGGTCACGCCTGGGCCGCACCGCGACGGGATCCGCCGGTTCCTTGAGCACCCGGGCGCGATGATCGGGACCGACGGCGTCCTGATCGGCGCGAAGCCCGCCCCGCGGACCTACGGCACGTATCCGTCCATCCTCGGCCAGCTCGTCCGCGAGGAACGGTGGCTGGGGCTCGAGGACGCGATCCGCCGGATGACGGCGGCGCCGGCGGCCCGGCTCGGGCTCGACGACCGCGGCCGGATCGCCGACGGCCTCGCCGCCGACCTCGTCCTGTTCGACCCGGCGACGATCAGGTCGCCGGCCACCTACGACGACCCGCGGCGCTTCCCGGTCGGGATCGAGCTCGTCCTCGTCAACGGCGTCCCGGTCGTCGACGGCGGGGCGCACACCGGGGCCACACCGGGTCGCGCGCTGCGCCGGGGTCGCGCGGCGTGAGATCCGGCCGCGGCGGGGCGGACGGCGGTCTCCGGTCCGGCTTGACACCCGGCGTCGCAGGGTCCCACGCTCTACCGACTTCGACGGAGGCGCCCCACGTTGACGATCGACACGCCAGCGCCGCGGTCATCAGCTCCGGACGGTCCCACCGGCACGGCGGCCCCGGTTCTCGCGCCCGACCGCACGGGCCGGGGGATCGGGCGGGTGGCCCCGCTCCGCCGGGAGGGCCCGGCGAAGCTCACCGGGACCGCCCGGTACACCGACGACCTCGTGTTCCCGGGCGCGTGGTACGGCGCCACCATCCGCTCGACCGACGCCCATGCCCGCCTGCTCGGGATCGACCTCGACCCGGCATTCGCCTGGGATCGCGTGGTGGTCGTCACGGCCGACGACATCCCGGGCCGCAACGTCGTCGCGAGCATCGCGGCGGACCAGCCGATCCTCGTCCCGGTCGGCGGTGAGATCCGGCACCAGGCGGAGCCGGTCGTTCTCGTCGCCGCGCCGGACCGCGACACGCTGCGGGAGGCGCGGCGGCTGATCCGGCTGCGCGCGGAACCACTCCCGCCCGTGTTCGACCCGCTTGCCTCGGAGACCGTGTTCGCGCACTACGAGCTCGGCCGCGGGGACGTCGACGCGGCGCTGGCCACCGCCGACCTCGTGCTCGAGGGCACGTACCGCGTCGGGCACCAGGAGCAGCTGTACATCGAGAACAACGCGATGATCGCGCTGCCGCGCGAGGACGGCGGGATCACCGTCCACGGCAGCCTCCAGTGCCCCTACTACGTGCACCGCGCCCTGATCACCGGGCTCGGTCTCGACGACGCCCACGTCCAGGTCGTCCAGGAGGAGACCGGCGGCGGGTTCGGCGGCAAGGAGGAGTACCCGTCGATGATCGCCCTCCACGCGTCGCTCCTGGCGCGTCGGACGGGCCGACCGGTGCGGATGATCTACGACCGCCACGAGGACCTGTCGGCGACGACCAAGCGCCACCCGGCGGTCATCCACCACCGCACCGGCCTGGCGCGGGACGGGCGGATCGTCGCCCAGGACATCGACCTCGTGCTCGACGGCGGCGCCTACACGACGCTCACACCGGTGGTGCTGTCGCGGGCGACGATCCACGCCGGCGGCCCGTACGACGTCCCGAACGTTCGCGTCCGGTCGCGCGCCGTGGCGACGAACACCCCGCCCAACGGCGCGTTCCGCGGGTTCGGCGCGCCCCAGGCGGAGTTCGCCGCCGAGATGCAGGTCAACCGCGCCGCGGAGGCGCTCGGGATCTCGCCGCTCGAGCTCCGGCGCCGCAACGTCTACCGGCCGGGCGGCGTGACGGCCACGAGCCAGGTGCTCGGCGCGGACGTCGCGGGCCTCGAGGTGCTCGAGCGGGTCGGGGAGGCATCGGAGTTCGAGCGGACCCGTGCCCGGACCGCGGCCGAGCGGGCGACCCGACCCGACGGCGCGCGGACGGCCCGCGGGATCGGCCTCGCCCTCGGCTGGCACGGGGCCGGGTTCACGGGTTCCGGCGAGGAGAAGATGGGATCGGTGGCGACCGTCGAGCTCACGGCGGACGGCCGGATCCGGATCCTGACCGCCTCCACGGAGATGGGGCAGGGGACGAAGACGATCTTCCCGCAGCTCGTCGCGGGCGAGCTCGAGATCGACTTCGACGATGTCGAGATGGCGCCCCAGGACACCTCGATCGTGCCCGACTCCGGGCCGACCGTCGCGTCGCGGACCGCGATGGTCGTGGGCGGGCTCCTCATCCACGCGGCGCGGCGGCTCAAGGCCGAGGTCGAGGGTCGCACCGGCCGCCCGTTCGGGCTCTCGTGGCGCGACGACGCCCGCGATCACGGGCCGACGCGGATCGACGAGCGGTTCGTCCCGTACCCCGGGCGCCACTTCGACGACGCCACCTACACCGGCGACGCGTACCCGTCCTACGGCTGGGCGGCCGCCGTGGCCGAGGTCGAGGTCGACCTCGACACCGCCGAGGTCGCCGTGCTGTCCGTCGTGGCGGCGGACGACGTCGGGCGCGTGATCCACCCGGTGCTGTGCGAGGGGCAGGTCGAGGGCGGGACGCTCCAGGCCGTGGGCTACGCGACGATCGAGGAGATCAAGCTGCTCGACGGCCGGTACCTCAACGACCGGCTCCAGACGTACCTGATCCCGACCTCGCTCGACGCCCCACGGATCGAGACGATCCTGGTCGAGGCGCCGTTCGAGGACGCGCCGCACGGCGCCAAGGGGGTGGGCGAGCTGCCGATGGACGTGGGGGCCCCGGCGGTCGTCGCCGCCATCCACGACGCGGTCGGGACCTGGATCCACGACCTGCCGGCCACGCCCGAGCGGATCCTCGCCGCGCTCGCCGGGTTCGACCCGCCGGACCCCCCGGGCGTCTCGGCGGTGTCGCCGAACGCGGACGCGGCCGGGGATCGCGCATGAGCCGCCGGCTGACGATCAACGGCGGCACGGTCGAGACCGACGCCCCCGGGATGCGCCGCCTGATCGACCTGCTGCGCGAGGACCTCGGGCTCACCGGGGTCAAGGAGGGCTGCGGGGAGGGTGAGTGCGGCGCCTGCACCGTCATCCTCGACGGCGATCCGGTGCTGAGCTGTCTCGTGCCCGTGTGCCAGCTCGACGGCGCCGACATCCGGACCGTCGAGGGCCTCGCCCCGCCGACGGGGTCGCTCGACACGCTCCAGGCGGCGTTCCTCGAGACCGGCGGCGCCCAGTGCGGGATCTGCACGCCGGGGATGCTGATGGCCGCGGAGGCGTTCCTCGAGTCGGGCCGCCGCGCCGACCGACGAGGCGATCCGCGAGGCGATCGCCGGCAACCTCTGCCGCTGCACCGGGTACACGAAGATCATCGACGCCATCCGGCTGGCCGCGGAGCGCGGTGCGGGCGGCGACACCGCGCCCGCGTCCCCGGCCGGTGGGGCCGCCTGATGCCGCCCGAACCGCCGGTCGTCTCGCCCGGCACCCTCCACGAGGCGTGCGAGCTCCTCGCCGCACAGCCGCACCGGGTCCTCGCGGGCGGGACCGACCTGCTCGTCCAGCTGACCGGGGAGCTCGGTCCGGTGCCGGATCGCGTCCTCGACCTGTGGCGGCTCGACGAGCTGCGCGGGATCGCCGTCCGGGACGGCGTGCTGGAGCTGGGAGCCCTGACGACCTACACCGGGATCCGGCGGTCGGCGGACTGCCGGGCGCACGCCGGAGCGCTGGTGGACGCCGCAGCGACGATCGGCGCGGCGCAGATCCAGAACCGGGGCACGATCGGGGGCAACGTGATGAACGCGTCGCCGGCGGGCGACACGCTGCCGGTGCTGCTCGCGCTCAACGCCGAGCTCGTCCTTGCGAGCGTCGCCGGGGAGCGATCGGTGGCCGCCGCGGACTTCTGGCCCGCGTACCGCCGGACGGCGCGCGCGCCCGGACGAGCTGCTGGCACGGATCCGGATCCCGCTCGCCGCCGATCGCGAGCAGCGGTTCCGCAAGGTCGGCACGCGCCGCGCCCAGGCGATCTCGAAGGTCGTGGTGGCCGCTTCGTGGCGAGGGGACGGTAGCGTGGCGCGACGTCCGGATCGCGCTCGGGTCGGTCGCTCCCACCCCGATCCGCGTCGCCGCCGCGGAGCTGGCGCTCGAGGGCCGGCCGCGAACTGCGGCGACGGTCGAGGCCGCCGTGGAGGCGCTCGGCGGCGCCATCCACCCCATCGACGACGTGCGTTCGACGGCCGCCTACCGGCGCGAGGCCGCGCGTCGTGTCGTCCGCCGGCTGCTCGCGGATGCGGCCGGCCTGTCAGATGTGTCCAGCCAGGGAGGCGCGGCGTGACGGAGCTCGGGTCCAACCGGTACGGGAAGCAGGCGATCCGCCTCGTGCGAGTGGTCCGCGGGCCCGTGCATCGCGTCCGCGACCTGACCGTGGACGTCTCGCTCGAGGGCGCGTTCGGGGCGGCCTTCACGGACGGCGACAACTCGTCGGTCGTCGCCACCGACACGATGAAGAACACGGTCTACGCGCTGGCGCCCGACCACCTCGACGGGGCGATCGAGGCCTTCGGGATCGCGCTCGCGCGTCACTTCCTCGAGGCGGAGCCCGTCGAGCGCGCGACGATCACCATCCGCGAGCACGCGTGGGAGCCGCTCGAGACGGACGCGGGGCCGGCGCCCGATGCCTTCCGGCGCACGGGCGGCGCCACCCGGACGGCGGTCGCGACCGCCGATGCGGACGGGGTCACGGTCGACAGCGGGGTCGAGGACCTCGTGGTCATGAAGACGACCCGGTCCGCGTTCTCCGGATTCCCCCGCGACCGATACACGACGCTCGCCGAGGTGCGCGACCGGATCATGGCCACCCGTGCCACCGTGACCTGGCGAAACGGTGACCTGCCGGCCGACTGGGACGCCCGTCATGCCGCGCTGATGCGAACGCTGCAGGCGACGTTCGCCACCCATCACAGCGAGTCGGTGCAGCACTCGATCTGGGTCATCGGCACCGCGATGCTGGACGCGGAGCCCGGGATCAGCGAGGTCACCATGGCCCTGCCCAACCTCCACCACTGGCTCGTCGACCTTTCGCCGTTTGGGGGGACCAACGAGGGCGAGATCTTCGTCGCGACGACGCAGCCCCACGGCCAGATCGAGGCCACCGTCCACCGGTCGGCGAGCGCGTGACGCGGCTCGCCGAGGGGGTCGAGCTCGAGGCGCCGGACGTCCCCGGCGCAGCCGACCTCCTGACGCCCGATGCGGTCGCGTTCCTGGCCGACCTCGAGCGCCGGTTCCGCGGCGAGCGGCGCGCGCTGCTCGAGCGCCGCAGCGAGCGACATGCGCGCATCCTCGCCGGCGAGCGCCCCGACTTCCTCGCCTCGACCGCCGAGATCCGGGCCGCCTCGTGGCACGTGGCACCCGCACCGGCCGACCTGGACGACCGGCGGGTGGAGATCACGGGTCCGGCCGAGCCCCGGATGATGATCAACGCGCTCAACTCAGGGGCGTCGGTGTTCATGGCCGACTTCGAGGACGCGTTGAGTCCAGGCTGGGCGAACATCGTCGCCGGTCACCGCGCCGTCCCGCCGGCCGTCCGTCGCGAGCTGACCTTCGAGACGCCCGAGAAGGCCTACCGGCTCGACGACCGCACCGCCACGCTCGTCGTCCGACCACGCGGCTGGCACCTCGAGGAGCGCCACGTGCTCGTCGACGGGGAGCCGATGTCGGCGAGCCTGTTCGACGCCGGGCTGTACCTGTTCGGGTGCGCGACACCCTCGCTCGAGGCCGGGTCCGGCCCGTACCTCTACCTGCCCAAGCTCGAGTCGCACCTCGAGGCGCGCCTGTGGAACGACGTGTTCGTTCATGCGCAGGAGGCCGTCGGGGTGCCGCGCGGCTCGATCCGCGCGACCGTGCTGATCGAGACGATCCTCGCCGCGTTCGAGATGGACGAGATCCTGTACGAGCTCCGGGAGCACGCGGCGGGGCTCAACGCGGGTCGCTGGGACTACCTGTTCAGCATCATCAAGCGGTTCCGCGACGATCCGGGTTTCGTGTTCCCCGACCGCGGCCAGGTGACGATGGACGTGCCGTTCATGCGGGCGTACGCGCGGCGGCTGGTGGCGACCTGCCACCACCGGGGCGCCCATGCGATCGGCGGGATGTCGGCGTTCATCCCCAACCGGCGCGAGCCCGAGGTGACGGCCAACGCGCTGGCGAAGGTCCGCGAGGACAAGGAGCGAGAGGCGGGCGACGGGTTCGACGGGACGTGGGTCGCCCATCCCGACCTCGTGCCGGTCGCGCGCGAGGTGTTCGACCGCGTGCTCGGCGACAACCCCCACCAGAAGCACGCGCCCGGCGACCCCTCCGTCCGCACGCCGGAGCTGCTCGACGCGAGCGTCCCCGATGGCCGGGTCACGACGGCCGGCGTCCGACAGGACGTCAGCGTCGCGCTGCGGTATCTCGCCGCGTGGCTGGCCGGCAACGGCGCCGCGGCGATCGACAACCTGATGGAGGACGCCGCCACGGCCGAGATCTCCCGCTCGCAGCTGTGGCAGTGGCGCCACCACGCGGTCCCGCTCGAGGACGGGGTCCCGTTCACGGCGGCGCGCTACGAGGCGATCCGCGACGAGGAGCTGGCACGGTACGGCGATGCCGCCGAGGGAGGCTCGCGGAGCCTGGCGGTGGCCGCCGCGCTGCTGGACCGGCTCGTCCTCGACGAGGAGTTCGCCGAGTTCCTGACGCTCGAGGCGTACTCGCTGCTCGACTGAGGGGCTCGCGTTCCTGCGCCGCCCGTTCGCCGGCCGTTCGCGTCCCTACCGCATCCGCTCGAGCTCGCGCTCCACGAACCGCCCGAAGCCGCGCCGCCCGACGAACGCACCGTCGCGGACGACGAACGAGCCGCGCACGATGGTCGAGCGGACGGCGCCCTGCACCTCGAACCCCTCGTACGGCGTGTAGTCGCTCGTGTGGTGGAGGTCCGCGGCGCGGATCGTCCGTCGCGCGGCCGGATCGAACAGCACGAGATCGGCGTCGCGGCCCACCTCGATCGCCCCCTTCGCGCGCAGCCCGAACAGCCGGGCGGGCGTCGTCGACAGCAGGTCCACGAGCCGCTCGATCGGGATGCGCCCCGCCGCGACCCCCTGGTCGTAGACGATCGTGAGCAGCGTCTCGATCCCGGGCCCGCCGTTCGAGATCCGGTCGAACGACTCGCGCCATGACTGCTTCTCGACCGCGGCCCGGTCGGGCACGTGATCGGTCGCGACGAGCGAGAGGGCGCCGTCGGCGAGGCCGGCCCACAACGCCTCGGGATTGCCTGCCGCGCGGAGCGGCGGCGAGATCACGAACCGGGCGGCCTCCTCGGGCGGCGTGTCGTAGCGCTCGTCGGTCAGGGCCAGGTAGTGGGGACACGTCTCGGCGAACACGGGCCGGTCTGTCGCCCGGGACCGGCGCACGGCATCGAGCGCCTCCGCCGACGAGAGGTGGACCACGTACAGCGGCGCGTCAGCGGCCTGCGCCAGCGCGATCGCGCGCGCCGTCGCCTCCGCCTCGACGTAGGGCGGGCGCGAGCTCGCGTGGAACCGCGGCGCGATCTCCCCGGCGGCGAGGTGGCGCGCCGTCAGCGTCTCGAGGATCGTCCGGTTCTCGCAGTGGACCTGGAGCATCCCGCCGTGCGCGCCCGCGGTCGTCAGCGCGCGCAGCAGCGTGGCATCGTCCACGCCGAAGTCGTAGACCATGAACGCCTTCACGGTGGGGACGCCCGCCTCGATCACGGCGGGGAGCTCGGCGACCGGGTCGTCCTGCGACGGCGCTGACGACGAGGCTCAGGCGCGACGTCCACCGCCGCGTCCCCGTCGGTCGCGGCCCGCCACTCGCGCAGCCCCGCCACGCAGCGACCGCGCGGCCGCGGGCGAGGATCCCGTGCCCGGGTTGTTGAACGAGAGGAACGTCGTCGTGCCGCCGAACGCGGCCGCGACCGAATCGGCGAAGAACCGGTCCGGCTCCGCCTCGCTGGCCACCCGCGTGTGCGTGTGGACGTCGACGACGCCCGGGAGGACGAGGAGCCCGGACGCGTCCACCACCTCGCGCGCCGCGTCCACCAGCCCGCCGAGGTCCGGCTCCACGGCGCTGATCCGCCCGCCGTCCACGGCGACGTCGGCCACTCGCGATCCGCCCGCCGTCACGACCGTGCCGCCGCGGACGACCAGGTCGGCCATCGTCAGCCCTCGGTGATCTCGATGTCCTGGGCGCCGTCCCAGAGGCAGCGTCGCCCGACCTCGCGGAGGCGGTCCTCCCAGCCGTCGTCGGGCACGATCGAGGCGAAGTGGTTCGCGGCCAGCTGGCCGACCTTGGACGAGGTCGTGCAGGCGCCGTACGGGAAGAAGATCTCGCACTCGCTGATGCCGCCCGGGTACAGCGCGAGGTGGCCCGGCGCCGGGTGCGACGTGTGGTTCTCCCAGCCGACGTCCGGGCGCATGTCGCCGTAGGGGATCCAGGTGGACTCGCCGCTCCAGCGGCAGTGGATCAGCCGCGCGCGCAGCGGCAGCATCGCGCGGACGATCTCGATGGTTCGCGGGGCCTCGGGCTCCCAGCGGGCGCTAAAGTGCAGGTCACCAACGCGGATCGACAGTTCGCTCATCGGCGGAGGATACGGTGCCAGGCGACCGTCCGACCATCTCCACACACGTGCTCGACACGGCAGGCGGCCGCCCGGCGGCCGGCATCCACGTCGCCTGCTCGCGGCTGGTCGGCGACGCAGCGGAGCCGATGGGTGCCGGCGTGACCGACGACGACGGGCGGATCCGCGACCTGCTCGGCGACCACGAGCTCGTCGCGGGGCGGTACCGGTTGGAGTTCGACCTCGGGCCGGGGCGGTTCTTCGAGCGCGCGAGCCTGGACATCCGCATCGAGGACGCGACGCGGAGCCACCACGTCCCGCTGCTGCTCGCGCCGTACGGCCTGACGACCTACCGCGGCTCCTGAGCGTGGGCGTGCAGGAGGACGCGGGACCCATCGCCGCGCTCGACGCCCTCGATCCCGATGCCTGCGCTGCAGCCCTCGCGCCGCTGTTCGAGGGCGCTCCTCGCTTCCTCGCGCGGCTATGCGCCGCCCGGCCGTTCGGCGATGATTCGACGCTGTTCGCCCGCGCCCGTGAGATCGCCCGCGCGATGCCCGAGCCCGAGCAGGTGGAGCTGATCGACGCCCACCCGCGCCTGGGCGCGCCTCCCGGCTCCGTCTCAGCCCTCTCGTTCCGCGAGCAGGGCTACGACCGGGCGGATGCCGACGCCGCCGCCGAGGCGGAGCGGGCGCGGGTGGATGCAGAGCTGGCGCGCCTGAACGCCGCCTACGAGGCCCGCTTCGGCTTCCGCTACTGCGTGTTCGTCGCGGGGAGGCCTCGCGCCGCGCTCCTGCCGGCGATGGCGGACGCGCTCGGCGCGGATCGCGACGCCGAGCTGCACCGGGCCCTCGACGCCGTGGTGGACATCGCCGCGGATCGCCGCGGGCACATCGCCGACACCGCCGGCCACTGACATCCCCGGCCTCCGCGACCGCTGGTCGTCGGCGGCGGGGCAGGGTCCATGTGCCGGAAGGGTTGCGACGGACCGGTATCGTGGAGACCCGTCGGCGACCCTGCAGCACAAGACGCCGGGGGATCGGAGGCGACGACCGATGCGAGACCTCAAGCTGGGGTTCGTCCTCCCGCTCTACGAGGATCCAGAGACCGGGCAACCGCGCTCGTGGGACGAGCTTCGGGCCATGTCCATCCTGGCCGAGGACATCGGCTTCGACACGCTGTGGATCGCGGACGAGCTCCTGTGGCGCGTGTCGTCGTGGCCGGGGCCTCGCGGGTGGTGGGAGTGCTTCGCGATGACGGGCGCCATCGCGGCGGCGACCCACCGGATCGGCATCGGCACCTGGGTCGTCTCCGCCAACCACCGCAACCCCGGGATCACCGTCCGCGCCATCGAGACCCTCGACGAGATCTCGGGTGGCAGGCTCGTGTTCGGGCTTGGAGCCGGCAGCGGTGACAGCGAGGCCGAGGCGTACGGGCTGCCGCTGGACACGGTCGTCGGCCGGTTCGAGGACTCGCTCGCGATCACGATGCCCCTGCTGCGGACCGGGCGGGCCACGCACGACGGGCCGTTCCACCATGCGAAGGACCTCGAGTCGCGGCCTCGCGGGCCGAGGCCCGGGAAGATCCCGCTGATGATCGGGGCCGGCGGACCCAGGACGATCGCCCTCGCCGTCCCGCCACGCGGACATCTGGAGCTACTACGCCGTCGAACGCAGCGAGCCCGCCGAGTTCGAGCCGCTCATCCAGAAGCTCGACGCCGCGTGCGAGGCGATCGGTCGTGACCCGGCATCGATCGGCCGGTCCGTCGGGGTGTTCATCGAGCCGACCGCTGCGACCGGCGCGGAAGCCATCGGCTTCGGCGTGCCGATCCGGGGCTCCGCCGACCAGATCGCCGATGCGATCCGTGCGTTCAAGGACGTCGGCGTCACCCAGGTGGAGTGCATCCCCTGGCCGCCAACGCTCGAGTCGCTCGAGGCGTTGCGCCCGGTCGTGGAGCGGCTCGACGCCGGCTGACGCTCGCCGCACGGGCCGACTTCCTCACGCGTGATCCGGAACACGGCCGGGTCCTCGCCCTCCACCGCTGCCCGGCGATCACCCGTACTGGCTGAGCTCGACGAGGTGGCCGTCTGGGTCCCGGGTGAAGCATCTGGTCTCGAGCCCGTTGACCACCGGCGGCGTCAGGAACGACGCCCCACGGGCGAGCAGCGCCCGGTAGGTCGCCACGCAGTCGGTCACGCGGATCGTCATCGCATGGCTGACGGTCGCGGGGTCCGGCGGTGGTGCGAACGTGACGTCGGGCTTGTCCGGTGTCGGTCCACCGCCGGTCACGAGGAGCAGCCAGCTGCCGCCGAGCCGGAGCACGGCGGACGTCCCGCCGTACTCGCGATAGAGCTCCGCCCCGAGGATGGATGTCCACCAGGTCCGGGCGCGCTCGATGTCGCCGACGACCAGGATGTGGGTCATCTCGATCCCAGCCTCGGGAAACCCCGGTGCAGCCGGTCGACCGGTCGGATCCATCAGCTCACCATCCCTCCGATGCCAGGTCTCAGTTCGTCGCCGCCAGCTTGTCGGCGTACGACTCGAGCGACCGGGCGACCTTCGCCAGCGGCTCCATCAGCGCCGGCGTGCACAGCTGGCCGCAGCGGCGGGCGAACGCGGCGGCGTCGCGGAGCCGCTCCTCCATGAGGACCCACGCCGCGTCGCGATGCGGCAGCAGGTAGTCCACCTGGTAGAACAGCTCGAAGCCCGCGCCGGCGGTGACGCCCGGGTGCTCCGGGCCGACGGGCAGCGTCGTCGACGACCGTGCCCAGCGGCTTGATCGCGGTGTACATGAGGCCCGACCGCGACGTCGGCCAGGACCTCGAGCTGCTCCGGCGTCTCGTCGGTGTGGGCGAAGTAGCGCGAGAGGAGCTGGAGCAGGACCTCGTACGAGACGTTGAGCAGGTCCATCGCGCGCGTGGTGCCCGGGTCCGTGATCAGCGGCACCACGACCCCGGTGGGCTGCGGTCGGACGTTGGCCGCCACGACCGGTCGGGCGGGCTCGAAGCCGGGATCCGCCTCCTTGAGCGCGAGGTACTCGTCGAGGATGCCCAGGAGGCGCCCGAAGTGGGCGTCGCGCCACTCGCCACGGGCTCCCTCGCCCTGCTCGACGATCGTGTCGATCGCCTGCCGCGCGGACGCGAGGTCGGTGACCGCGACGAGCTCGGGCCACCGGAAGTGCTCCTCGGTCGCCTGGGCGTTCGGCGGCCCGACGAACAGGCGCTCCGAGCCGAGCCGGCCGTCGAGGTACTCGAGGCCCGCCTGGATCGACCGGTAGAGCTGGCCGATCGTGTCGAACTCCTGGAGGTGCGGGACGATCTCGTCGTGCTCGTCGTGCGGCAGCGCGACCGCCTGGGCGATCGGCCTCGAACCCCTCGGCGTCATCGACGGCCATCCCCTCCGGCCGCTCGAGGAAGGCGAAGTGGCGGAGGGCGGCCTCGCCGAACGGCAGGAGCTCGATCCGGACGCCCGCCGGGTAGGCGTAGGCGGGCATCGGGAAGTTCGGACGCGACAGGCGCGGCGCGGCACCGACCGCCGTCAGCAGGTTCTGGACGAGCGCGAGGTGGAGCATCTCCTGCGCGCTGATCTCCAGCAGCGTCTTGCGCCACCGCTGGACAGCCGCCAGCGTCTCCGGCGTCAGCCCCTCCTCGACCCGCTGCTTGAGCGAGAAGGCCGCGAACTGGTACTGGAGCATGATCAGGTGCTCGAGCTCGGCGGCCTTGCCGAGGGTGTAGATCAGCGCCTCGCGATGCTCGAGGCCGCCGGTGTGCGGGTCGTCCGGTCCGCGCCGGACCTCCAGGACGCTGGCGAGCGGGCCGTGCGGTCCAGGGTTGACGAACTCGATCATGGGACGCCTCCGTCGGGCTGCTGGATCAGGTCGCGGTGCCGTCGCCGGCCGCCGTGCCGGGCTGCTCGTACAGGCGGTCGTCCTCGTAGCACCACCACCAGTCCTCGCCGGGCTCCGAGCTCCGGACCATCGGGTGGCCCGTCTCGCGGAAGTGCGCCGTGGCATGCCGGTTCGGGCTGAGGTCGCAGCAGCCGGTCTGCCCGCAGGTCAGGCACTGGCGGAGGTGGACCCACGCGGAGCCGGCCTCCACGCACGACGGGCAGACGCGAACGGGCGCGTCGATCCGCCGACCGGGTACGTAGTGCTCGCAGAACGCCGTCACGTGGCTGCTCGTCCGATGTGCCCGCGGTCGGGCGGATCCCTCCCTGGCAGGCCCCCGCAGCGCGGAGACTACACCGCGGCTGTACGCGCGCGTCAGCCGGCCGGGTCGGCGTACGCGGCGTAGCGGACAACCGTCTGGAAGCCGAGACGCTCGTAGATCGGGCGCCCCATCTCGCTTGCCTGCAGCGCCGCCACGTCGCATCCCGCGTCGACGCCGTCGGCCACCACGCGTGCCGTCATCGCCGCCCCGTACCCGCGTCGGCGCGCTGACGGAACGGTTGCGATGCTGTAGACGCCGATGGTCCGCCCGCTTCGCCAGCCGAGCCCCGACACGACCGGCCTGTCGTCCACGTAGCCCACGTACACGACGCAATCCGACCGATCAAGCAGGCCGTGGCATGCGGTTCCCAGCGCGACCGCCGGATCTGAGCCGAACCCCGCGGTCACGACATGGCGATGCGCCTCGATGCCGGCGCCGTCACGCACCCGGCGGATCTCGAGCTCGGGAGCACCCTGGCGCGCGATCGAATCGTGGTCGATCGGGAACGCAACCATACCGGGTGTCGAGGTCTCGTCCCCCGCGGGGTCGAGCCCCGCCTGGTCAAGGGTCGTGACGAACCGATCATCGATCCCTCCGCGCAGGCGAACGACGAAGGGGTCACCCCGCTCACGCGCCCATGCCACCCCGGCGAGCAGGCTGTCCGGCGTCGCCACCTCGTGTTCAACCAGGACCTGGTTGAACCAGTCGAACGGCAGCCCGGTCAGGACGGCGACCACCCCGCCGGCCCGAGTCACGCTGGCCCGCGAGGTGCAGCTCACGGTGCCCGTGAGGTAGGCGATCCAGTTCGCATGCTCGAGCGCGATCAGGTCGATATCGGTCATCGCGGCAAACGCTAGTCGCGCGGGAGCCGGTCGTCCACCCAGTCCTCGGGCCACAGGTCGCGGGGCGGACACGACGACCGAGGCGCACCTGCAACCGCGGCGCCTACGCCTCGACGAGCGCAGCGAGCTGGGCGCGCCGCTCCACCCCGAGCTTGCCCATCGCCGACGTCACCAGGCGTGCCACGGTCGGTCGCCCGAGCCCGAGCCGCCGCGCCACCTCGGGGTTGCTCAGGCCCTGCTGCACGAGACGCACGACCTCGGCCTCCCGGAGGGTCAGCTCCATGATCGGGCCGCGGCCCCGCGCCGCGGCGATTCGCACGCCGGCGAGCCTGAGGGATCGCCGGACCCGCGCCGCGAGCGGCTCGAACCCGATGGATGACGCGGAGGCGAGGACCGCCTCCAGGTCGCGCACGGCCGACGCGCCGTCGCCAGACCGCCGACGCACCTCCCCGGCCGCCCAGCGGCACAGCAGCTCGCGGGGCCGATGGAAGCCCGCCCAGCGGTCGGCCGCCTCGTCGAATGCGGCGCTCGCGGCCGCCATGTCGCCCACGTGCTGGGCGTGGAGCCCCCGCAGCTCGGGGGCGGCCCCGGCCATGGCGCGGAACGGCACGTGGACGACCGGTGCGGTCGGCGGGCGGCCGAGGTCCGTCTCCGCCCATGCGCGAGCGAGCGACGGCAGCACGAACTCGGCGTCGTTGAACGCGACGTACGCCAGCGACCGGGTGGCGAGATCGAGCGCCCGGGCCGGCTGGCCGCTCCACAACGCCGCCTCCGCCCAGCACCACAGGAGGGCGCCCCGACCGTCGAACGAGTCCGTGACCTCGGGTTCGATCGCGACGAAGGTCCGCTCGGCCTCCTCGAACCGTCCCATGAGCCCGAGCGCGAGCCCCCGGTTGTAGCCCAGGCGCTGGCGCGAGAGCAGCCCGAGCGGCTCCTCGAGCATCTCGTCCACGCGCACGACCGCCGGCCCGAGCTCCCCGGCGAGGATCACGGCCTGGGCCGCCTCGGCCCGCAGCTCCGCGGCGCGGGTGTGATACCCCAGTCGCTGGAGTCGCACCGCCGCGTCGTCGGCCATCGCGGCGGCGCTCGCCGCACCGCGCAGGGCGAGCGTCATGTAGTAGAGGTCCATCGCCCGACCTGCCGCCGTGCCGCCGTCGCCCGCGGCGAGGCTCGAGCTGAAGGCGGCCTCGAGGTCGTCGAGCCGGTCGGTCCGAGCGGCGTACAACCGCATCGCCGCGAGGTGCCCCGCGAGTCGCGGACTGCGGTCGGCGTCGTCCATCGCCTCGGCCGCCCGCTCGACCACGCCGATGCCGTCGTCCAGTCGGCCGCGATTGACGAGCACCACGCCCTCGGTGAGGGCGAGCTCGATCGCCCCGGCGGACCCGGGCGGTGGCCGGAGGTCGCGGGTGCCCTCGATCACCGCCCACGCCTCGTCGCTGCGGCCCTCGTGGTCGAGCGCGCCCGCGAGCGTCGCCGCCCCGAGCGCCCGTTGGTCGTCGTCCCCGTCGATCGGTGCCTGGAGCATCTCGATCGCCGCCGTCGGGCTGCCGACGGCGGTCAGCTGCCGTGCCGCCCGCACGCGCCACGCCGAGGCGTCGGTGTCGCTCGCCTCCGCCGCCACCGCGAGGAGCACCGCGCGGGTGCGCGGGTCGGGCGACGCGTCGAGCGCCGATCGGACGAGCTCGAAGGCGTCGTCACGCCGGTCGGCTGCGAGCAGGTGGCGCGCACGCTCGGCCGGGTCGGACACCACCTCGGCGAGCCGGGCATGCAGGCTGCGGCGTCGTCCCTCGGGCACCTGCTCGACGATCGCCTCGGCGATCAGGCTGTGCCGGACCGCGATCCCGTCGACACGGCGATGGACGAGCCCCCGCCGGAGCAGCCGGGCGGACGGCGCCCCGACGACGTCCTCCGGCAGCGGCCGATCGGCAAGGGCCAGGAGCTCGAGCGCCCGGCGGTCGGACGGAGCGAGGGCATCGACCTGGCCGAGGATCGCGCGTGCAAGCGACGACGAGGACCGGCCGTGCGCCGCGAGCTCGGCGAGCAGGAGCGCATTCCCGCCCGCGCGGTCGACGAGCCGCCGAAGCGCCTCCGGCGATGCGCCCGGGTGGAGTCGACGCGCCAGCGACGCGGCACTCTCCTCATCAAGCCCGCCCAGGCGGACGACCGCGACCTTCCGCGCGATGAGCGGTTCAAGCGTCGCGTCCGCCATCGGATCGCCCTCACGCACGGCGACCACGATCGCGATCCGGTCGATCAGCAGTCCGACAACCGCGCGTGTCGCAGCGTCCGTCCACTGGAGGTCGTCGACGAGCAGGACGTCCGGCCCGACGATCCGCTCGACCCGTGCGGCGACGAGCTCGGGATCACCGGCGAGCGTGAGGCCGGTGGCGCGGTTGAACGCGAGGTACGGCAGCCAGGCCAGCGTCGCGAAGCCGCCACCCTCGTGCAGCGGGCGGCCCGTCGAGGCCGCGGCCGCGCGCACGAGCGTCGTCTTGCCGATCCCGGCCTCACCGACGACGGCGACGGGGCGATCGGCGCGGAGCAGCTCGACCAACGTGGCGAGCTCGGGCTCGCGACCGACGATCGGGGGCTCTTCCTCCACCGGCAGCATGGCGCGCATCATGCGCCACCGCGATCGCCCGGGTCCGGCCGCCGTCGCGCGCGACGACACCCGGCCGTGCCTGCGGTGAGGCGCCGGGCGCGCGTTCAGCCTGCCAGCTCAGGCACTCCAGCGGGCGATGAGCTCCGCGGGCGAGACCACCTCGATCCCGCTCCAGGATCCCAGGTCCAGGAGGTGCCGATCCCCGCTGACGATCACGTCGGCGCCGAAGGCATGTGCGGCCTCGAGAACGCGGTCGTCGTCTGGATCAGCCTCCACGACTCGGACTGCCTCGGTGGGCTCCACCACCTCGGCGATCCGAGCGACCTGGGAGACCGCCCCTTCGATCCGATCGGGGATCCAGCCGAACTTCTGGCCGAGCACGCGGCCGAACTCGGCGAGCAGCGTCCGCGAGGTCCCGATCTCGAGGCGGCCTTCCAGCGCCAGCCGGTACACCGCCTCGGGCGTGCCGCCCGGAAAGACGTATGCCGAGATCAGGACATTCGTGTCGAGGATGGCCTTCATACGCGTGAGCGTGACCAGCGTGTCGACAGGCGGTGTGCCCCGAGGTTCACCGCCCTCGCGATTCCTGGATCAACCGTTCCACGTCGCTCTCATCGTGGATGCCGGCCCGCCGGGCTGCAGACGCTCCGTATCGCTGCAGCGACTCAAACGTCTGCGTCTCCCGGTAGGTGCGATAGACAGCCAGCATCTCCCGGAAGAGCTCACTCTTGTTCCGGCCCTCGTGCTCCGCCAGGCGCTCGAACTCGCGCGCAGATTCCGGGGGGACAGAGACAGAGAGCACCGCGGTCGAACGCTTCATGTCATACACTGTATGACACCAGAGATGGCGAGTCAACCACAGTCTCGCGTTGGTTCAGAGAGGGAAGTGGAGCGGGAGACGGGGTTCGAACCCGCGACATTCAGCTTGGGAAGCTGACACTCTGCCAACTGAGTTACTCCCGCTCGGGAGGAAAGTGATTCTAGCGCCCCGTCGCGCGGGGATCAATCGTCACCCGCGCGACGCCAGGTGTGCCTCGAGCATCTCGACCACGAACGCGTGGTCCTGCACCTGGGGCAGCCCCGAGACGACGACCGTGCCCACGAAGCCCACCCCATCGACCCGGAGCGGGAAGGCGCCACCGTGGGCCGCGAACCGATCGCGCGGGAGGGCTTGCTGCTCGTGGACCGCCTCGCCGTCGGGCGGGTTGGCGAGCCGGACGCGCATCGAGCTCTGCTCGAAGCGGGACGCCAGCCGCGCCTTGCGGGCCGCCCAGTGGTCGTTCGACCGCGTGGACCCTGGCAGCGACGCGACGAAGACGAGCCGGCGACCGAGTCGGACCTGGATCAGGACCGGCAGTCGGCGCTCGAGGGCGGTGTCGGCCATCCGCCGGCCGAGCGCATACAGGCCCTCGAGGTCTGCCGCCGGCAGCACGAGCGCACGCTCCTGGGCCTCGACCTCGTCCAGCGTGGGCCAGGCGTGGGGATCCGGGAGGTTCATGGCGTCTCCGTCGAAGGTGCCGGGCAATCCCGGGCGAGCGGATGAAGCGTACGACGCCGATCCGTGCAAGGTGCACGCGGGGGCAACGGCGGCTCCACACCGGGCCGATTGACGTGCGCACTACGATCGGACCCATGGCTACCGGCGTCCCGCCTGAACGTGACCGCGACCCCCGCGGTGGGTCTGCGCGGCTGACCGGGGAGCAGCTGAGCGCGCTCAACCGCTTCCCGGACGCCAACCCGAACCCGGTGCTGCGGGTCGATGGCGACGGGTCCCTGACCTACGCGAACCCGGCGAGTGCAGGCGTCATGCGGGCGCTGGGCATCGACGTCGGCCAACGGCTGGCACCCGATGACCTCGCGCGCATCGAGGAGGCCATCCCGACGAACGACTGCGTGGAACTCGTGGCGGACGGGAGGACGTGGGCCGTGTGGCCGGTGGCGGTCCCGGATCTCGGATTCACGCACCTCTACGGTCGGGACGTGACCGCCGAGCGGGCGATCGTCAAGTTCCCCGACGAGAACCCGAACCCGGTGCTGCGCATCGACTGGGAGGGCCGCCTGACGTACCGGAACCCGGCGAGCGCCCCGCTCGTGAAGGGCCTCGGGCTGGAGGTTGGCGCGATCCTTCCCGGGACCCTGCGGGACACGCTGCTGGGGCTCGCCCGGGCGGGCGCGAAGGGCACGTTCGAGGTGACGACGGCGGGTCGCAGCTACCGGCTGCTGCCGGTCGACGTGCCGGCGTTCGGGTTCGTCAACATCTACGGCACGGACGTGACCGCCGAGATGGAGCGGGAACGGCTCGCTCGCGAGAATGAGCGGCTGCTGCTCAACATCCTGCCCGAACCCATCGCCCACCGGTTGCTGGACGGCGAGTCGCTTATCGCCGATCGTTTCGACGATGTCACCCTGCTGTTCGCGGACATCGTCGAGTTCACCCGCCTCTCGTCCACGCTCACGCCGTCGGAGCTTGTCGGCGTCCTCAACGAGATCTTCACGGTGTTCGATGGCCTCGTCGACGAGTACGGGCTCGAGAAGGTGAAGACGATCGGCGACGCCTACATGGTGGTGGGCGGCATGTCCGAGGGTGCGGTCAACCACACGGCACGGGTCGCCGCGATGGCGCTGGACCTGGCCGACGCCGTCGGCCGCATCGACGCCGCTCGCCGTCTGGGCATCTCGTTCAGGATCGGCATCCACTGCGGGCCTGTCGTGGCGGGCGTCATCGGCACCCGGAAGTTCATCTACGACATCTGGGGCGACACGGTGAACCTGGCGAGCCGCATGGAGTCCCACGGCGAGCCAGGGCGCGTCCAGGTGACGTACGCGGTCAAGGAGCGACTCGGCGACGGGTTCCAGCTCAAGGCACGCGGCCTCATCGACGTGAAGGGGAAGGGGCCGACCCCGACGTGGTTCCTCATGGGACGCACGGACGCCCGGTCGGCGCGCATCGGCGCCCAGGGCGCCGCGCCGGCCGACGCCCCGCCGCCGGGGGCCGTACTCCGGCAGCCCTGAGCCCGGAGCGAGCCGCCGCCCGAGCGTGGACCGGGTACGACCGACCTGTTCTCAGGCCCGGGCGGCAAGCCCGAACTGCGCCACCGCGCGTGTCGCCAGCTCGTCCGCGATCGCGAGCGAGGCGGTCGCGGCAGGCGACGGCGCGTTGCGGACGTGGAGCACGTCGGGCGACGAGCTCCCGAAGCGGAAGTCGTCCACGAGCGTCCCGTCGGGGTCGATCGCCTGCGCCCGCACCCCCGACGGGCCGAACACGAGGTCCGACGCCTGCACCGCCGGCACGAACCGCTGGATCTCCCGCAGGAACGCGCCCTTCGACCAGTCGCGCCACATCTCGGCCAGGCCGGTTCGCCAGTAGCGCCGGGCGAGGCGGCGGAACCCGGGCGTCCGCATCACCTCCCCGAGGTCCCTCGCGTTGACGTCCCGCCGCCGGTAGCCCTCCCGGGCGAACGCGAGGACGGCGTTCGGCCCCGCCCAGACCGCCCCGTCGACGCGCTTCGTGAGGTGGACGCCGAGGAACGGGAACGATGGGTCGGGCACCGGGTAGATGAGGCCGCGGACGAGTCCGCTCGCGGCAGGGGTGAACGTGTAGTAGTCGCCTCGGAACGGGACGATCCGCTCCGGGCCCGCGTCGCCGGTCAGGCGGGCCACGCGGTCCGAGTGGAGGCCGGCACAGGCGATCATCGCCCTGGTCTCGATCTCGCGCCCGCCGCCGTCGCCAGTCTCGAGCACGAGTCGCCCCCCGGCTCGTCGGACGCCGGTCAGCGCCGTGCCCGTGTCGATGGATCCGCCGAGCGCGCGGACGTCGTCGGCCATGGCCGACGCCACGATGCCGAAGTCGACGACCGCCGTGCTGGGGGACCACAGCGCGCGAATGCCGACGGCATTCGGCTCGAGCTCGACGAGCCGCTCGGCGCCGACGAGCTCCACCGGGGCGCCGTTCGCCTCGGCACGGGCCTGGATCCGATCGAGCGCCGCAAGGTCCGCCTCGCCCGACGCGACGACGAGCTTCCCGCAGCGGACGACCGGGATCCCACGCTCGGCGCAGTAGGCCTCCAGCTGCGCCTTGCCCTCGCGGCACAGGCGGGCCTTCATCGAGCCCGGCGCGTAGTAGATCCCGGCGTGGACGACGCCGCTGTTGTGCCCGGTCTGCTGCTGCCCGACGGCCGCGTCCTTCTCGATGACCCGAACCCTGGTACCCGGCGCGACCTGGAGGATCCGGCGCGCCGTCGCGAGGCCGAGGATCCCGGCCCCGACGACGACGACGTCGTCGGGGCCTCGCTCAGGGGGCACAGTGGTCCGCGGCCGCCGTCCCGAGGGGCAGCGATCCCTCCACGACACGACCCGCCCGCAGCACGGCGATCGGCCGACGGTCCTTCGCGAGCACGGTCAGGTCCGCGCGCGAGCCCGGTTCGAGCACGGCTCCCGCCTCGACCGGCACGACGCTGGCTCCACCAAGATCCACGAACCGGGAGTCGCCGCGCGAGATCGAGCGCACGCTTTCGTCCGTGCCGACCGCGAGGATCGTGTCCTCAGCCCAGGCGATCGCCGTCGCCGGCTGCGCCTCACCACCCGGCAGCACGACGCCCCCGAACAGGATCGTGTACTCGTGCGTCATGCCCGAAAGACTAGCGTCGGCGCTGCGAGCCGGTGCGGGCCACCGGGATCGGCGACGGCGGACGACGTACAGTCCGGGACGACGTGCGTTGCGGGGAGATGATGTGACTGAGCGCCAGAACGAGGATCCCACCGCGAACGCGCGCCCGACCGTCGCGGAGCTGGTCGAGCGCTTCGGCCTGGCGCCGCTGCCGCTGGAAGGGGGCCTGTTCCGCCAGACCTGGGCGGGCGACCCCGATGCCACCGGCCGCCCTGTCGGGACCGCCATCATCGTCCTCCTCGACGCGGCGGGCGACCAGTTCTCGGCGATGCACCGGCTCCCGATCGACGAGGTCTGGCTGTTCCAGCTGGGCGACCCGATCGAGCTGCTGCTTCTCGGTCGCGACGGCGCCACGTCCGTCGAGCGACTCGGCGGCGATGTCCTCGGCGGCGAGGAGCTGCAGGTGATCGTGCCGGCGGGAACGTGGATGGGGGCGCGGGTGGCGCCCGGCGGTTCCTGGTCGCTGTTCGCCACCACGATGGCCCCGGGCTTCCTGCCGATCGACTACGAGGCTGGAGACGCGGACGAGCTCGCCGCCGCATACCCCGATCAGGCCGACCGCATCCGCGCGCTCTGCCGATGACGTCCCGGCCCGCCTTCGAGATCCCGGCCGGACCGTACCCGTTCGTGCCGCGCCTCCCGGTGCCCGACGCGACACCGATCGCGGCGTGCGACGACGCGGTCGAGGCGGTGCGCGCGATGGCGGACGCCTGGACGAGGACGTCAGCCGTCGAGGTCTCGACCCTCCTCGAGGAGGTCCTCCGCGCCACGGCGGCCGTCGCCGACCGCTGGACCGATCTCGGCTCCCTGCACGAGGGCCTCGATCCGGCGGGCCCGGACGCCGCCGAGGAGGCGATGGTCGGGCCGTACATCTTCCTGCGCGGCGTGCGTCTCCACCGCGATGTGCTCCGGGACATCGCCCGCCACGGCCAACCGCGCATCCCAGGGGCAGTGCGGACGCTCCCCGATGGGCGTGTCACCGCCCAGGTGTTCCCGGGCGACATCGTCGATCGCGTGACGTACATCGGCTCCAGCGCGGAGGTGTGGATGGAACGCGGGGTGACGCCCACGACCCTCCCGGACACGATGGCGCACGCGTGGCGCACGCAGGTCGACGGGCGGGTCTGTCTCGTCCTCGGCGCCGGCAACGCGAGCTCCATCGGCCCCCTCGACGCGATCCACAAGCTCGTGGTGGAGCGGCAGGTCGTGGTGCTCAAGCTGCACCCGGTGATGGCGCACCTCGCCGACGTCCAGGAGGCGGCCCTGGCGCCCCTCGTCCGGGCGGGCGTGCTCCGCATTGTGCACGGTGACGCGGAGCAGGGGTCGCATCTCGCCCGCCACACGGCCGTGGACACGCTGCACATCACGGGGGCGGACCGCACGTACGACGCGATCGTCTACGGCCCCGGCCCCGATGGCGCGGAACGAAAGCGCCGCGACGAGCCCGTGATGACCAAGCCGTTCACCGCGGAGCTTGGCAACCTCACGCCGATCATCGTGGTGCCCGGGCGCTGGAGCGAGGGCGACCTCGACTACCAGGCGGAGAACATCGTCACGATGCTCACCAACAACGCGGGCTTCAACTGCACGACGTCGAGGGTCATCGTGACCGCGGCCCGCTGGCCGCAGCGCACGGCGCTCATGGACCGGATCCGCGGCCGTCTCGCCACGCTGCCGACCCGCCTCGCGTACTACCCGGGCGCGGCGGCCCGCTTCGAGGCGTTCGGCAGCGTGCATCCCGAGGCGGAGCTGTTCGGCAGCGCATCCGACGGCCACCTGCCGTGGATGCTCGTCGCCGACCTCCCGCCCGATGCCACCGGCGACCCCTGCTATCGCGTCGAGGCGTTCTGCAGCGTCACCGCCGAGACGCCGATCGATGCGCCGGACACGGCCTCGTTCCTCGACGCGGCGGTCCGCTTCGCCAACGACACGATCTGGGGATCGCTCAACGCGACGCTGATCGTGGACCCGCGAACGGCCCGCGATCCGCAGATCCGCCCCGCCCTCGACCGTGCTGTCGACGGCCTCCGCTACGGGACGGTGTCCCTCAACCACTGGTCGGCGATCGGGTTCGGCCTCGGGGTGACGCCGTGGGGCGCGTATCCGGGCAATAGCCGGCGCGACATCGGCTCGGGGGTGGGCACGGTGCACAACCCGCTGATGTTCGGCCGCGTGGAGAAGGCGGTCGTGCGATCGCCGTTCCGCGCGTGGCCGAAGCCACCCTGGTTCGCGAGCCACCGCACGGCCGACCACCTCCTGCGTCACCTCGTCCGGTTCGAGGCGGATCGCCGACCCGACCGGCTCCTGCCGATCGCCTGGCACGCCCTCCGCGGCTAGAACTCCGGCGCGAGGTTCTGGAACAGCGTCAGCTGGACCCCGCCCGGCGCGTCGAGGCGCGAGTTCAGGGAGCGCCAGGGGGTCAGGGTCGGCGGGGCGATGAGGGTCGCGCCGCCCGTGACGAGCCGGTCGGTCGCGGCCGCCGCGTCAGGCACCTCGAACGCGACCCGGAACTGGCCGGCGACCCGCCGGCCCACCTCGACCGCGTCGATGTGCGCCGCGTGGGGGACGTCCGAGAGCTCGAGCGTCGCGCGCCCGGCGTCGAGGATGACCACGTGGCCCGCACCGTCGTCGAAGGCGGCGAGCTGCGGCAGGCCGAGGACATCCCGATAGAAGCGGAGCGCCTCCTCGTAGTCGGGCGCCGTCACCACGAGGCGCATCTCGGTCACGCTGTCGGGCATCGTCTGCTCCTCTCCGAAGACAGGCAGACCCGGAAGCGGTTCCGTCGCCTCCGGGTCCTCGCCCGTCGTCCCTGGCTGGGGACGGCGGGTTGCGTCAAGCGTACCAGCAGGTGTGTCGAGGCCCGTCAGATCGCCACCCCGACCCGCAGGCCCTCGAGCACCGCCTCCTCGATCGTCCGCGGTGACAGGCAGTCGCCCACCGCGTGGACCTCGAACGGCGCGCCGGCCTCGCGGGCGGCCTCGAGCTCGGCGAGCAGCCCGTCGTCGGGCACGTGCCCCTGCGCCAGCACGAGCGCCGCCACGTCCTCCACCACGACCGCGTCCCCCGTGAGGACGTCCTGGAGGAAGACGGCGGTCGAATCCGCGCCGAACAGCCGTAACGTGGGCTGGATGTCCACGCCCGCCCGCCGAGCGGCCGCCGTCATCGTGTCGCGGATGTACTGCTGGGTCCGCTGCCCGGCCATCGTTCCGGTGACCGCGAGTGTGACCCGATGCCCACGCGACGCGAGCAGCTGCGACAGTCCCAGCCCCACCCAGTCTGAGCGGAAGTCCGCCACCACCACGCGACCCGCCGGCACCGCCGCCCCGCGGATCACCTCCCACGCATCGAGGATCACGGGGTCGCCCATCACCTCGAGCGGCGGCCGGTAGGGGACCGCTCCGGTGGCCACGATCACGACGTCCGGCCGCGCCGCCTGCACGAACGCGAGGTCCGCCCGCATCCCGGTCCGGATGAACACGCCCGCCCGCTCCGCCTCCGCGAGCAGGTTGCCCGCGGCTCCGCGCCATCTCCGCCCGCCCCGGGAGCTCCTGGGCCAGCAGCACCTGGCCGCCGACGCGGCGCCCCGCCTCCACGAGCGTGACCCGATGCCCCCGTTCGGCCGCGACCGCAGCGGCCTTGAGCCCGCCCGGCCCGCCGCCGATGACGAGGACGTCCCGCTGCCGGGCCGCAGGCGGATGCGCCGCCCTCCCCGGCGGCCCGACGCGGACGAACTCCCGCTCGCGCCCGCTCTCCGGGAACTGGATGCACGAGATCGGGAAACCGGCATGGAAGTGCCCGATGCACGCCTGGTTGCAGCCGATGCACGCCCGGATGTCGTCGAGGCGCCCGTCGGCCGTCTTCGCGGGGAGCTCCGGGTCGCAGATGAGGGCGCGCGTCATGACCGTCGCGTCGGCGTCGCCCGCGGCGATGATCGCCTCGGCCTCCTGCGGCTGCGAGATCCGGCCCGCGACCATCACCGGGACTCGCACGACGGCCTTCGTGCGGCGCGCGAGCGGCGCGGTGTACCCGTTCGCGATCGGTGTCGGCGGCACGATGTGGTCCGAGCCCGCGAGGGTCGCCGACGTCCCCGCCACGACGCTGACGTAGTCGAACGCGCCCTCCGCGTCGAGCGTCGCCAGCGCGTCGAGCGCCTCGTCCTCGGTCAGGCCCTCGGGGGTGATCTCGCCGATCGAGATCCGGACGCCGACGACGAACCCGGGGCGCGTGGTCGCCCGGCACGCGGCAAGGGCCTCGCGCAGGAACCGCAGCCGTCGCGGGCCGTCGCCGCCCCACTCGTCGGTGCGCAGGTTCGTCCGCGGGTTGAGGAACTGGGACGGCAGGTAGCCGTGCGACGCGACGACCTCGACCCCGTCGAGCCCCGCAGCCTCCAGCCGCGCCGCCGCGGACCCGAACCCGTCCACGATCTCGCGGATGAGGCGGGCCGGCATCGCGCGCGGCATGACGTGGAAGCGCTCGGTCGGGACCGCGCTCGGCGCCAGCGCCACGGCGAGCGTCCCGTCCTCGGTGTCCATGATCTCGCGGCCGCCGTGGAACAGCTGCCCGAAGACGGTCGCGCCGTGGCGGTGGATCGCCTCGGCAAGGGCCGTGAACCCAGGGATCGTCGCGTCGGTGTCCGCCGTCAGCTCGGTCGACGTGTAGCGGGCCGTCGGGTGGACGCCCGCGACCTGGATGACGATCAGCCCGGCACCACCGCGCGCCCGCGCCTCCTGGTACGCCACGAGCCGGTCGGTGACGAGGCCGCCGACCGCCATGACCGTGTCGTGGCCGGACGAGACGATCCGGTTGCGCAGCGTGACGGGGCCGATCGCGAGCGGCTCGAACAGGCGCGGGAAGGCGGCCGGTGAGGGCAGCGGCACGATCCCCTCCGCCTCGGACGGCAACGGACGACCGGCGGATTCGGGCGGCATCTCCATGCGTCAAGGATGGCACTCGGCCCCCGGGATCGGCACGCCCGTCCCGAGGGACGCGAGGCCAGCCGGCCCCTCCCGCGGTGACCGATGACTCCAGCCTTTTAAATGTGTATGCCATATATCTGTACATGGCCAGCGCTAGACGTCGCCACGCGGAGGAGACAGGTGCGCATCCTGGGCAGCGAGATCGACGAGATCCAGGCCGATCTCCTTCGGGCGCTCGCGAATCCGAACCGGCTCCGGATCATCCATCGCCTGGGTGATGGAGCGACCGAGGTGAACGAGCTCGCGCGCGATCTCGACATGGCCCAGGCCACCGTGTCCCAGCACCTCGCCGCGATGCGGGGCGTGGGACTCGTGGAGGCCACGCGTGACGGCCGGTTCGTGCGCTACGAGCTCGCCTACCCCGAGATCCTCGATGCATGTGACCTCATGCGTGCCGTCATCGTCCGTCGGCTGACGGCCCTCGGCAGCCTCGCCGCCGCCGCCGGCCCCGCCTCGACGCTCCCATCTCCCCCCGTGAACCCACAGGTGGCGCCCCGATGAGCGAACGCCTGTCCCTCGTCCTGTTCTCCGGCACGTATCGCCGGCGCGGGCTCGTCCTCGGTGTCCGCGCCCTGACCATCGACCGCTACCGGGCCACGAGCCCGTCGGTCACGCGCCCCATGACGGCGGACTGGATGCTCACCGGGCTGCCGTGGGTGACCGGGGTCACCGGCTTCGCCCGCGCGGTGTACCCGCCCGTCGCCCTGTTCTTGGTTGCCTTGGCTCGCACGCCGGAAGGAGACCCGTCATGACCCAGACCCTGCCCCACGTGACCCACGAGCACCACGAGCGGATCCTGCGCCACGTCGACCACATGCCCGAGACAGCGGACCTGCTGCTGACCGACGCCGCAACGGCCGCCCCCCAGCTCGACGGGATCGTCACGTTCCTCAACGACACGCTCCTGCCGCACGTCGCCGCGGCCGAGACGACGCTCTACCCGGAGCTCGAGCGGATGTTCCAGAACCGCCACTCGATGGCGCCCATGCGCCGGGAGCACGAGGAGGTCCGGACGCTCGTCGGCTCGCTGACGGCGCTGGTTGATGTGGAGCACACGAAGGGACTCACGCTTTCTCGGACGCTCGGCATCCGCCGGGTCATGTTCCAGCTCTACGCGATCCTCAAGATCCACCTCGCCGAAGAGGAGGCGATCCTGCATCTCATGGACAAGGGCGTCGGCGACGACGTGGCGGACGTGCTCGCCGCGGCGATGGCCCACGCGGGAACCGAACCGGCCTGACCGGCGCGTGCGGTAGTCCGTATGCTCCCGGCATATGAACGCCAGGAGCAAGCAGACGGACGAGGTCGCGATCGCGATCGCGACCAGCCGGGACGCGGCCGGGATCCCGGTCCATCGTGGCTGGGCGCCGCTCGGGAACCGGCACCGGTGGATGGAGCCGTTCGTCATGGTCCTGCTCGCCGGCGGGGCGTCGCACGGCTATGCGATCGTCGGCGAGCTCGCGCAGCTCGGGATCACGGACGGACCCGTGGACGTGGGGCAGGTGTATCGCACGCTCCGCGACCTCGAGCACGCGGGGCTCGTGACGTCGACGTGGGCCACCGGGACCGGCGCCGCCCGGCGGGACTACGCGCTCACCGGGACGGGGCAGGCGGCGCTCGACGAGTGGGCCGCGGTCATGAAGGAGCGCAAGCGCCTGCTCGGCGAGTTCGACGCGCGCTACCTCGAGTGGGTGGCCACGCCTCGCAGCTGAGTCGCACCCGCGGGCGCTAGAGGGGCTCCCGCATCGCGTGATCGAGCCCGGACGCGAGTGCCAGCTTCTCGGCCTCGTCCAGGTGCCGCTCGAGCACGCCCAGGTACAGCTCCTCCTCGGCGAGGTGGACCTTGAGGATCGAGTGCAGCCGGTACAGCGCACGCCGCAGCGCAAGGCCCTCGACCGCGCTCCATCCGCAGTCCTCCGCGTGGGGCCGATAGCCGTCGAGCTCCTCGACGAGGCGGATCATCGCGCGGTGCTCTTCGCGCATCGGCTCCATCGAGTGGCGGCCGCCCATGACCTGCTCCAGGCGGTCGTACAGCGTCCGCTCGATGGTCTCCATGTGCGGCACCAGCTGCTCGACGATGAACGCGTACTCCTCCTCGAAGGTCGCGTGGATCGCGGCGCAGTCGACGCGCCCCACCATCTCCGCCAGCACCAGCAGGCGGTCGACGTGGGGAAGCAGCGCGGCGTGGTGCTCGTCGCTCGTCGTGCGCAGGGACTGCATGCGGGGAGCATGCCACGTCGCGCCCGCGCGGCGCCCGGATCGTGCCCTGCTATCGTGCGGCGATGGATCGCGCGGCGCTCGAACCCACCGCCCCGCTGCCCGCCCGATGGCTGGGCCGCGTCCCGTATCGCGAGGCGTGGGAGCTCCAGAAGCGGCTTGCCGCCGCCCGCGCCGACGACCGGATCGGCGACCAGCTCCTGCTGCTGGAGCACCCGGCGGTCCTGACCCTCGGACGCCAGGCGGACGACGCCCACGTCCTCGCCCCGCCGGCGCTGCTGGAGGCACGCGGGATCGAGGTGCTGCGGGTCGAGCGCGGGGGCGAGGTGACGTACCACGGCCCGGGCCAGCTCGTCGCGTACCCGATCATCCGCCTCGCGGACCGGCAGCTGCTGCTGCGCCCGTACGTGCGCGCGCTCGAGGCGGCGCTCGCCGACACCTGTGCGGCGTTCGGTGTCGCGGCCGGGCGGCGTGACGGGCATCCCGGCTGCTGGGTGGACCCGGACGGGCCGGCGCCCCGGAAGATCGGGGCCCTGGGCATCCGCGTGGAGCGCGGCGTGGCCTACCACGGGATCGCGCTCAACGTGGACGTGGACCTGGCGGACTTCGCGCTGATCGACCCGTGCGGGATGCCGGGCCTCACCTCAGCCTCGATCGCCGCCGAGGTGGGCCGCCGCGAGGAGCAGCCGTCCACCGCCCGTGTCGCCGAGTCGGCCGCCGTCTTCGCCCGCTCGCTCGCCGGCCACCTCGGCACGACCGTGGGCGGCGATCTGCCGCCGGCCGCCGACCCCGTCGCCGAGCGCGCCCGCCTCGACGCGGTGCTCGCGGTGCACGTGGCCTGACACCGGCCTGGGCCGCAGAAGAACGGCGGCCAATTCCCAGGGCGAGCTGGGCGAGGGCGTGCTGAACCTGACCTGCAGCTGACGGACGCCCTCGACGTCCGTCGCGCAGGGTAGGCCGAGGCCGGCCCGCGCTCCGATTCGGCGCCACGTCGCGATCGCGCGTCGTGGTCCACACCAGAGGCCCGAGCGGGGCAAGTCGCCCCTGCTATCGTCCGCTGAGCATGAGCCGGATCGACGGGCGGGACGCACACCACGAGGGCCAGCGCCGGTGAGCCAAGGGCTGTTCGAGCTGCGCAAGGACGCGATCACGGGCTGGTGGGTGGCCACGATGGTCGATCGCACGTTCGCGCGCGAGCGGTTCGCGCTGGCGGCCGCTCCCGTCAACGACTACGGCGACTGCTTCAACTGCCGCATGCCGCCCGGCGACGGGATCCGCCTGCGCACGCTCAGGGACTTCGCGTTCGTCGTCGCTGGGACCGAGGAGGACGCCCGCGCGCGTGGGGGGACCGTCGCCCAGCTGACGATCGCGGACGCGCGGGCGGCCGGCGCGTGGCGGACCGTCGTGGCCCCGCCGAGCGAGCACCGTCCGCTCCATGCTGTCGGAAGCGCCATCATCGAGGGGCTCCTCGCGGGGTGTCGCGACCAGATCACCGTCGCCCGGCAGGCAGACCGGACGCAGCACCTCCAGGTCGTCCAGAACTGGGGCGCGCAGGCGGGCGCCCGGACGAACCACCTGTGCTTCGACCTGTACGACCTGCCGCAGATCCCGCACCGGGTCGCGGAGGAGCTGGGTGGCGCGGCGCGGTTCCTGATCCGCGAGGGCGAGTGTCCCTACTGCCGGCTCGTGCGCGAGGAGGTCCGCCGCCCGGACCACCTGCTCTACGAGGACGACCACGCGGTCGCCTTCGCGCCATACGCGTCCCGCTCGCCGTTCGAGGTGTGGGTGGTCCCCCGCGCCCACGACTCGGACTTCGCCCGGGCAAGCGATCGCGACATCGCCGCGCTCGGCGAAGCGCTGCGCCAGGTCCTGGGTCGGCTCGCGGCGAGCCTGGACAACCCGCCCTACAACCTCGTGCTCCACACCGCGCCGCTCAAGGAACAGGTCGACGCTACGTACCATTGGCACTGGGAGATTCACCCTCGGTTGCGCGAGATTGCGGGTCTCGAGCTGGGGACCGGCCTGCCCGTCAATCCGGTCTCTCCGGAGGACGCGGTGGAGGAGCTCCGCACGGGCCCCGTCGACGACGGACCACAGGAGCACCCGCGGCGGTGAGGGTGGCGGGGGGAGGAAGGCGTCACACGGCGCGCTCGGGCAACGTCAGAGCGGCTTGGAGCACACGGCCCCGGCTTGGCCGTGTATCCCGATGTCCAGCGGAGCACTCGTGGTCGCCGATCCCTTCGAGCTCGAACAGCGTCGTTACCTCCCGACGGGGCTCTCCGTGAGCACCGGCTGGGACCACGACGAGGCGTACCGGTTCGTCGAGGAGCTGTTCGCCAAGCACCAGCACGAGATCTTCGCCTACCTCGTGCGCATGCTCCGTGACCCCGAGCTCGCGGCCGACCTCACGCAGGACGCGTTCGTCAAGGCGTATCGCGCCTACGACTCGCTCCAGAAGCCCGAGAACGCCCGCGCCTGGCTGTACCAGATCGCGCACCGCGTCGCGCTCGACAACCTCCGCCGGAACAAGATCGTCCGGTTCGTGCCGCTGGTGGGCGAGTCCCGCAACACCGCGCCGTCGGCGGAGCACCTCGTGATGGAGGCCCGTCTCTCCGGTGAGCTCCAGCGGGCGCTCGAGCGGATCCCGGAGCGCCAGCGCCAGGCCCTGCTCCTCGCCGAGCTCCACGACCTCACCGGCCTCGAGCTCGCGGCGGCGCTCGGCGTGTCGCACGTCGCCGCCCGCGCCCTCCTCACCCGTGCTCGCGAGAGCCTTCGGCAGGCGCTCGGCGCCGAGAAGCTTGCGGCCGACGAGGCCGAAGCGGCGCGCGACCGGCAGCGGGGGCAGCACGCGTGAGCGGCCCGACGATGCAGGGTCCGGGCGCCCGCGAGCACGATCGCGCACGGGAGCTGGCCGCCGCGCGTCCCGACGGGTTCCTCGACGCCGCCGAGGTCGCGTGGCTCGATGCGCACCTGGCCGGCTGCGGCACCTGTCGCGCCGTCGCCGCCGAGTACGAGAACCTGTCCGCCCTGTTTGCGCCCGCGAGGCTCGCCATGCCCGACGCGCCGCGCGACCTGTGGGCCCGGACCTCGGCCGCGATCGAGGCGGAGGGCCGTCGCGGGCGGCCGCGCCAGCGTCGCCGGTTCGGCGCGCTGACCTATGCCCCGCTCGCCGGCGCGCTCGTCGTTGCGGTGGCGGTGGGTGCCGGGCTCCTGAACGGGCTCCCGGCACGGGAGAGCACGAGCAAGGGCGAGGAGCCCGACGCCACCCCGTTCCTGCTCGAGGCCGGCGAGGTCACGGTCGTCACCCGCGGTGCGGACGGCACCCTCGAGATCCGGCGCCAGGTCGTCCAGGAGGTCTGTCCGCTCGACGTGGCAAGCTGCGGCCTGAACCCGACGCCGGAGGTGACGACCACCGAGCCCTTCGCGAGCACCGAGTCCGACACCTGGAGCGCGATCATCTCGCCCGACAGCGGCAACGTCGTCGTGATGAACCGCGGCGATACACCGGGTGTCTATGTGCTCCCGCTCAGCCAGTCGACCCCGGGGCCCACCGAGGATCCGGCCACCGAGCCGCCCGCGACCGAACCGCCCACCGCGACGCCGACCGAAACGCCGTCACCCTCCCCGGCGGACACGCCCGTGACCTCGCCCGAGGCAACCCTCGCCACGACGCCGGATCCCGGCGAGAGCACCCAGCCGTCCGCGGAGCCGTCGCCGAGCGACATCCCCACGCCGAGTACGTCGCGTCGCCGGCAACGTCCCGTCGGCAGGCCCACCCCTGAGCCGACCAGCACACCGAGCCCGAGCATCGAGGTCACGCCGCGGCCGGACGGCGCGATCGAGATCGCCAGCGACGTGTTCCTCGTCGGCTCGAGCGCGTCGTACTCGCCCGATGGCTCGCACTTCGCGTTCACGGCGCGGCCCGCCGACGACTCCGCCGGCCCCGACGTCTACGTGTGGCGGGTCGGCGAGAAGCGGGCGCACGCGATCACGAACGACCACACGTCCCAGTTCTCGGACTGGCTCGACGACGAGCTGCTGGTGAGCCGCGTCGTGGACGGCACGCCGCAGACGGTCGCGGTCTCCGCCGATGGCCGTTCCGAGCGATCGGTCCACCCCGGCCCGATGTGGCGTCCGACAGTGGGGCCGGGCGAGCGGGCCGGGGTCTGGTGGGACGGGACGGTCGAGATCGCCGCGGGCAGGCACTCGTGGACGCCCGCGAGCGGGACGCTCGTCGTCGAGCCGTGGCCCGCTGGAGAGAACGACAAGCAGGTCCTCGCCGAGACCGGGATCATGGACTGGCAGGTCCAGTGGGATCCGGAGGGCACGCTCCTCGCGGTGTGGACGACGACGAGCGATCCAGGCCAGGCGGGGACGCTGAGCCTGTACCGCGTGGACCCCAAGACCGGGACGGTCGACCTCGACGCCCCGAAGCTCAAGGCCGCACCCGCGTTCGAGGGTTTCTCGCTCCGCTCCGGCAGGCTGACGTGGTCGGCCCCGGCGGAGGCCGGTGACGCCACCGTGCAGGTCCTGGCGTGGGACGGTGACACGTTCGGGCGGCTCGAGATCCCCACCGAGGGCGGCACGACCGTCGTTCGCTGAGCCGTCGCCCGTCGTCGGCACGTGATCGCAGCGCGCCCGACACCCGGCTGAATCTCACGGCGACGGCCGGAGTGCGGTAGTCTTCCGGGCGAATGCGACGCAGATCGGTCGTCGCGATCGCGGCGCTCATCGCCGCGTTCGCCCTGGCTGGATTGCCCGCCCCTGCAGGCTCGACGTCCCCGTCGACCGCTCGGGAGCTGGCTCCGGCGGCCTTCTCAACCGTCACCATCCCGGCGAATGCCCCCGCTCAGGAGAGCGCGGGCCTGGCTGATGCTGCCCGCCGCTCCGCCTCGTACGTCACGCCGGACACGCGCTTCACGGAGCCCGGTTTCGCGACCTCGGTCCCGGCCGCCCGCCCGAAGGTCGACCAGCCCCAGGCCCCGTCCGGAAAGGACTGGAAGGCCCCGAAGTACACGATCTCGGGCTACGCCACGTTCTACGACCACGGCACCACGGCGATGCGCCTGCCGCGCGGCACGGTCGTGCGGATCTGCGGCGACGGCGGCTGCATCGAGCGCACCGTCACCGACTACGGGCCACAGAAGAAGATCCGCATCGTGGACATGTACCGGCCGGACTTCTTCCAGATCTGCGGCTGTGAATGGTTCGCGGGCACGACCTGGGTGACGGTCTCGGTCTACTGATCGCAGGGCCGCGCCACGCGCCGGCGCGGTAGACTTGACCCCGATTTCCGCGCCGGTCCCGTGAGGCCGGGTGGCCCCGTGAGGCCGGGAAGGAGGAGCAGCCCCGTGCGATGCCGCTGGTGGAGCCGATGACCGGCCGCCGCATCATGGCCGCAGAGGATGTCCGCCGCGCCGTCATCCGGATCTCGCACGAGATCGTCGAGAAGCAGGCGGGCACGGACGGGCTGGTCCTGGTCGGCATCCAGCGACGCGGCGTCCCCCTCGCCCATCGCGTGGCGGACGCGATCCGGGAGCACGAGGGCGTCGAGGTCCCCGTCGGCGCGCTGGACATCACCTTCTACCGGGACGACCTCTCGCTCGTCGCGCAGCAGCCGATCGTCAAGGGCACCCAGATCCCGTTCGACCTCAACGGATCGCACGGTCGTGCTCGTGGACGACGTCCTGTACACGGGCCGCACGATCCGCGCCGCCATGGACGCGCTGATCGACTTCGGGCGGCCGCAGGCGATCCGCCTCGCCGTCCTCGTCGACCGCGGCCATCGCGAGCTGCCCATCCGCGCCGACCACGTCGGCAAGAACGTCCCGACCTCGCGCGAGGAGATGGTCAAGGTCCTCCTCCACGAGACCGACGGCGAGGACGCCGTCGAGATCGACCGGCTGCCCGCCGCCGAGCCCGCGGCGGGGATCCGCGCATGACCGCCGAGGTCGACCGCCCCGAGGCGGCGTCCTCGGGCCCCTCGTTCGCCGATGCTCCCGGTTTGCCTGACGTCGCGCCCGTCCCGGCCGTCGATGCCCCGCCCGACACGCAGCCGGTCGCCTGGCGCCACCGCCACCTGCTCGACGTCGACGCGCTGACCCGCCCCGAGCTCGAGCTCGTGATGGGGACCGCGGACGCGATGCGCGAGGTGCTCGCCCGGCCGATCCCCAAGGTGCCCGCCCTGCGCGGCACGAACGTGACGATCCTGTTCTACGAGGCGTCGACGCGGACGCGGGTCTCGTTCGAGGTCGCCGCGAAGAACCTGTCGGCCGACGTCGTCAACATCGCGGCCGCGTCGTCGTCGGTGTCCAAGGGCGAGTCGCTCGTCGACACGGTCCGCACGATCGAGGCGCTGGGCGCCGACATGCTCGTCATGCGCCACTCGGTGTCCGGCGCGCCGTACCTCGCGGCCGAGGTCTTCGGCGGTGCGGTGCTCAACGGCGGCGATGGCTGGCATGCCCACCCGTCCCAGGCGCTGCTGGACCTGTACACGCTCCGGTCGCGGCTGCCCGGCGGCTCACTCGACGGGCGCAAGGTCGTGATCCTCGGTGACGTCCTGCACTCGCGAGTCGCGCGGTCCAACATCTGGACGCTCACGGCGATGGGCGCCGACCTCTGGATCTGCGGCCCGTCGACGCTGCTGCGGGGGTTCGAGGGCTGGGCCGCGCGGGGCGCCGCGGGACGCCGGTTCACCGTCACCTCGGACGTGGACGCGGCGCTGAAGGACGCGGACGTCGTGATGGCGCTGCGGATCCAGAAGGAGCGGATGGCGTCCGGGCTCCTGCCCTCGCTGCGCGAGTACGCGGCTCGCTACGGGCTGACCCAGGAGCGACTCAGGGCGGCCCGGCCGGACGTCGTGGTGATGCACCCGGGCCCGATGAACGAGGGCGTCGAGATCGCCGCCGACGTGGCCGTCGACCCGCGGTCGGTGATCACGGCCCAGGTGACGAACGGCGTCGCGGTGCGGATGGCCCTGCTGTATCTGCTCGCGGGCGCGCATGCCGGCGAGCACCGCGAGCGGAACGCATGAGCGGCGCAGCGGTTGGGGAGGGCCGGCGCGTGGGCGAGGTCGTGGACGGCCTCGCGCTCCGCGGCTGGGCCGTGGACCCGGCGAGCGGTCGCGAGGGGCCCGCGGAGGTGGTCGTCGAGGGCGGCATGCTGCGGTCGCTGACCTGGCTCCTGGACGCGGACGCGCACGGCATCACGCCCGACGGCATCCTGATCGCCCCGGGCTTCATCGACTATCACGCGCACTTCCGCGAGCCCGGCAACGAGGACGCGGAGACGGTCGCCACGGGCATGGCGGCGGCCGCCCACGGCGGCTTCACGACGGTCTGCCTCATGCCCAACACGACGCCGGCCATCGACGAGCCGGGCGTGGTCGAGCGGGTTCGGGCGGCGGCAGCGGCCTCCGGGTCGCCCGTCCGCGTGCTCGTGCACGGCGCGGTCACGATCGGGCGCGCGGGCGAGACGCTCGCGCCGCTCGGCGAGCTGGCGGACGCCGGGGTCGTGGGCTTCTCCGACGACGGCTCGCCGGTCCGGGCGGCCGCGCTCCTGCGCAACGCGCTCGCGTACGCGGGCGCGCTCGGGCTGCCGATCGTCGACCACCCGGAGGACGCGTCGCTCACCGACGGGCGCCGAGGCGTCCGAGGGGTACGTCGCGACGGTGCTCGGGCTCAAGGGCTGGCCGATCGCCGCGGAGGCGGGGTCGGTCGCCCGCTCGATCGCGATCCTCGCCGACGTCGTGCGCGACGTCCCGGGGGCGCGGCTGCACCTGACCCACGTGTCCACGGCGGCTTCGCTCGCGCATGTCCGGGCGGCGAAGGCCGCGGGCCTGCCGGTCACGTGCGACGTGACCCCGCACCATCTCGGCTTCACCGACGCCTGGATCGCCGGGTCCCGGCGCTGGTCGTGGGACGCGCTCGACGCGGACGGCGCCGCCCGCGACCCGTGGGCGGACGGCTCGATCGAGGCGGCCCCGTTCGACACTTCGCTCCGGGTCAACCCGCCGCTGCGCGCCGCCGAGGACGCGGTCGCCTGCCTCGCGGCGCTCGCCGACGGCACGGCGGACGCGGTCGCGACGGACCACGCGCCGCACACCGAGGTCGACAAGCACGTCGAGTTCGGCTGGGCGAGCAACGGGATCTCGGGCATCGAGGTGGCGGTCGGGATCGTGCTCGCGGCGGTCGCATCGGGTCGCCTGCCCCTCCTGCGGGCCGTCGAGGCGCTCACCACCGGGCCGGCGGGGCTGCTCGGCGGCGTGGTGCCCGTGCCGGCCCTCCGTGAGGGCACACCCGCGGACCTCGTCGTCATCGATCGCGGCGCGACATGGCGCGTCGAGCCGGGATCGCTGCGTTCGAAGGGGAAGAACTCGCCGCTCCTGGGGCGCGAGCTGCGTGGCGTGGTCCGCCTGACGATCGCCGGCGGACGGGTCGCCTACGCCGGCGACTAGGGAGCGCGGCCGCCCGCCGGTCCGCTGCGGGCGAGGAGCTCGCCGCTGATCGAATCGAGGACCACCCACCCGACGGACGGATCGCGTCCGTACAGCGGCTGGCTCGAGTCGAACTGGAACTGGAGCCCGCGGACGTACGTGACGGGCCGCTGCTGCCGCTCGTCCGGGATCTCCGGGAGGGCCTCGGCCGCGATGCCATCGACGCCGGCGAGCGCGGCGGGGCGGACCACGGCCGTGACGAGCGCCAGCGACCCCCTGCCGAGCGCGGTCACGGCCACGTCGACCGCCTCCTGGATCTCGGGGATGTTCGGCTCCACGCGCAGGGCCGGGTCGATCGTCAGGGTCGGGCCCCACGGTGCCCCTGCGACCCACACGACCCGCTCCACGACGAACCCCTCGCCGCAGCGCCGGGCGCCGGGCGGACAGTCACCCGGAGCGGCGTCGAACGAGCCCAGCACGACCACCGGGATCGGCTCGCCCCGGTTCGAGCCGGGCCGATCGTCCGGGGCGGGCCCGCGGACGCCCGGGGGGAACACCGGGTGGAGGTGCGGGCCGACGTCCGCGTACGAGGTCCCGTCGGTGGACGTCGGGAGGACTGCGCGATCCGCGAGCAGCGCCCGCCCCCTGCATGCTCCCTCGTCCAGGTCGAGGTACGCGTCGACGCAGGTCCACGGCAGCGAGCCGTAGCTGAGGAAGCCCGAGACCGCCACGATGCCGCCCGTGCCAGTTGCGGCCTGTTCGACCCGTTCGGCCTGGGTGTCCGCGACGCCGCGCACGCGGAAGCCGATCCACGTCTCGGGGAAGGTGACGGGGTTCCCGGCAGCATCGATGGGCGCCGACGTGGGCGCCGGGCGGACATCCCGGGTCGCCGATGCCTCGGGCGAGCGATCCGCGGCCGACTCGGGCGAGCGATCCGCGGCCTCGGATTGCGGTCCGAGCGAGCCCGCCGCGACGACACCCACGAGCAGCACGAGGGGCACGGCCGTGCCGATGAGGCGCAGGCCGCGCCGGATCGGGGAGCGGGGGTTGGTGGGGACGGGCTCGACGATCATCTGGTGCTAGGGATACGTGGCAGGACGCCCGACGGATGCCGACGTCGCTCCGCTACTGTGCCTCACAGGCGCGAATCGCGAGCGTGATGGCGTCGGGGAGCACTGCGTCCGGCGGGGCGACGATGCCCACGCGCCCCAGGCGGAGGCCCGGTCAGGCGGGGTGCGTCGGGGTCGGCTCCGCCCTCGATGCCTGGCACGCGAAGCACGCGGTCCGCCGTGGCTGGTTGAGCGAGCCACACGCGGCGCACGTCCACCACGCGCGGCCCTTCGGATCCCGGCGTGGGCGTGCCGTCACCCGGATCGCGATGAACCCGAACACGGTCAGGACGGCCGCCATCACGAGCAGGCCCGCGATGTAGGGCACGAGGGGCTCGTTGTCGAGGTCGACCTCCGCGGTGGTGGCCCCGGACGTCGACGGGCAGCTTGCCGCCATGTCGATGCCTGGGGGCGCCCCGGCCTGCTCCCACGCGTCGCAGCGCGGGTCGCGCTCGTCGGCGAGCGCGACCGGCGCGACAGCGAGAACGAGGACCAGCACCAGCCACGCGGCGGCGACGGGCCCGATGAGGCGACGCATGCGGCCGTTGTACCGGGCGGCGGTGCGGCGCGGCACCCCCCGATGGTCACGGTGCCGGTTCTCGTCGGTTCAGCCCGCGGCGAGTCGGCGGAGCGTCGCCAGGAGGCGATCGATGTCGGCCTCGGTCGTGAGGTAGTTGACGACGCCCGCCCGCAGCCACGTCGCGCCCGCAAGGGTCGTCGTGGACAGCCAGCCGTCGCCCGACGCCTCGAGCGCGGCCGCGAGGCGGTCCTGGTGGGCATCGAGGTCGTGCGGGCTCATGGCGGCGGCGGCCGCGGCCCCACCCGGGAGGTGCCGGAAGCAGACGACCGACAGCTCGGGCTCGGCGGGGAGGGTCTCGAGGTCGTCCGCCTCGGCGCACCGGGCGGCGAGGTACGCGGCGATGTCGTCGTTCATCTCCACGAGGCGGCCGAGACCACTGGTGCCCGAGGTGCTTCCACGTCGCCCAGAGCTTGAGCGCCCGGAAGCGGCGCGTGCCCTCGAAGCCGAGCTTGTAGAAGTTGAGCTGGCCCGCATGCGCGTCCTGGTGGGCGGCGTCGCCCTCGCCGGCCGGGTCGACGGTGTCGCTCGCCGGCGACTCGCCACCGCGGTAGTACTCGGGCGAGCGGTCGAACGTCTGACGGAGGGTGCCGCCGTCGCGGACGAGCAGCGCGCCGATGTCGTAGGCCTGGAAGAACCACTTGTGCGGGTCGACCGTGACGCTGTCGGCGAGGTGCAGCCCGGGGACGCGGCCCGCGTCGCGCGTGGACAGCCGGGCGGCCCCGCCGTACGCCGCATCGACGTGGAACCAGAGGCCCTCGGCCTGGGCGAGCGCGGCGAGCTCCTCGACGAGATCGACCGAGCCGGTGTTGGTGGATCCGGCGACGGCGCAGATCGCCACGGGGCGCAGGCCGGCCGCCCGGTCGCGCGCGATCGCCTCGGCGACGGGCGCCGGCGTGCAGGCGGTAGCGGTCGTCGGCGGGGAGCGTCACGAGCGTCTCGGGCGGGAAGCCGAGCTCGTCGAGCGCGCGGGCGATGGAGAAGTGGGTCTGGTCGCCGGTGTAGACGCGGACACCCTCGAGCGCGGCGCCGCGCGGTGGCCGGGACGCGCCGCGCAGCCGCCGCAGGTGCACGTCGCGCACGAGGGCCATCGCGATGAAGTTGGCCATCACGCCGCCCGACGCCAGGAGCCCGAAGCTGCCCTCGCCGTACCCGACGAGGTCGCACAGCCAGCGGACGACCTCCTCCTCCACGAACGCGCCGACCGGGCCCGCGTGCCAGACGTCGATGCCCTGGTTGGTCCACTGGGCGAGCACCTCGCCCGACGATCGAGGCGACGAGCGGCGGCGGCGTGAAGTAGCTCAGCGCCCGCGGGTGGTAGCTGTTGAGCGTGTGCGGGGCGATCCGCGCGGTGAACTCGTCGAGGACGGCCTGGAGGGTGGCGGGATCGCGCGGCGCCTCGCCCGGGCCGCCCGCCTCACCGAAGTAGCGGCGGCGGAGGTCGTCGAAGTCGGTCGGCTCGCCCATCGCGCGGACGCATCGCCTCGTCGTAGAGCCAGTCGAGGCTCGTCCGCCAGGTCGCGGTGCCCGCCTGCTCGAGGGCTGCGCGCGAGGTCGCCGCGTCGCGGATGCCGATGAGCTCCGGCTCCGGGTGCCAGCGGAACGGCTCGAGGGGGTCGATGCGGTCGGGGGGCTCGTCCATCGCCGCTGATGGTAGGGCGGCCGGTGTGTCGGTGGTGCGGCCATGGCGCCCTGTGACCGGCCGGTCGACTCGCCGACGCCGGGCCATCCGCTGAGCGACCGCGGATCCGTGCCGCGGGCAATCGGAGCGAACCGGGGTCGGATCGGTGACTCCGGTGCGCCGGACACCGCCGCCGGTCGAAGGCCCTCCGATGGGCCGGCTGGGCGCACAGCGTGGCTGGCGTCCGGTGGGGCCGGCGGCTGCCCGCCGAACGGGCGCCCGGCGGTACAGTGGAGACCGTGACCTCCCCGGACCGAGCTCCACCGTCCGACCCGTCGACTACAAGGGCGAGCCACTCGATGCGGAGCGCGGTCCGGGGCTTGGCTGCTTCCGGTTCCAGCTGGTCGTCCTCGGGCTGGCCATCGTCCTGACGCCGCTGTCCGTGGCGTGGAACTGGCCCTCCGTGGTGAGCGCCGCGCTGCTGTTCCTGACGATCTTCCTGCTCCTGTTCGCCGGCCAGACGATCATCTTCCTGCTGCGGCTCGTGGCGGCGGACCGGCGGGATGGACGGCGACGCCCGCTCGCCAGCGGGACGCCGACGGTGGGCGAGCTGGAGGACCAGGCCGATGGGCCGGGCGATGCGCCCGCGACGCCCGACCCCGAGGTGGCGGCCACTGCCGGATCCGACGCTGCGGATGATGCCGGGCCGGCGTCGCCGGGCGTGCGAGAATAGCCCGACCCGAGATCGACAACGGCTCCCAGGAGGCTGCTCTCCCCGTGCCCGTACTCGCGACCTTCTTCTCCGTTCGACGCGGCCGCGACCCGTTCTTCAAGTTCTTCATGAAGACGATCTTTCCGCGCCAGATCAAGGAGTACGAGGAGAAGTTCGGCATCCAGATTCGTCGGCTGGTTCAACGTCGCGCACGGCTGGGACTTCGACAACGTGATCATGCTCGACCTGCCCGACTACGCGACGCTCGACAAGCTCGAGGCAGACGAGGCAACCCGCGCGCTCGGCCACCGGGCCGGCGAGTGGATCTTCGAACGACATCACTCGATGTTCCTCCGAGAACGACTCGGACCCGACCTCGAATATCACGGCTAGGAGGCGCTCGACATGGACGTAGGCCGCAACGACATGCTCGCTGAGCTCGCCAACGACGCCGCGCTCGAGCGGACCGATTTCGTCGTGCAGGCGACCGAGCAGATGGCGAAGTTCCTGGACCGGCACCGGGAGCGGATCGCCGCGCTCGGCGGGATGACGCTCATCGACGACGACCCCGACTACCTCTCGGTCGCCCCGGACCTGACGTTCCGCGTGCGGAGCCGCTACGAGGACCCGGCGACGGGCGAGTGGACGAGCGACACGGAGATCGTGGAGACCCCGTCGGAGCTGATCGAGCTCTACAACCCGGCCGAGATCTACCAGGCGTTCGCCGAGGCGGCGCGCGAGGCCGCCGGGCATGGGCAGCGAGCCCACCGCGACCGACGACCTGCTGGGGATCGCGGGCATCTCGCCCGAGGAGACGTTCGGGGCCGGGGTCGGGATCGGCGACGACGCGTACGCCGGGGCCGCCGACTCGTGGGCCGCGGGCCAGCCGCCGATCCTCGAGGCCGACGACGAGGAGTCGGCCGCGCTCGCGATGTACAACCTGGCGCTCGACTTCCAGGAGCGGAGCCAGCAGAGCGAGGCTCGCCTCATCGAGCAGTTCGAGGAGGCCTCGAGCAAGATCGCGGGCCAGCTCGGCGACGTGATCATCGTCGACGACGAGGACGAGCGCCTCGTGCTCGGGGCCACCGGCCGATTCCGCGCGGAGGTCCTCCCCGAGGACTCCGAGGGCGAGTGGCGCGAGCTGTCCGGCGGCGACGACCTCGTCGAGTTCTACGATCCGACGGACGTGTTCGGGGATCTCGCCGACGCCCTTGCGGAGGGCTACCCGGGCATCGCGCCGGAGGCGGACGGCGAGCCGGCCGAGGACGTCGAGGACGTCGAGGACGAGCCCACCCCGGACGAGCGCGCCTAGCCGCTCGTCGCGTCCCGCCGGGCACCGACGGCCGCTCGGATCGACTCGTGCGCAGCATCGCGGCCGAGCTCGTCGAGCGCCGGGAGATCGTCCCCGGCCAGTGGCTTCACGCGTGGCACGCGCCGGGTGTCGTCGCGGGCGTCCGAGCGGGCCAGTACGTCCACCTCCGCACGGTCGAGCCCGGCGGGCTTCCCGTCCGGCGTCCGCTCGCCATCGCGACCGCGGACCCGGCGAGCGGCACCCTGACGACCCAGGCGCCGGGCGCGCCGCCGTCCGCCGGCGGGGCGCCGCGCAGCGGCTGGACGAGCGGCCTCCGCGTGGGCGACCGCGTGGACCTCATCGGCCCGCTGGGGCGCCCGTTCGAGGTCGATCCGCGCTCCCGTCACCTGCTGCTCGTCGCCGAGCACGGCTCGATCGGCTCGCTGCGGCTGCTCGTCGACGAGGCGATCCGGGACGGTCGGTCCGTCGTGCTCCTCTACGGCGCCGCGTCCTCGTCCCACGTCTATCCCTCGAGCCTCCTCCCCGACGAGGTCGAGTACGTCGTCGCCACCGACGACGGCAGCCTCGGCCATGCAGGTTCGGTGCTCGATCTCGTCCTCGACTACGAGGCCTGGGCCGACCAGTCGTTCGCGGCAGGGTCGCCGGCCCTCCTCGGCGGGCTCGCGTCGCTGGCAGCCGGGCGGCGGCAGCGGATGGGGGTCGCGACGCTGGGGCGCAAGCGTGGTGGGGGCAAGCCCGTCGCCGCCGGCTCGCCCGAGGCACGGCGCAAGGCGTTTCTCCAGGTGGTGCCCGAGCAGCGCATCGGGTGCGCGGCGGGGACCTGCCTCGGCTGTGCCGTGATGGGTGCGTCCGGGGTCCCGCTCCGCGTCTGCCGGGAGGGGCCGGTGTTCGCGGCCGACGAGCTGGCCTGGGCGGGCGCCTCGTGAAGGCGAAGCGGCGCGTCGTCCCCGGGGTGGGGCCGAAGCGGACGCCGACAGTCCGGACGATCCGGCCGGCCATCCGGTCGTCGTCGAAGGGACGGGGTGCCGGTGCGATGGGCGCGTCGCCGGGGCAGCGGCCGTCGGGGCCGCGTGTGGCCCCGGGGAGCGGGCCGCCCGCCGGGCCCTCGGCCGGGCAGGCGACCGATGTCCTCGGTGGGCGGCCGGTGGCGCTCGAGGTGGATATCGGCCGCGGGCTGGTCCTGCAGAACCCGGTGATCGCCGCCGCCGGGTCGATGGGCTACGGGGTCGAGGTGGCGGAGCTCGTGGACCTGCCGCGGCTCGGGGGCCTCGTCACGCGCGGCACGACCCGCCGGCCACGAGCCGGCCACGCCGCTCCCCGGACCGCGGACGTGCCCGCCGGGCTGCTCAACGGCATCGGGCTCCAGAACCCGGGGCTCGAGGCGGTGCTCGACCGGTACGCCGAGACATGGGCGCGCTGGTCCGTGCCCGTGATCCTCAACCTGTGCGGCGAGTCCGCGGGCGACATGGCGGAGATGGCGCGCCGGCTCGACGGCGTCCCGGGCGTCGCGGCGATCGAGCTCAACCTCTCGTGCGTGAACGGGGCGCGGAGCGGGAGCGCCTTCGGCCTCGATGCGGGGGCGACCGCGTCGCTCGTGACGGCGGTCCGGCGGGCCACCGACCTGCCGCTCATCGCGAAGCTCACGGCGTCGGCCCCGGACGTGCGGGCGATCGCCCGGGCCGCCGAGGACGCAGGCGCCGACGCCATCAGCGCGATCAACACGCTCCCCGGGCTTGCGCTGGACGCGGATCGTCGTGGTCCGGCGCTCGGCAGCGGCTACGGCGGGATCAGCGGACCCGTGCTGCGGCCGATCGCGCTCCGCGTCGTGTTCGAGGTTGCCCAGGGTGTGGACGTCCCGGTCATCGGCATCGGCGGGGTGACGTCGATCGAGGACGTCCTGGACCTGCTCGCGGCCGGCGCGGCCGCGGTCGGGGTGGGCGTCGCGGCGCTGGCGGATCCGATGCTGCCCGTCCGTCTCGCGGACGAACTTGCGGACGCCTGCCGGGCGCGCGGGCTCGCGTCCGTCGAGGGGCTGGTCGGGACCGCCCTGCCCGCGCGGCCCTCGCCCCCGTCGACCCGCGGCGCGGAGTACGTGCCGTGATTCCGGCGCCGCTCCTATGGTGGCTCGTCGCGATCAACCTCGTGACGGCGGGCGCCTACGCGTACGACAAGACGGCGGCGCGCCGGGATGGCCGCCGGATCCGCGAGCGGACGCTCTGGCTCCTGTGCATCGCCGGCGGGGTGCTCGGGGCGTGGCTCGTGTTCTTCGGCATGCGCCACAAGACGCAGCACCGATCGTTCTGGATCGTCCAGTCGCTCGCCACGGTCCTGTGGGTCGCGATCCTGCTGGTCATGCTGCTGGGCTGACCGCGGATGGCGTCCCCCGATCCCGAACGGCGAGACCTCGAGGTCCCGGTCGCGCCGCTCGCCGCCTCTGGCCGCGGCGGGAGCTCGAGGGCGCCGATCCTGGGGGCGATCGGGCTCGGTGTCGTGGTCGTCGTCGCGATCGCCCTCGCGCAGGTCTTCCCGGCAACAGCGCCGCAGCGTGCCGGTTGCGCCGATCACCGCCGCCTCGCCGGCAACGCGATCGGCATCGCCGGCCGCCACTGCCCCGCCGATCGCGCTGCCCGCCATCCCGAGGGTCCGGGCCGCCGCGCTTGTCGAAGGCGTCGTGGACGGGTCGCTCGACGGGTTCGTCGTGTATGCGGACGCGTTCCTGCGTGTCGGTTGCCGGCCCGAGGAGACGGCCTGCGCGGTGCCGGAGCTTGCCGTCGAGGGGCTCGGCCTCGAGGTGGTCCCGGGCGATCCGGCGCTCGGTGGCATCGGCGCGTCCGAGGATCGAGGGCTGCTCGTGCTCGGCGTGCGCGACGGACGACTCGAGTACCTCGGATCGCTCCTCGCCGATCCGGAGGGCCCGCCGCTCGTCTCGGACCTCCCGCGGCCGCCGATCGGGGGCAGCGGCACGGCCACCCGTGGCGCGCTGGTCGACGTCGCCGGCTGGTTGATCGTCAACCCGGCGTGCGAGACGCCGGCCGCCGGGTCGGGCGCGTGCCGGGAGACGCCGCCGTTCCTCGCCGAGGAGCCGCCGCTCCTGGGCACGCTGCTCCAGTCCGATCGCGGCGAGGAGGTGCTGCTCGCGGGCGATCCGTGGGCGTTCGATCCGGCCGCGAACACGGTGACCGAGGGCCCGTTCGTCGTCGCGCCGGTGTTGGGCGACAGAGCGCGCTGGCTGGTGGTCGCCCGGTACGACCCCGCGCGGTCGGTGCGCGTGGTGATCCCGTGACGGTCTCGGCTGCTTCGTGGCCTCCCGCGGCGGCTGCCCTAGAATCACGGCGATGACCACCCTTCGACGCACCCTTGACGAGACCGCGCGCCGGGCGATCGCCGAGCGCACCCAGGCGCTGTTCCGGCGGAGCGGCGCGCTGCGCGACGGCCACTTCGTCCTCAAGAGCGGCCGCCACTCCGACGCCTACCTCGAGAAGTTCCAGGTGCTCCAGGACCCCGAGGCCACGAGCGAGCTGTGCTCGTTCTGGGTGGGCTCGCACCTGCGCAAGGACGGGACCGCGGACGTGGACCTCGTCGCGGGACCCACCACCGGGGGCGTGATCCTCGCGTTCGAGACGGCGCGCCAGCTGGGGACCCGGGCGATCTTCGCGGAGGAGGTCGCCTCGGACGACGGACCACGCCGCGAGTTCCGGCGTGGCTTCGAGATCCAGCCCGGCGAGAAGGTCCTCCTCGTGGACGACATCCTCACGACGGGCGGCTCGCTGCTCGCGATGATCCCCGCGGTGGAGGCGCTCGGGGGCGAGATCGTCGAGTGCGTCGTGCTCGTGGACCGGTCCGGCGGGCTGTCGACGCTGACCTCGCCGACGACGGGGCGGGTCTACCCGCTGCGGGCGCTGTGGCAGCTCGACCTGCCGACGTACGAGGCGGGCGTCGACTGTCCGCGCTGCGCCGCCGGCGAGCCCGCGGTCAAGCCGGGCAGCAGCGGGACGGGGCTGGCCCCCGCGTGAGTCCTGCCCCCGGGCGTCGCGCGGGCCTCGTGGCGCTGCTCGCGGCGACGGTTGTCGCCTGCTCGCCCGGGGCGACGTCGACGGTCGCGCCGGGGTCGCCGACGACGCCGTCGCCGACGACTGTGCCCGCGGCGACCGACGGCGGCGAGCTGTCCTCGCCGGTCGAAGGCGTGCCGATCGACATCGACACCGAGGGGTTCTCAGACGTGGCCGCGTTCACGATCAGGACGCTCGACGGCAGCGCGGTCACGTTCACGATGGGCATCCTCGAGAACGGCGCGGAGTTCCCGCCCAACCACCTCGCGGAGCACCTCGCCGGGTCGACCCCGGTGCGCGTGTTCTTCCGCCGCGACGGCGCGGAGGCCGTCGTCTATCGCCTCGAGGACGCCGAACCGGCTCCGTAGCGTCGCCCCTCGGGGTCCGACCCGGGCCGACATGTCTGTGACGCATCGAAATCGCCTATGGCCGGCCCGTCGGCGCCGATTCGTGCCTGTGGCGCATCAGATCGGCGCATTCGGCCGTGTTTGGGCAGGATCGATGCGTCTGAGGCCCGAACTCGCCTCCGCAGCGTCCTCATCGCGCGATTGGTTGACTGTCAGGCGGGCGGCGGGTGCACGGCGTGCCGTTGGACGCTGAGGCCCGAGCGAGGGTGGGCGGCGTGCCGCAGGACCGTGACGCCCGCTGCGGGGGTGGGCGGCGGTGAGGTGGACGGTGGGGGAATCGCCCCCTACGGGCGGCTGATCTCGGCGAGGGCCGCGTTGAGCTCGTCCTCGCTGACGACGCCTTCGAAAGAACCGCGGACGATGCCGTCACCGTCGACCGCGAAGATCCACGGCTCGGTGAGGATGCCCCACTCGACGACGGACGGGACGGGCTGCAGCTGGCCGTTGGCATCGAGGGCGGGCTGGAGGCGGCCCTCGGTGAACGTGAGCTGGTAGGGCTCCACGTTGATGAACGCCACGTCGTCGGGCGCCGAGGCGGCGACGGCCTTGATCCGGTCGAGCGTGGGCCCGCACTGGGCGCTCTGGCAGAACGCGGGCGTCGCGAACACGAGCACGAACGGCCGTTTCGACGCGAGGGCGTCGGCGACCGAGACCTCGTAGAAGGAGGGATCGGGCGTCGGGTCGGTGGACAGCTGCGCGAGGTCGCCGCCGACGTCCACGGCGGTCGGCGTGTCCGAGGCCGGCGCCGTGCCGCCGATCGGGATCGTGGGCGACGTCTCGGCGACCTGGAAGTCCACGCCGATCGCCTGCTGGGGCGAGTCGGGTGCCTCCGTGATGAACACGGCCTTCCAGTCACCGGCCGCGGGGAACTCGACGTTCGCGACGTAGTCGCCCCGCTGGTCCTCGATCGCCCACACGAAGGTCGCCTCGGTCGCGGTGCCGGGCTGCGACTCGCCGGGCGCGATGAACGCGATCGAGGCCGTGCGGTCGGGCGACGCCGCCGGGAGGTTCGTCTCGGGATCGAGGAACGAGAACACGAAGCGGTTGGGCCCCACAACCTGGCGCGAGCTCACGATGACGGGGATGACCGACGCCGCGGTCCCCGCATCGGACGGCGCGGGCGATGCCGCATCGCCGGACGCGGGCGCGGCCGAGCCGCCGCAGGCCGCGACGAGGGCCGCGAGCGAGAGGGTGAGCACGATGGGAAGGCGTCGCATGCCCCAGAGGGTAGCCGCACCGTAGAATGTCCGCGCCGTGACACGCTTCCAGAAGCTCGCCCTTGCCACCCTCGTCACGACGATCCTGCTCGTGACCGTGGGCGTGATCGTCCGGGCGACGGATTCCGGCATGGGCTGTCCCGACTGGCCGCTGTGCTACGGGCAGGTCGTGCCGCCGCTCGACGACTACAAGGCGTGGCTCGAGTGGATCCACCGCACGATCGCGGCGGTCATCGGGTTCATGATCCTCGGCGTCGCGCTCCTCGCCTGGAAGGACCACCGGGACCGGCGCTCGATCCTGTGGCCGTCGATCGGGGCCGTGCTCCTCGTCGCGTTCCAGGCGTGGCTCGGTCGCGAGACGGTGCGGCTCAACAACTCCGGCGAGTCGGTGACCGCGCACCTCGCGGCGGCGATGGCCCTCCTGGGTCTCCTCGTCTACGTCACGGTCCGGGCGTTCTACCCCGCGCGGATCGAGGGCCGCGGGGCCAGCCAGCGGTTCACGCTGCTCGCCTCGTTCTCCGCGATCGCCACCTACGCGCTGCTCCTGTTCGGGTCGAACGTCACGGCGCTCGACGCGGCGCTCGTGTTCCCCGACTGGCCGCTGATGAACGGCACGCTCATCCCGATCGGCGCCGCGACGGACGCCGCCGTCCGCCCGCTGTACGAGGCGCACGCGCTCCACCGGTACGTGGGCGTGGTCGTCGGGATCATCGTGTGGGCGACCGCGATCGCCGCGTGGCGCACCCAGCGCGCGAATCCGACCGTCGTCCGGCTCGCGCTGGCCGTGGCGATCCTCTACCCGGTCCAGGGGCTCATCGGCGGGATGCAGGTCATCACCCGCCTCGACGAGTGGACCCAGACGCTCCACCTCGCGCTGGGCGCGATCATCTGGACCCTTGCCGCGGCCCTCGCGGTCACCGCCTACTACGAGGCGCGGGTCACGCGCGTCGTCGCCGAGGGCCTGGCGGGGACCGGCGGCAGCGCGGCCGGCGACGACGGGCCGACGGCCGCCAAGACGGCCACGCGCGGCGACACCGTCCGCGCGTACATCGCGCTCACCAAGCCCCGGATCATCGAGCTCCTGCTGATCACGACCATCCCGGCCATGGTCCTCGCCACACGCGCCGCCCCGCCGATGGACCTCGCGGAGTGGCTCCGCCTCGCGTTCTGGACGATGCTCGGCGGCTCGCTCGCCGCGGGCTCGGCGAACGCGATCAACCAGTACCTCGACCGCGACATCGACCTGCTCATGAGCCGCACGCGCAAGCGGCCGCTCCCGGCCCACAACGTCGAGCCGGAGAACGCCGTCGTCTTCGGGATCGTGCTGGGCATCATCTCGATCGCCCTGATGGCGTTCTACGTCAACCTCGTGGCGGCGTTCCTGACGCTGCTCGCCATCGCGTTCTACGTCTTCGTCTACACGCTCATGCTCAAGCGGACGACGCCCCAGAACATCGTCATCGGCGGGGCGGCCGGCGCGCTGCCGCCGGTCATCGGCTGGGCGGCCGTGACGGGATCCGTGGCGGTGCCAGCGCTGCTGCTGTTCGCCCTCGTCTTCTACTGGACGCCGCCGCACTTCTGGGCCCTCGCCCTCCGGATCCGCAAGGACTACGAGGCGGCGAAGGTGCCGATGCTGCCGGTCGTCAAGGGCGTGCCCGAGACCGCTCGCCAGATCGGGCTGTACACGGTGCTCCTCGTCGCGATCAGCCTCGTGTTCTTCGCGGTGGCGGAGATGGGCGTCGTGTACCTCGTCGCGGCGGTCGTCCTCGGGGCGATCTTCCTGTGGCGCGCATGGGCGCTGTGGCAGCAGAAGGCCTCCCCGGAGGGCTCGCTCGCGCAGTCGATCAGCCTGTACAAGTACTCGATCAGCTACCTCACCCTGCTGTTCGCGGCGGTCGCGGTCGACACGCTCGTGCTGGGGACGCTGGGCTGAGCCGCGCGCCGGTGCGGACGCGGATCCTGCTGACGGTGCTCGTGGCGGGCCTGCTCGCCTCGGCCGGCATCGCCGTCCTGCGCCCGCCGACCGTGCTCGGGTCGTGCGCGGGCGTGCCGCAGCCGCCGGAGGAGGCGGTCCTGTTCGGCGACGTGGTGTTCGTCGGGACGGTCCTGCGCACGGAGAACCAGGGCCGCTGGGCGGCGGTCCGGGTGGAGGAGCGGTGGTCGGGGGCCAGGGACCTGCCGGAGAACGTCGAGGTCCGGGGCGGTCCGGAGCCGGGCACGGCCTCGTCCGTCGACCGGACCTTCCAGCCCGGTCGCTACCTGTTCATCGTGCGCCAGGGCGACGGCTTCCTCGTGGACGATGCCTGCTCGTCGACGACGCCGTGGAGCGATGCGCTCGGGGTGCTCCGCCCGGCCGACGTGACGCCGGCGGCCGAGGAGCTGCCGACGGACCCCTTCGCCTTCGTCAACTCCGATGCCGTCCCGGTCGTCGCGGCGCTCCTCGTCGCGCTGCTCGTCGCGATCGTCGCGTACCTGTGGGTGCTGCGGGCGCGCCGCCGGCCGCCGGACTGGATCCGCTAGCCGGCCCACGCCGGGCTCGCGCTCCGAAGACGCCGCGATCACTCGCCGACGACGCCGCGCGCCTCCATCACCGCACGCCGGCGCTTCGACACGCGGCCCTCGCGGTCGAAGATCCGCAGCATCACCTGGACCAGCGGCCCGATCCCGAGGGCGAACACCACGGTCCCGAGACCGATCGTCCCCCCGGCGAGGAAGCCGACGAGGAGCACGGTGAGCTCGATGCCGGTGCGCGCGCGCCGGATCGACCACCCGAAGCGGTAGTGGAGGCCGGTCATCAGCCCGTCGCGCGGCCCGGGACCCAGGTCCGAGGCGAGGTACAGCCCACTGCCCACCGCGATCGTGACGACCCCCGCGAGCATGACGAGCAGCTGCTGGGGCTGCCCGGCGATCGTCGGGATCGCGTCCATCGCGAGGTTCGTCGCCGTCCCGATGATCGCGATGTTGAGGACCGTCCCGGCGCCCGGCCGCTCGCCGAGCGGGTACCAGGCGGCAAGGATCGGGATCCCGAGCAGGATGCTGACGGTGCCCAGCTGGAGGCCCGTCAGGCGCGCGATGCCCTGGTGGAACACCTCCCACGGCCCGAGACCCATGTTCGCCTCGGCCATGAGCGCGATCCCGACGCCGAACAGCACGAGCCCGAGGAGGAGCCCGGGCAGTCGCGGGAGGACCGTCGAAGGGGACCAGCGCGAGGCGACATCGGGCATCGGCGCATGGTACCGGTCGCCCTCAGCGGGACCCGGCCCGCGTCGCGGGCGGGCGACGTCAGCCGGACCCGGCCCGCGAGACCTGGCGGAGGAGCGCGTCCGCGTTCGGCGGCCGGCCGAGGACGCCCCGCAGCACCTCGCTCGTCGAGCGCTCGAGCCCGAACCGGTAGACGTGCTCGCGGACCCACGGGTACCAGCCCGGATCGCCGTCGACCCACGCGCCGCGCTCGGCGCGGATCGCCGCCCGGAGGTCCTCCGCGACGACGGCCCCGATCGCGTAGTTCGCCATGTAGCCGGGCGCCTCGACAAGCTGCCCGCGCATCGCCCACCAGGACCACTCGGGGTGTGGCGCGATCCCCAGCCACTCGCCGGTGATCTCGGTCCAGACGTCGTTCGCCCGCCGGTCCGGCGCGGCATGGAGCCGGATCTCGAGCAGCGCCCACGCCGCGTCGAGCGCGATCTCCGCGTACCGGCCGCGGGTGGCGACCGCCGCCGGGACGGACGCCCCTCCGGGCAGCCATCGTCGCTGCCACGCCGGATCGACCGCGTCGAGCGCCACGAGCTCCGCGAGCGCCTCCGTCAGCGCGTCCGAGTCCGGCCAGTCCGTGAAGGCGGGTCGCGTGCGGATCCCGGCGATGTGGATCGCGTGCCCCGTCTCGTGGATGAGCTCCGTCAGCTCGCCGAGGCCGCCGTCGATGCACGCCTCGAGGATCGTCGGCCGACCCGTGGACCAGGTGCCGTCGGGCCGCAGGTGCGGCCGCCCGTCGAAGGTGGTGTAGGCGACGGGGACGGGACGGCGGCCCGGGCGGCGATGGATGTCGAACACGATGCCGAGCTCGTCGAGGTCCGCACCGAGCGACGCGTGGACAGCCCGATTCACGTCCATCAGCGCGGTGACGGGCAGTGCCCCAGCCAGCGTGCGGTGCGCCTCGCCGGCCAGCCACCACCAGTCCCACGGCTCCACGAGCGGCTCGCCGGCAGCCCGCGCCGGCTCCGCGAACGTCGTCCGCCAGGCGTCGAGCGTCGTCACGGCCCAGCCCTCGATCTCGCGGGCGGTGACGCCCATCGCGGCGGCATTCGCATCGATCGGGGAGTGGCCGGCCCGCCACCGGGCCGCCGACGCGCGGATCAGCGCCGCGTACGGCGAACGGTCGTCGCCCGACCCATCCACGCTGCGCCACAGCGGCTCCAGGGCGAGGAACAGCGCGCGACGCCGCTCCGCGTCGGGCTCGTCGGCGAGGCGGGCGAGCACCTGGAGCCGGGTGAGGGGCTCGCCGTCGAACGCGAGCGACGACGAGGCCACCGTGAAGAACGCCTCGAGCTCGTGGACGAGCCGGTCGAACCCGTCATCGGAGTGGACCGGCGCACCGTCGGTCGACGCTGGGCCCGTGGAGTCCGGCTCGACGCCGGGCAGGGCATACGCCTCGGCCGCGGCGAGGCCCTCGCGCATCGTGTCGACCGCCCGCCGGTCCTCCTCGCCGAGGCTGGCGACACCATCCCCGAGTGCCGCGAAGGCAGCCCGGACCCGGGCGAACGCCGCCGCCGACGCCTCCTCGAGCGCCCGGGTGTCGCCCGGCACGCCCCGCGCGCGGGCGACGTCGAGATGGTCACGTGCGCTCCGCGCCTCGAGGTACGCCGCCTCGAGCGCGGCCAGCCGGTCGCTCGTTGTCACGCCGCCATGGTTCCACGCCGCGCCCGGCCGTGCTCGCCTGTGTCACGATCGTCGGCATGGAGCTGACCTTCCTCGGCGGTGCGCGCACGGTCACCGGCTCACGCCATCTCGTCGACACCGGCCGTGCCCGCGTGCTCGTCGACTGCGGGATGTTCCAGGGCGGCCCCGACGAGACGATGCGCAACCGCGTGCCGCTGGGCGTGGACCCGGCGACGCTGGATGCGGTCGTCCTGACCCACGCCCATCTCGACCACTGCGGGCTGCTCCCGCTGCTCGTGGCCAACGGGTTCCGCGGCCGGATCATCTGCACCGCCGCGACCGCGGAGCTCGCCCGCCTCGTGCTGCTCGACTCGGCGAAGCTCCAGGTCGAGTTCGCGAAGCGCGCGGCACGCCGGGACCGACGGGACCCAGAGCGTGCGGCGGCCGACGACGCGCGCGACGAGCAGGTGTTCGACGAGGCGGTCGACCTGGCTGTCGAAGGGGCGGCGGCGCCCGGCGGGCCCGATCCGGAGGACCTCCTGCGCGCCGCGGGCCCGGAGGTTGAGATCGATCTCGACGGGCCGCTGTACACCGAGCACGAGGTCGACCTGACGCTCGGCCTGCTGCGGCCCATCCCGTACGCCACGGAGTACGAGGTCGCGCATGGCGTCCACGTCACGCTGCTCGATGCCGGGCACATTCTCGGGTCCGGGATCGTGCGGATGCGGATCGCTCGCCCTGGCGGTGGCCGCGACACGGTCATCGTGTTCTCGGGCGACCTTGGGCGACCCGGGACGCCGATCCTCCGCGACCCGGTCAGCGTGGACGAAGCCGATTTCGTCGTCTGCGAGTCCACGTACGGCGGCCGCGAGCACGAGGCGGCGGACCGCGCCGTGACGAAGCTCGCGGAGGCCGTGAACGCGACCGCCCAGCGTCGCGGCGTGCTGCTCATCCCGTCGTTCGCCATCGGGCGGACGCAGGAGATCGTGTGGGAGCTCGGCCGGCTCGTGGACGCCGGGCGGATCCCACAGCTGCCCGTGTACCTCGACTCGCCGATGGCCAAGGGCGCGTCCGAGATCTACCGTTCCCATCCCGAGGCGTACGACGAGGAGTCGGCCGCGCTCCTTCGCGCCCATGAGGCACCGCTCGACTACCCGGGGCAGCGCGTGATCAATCGCGTCGAGGAGTCGAGGGCGATCGCTCGGGCTCACCCTCCGTACATCATCGTCGCGTCGAACGGGATGCTCACCGGCGGCCGAGCCGTGGGCCACGCGGAGCGGCTCCTCCCGGATCCGGCCGCCACGATCCTGTTCGTCGGCTACCAGGGCGAGGGGACACTCGGCGGACACCTCGTCCGCGGTGCCGAGACGGCCCGGATCGCCGGACGCCAGCTCAAGGTGCGGGCCACCGTCCAGTCGATCAACGGGTTCTCCGCGCACGCCGACGAGCCCGAGATGCTCGAGTGGCTCGGCGCGTTCATCCGCGGTCGGCGGGCGGGCGACAAGGGCGTCCCGAAGACCGTGTTCCTCGTCCACGGGGACCCGCCCGCACAGGCGGCGATGTCGCCCAAGGTCGGCGCGCTTGGGTTCGACGTCCAGGTCCCGGCCTGGCACCAGACGGTGTCGCTGGACTGACCCCCAAGCTACACGTACGGCACCTGGGGCACGCCAACGGTCACCACCCACAACAGCATCGGCGTAGGCAGTAACCCATGGCGTCGGAGCTGCTCGCGGATCGCAGCCAACCCGGAGCTGGTTCGCGGCCATCGACGTGATGGCCGGGAGGGTCACAGCGTCCTCGTCGCCTGCCGAGTCCTGGCCGTGTCGCGGTAGGCGAGCGGGCACCATGGCGACGCACGCGCATACTACATGCGCGATGCGCGCACTTGACATGCGCATTATCGTGTCGATACTAGACCGATGGGCGACCTCGATCGGACTTCGCTGACCGCTGCGCTGGGTGCGCTGGGCGACGTGCTCGCTGCGCGCGGGTCCGCGTTCGACCTTGTGGTGGTCGGCGGCGCGGCGCTCCTCCTGCACGGGGCCGTCTCGCGCCCGACGAAGGACGGCGACATCGTCGGCGAGCGTCGCCCCGACGGCTCCATCGGCCGGCTGGACCGGTTGCCACCAGAACTGGCCCAGGCCGCGCTCGACGTCGCCCGCACGTACGGGCTCGCAGATGAGTGGCTCAACCTCGGACCCGCATCGCTGCTCGACGGGCCACTGCCCGACGGGTTCGAGGAGCGTCTCAGCCCGGTTGAGTTCGGCGGCCTGCGCCTCTGGATCGCCGGGCGGGAGGACCTGGTCGCCCTCAAGCTCTGGGCTGCGGCTGACCGCTGGCCCGCACCGGGACGCCACCTCGCGGACCTTGCCGCACTTGCCCCCACGGCCGGCGAGCTCCGGAGTGCAGCCGCGTGGACACGCCTCAGGGACCCGTCGCCCGCGTACGGAGAGCTTCTCGTGGCCGTGCTTGGGCGACTCGGCGTGGAGGAGGATGACGATGACGCCGGGCTCTAGCCTCCGCGAGGCCGCGCTCGGCCGGCTCGCGGCCCAGTGGACGGCGCTCGGCGGCCAGCTCGACGGACCTGCCGAGTCGCGCGTCGTGGACCTCGAGGCGCTGCTGGGCGCGACTGCACGACTCGCACCCGGGGAGTCCCGGCTCGCCGAGGTGGCCGTCGCCTGGGGCACTCGGCACGGGTCGGCGGTCAACGGCGCCCGCCTGCGGACGGTGGCAGCCGAGCTCGGCACGACGGCTGAGGTGGCGGCCCTCGCGGCGGCTGTCCGCCGTGGCGGCGGGCCGCCGTGGCCGGTGTCACATCGCCGGAGAGGGCAGCCATGCTGCCGGAGCCTGGAGCACCATCGACCCGCGACCAGGGCTCGTGGTCGTGCGCGACCTCGCCGCACCCGCACGGCTCCTGTGGCGTCTCCGGGCCGCGTTCGGCGTCAATGCGCGCGCGGACATCCTCGCCGTGCTCCTCGCGACATCGGCCCCGCTGTCGATCGCGGATCTCGCCGCCCGTACCCGGTTCGGCAAGCGCGCCGTGGCTGGCGCGGTCGCGGACATGGCCCTCGCGGGCCTCGCGGACGTGGAGCGGACCGGCAACGCGGATCGGGTCCGGCTCGCGGATGGATCGCCCGTCCGGGCGTGGTTGCCGGCGCCCAGCCGGCAGGGAGCGCGACGAGGCGTCGCGGTGGCGGTGCGTCCTGGCCGCACTCGACCTTCACGACCGGATCAGCGGCGCCCCAGACGCGGTCCGCGCGGTGGAGGGTCGCGCTGCGTCCGAGGCCCTTCGCCCGGCACTCCTTGCTGCTGGCCTGCCCAAGCCGGATACGACCGTGCTCGGGGTGGCGTTCGCGTCCGAGGTCGATGCTTGGCTCGGGCGGTTGGCGGTGGCCATCGCCCCGTAGTTCCATGCGGCGGCGACCTTGGGGTCGAGTCGGCTACGATCGGGAATCACAGGAGGTCCCGACTTGGCCATCGTCTCGCCCGCCGCGCCCCGCACGCCGGCGCCTGTCTCGCCCGACGACATCGCGAACATCCGCGCGCCCTTCCGCAAGGCGACGCTCCTGCCGGCGATGGCGTACCACGACGAGGCGGTCCACGCGTGGGAGCGCGAGGAGATCTTCTTCCGGGACTGGCTGGCCGTCGGGCCGCGCCGATGAGGTCGCGGAGCCGGGCTCGTTCGTCCTGCGGGATGTCAACGGCGAGAACGTCATCCTCGTCCGCGGCCGCGACGACGTCCTGCGCGCCTTCTACAACGTGTGCCGCCACCGGGGGACGGCGGTCGAGGAGCGGGAGTGCGGCAAGGCCGTCCGCTTCCAGTGCCCGTACCACGCCTGGATCTACGACCTCGACGGCCGCCTCATCCGGGCCAAGCACACCGAGGACCTCGAGGACTTCTCCTTCGACACCTTCGGCCTGACGCCGATCCGCTGCGAGACGTGGGGCGGCTTCGTGTTCCTGTGCTTCGCGGACGCGGATGTCACGCCGCCGCTCCGCGAGTTCATGGGCGACTGGTTCGACCACCACGCCTCGTTCGGGCGCGAGATGGCCACGCTCCGCCGCGCTGCCCGCCTGTCGTACGACGTCGGCGCCAACTGGAAGATCGTCGCCGAGAACTACAGCGAGTGCTACCACTGCCCGCCGGTCCACAAGATGCTCAACCGGCTGACGCCCTACGACCTGGGCGAGGACTTCCTCGCGGAGGGCCCGTGGAAGGGCGGCTGGATGCCGTTCGCCGAGGGCTGCGAGACGATGTCGATGAGCGGCACGCGCGACGGCCGCCCGCTGCTCTACGCCCGCGACGAGACCGAGGAGCGGCGGATCTACTACTACATCCTGTGGCCGAACCTCATCGTGTCGGTGCACCCGGACTACGTGCTGACGCACCAGGCGTGGCCCGACGGGCCGAACCGGTCCGTCGTCCACTGCGACCTGTACGTGGAGGAGGCGGCGCTGGGCTCCGTCGACATCAGCGGCGCGGTCGAGTTCTGGGACACGACGAACCGCGAGGACTACCACGTGGTCGAGATGCAGCAGCAGGGGACGCGCTCGCGCTCCTGGACGGCGGGCCGCTACTCGAACCAGGAGGCGTCGGTCCACGCGTTCGACATCATGGTCGCGGACCGCTACGCGAACGACGGATCACGCACGGTCCGCGGCTGGCGCACGGAGACGGCCTCGGACCGGCGGCTCGTCACGCGCAAGCTGGGCCCGGGCCAGCAGGCCGAGTTCGAGGAGGCGGCGGCGGAGGCGGAGGCCGCCGAGGCCGCGGCGAACGGCAGCTGAACCGGCAGCTGTCGGGGCGCGCCACGCGCCGGCGTCCGCCTCACAGCCAACGAAACGCGCTATCGCTCACCGGTCGACCCGGCTCTGCTGCCGCAGAGGCAACGAAACGCGGTTTCGGCGCTCCAAGTGGCGGGTTCGTTGCCTCTGACGCTCCTTTGGCGCCCGAGAGCGAGATGGACGCAGAATTCGTTGCCTGGGACGCGGCAGCGACCTGCGGGGCGTCGTCCGGCATGCGGCGAGCGACCCCGGGACCGGTCAGCGGCCGGGCATCGCCTCGCGGGTGCGCTCGATGTCCTCGAGGACGCGGATCGTGGCGTCGGTGACGACCTCGAGGTAGCGCTCGCCGAACTCGGCCGAGGAGGCGCGGGCGTCGCCCCACGTGCCGGACTGTCGTCGCGCGGTAGACGGACCCGGGCGACGAGAAGAAGAACGCCGTATGGACGGCGCCCTCGCTGCGGACCTCGGGGAACGGCGGGAACTCGATGTTCGCGAGCTCCATGTCCACGAGGTCCGGGTTGATCGCCATCACCGCGGACGTCTCGCCCTTGTTCGCGTGCAGCCCGTTCGCCGGGTCGAAGAACTCGGCCGCCTCGTCCGGGGTCATGCCGTCCCAGTAGTTGACCGGGAAGCAGCGCGTGCCCGCCGGCAGGCGATCTGCGACGTTCGCGCACGCATAGGCGATGGCGTACGTGTTGTCGTAGTGGCCGTTGAGGAACACGATCCGCCGGAAGCCGATCGCCGCGAGCCCCGCGCACAGGTCCTCGATGAGCGCCATGAACGTCGGGATCCGGATGTGGACGAGCCCCGCGAACCCGACGTGCGGGTACGAGAGCGAGTAGTTGACCGTCGGGGCGACGACGGCGTCGATGCGGGCGGCGATCCGGCGCGCGACCTCGGTCGGGATGAGCGCGTCGGTGAGCAGCGGCGCGTGCGGGCCGTGCTGCTCGGTGGAGCCCACCGGGACGATCACCGTGTCGTGGCCGGCCACGAACGCCTCGACCTCGAGGGTCGTCATCTCCCCCAGGAACACGGTCGCGGGCTTCATCGCGGTCTCCTCGCTCGTGATCAGGTGACGTGGGTGGTGAGGGCGCCGATGCCGTCGATGCGGATCGTGACGGCGTCGCCGGGCTCGAGGTGGCGGTCCGGCCCGGGCGGGGCAGAGAGGCGGGCGGGCGTGCCGGCGGCGATCAGATCGCCCGGGCGAAGGACGGTATGCCGGCTGAGGAACGAGACGATCTCGGCGACGCCGAAGCGCATCCACGACGTCCGCCCGTCCTGGATCGGCTCGCCGTTGATGTCGGCATGGAGCCGGAGGTCCGAGACGTCGAGGTCGTCTCTCGTCACGATCCACGGCCCCATCGGGCAGAACCCGGCCATCGACTTGCCGAGCAGCCACTGGTCGCCGTCCAGCCACTCGTCGCGTGACGAGACGTCGTTGACGCACGTCCAGCCGAACACGTGGCGGAGGGCGTCTGCGGGAGCGACGGGGCCGGCGGTCGCCTCGCCGATCACGACCCCGAGCTCCACCTCGGCATCGACATTGGGCGTGATCGCCCGGTCCCAGGTGAGCGTGTCGCCCGGCCCCGCGACGGACGTCGGCAGCTTGCCGTAGACGAGCGGCCGCTCGAGCGGGTCGTCGTCCGGCCCGGGCCCCGCGCGGTAGTTCCGGCCGATCGTGAAGATGGCCCCCGGGTCCGGCACGGCGGGCCCGAGGCGGATCGCATCGAGCGGCAGCCATGCCCCGGCCGGCCGTCCGTCGGCCCATGCCTCGATCCGCGCCAGCGCCGGAGCGCCGCCGCCGGCCAGGGCACGCATCGTCCCCAGCCCCGGGATCGCGTCGCCGAGCAGCGCCACCCGGTCCTCGCGCACGACCGCGACCGTCGGCGTCCCGGCGACCTCGAGGACCGTCGCGAGGCGCATCGCTACGCCCGTGCCGCGGGTCGGCCAGCAGCGGTGCGACCGCCGCCCGCATCACGTCGGCCATGCCCCCGACGCCGGTCCAGCGCTCGAACGCGATCGCGGCCTGGGCGATGAGCATCTCGGAGCCGTTCGCTGCGCGCAGGCCCCGGGCTCGCGCGGCGGCGACGAGCGGCGTCTCCGCCGGCACGTACACGCAGTCGAACACCGTGCCCCAGTCCGCGACCGCGTCGACCGGAAACGCCATCCCGGGGTCCACCATGCCCACGGTCGTCGCGTTGACGGCGAGGTCGGCCTCGCCCAGCTGCCTCGTGAACGCCTCGTCGTCGAGCGCGAACGCGTCGACACGCTGGAGCAGCGACGGCCGGCTCTGCGCCGCGAGCACGGCCGCCGCGGATCGGTCCCGGCTGCCCACCGTCACGCGGTCCACGCCCGCGCGCAGGCACGCGTGCACGATCGCTCGCGCGACCCCGCCCGCCCCCGCCACGACGACCTTCGACCCGCGGAGCGGGAAGCCCATCGCGAGCTCGGCCCCCGCCACGAACCCGGGCGCGTCGGTGTTGATCCCGACGAGCCGCCCGTCGTCGGTCCGCACGACGTTGTTCACCGCGCCGATCTCATCGGCGTCCGTCTCGACCTCGTCGCACAGCGCGGCGACGAGCGGCTTGTACGGCGCCGTCACGCCGAGACCCAGCCAGTCCGGCCCCCGCGCCTCGGCGACCGCGGCCTCGACCTCGTCCGGCTCGAGCTCCCGGAGCACGTAGCGCGCGTCGATCCCGGCCGCGTCGAACGCGGCGTCGTGCATCACCTGCGAGTGCCGGCGCCGGAGCGGCTTGCCCAGGAGGGCGACGCGTCGCGTCATCGGCGGCATCATCGGCGCCAGGGGCTCGGCGGCCGGCGCACCGGCCCGACGGTGTCCGGGAACCGGACGCTGGGGATGATGTGGTCGACCCACAGCTGGAGCTGGTCCGGGTCGGGGGTCATCGTGTGCAGGAAGAAGTACTCGACGCCCGCGTCGACCCGCGCCTGGAGCGACGCGATGATCTCGTCCGGCGTGCCGAACAGGTAGACCGACTCGAGGTACGCCGGGCCCGCGCTCGTTGCTCATGACCTTGAGGAACGCCTGCGGTGCTGCTCCTCGCGGGCCTTGACCGGGTCGTCGGTCATCACGAGATGGAGGAAGTTCTCGTGCGCGACGAGGGTGTCCTTCGGGTCCTTGCCCGGCATCGCGCATCGCCGCCTGGAGCTCCACCCAGTCGCGCGCGATGTCCTGGGGCGGGCAGGTCGGCCGCGGGATCCAGCCGTCCGACCTTCACCGTGCGCGCCTTGACCGACTCGACGAACTTCGGCACGTCCGGCGACTTGGGGTCCGCGAGCTGCGACCCGCCGCCGATCCAGAGCAGCGGGCGCTGCGATGTCCGCGGCTCGATGAACACGTCGTCCACCGAGTAGAAGCGGCCGTGGTACGTGACGGTCTCGCCCTCGAGCAGCGGCATCATGATGTCCAGCATCTCGTCGGTCCGCTTGCCGCGCTCCGACTTGTGGACGCCCACCGCGTCGTACTCCGCGTCGTTCCAGCCGACACCCGCGCCGAGGATGACCCGGTTGTCCGAGAGGAACTGGAGCGTCGCGAGCTCCTTGGCCAGGATCACCGGGTTGCGCAGCGGCATGATCAGGATCGACGTGCCGAGGCGCACGCGTTCCGTCGCCCCGGCTGCGACCGCGAGCGACATCAGCGGCTCGAGCCAGTTGACCGAGTAGAACCGGCGCGCCGCGAGCAGGTGGTCGGTGATGAACAGGCTGTCGAAGCCCAGCTCCTCGACCGTCCGCGCGAACGCCTTGATGCCGCGCGCGCGCTCGGCGCCGTCGCCCTCCCAGATGTACGAGGGGAGGAAGACTCCGAACCGGCCGACGTCGCTCATGGGCGTGGGTACCTCACTGTGGTGGTCGGCCTCAGCGGCCGCGGTAGCTGGGATCGCGTTTCGCGAAGAAGGCGGCGGCGCCCTCGGCGAGGTCGTCGGTGGCGAAGACGCGGAGGGAGGCCTCGAGCTCGGCCGCGAGGCCGTCCTCGATCGTGGTGTCAAGCGACGTATCGACGAGGCGCTTGGCCTCGCGGACGGCGATCGGGCCGCGCTCGGCGATCTCCTCGCCGATCTCGCCGGCACGGGCGACGGCCCCGCCGGCCAGGACGACCTCGTGCACGAGCCCGATCCGCTCGGCCTCGGCGGCGGTGAGGACGCGCCCGGTGAGGATCAGCTCCTTCGCCCGCGCGAGGCCGACGACGCGCGCGAGCCGCTGCGTCCCGCCCGCCCCCGGGATCACGGCGAGCCGGACCTCGGGCAGCCCGAGCTTCGCCCGCGCGGACGCGACGCGGATGTCGCACGCGAGCGCGAGCTCGAGCCCGCCCCCGAGGGCGTTCCCCTCGATCGCGGCGATCACCGGCATCGGCAGGTTCGCGAGGCGCGTCGCAACGCCCTGCTCGAAGGCGAGCCGCTCCCGGCCGCCAGGACCGCGCTGGGCATCGAACTCCCCGACGTGGGACCCGGCCGAGAAGGCGCGCTCGCCGCTCCCCGTGACGACGACCGCCCGGACGTCACCGGGGTCGGCAGTCTCGAGGGTCGCCAGCGCCGCGTCGAGCTCCTCGAGGAGCTCGCGCGTGACGAGGTTGAGCGGCGGGTTGACGAGCTCGAGATGGGCGACGCGCCCGAGCCGGAGCTCGATCATTCCGGTCACGAGGCGAAGTCCGCGGCGAGTCCCATGGGCCCGTCCGCGTAGACGCGCTTGTCGGTCACGCGGACCTGGTCCGCGACCCGCGGCCGGAACCCCATCTGCCCGAGCACGTCGCGCTCGAGGTCGATCCCCGGCGCGACCTCGATCAGCACGAGCCCGTCGTCGGCGAGCTCGAACACCGCCCGGTCCGTGACGTACCGGACCTGCTGACCCCGCTCGCGGGCGAGGTGGCCGTTGAACGAGACCTGCCGGACCTCGGGGACGAACTTGTGGAGGCTGCCCTCGGTCCGCGACGCGCACGCCGGACCCGTCGATGTCGAGCCGGAGGCCCTGCGCCGTCAGCGTCCCGACGAAGTTGATCTTCGGCGTCCGGGCGCTGATGTTCGGGAAGCCGCCCGGGCCGCGGACGCGGCCCTCGAACGCGTGGACGTTCACGTTGCCGTGCGCGTCCACCTCGGCGAACGAGAGGCTCGCGACGTCGAGCCCGCCGCCGTCGTAGAAGTCGAACATGTAGGGCTGGTCGATCATCGCCTGGTAGTTGAACCCGGCCCCGCCCTCGTTCCCGGCGACGGGCGCCCCGCCGAAGATCCCCTGCTCGACGGTGAGCACGAGCTGGTCGGTGATGCCCTCCTCCCACGCGACCCGGCCGATGAGCTGGCTGATCCCGAACCCGAGGTTGCAGATCGAGCCGCGCCGGAACTCGAGCAGCGAGCGGCGGGCGATGATCTTGCGCACGTCGAGCGGCAGTGGCGGCTCCGGGGTCATCGGCTTGCGCAGGGCGCCCGCGTAGTACGGCGAGTCCTGCGTCACGTACGTCTGCCACTGGTCAGGGACGACGTACACGTAATCGACGAGCGCGCCCGGGACCTTGACGTCACGAAGCGGCAGGCTGCCGCGTGGCGCGAGGCGCTTGACCTGGCAGATCGTGATCCCGCCGCTGTTGCGGGCCGCCATCGCCATCGCGAGCATCTCGCCCTGGACGGCCTCGCCCTCCATCGTGATGTTGCCGTCCTCGTCCGCGGTCGTGCCGCGGATGACCGCGACGTCGACAGGGAACGCGTGGAACAGGAGGAACTCCTCGCCCCGGAGCGTGACGACCTCGACGAGGTCCTCGGTCGTGCGCGCGTTCTGCCTGCCGCCGGTCTGGCGCGGGTCCACGTACGTGCCCAGGCCGACGCGCGTCACGAGGCCGGGACGGCCCGCGGCGATCTCGCGCATGAGCTGGGACAGGACGCCCTGCGGGAACGAGTACGACTCGAGCTCGTTCGCCTCGACGAGCGCACCCAGCCGCGGCGAGTTGCCGATGTTGCTGCCGATCGTCCGGCGGGAGAGGCCCGGCAGGCCGAGCTGGCTGAAGCCGCGGTCTGCGAAGTCGCCGACGCCCACGATGCAGACCGTCGTGAGATCGCGCGGCCGGCCCTCGGCCTCGTACACCGCGGCGAGCTCGTCGATGAACCGCTGCGGGACGGCGTGCCCAGCCCCGGACCCACCGACGACGACCGTCGCCCCGTCGCGGACGAGCCCCACCGCGTCCCGGACGCTGACGATCCCCTTCATGGCATGTACCCCCCGCCGTTCGGATTGAGCGTCTGGCCCGTGAACAGCGCCGACGCGTCGCTGAGCAGGAACAGCACGGCGTCCGCCACCTCGTCGGCGCGCCCGAACCGGCCGATGGGCATCGCCGTGAGCCGCTGCCGGCCGAGCTCCGTGTCGGCGACGTCGGCGGTCATCTCGGTGAGCGTGAACCCGGGCGCGACGGCGTTGACCCGGACCCCCGTCGGCCCGTATTCGGCCGCGAGCGACCGGGTGAGCCCGATGAGCCCCGCCTTGGCCGCTGAGTACGCCGCGGTGCGCGCGACGCCCGCCTGGCCGAGCCGCGAGGCGACGTTGACGATCGATCCCGAGCCGCGGGCGGCCATCCCGGGGAGCGCGGCGCGGCACGTCCGGTACGCGGCCGTGAGGTCGGTGGCGATCACCCCGTCCCACTCGTCGGGCTCGAGGCTCGCGAAGTCCCCGACCTGTGTGCGGCCCGCGTTGTTGACGAGGCCGTCGAGCCGGCCGAACCGCTCCAGGACCCGTGCGACGAGCGCCTCCGCCGCATCGCCGTCGGCGAGGTCCGCCTCGAACACGTCGCCATCGGCGCCGGCGTCCCGAACCCGGGCAAGCGTTCGCGCGGCCCCCTCCGCGGACCGTCCGTAATGGACGGCGACCGTCGCGCCCTCGGCCGCAGCCTTCGCGGCCACCTCGGCGCCGATCCCGCGGCTGCTCCCCGTCACGAGGACCACGCGCCCGGCCAGCGCGTCGGGCATCAGGCCACCCTCGCGGGGAGCAGGCCCGCCGCCTCGAGCGCGCCCCGCACGGCCGCGACGGTCTCGTCGCCCACCGGCAGCAGCGGCGGCCGCATCGCCGTCGACTCGATCACGCCGAGCTCCCGGAGCGCGACCTTCGTCCGGGCGCGGTAGTCGCGGACGGGCTGTCCGTACACGACCTCCTCGAGCGGGAGGATCCGCTCCCAGATCGCGCGCGCCTCCGCCCAGCGGCCCTCGCGGGTGAGCCCGTACATCTCGACCTGGAGATCCGTCGCGAGCGTGCCGAACCCGATGAGCGCCCCCTCCGCCCCGAGCACGAACGACTCGTAGATGAAGTTGTCGTCGCCGGTCAGCAGGTCGATCGGGCGCGGCAGGCTCTCGATCATGCGCCGCGTCTGGAGGTACAGCCGGGCGTCGAACGAGGCCTCCTTGAGCGCGATCACGCTGTCGATGGCCGCGATGCGGCGCAGGATCTCCTCGGAGAAGATGACGCCCCCGAGCGCCGGCTGGAGCTGGAACGCGACCATCGGCAGGCCGCAGCCGCGGGCGATCGCCTCGTGGTAGGCGACCGGGATCGCGGGGTCGAGGGGCGTGCCCTGGTAGGCCGGGATCGGGAACACCAGCAGGCCCCGCGCGCCGGCGTCGGCCGCACGCTTCGCCTCCTCGACCGCCTGCTCGGTGAACTGGGCGGAGAGCCCGGCGATGACCGGGACGTCGCCCGCCTCCTCGACGGCGGCGCGCAGGACGCGGACCCGCTCCTCGGGCCACAGGTGGGGCCCCTCGCCCGTGTCGGCGTTGATCGCGAGCGCGACGGGGCCCTGCGGCAGGAGCCACTGGAGATAGCGGCGGTAGGCGGCCTCGTCGAAGCGGCCGTCGGCGTCGAGGGTGACGATGCAGGCGGGGACAATGCCCCGGACGTTCAGGCTCATGCGGTGGCTCCGATGGCTGGTGCGGTGGCTCCGGTGGCAGGTGCGCTGATGGGCAGGGGCAGCGGGACGGACGGGGCGCTCGACGTCGAGGCCCGCAGGACGACCTCCGTCGGCAGCGTCTCGACGCCGGCGGGTTCCCCGGCCAGGACGCGCTCGACGGCGGCGAACCCGCGCCTGCCGATCTCGCGCAGGTTGACCCGGACGGTCGAGAGGGCGGGCGCGGTGAGCGCCGCGACGGCGATGTCGTCGAAGCCCGCGACCGACACCTCGCCCGGGACGTCCACGCCGCGCTCCGCGAGCCGTCCGATCGCGCCCAGCGCGAGCAGGTCGTTCGCGCAGCAGATCGCGGTGAACCCCGCGTCGCCGGCGAGGAGGCGGTCCACGCCCGCGGCGCCGCCCTCACGGTCGAACGTCGTGGGGACGACGAGCCGCTCGTCGGGCTCGATCCCGGCCGCCGCCAGGCCGCGCCGGTACCCCTCCAGCCGGTCGCGGGCGACGAACAGCGACGCCGGCCCCTCGAGGAACGCGATCCGCCGGTGGCCCAGGGCGACGAGCTCGGCGACGAGGGCCGCGATCCCGCCCGCGTTGTCGACGCTCACCTCGGGTTCGCCGAACGCGTGCGGCGAGCAGTGGACGACAGCGGCCCCGAACGCGCGGATGCCCTCCAGGTGGCGGCGCAGGTCCTCGTTGAGCGCCGGGTCGTCGCGGCCGCTGCCGGCGAAGATGACGCCGGCGGCCCGCATCGAGCGCAGGAGCCGGACGTACGAGCGCTCGCGGTCGGCGTCGCGCTCCGTGCTGCAGGTGATGACGAGGATCCCGGCCTCGGCGGCCGCGTCCTCCACGCCCCGGACGACCTCGGCGAAGTACGGGTCCGTGATGTCGTGGACGATCACCCCGACGACCGGGACCTGGCTCTTGTGCAGGCCGCGCGCGAGCGCGTTCGGGACGTAGTCGAGCTCCCGGGCGGCCACGAGGACCCGCTCCCGCATCCCCGCGCTGACCGGGTAGTCCGCCTCGGACACCACCCGCGACGCGGTCGCGACGGACACGCCGGCGAGCTTCGCGACCTCGGTGATGGACGCCACGTCGTCGCCGCGCTCAGTACGGGAACGGGAAGGAGCGGGGCTCGTCCCGCACGGTGACCCACTGCCACTGGGTGAACTCGTCCCAGTTCGCCTCGCCGCCGAACCGGCCGCCGTTGCCCGACGCACCCATGCCGCCGAACGGGATGATCGCCTCGTCGTTCACGGTCTGGTCGTTGACGTGGACCATGCCCGACCGGATGCGCTGGGCGATGGCCAGCCCGCGCGAGATCGACCGCGAGTAGACGGCGCCGGCCAGCCCGTGCTCGCTGTCGTTCGCCAGCTCGAGCGCCTCCTCGTCGGTCTCGAAGGTGACGATCGGTGCGACCGGGCCGAAGATCTCGTCGGTCCACGCGGGGAGGCTCGTCGTGACGTCGGCGAGGACGGTGGGCCGGTAGAACAGGCCCTCGTGCGTGCCGCCGGTGACGAGCCGCGCGCCGCCCTCGACCGAGCGCTGGACGATCCCGTCCACCCGGGCGAGCTGCTTCTCGTTGACGATCGGCCCGAGATCCACCTCCTCCCGGAACGGGTCGCCGAGGCGGAGCCGCGCGGCCTTCTCGACGAGCGCGTCCGTGTAGTCCGCGGCGACGCTCCGGTGGACGATGTGGCGTCCCGCCGCGAAGCAGACCTGGCCCTGGAACTGGAAGCTCGCATACGCCCCGGCGGACGCCGCCGCGTCGAGGTCGGCGTCGTCGAGGACGACGAACGCGTTGTTGCCCCCGAGCTCCAGGCTGACCTTCTTGAGCAGCCCGCCCGCGAGCCCGCCGACGCGACGGCCCGCGGCCGTGGACCCCGTGAACGACACCGCGTGCACGTTCGGGTCGGTGACGATCGCCTCCCCGGTCTCCGCCCCGCCCACGACGACGTGGAGCAGGCCCTCGGGCAGCCCGGCCTCGCGGAAGATCGCCTCGAACATCGCCCCGCCGCAGACCGGCGTCTGCGGGTCGGGCTTGAGCACGATCGCGTTGCCCAGCGCGAGCGCCGGCGCGACGACCCGCATCCCGAGCACGCTCGGGGAGTTCCAGGGCGTGATCGCCCCGATGACCCCGACCGGGACGCGTCGGACCATCGACAGCCGGCCGGGTGTGGCCGAGGGCATCAGCGACCCGTACGCCTGCGACGGCAGGGTCGCCGCGTTGAGGATCTCCTGCACCGTGAAGTTCTGCTCGTGGTGCATCTTCCCGTGGACGGCGCCGGTCTCGCGCTGCGTCCACGACCCGAACTCGTCGCGGTGCGCCTCGTAGATGTCGGCGGCGCGGCGGAGGATGCGCGCCCGCTCGATGTAGCTCGTCGCGGCCCAGGCGGGCTGGGCGGCCGCGGCCGCCGCGGCCGCGCGGGCGACGTCGTCGGCGGTCGCCTGGGGCAGCGTCAGCAGCGGGCGCCCGGACGCCGGCTCGCGGGTCTCGCGGGGCTCGCCGGTGCCGGGACGCCAGGCCGCGAGGAAGGGGTCCAGCCAGGACGTCGATGCGGGTGCGACCATGGGGTTCTCCTGCGGGCGGGGCGTGCGTGGGTCGGCGTGGTCGGCGTGGATCACCGGGGCTCGGCGCGGCGACCTGTGGCCGGGTCGCGCCACACGGGCCCGCGAGCGAGGACCTGGTCGGTCAGGCCCTCCTCGATGAAGTCCGGGACCCTCCACGAGTACAGCGTCTTCGCCTCCTGGCCGGGATAGCCGAGGCGCTCGCGGACGTCCGCGTCCGTGTAGTAGCCGAAGACGACGGTGCCGATGAGCGCCGAGTAGTGGTCCGGCTCATCGCGCTCGAGGGCGGCGAGGCGGCTCTGGCACGTCATCGCCGAGCCCGGGGCGGAGGGCCGCGCGGAGCGGCTCCGCGAGGTCCGGCCGGGCCTTGAGGACGAACCGCAGCCGCGCCTCGCCCACGACGTCGCCCGCCGACGGCATGCCGTGCGCCGCCGGGATGAGGTGGCCGGCGACCGCGGCGAAGGTGGCCCGCGCCGCCGCGTCGAGCGCCGCGATCGGGTCCTCGTCGGGCATGGTCGGTGTCGCGCTCATACGGGCACCTGCTGGTTGAACCGCGTCTCGACCATGTGATCGGCGGCCCGCAGGGCGAGCGCGCAGATGGACGAGGTCGGGTTGACCCCGGCCGAGGTGACGAACGAGCTCCCGTCGACGACGTACAGGTTCGGCACGTCGTGCGTCCGGTTCCAGCGGTCGACCACGGACGTCGCGGGGTCGTCGCCCATGCGCGCCGTGCCCAGGAGGTGCCAGCCCGAGTAGCGCATCAGGCGATCGACCTCGACCTTGTACGCGCCGGCCTCCATCAGCGATTCCGTCGCCTTCTCGATGTGGAAGTCGAGCAGCCGGCGGGAGTTCTCCGACACCTGGTACGTGATCTCGGGCGCCGGGATGCCCGACGAATCCGTGAGGGTGGGGGAGAGCGTCACGCGGTTCGCCTCGTCCGGGAGGTCCTCGCCGAACAGGCCCCAGTTCGCGCCCCGTCCGAGGTGGGCCTTCACGTGGAGGTGGTGGTCGGGGCCCCAGACCTGGGTGCCGGCCCGGCTCGGCAGCGCGGCGTTGATCGGACCGACGGTGGGCGCGAGGCCCCACTTCGCCCCGCGCACGAACCCTCGCGTCTCGTCGGTCTCGTAGAACTCGAACGACTCGATCGAGCAGCCGAAGTGGCCCTGCCAGCTCTCGAGGTCCTCGTCGAACAGCCCGCCGACGTTGGCGAACGGGTGCATCATCAGCCGCTTGCCGACGAGCCCCGACGAGTTGGCGAGGCCGTCGGGATGGCTCGACCCGGCTGACAGGAGCAGCAGCCGGGTCGAGCCGATGGCGTTGGCGGCGAGGACGACGACCTTCGCCGCGGTGAAGTGCTCGTTGCCGTCGCGGTCGAGCCAGGTCGCGCCGGTCGCGAGGCCCGTGTCGTTCGTCTCGATGCGCCGGACGCGGGCGCCGGTGATCAGGCTTGCGCCGAGGTCGATCGCCTTCGGCCAGTGGGTGAGGTCGGTCGAGGCCTTGGCGCCCTCGTCGCAGCCCTGCTGGCAGGTGCCGCGCTGGACGCACGGACGCCGGCCGTCGTACGGGGCCGAGAGGATCGAGTTCGGCTCCGGCCACCAGTGCCAGCCGAGCCGCGTGTGGGCCCGCGCGACCTTGAGCCCGCCCCTGCCCAGCGGCAGCGGCGGCAGCGGCGGATCCTCGCCGCCGGGCGGGTAGGCGGGGTCGCCGCCCAGCCCGGACACGCCGATCTGCGCGGTCGCTCCGCTCGTAGTAGGGGAGCAGCTCCTCGTACGTCAGCGGCCAGTCGTCCGCGATCCCGTCGAGGCTCCGGACGCGGAAGTCGGACGGGAGCATCCGGGGCCAGGCGCCCGCGAAGATGAGCATCGAGCCGCCGACGCCGCTGAACATGAGCGGCGAGACATCCGCCTTCGTCTCGTCGAGGGGGTAGTCCTCGGGCAGGCCGCGCATGTTGGGGCTCGTCGACCACTGCTTGCGCATGGTCAGCTCCCAGTCGAGCTCCGGGCCGCGGTACTCGGCCATCTCGTGCCAGTCACCCTGCTCGAGGCACACGACGCTGAAGCCGGCCTGCGCGAGGCGAAGCGCCGTGACCCCACCCGAGGCGCCGGCACCGACGATGAGGACGTCCGCGGGTTCGGGTGCCAAGGTCGCGACTCCTTCCGACGAGGGGCCCAGTCGATCACGCCGCCGCGGGCCGCCGTGCGGCTCGCCGAGGGGGTGTGAAGTAAACGATATCTGCCACAGTAAACGTTGTCTACCGTGCACCGCGGTGGGGAACAGGGCTCCCATGTGGCACGATGCAGCCATGAAGCAGCTGGTAGTCATCATCCACGCGGACGACGCCGAGATCGCGTGCAGCGCCCTCCGCGACGCCGGGCACCGGTTCACCCGAGTCGCCTCGCTCGGCGGGTTCCTCGGCACGCCGAACGTGACGCTGATCATGGCCGTCGACGACGCGCAGATGGACGACGTGCTCGGCATCCTCCGGGCGACCTGCTCGGCCCGCGACGTCGATGTGCCCCTGGTGCTGTCGGGCCGCCTGCGCGACTGGCAGGAGCGCGCGGTCAACTACTCGGGCGCGACCGTGATCGTGACCGAAGCCAGCGACGTCGTCCGCATCTGAGCCGACGCGTCCCCGCAGTCGCCCGCCGGCGGGGCGTCCCGGACCGGAGAACGCTCCGGCCCACCACGACGGACGCCGTGGGATGATGGCCCGGCCGCGGCTCGTCCCACCCGCCCCGGCGTCGAGGAGACCGGCCGAATGATCGCGGAACCGCTGCTCAGTCCCGCCGAGCTCGCGAGCGTCCGCCGCGAGTACCGTGGCGCCTCGCTCCTGCCGGCGCGCTGCCTACCACGACGAGGCGGTCCTCGCCTGGGAGCGGGACCACATCGTCCGCGCCGACTGGGTGCTGGTCGCCCGCGTGGAGGACGTGCCCGAAGCCGGCCAGCTTCAAGCTCGTCGAGCTCGACGGCGAGCAGCTCCTCCTCGTCCGCGGCCGGGACGACGTGATCCGCGCGTTCTACAACGTGTGCCGCCACCGGGGGACGGCGGTCGAGGAGCGCGAGTGCGGCAAGGCCGTCCGCTTCCAGTGCCCGTACCACGCCTGGATCTACGACCTCGACGGGCAAGCTCGATCCGGGCCAAGCACACCGAGGACCTCGAGGACTTCTCCTTCGACACCTTCGGCCTGACGCCGATCCACGCCGCGACCTGGCAGGGGTTCGTGTTCCTCAACCTGGCCGACGGGCCGGTCGCGCCGCTGGAGGACCAGCTGGGCGACCTCGTCGACCACTTCGCCCGGTTCGACTTCTCGACGCCTCCGGGTGGCGAAGCGGATCGAGTACGACGTCGCCGCGAACTGGAAGTTCATCGCCGAGAACTACAGCGAGTGCTACCACTGCCCGGGCGTCCACCCGCAGCTCAACAAGCTCACCCCGTACGACCTCGGCGGCGACTACGACCCCGACGGGATGTGGCAGGGCGGCTGGATGGAGCTGGTCGACGGCGCCGAGACGATGGCGCTCGACGAGGGCGTCCACGGGTCGCGCCACGGACGTCCGCGCGATGTGCGGCATCACCGCCGAGGACGAGGTCCGGATCTACTACTACGTGCTGTGGCCGCTGACGTTCCTCTCGATCCACCCGGACTACCTGCTCGTCCACCGGCTCGAGCCGCAGGACGCCGGCCACACGAAGGTCATCTGCGAGTGGCTGTTCGAGGAGGAGACGATCGCGCGCCCGGACTTCGACCCGTCGGAGCCGGTCGGCGTTCTGGGACCTCACGAACCAGCAGGACTGGCACGTGTGCGAGCTCCAGCAGCGCGGGACGCGGTCGCGCTCGTGGACCGCCGGGCGCTACTCGAACAACGAGGCGTCCGTGCAGGCGTTCGACCTGATGCTCGCGGACCGCTACGCCGGCGACAGCATCGAGAGCCATCGCACCGTCCGGGAGCGATACGACACGCCGCCGCCCAAGGTGGACCCCGGGCACCACCACACGAACGGCGACGGCGCGAACGCACCCGGAGAAGGACCGCCACACGTCTCGCGCGAAGGCCGCCGGCCGCACCTGATCCGGCGCGTTCACGCGACCGGGGTGGCTGCGCAGGTCGCCCGGACGGCCGGCGGACAGCCCGTCCCTCCCGTCCCGCAACGGGCCGAAGGGACCATGACAGCGCCGGCGGGCCCGGGCGCACGCTCGGGGCACCTCGACCCGGACGCCGGCACGGCGCGTCCGGGCCCTGACCCGTTGCTGCGCCACCAGACTCCGGAGTCCGGCAATGGCCCTCGACCTGCGCGTCGACCTGTTCGGGCGCTCCTTCCTCACGCTGCGCGACTTCCGCGCCGACGAGATCGAGCACCTGCTCGCAGCTCGCCGCCCGCCTCAAGGCAGGAGAAGCGCGAGCACCGCGAGGTCCGCCGCCTCGCCGGCCGCTCCATCGCGCTGATCTTCGAGAAGGACAGCACCCGGACCCGGATCGGGTTCGAGGTCGCCGCCTACGACCAGGGCGCCCACGTGACCTACCTCGGGCCCGTCCGGCAGCCACGTCGGCAAGAAGGAGTCGGTCAAGGACACGGCCCGCGTCCTCGGCCGGGTCTACGACGCAATCGAGTTCCGGGGCTTCCACCAGACCGACGTCGAGGCGCTCGCCGCGCTACTCCGGCGTGCCCGTCTACAACGGCCTCACGGACGAGGACCACCCGACCCAGGTCCTCGCCGACCTGCTGACGATCCGGGAGCACGTCGCGCAAGCCCCTCCGCGACGTCGCCCTCGCCTACGTCGGCGACGCCCACAGCAACATGGGCGACGAGCTGCTGCGTCGGCTGCGCGACGATGGGCATGGACCTGCGGATCGTGGCGCCCGGGCCGTCTGGCCCCGCGAGGACTTCCTGGCCTGGTCGCCCAGGATCGCGCGCGCGACGAGCGGCGCCCGGATCACGGTGACCGACGACATCGCGGAGGGCGTCCGCGGGGCCGACGTCGTGTACACGGACGTCTGGGTCTCGATGGGCGAGCCCGAGGCGGTCTGGGACGAGCGGATCGCGATCCTGCGGCCGTACCAGGTGGACGCCGCGATGATGGCCGCCGACCGGCAATCCCGACGCGCGGTTCATGCACTGCCTGCCCGCGTTCCACGATCTCGAGACCGAGGTGGGCCGGAAGATGTTCGAGCGCCACGGCCTGACGGCGATGGAGGTCACCGACGAGGTCTTCGAGTCGCCGGCGCTCGATCGTGTTCGACCAGGCCGAGAACCGGATGCACACGATCAAGGCCGTCCTGGTCGCGACGCTGCGCCGCGGAAGGCGTCCGCTGATGCGCGTCGTCGCGGCGCTCGGCGGCAACGCGCTCCTCCGCCGGGGCCAGCCGCTCACGGCCGAGAACCAGCGGGCGAACGTCGGCGTCGCCGCCCGTGCCCTGCTGCCGATCGCGCTGGAGCACGACCTCGTCCTCACCCACGGCAACGGGCCGCAGGTCGGGCTGCTCTCGCTCCAGAACGCGGCCTACCGCCCGGACGAGGAGTATCCGCTCGACATCCTGGACGCCGAGACCGAGGGCATGATCGGCTACCTGCTCGAGCAGGAGCTGGGCAACCTGCTGCCACCCGGCCGGCCGATGGCGACGCTGCTCACCCGGATCGAGGTCGACCCCGCCGATCCGGCGTTCGACCGCCCGACCAAGCCCATCGGCCCGGTCTACGACCGGGCGGAGGCGGAGCGGCTCGCCGCCGAGAAGGGCTGGACGATCGCCCCCGACGGCGGCAAGTGGCGGCGCGTGGTGCCGTCCCCGCAGCCGCGGCGGATCGTCGAGCTGGGCGTCATCGAGCTGCTCGTCCGCGAGCGGGTGCATCGTCGTGTGCGCCGGCGGCGGCGGCATCCCGGTGGTCGGCAGCGCCAGATGGCGGCTACGAGGGGATCGAGGCCGTCATCGACAAGGACTTCGCCGGGCGCGCTGCTGGCCACGTCGCTGCACGCGGACGCGTTCCTGATGCTCACCGACGTGGACGCGGTCTACGCGGACTGGGGCACGCCCGACGCCTGGCCGATCCACCGCGCGTCGCCGGAGTCGATGCTCGAGCGCGCGTTCGCATCGGGCTCGATGGCGCCCAAGGTCGAGGCCGCGTGCCGCTTCGTGCAGGCGAACAGCGGCTTCGCGGCGATCGGGTCGCTGTCGCAGGCCGCGGAGATGCTCCGCGGCGAGGCGGGCACGATCGTCACCCGCGAGCGCCCGCCAGCGGAGTGGGGGACCGCACCGCTCGCGGGGCTGGCCTCGTAGCGCCGGCCGTCCCTCGCGTCCGCGTCCACGTCGCGCGCCGCTCGGCCCGCCGCGCGCCGGCCGCCGTCTCTCCAGTGGACCTTGCCGCAGACCCGCGCCACCCGACTCCAGGGCAACGGATCCTGCTATCCGGTGACGATCGGGGCCGAAGCGGGCGCTCCAGGCATCAGAACCGTGAATCAGGCGCCGAACCGACACCTCTGGTGCCTCTCGCGCCCGATCCGCGCGGGAAGCGTCACGAACGGAAGGTCTGGTTGACTGTGACGCAGCCTCGGAGGAACGAGCTGCCGTTTCGTCAGGGCCGCGGCTTCGTCCGGGCGGCGATCCGCTCGAGGGCGCCGGTCCAGCCGGCATCGAACGCGCCTGCCCGGCTCGTCGAGGTCGAGCACGACCGGCGCGTGGTCCGATGGCGTCGGCGGCCCCTTGCGCGCCTCGCGGTCGATCTCGGCCCAGATCGCGCGGTCGGCCACGGTCGGCGTCGCGTACAGGAGGTCGATCCGCATGCCCTCGTTGCGGTGGAACATGCCCGCCCGGTAGTCCCACCACGAGAAGCGGCCGCGATCGGGCGCGGAGCGCCCGGTACGCGTCGACCAGCCCCCAGTCCCGCAGCGCGGCGAGCGCCGCCCGCTCAGGTTCCGACACGTGCGTCCCGCCGTGGGCCTTCGCCGCGCTCCACACGTCCTCGTCGGCGCGGGCGTCACGTTGTAGTCGCCGCCCAGGACGAGCGGCTCGTCGGGCGAGCGGGTCTCGTCGAGCCAGCGCCGAGAGCCGCTCGAACCAGCGGAGCTTGCCCTCGTAGAACGGCGAGCCGACCACGCGCCCGTTCGGGGCGTAGAGGCTTGCCACGCGTACCCCGCCGCAGACCGCGGACACCATCCGCGCCTCGTCGAACGGGTCGAAGTCGTCCTCGCTGACCGCGACGGCGGCGCCGGCCGACGAGTCCCGCACGGGCCCGTCGCCGAAGTTGGTGACGACGTCGTCGATCCCCACGCGGACTCAGGATCGCGACGCCGTTCCAGCGCCCCTCGCCGTGGTGGGCCATCTCGTAGCCCAGCATCCGCAGCGGCATGACCGGCGCGTCGTCGTCGCGAGAGCTTCGTCTCCTGGATCAGCAGCACGTCGGGCTGGGCCTTGGCCAGCCACAGCTCGACGGCCTCCTGGCGGGCCTTGAGCGAGTTGACGTTCCAGGTCGCGATCCGCACCGGCGCTCAGTACCGCTTGCCGCGCTGCCCGGGCGAGGTCGAAGGTCGCGGTGTCCGCGACGGCCATGACCGCCATCGTCCCGGCCTGGACCGGGTCGCGAGACCACGAGGTCCACGTGGTCCGTGATGGACCCCACCATGTCAGCGCAATGATCGGGATGCCGACGGCCCGCAGCTCCTCGGCCGCCCTGCTGATCTCGCCACCCATGATCGAGCCCGCGAGGACGAGCATCCGGGCGCGGGGGAGATCGGCGACGGCGCGAACCGCGGACGCGATCGGCTCCTCGCCCACGAGCGGGATCGTGTCCACGGAGATCCGCTCGCCGCGCAGGTTGTGGCGGTCCGCCTCGGTCACGGCGCCGAGGGCGACCTGGGCGACCTGCGCCCCGCCGCCGACGACGATCACCCGCTTGCCGAAGACCTTGCCCATCGGCCGGGTGACGCTCAGGGAGAGGACCTCCCGGAGCGGCTCGACGGCCTCGACGATCGCCCGCTCCTCGGCGTCCTCAACCTCCATCTCGACCTCGACGGTGGCCGGCGCGTCGGATACCGCGCCCGCCCGCCCCGCGCGTCGCACCGTGGACAGCGTCCGGACCCGCCCCCCGACGGCGCCCACCGCCGCCGAGATCGTTGCGATCGCGCCCGGGTCGTCGACGACCTCGAGGCGGACGGCGACGGCGGGCGGCAGCGGCTGGGAATGGCGGCGGGACATCTCGCGCTCGAGCCTCAGCCGCGTCCGCCGGCCATCACGTCGCCGATCGACATCGCGGTCTCGGCGCCCGTGGGATCGTGCTCCTCGAAGGCGATCCCGAGGGCGATGAACGCCTCGCGGGTGGCCGCGGCATCGCTGGTCGTGAGCATGAGCGCGCCGTCGGTGTCCTCGGCGACGCCGACGATGCCGGTGATGTTGACGCCCCGATCGGCGAGCGCCTGCGCCACCTGGGCAAGGGCTCCCGGTCGATCGTCGAGCTGCACGGTGAACCAGATCGTCATTGGAGCCCCTGTCGTCTGCCACGGGTCGTGGACGCCCAGGGCGCATGCGGATGCGCCTGCCGCACCGATACTACGGCCTCGAGCGCGCCGGGGCGCTCGTCAGGCGCCGGTGGCCGGTGTCGCGTGCGACGCGGCGACGTCCTCGAGGTAGGCGTTGATCGTGGGGATCCCCGTGAGGACGCGCCGGAAGTAGTCGTTGACCGCCTCCATCGCGTCCGCCCGGACGCCGTCGATGTCCTCGGCCCGATCCTCGGCTACCACTCGATGGTGCAGGGCATCGCGCACGCGCAGGAGGCGGCGGACCATCTCCGCCTCCGCCGGACCGTCGAGCGCGGCGATGGCCGACATGATCAGGCCGTCAACCTGCGCCACCATCGCCTCGGGATCGAACGCGTCGCCACCGTCGGCGGCCTCGTCGAGCGTCCGCAGCAGCGCCGCGACCTGGTACAGCGCCGTCACCGGCTCGTCGAACAGCTCCCGGATGTAGGCAGCCTCCGGGTAGCGCCCTGTCAGCCGGAAGATGTTGTACATCCGGCGGGCGGCCTTGCCGTAGTTCGGCTCCTTGACGGTGTACTTGTAGACCTCCTCGGTCAGGCTCTCGACGTAGTCCGCCACCGAGTCCGCGCCCATCTCCTTGACGAGCTTCGAGAACAGCGGGATCGACTCCGTCTCGAGGTACACCTCCTGGAAGTACGGGTCCAGGAACCCGTCGAGGGGGATGACGGTGCCGTCGGGCGCCTCCCACGTGACGTCGAGGACGTTGGAGGCATTGGCGATGCCGCCCTCGATGGGATCCGCGACCACCCAGTCCAGCTTGCACCAGCCGGGGTCGCGCGCGGCATCGTCCCAGCGCAGGATCGAGCGGGTGTCGTCCGGGCGCACGAACGAGATCGCGCCCGCCTCGACCTCGCCCGGCGTCCACGACACAGGCTGGCCGGGGTGCACCTGTCCCGCGCTGGTCGTGCCCGCCTCCGCCCACGTCCCGAACTTGACCTCCTGGAGGCGGCAGCCGTCGAGCCGGATCGTGCGCAGGGCTTTGTCCCGGATGACGTCCGCGAGGACCCGGCATGCCTCCTCGCGTGTCTCCGCGCGGATGTGGATGCGCTCGAAGAAGTCGGCGTCGGCCGGGAACCGCTGGATCCGGCTCTGCGCCGCCGACCCCGACAGCGCCAGCGCCGTCATGACCTGCGGGGGCCGGTCGTCGAACCCGACGATCGCCGCCATCCGGCGGAAGCGGTCGAGCGACGTCGCGTCGTGGTCGGCCATCGTGACCCGGTGTCCGTAGACGCCGCTGTTGACGTCGATCGTCACGGGGCCCGAGGACTCGGTCGACATCGCCGCGATCCATCGCTCCGCCTCGTCGCGATCGATCTCGACGCCCATCGCCGCCGCCGAGTCGACCAGGCGTGCGATGGCGGCGTCTGGGGTCGGCTCGTCGATCATCTCGCTGCTCCTCGGGTCGCGGTGGGGATCGTCGCCGTCAACTCTAGCGGCCGCTACGGCCCGCACCAGATCTCGAACGTGCCGGGCTCCGGCGCCGGGAGGGCACCACCGGTCTCCCAGGCATCGCGCACGGCACCCAGCTCGATGAACGTCGCCCGCCCGTAGGCGTAGCCGTCCTCGATCTTCACGCTGTCGATCTGGCTGAAGCCGTCCGGGATGGCCTCGAGGGCCGCCTCCATCGGGAACTCCAGGTGGTCCGCCATCCAGCTCCGGTCGGTGGACGGGTCGCGGAGCGTGACGAAATGGACGCTGGCGAGGCCCTCGACGTCGTGGCCCGCCGGCTCGAGGTGCGCCGTGAACGTCGCGGCGTTGGGGTCGCCACCGACGAAGCCCGTCGCGATGAGCAGGCTGTCGTCGTCCGGCGCGGCACGGGTGCACGGTGCCCCGAAGATGCCGAACAGCTCGAAGTTGTACGTCCGCGCGCCGATGGTCACGAGGGCTCCCGTGAAGTCCGGCGCCTTCGAGCCGGTCGGCGGTGTTCCCTGCGGTGCCGGCGCAGGCGGACGGTCACTCGGGTTGCTCGCGCCCGACGGCGACGCGCCCGGCGGCACCGGCGACGGCGGCCCGGCGCTCGGATCGTCGCCACCCAGGGGGACGTCGCTCGCCGGGGCCGACGGCGGCCCGCCCGGCGCGTCCGATCCCGACGGCAGCGGGCTCACGGCGTCCTGCGGGGGCCCGCTCGCCACACCGGCGCCCACCTGCGCCGAGCCGCACCCCAGGACGAGCGCCGCGGACGCCACGAGCAACCCCGCCCGGCTCACGGGCCCCGCCGGCCGCGCGCTCAGCACGAGATCGTGATGGTGACGGACTCGCTGCCCGTCGGACCGTTCATGGTGCCGCTCCACGTCGCGCTCGTGTCCGACCCGGCGAACGCCACCCCGGTCGCCTGGAGGGGACTGCCGTCCGCGAGCAGGAGCACCGCCTCGCCCGCGCCGAGGAACAGCTGGGCGCCCGTCGCCGGTTCCGTGAGGGAGACCGCAAGCTCGGACTCGGTCAAGGGGCAGCCGGGGTAGCTGATGGCGTAGGCCTGACCGGCGAGCTCGAGGGTCACCGTGCTCTCGCCGGCAGCGGACGGCGCCGCTCCGCCGTCAGGGGGCGGCTGGTCGTCGGCCGGCTCCGGGGCCATGCCGCCGAAGCCCCGCTCGTCGCACCGGATCACGATCGTCACGTCGTAGCGCTCGAGGTCCGGGTTGCCTTTGGCTGCGGGCAGCTCGTTGCGCATCCTCGCCTCGATCGTCGCCGTCGCACCGTCCACGCGCACGTCCCAGGTCGTGTCCGCCCGGTCCGGGTCCGCGTACAGCTCGAACGGTGCCGGGGGCCCGGACGTCGTGCTGACGTCCGTGGCGCGGAACGACGCCCGTGAGCCGTCGCGCGCCCAGGCGATCTCGGCGGACGAGATGCTGCCGTCGGAGCGGCCGGCGCTCGCGCGGACCGCGTCTTCGCCGACGTCACAGGTGCCGATGTCGTAGCCGTACGTGACGCCATCCAGCGTCACGGTCACCGGCGCGTCCCCTGTCGCACTCCCGTCCCCGGCTCCACTCCCGTTCGCGCCGCTGCCATCCGCACCGCTGCCGACGGCATCGGCCCTGGGCGTGGCGCCGGTACCGGCCCCCGCGCCGCCGGTGGGGTCGGGAACGCCGGATCCGCCGCACGCCACGAGGACGGCGAAAAGCGGCGCGAGAAGCACGTGGGGTCGCCGATCACGGCGTGCGATCCGGGACAACATGGGCGGACAGTAGACAGGCGTGCTAAACGTTTCCTAAACGTGCCAGCCACGGCGGAGAAGCTCGCAATGGCGCAACTCGCCCGCCCAGGATCCGTCAGCGTGCTCGGTCCGCTGCAGCTCGACGTTGCCGGCGAGCCCGTTCGCCTGCGTCCAGCGCAGCGCCGCGTGCTGGCGATCCTGCTCCTGGACCTCGGCATCGCCCTCGATCGCGAGGTGCTGCTGGACCGGATGTGGCCCGATGAGGCACCGGCGACGGCGGCGACCGCGTTGCAGGTGCACCTCACCGGCATCCGGAAGGCGGCCCCCGGCCTCGTCGTCTCGTCCGACGGCGGCTATTGCGCCGACCTCGGAGGGTTTCGCTTCGATCGCGCGGTGTTCGAGCACGAGGCGGCGAGCGCGGTGTCCGACGCGGCTGCCGGCCACCCGGAGCGCGTGCTCCGCGCCACGGCCAGGGCGAAGGACACGTGGCGCGGCGCGCCGTACGAGGAGCTGCGCGACGACGAGTACGCCGCCGCCACCCGCGCCCGACTGTTCGCGCTGTGGGATCAGCTGACCGACCTGCGCGTGCGGGCCCTCCTCGCGCTCGGACGGTCCGAGACAGCCATCGTCGAGCTCCGTGAGCTGGTCCAGCTGCACCCCCTGCGCGAGCCGCTTTGGGAGCACCTGATGCTCGCCCTCCATCTCGGCGGGCGACAGGCGGAGGCGCTCCAGGCGTTCCAGGATGCGCGTCGCGTCCTCGCCGTAGAGCTGGGTGTCGAGCCGGGGACCGGCCTGCGCGAGCTGGAGGAGCGGATCGCGAACGGCGACTCGTCCATCGGCAGCCCCGATGGACCCGTGCACGCCACCAACCTGCCCGTCGTCACCAGCAGCTTCGTGGGTCGCGAGGACGAGCTGCGACAGGTGGCGCACCTGCTCGACGAGCGACGGCTCGTCACCATCGTCGGGGAGCCCGGCATCGGGAAGACGCGCCTGGCGATCGAGGCCGGCCACTCCGTCCTCCGGGACTATCCGGACGGCGCATGGTTCGTCCCGCTCGCCGAGTCACGCACCGCGGGGGACGTGGCCAGCGCGATCGCGAAGGCGGTCGGCAGCCAGACGCACACGGTCGATCTCGCCGTCCTCGCCGATCGGCTGGCCGGGCGCCGCCTCCTGCTCGTGCTCGACAACTGCGAGCACGTGGTCGGCCACGCCGCCCTGTTCGCGCGCCAGCTGACCAGCCGGCCCGGTACAGCGCGGCTTGTCGCGACCAGCCGGCGGATGCTCGGCCTTCCCGACGAGGCGGCACTTCGGGTGATGCCCCTGCCGGCACCGTCCGCCGAGTCGGTCCGGGCGCACCCGGGACCCGCGCTGGACCTCGCCGCGACGAGGCTGTTCGTCGACCGGGCGCGGACGGCCGAGCGCGGGTTCCGCCCGACAGAGGAGAACGCGCCGCTCATCGCCGCCCTGTGCCGCCGTGCCGACGGGATCCCGCTTGCCCTCGAGCTCGCTGCGGCGTGGATCCCCGCGCTCGGGCTCGCCGACGTGGAGTCGATGCTGGGGGGCGACGAGGCACCGCGCCGGGGACAACTCGAGCGGCCCAGCCGGCATCGGTCGCTGCGGGCGGCGATGGAGTGGTCCATCGCGCTCCTCGCCCCCGACGACCGAGACCTGTTCGACTCGATGTCCGTGTTCCGCGGCACCTGCAGCCTCGACGACGTCGTCGGCATCTGTGCGCCGGCGCGCGATCGCCGCCGCACCGCTGCCGGCATCGCGCGGCTTGTCGACGCCTCGCTCCTCGTCGCCGAACGGCGCGTCGACGGCCGGGTCGTGTATCGCTCGCTCGTCCCGATCCGCGAGTTCGCGAGGGAGCGGATGGAGGGCCACCGGGACTGGGAGGCCCTGCAGCGCCGGTTCGTGAGCCACTACCTGGAGAAGGCTCGATCGGCCGCCCCCACGCCGTTTCGGGCCGTCGTGGACCTGGCGCTGGTGGACGACGACCTCGACAACCTTCGCGAGGCGTTCACGCTGGGCCTGGCCGACGGCCGGGCGGATGCCGTGGCGCGCGCCATCGTCCCGCTCGACGGGTACTTCCTGAACCGGTTCCTCGCCGCCGAGGAGCGTGACTGGCTGGCCGAGGTGCTGCCCCGGATCGAGGACCGGGGCACGCGGGCGGCCGCGCTGCTGTCGGCCGCGATGGCCGCCCAGGCGACGAACGACCTGGACGAGGCACGCCGGCTCCTGGACGAGGCGGTCGCCGCGTTCCGGGCGCTGGACGACCAGGCGGGCCTGGCGAAGTCCCTCCTCGTGCTCGCCGGCCTCCACAGCAACCGCGGCGAGTGGGACGCCGGTGCAGCGGCTGCGCGCGAGGGCCTCGAGCTCCCCGCGGCCCACGAGAGCGCCTCGGGCCTCGGGCTGGCTGCGTACTACCTGGGCACGAACCTCGCGTATGGCGGCCACACCGACGAGGGTGTCGCCGCGCTCGCCGCCGCCGCCGGCCACTTCCTCGATGCCGCCGAGTTGGGCCGGGCGTCGCAAACGATGAGCACGCTCACGTACATCGGCGTGTTCGGCGAGGACGAGGCGCTCGCGAGGCGCTGGGCGGATCGTGCCGTCGAGCTTGCCGAGCAGTCCGGCAGCGCAGCACGCCTCGCCCGGGCGCTGTCCGCCGCCGGTGCGCTCGAGGCGAGGTGGGGCGACCCGGCGCTGGCGCGCGAACGCCTGCTCCGGGTGGACGGCCTGCTGCACGCCCAGGCGAACGAGGACATCTTCGAGTTCCTCCTTCCCGCCGGCTGCCTGGCGCGACGGGAGGAGCACTGGAGCCTGCTCCGCCCGCTCGTGCGTGCCGTCGAGGCGGCGATCGTCGCAACCGGGCAGGGCTACGCGGAGCCGTGGCGGTCGGCCGCGCGGCGGTGGGAGCGCGAGGCCGGCGCGCCGGACACCGGGTCGGCCGGCGACCCGGGCCTCCCGACGGCGAGCATCGAGGCGCTCAGGGCCACCGTCCGGCAGTACCTGGCGGCCGGGTCGGCGCCCGTGGCGTGACCGGCGCTCGTTGGGTCCCGGTCCGACGCCGCGCGGTACCCTGCGCTCCGATGACGAAACGACGCTCCCCGGGGTTCTATCGGCTGGTCGGACTCATCGGGACCAGCCGGGCCGTCAGCCGGCTGCACCCGGTGGTCTATCGCGCGACCGGCGGGCGCTGGATCGTGGGCCGGAACCTGGGCGTGCTCAACGTCATCGTCGAGACGGTCGGGCGCCGGTCCGGCCGGGTGCGCGAGATCCCGCTCTACGCCGCCACGGACGGTGACCGGCTGGTGGTGATCGGCTCGAACGCCGGCCGCGACCGGGAGCCCGCCTGGGTCGGCAACCTGCGCGCCAACCCGGACGTGCGTGTGCGCGTCATGCACGACGTGCGGCCGATGCGCGCCCGCGAGGCCGAGGGCGCCGAGCGCGATCGCCTGTGGGCGCTCGCGGCCCGCGACTACCCGGGCTTCGACGACTATGCGTCCTGGACGGCACGCCGGATCCCGGTGATCGTCCTCGAGCCGCCTGCCGGTACAAAGGCCGCCTGATGCCGCCGCCCCTGGGCAAGACACCCACGAAGAAGATGCCGAACATCCAGGTCTTCGGCACGGACGACTCGCCCGCGACGCGCAACACGCTGCGCTTCTTCCGCGAGCGCCGGATCGTCGTGCACTACGTGGACCTGCGCAAGAAGCCGATCGCAGCCGGCGAGCTGCGCCGGTTCACGGACCGCCTCGGTGCGGCGGCGCTGCTCGATACCGAGAGTCGCGCGTATCGCGAGCAGGGCCTGGCCTACCTGTCCACCGACGCGTCGGGCATCACCGCTCGCCTCCTCGCGGACCCGCGCCTGATCCGCCTGCCGCTCGTCCGCTACGGCGATCTCGTCACCGCGGGCAAGGACGAGGCAACCTGGAAGGCCTGGCTCGCGAAGCCGCGGTAGGTCCGGGCTCTGTCCGTCTACCGCTGCGAGGGGTCCGTCACGCGGCCCATGAACAGGATCGCGTTGGTCTGGACATCGCGGAGCACGAACAGGAACGGCTTGTTGAAGCGCAGGGTCCGTGTCTTCGCCGGGTCTGGGCCTGTGCAGCCGCCGGTATCAAAGACGACGGCGGTCGCGGCCGCGGCCTCGGTGCCCTTCTCGTCGACGTCGATGTTGGCCTGGTGGATCACCGCGCTGATGAACAGCGGGTCGGAGGTCGTGATCCCGGAGAAGTCCGCGAGCCCCGCGTCGACCGCGCGCTTCATGCCCATCGCCTCGAGCGACGGGACGAGGTCCCCGTCGGTGTCGATCCCGAACGACGGCAGGAACAGGCGAACGTTGTACGGGTAGGTGCCGCAATCCTCCGGCGGCCGTCCGACGGTGGCCGTCGCGATGCGCTTCTGCTCCGCGGCGATGCCGGACTGGATCGTCGCCAGTCCCTTGGCAGACAGCTGCCGTTCGAACGAGGCGAGCGAGTCGGGCAGGATCAGGGTCATCGCCAGGGGCGTCGTGCCGTCCGGGCCCATGTAGCGCAGCTCGGTCGCCTTCCACCCGGCGCCGGATGCGATGACGATGTCCTGCTCGCCGGTCGCCTGCATCGTGGGGACCTTGATCGCCGTGCCGGCGGCGGTCGTGAACGTCTGCGCCGCGGTCGCGGCTTCGTCGAAGGCGCGTGCCCACTCGGCCTTGAGGTAGATGGCGTTCACGAGTACGAGCCGGGTATCGACCCTGACGTTGGGCGGCTTGAGGAGCTCGGGGATCCGGCCCAGGGTCTGGCGGCTCACCCAGGCGTTGATCGTCGCCCGTGCGGCGCTCGTCTCGTTGATGTAGTCCACGAGTCCGAGCCCGGACCCGAATGTCCGCGCGAGCCGTTCGAGGTATCCGTCTTCGAGGGCGTACCCGTCCTGCCCGAACGCCATGCTGGCAGTCCGCAGGGCGAGCCGATGGGTGGCGTCATCCCCGTACTCGCCCTTCCAGCTCGCGTCACGGGTGAGGAGCAGGCTCTCCAGCGAGCTCAGGCCATCGCTCAGCGACGCCCAGTCGTCGACACGCAGGACCTTGTCCATCTCGGCGGCGGTCTCGCCCTTCGCCCCGGCGCGCGCCATGGCGAGGGCCGTGACGATGCTCGCAGGCGAGAACACGATGCCCTTGCCTGTTGGCGTGATGATCGGGTCCGCGAGGAGCCGCTTGTAGAGCGCGATGCCGAACGCGTTGAGGGCCTTCGCTTCCGCCTTCGCGGCGGCCAGGTCCGCAGCCGGTCGCTCCGCGGAGGCGGCCGCGAGCTCGAAGCCCGGGGTGGGGTCGTCCGCGAGGGCAACCCACGGCGTGCCGTCGTGGTCCGCCACGGCGACCCAGCCCTGGTCCACGCCGCCCGAGAGCTTCACGCCGATCGGCGCGACGCGGAACCACTCGTAGCCGGATGCCTTCACCGGGCCCGCCGCGACGACGAGCGGTGTCCCCACGGGGAGGAGCGGGGTGTACTTGAGCGATCGCGCGCTGACCCCGGGCTCGGAGCGCACGCGGAGGCGGTCGGACACGGTGACGGCGAGCGCACCCGGCGCCAGGCCCGCCAGCCTCGCATCCGGAGCCACAACAGGAGTGGGTGACGACGCGACCGTCGGCGCGTCACTCGTGCGAGGGGTCGCCGAGGGTGCCGAGCCGCGCGCGGATGGCGACGCTGTCTGCGGGACGCCGGCGTCGCACGCGACGCCGACGAGGGAAGTGGCAAGGAGGAACGCGAGGATGACACTGGCGGGACGCCTGGGCTGGCTGGCCGACTGGCGCATGGCGGTTCACCTGAGCGTGGCCGCTCTCGGTGATCGACGAGGGTCGGCGGCCGTGGCCCCGTCGTCGTGTCCAGGCATGTGACGCTCGAGCGTTCGGCGGCGCAACGCGCGACGAGTACCCGGCGCACGGCCGACGACGGCCGGTGGCATCCTTCGCCCATGAGCAATGATCCCGGCCACGCGGACGACGCCGATCATCGTGGCCAGTCACCGAGGACCATGCGCAGCGGCCGGGTGTCGATGCGCCCGGAGACGGCCGCCCGCCTCGGCGGGTCGCGCGAAACGGAGGACGAGAAGCTCCTCGGCGGACACGCTGAGCGGCCGGCGTTCCTCGAGACCGACACCTGGCGGGCGCTGCGGATCCTGTCCGAGTTCGTGGAGGGGTTCGAGGCGCTTGCGAATGTGGGCCCCGCCGTCGCGGTGTTCGGCTCGGCCCGCACGGCCCCTGACAGCCCCCAGTACGAGCTCGCCCGCCAGATCGGCGCCGAGCTGGCCAAGGCCGGGTTCGCCGTCATCACCGGCGGCGGCCCGGGCTCCATGGAGGCGGCCAACCGCGGCGCCCACGAGCAGGGCGGGCTGTCCATCGGCTGCAACATCGAGCTGCCGCACGAGCAGCACCTGAACCCGTACGTGGACCTCTCGGTGGAGTTCCACTACTTCTTCGCCCGCAAGACGATGTTCGTGAAGTACAGCGACGCGTTCATCATCCTGCCCGGCGGCTACGGCACGCTCGACGAGCTGTTCGAATCACTGACCCTGATCCAGACGGGCAAGGTGCGCAACTTCCCGGTCGTGCTCATCGGGCACGCGTACTGGGACGGCCTGCTCGCCTGGATGCGCGACGTCCAGCGGCCCGCGGGCGCGATCGCCGAGGCGGACCTCGACCTCGTCCGCGTGACCGACGACCCGGTCGAGGCCGTCAGGATGGTCACCGAGTACGCGAGGGCGAACGGCATCGCCACGTGACGGAGCTGGTCGAGCCGCTCCCCGGGGTCGTCCCGGCGCGGACGCGCCACCCGGTCCGCGGCTACCTCCTGTACCTCGCCGCGGCGCTGCTGTTCGCGCTCAACGGGACCGTCGCGAAGACGCTCCTCCTGGGCGGCATCGAGGCCACGCACCTGTCGCAGGTCAGGGCGACGCTCGCGTTCGTGATCCTGCTCGCGTTCGTCGCGCTCACGAACCGTCGGGCGCTTCGCCTCCGCCGCGCGGAGCTCCCGATGCTGCTCGTGTACGGCGTGCTGGGCATCGCGGCGACCCAGTACCTGTTCTTCGCGTCGATCGAGCTGCTGCCGGTCGGCATCACCCTGCTGATCGAGTTCACCGGGCCGCTCCTGATCGCGGTCTGGTTCCGGGTCGTCTGGAAGCACCCGACGAGGCCGATCGTGTGGGTGGCGCTGTGCACGGCCGTCGCTGGCCTCGCGATCGTCGCCCAGGTCTGGGAGGGCCTGACGCTCGACCCGCTCGGCCTCGCGTTCGCCGTCGGAGCGATGCTGGCGTTGGTCGTCTACTACCTCAGCGCCGACATCCAGGTCCAGCGGCCCGATCCGCGCGACCCCGTCAGCCTGACGATGTGGGGCATGGGGGCGGCCGCGCTGTGCTGGGCGATCATCCAGCCGCCGTGGACGTTCCCGGTCGATGCCTTCGCGGGCTCGATGCAGCTGTTCGGCGAGACCGGACCGGCGGTGCCCGCGACCGTCCTCACCGCGTGGATGGTCATCCTCGGCACGGTGTTCCCGTTCTCGCTGGTCATCGTCTCGATGCAGCACCTGCGCGCGTCGCAGGCGTCCGCGGTGGGGATGACGGAGCCGATTCTCGCGACGGCGATCGCGTGGATCGTGCTCGGCGAGGCGCTGGCGCCGGTGCAGGTCCTCGGTGCCGCGATCGTGCTGGGGTCGGTGCTCGTCGCCGAGCTCAACCGCGGTCCGGCATCGGCCCCCGCGACGTGACGGCGGGGCCGGGGACGCCCACCTCCACGATCCCGTCCACGACCCGCACCGGGTAGTAGCGGAACCGGCGGATCCGGGTCAGGCGGCGCGCGTCGAACTTGTTCCCCGGCGGATCGGGCTTCGGCTCCTGGCCGGGCGGGCACCACACCGGCTCGTAGCGGCCGTCGGGCCACAGGCCACCGGTCGTGGGCATCTGGACGGGGTCGCCGGTCTCGAGGCTGAAACGGCCCCGGTGGAGCGGGCACGCGACGACGCACCCGTCGAGGCCCCCGATCGACAGCGGGGCGGCCATGTGCGGGCAACGGTCGTCGACGGCGGCGAGCCCGAGGCTCGTGTGGGCAACGAGCACGTCGAGGTCCCCGAAGGAGACACGCCGCATCGCGCCGGGCGGCAGCTCCGCGACGGGCACGGCCGCGCGGAACGGGACACCGGCGGTGCCGGGGGCCTGGAGCTCAGCGGGGTAGGGAAGGAGGTCCGTCACCCGGCGATGGTAGCCCGGACGCGGGACGACCCGGCCGCGAGGGCCGGGTCGTCCGCCTGGAGGAGCGGTGCGGTCAGTCGGCCGCGGCGCCCGCGACCGGCGTTGGCGCCCCGGCTCGATCCGGGCCGTCGGCGGCGGCGAGCGCGGGCTCGGGCTCCGCGCCGAAGCCCTTGCGCAGCGGGAGCTCCTTGATCAGCGTGCTGACGACGAGCGCCACGACCGTCGTCCCGACGCCGATCAGGAACACCTGGGCGACGGCGAGGCTGAAGGCCTGGTGGATCGCGAACACGATGTCGTTGATGAACGGCGTGAACGCGGCCTGCAGCGGCTCCGGGAGCGCGGCGAGGAGCTGTGTGCCGAGGTCGACCCCGGTGCCGACCTGGACAAGGTCGGCTGCGTTGCCGCCACCACCGAGCGCGGCGAGGGCCTCGGGCGGGACGCCCGCGGCGACGAGCTTCTGGCCCACGGGGGCAAGCTGAACGGGAATCTCGTCGGCGAGCCTGGTGGCGAACACGGTGCCCAGGAGGGCGAGCCCGACGGACCCGCCGACCTGGCGGAAGAACGTCAGGTTCGACGTCCCCACGCCCAGCGACGACACCGGGACGGCGTTCTGGACGACGATCGTGAACACGGACAGCGTCGGGCCGATGCCGAGCCCCGTGATGAACATCCACAGGAACAGGACCGGGAGCTCCGTGTCCGCCTTGATGTTCGACATCAGGAACAGGCCCACGGTCATCAGCGCGAGCCCGACGAGGATGACCGGCTTGTACCGGCCGGTCCGCGCGACGATGATCCCGGAGCCGACCGAGCTGATGATCAGGCCAGCGAGCAGCGCCAGCGTGTACAGGCCGGAGTCAGTCGGCGACGCCCCCTCCACGAACTGGAACCACTGCGGCAGGAACACCGCCGCCCCGAAGAAGCCGACGCTGATGAAGAACGTCGCGATGATCGAGGTCGCGTAGGTGCGGTTCTTCCACAGGTCGAGCGGCACGATCGGCTCCTTCGCCCGCGATTCGATGAACACGAACACCACGCCGAGCGCGAGGCCGATGAGGATCAGGCCGCCGACCTCGAACGCCTCCCACGGCTGGAACTGCTTGTTGGTCAGGCCGATCAGCAGGGAGCCGACGGCGACCGTGAACACCGCCGCGCCCGCGTAGTCGAGGTTGCGCGAGGCGTCGGGGCGCTTGACCGTCGGCAGCAGCCGCCCGATGACCGCGAGGGCGACGATCCCGATCGGGATGTTGATGTAGAAGATCAGGTGCCAGGAGAACTGCTCGGTGAGGAACCCGCCGAGGAGCGGTCCGACGATCGCGCTGATCCCGAACACGGCGCCGAACAGGCCCTGGTACTTGCCGCGCTCGGCGGGTGAGAACAGGTCGCCGATGACCGCGAGCGAGATCGGGAACAGCGCGCCCGCGCCGAGGCCCTGGATGCCGCGGAAGATGATGAGCTGCGTCATGTCCTGGCTCAGGCCCGACAGGGCGGAGCCGATCAGGAACAACGTGATGCCGATCATCAGCAGCGGCTTCCGGCCGTACAGGTCCGAGAGCTTGCCGTAGAACGGCACGGTGATGGTCGAGGCGAGCAGGTAGATCGTGATCGTCCAGGTCAGGAGCGACTGGCCGCCGAGATCCGTGACGATCGTGGGCAGCGCGACGGCGACGATCGTCTGGTCGAGCGCCCCGAGGAACAGGCCGAGCATGATCGCGAAGAGGATCTCCATCTTCGCGCGGTGGGAGAGGTCGAGGGCGCCGAAGCCGTGGGACGGCCCGTCATCGTGCCCGGCGATGGGCATGGGTTCCAAGGGAGTTCCTTTCTCAGGCGCCGGTGGTGCCGGCGGACGGGAATGCAGCGGGGGCGGCGGGGGCGACGAGCGTGGTACGCGTGGAGTGGCCCGCGTGGCCGCACTGCACGAGCGAGGCATGGTCCGGAGAGGCCGCGAGCTCTTCGGCGATCGCCCGCTGGAGATCACCGGTCGCGGTCGTGAGGCGGTCGAGCTCGTCCAGCGTGAGGCGGGTGAGCGCGCCGGCCATCACCTCGCTCTTGACGAGCTCCGCCTCGTCGACCAGGGCGAGGCCCGCCGGCGTGATGCTCACCAGCACGACCCGGCGGTCATCGGCCACGCGCGTGCGCTCGACGAGGTGCTTCTCCTCCATCCGGTCGATGATCCCGGTCACGCTCGACATCGAGGCGTCCAGGATCTCGGCCAGCCGGCCCATCGGCATCGCGTCGTGGTGGCGGAGCAACGTGAGGACGTGAAAATGGGTCATGCTGATGCCGAGCCGCACGAGGCGCTGGGATCCGGCGCAGCGGAGCGAGCCCACGGCCCTGCCGAGGCTCGCGAGCGCTGCCTCCGCGACCCGCCGGCGGTCCGAAACGCCGGCCGGATCCGGGTCGGCGTCGGTAGTTGTTCGCATGAGATGAAGTATTTACCGCACACGAATAGTCGTGTCAAGGACAACTGTTCATGCGGTCTGGAGGAGATGCCGTGCGGTTCGCGCTCATGACCGAGCCCCAGATGGGGCTCACCTACGAGGACCAGCTCGCCGTCGCGCGGCGCGCCGAGGCGGCGGGCTTCGAGGCGTTCCTCCGCGCCGACCACTACGAGAGCTTCCCGGGCGGGGAGGACCAGCCCACCACGGACGCGTGGGCGGTGCTCGCCGGTCTTGCCCGCGACACGACGCGGATCGGGCTGGGCGTCCTCGTCTCGCCGGTGACGTTCCGGACGCCGGGCAACCTCGCCAAGATGGCGGTCACCGTCGACGAGATGAGCGGCGGCAGAGTCGAGGTGGGCGTCGGGGCCGGGTGGCACGAGAGCGAGCACCGCCGCCACGGCTTCCCGTTCCCGGACATCGGAGAGCGGGCGGAGCGCCTCGAGGAGACGCTCGAGATCCTGCGCGGGCTGTGGGAGGGCCCGGACGGCTGGTCGTTCATCGGGACCCACTACGCGGTCGAGGACGCCTTCTTCCGCCCCAAGCCGGCGACGCTGCCCGCTCGCGACGGGCGCCCGATGCACGTCCTGGTGGGTGGCACGGGCTCACCCCGCTCGTACCGCATCGCGGCCCGCTACGCGGATGAGTTCAACCTCTCGTCGGCGAGCCCGGACGGCGCCGCGGAGAAGTACGCGAAGCTCGACGACGCGCTGGGCGCAATCGGACGCGACCCGGCGACGCTCGTGAAGTCCGCGATGGTCGGCGTGCTCATCGGCCGGAACGAGGCCGAGGTCCGGGACCGGGAGCGGGCGCTCATGGCTGCGTTCGGCAGCGCGGTCGACGAGTCCGAGGCATGGTTCGAGGCACGCCGCGCCCGCTGGATCCACGGCACCCCCGACCAGGCCCGTGCGACGGTCCGGCGGTTCGTGGACGCAGGCGTCCAGCGGCTCATGCTCCAGGACTTCGTGGCCCGCGACCTGGACATGATCGATCTCGCGGCCGAGGCGCTGTTCGACGCGTAGGTCCACCGCCTGCGCCGGGCCGGCCCGGGCCCGCCGTCGTCAGGCGGATGGATCGTCGGCGAGGTCGGCGGCGCGCAGGTAGACCGGGTCGTCCCGGCGGATCGGATCCGGGTTCGTCCCACGGGCCGCCGCGACCTCGAGCGTGAGCAGCTGCAGCGGACCCGCGGCCCCCAGCAGCGACCCCGCAGCCGGCGGCACCCCCTCCGCGTCGGGGACGACGATCCGGCCCGCCGGCGTCAGCGACGGGGGGATCAGCGCCGCGGCACCCGCCCCGAGGATCGCTCCGGGCCGGATGCCGATCGCGGCCGCCGCCGCAAGTGCCTGGCGCGCGCGTCGGGCGCGCGCGTCGATGCCCGCGCGCTCGGTCAGCACCATCACGAGCGCGGTGTCCGCGCCGGTCGCAGGCAGGTGTCCGTGGAGGAACGTCTCGAGGTCACGGGCAGCCGACGGAACCCATGCCGCCTCCTCGACCTTGAGCACCAGCTCCCTCGCGGTGATCCGGTCCACGCCCGATGCGACGACGAGCAGGTGCGTCGCGGCGGCGATCGCCTGCGCGATGGAGCCCGCCGGCCGGGTGCCGCCGGGTGCGGCCGTCCACGCTCCCTCGATGCCGTCTGCGAGGCGTGTCGAGAGCGCGCCGGGCTGCGGCGCATCGCCGGCCAGGATCGCCGCGGCCGTGACGGCCGCGACCAGGGGCGAGACGTAGCCGACCGTGTGGCACCAGCTCCGGTCCATCTCGACGGTGGCGAGGACGATGTCTGCCGCGTGCGCCGCCGGGGCGCCGGCGCTCGCGGTGAGCAGGGCCGTCCGCGCACCCCCGCCACGCGCCGCTTCCATGGCCGCGATCGTCGCGGCGGTGCCGCCCTCGTGGCTCACGCCGATCACGAGCCCGCCGGCGGGTGGATCGGCCGCGAGCTCGAGCGCCTGCGCCGATACCGGGCCCCACCCCGGCAGTCCCGCGCGGTGCCATGCGTCGCGCAGGATCGCGGCCGCGCCCATCGCCGCGTGCTCGGACGTGCCGCAGCCGGTGACGATGATCGGGCCCCCGGACGCGGCCGCGGTCCGGACCGCATCGGCGAGCGCCGCTGCCGTGCCGTCGGCGACGACGCGGCGGGCGATCCGGGCGGCAAGGGCCGGTTCGGCGGCGATCATCTCGGCCATCGCCCAGGGAGGGCCCGGTCGGATCGCCGGCATCGGGAGGTAGTCCCAGGGCTCGGGCGCACCCGTCAGCGGGGCGTCGGGATCGAAGGCGCCCAGCGCCGCACGAAGGTCGTCCATCGGCGGATGGTAGAGCCGCGGGCGCAGCGCGGCGTGCTCGTCCCCCGGCGCGGAACGGGCCAGGCGGGTCGTGGAAGGGTCACGGCGTCGCCCGGCGGCGGGTCAGTCCAGGAGCTCGATCGTGTCGAGGATGTCGCCCGGCTCGAGCGACGAGCCGTCGGCGAGCGTGACCGTGAACACGTACAGCCGGCCGTTGGCCGAGATGTAGAGCTGCGTCCCGCTCACGCCGCCCTGCGCGCCGCCGGTCGTCGACTGATCGAGGTCGTAGGTGGCGAGGAGCGCCTTCTCGCCGTCGACCTCGGTCTCGGCGATCTTGATCCCCTCGGCACCCGGGATGGCCGCCAGCTGTCCCTCGAGCGCCGCGGCGAGGAGATCGAGCGGGATCTCCGCAGGCTGGATCAGGAGGTTGACGTTGGAGCCCTGGCCGTCGGTATCGAACGCCATCAGCTTCATGCCGGTCCCCAGCGCGGCCTGCATCGCGGCGAGCTGCTCGTCGGTGAAGGTCCCGTCCGGGAAGTTGCCGAGGATCCCCTCGAGGTCGTCACCCGAGAGGGAGACCTCGACCCATCCGTCGGGCAGGGTGATCGCCACCTGCTCGTCCGCGATCTCGATCCGGCCGGTCCGCCCGGCAGTCGGCGTGCCGGCGGCGTCGGTCGGCGCGACGGTCGCAGCCTGGGGCGGGGTGGGGGCCGCGGTCGGGGCCGACGTGGCGCCTGTCGCGGGCGACGTCTCGCCCCCGGCAGGGGATGCCGCGGTGCCGCCACACGCGGCGACGACAAGAAGACCGGTCACGAGGCCGGCAGCGAGCGTTGACGCGCGACGAGCGGTCATGGGGTCCTCCCGGTGGCGCGCGATCACGGCGCGCCTCCGGGCAGGGTAGCCGGTGGGTCCTCACCGGCACCAGACCCCGGTCGGCCGGGTTCTCCCGGTACCTCCGGCAGGGAAATCCGCCCGCTGCGCCCCCTCGCGAGCAGGTCTGCAGGCGCCGCGCCGATCGGACCGATGCGCCGTGCCGGCCAGTAGCGGAACCAGGCGCGCGCGACGAGCGCCTCGACCGGCACGGGCCCGTAGCGCCGCGAGTCGACGGCCGGCCCGAACCCGCCGTCCTCGAGCGCCCCGTCGGGCGCGTCGCCGATGAGCCACGCCTCGTCGGGGCCAAGCCGGAGCCACGCGTCCGCGAACGGCACCCAGTCGCCCGGCCGGGCGGCGACGCGCTTGATCGCCAGCTCCCCGGAGCCCGGCTCGCGGAAGACGACGACGGTGCCGCGGCGGGGCCAGCGGGCGACCGTCGGGTCCACGAGCAGCCAGTCGCCGGACTCGATCGCCGGTCGCATCGAGCCTTCGACGACCGCGATCCGCCACGGGCCGCCGACCAGGCGACCGGCCGGCTTCCGGAAACGACGAGGCCCCGTCATGGACGGGGCCCCTGGGTGCGCATGCCGAGCCGGATCAGCCGGGGCGGCCGGCCACGCGCGTCTTGGTGTTACCGCCGGTCGCCTTCCAGGCGGCGTCGACGTCGTCGATCATCGCGAGCAGGGTCTTCGCATCGTCGAGGCTGACGGACGCCTTGACCTTGCTGACCTGCTTGGTCGCGTTCCAGAACAGCTCGTGGAGGTTCGGCACCGCCTCGAGATGCTCCGGCTTGAAGTAGTCGTGCCACAGGACGTCGAGATGATGCTTGACGAGGTCGGCCTGGCGCTCCTTGATCCCGATTGCGCGGGCGCGGAACGTCGGGTCCTCGTTGGCGGCGTACTTCTCGATGATCCGGTAGACGGACTCGGCCTCGATGCGGGCCTGCTCCGGGTCGTACACGCCGCACGGCAGGTCGCAGTGCGCGCGCGCGACGGCCTTCGGGGCGAGCAAGCGGGTGAGGGGAGACATCGGGCGACCTCCGGGAGTGGTGACGGGCGGGGTGTACCGCGGGGATGGGGCCGTGCGATGGCCCCTGCCGTCGAAGTGTCCGTTCGGCGCGGGAGGCTGTCAAACACGGCGGCGATACGGGTCGTCCCGGTCGCGTTGAATCCGCGTGACAACGTGGGCCACGAACCGGCGCGCCTCCTGTTCCGGGTTCCCGGCGGGCAGCCGGGGAGGGCAGGGCATTCGCCCGAGCACCCGACCGGCGCGCCGCGGGTATCATCGCCGCGATGACCGACCGCGGGCTCCCGATCGTCGACGGCGCTCCCGCCTGCCCCTTCGTGGCGTTCGAGGACGACCGCGACGGGCGAGCGCAGGCTCCCGACCACCGCCACCGCTGCTTCGCCGAGCCACGGCCGGCGCCGCGGGCACTCGCGCACCAGGAGGCGTACTGCCTCTCCTCGGCGTTTCCCGTCTGCCCGACGTTCCAGGACTGGGCGCGCCGCGAGGCTGCGGCTGCCCGCCCGTCCGCGACCCAGGGCCAGCCGCTCGCGGAGGAGCCCCCGCTCAGCCGCTCGATGCCGCCCGTGGAGCGCGATGGCTACGGTCCGCAGGGCACGGACACACCCCCGCCGATCCCACCCCGCCGAGGCCACCAGCGTGACTGGGCGGCGCCGCCTCCGTGGTCGGGTGCGCCCGCCCCGCCGCCCGAGTCACGGGGACTGGCCGGCAGCGCCGCCGACCGGCTCGCCGGTCCGGACCCGGCGGATCCGCTGTCCTCCGCATCGCCGCGTCCGGCCGGCCCGGACGACATCGATGCGGGCCCGTACGCCGCCCCGCCCGACTCGAGCCGGTATGCGCCGCCCGGGTCTGTCGCGGCCGCGGCCGCGGGAGTCGCGGCCTATGGCGCCGCGCCGCACGAGACGGACGCGGAAGAGGAGCTCGACTGGGCGCAGGGCGATCCGTATGCCCGCCAGGATCCCTACCCGGCCCCGGCCCGGCAGCCCGCCACGCCGCCCCGCTCGGACGATCGCCGCCCGCGCGGCAGGCCCCCACGACCAGGTCCGCCGGCAGACGCCCCAGGAGGCGTCGGAGCTGTTCGGTCCCGCCTGGGAGCGGCCCCATCGCTACGAGGCATACCCGTCGCTGCGCACCCGGGTCGGGCTGCCGAGCCTGGGTGGCATCGGCCGGATCGGCGGAGCGTTCCTGGCGCTCCTGCTCGCGGCGGCCGCGCTGTTCTTCGTCGGCCCCATGCTCCTCGGGATCGGCGATCCCGGAGGGGGCGCCGGGGCGGGCGCGGCGACCGCGACCCCGATCGACGAGGAGACCGCGACGCCGCTGCCCACGGTGCCGCCCGCTCCGACCCCCCAGGTCTACGTCGTGGCCAAGGGCGACACGCTGAGCAAGATCGCGAAGCGGAACGACCTCACGATCGAGCAGCTGCTGGCCGCCAACCCGCAGATCAAGAACCCGAACAAGATCAGCATCGGCGACGAGATCACGATCCCCGTTCCCGAGGAAGAGGACGGCGGGCTCGAGGACGGCGGGGCGTCGACCGCGCCCTGAGGGTCGCGGCGCCGGGCGCCCGGGGCACAGACCCGCCCTAGCGCGAGTAGGGCGTCAGATTGATCGAGGTGATCTTGCCCGCCTCGACCCGAAACTGCGCGTCGAGGTGCTGCGACGGCGCACCCGGCCGGAGCACGACGAGGTCCGCCTGCCACGTGTTGCCGAGATCCCGCGCGTCGCCCGGGATCATCTTCAGGCCCTTGTCCGCGCGCAGGAACCAGCCACCCACCTGCTCCACGCCCCGCAGGGTCCGGGCGTTGTCGCCGACGTGGATGCGCATCTCGGTGCGCTCGTCCATCAGCGCGACGGCGGCCTCGATGTCACCCGAGTTGAGGTGCTCGAAGAAGACTTCCATGGTGTCGGTTGCTCCCATGGCCCGAGTGTACCGCGCGGGCGGGCCCGACCGGGCGCGACCGACCGGCACAGGTGATCGGGCGCCGGTGAGCGACCTCCGCCCCGGTCTGCGCTCCGATGCCCAGCCTGGTCCACGAAGCTGCGCTAGAAGCCGCCCCCGGAGCCACCCCCGCCACCGCCCGACGAGCCGCCGCTGAAGCCGCCGCCCCCGCCACCCGAGCCGGACGACGCCGGCGAGTTGCCGATCGTCGAGAGGGCCGCCATCATCCCGCCGAAGTTCGGGATCGGGGAGGAGCTCATCAGGCCCGGAGCCCAGCCGCCGCCACCGCCGCCACCCGTCGATCCGCTCCCGTGTGCCCCGTACCAGAGCGGCATGTAGCCGATGCCCGCCCCTCGTTCCGCATCCTCGGCCGTGCGCCGGAGCACGGTCTCGACCTCGTCCTGGAGGCCCAGCGCCACGCCCCAGGCGACGGCGTCGTCGGGTGACTCGAGGATCGGGATCGCGGCGGCCACCACGACCTCGCCCATGGACCGGGCCTGGGCCATCGTCTTCTCGAGGGTCCGGCGGTAGGCCTCGAGCATCGCCCGGATCATCGACCCCTCGCGCGTGACCGACGGCATCACGGTCGAGAGGATCCCGAGCCCGATGCCGGCCGCGATGAGCGCGACGCCCACGAGGACGATCCCGTCCGACGGCAGGTTGAAGCCGATGAACACGGCGATCACGCCGAGGACGAACGCGACGGCCGCCCGCGCGACCCACCGCCCGCTGGCCGACCCCGGGCGCTCGCGGAACCAGCCCTGCTGGGTGCAGTGGGTCTCGAGGCGCTTCTCGAACCCCGGCACATCCTTGCCGAGCTCGAGGATCTCCTCCGGGCGCACGTAGTCCGCCCCGCCGCCGATCGATCGGAGACGGCGGAGGAGGAACTCCGTCGCATCGTCCATGGGGCGGTTGCGCGCCCACAGCATCCGCGCCCGTTCTGCCTCGTCGTCGGGCAGCTCGTCCCCGGTCCGAATGCCCATGTCGACGCCGCTCGCGAACAGGCCGCGCTTCTCCTCGGCATCGAACGCGATGTGGCCGCGAACGGCGAGGTCGAGGCTGGCGGCGGTCAGGGCCCGCCGCGTGACCTTCCCGTCACGCACGGCGGCGCCGGCCGCGGGCGTGAGGCCCTTGGGCGGGGCGGGAATGTGGATCGAGGGGTCGTCGAGGTAGACGGGATCGCGGCCGGTCCGGAACCAGTGGAGCATGCCCCAGCCGACGAGCAGCACGAAGAGCAGCGGGGCGATGACGAGCCCCAGGACCGCGTTGAGCTGGCGGAAGAACGTGATCCGGCTGGCGTACTCGGGGCTGGCGTTCGCGTCCACCGCGGCCATCGCGACGAGCAGCGCGCCGTCGAGGTCGCAGCGGCGCAGGAGCGGCAGCATGTCGTTGTCGAAGATCGCCTGGCGGTCCTCGTTCGAGAGGTACGTCGCGCGGTAGCCGGGCCCGGCGTACAGCTGGACCTGTCCGTGGCACGGGTCGAGCTCGTGGAGGTCGAACAGGATGACCAGCCCGTCGTCGATGCCGGCGCGACCGACGCCCCACTGGTCCATGAGCGAGATCGCGTGCGACTCGGTCTCGGCGGTCGTGACGCCGTACGGGACGAGCTGCGTGTAGACGACGACCTCCGCGCCCGTCCGCTCCTCGATCCCGTCGATCGTGGCCTCGACCTGGGCGATCGTCCCCGGGCGCAGCACACCGGCCTCGTCGTAGACCGCCTGGTTCTCGACGGGGTTCGGGAACGGCGGACCCGCGGCCGCGACCGCGACGGCCGTGACGCCGAGGACCAGCAGGCCGAGGACGAGCGTGGCGAGGCGGCGGTGGTTCGTGCGCACGGCTGCACGATAGCCGCGTGAGCGCACGCGGTGGTGACCGATCGGCGCTCAGCCCGGATTCGCCGCGGCGGGGGCCGGGTGCCGGGCCCGGATCCGGCGGACGAGCTCGGCGGCCTGCTCGTAGCGCCCGAAGCTGGGCATGAGGTACGTCCCGGCCGTGTCCGACTCCACCGCGCGCAGCAGCGCGTCGGCCATCTCGATGCCGGCTTCGGTCCCCCCGGCACCAGCCGCCCGCATCCGCTCCCGCGCGGCGTCCGGGATCGTGATCCCCGGGACCTCGTTGTGGAGGAACTCCGCGTGACGCGTGGAGACCAGCGGCAGCACGCCGAGAAGGAGCGGGACCGGGAACCCGCGCGGTCCGTATCGTCGGCGCGCCTCGGCGAGCATCGCCTCCACCTGGGCCTCGTCGTAGAGCGGCTGCGTCATCACCAGGTGTGCCCCGGCCGCCAGCTTGCGGTCGAGCCGGTCCCACTCGGTCGCCGCGTCGTGGGCCGTGGGGTCGAGAGCGCAGGCGATCGTGAACATCGCGCGCTGGCCGATGGGGGAGCCAGCCTGGTCCTCGCCCCGGTTGAGGCGGGTGAGGATCTCGATCAGGCCGATCGAGTCGACGTCCCACACGCCAGTCCCCGTCGGATAGTCGCCGACGCGGGGAGGGTCCCCGGTGAGCGCGAGGATGTTCCGCACCCCCAGCGCGTGTGCCCCGAGCAGCTCCGACTCGAGCGCCATGAGGTTCCGGTCGCGCGTGGTGACGTGGACCACGCACTCGAGGTCCAGGTCGTGCTGGACGCCGAAGGCGACGGCCATCGCGCCCATCCGGACCCGGGCCATCGCGGAATTCGCTGATGTTCACGACGTCCGTGCCCGCATCCCGCAGGAGGCGGGCCGCGTCGAGCGTTCGATCGATCCGGATGCTGCGCGGTGGATCGATCTCGACCGAGATCACGAACCGACCATCGGCGAGCGCAGTGCCGAGGCCGGTACGGGGCAGCGTCTCGGCCGGGTCCGAGGCCTCGACGAAGGCCGTCCGTGGACTCGCGCCAACCTCTGGCACCTGGGGCGCCGCGCCCGTCGCGAGACCGGTCGCTCGCGCGCCGGCCCGCCGGCTCGCCGCCGTGTCCAGGGCCTCGAGCGCTGCGCGCATGGCAGCGATGTGGGCCGGCGTCGTCCCGCAGCACCCGCCGATGATCCGCGCCCCGAGGTCAAGGACCCGCGGCATCATCGAACCGAAATAGGCCGGCTCCGCCGCGTACACGAACCGGCCCTCGGTCCGCTGCGGGAGGCCGGCGTTGGGCATGATCGAGCGGGCCGGCCCGCCCCCCACGGGCTGGCCGAGCTGCGCCAGCGCGTCCATCGTCGCGAGCGGGCCGACGCCGCAGTTGACGCCGATCGCGTCGACGCCGGCGGCGGTCAGGGCTTGCACGGCTGACCCGGGCGTGGTGCCGTCCGCGAGCACGAGGTCCTCGCCGAACGTCATCGACGCGACGACAGGGACGTCCGCCGCGGCACGCGCCTCGTCCACTGCGAGCAGCAGGTGACCGAGATCGAAGAACGTCTCGATCACGAGCAGGTCCACGCCGCCCTCGAGGAGCCCGTCGATCTGCTCCCGGAACGCGGCACGGATGGTTGACTCGTCGGGGTGGCGCAGCTCCCGCGTCGGCGGTCCCAGGGGCCCGATCGAGCCGCCGACCCAGGCGTCGCCGCCGCTCACGTCCCGAGCCTCGCGCGCCACCTGGGCGGCCCGGCGGTTGATGCGTCCGGCCTCGGGAGCGAGCCCGTACCCGTCGAGGCGGATCCGGTTCGCGCCGAACGTCAGCGTCTCGATGATGTCGGCGCCCGCCTCGAGGTACTCGCGGTGGAGGGTGGCCACGAGGTCTGGCCGGCTCGAGGCCAGCTCGTCGAGGCAGGCCCGCTGGGGGATGCCGCGAGAGAACAGGAGCGTGCCCATGCCGCCGTCGGCAAGGAGCGGCGCGGCGGCGAGGCGGGCGGCGAAACGTTCGCGGGGGAGGCTCACGGCGGCAAGCCTACCGGGTCTTCAGTGCCTTCGACCCTCGCCCTCGACGGCATCGTGGCGCACGCTCCTCGCACACCGGAGGTGTGACATGACGACGGGCGCATGGCGGCGGTGGGCCGATCACCCATCCCGCGACGACCTGCCGACGCGGATGCGGGAGGACGCGAAACGGCACTGGGCAACCCTGACGGGCTGGATGCGCGAGCGGTACGGGCTGGACGGCGAGACCGCCTGGACGGACGAGGATCTTGGCTGGGTGCTGCGCTACCGGCGCAACGGCCGGTCGCTGGTCACGCTCCTGCCGACGGCCGAGGGCGGCTTCTCGGCGCTCGTCGTGCTGGGTCCGGCGCTGTGGGACGCCGTCGACGAGCTGGACCTGGGCCAGGAGGTGTGGGACGCGTACTCGCTCGCCACGGCGTACGTGGATGGCCGCTGGCTGTGGCTCCGCGTCCGTGATGCGCGCACGCTGCGGGACATCCGGACGCTGGTGGCCCTCAAGGCGCCACCTCCCTTCGCGCCGAGGCCGCTGCGGATGGTGACCGTGGAGCGGGACGCCGTCACGGCCCGCTGATCGCGGGCGCCTGCCGACGGCGCCTGCCAAGCGTCAGCGACCCGTCGTGCTCCAGCAGGACCTGCGGGGGGCTCGGCCGGCCGTTGTAGGTCATGGCCATCGAGGCAGCGTATGCACCGGCATCGGCGATCGCGACGAGGTCGCCGCGTCGCAGCGGCGGGAGGTCGTGCCGGTCGAAGGTGTCGGTGCTCTCGCACACGGGGCCGTCCACGCGGGCAGGGGTGCCGCCCGGGAGCCCGGAGCCGTCGGGGCGGTCGACGACCCGGCCCAGCGACGTCAGGGCCAGGATGCGGTGGTGCGCGCCGTAGAGCGCGGGGCGGACGAGCTCCGTCATCCCCGCGTCGACGACCACGACCCGCTCGCTTCCGGCCCGCTCGCGCACGTGCAGGACGGACGCGACGATCCAGCCGGCCCGGGCGACGAGGAACCGGCCGGGCTCCACCGCGAGCCGGGCGGGTCGCCGGTCCGCCGGCAGCGCGGCGAGAAGCGGCTCGACCTCGCGGGCGAACCGGCCGGGCGGCGGGACGGCCCCGGGATCGCCGACGGGGAACCCGCCGCCGACGTCGAGCGTGTCGAAGTCCCCGCGACCCGCGCCGAGGAGGGCGAGCAGTGCGAGGGCTCGCCGGACGGCGTCCCGCCAGGCGTCCACCGCGCCCAGCTGCGACCCGGTGTGGACGTGGATCCCGCGGGGCCGGACCGGCCCGTCGGCCGCCAGCCGGGACACCGCGGCGGTGAGCTCGGTCTCGGTCATCCCGAACTTCGACGACCGTCGCCCGACCGCGAGGCCCACGTGCGTCTCCGGGGCGACGTCAGGGTTGAGCCGGAGCAGGACATCCAGCGGCGCACGATCGCCGCGGCCCAGCCCGGCGCGCCCGGCCGACGCCACGAGCTCGGCGAGCTCCTCCGGGACTCTCGACAGCAACCCACCGGAGCGGCCGTCCGTCCGCGGCCGCCCGCACCGCCGCCCGGAGGTCCGCCTGCGTCTTGCCGATCCCCTCGAGCGTGATCCGCTCGTTCGGGACGCCCGCCCGGTGCGCGCTCGCCCACTCGCCCCGCGACACGACGTTCGCGTCGATGCCACCCGCCGCCACCCGGGCGATCACGGCCGGGACGTCGTTGGCCTTGACCGAGAACGCCCGCAGCCAGGGGTCGGGGAACGCCTCGCGAAGCTCCGCGACCGCGCCGTCGAGGGCCGGGACGGAGGTCAGGTAGAGCGGCGTGCGAAACCGGCGCGCGGCGCGCAGCAGCGCCTCCACGGGGACCGGTTCGCCCGGGGCGCCGATGCGGGCCACGGGATCAGTCGCGGACGACGAGCCCGATGACCGACGACGTGATCGAGAGGGCCACCGAGAGGACCACGGCGGCGAGCAGCGTGTCGGCCGTGATGCCGTCGACCGGGAAGCCGCCGACGGTGAAGTCGAGGCTGGCGAAGTTCTGGGCGACCCACGCCACGCCCAGCATCAGCGCGGCGTTGACCACGAACCCGAACAGGCCGAGGGTGAGCATCGAGATCGGGAACGACAGCAGCTTGACCACGGGCTTGATCACCGCGTTGACGACGCCGACCAGGGCCGCGAGCATCGCCAGCTGGACGTTGTCGCCCTCAAACGCGACCATCGAGGTCGGCAGGACCTGGAGCAGCAGCACGAACGCGATCGCGCTGGCGAGGATGCTGAGGACGAAACCCTTCATGCGCGCGCCTCCGAGCGGTGGACGATCCGGCCGCCGAGCACGGTGAGCGCGACGCCGGTGCCGATGATCGCAGATGGCCCGGCCGTGAGCAGATCGCGATCGAGGACGATGACGTCCGCGTCCATGCCCGGCGTGACGCGCCCGCGCCGGTGGTCCGCGAAGGCTGCGAACGCGCCGCCCGCCGTGTACGCCTCGAGCGCATCGGGGAGCGGCAGTCGTTCGGCGGGCAGCCAGCCGCCCGCCGGCTCCGCGGCCGTCGTCTGGCGGTTGACGGCGTTGTTGAGCGCGATGAACGGGTCGTACGGGACCACGGGCCAGTCGGACCCGAATGCGAGCGTGCCGCCCGCGCGGCGGATCGACGTCCACGCCCACGCCCGGCTCGCCCGCTCGGGTCCGATGTTCCCGGCCCACACGGTGATCTGGTTGGGCGACGGGTCGCCGTGGTACGGCTGCATCGACGCGACGACGCCGAGCGCGGCGAACCGCGCGATGTCGGCGGGGTCGATCGTCTCGATGTGCTCGACCCGATGGCGGCGTGCGTGCGTCCCGGCGGCAACGCCGCGCCCGTGCGGGTCGCCGGCCCACGGCCCGTTCACGCGGGCGGCGTGCTCAAACGCGTCGAGTGCGAGGCGCACGCCCCGATCGCCGATCGCGTGGAGCTCGACCTGCCACCCGCGCCGATCGGCCTCCGCGACGAACGCGTCCAGCACCTCAGGCTCCCAGGCCGGCAGGCCGCTGCTCGTGTCGTCCTCGTAGGGCGCCAGCATCGAGGCAGTCCGCGCCTCGATGACGCCGTCGACGAAGCCCTTGAGGATTCCGGCGTCGAGGTTGGCCCCACCACGGCGTGGGAATGCCTGTCGCTCGTACCCGTCGAGGCGGTCCCGCCACTCGGCGAGCGTCTGACCGGGCTCCATGATCAGCGCGCCGCGGAACCGGAGCGAGAGCTCGCCCGAGGCGTGGACCCGACCCCAGAACGCGAGGTCGTCGGGCGTCAGCCACGCGTCCTGGACGGCCGTGAGCCCGAGCGCGTGGAGCCCTGCGATCGCCGTGCGCACGGATGCCAGGTCCTCCTCCTCGCCGGGGACGGGGATGTGCCGCTCGACGAGGAGCTGCGCATCCTCCTTCAGGACACCCGTCGCCTCGCCGCTCGCGTCCCTGACGATCACGCCGTTGGGGGGGTCGGGCGTCGTGCGGTCGATGCCGGCGATCCGGAGCGCGACCGTGTTCGCCCAGCCCGTGTGGCCGTCGTAGCAGCCCATGTACGCGGGGCGGTCCGGGACCGCGAGGTCGAGCAGCTCACGCGTGGGCAGGCCGCCCGGGAACGGCGCGTACAGCCACCCCCGGCCCAGCACCCACGGGCGGTCGACGTGCGCCGCGGCGTGCCCCCGGATCCGCTCCAGGATCTCGTCGACGGTCTGGACCGGGTACAGCTGCGCACCGTTCGCCTCGCGTGCCCCGCCGCGAAGGTGGATATGCGCATCGTCGAAGCCCGGCAGGATCGTCCCGCCCCGGGCGTCGACGACCTCGCGTGCCCCGCGCGTGACCTCGGGACCGCCCACGGCGGCGATCCGGCCGTCGGCGACGGCGACGGCAGTGGCTCCCGGCGTGCCCAGCACGGCCCCGTTGACGATGGCGAGATCGATCATGGTCGGGATGCTACGCGTGCGATGGCCGCGGTGCCGGCCGCCACGGCCCCCCGTTCGATACGATCAGGGCGTGATCGAACTGCGGAGCCGCGACGAGATCGAGGCCATGCGTCCGGCAGGGCGGTTCGTCGCGGACGTGCTGACCGAGCTTGCCGCGGAGGCGCGGGTCGGCGTCGGCCTCCTCGACCTCGACCGGATCGCCCACGCCCGCATCCGGGAGATCGGCGCCTCGTCCTGCTACATCGACTACCACCCCTCGTTCGGCGCGATGCCGTTCGGCAAGGTCCTGTGCACCTCGGTCAACGACGCGGTGCTCCACGGGCTCCCGTTCGACTACCGGCTTCGCGACGGCGACGTGCTCAGCCTGGACTTCGCGGCCGAGGTCGACGGCTGGGTCGCGGACTCGGCGCTCACGGTGATCACGGGCACGCCCCGCGACGAGGACCTGCGGATGATCGAGGTCGCGGAGCTGGCGCTCGCCGCGGGGATCCGGGCCGCGCGTCCGGGTGGCCGGATGGGTGACATCTCGGCGGCGATCGGCGGCGTGATCATGGGTGCCGGGTACGCGGTCAACACGGCGTTCGGCGGGCACGGTGTGGGCCGCACGATGCACGAGCAGCCCGACGTCCCGAACAACGGCAGGGCGGGTCGCGGCGCGCCGCTCAACCCCGGGCTGGTGATCGCCATCGAGCCCTGGTTCCTCGCCGGGAGTGGACAGATCGCGATGGATCCCGACGGGTGGACGATCCGCGCCGCGGACGGGACGCGCGGCGTCCACGTGGAGCACACGGTGGCGATCACCCGAGACGGCCCGATCGTCCTGACGGCGCGCGATCGTGCCTGAACGCGCCAGGGAGAGGCCCATGTCCGCATTCGACGGCCTCGTCGGCCGCTTCCTCGACGAGCTGTTCGAGCTCCAGCCCGACTACGCCACGCACATCGGCGACCACCGCTTCGACGACCGCTGGCCGGACTACACCGAGGCCGGGCGACAGGCGCGCCTGGCATTCATCGACCGGTGGGAAGTCGAGCTCACCCAGCTCGCCGATACGTCCCTCTCGCCTGACGATCGGATCGACCGGGACCTCGTGCTGGGCGAGCTCGCGGAGTTCCGGTTCCACGAGACGGAGCTTCGCGAGGAGACCTGGAACCCGCTCGTCTGGGTCTACCTGGTCGGCGGCGCCATCCACACGCTCCTCGCCCGCGAGTTCGCCCCGCTCCACGTCCGGCTGGCCTCCGTCGCCGGCCGCCTCGAGGGCGTGCCGGCGGTCCTCGCGGCCGCCCGCGAGAGCCTGGGCACCCACCCGGACCGGCCCGTCGCGACGCTCATGGCGGAGACGGCCGCCAAGCGCATCGGCGGCGTCGCCGGGCTCGCGCAGGAGGCGATCGAGGCCGGCGAGGCGGCGGCCGCGGCCGGTGACCAGGACGTGGCGGCGGTCCTAACCCGGCTGCGAGCCGCATCCGCGACCGCGACTGCGGCATTGGTGGACTTCGGGACGTACCTCGCAGACGAGGTTGTCCCCGGCGCCACGGGGAGCCCGCTGCTCGGCCCCGACCTGTTCGCCCGCAAGCTGCGCCACACGTTGCGCGATCCCGAGGTCACGCCGCCGGTCATCCTCGAGCGCGCGGAGCGCGAGTACGCGGCCGTGCGCTCGGAGATGGTGCGCATCGCGCGCGAGATCTGGCCGCAATGGCGACCGGGGGAGTCGGCGCCCGACGACGACGGCGCGCTCGTGAGGGGCGTCCTCGACGCGATCTCGGACGAGCACCCGGCAGCCGACGAGCTCGTGGCCTGGAGCCGGGACGAGCTCGCGCGGGTCGAGGCGTTCTGTCGGGAGCGAGACGTGATCGGACTCGTGGACGAGCCCCTGGAGATCGTCTGGACCCCGGAGTTCCTGCGCTCGTACGCGGGCGCGATGCTCGACTCGCCGGGTCCGCTTGACCACGGCCAGAAGGCGCTGTTCTCGATCACGCCGATCCCGGACGAGTGGCCAGCGGAGCAGCAGGAGTCGTACCTGCGCGAGATGAACACGCGCCAGATGCAGCTGCTCGTCATCCATGAGGCCGTGCCGGGCCACTACCTCCAGGGGGCGTACGCGAACCATGGCTCGTCGCTCGCGCGGCGCGTCTTCGCGTCGGGGCTGTTCGCCGAGGGGTGGGCCGTCTACGTGACCCAGGTCATGCTCGATCGCGGGTACTGCGCGGACGACCAGGCGCTGTGGCTGAACCACTGGAAGTTCTACCTGCGCTGCGTCACGAACGCGATCATCGACGTCCGGATCCACATGATGGGGATGACCACCGACGAGGCGATCGAGTTCATGGTCGAGGGCGGCTTCCAGGAACGCGGCGAGGCGATCTCGAAGGACGAGCGGGCGCGCCTCTCGTCCACGCAGCTCTCAACGTACTTCCTCGGATCGCTCGGGATGTGGGACATCGAGGACGCGATGCGGCGTCGTGCGGCGGTCGCGGCCGGCGCGCCCGAGGACGCCGTACCCGTCCCGCGGGTCGTCGGCGGCTACCCGGCGACGCCCGGGTTCGACGAGCGAGCCCACCTCGAGGCGGTCATCTCGCACGGTGCGCCCCCGCTCCCGATCCTCCGTCGGATCATGCTCGGCGAGGCGTAGCGGGCACTCGACGCCCTGCCTACCCTTTGCGGCGCTTCTTGTCCTTGGGCTTCTTGGCCTTGGACTTCTTGACCTTGCCGGGTTCCTCGGCCGACTTGCCCTTCTTGCCCTTCTTGCCCTTCTTCGACTTGGACGCCGGGGGCTCCGCGAGCGGCTCCGGCGCCGGTGCGTCGACAAGCGGGGCGGGTTCGGGTGCCGGCGCCGGCACCGCAGCGGGCGGCTCGTCACCGTCGGCAGGGAGCGACGCCCCAGCGCCGAGCGGGCCCGCGGGTAGTCCGGTTGCCTTGGGCAGTCGCGGCGCCCTGGCCGACCTCCTCGGCGGTGCCGCGAGTTCCGCCGCCGCGAGTCCCGCCGCGGTCGGCTTCCGGGTACGCGCCGGCCGCGTGGCGGCAGCCGGCTCCTCGAGCGCCGCGCGCAGTCCGTCAAGCCGGTAGCCCGACGCATCGGCCGCCTCGAGCAGGCTCCGGTAGACCACGCTGCGCTGCACGGGGCGTGTCGCTCGCGCGGTCGCCGGCGTGACCACCCGCTCCAGGCGCTCTGCCCACTCGACCAGCTCGTCCCATGATTCGCGGTGGAACCACTCGACCCCGTCCCACGCGTTCACGCGCAGGAAGGGCCGCGCAACCGGGTGCGAGAGCCAGGCTTCCGCCAGCCTGCCCGCGAGGCCCGCCGCGCTGCCCCCGACCGTTGAGGCGAGGGGCAGGTCCACGAGGAGCCGGACGCGCTCGGCAGCCCACCAGGCGGCGGCCTCGTCCAGGCCCCGCCCGCGGAGGGCGTCGGCGACGACGGGCGCCAGCCGCAGCTCGTCGAACCAGGCCCGGCTCGTCGCGCCGACGACGGCATCCGCGGGCAGCGAGCCCAGCGGTCCGAACAGGGCCCACGTCCGCAGCGCGGCGGCCTTCGACGGGTCGTCGATGGACTCGGCCACCGGCTCGGCGGCCGCTGATGCCGCAACGATCCGGTCAACGACCGCGGCGACGTCCCCGTCCGTGCCCGTCGCCTCGGCCACTCGCGTCACGACCGCCTCGACGCGCTCGCGCGACGGGTTGTCGATGGTGGCCCGCACCGCGTCATGCACGGGCGCGAGCTGCAGCTCGCGGAGCGCGCCCTCGAGCGACGGGACCCCTCGACCGCCGAGTCGCTCGGCCAGCCGGCGCCACACGCCGGCTCCGTCGTGGATCTCCCGGACTTCCCAGAACACCCGGGTCTCGTATGCGTGCAGCGACACGTGGATCCCACGCTCGCGGAGCTCGGCCACGGAGCGCAGGTACTCGAGGCCGGTCCGCTGCTCGCGGAAGGCGATCCAGCGATCGTCCGCGGGTCCGTCGGCCAGCGCCAGGCCGGCCGCGAGCGTCCGGCGAACCAGCCGCTTCGTGCCGTCGTCGTCCTTGACGGCGTACGCGGCCGACTCCCGGATCCAGCCGGCGGTCTCGCCATACCGGTTGTGGTAGACGACCAGCGATCGCGAGGGTCCGGTGCCGTTGGAGAACGCGAACACGTTCTCGTCGACGCCGCCCGCCTCGTGCTCGAAGTCGTGGAGCAGGAAGTCCGCCGCTTCGGCGAAGTCGCCGCGCCGGTGGAGCAGCGGGACGACCTCGCGCTCGTGGCGCGCCACGAGCCACTCGTCGACCGACTCCTGCATCGTCGCCCGCCGGAACTCCATGCCGTACTTCTCGGCGAAGCCCTCGAACTGGCCATGCCCGAACATCGGCAGGCCCGGGAGGGTCGCGAGGAGCGTCGCGACGCCGATGTACTTGTCGCCCTTCCCGAACTGCTCGACCGCCGTCTTCTCGTCCGGGTTGTTCATGAAGTTCACGTAGCGCTTGAGGATCTCCGGGTCGAACTCGAGGGTCTCCTTGAGCACACGGCGGTACCCGGCGTTGTCCTCGTCGCGGAGCATGTGCATGAACGCGCTGTTGTAGACGCGGTGCATGCCCAGCGTCCGGACGAAGTAGCCCTCGAGCATCCAGAAGGCCTCGGCCAGGAGGAGGGTGTCCGGGACCTCGGTCGCGACGCGGTCGACGACCTCGCGCCAGAACTCCTCGGGCATCGCGGCCTCGAACTCGTCGTCGGTCATCGTCCCGTACTCGGCGCGGGACGGGATCGCGCCGCCTCCCTCGCCGGGACCCGGGAACCAGAGCCGCCGGACATGGCGCTTCGCGAGGACCATCGCGGCGTCGAAGCGGATCACGGGGAAGCGGCGCGCGACGGCGAGGATCGTCTGGATCACCTGCTCGCGGACGGCGGCCTGGCTGAAGTCCAGCTGCGCGGTGTCGTTCCAGGGGAAGCTCGTGCCGTCGTTGCCGTGGTACAGGTAGCGCCGCTCGCCCGACGACCGGTCGCGCCACTCGAACGTGACCGCCGCGTCGCTGTTGTCCCAGTAGTGGTCCTCGAGCCGGACCTCGACCCGGTCGTGCTCGGCGAGGTTCTCGCCGCTGTACGCGTAGCCGGGGTACGGGGGCTGGGGCGTCTGCAGGAACCACTCCGGGTGGTCCATGACCCACCGGGAGTCGAGGCCCATGTGGTTGGGGACCATGTCCGACGCGAGCCGGATCCCGCGCTGCCAGGCGCGATGGCGGAGGTTCTCCCACGCCCCCTCGCCGCCGAGGTCCCACGCGATCACGTAGTCGTCGAGCGAGTACGCCGACGCGGCCGCCTCGTGGTTCCCCCGCCAGACCTTGATCCGCTGGCTCGCCTTCGACCGCTCCCACAGCCCGATCAGCCACAGCCCGGTGATGCCCCAGCGCGCGAGCCGGTCAAGCTCCTCGTCCGGGATCGCGTCCAGCGTCCGGATGTCGCGCTGGTAGCGCCGCGAGAGCTGGTCGAGCCAGACATGGGTGCTCTTCGCGATCAGCACGAGCTTCGGCATCCAGGCCGAGTCGCTCGAGAACCGCTCGGGCTCCGCGTCCAGGCCGGCCAGGTCCGGCAGGTCGACCCGGCCGCCGAACCCGCCGAACGCGTCGCCGCCGCCGAACCGGAGATGGAGGCCGCGCTCCTCCTCTTCGATGACGTCGAGGGTGAGCAGCATCCGGTCCAGGAGCTCGTCGAGCGCCTCGCCGAGGAGGTCGCGCCAGTTGTCGCGCACGTACCGCAGCTGGCCGGCGAGCGACGTCGGATGGGCCCGGGCCGGGGCGCGGAGCAGCTCCACGAGCGTCTCGCCATTGCGCCCGATCGGGGGCAGGCCCGCCTGGTAGGTCTCGACCTGCGCCACGGCCGAGTCGCGGCGCGGCGGAAGGAGGGGCGTGTCGTCGACGAGGACGCGCAGCGGGCGCGCGGCCGGGTTCTCGTTGGCCACCCGGACCAGCAGCAGCTCCTCGAGCCGCTGTGGCGCGGACCGCGCCTCCACGTCCGGGAACTCCGTGCCCACGTCGTCCAGCAGCGAGGCGACCTGCTCGCGGCCCAGCGCGGCCTCGACGGCTCGCTCGGTCTCGGTCATCGCGGCCGGCGGCACGAGCTCGGCAGCGCGCGCCACCAGGAGGTGGAAGATCTCGTGGAGCAGCTCCAGCGCGGCGAGCTCGCCGGCCTGGGCGCTGGGCTCGCCCGGGGTGCGGGTCCGGTTGACCGCGGCGACGACCCGGCGCGCGGCCGTCACGTTCGTCGCGAGGCGGGACGTCCCCGCCGCGGCCGTCACCGCCGCCGTGTCGAGGTCGTAGCGGAGGCGGGCGGTCCGCGAGATGGGCAGGGCGCGCATGGTCGCAGTGTCGCAGGTTCGAGCGTCCGTGCGTATACCGCGCGGGATCAGTCCGGGGAGGACCCTCGCGCCTGGTCGATGCGCTCGATGGCGCGGCGCAGGAGCTCGAGGCCTGCGGGGTCGAACTCGTAGCGTCCACTCGCGGAGCCGGTCCTGGCGCTGGAACCGCGCCTCGAGCCCGAGCGCCATCGCCTCGCGCGACAGCAGCACGAGGTCCGCCTCGAGGTCGACCCGCTCGAGCTCATGGTCCGTGTCGGCGACGGCGGCCAGGATCTCGACGCCGGTCGCGCCCGACAGCTGGAGCACCTCCGCGATGTTCTCGGTGCCGCGCTGCGACCCGCACACCAGGCCGACCTTCGAGCCGGGCGGCAGGCCCGCGACCTCGTGGACGAGGCTCATGTACCCGGGTCCGACGAGCATCGCGACGACCGGGACGCGGCCCGCCACGTATGCCTGCGCCTCGTCCGCGTGGAAGGTGGTGGTGGCGACGAGGTCGTAGTGGTAGCGGTCAAGCCGGTCCGGGAGCTCCTCGAGCAGGACGCCCATGGCCTCGATCCGATCCGGGAAGGCCTCGGTGATCCGCTCGGCATCGACGGTGGAATCCGCGGACGTGCACTCGGCGAACAGGACCCGCACCAGCGGCCCGGGCCGCTTGCGCTCGGTGGCGGCGGTGAAGGTGGCCTGCGCGACCTCGTCGGGCGTGAACCCGAGCTGGGCCGCCCGGCGGAGGGTCTCGGCGACGATGCCCGCGAGGGCGTCGGAGCCGCGCCGGACCGGCGGCCGGTCCACGACACGCGTCCCGGCACCATGGCGACCGATGACGTAGCCCGCATCGGCGAGACGTCGATAGACCGCCCGGACGGTATTGGGGTTCACTCGCAGCGCGGCACCGAGCTCCCGCACCGGCGGCAGACGTGTGCCGGGCTGCAGGCGTCCCGACTCGATCTGGTAGGCAAGCTGCCAGTAGATCTGGGTGCTGATCGGGACATCGGAGTCCCGCTCGATGTCCAGCTCATGGCCGCCCACGGGCCCTGTCCCGGCGGGCCGTTCAGTGGCTGCAGGAGGCCGTTCGGCGGCTCCGGACGGGCCATTTCGGCTACTTGACACAGTGGACTAGTCCAACTATCGTTTGTCTTGGCCTAGTTGACTATATCAACCTAGGACCTACACCCAGAAAGTAGCGCTTCCATGGAACTGTTCATCATCTCGCTCATCACGCTGGGCCTGGCGGCGTTCGCCACCCTCGCCAACGAGCTGGGCGTCGACTCGCGGGACGAGTCGGACGATCCGCATCGCCCGTACTATCCCGTCGGCATCGCCTGACCCGACAACTCGACGATCTTCGCACGCAACCGGGCGCCGACCCTCCCCCTCCTTTCGGCGCTCAGCGCGGTACAGCCCCCGGATTCGCCCCGGGGGCTGTACACGGTTAACGGACCGATCGGCTAGCCCGAACCCCCGTGCGGCGTCGGCGGCGGCGGCTGGCCGACGCCCGCGAGCGCCTGGCGGTAGATGGCATCCCCGTCGATGCCGAGCGACGGCGAGCGCATCGTCGCGAGATCGGCCACGAGGCGGGCCTCGAGCGCGGATCCCGCCAGCCGGTCCACCATCCGGGCGGCGTGTGCGGCGGCCCGCAGGACCTGGTGGGTCTCCTGGCGCGCCGGGTCGTCCCAGAACCAGCCGCAGGACGCGAACATGCCGAGGCGCCAGCGCTGTGCCTCCATGAGCGTGAGGAGCGTGGCGCGGTCGGCCGCCACCGCTCGCCGTCCGAGGCACGCGGCGGCGAACGCGTCGGCCTCCTGGGCGCCGATCACGACGTCCACGTACCGGTCCCTCGCCGCCCACACGTCCACGAGGCCGGGCAGGTCTCCCGCGAGCGACTCCGTGGCCGCGTCGATGCCCCCGGCGAGGCGTTCGAGCGCCGCGCGGAGGGGACGCCTTCCAGCGCCCGTCCGCCACGTCGGGGCACTCGCCGGCCCAGCGCAGGACGCCGTGGTGGCAGCTCCACGACGTCCGGTCACGGATCCGCATCTCGGGGTGCGGATGGCCGTCGTGCTCCGCCACGACCGAGGCCAGGCTCACGACGTCGAACGAGCGGTGTGCGCCCGCCTCGGGCGCCACGAGACGCTGGAGGAACAGGTCGCGGAACGACTGGTGGTGCCCGTAGAGCTCGCCGTCGGTCGCGATCACGAGCGTCGGATCGGTGCCGTCGGGGAGCGGCGGGTCGAGCCGCGGGGCGACCCGCTCACGGGCGAATCGATCGGCATCCGCGGTGGCGGCGGGCTCGAACGAGACCGCACCCGAGAGGTCGCCGTCGTAGAACATCGACGGTGACGTGCCGCCCGCCGCCCACGTCGACGCGGTACGGTCGCCGGGGATCGACGTGCGGGACCTCGGCCTGCCACGGGGCGAGGACGACGGCCTTGACGCCCGCCTCGGCCATGACGCGCAGCGTCGCGAGGTCGACCGCGGTCTCGGGCAGCCACATCGCGGTCGCCTGCCGTCCGAAGCGGTACTCGAAGTCGCGCAGGCCCCACAGGACCTCGGTCCGGCGGTCGTGGAGCGCGGCGAGCGGCAGGATCGCGTGGTGGAACGCCTGGGCGATGCCCGGTCCCGCCGCCCCGCCGGTCCGCGTCCACGAACGCGGCGAGCACGGTGGGGCGCCTCCTGGGCGAGGTATGCGGTCAGCGTCGCGCCGAGGTTCCACGAGATGTTGGCCGGGATCCCGAGCTCGGCGATCGGGCGGTAGCACTCGGCGGTGATGCGCTCGTTCCAGTTCCGGAAGGGCGCCGCAGAGACGTCGTCCGGGATGCGCCCGGAGAACGGGTCCACCCGGAAGGGCTGGTAGAAGTGCGCGTGGACGACGAGCCGGCCGCGGGTCATTGGCGCAGGGTAGCGCCGGTGCGCGCGGTCGCGCCGGGGCGTGCGGACGGGCCGACGAGCGCGGTCGTACGGCTGCCGGCGGCAGACGCCCGTCGGATGGCGCCGGCCCCGGCCACGCTCATGCGGGGATGCCGGCCTCCTCGGCGGTCCGGTCCCGGGCGACGCTGACGACCTGCCGGACAGCGAAGCGACGCGACTCGCCGGGGGCGATCGTGACCGGCCACGAGAGCAGCAGGCAGCTGCCCTGGTACACCCGCTCGAAGCCCGACTCGGAGTTGGACACGGTCTCGATCGGGCTCCACCAGGCGTCCGCGGCGGGCTCCGGGCGGGCATCGACCGCGACGCCGATCCAGTCGTTGCCATACCCGATCGCGTCGATGGCCTCGGCCTGGCCGGTCCCGTCGTGGGCCGTCCGCTCGCCGCCGACGTCGTACCACGCCGACGGGTTGCCGCCGCCGCCGAGCAGGTGGAGCGAGAGCTCCACGCCCAGGCGTGTCCGCACCGGCCGCGTCGCCACGGTGGTGGACCTCGATCTCGATCACCAGCTCCGGACGGAGGCGGTCCGCCCGCGAGCCGGATCGTCCTCGTCACCGTGAACGGCTGGCCGAGGGCCGTGCCGTTGCGCGACAGCGAGACCTGGCCGGGCGCGAGGTGGTCGATCCGGAAGTCGCCGTCGCGGAAGTCGCCCAGCTCCGCCTCGGCGGCCGTGGCGACCTCATCGGGCGTGACGCCGGGGGCGAGGAAGCGGACGAGCCCCGACCGCCGCTCGTGGTCGTCGTAGAACAGGCGGCGGGAGAGCCCCTCCTCCTTGACCATCACCAGGTCGTGGATCGACGCGGGGGCGCCATCGTCGCCGGCGGGTGCCGCTGCCGTCGGATCCTTCGCCTCGTGCGCGCGCAGCGTCTCGTGATAGGCCTCGGGACGGCGGCGCAGGACGGCCGCGAGCGCGTGCCGCGCGGCGCGGATGTCCCAGGCGCCGATGCCCGCCGCCCTCGGACGGCTTGACCGTCACGACCTGGCCGGGCTCGGCGAGGAACGGACCTCGGGCAGGCCGTCCATGTCGAGGTCGCGGGTCTCGGCGACACGGGTCGTCCCGAGGGCGCGGTCCGCAGCATCCTCCGCGGCGATGAGGTGCTCGTACGTCGCCAGGCGCATGTGGGAGATGTAGATCCCGCCGAACAGCCCGTGCCAGTAGCAGTCGTTCGACTGGCCGCGGTGCAGGTGATCCAGCGCGGCTGTCCGCGACCGGCCCTCGGCCATCGCCGCAACCTTGCGCGACGTGCGCAGCATCTGCTTGTGGAGGTCGTTGATCTCGCGGTACTTGACCTGGAAGTTGCGCCAGAACCCGCCCCGCAGCCAGCGGGCGTCGGGGCGCTGTCGCGGCCACGGCATCGTGGAGCAGCTGCGTGAACACGACGGTCTCGTCCGGCGGCAGCGCCCATTCGCCCATCTCGACGTACGAGGACGTGGGCACGTAGACGCGTCCGATCGGCGGCTCGCGGTCCAGCCACTGGGACGGCGTCACGGTCGTCAGCCAGTCGCTGTTCGTCTCGATCGCCTCGAAGAACCGGTCGACCCAGCGGCCGCTCGCCCCAGCAGTGCTCGTACGTCGTGGGCCACGCGCCGAACTTCTCGCCGTCGTCGCCCATCATGCCCACGCGGTTGCCGGCCTCGGTCGCGTGGTCGCGGAGGTAGACGATGACGTCCTCGACGGCCCCGAACGGGATGCGGTACCGCAGGCCCTGCTCGGTTCCGAAGACCGTGAGCAGGTGGCCCTGGTCCTCGGTCGTGTACGCACCCCAGAGGTTCTCCTCCGGGATCGCGGCGGCGCGGAAGTGCTGGTCGTCGAGGATCGTCCACTGGTAGCCGGCCGCGACGAGCGCCGTCGGGAGGTCGGGCTCCCAGACCCGCTCCGCCAGCCACGCGCCGCGCGGCCGACGCCCGGTGATCCGCTCGAGCTCGCCGGCCATCCGGGTCAGCTGGTCGATCCGGTCCCGCTCCGGGAGCGAGGCGAGGACGGGCTCGTACAGGCCGCCGCCGAGGAGCTCGACCTGGTCCCGGGATGACGAGCTCGCCGAGACGGGCGAGGAACTCCGGACGCTCGGCGGCGAGCCACTCCAGCAGCGGGCCGGTGTAGTGCAGCGAGAGGCGGACGCCCGGGTGGCGCTCGAGCGCCTCGAGCATCGGCAGGTAGGCGCGGTCGTAGACCTCGGCGAACACCCAGCCGAAGTTGCCCACGGGCTGGTGGTTGTGGATCGCCAGGGCCAGCGAGATGCGGGGGGCCACGGGTGCGGACCTCTGTGCAGTTGACGTGGCGCGCGGGTGCTGCGCGCGGCGGGGGTCAGGTACGGGTGGTGGCGGTGGCGGACGCGTCTTCGGTCGGCACCGCGTCGGCGTCGCCCGGCAGGTAGAGCCGCTCCACGTACTCGTGGAGCATCCGGGTCGTGGAGAAGCGCCAGATGTTGCTGGCGACCGCGTTGCGCATCAGCTGGATCCAGCGAGGCGGCAGGCCGCTCGCGTCACGCTCGTAGTAGGCGGGGATCAGCTCGGTCTCGAGGATGCGGTAGAGGTCCTGGGCATCGGACCAGTCCTGCGCGCCCTCGTCCGGGTTCGTCTCCCGACCGCCGATCGCCCAGCCGTTGTCGCCGCTCCAGCCCTCGTCCCACCAGCCGTCGAGGACGGACAGGTTCGGAACGCCGTTCGCCGATGCCTTCATGCCCGACGTGCCGGATGCCTCGAGCGGGCGGCGCGGGTTGTTGAGCCAGACATCGACGCCCTGCACCAGGAACCGACCGATCCGGATGTCGTAGTCCTCGAGGATGAACACGCGGCCGCGCAGTCGCGGGCTGCGGGAGCGCCCGAAGATGTCCTGGATCACGCCCTGGCCCGGCCGGTCCGCCGGGTGCGCCTTGCCGGCGAAGATGACCTGGAGCGGCCGCTTCTCGTCCCACAGCATCCGCGCCAGGCGCTCGATGTCGGTGAACAGCAGCGCGGAACGCTTGTAGGTGGCGAAACGGCGGGCGAACCCGATCGTGAGGATCGACGGGTCGAGGACCTCCTCGAGCTCCTCGAGGGTCGAGGGCGACTCGCCGTGGCGCGCGAACTGGTTGCGGAGCCGTCCGCGGGCGAAGATCGCGAGCTCCAGCTTCTGGCGCTGGTGCGCCTCCCACAGCTCCTCGGGCGGGACGTTGTCGATGCGATCCCAGAACCGGCGCGTCTCGACCATGTCGTCCATGCGATCGAGCTCGGCGTTGGTGTAGCGCTCGAACACCTCGCGCATCGGCTGGCCCAGCCAGGTGGGCGTGTGGACGCCGTTCGTGATGCCGAGGATCTCGTGTGGCGCGACGCCCTGCCAGGTGGCGTTCGCCGTTCGGCCGTGGAGCAGGCTGACGGCATTCGCGCCGCGCGTGAGCCGGAGCGAGAACGCGGTCATGTCGAACTGCGAGACGTCACCCTCGACGCCGAGGCCCTTCTCGAGCAGGCCGGGCAGCGGGATCCCGCCGGTGTTGGGGCGCCCGTCACCCTCGAGCAGCGGGCGCGCGACCCGCCGGACGAGGTCCGCCTCGAACCGCTCGTTGCCCGCCGAGACGGGCGTGTGGATCGTGAACACGGCGTCGCTGCGGACGGTGTCCCAGGCGGCGTCGAGGGTCGCCCCACCCGCGACCAGCTCCCGCGCGCGCTCGGCGAGGAGGAACGCGGAGTGGCCCTCGTTGAGATGCCACACGCCGGGAACCAGACCCAGCTCGCGCAGCGCACGCACGCCGCCGACGCCGAGCACCAGCTCCTGGTGGAGCCGCATCTCGCGGCCGCGGACGTAGAGGATGTGGGTGATCGGGCGGTCCGAGTCGTCGTTGTCCGGGACGTCCGTGTCGAGGAGCAGCACCGGCACCCGGCCGACCTGCGCGACCCAGACCGCGGCGAACAGGTCCCGGCCGGGCAACGGCACGCTGACGGTGAGCGGCTCGCCGAGCCGGTCGAGCGCGCGCAGGATCGGGAGCCGCGTGAGGTCGTAGTCCGGGTAGGCGTGCTCCTGGTGCCCGTCCGCGTCGATCGACTGGCGGAAGTAGCCCTTGCGGTACATCAGCCCGACGCCGATCAGCGGCATCGCCATGTCCGAGGCCGTCTTCATGTGGTCGCCCGCGAGGACGCCGAGGCCGCCGGAGTAGATGCCGAGGCTCTCGTGGAGCCCGTACTCGGCGCAGAAGTAGGCGATGGGGCCCGTCAGCTTCTCCCCGTGGCGGCGCGTGAACCAGTGGTCCGTGCCGTTGGCCATGTACGCGTCGAACTCGCGCAGGACGTCCTGGTACTCGGCCATGAACTTGGGGTTGTCGAGGAGCTGGGACCAGGGGACGGGGCCCTGCAGCACGGCGACCGGATTGCGGTAGCGGGCCCACGCGCCGGCATCGATTCGCGAGAACAGCACGCGGGTCCGCGGGTGCCAGCTCCACCACAGGTTGTAGGCCATGCGCCGCAGGCCCTCGAGCTTGGGCGGCAGGTGGAAGTGCGCGCCGGGCGCGACGGGCACTCGAACGAGGGGCTCCATAAGCGGCAGATGATAGACCCGTTGAACGCCGTTTGTGAACCGGTTTAGGTGCCTGAGCCGTCCGACGGTTGCGATCCGGTGTCGGGCACGTTGCGTCCGCGTCGCCTCGGTGGCGGTGGTGTTGACGCGCCGCCGGGGCGATCCGGGGGCGTCGGGCGCGCAGTAGGATCGCCCGATGACGATACGTGTGGCGCTCCTCGCGGCGGAATGCGAGCCGTGGGCCAAGACCGGCGGCCTCGCGGACGTGGTCGACGCCCTCGCCCGCGCGCTCGGGCGCCTGCCGGCGGCCGACGCAGGGCTCGAGACCCCGGTCGACGTGTTCCTGCCCCGCTACCGCTCGGTGCCGGTTCCCGATGACGCGGTCAGCGAGCCGCCGCTCCAGGTCGCCGACCCCGCCGGCCGCCGCCAGATCCGGGCAGGGATCGTCAACGTGGCCGCGGACGGGTACCGCCTCCGGCTCGTCGACGTCCCCCGTGCGTTCGACCGCGACGCCTTCTACGACCACGCCGACGACCCGTGGCGGTTCGCGGTGTTCAACCGGGTGGCGCTCGCGGCGCTCAAGCGCGACGGGAGGCCCCTCGACGTCCTCCACGTCCACGACTGGCACACCGGCCCGGCCCTCCTCGAGCGGGCTCGGGGCGACGTCGCCGCCGACCCCTTCTTCGTGGGGATGGCGGTGATGGTCACCCTCCACAACCTCGCGTACCACGGCTGGACCGACGCGGCGCAGCTGGGCCAGCTGGGCCTTCGCAGGGGCGATCCCCTTGCCGGGCCGAACCCGGACGGCCTCGACCTGCTGCTGGCCGCCATCGAGCGGTCCGAGATGGCGAACACGGTCTCGCCGGGGTTCGCGCGCGAGTCGCTCACGCCGGCGTTCGGCATGGGCCTCGACGGCGCGCTCCGGGCGAAGGGCGACCGGTATCTCGGGATCCTCAACGGGATCGACCCGGACGTCTGGGATCCGGCCACCGACGCCGCGCTCGCCGCGACGTACGCGCGCGGGTCGATCGCGGGCAAGGCCGCCTGCCGCGCGGACCTGCTCGAGCGGAACGGCCTCGATCCGGACGACGACGGGATCGTGCTCGGCATGATCGGGCGGATGGACCCCCAGAAGGGCTTCGACCTGCTGGCCGACGGCGCCCGGGACCTGCTCGCGGCGGGCGCGCGGATCATCGTCCAGGGCAGCGGCCACGCGGCGCTTGCGGACCCGTTCCGCGCGCTGGCGGCGGCGAACCCGGCGAGGGTCGCGCTCATCGAGCGGTTCGACCGGGACATGGCCCGCCGCATCTACGCCGGCGCGGACGTGTTCCTGATGCCGTCGCGGTTCGAGCCCTGCGGCCAGGGCCAGATGATCGCGCTGCGGTACGGCACGCCGCCGGTCGTCCGCCGGACGGGCGGGCTCGCGGACTCGGTCGTCGACGCGGACGAGCGCCCGGGGGAGGGGACCGGGTTCGTGTTCGACGCCGCGACACCCGCAGCGCTGGTGGCGGCCGTCGCGCCGTGCTGCGGCGCTTCGTCGCGACGACCCGTCCGCGGTGGTCCGCGCTCCAGGACCGGGGCATGGCCGTGGACTTCCGGTGGGACACGGGCTCCGCCCCGAAGTACCTCGATGCCTACCGGCGAGCCATCCGGATCCGCCGCGGCGGCGCGTAGCCGCCCTCGATTCGAGCGCCGGATCAGCGCGGCGTAGCCGGACCGGTCCCGACCGTGCGAGAATCAGCCGCCCGTTCCGATCGCATCCGCGGCCCCGGCCGCGCGGAGGCCCCGATGCCCAGGCAGTTCGTCGTCCAGGTCACCAACAAGCCCGGCCAGATGGCCGACCTCGCCGAGCAGATGGCGGCCGCCGGCGTCGACCTCCGTGCGATCGGCGGGGGAGGGCTCGGCGACACGGGCCACTTCATCATGACCACCGCCGACGACGACACCGCGCGGACCGTCCTCGAGGCGGGCGGCTGGACGTTCATCGAGGGCGAGTCGCTGCTCGCGGAGGTCGACGACCGGCCGGGCGGCATGGCGCGCGTCGCACGCGAGCTCGCGGACGCCGGGGTGAACGTCCTCGGCCACCTGTTCCTCGGCCGCTGGAGCGACCGCGCGACGTTTGCCTTCGTCGTGGACGACCCGGAGAAGGCGCGACCGATCCTCGAGCGCCAGTAGCGGCGGCGGACGATCCGCGCCGTCCGCGAAGGGCGCGGTGCGCCGGGACACCCCATTCGTGCGGGTCGGGGTGTTCAAGTACCAGGACCTTTGGCATCCTGAGCGCCCAGTCGCAAGCTCGCCAGCCACCCGGGGTCCGGAACCGTGCGCCGTCCCATCGCCATCGCACTCGCGCTCCTGTTCCTCGCCGTCGTCGCGACCCCCGCCGAAGCGGCGACGCTCCAGCGCGCCTGGCGCGGGTCCGTGGGCACGGACGGCCGGAACGGCAGCCAGCAGCTCTCCGCCTACACGGACGGCTCGGGCCGGCTGTGGGTGAATCTCGTCCGGCTGCGCGCCAAGGCCACCTACCGGATCGAGATCCGCGCCGGCAAGTGCTCGTCGCTGGGATCCGTCCTGTATCGGCCGTCGAGCGTCACCACCGGATCGACCGGCGCGATCAAGACGTCCCGGGTGGTGCCCAATGCGGGCATGAACCCCATCTGGGCCACGGGGCGTGGCGGCAGCATCTCGGTCCGCTACTACTCCGGCACGTCGGTCCGGTGCGGCGGCCTCACGTTCCGCAAGGCGACGCGGATCCGCATCCCGGACTACAGCATCGACCTGCCGGTGATCAAGTCGCCAAGCGGGTACCCGCCGTGCGGCGTCGCAATGTGGCTCAAGGAGCTGAACCAGCCGACGGAGCCCGGCGTCACGTACATCGCCGGCCACGCCCGGAAGGGCATGTTCCTGCGGCTGCTCGACGCGTCCAAGGTCAACGACGGCGCCGCCATGATCGGCAGGACGATCTACGTCTACACGACGAACTCGGCGCGCCACAAGTACACGATCATCCAGGTGCGGCGTCACGTGGACTCGATCCAGAACGTGTTCGGCGTCACGTCCGAGCGACTGTGGGTCCAGACCTCGGAGGGGCCGAACTCCACCTATCCCAAACTCATCATCGTCGCGAAGCGGGTGTCCACGGTCAGCACCACCTACGCGGCGTCGCATCCGACGCCCAGACCCTACAGCTGCTGACGGGTACCCTGCCGTGACGGAGGTGTCACGGTGCGGGTCGGGATCATCGTTCCCCAGGGCTGGACGGGCGAGTACGACGGCTGGGAGCCGGCGCGGGCATGGGCACGGACCGTCGCCGTCGCCCACGAGGCCGAGGCGCTCGGCTTCGACTCCGTCTGGCTGTTCGACCATCTGCAGACGGAGCCCGTCCCCACGGACGAGATCACCTTCGAGGCGTTCGTCGGCCTGTCGGCGCTCGCCGTCGAGACCGCGCGGGTGCGTCTCGGTCACCTCGTCCTGTGCAGCGGCTACCGGAACCCGGCGCTCGTCGCGAAGATGATCTCGACGCTCGACGTCGTATCCGGCGGACGCGCGGAGCTCGGGCTCGGCGCGGGCTGGAAGGAGGACGAGTACACGGCGTACGGGTGGGGCTTCCCGCCGCTCCGCGAGCGGATGGCGCTGCTCGAGGACTCGCTCGAGATCTGCTCGCGGATGCTGGGTGGTGGCCGTTCCACGTACGAGGGGTCCCAGGCGTCCGTGCGGGACGCGATCAACGTTCCTCGCGGCGTCCAGGACCCGCGGGTGCCGATTCTCGTGGGCGGCAACGGCCCGAACCGGACGTGGCGGCTCGCGGCGCGCTTCGCGGACGAGCTCAACCTCGACTGGTTCACGCCCGCGGAAGTGGTCGATGCGCGGCCGGTCATCGCGTCGCGGTGCGCGGAGATCGACCGCGATCCCGGCACGCTCCGCCTCTCGGTCAACATCGGGCGGGACGACTCCGGTCCCGAGGGCGCGCCTCGCGTCGACCTCCTTCGCCGGTACGCGGACGCCGGCGTGGACCGCGTGATGACCCTCGTCCGCGCGAGCGCATCCGACGACGGCGCGCTGGAGCGGTTTGCCGAGGACTGCCTCGCGGCGGGCTGCGAGCTCGAGGCGTAGCACGGTCCCGGCGGCCCCGCGGTTGACTGCGCGGCGCACAATCGACACCACCGGGTCGGGGCGACCACCCGACCGGCGGGCGAGGAGGAACCATGCAGGCGTCCCCGTTCCCTGCCAGCGTGCTCCGGCCGCCGTCGCCGTCGGCGACGTGCAGCTGCGCGCACTGGGTCCACTGCAACTGCGACTGCCATGCGCGCAACTGCGACCCGGCGGAGAGCATCTGTGACGTCGCGTTCCTGCCGGACGAGGGCGGCCTCGCGCCCTGGGGCTGCCGCGACTGCACGCCCGGCCAGGGCGCCCCGCACTACCTGGGCTGCGAGCTGATCGGCTGGAACGTTCCCCTGGCGCAGCGGTTCGACGTGCTTGCCTGATCCGGCGCTCGCCCGCCGCGCGGTGCGCGTGGTAGGTTTCGAGCACGCGGGAGTAGCTCAGCTGGCAGAGCGGCAGCCTTCCAAGCTGCATGTCGCGGGTTCGATCCCCGTCTCCCGCTCCACTCCTCGCCGTCCCTGAACCAGGCGGCAAGCCATGGACTTCGGATTCACGCTCAAGCCGGACCACGACGTCGAGCGCTCCGTCGCGCTCACGCGGCAGGCGGAGGCGGCCGGGTTCCGTCACGGCTGGGTGTTCGACAATCAGCTCCCGTTCCGGGAGGCGTATCCGCTTCTCACGCTGATGGCCATCAACACCACGCACATGCGCCTCGGCACCTGCGTGACGAACCCGGCCACGCGCGACCCGAGCGTGACCGCGAGCGCGCTCGCGACGCTCGATGAGATCTCCGGCGGCCGCATGGACCTCGGTATCGGCCGCGGCGACGCCTCGGTGCGCTCGCTTGGCAGGCCGCCCACGACGATGGCGACCCTGGAGCAGGCGGTGACCGTCATCCGCGACCTCGTCGAGGGTCGGACCACCGTGTACGACGGTGCCGAGATGCGCCTGCCCTGGACGCAGGGCTGGCAGCTCCCGACGTGGATCGCCGGATACGGTCCGATGGCACTCGCCCTGGCCGGCAGGATCGCGGACGGCCTGATCCTCCAGCTGGCGGATCCGGACCTGATCCGCTGGATGGCCGGCCTCATGCGGACGGCGGCCGAGACGGCCGGCCGGGATCCCGTCGTCGATCAGGGTGCAGGCCGCGGCGCCGGCGCACGTCGGCCCGCATCGAGGAGTGCCGCGAGCACGTGCGCTGGTTCCCGGGTCTCGTCAGCGGTCACGTCGTCGACCTGGTGAACCGGTATCCGAGCGACCTGCTGCCCGAGTCGCTGACCGGCTACGTCCGGGATCGCGCGAGCGCCGGCGATCGCCGCCACGACGAGTTCGGTACCTCGAACGCGGGGTCCGTGACCGACGATATCGTGGACCGGTTCACGATCGTCGGGCCCCCGGAGGAGCACGTGCGGCGGCTCACCGAGCTCGCCGGCGCCGGCGTCGACCAGTTCAACCTCTACCTCATGAGCGGGGACGAGGAGGCGCAGCTGGAGGCCTACGGCTCCACCGTCATCCCGGGCGTCAGGGCAGCGCTCGACGGCGCGTGACCCGAGCAGGACGACTCGACGGGGCACGAGTGCGCCAGCGGCCATTCGGACGGACCGGACGCACTGTCAGCGAGCTCGGCGTCGGCATGTGGGGGATGGGCGGCGGGGTCGGCGGGTGGACCGGAGCGGACGACCGGCGCTCGGTGGCGGTCCTGGAGGCGGCGGCGGACGCCGGCATCACCTTCTTCGACTCTGCGCAGGTCTACGGCTACGGCCACACGGACGGCCTGCTGGGCGATCTTGCCCGCTCCCGTGCCGGGGCCGGGCTGTTCACGGCGTCGAAGGTGCCGCCCAAGGATCGCGAGTGGCCCGCCCGCCCCGGCAGCCGTCTGCGCGATGCGTTTCCGCCCGATCACGTCCGCGTGTCCGTCGACGGGATCCTGCGGCGACTCGGAACGGACACCGTCGACCTCGTCCAGTTCCACGTCTGGAACGACGCTTGGGCGGACGATCCGGGGTTTCCCCGGGCCGTCGAGGCGATGCGCGGCGACGGACGCGTTCGCCACGTGGGCATCAGCGTCAACCGGCGCGAGCCCGCGAACGTCCTGCGGACGCTCCGGACGGGCCTGATCGACGCCGTCCAGGTGGTCTACAACGTCTTCGATCAGGCGCCCGAGGACGAGCTGTTCCCGCTGTGCCGGGAGCTCGGGATCGCGGTCATCGCGCGGGTGCCGCTGGACGAGGGGAGCCTCACCGGGACGCTGACCGCCGGTACCCGCTGGCCCGACGGCGACTGGCGGAACGGCTACTTCACGCCGGCCAGCCTGCTCGAGACCGTCGCCCGTGTCGACGCGCTCCGCCCGCTCGTCCCGGAGGGGGAGTCGATGGCCGGCCTGGCGCTGCGGTTCATCCTCTCGAACCCGGACGTCACGACCGTGATCCCCGGCACCCGGACGCCCGAGCACCTCGCCGCGAACGTGGCGGCCGCCGTCGCCGGGCCGCTGCCCGACGAGCTGCGCACCGCGCTGCGCGCCCACCGCTGGGATCGGCCACCGTCGCGCGCGTCGAGCTCCTGACGCCGGTCGCAACCGGATCGCAATGGTTGACGTGGCAACGAGGGCTGGTAGCATTCCGCTCGTGATCAGAGTCGCCCTCACGGGCTGTATGGGCCAGCAGTGCTCCTGTCGTCGGCGAGCGTCGGCGAGGGTCGAGCGCGCGGCTGCCTGCCAGGGCTAGCTCCGAACCTCCCCTCTCCGGGCCTCGCGATCCTCGTCGCCGCAGCGTGCACGCGCGCGCGTTCCCCTCGACCCGGAGTGACCCCCACATGTCCCTGCTCACGCCCGCACCCGCCAGACAGATCGACCCCCGCGGCCAGCGCTTCGGCGCCGGTGTCTCGGCCATCATCCTCGCGGTCGCGTTCCTGCTCGAACCTCCCCTGGCTTGCCGGGCTCGTCGGCGTCAACCTGCTCGTGGCCGCGTTCTTCGGCACCCGTCTGTTCCTGCCCGGACGCGCCTGGCCGATCGTGAAGCGAACGCTCAAGCTCGGTCCCGCCGAGCCCGAGCACGAGTACCCGCCGCGCTTCGCCCAGGCGCTCGGCGGCACGTTCCTCGCCCTCGCCGGGGTCGCGTTCCTGCTGGGCGCCGCCCCGATCGGCTGGCTGCTCGTCGGCGCGGTCGCGGCGCTCCAGACGCTGCTCGCCGTCGACCGGGATCTGCGTCGGCTGCCGGATGTACTTCCTCCGCTGGTTCGTGCCGGCGCTGTTCGCGAAGCTGTTCCGCCGCACGGACGGCCTCGCGCCGCTCGAGGTGCCGGCGCTCAACCGGATCGGCTGAACCCCGGGGCCGGTGACGGAGCGCCCGGGGCGGGTCGCCGCCCTACGGCGCCTCGAGCCCGTGCGCCTCGAGGAGCGGGGTGTCGGCCAGGATGTCCGCCGTGGGCCCGTCCGCGACGACCACGCCCCCGTCGACGACCACGGTGCGGGGGAACACCTCGACGACGAGGCGCATGTCGTGGGTCGAGACGAGCATCGTCTGATCGAGCGATCGCAGCAGGCCGATGAGCTCGCGCCGCCCGCGCGGATCGAGCCCAGCCGATGGCTCGTCGAACACGAGGATCGAGGGGTCCATCGAGAGCACCGTCGCCACGGCGACCCGCTTGCGCTGCCCGAGCGACATGCCGGTGCGGCACGCGCCGGTCGAAGCCGGCCATGCCGACCGCGCGGAGCGCCGCCTCCACGCGCCGGTGGACCTCGTCGGCCGGGAGCCCCATGTGGAGCGGGCCGAACGCGACGTCGTCGAACACGGTGGGGCTGAACAGCTGGTCGTCGGGGTCCTGGAACACGAGGCCCACCTCGGACCGGACGCGCCTGATCGTGTCCTTGCCCACGGCCATCCCCGCCACGTGCACGCTCCCGTGCGCGGGCCGGAGCGTCCCGTTGAGCTGGAGCATGAGCGTGCTCTTGCCGGCGCCGTTCGGTCCGACGAGGGCCACCTTCTCGCCCGCGCCGATGCGCAGGTCGACGCCGCTGAGGGCCTCGAACCCGTCGGGATAGCGGAAGTGGACGTGGTGGAGCTCGATCGTGCCGCGCGCGTCTGGGCCACCGTCCGGGTCGGGCGCGGCCGTGGCCCCGTGGTCGTGCACGTGGGGGTGCGCGTGCGGCGCCGGGGCGCCCGGGTGGACGTGCTCGTGCGCGTGGAGGTGCGCGGGATCGGGTGTTCGGTCACTGGTGTGGGAGCCACAGGAACGCGATGACCTCGTAGAGGGCCAGGGGGCGAGGAGGATGAACGAGCCAGGCGAGCTCGAGCGGTGCGAGCGGCACGAGCACGCAGGTGGCGGAACTCGCCCTCGAACCCGCGCGCCTGCATCGCCGCATAGATCCGCTCGCTCCGCTCGTAGGCGCGCAGGAACAGGGAGCCGACCATGCGCCCGGTGACGGTGGCCCGCCATCGGATGGAGCCGCCGGACGAGCCGGCGCCGCGCGGCCGAGCGCGCGTCGCGCGCCCGGAGCATCCGGGCGCCCTCGTCCGTGAGCACCGCGAGGTAGCGGTACATGAACGAGATGATCGAGATCAGGATCCTCGGCAGCCGCAGCTCCCGCAGCGCGTCGACGAGGTCGTGGAACGGCGTCGTGAAGGCGAGCAGCAGGGCGACCTGCACCGACAGCCAGCTGCCCGATCATGATCGTCAGGAAGCGGCGGATGCCCTCGGCGGAGATCGTCAGGTCGAGCGGCCCCAGCGATGATCGTCGCGATGACCTCGCTCCTGGACGGTGAAGATCAGCGGGAAGGCCGCGAGCGCGAACGGGAGCGCCACGACGGCGCCGCGCGACAGGCGGAACGGCCCCAGGCCGGCGGTCGCGGAGCAGGCGACGAGCACCAGCCAGGTGATCCCCATGGCGGCGAAGGACCCGATCGGCAGCAGCGAGATCATGAGGATCGTCGGCGATCGTCAGGATGAACTTGACCCGCGCATCGGCGCGGTGGAACGGGCTGTTGCCCTCGACGTAGCGGTCGAGCTCCAGGGTGCGGCGCCCCTACGTTCGGCGGCGCGCGAGCGACGCGCCCGAGGAGGAACATGAGCCCGAGCGACGATGGCGATGCCCGAGGAGGCCGGACAGGATCGTGGACAGCCGCGGGATCGTCGATGCCGGGGATCGCGTAGTCGCCGAGCAGCCCCGAGACCGTGTTCTCGGCCCGGTCGATGAACCCGGCGTCCTCCGCGACCCGCTCGAGCCCGTCGGGATCGGACGACGCGAGCGGGGACGAGGACGATCGACGACCAGCGCGGCGATGGCGATCCCGACGACCCACCACCATCGGCCGAGGACTGGCCGGTCGCGGGGCGTCGGCGCCGGCTCCGGGCGCGGCGTGCCGGTGGCGGCCCGGTCAGTCGCTCGTGGGCGGTGCGGGCTGGCTCGCTCATGTCGCGACCGCCAGCGCCGACCGCGGGCCCGGTCGGGCCGCAGGTCGAGCAGGTCGGGCCGCGTCGGCGGATGAAGCCGAGGGCGGCGGCGGTGATCAGCGCCTCGCCGATGCCGATGAACACGTGGACGCCGACCATCGCCGGGAGCACGAGCTCGAGCGGGCTGGTCCCCGAGAACGCGAGCTCCAGCGACATCGCGATCGACGCGAGCACGACCGACGCCCACGCCGGCGATCGCCGCGGCCGGGATGCGGCCCCGGTCCTCCCCGCCGAGCAGGCCGGCACAGCGCGCGGTAGATCGCGAAGCCCGCCGAGCGTGCCGATGATCCCCATGTTGAAGATGTTCACGCCCATCACCACGAGCCCGCCGTCGGAGAAGACGAGGGCCTGGACGGCGACCACGCAGGTCATGACGAGCGTCGCGACCCACGGGCCCAGCAGGACCGCGGCGAGCACGCCGCCGAGCAGGTGCCCGGACGTGCCGCCGGCGACCTGGAAGTTGAACATCTGGGCCGCGAAGATGAACGCGGCCATGACGCCCATCAGCGGGACCGACCGCTCGTCGAGGTCCGGTTGGTGCGCGCGCACCGACGACCGCGATCACGACCCGCGATCAGGCCCAGAACAGCAGCGACACCGGGACGCTGACAGGAAGCGGTCGGCGGCGTGGAGGGCAGGGGTCGACGCCGGCCTCGACGGGGGCGGCGGCGATGGCGAACAGGTCCATGACGCGGGGCTGCTCCGGGGCTCGTGCCGGCGTGTCTGGCGGGATGGCGGCGTGCGCTCGATCCTAGGCGCACGTCGTTGCTGTTGCAAGCTGTTGCAATAAGGGTCGGACTCACCTATCCTTCGGCTCGATGTACCCCGATCGGATCTGCCTGCCGCATCCGACCGGACGCGACACCGCGCGCGACGCCAGGTGGGAGGACGTCCGCGACCGTCTCCATGCGCGCGGGCTCCGCTGGACGCCGCAGCGACGGGTCCTGATCGAGGTCCTGCCGCGCAGCGACGGCCACGTCACCGGCGCGGAGCTGTCGAGCGCTGCCGCGAGCGCGATCCGGCCACCATGCCGTCGACCGTGTACCGGACGCTCGACGTGCTCGAGGAGCTCGGTATCGTGCGCCACGCCCACGGGGTGGACGGCCGCGAGGAGTTCCACGTCCTGCCGGCGGCGGACCACGGCCATCTCCACTGCACCGGCTGCCGTCAGACCTGGGAGATCGACGAGGCGCGAGGCGCGGCCGCGCTGGTGGCGGCCATGCGCGAGGACCGCGGCTTCCGGGTGGACCTGTCGCACCTCTCGGTCGCGGGCGTGTGCCGGAGTGCGCCGCGGCATCCGCGGGCTGACGGCGGACGAACCCTGGAGCGAGACCAGCCGCCGAGGACCGTGCCGATGACCGCCGACAACGCCCACCGCTTCGCCGCGCCGCATCCCCCGCGGCGTCGATCCCGTCGTCCCCGGGCCCGGCCAGGAGTCCGTCTGGGACTACCCGCGACCACCGCGCGTCGAGCCGGTGCCCGAGCGGATCCGCGTCGTCGTCGACGGGATCGTCGTCGCGGACACGACCCGCGCGCTGCGGGTCCTCGAGACCGCCGGGGCACCGGTCTACTACGTCCCGCGCGAGGACGTGCGCGCGGACACTGCTCCGGCCGTCGACGGGCTCCAGCCACTGCGAGTGGAAGGGCGACGCGACGTACTGGTCGCTCGAGGCGGGATCGCGGCGGATCGACGGACGCCGGCCTGGTCGTACGAGCGGCCACGAGCCCGGGGTTCGAGGCGATCCGCGGCCACCTTGCCTTCTACGCCTCGAAGGTGGACGAGGCGTGGGTCGGCGACGAGCGCGGCGACGCCGCAGCCGGGCGGCTTCTACGGCGGCTGGATGACGTCGCGGATCACGGGGCCGGTCAAGGGCGAGCCCGGCTCCTGGGGCTGGTAGCCGAGGAGGGCGGCTGACCCGGCAGCCGCGAGCGACCGCGTCGGCAGAACCGCGGGCCAGGCGCATCGCCGCCCACGGCCCGAACTGCCGGTCGGTCAGGCCACGAGCGCGAGGCCCGCGTCCGGGTCCACCCACAGGAACGTGCCGCTGCCGCCGAACTGCCCGAACGTCCGCGGCGAGTTCCGGGCGCCCGTCCAGTGCGGCGCCTTCGCGGCCCGGAGCTCGAAGCCGAGGCCCCAGTCGAGCGGATCCTGCAGCCCGAACCCGGGCAGCACGCCGCGCAGGCCGGGGAACGCGACTGTCGTCGCCGTCGGCGAGCGTCTCCCGCGGGAGCAGCCGCGGCTCGCAGCAGCTCGCGGGCGAAGGCGGCCGAGGTCCCGGCGCGTGTCCGGCCAGACCGCCCGACGGCCTGCCCGGCGAGGCGCGTCGCCGGTCCATCCCGAGCGGGTCCAGCACCCACGCCCGCATGAGCTGCGCGAAGGACCGGCCGGCAGCGCGCTCGACGGCCGCCGCCAGCGCGTCGAAGCCCGTGTTGGAGTAGATCCGCGTCCGGCCGGGCGGCGAGATGACCGTCTCGTCGTCGAACGCGAGCCCCGAGGCGTGGGCGAGGAGGTGGCGGATCGTCGCACCCGGCGGGCCGGCCGGGTCGTCCAGGCCCATGACGCCGCGCTCGACGGCGACGAGCGTCGTGTACGCCGTCACGAGCTTCGTCACCGACGCCCACGGCAGCGCGACCGTCGCGCGATCCGCGCTCCGCGACCAGCCCGTCGCGGTCCACCACTGCCACGCCGGAGCGGCCGGCGCCCCAGGCGTCGACGGCCGCGAGGACGTCCCGGTCGAACGGACGCCCGGAGCGGGGAAGCGGGCTCACGCCGCGGCGGTGCCTAGTCGAGCGTCGGGACGCCGAGGACGTTGAAGCCGCCGTCCACGTAGAGGATCTCGCCGGTCACGGCGCTCGAGAGGTCCGACGCGAGGTAGACCGCCGAGTTGCCCACGTCCTCGATCGTCATGTGCCGCCGGAGCGGCGCGATCTCGTTGAACGGGCCGTAGAGCTTGCGGAAGCCCGAGATGCCGCCGGCGGACAGCGTCCGGATCGGACCTGCGGAGATCGCGTTGACGCGGATCCCGTCGGGGCCGAGGTCGGCGGCGAGGTAGCGCACCGCCGCCTCGAGCGCCGCCTTCGCGACGCCCATGACGTTGTAATGGGTGACGACCTTCTCGGCGCCGTAGTAGCTGAGCGTCAGGACCGACGAGCCCGCGTGCATGTACGGGAGCGCCTCGCGGGTGACCGCCACGAGCGAGTACGCGGACACGTCGAGGGCAAGCGCGAACCCGTCGCGAGAGGTGTCGACGAACTTGCCGTCGAGGTCCTCGCGCTTCGCGTGGGCGATCGCGTGGACGAGGACGTCCACCTCGCCGTACGCCGCGTGCCACTTGCCGAGCACGGAACGGATCTGCTCGTCGGAGCCGATGTCGCAGGGCTCCACGAACGTGGCCCCGATCGACTCGGCCAGCGGGCGCACGCGGCGCTCGATGAGGCTCTCCATCGACGAGAAGCCGACCGTCGCCCCCTCGGCGTGGAACGCCTTCGCGATCCCCCAGGCGATCGAGTGGTCGTTGGCCACCCCGAAGATCAGCGCCTTGCGCCCCTCGAGCAGTCCCATCCGCGGCCTCCTGGTTCGGTGCCGTGGTCCGGCAACGTCCTCGTTGCCGCGCATGATGCCCCACGAGGCCCGGCCCGAGAACGCCCTCGGTGCAGAGCCGCATGGGCCCGTCGGGGTCAGGCCACTGGTGCGGGTTGCACCGCGTCGGGGTTCCCGGCCGTCTCGGGCGGGGTCCGGTCGCGCAGCAGCTGGTAGACGATGATCGCGCCGAAGGTCGCGGTCCCGATGCCGCCGAGGCTGAACCCGCCGAACGTGAGGGTGAGATCGCCGGCACCCATCGTGAGCGCGATGGCCACCGTGATCAGGTTCCGGCTGCGGCTGAAGTCCACCTTGTTCTGGACCCAGATCCTCGCGCCCGTGGCCGCGATGAGCCCGAACAGCACGAGCGAGAGGCCGCCCAGGACGGGACCCGGGATCGTCCCGATGAGCGCCCCGAACTTGGGCGAGAAGCCGAGCACGATGGCCACGCACGCCGCGACGACGAACACGAGCGTGGAGTAGATCTTCGTGACCGCCATGACGCCGATGTTCTCGGCGTACGTGGTCACGCCGGTGCCGCCGCCGGCGCCCGCGACCATCGTCGCGATGCCGTCGCCGAGGAACGCCCGGCCGAGGTACCGGTCCAGGTTCTGCCCGGTCATCGCCGCGACCGCCTTGACGTGCCCCAGGTTCTCCGCGACGAGGACGATCGCGACGGGCGCGATCAGGGTGATCGCGTTCATGTCGAAGGTCGGGGCGGTGAGGTTCGGCAGCCCAAGCCAGGCGGCATTCGCCACGGCGTCGAAGGAGATCGGTGTCAGGCCCTCGAGCCCCAGCACGTTGCCCATGACGAAGAACAGGACGTAGCCGATGACGCCACCAAGGAGGATCGGGAGCCGGCCGAGCATCCCGGGCGCGTACACCGCGACGAGCCCCACGGACAGCGCGGTCAGGAGGCCGACGGTCGAGGTCCAGATCGTGCCCTCGATGCCCGCGACCGCGACCGGCGCCAGGTTGAGCCCGATCACGGCAACCACCGCGCCCGTCACGACCGGCGGCATGAGCGTCTCGATCCAGGCCGTCCCGATCGCCATCACGATCAGGCCGATGACCGCGTACAGGGCACCCGCCGCGATGATCCCGCCGAGGGCGACCGCGAGGTTCAGGTTGGGCCCGCCCGCGGCCGCGTCGTAGCCGGACGCGGCGATGACGACGGCGATGAACGCGAAGCTCGAGCCGAGGTACGAGGGCACCCGCCCGCCGACGATCACGAAGAAGATCAGCGTGCCGATGCCGGAGAACAGGATCGCCGTGTTGGGATCGAAACCCATGAGGATCGGCGCGAGGACGGTTGCCCCGAACATCGCGAAGATGTGCTGCAAGCCGACGGCGATCGTCTGGGGCCAGGGCAGCCGCTCGTCGGGGGCGATGATCCCGTCCCGCTTCAGGGTCCAGCGGAACGGCGCGCGCGGCTCGGTGCCGGCCTCCATGGCGTGTCCTCCTTGGCGCGCGGGCGCTCACAGGCGTCCGGAGGCGCAGGGTGTGGATCTCGGGGCGGGACGCGTCCGGTGAGGGTCGAGCTCCCGCGTCCCGGCGGCCGGCGGCCCGATGCGTCCCGCGGAAGGGTGCCCGGCGATCAGGCGCAGGGTGAGGGCCGGTGGACACGGGACCACGTGCCCTTCGGACGATGAAGGCTGGCGAGGACGGCGCGATCGTGGTTCCCTCGCGCTTCGAGTCCGGCTCCGTGGAGGAGCGGGTCGGACCCGAAGCGCGTTCTTCGTATGCGGCTCGCCGCCATCGGGCGCGCCGACGGTGGCCCGCCTCGCGCAGCCGCGTCAGCTCGTCGGGCGGGTGACCCGGACGTCGTCGATGCCGACCTCGACGGTCGAGGACCGGCCGGCGTCCGCCGCCTGGAACCGGATCCGGACCGCCTGGCCCGCCCAGGCGTCCAGGGACACCGACGCGGAGCGCCATCGCCCGGCCACGAGCGTCGCCGCGCCACGCCGCTCCCAGACGACCGTCCGGGTCCCGTCGTCCGTCTCGACGATCGCCCGCAGGTAGTCCGCGCTGCTCGAGTTGCCCCCGTGCGCGAGGAGCCAGCGGAACGTGAGTCGCTGGCCGGTCGCCCCGGGGAGCACGAACCGCGGCGAGCGCACGGTCGTACGGCCGTCGAGGTCGTACGAGGTCGAGCGCGAACCCGCCGGCAGGCCGCTGATCAGCGCGTGCCGCCCGGATGCCGTCGTCGTCGGCTGGCCGGTCACGCCGCTGATCCTCGTCCCGGCGGGGTTGCCGCGGGTCCAGCGGGCAGACGCCGGTGCGGTGTCGGTGCCGTCGGGGTTCGTCTTCCAGCCGCGGTAGACCTCGAGGTCGTCGTCAAAGGCACCGCAGCGGGCGGCGCGCACGGTCGCGCTCACGATCGACAGCGGGCACCACGCGCGCTCGGCAAGCCACAGGACGGCGTCACGGTTGCGGCCCGTCTCGGACGCGATCACCGTGTCCTTCGGGTAGTCCACCGCCGACAGCTCCACGGTGAACGCGAAGATCCGGTACTTCCCGTACAGGTAGTCCGCGGTCGTCCCGGACGCGACGTACAGGTCGCTCGCCTGCATCGCCTTGTAGCCGTTGCGCGAGGCCATCCCCTTCGCGATCGCGACGAGGGCGTCTCGGTCCTGCGACGTCATGTCGGACGGGAGGTTCGCGGTCGTCGCCGCGTACGGCCACATCACGTAGCGGCCGTACTCGTGGAACGAGATCGCGGCCCGGATCTGCTGCCGGCCGCCGACCACGCGGCTCGAGAGGAAGTGCCCGCATCGCGCTCGTCTCGGGGGCGGAGAAGGCCGCCTTGCCGCGGTACCTCGAGGAGGACGGGCTGGACGAGGACCCGCTGCCGCCCCAGCGGTACCCGTAGTTGCGATTGAGGTCCGTCCCGACGGCCGTGGTCCCGGCGTTGGGCTGGCGGTTCTTGCGCCAGTTGCGGAGCGTCCCGCTGCCGTAGTCGTGGCGCTGTCCGTCGGGGTTGACCGCGAACACGATCCACGTCTCCCGGTCGTCCACGATCGCGGTGATCCGATCGTCGGTGCCGTAGCCGTCCGTGAGCCAGCGCAGGATCGCGAGGGTCATCTCGAGGCTCATCGGCTCGTTGCCGTGGGTGCAGGCCGTCGAACAGGATCTCGGGCTCGGGCTCGTCCGTGGCGACGTTGTCGGACACCTTGGCCAGAGCAGCGACCTGCCGCCGGGCGTCGTGCCGATCGAGCGGACCGCGACGATCGACGGATGCGCCGCCGCGACGGCCGTGACCTCGGTCACCATCTCGGAGTACGTGTGGAAGCCCGTGTAGCCGGCGGGGTAGTCGGATGCCGCGGTGGCCCGTGCGGGGGCCGCCAGTCGAGCCGGCGAGCAGGCCCACGACGAGCGCCAGCGTCGGACCGCAGGGCGCGAGCACGTCCGGTCATGGGCCGCAGCATGACCGATGTCGGCGGGACCCGGCATGGGTCGGCCGTCCGGGGAGCGCATGGCTCGATCGGGCACAGGCCCACCGGCCCTCCCGCGGCGCCCGCCGCCCGGACTAGACTGGCGGCAACCACTCGTCCTTTCGAGCGCGCGTCCGCCGCATCCGCGGGCGCGCCGTACGGGAGCCCCTGCGATGACCGCTGAGCGACTCAAGATCACCTACGCGACGCTGCGCGCCGACAACGAGGAGCTCCACGCGCTGTACGAGGCCGGGCTCGAGAAGGCCAAGGGCCGGATCGGCGCGTACCACCGGAACTTCATCGACGGCGCCGAGCGCGACGGCGACGGCACGTTCGAGGTGCGCTCGCCCGATCGACAGCGAGATCCTCGTCGGGACGTTCGCGAAGGGCACGCGCAAGGACGCGCAGGACGCGATCGCCGCTGCCCGACGCGCGCAGCCGGCGTGGTTCCGCCTCGGCTGGGAGCGGCGTCTCGAGATCCTCAAGCGCGCCGCCGATCTCATCTCCGAGCGCCAGATGGAGTACGGCGGCCTGATGGCGATCGAGGTGGGCAAGACCCGCCTCGAGTCCCTGGGCGAGGTCGAGGAGGCGGCCGACCTCATCCGCTACTACGCGAAGACGGCCGAGGACAACGCCTTCTACGACCACCCGATGGACAACCTGGGCGACGCGGCGGTCCACACCCGCTCGATCCTCCGGCCGCACGGCGTGTTCGCGGTCATCAGCCCGTTCAACTTCCCGATGGCGCTGTCGGTCGGCCCGAGCGCGGCCGCGATGATGGCCGGCAACGCGGTCGTGTTCAAGCCGGCGACGGTCGCGGCGATGTCCGCGATCGCGGTCATGGAGGCCTACCGCGACGCGGGCGTCCCCGACGGCGTGTTCAACCTCGTGATGGGCCCGGGCGACACGGTCGGCGACGAGCTCCAGACGAACCAGGGCGTCGACGGCATCGTGTTCACGGGCTCGTACGAGGTGGGCTTCGAGCTGTTCCGCAACTTCTCGAAGAGGTACCCGCGGCCGTGCATCGTGGAGATGGGCGGCAAGAACCCGGCGATCGTGCTCAAGAGCGCGGACCTCGAGGAGGCCGCCGAGGGAATCATGCGCGCGGCGTTCGGCTTCGGCGGGCAGAAGTGCTCCGCGAACAGCCGGGTGTACGTCGAGCGCCCGGTCCACGACGAGCTCGTCCGCCAGCTGGTCGAGAAGACCGAGAAGCTCGTGGTCGGCGACCCGCTGCCGCGGACCGCGTTCATGGGCCCGGTCATCGACGAGCGCGCGGTCAACCGTCACCAGCAGGCGGTCGCCGAGGCACGCCGCGACGGGACCGTGTTCACGGGCGGCGAGCGGCTCACCGACGGCTTCATGGCCCGCGGGTTCTACGTGGAGCCGACGGTCGTCGGCCTGCCGGCGTCGCACCGGCTGTTCCAGGACGAGCTGTTCGCGCCGTTCACGGCCGTGGCCGCCGTCGACTCGCTCGACGAGGCGCTCGCGTTCGCCAACGACAACATGTACGGCCTCACCGCCGGCGTCTACTCCGAGGACCCGGCCGAGGTGCAGCAGTTCCTCGAGGAGATCCAGGCGGGCGTCCTGTACGTCAACCGCCGCGCGGGCGCCACGACGGGCGCCTGGCCGGGCGTCCAGGCGTTCGGCGGGTGGAAGGGCTCCGGCTCGACCGGCAAGTCGGGCCTGTCGATGTACTACGTCGCGCAGTTCCTCCGCGAGCAGAGCCACACGGTCGTCGACTGACGCCGGCACCATCGTTCGCTCCCAACGCGAGCCCCGGTCGCGAGACCGGGGCTCGCCGATCCTCGGGCTCGCGCTCGTCCCGTCCCGTCGACCTGGTCCCGGACTTGAACGACACAGCAGCTTGTCGCATCAGTCCGGGCAGGGCCCGATCCATCCCGGCAGCGGGCCGCCGGCAGCACGAGGCGTCCCGATGCGCAGCACCCCCGACCCGCTCGGCAGGAACCGCCCTGTAACCAGTCCGCCGGGACGGACATCGCGACACCGATGGGCGTTGCCGGTCGCGGTGGCCGCGCTCGCGGCTGCATGCGCATCGCCTGTGTCGCCTGCGTCTCCAGCGGCAACCCAGGCCCCGTCACCGCTCGCGGCAGTGGGCTCGATGGGGTCGTCAGGCCCGACGGCCGGGGCGACCGCAGGGTCGTCGACCGCCGCGCAGTTCGGTCTGGGCCGATTTCCCGACGCCCCGACCGCGCCGCTGCCCGCCGCTACCCAGACCGCCCTCCAGCGTGTCCTCGACGAGACCCTCGACCGGCTGCCCGGAGTCGCGGCGACCATCCTGGTGGCGGGTGAGGGGACCTGGTCGGGCGCCGCCGGAAGCGCCGACGGCACGAACGCGCTTCACCCAGGTGCCCAGTTCGGGATCGCGAGCGTCACCAAGACCTTCGTCGCCGCGGAGATCATGCGCCTGGCGGACGAGGCGAAGCTCCGTCTCGACGACCCTGTGAGGCGACACCTGTCCGAGACACTCGGGCTCGACACCGGCGATGCCACCATCCGGGACTTGTTGGCGATGGAGTCCGGCATTCCCGATCCCCGGTTGGTCGAAGATCCGTCGGTGGAGGCCGACCCCGATCGCGCCTGGACGATCGACGCCATCGTCGACTCCATCCCCGACACCCGGGAGGGGCCCGGCGAGGAGTTCGCCTACTCCAACACGAGCTACATCCTGCTCGGACAGGTCATCGAGTCGGTCACCGGGACGTCCCTGGCCGCGGCCCTTCGCGACGGGGTCCTGGCCGACCCGCGGTTCGAACGGATCATCTACCAGCCGGACGAGCGCCCATCGGAACCCCTTGCGCTGCCGTTCCTCGGGGGCACGGTTCGTCCGGACATCCTCGACGAGGGCGGAGGGCTGCTTCCATCGAGGGCGGCGGTCACGTCGATCGCGTCGGCCGGCGCCATGGCGAGCGATGCCCCGAGCCTCGCCCTGTGGGCCTACGAGACCTTCGGCGGCCGGCTGCTCTCGGGTGGTGCGCTCGAGGCGATGACGGACTTCGGGACGGGCGCCGACACGGACGGGTACGGGCTTGGCGTGTTCGACATGGCGGGTGTCACGGGGGCGGGCCCCGATGCCGTCGGCAACGGCGGCTGGGAAGCGGGCGGGTATGCCGCGAATCTTGACGGTGCTGCCGTCACGGGGGATCGTGATCGCCGTGCTGACGAACACGTCGATCGACCCGGTCGCCAACATCGCGCCCATCGCAGGGCGGCTGGTCGAGGCGCTTGACCGGTAGGTCCAGGAACTGGATACGGGCGCGCCTCGCTACCTGGCCCGATCGTCCTCGTCGCCGCCGTCCTGGTGGCTGCCGCCCGCGGCCCAGTTCCAGGCCGCGTCATCGTCTTCGCGGACGGGCGGCTCCGCAGCGGCCGGGGCGCCGCCGTCGCGTCTGGCCCGGTAGCCGCCGATCCGCGACGACCGCGGCCAGCTGCGGCCGAGCAGCACGATGGCTGCCAGCATCACGACCGCCAGGACGAGCGTCAACAGGAGTCCTTCCACCGCGCAAGTGTGGCGCACGCGGGCGAGCGCCAACAGGCCCATTGGGGTCCTCCGGCACCCCGGAAGGGGGATTGCCCTCTGCTATTGTGGTATGCACACTGCATAACCTCTATGCGTCTTGCTTCGTTCAAGGAGGCCCCGTGACCACGCCGCTGCAGGCGCGTCAAGTCCCGCACATCGTCACCGAGCTGCCGGGACCGAAGGCTCGCGCCCACGTGGAGTTCGACCACGCCTGGACGAGCCCCAGCCTGCCGCGCGCGTATCCGATCGTCCCGATCCGGGGCGAGGGCTGCGCGGTCGAGGACATCGACGGCAACGTGTTCCTCGACTTCGCCGCCGGGATCGCGGTGAACTCCACCGGGCACAGCCATCCCGCCGTCGTTGCCGCCATCCAGGCGCAGGCCGCGAACCTGCTCCACATGTCCGCCAGCGACTTCTACCTGCCCGCCTACGCGCAGGGCGCCGCGGAGCTCACGCGCATCGCGCCGATGTCCGGCCCGACCCGCGCCTTCATCGGCAACTCCGGCGCCGAGGCGGTCGAGGCGGGACTCAAGCTCGCCCGCTACCACACCCGCCGCCCGAACGTGATCGCGTTCCTCGGCGGGTTCCACGGGCGGACGATGGGGGCCGTCAGCCTGACCGCGTCCAAGGCCAAGTACCACGCGCACTTCGGCCCGCTCCTGCCCGGCGTGTACCACGTGCCGTTCGGCAACGAGGGTCTCGAGGAGATCGAGCAGCGCGTGTTCAAGCGCCTCATGCCCGCCGACGAGTTCGCCGCGATCGTCGTGGAGCCGATCCAGGGCGAGGGCGGCTACGTCGTCCCCGAGGACGACTTCCTGCCCCGCCTCCGCGAGCTCTGCGACCGCCACGGGATCCTGCTCATCGCGGACGAGGTCCAGTCGGGCGCCGGCCGGACCGGCAAGATGTGGGCGCTCCAGCACTGGGACGTCGAACCAGACATCCTGCTCACGGCGAAGGGCATCGCATCCGGCATGCCGATCGGCGCGATGATCGCGAAGGCCGACGTGATGAGCTGGGGCCCAGGCGCGCACGGCTCCACGTACGGTGGCAACCCGGTCGCGCTCGCGGCAATGCTCGAGACGATCAAGCTCCTCGAGGGCGGCCTCGTCGCGAACGCGGCGATCCGCGGAAGGGAGGTCATGGATGGCCTCAGCCCGCTCGTGGACCGCTTCCCTGCGCTCGTGAAGGACGTCCGGGGCAAGGGCCTCATGGTCGGCATCCAGTTCGACTCGGGCGAGACCGCCGACGCGGTCCAGCTGCAGGCGTTCGACCGTGGGCTGCTCGTCCTCGAGGCGGGTGACGACTGCGTGCGGATGTCGCCGCCGCTGGTCGTATCCCAGTCCGAGGCCGAAACGGCGATCCGGATCTTCACCGAGGCGGTCGCCCACGTCGCCGCGCACCGGGCGGAGGACGTCGCGGAGCGCAAGGCCGCCGCGCGCGCCGGGTACGCGACCGAGGGCTTCGGCGCCTCGGGCCGCTGACCGGACCGGGAGCGCACCCGCTCATGTCCGGCAAGGTGGCCTCCATGCGCGATGCCGTCTCGGACCTCGTCCGGGACGGTGACACCGTCGCGATCGAGGGGTTCACGCACCTCATCGGGTTCTCGGCCGGCCACGAGATCATCCGCCAGCGCAAGCGGGACCTCGTCCTCGCGCGGATGACACCCGACCTCGTCTACGACCAGATGATCGCCGGCGGCGTCGCCCGCAAGCTCATCTTCAGCTGGCTGGGCAACCCGGGCGTCGGGGGCCTCAACGCGATCCGGCGCCGGATCGAGCCGGCGTCAGTGGGGGAGGGGACCCCGCTCGAGATCGAGGAGTACAGCCACTTCGGCATGGTCGCGCGCTACACGGCCGGCGCCGCCAACCTCCCGTTCATGCCGCTCCGCTCGTACTTCGAGACGGATCTCCCGAAGGCGAACCCGCTCATCCGGCCCATTGCGTCGCCCTATTCCGACGAGGTCGTGTACGCGGTGCCGCCGCTCAACCCCGACGTGACGGTCATCCACGCGCAGCGCGCGGATGCGAACGGCAACACCCAGATCTGGGGGCTCCTCGGCTGCCAGAAGGAGGCGGCCTTCGCCGCGGACCGGGTGATCGTCGTGGTGGAGGAGCTCGTCGACGAGTCGGTCGTCCGCGCGGACCCGAACCGGACGGTCATCCCGGGGCTCATCGTGGATGCCGTCGTGGTGGATCCGTTCGGCGCGCACCCCTCCTACGTCCAGGGCGCGTACGACCGCGACAACCGCTTCTACCTCGACTGGGATCCGATCAGCCGGGACGAGGAGAAGACGCAGGCCTGGCTGCGCGAGTGGGTGTACGACCTGCCCGACCGGGCGGCGTACGTCCAGAAGCTGGGCGAGGAGCGGCTCGCGTCGCTCACGCCGGGGAGCGCCCCGTCGGGCTCCGTCGACTACGGGAGCTACGGCTGATGGCCGACTTCTCGAAGTCCGAGATGATGATCGTCGCGGCCGCGCGCGAGCTCGCCAGCCAGCGTGTCTGCTTCGTCGGCGTCGGGCTGCCGAACATCGCCGTCAACCTCGCGAAGCGGACCGTGGCGCCGGACATGGAGCTGGTGTACGAGGCGGGCGTGTTCGGCGCGCGACCGGCCCGGCTGCCGCTGTCGATCGGGGACCCGACGATCGTCACGGGCGCCACGGCCGTCGTCTCGATGTTCGAGCTGTTCGCGTTCTACCTGCAGCGCGGGCTCATCGACGTGGGCTTCCTGGGCGCGGCCCAGATCGACCGGTTCGGCAACATCAACACCACCGTGATCGGCGACTACGACGCGCCGAAGACGAGGCTGCCGGGATCCGGCGGGGCCTGCGAGATCGCGATCAACGCCACCCAGGTGTTCGTGATCATGCGCCAGAGCCAGCGCTCGTTCGTGAACGAGATCGACTTCCGCACCTCGCCCGGCAACCTCGGCGGTGCCGAGACGGCCGAGCGGATCCGCAGGGCCGGCGGCTGGAAGGGTCGCGGGCCGTCGGTGGTGGTCACCGATCTCGGCATCTGGCACTTCGACGAGACCGGCGAGATGCGCCTGGACTCCCTCCACCCGGGCGCCACGCTGGACGAGATCCGGGCAACGATCGCCTGGGAGCCGAAGGTCAGTCCGACGCTCGCGACGACGCCGCCACCCACGGCCGAGGAGCTCCGCCTCGTGCGCGAGGAGCTCGACCCCGAGGGCGTCTACACGAAGTAGGCGCGCGTCGCGCCGATGCTGCCACGTGGGTGCCGGGCGATGCGCCCGACCCCTCCCCTCAGATCCCGACGTTCTGCGGCAGGCTCGCAATCCCGATCAGGCCCAGGACGAAGACCACTGCCGCCATCGAGATCATCGTCCGGCGCGTGATCGTTCCCTCGAACTTCGTGCCGACGCCGGCGAAGAACAGCACGGATGCCATGAGGACGGCGATCAGGATGAAGTTGTCGCCGGTCTGGTTCGCCGCCCGCGCCTCGGCGGCCAGCGCTTCGGCCGCGGCAAGCAGCTCTTCCGACTTCTGCTCCTCGGCGAGCTGGTACTCCGGCCGTGTGAACGGCGTGCCCTCGGGCACCGTGCCCGCGGGCACTGATGCCACCCAGGCATCGAGCGCCGGCCGGAACTCCTCGCGGGCCCGTTCGCGATAGAAGGTCTGGAGCTGTGGCCGCTCGGAGGCATAGGCATCGAGGAACGCGACGAACGTCGCGACGTCGACCTGTCGCTGGGCGAGGGCCGTGTTGGACGCTCGCACGGACTCTGCCCGGGTCGCCGCGGCGGAGCTGTAGGCATTCGCCTGGACGCCGCCCCAGCGGGTCGCCTGATACGCGGACCACGCGGACGCGATCGTCGCGAGCGCCAGCAGCAGGGTCGCCGCCAGCTCGATCCAGTCGCTCTTCCCGAACCGCTCCGCGACCGAGTCGGCGCGATTCGCGAGACTCCGCGACGCGTCCGCGTCCGCGTCCGCGTCCGGGTCCGCGTCTGGCGCGGCCGAGGTCGCGGGATCCGGTGTCTCGCCTGCGTCGGTCATCAGGTTCAGCCCTCTTCGGTGCATGCGTATCGGGAGAGCATAGCCGGGGCCCGGAATGTGGCGGTCGCCGCCGCGACGCGAGCGGGTCGTCAGCTGAGCTGGCGGGTCTCGCGCGGACGGACCACCAGGACCGGGCAGGGCGCGTGCCGGACGACGTGCTCGGAGACGCTGCCGATGAAGAAGCGACCGACGGCACCGCGTCCGTGGCTGCCCACGAGGACCATGTCGACCCGCTCGGCCTCGGCGGCCTCGACGATCATGTCGCCGGGATCGCCGGTCCAGACGAGGAACGAGACGTCAAGCCCCAGCTCACGGCCGCGCTCAACCAGCGCCTGGGCCTGCTGCTCGCGATGCTCGCGCACCTGGTCGACGCGGGCCCGGAACCTGCCGCCGGGCAGGAGCAGCGAGCCCGGATCGATCACGGACACGACGAGGAGCCTCGCCGCCAGCCGGGAGGCGAGCTCGAAGGCCTCGTCGGTGGCCGACGACGAGGCCTCGCTCAGGTCCGTCGCGAGCAGGAGCTTGGGCGGCGCCCCGGGCGCGCCGAGACGACCCGGCGCGGGCACGGCGCCCGCCTCCTGCTCCGGCCGCGTCGGCACGACGGTCACCGCCGCGACCGGTCAGGCAAGGAGTGCCTGGACGATCGCATCGACGTCTTCCTTGGTTGGCACGACGATCAGCACGTTGACCATGCCGAACATCCCGTCCGGCCCCTCGACGTGCGGGAGGATGTGGCAGTGGTACGCCCACAGCCCGATCCGGTCGGTGGTGATGTTCACGTCCCACCGCTCGCCCGGGCCCACGGTCACCGTGTCGGCGTCGTACTGGGCGCTCTTGGGGACCTTGTAGCCGTCGCGGGCGACGATCGTCTGGGCGTAGCCGTGGCTGTGGAACGGGTGGTACATGATGCCCTCGTTCATGTACCGGACCCGGACCTTCTCGCCCACGGCGGCGAGGATCGGGACGACCGCCGGGAACCCGTGGCCGTTGATCGTGAACCCGCCGAGGACGTCGTTGCTGATCCAGATGTAGTCGCGGTCGAAGGTGTCGTCCTCGTCCGGATCGACCGGGTCGACGATGAACGCCCCGAGGAGGCCGCGGCCGACCTGGTCGGTCGCGTTGTGGTGCGAGTGGTACATCAGCGAGCCGGGCCGGTTCGCCGTGAACTCGTACGTCCAGTCCTCTCCGGGCGCGAACGGCACCTGGGTCACGAACGGGACGCCGTCCATGAAGAAGTCGTCGAACTCCACGCCGTGGAAGTGGACGCCCGTCGTCTCCGTGAGGTTGTTGGTGAAGATCACGCGGACCTTGTCGCCCTCGTTCACGCGGATCGTCGGGCCGGGCGTCTGCTTGTTGTAGCCCAGCGCGGCGACGGTGGGCTTCATCTCGTCGACGGCCTGCTCGATCTCGTCGATCGTGAGCCGGAAGACCTTGAAGCCGTCGACCTCCTCGAACGGCAGCGGATCGAGGACATCGGTGAGGACGAGCTGCGGCACCTGGACGAAGGCGGGCTTCTCGGTGAGCTCCGGGTACGGCTCCGTGGCGCCGAGGATCTCGACCAGCTTCGCGAACGCCTCGGGGCCGTAGATGCCCTCGAACGCGGGCGCAAGGTTGCCCACGAAGCGGCGGACGACGTCACGGGCGGCGATGTCGTGCTCGGTCCAGCCGGCCGGCATGTCGGGGCTGGCCGACGGCGACGGCGCCACGGACGGCGCCACGGACGGCGCAACGGAGGCGACTGCGGAGGGGGCGGCCGTGGCCGCGCCCGGTGTCGCCGGGGGACCGAAGCTCCACGTGGGCGATGTGGCTGCCTGGCACGCAGCGACGCTGGCGGCGACGCCTGCCATGCCGGTGAGGCCGGCCGCTCGGAGGAACCCGCGCCGGGTCAGCGCGGACGCGGCGAGGCCGCGCTGGTCAGCCGCGTCCTCGGACGCGGTCTCGACGGGCTGGTCGGTGACGGTGGGTTCCACGGGCACGGGATCTCCGGTGCAGGGGGGACGTATGGATTGGGGAATGGTCTGGGGCCAACCCCGGTGCGCGTTAGGGACCAATGGCCCGAAGGCGCCGGGACCGGCTGCCCCGCGCGGTGCGCAGGGCTGCTAGGCTCGCGCCGATGAGCCGGACCGAGCATCCCACAACTGCGGCCGCGACGTTTCCCCTCGTGAGCACGCTCGAGGCGCTGGAGCGCTGGCAGCGGCACCCGACGGACGACCGGCGCGAGGCCGTCGCGCGGGCGCTCGAGGGGATCCTCGACGTCGCCGGGGCCCGGGGCGCGGTGCTCGAGGTCAGCGCGCCGCCGCTGCCGGCGCTCGAGGTCGGCGCCGGCACGCTGGCCGCGATCCCGCCGGCGGCCGCGCGAGCAGGGCTCGTGACCTTCCCGCTCGGGTCGCACGAGGGCCATGAGACGCTGGGCCGCCTGAGCCTTGACGCGCCGGCAGGGGCGGTGGACGAGGTCGTCCGCACGATGGAGCTCGCGGTCGACGCGGCGTGGTCGCGCGCGGCAGCCCACTCGCGCGCGGAGCGGCTCGCCGCGCTCGAGGCCGCGACCCGCGCCGTGGCCGCAGAGCTCGATATCGACCGGGTGCTCCAGTTGATCGTCGATCGCGTGCGCGACCTGATCGGGGCGCGCTACGCGGCGCTCGGGATCGCCGACCAGCGCGGCCGCTTCGAGCGCTTCATCACGAGCGGGATCAGCCCCGAGGCACGGGCCCGCATCGGCGAAGCGCCGCATGGCCGGGGCCTGCTGGGCCTGATCATCCACGACAGCCGCACGGTTCGAACGCCCGACATCACGGGCCACCCGGAGCGCTACGGCTTTCCGGCAAATCACCCGGTCATGCACTCGTTCCTGGGCGCCCCGGTCACGGTCAAGGGTCGCTCCGTCGGGAACCTCTATCTCGCCGACAAGCAGGGCTTGCAGTTCACCGAGGACGACGAGCGCCTGGTCGAGATGTTCGCCGTGCATGCCGGGATCGCGATCGAGAACGCGCGGCTCCACGACCAGGTCCAGCGCCTGGCGGTCGTCGAGGAGCGGGAGCGGATCGGCAAGGATCTCCACGACGGCATCATCCAGGCGATCTACGCGGTGGGGCTGTCGCTCGAGGACGTGCCGGAGCTCGTGGAGGAGGAGCGCGGCCGCGACGAGGCGGTCGCCCGGGTCGACCGCGCGATCGATTCGCTCAACCTCGTGATCGCCGACATCCGCTCGTACATCCTGCGGCTGCGGCCCGCGATGGGTGGCGAGGAGGATCCCGTCGAGGTGCTCGCCCGGCTCGCCGAAGAGCTCGGGATGCACGCGGTCATCGAGCTCGACGTGGACCTGGCCGGTGGGGCGGCGCTCCTCCGCTCGCTGCCCCCGGACCGGCGCTCGGACATCCTGTTCATCGCGCGCGAGGCACTCTCGAACGTCGCCCGCCACTCGGGCGCGTCGCGCACCGAGCTCGTCCTGGTCGATGAGGGTGGCAACCTGGTGCTGTGCGTCGAGGACAACGGACGCGGCTTCGACCCCGCCGCGCTGCCGGGCCCCGACGCCTTCGGCCGGCACCAGGGCCTGGCCAACATGCGCGATCGCGCGGTTGGCCTCGGGGGCACGTTCGCCGTGGAACGCCCGGACGGTCCCGGCACGCGTATCATCGTCCGGGTGCCGACGACGTCCACGTCGGCCTCGGGGAGCATTCTGCCTCCGGTACCGGAGAACGACTGACCGTGACTGATCTCAGCTCGCATCCCTTGCGCCTCCTCGTGGTCGACGATCACGAGGTCGTCCGGCAGGGCCTCGTCGCGCTCCTCGATCGCCGGGAGGGCTTCCAGGTCGTCGCCGAGGCGGGCACCGCTGCCGAGTCGATCGAGCAGGCGCGCCGCTTCCAGCCCGACATCGTGGTCATGGACGTCCGGCTGCCCGACGGCTCCGGGATCGAGGCCTGCCGCGAGATCCGCGCGGAGCTGCCGGCGACCCGCGTCGTCATGCTGACGTCGTACCCCGACGAGGAGGCGGTGCTGTCCGCGATCGTGGCCGGCGCCTCGGGGTACCTGCTCAAGCAGATCCGGGCGCGGGACCTCGTGGCGGCCCTGGAGAACGTCGGCCGCGGCGAGTCGCTGCTCGACCCTGCGGTGACCGAGAAGGTCCTCGAGCGCGTGCGGCGGATCGCGACCGGTGCCTACACCGACGAGATGGCGCAGCTGACCGCCCAGGAGCAGCGGATCCTGCTGCTCGTGGCCGAGGGCAAGACCAACAAGGAGATCGCGAGCGAGGTCTTCCTGTCCGACAAGACGGTGAAGAACTACGTGTCCTCGATCCTGTCCAAGCTGAACCTCGAGCGGCGTGCCCAGGCGGCGGCGTTCGTCGCCAAGCACCGGCTGGACCGCGGCGGCGCCTGACGCCCGCTCGCACCCGCGACCCCGCGATGGAGGACGATCTCGTCGCGTGGGGCCGTGTCTGCCGGATCGAGACCCGGGGCCGACGGACGGGCCGCACGGCGCGCGCGACCGTCGGGTTCGCCGAGCGTGAGGGCGGTGCGATCGTGGTCGCGGCGGGCTCGCCGGACGCGGCCTGGAGCCGCAACCTGCTGGCCGATCCCGCGTGCCGGGTGACGGTGGGGGAGGCGTCCTGGGCCGCCGAGGCGCGGGAGCTCGATGGCGGGGAGCATGCCGCGGCGGTCCGCGACCTGATCCTCAGGTACGGGACGCCCGCCGAGTCGCTGGGCGCCGGCCCGGCCTTCGAGCTTCGTCCCACGGGGGTCGGGCCGGGCGGCTGACGGTGCGGCTTCACGCCCACGCCGGGCCGGCGCCTCGGCGTCACGGGTGGGGCGGGCGCTCCGGCACGGGGTCTCGGGCCATCCGGCGTGCGCCCACGCCGCCACCCGCAACCTAGACTTCGGCCATGCGCATCGTCACCCCCGAAGAAGCGGTCGCCGGGATCCGATCCCGGGACCAGATCTATCTCCAGTGCGCGGCCGCCACGCCGGAGGTGCTCCTCCGAGCCCTCGTCGCCCGCGCCCCGGAGCTCGCCGACGTCTCGGTCGTCCACCTCCACTGCGAGGGACCAGGACCGCACCTCGCGCCCGAGATGGCGTCCGCCTTCCGCCACCGGGCGCTGTTCATCGGACCCAACGCCCGCCGGGCCGTGAACGAGGGCCGCGCCGACTTCGTCCCGGTGTTCCTGTCGGATGTGCCGGAGCTGTTCTCGTCGGGCGAGCTCCCGCTCGACGCGGTGTTCATCAACGTGACCCCGCCCGATGCCCACGGGTTCTGCTCGCTGGGCACGTCGGTCGAGGCGATGCACGCCGCGATCGCCGCCGCGAAGACCGTCATCGCGCAGTTCAACGCCGCGATGCCGCGCACCCTGGGCGAGTCGTTCATCCACGTGAGCCAGATCGACCTCGCGATCGAGGTGGACGACCCGGTCCACGAGGTCCCGCGTCCGGTCATCGGCGAGCTCGAGCGGCGGATCGGCTCGTTCATCGCGGACCTCGTGCCCGACGGCGCCACGCTCCAGTTCGGGATCGGGGCGATCCCCGCCGCCACCGCGACCTTCCTGGCCGCCAAGAAGGACCTCGGGATCCACACGGAGATGTTCACGGACGCAATCGTCGACCTGGTCGAGGCAGGGGTCATCACCGGCGCGGCCAAGGCTCGCAACAAGGGCAAGCTCGTGGCCGCGTTCATGATGGGCACGAGGAAGCTCTACGAGTTCGTCAATGACAACCCGATGGTCGAGATGCGCCCCGTCGACTTCACCAACGACACGCACGTCATCCGGTCATTCCGGAACATGACCGCGATCAACTCGGCGATCGAGGTCGACCTGTCCGGGCAGGTGGTCTCCGACTCCATCGGCTACCGCATGTACAGCGGCATCGGCGGCCAGATGGACTTCATGCGCGGCGCGGCCCTGGCGCCCGGCGGGCGGGCGATCATCGCGCTGCCGTCGACGGCGGGCGCGGACGGATCGATGTCACGGATCACCCCGGCGCTCAAGCAGGGTGCGGGCGTCGTCACGACCCGCGCGCACGTCCGCACGGTCGTGACCGAGTTCGGCGTCGCGGAGCTGTGGGGCCGGAGCCTCCGGGAGCGGGCGAAGGCGCTGATCGCCGTGGCCCACCCGGATCATCGCGAACGCCTCATCTACGAGGCGCGCCAGCACCACGAGCTGTAGCCGGCGCTCCCGGCCGCGTCACCGCTCGTCCCCGGCGCACGAATCACGAAGCCCTCGCCGTAGCGAGGGCAGCGGTTCGGGTGGGTGCCGGGCGTCCCCTCCGGCACCCACCTCACGTGCATAGTCGGGGGTGTCGGCCACCGCCGGTGAGTGCCGATCGGACCACCTTGGCGGGACCTGCGGCACCCCGCGGAGGGCATCCCGGCCGCTGGTCGGCAGTCCTCGCGTGGCGCATGCTTCCACGACGCGGAGTGGCTGTCGCCGCGCCCGCCCGCTGGTAGCCACGTGGACCGGCGCGGACGCCTGCGTGCCCTCCAAGGAGTCACCATGCGCACCGAACGCGTGCTCATCATGGGCGCCGCGGGCCGTGACTTCCACGACTTCAACGTCGTGTACCGGGACGATCCCTCCGTCCAGGTTGTCGCCTTCACGGCCACGCAGATCCCCGGCATCGCCGACCGCCGCTATCCGCCGGAGCTCGCCGGCGCCGAGCGGTACCCGGAGGGCATCCCGATCCGTCCGGAGGCGGACCTGGAGCAGCTCATCGCGACGCTCGAGGTCGACACGGTCGTCTTCGCCTACAGCGACGTCAGCCACGAGCAGGTGATGCACGCGGCCAGCCGTGCGCTCGCCGCCGGCGCGGACTTCAAGCTGCTGGGCACGAAGCGGACGCTGCTCAAGAGCACCCGCCCCGTCGTCGCCGTCTGCGCGGTCCGCACGGGCAGCGGCAAGAGCCAGACGAGCCGCTTCGTGGCCACCGCCCTCGAGGCGCAGGGCCTCAAGGTCGCGGTCGTCCGCCACCCGATGCCGTACGGCGACCTCGTCGCCCAGCGGGTCCAGCGCTTCGAGACCTACGCGGACCTCGACCGCCACGAGACGACGATCGAGGAGCGCGAGGAGTACGAGCCGCACCTCGATGCCGGCCGCCTCGTGTTCGCGGGCGTCGACTACGAGGGGATCCTGCGGGCCGCCGAAGCCGAGTGCGACGTCGTCATCTGGGACGGCGGCAACAACGACCTCCCGTTCTACGCGCCGGACCTGATGATCGTCGTCGTGGATCCGCTGCGGCCCGGCCACGAGCTGAGCTACCACCCGGGCGAGGCCAACCTGCGCATCGCCGACGTGGTCGTCATCAACAAGATCGACTCCGCCACGCCCGAGGCGCTCGCGTCCGTGCGCGCCGCCATCGCGACCGCGAACCCCACGGCGGCGGTCGTCGAGGCCCGCTCGTCCCTCGCGCTCGAGGGCGGCGAGATCCGTGGGCGTACCGTCGCCGTCGTCGAGGACGGCCCGACGCTCACCCACGGCGGCATGACGTATGGGGCCGGCGTCGTCGCGGCACGCCGCTTCGGCGCGACCGAGATCGTCGACCCCCGCCCGTACGCCACCGGCGAGTTGGCCGAGACGCTGGCGAAGTACCCCAAGCTCGAGCACCTGCTCCCGGCGATGGGCTACGGTGCCAAGCAGATCCACGAGCTGGAATCCGCGCTCACGGCGATCCCGGCCGACGTCGTCCTCGCGGCGACCCCGATCGACCTCACGCGCGTCCTCTCGGTCGCCAAGCCGATCGTCCGCGTCCGGTACGAGCTGGAGCCCGTCACCGGCAACCTCGACGAGCCGCTGGCACCCGTCATCGCTCGCGCGAAGGAGGCACTCGCCGCCACGCGCTGACGATCGCTCACCCACCCGGGCCGGGCCGCGGCAGACGCCGCGGCGCGGCCCGTTCGGTTCCGGCGCGGCCCGTTCGACTCCGGGCTCCGGGCTTGGGACGCCCGGGCTGTGCCGGTGAGCGGGTGAACGGACGCACCAGCGCACGTCGCGACCGCCGGGCGGCACAGCTGTCGCGCCCACCGGCGTTGCATGCGATGAGCGTCCCGCTGCGAGGGCGAGCCGGTGCGGCACGCGTCGTTGCACCCGCTGGGCGGCACGCGGCGGCATGCGTCGTTGCACCCGCTGGGCGGCACGCGGCGGCATGCGGCGTACCGGGTGCGGCCGCGACCGTGGCCGCGGCGACCGCCGCGTAACAGCGCCTGGCCATGTCCGGCCGGGACGATGCGCAGGGACCTCCTGGCGAACGGTCACGCCCTGCGGGGTCCGGTGGGCGAGCCCTTCGGGACCAACGGCAGGCGTACGGAGCACGCCGCCGGCCCGACGATTCGGCGTGCCGAAGGAGGCAGCCATGCACGGAACGACACGCCCCCGCCCCACCACGCGAGTCACCCCCAGCGGGGTGAACGCCGTGGTCTGGATCGAGCCGGGTCGAGCCTTGCTCGTGCGCGGCGCCGCCGGCGAGGAGCCCAACGCCATCGAGACCGAGATCCCCGACCGCCCGACGGCCACGCTGCCTGCGCTCGCCGAGGTCGCGCACCAGATCGGCGAGGTGGATCGCGTCCTCGTTCTCGGCGCGGATGAACTCCGCACCGCGCTGGAGCGCGAGATCGTGGCCATCGGGCATCGCCCCGAGACGATCCGCGAGGCCGTCCTCGAAGGGCCCGTGGACCGGGACGTGCTGATTGCGAAGCTTCGCCGCCTCGCCTGAACCAGGCGCATCGGCGGCCGGGCGACGAAGACCGCCAACGGGGCGCGGAGGGCGCAGGTGCTGCCCCGGCGACCCGCCCGTCCCGTTCTGCGCGGGCCGTCCGGCAGGGCCGTCCGGCCGACCGGCCCAGGGGCCCGGTGGCTCACGGCACTCCCGGCGCTGCCACGCCCGGGCGGAGCATGGGGCTGCGGGCCCGGAGCGCGCGACCCCGTCGTGAGCGCTTCGCCCGCTGCTGGTGAGGTTCGTCCTCGATGACGCTCTCGTCGCTCTCGACGCCGCCCGACCCCGTGATGGCCCTCTCCGCCTCCTGGTTCGGAGCCGGCCTCTCACCGGAGGCGGTGGCCCGGCTTGCCGGGATCGCGGACCTGCGCGACGTCGAGCCGGGCACCGAGCTGACCCGCGAAGGCCAGGTGACCGAGGCGTTCTCGATCGTGATGTCGGGTCGCGTCGCCCTGCGCACGCTCGTCCCGGAGCGGGGCATGGTCACGATCCTCACCGTTGAGCCGGGCGACGTGCTGGGCTGGTCCGCGATCGTCCCGCCGCACCGCGCCACCTCGACCTCGGTCGCGATCGAGCCGGTCACGCTGCTGGAGCTCCCCGGCGAGCAGCTCCGGTCCCTGCTCCGCTCCGATCACGCCCTGGCGGCGTCGGTCTACCCGCGCGTCCTCCAGGCGGTCTCCCGCCGCCTCTCGGCCACCCGGTTCCAGTTCCTCGATCTCTTCGCGCGCGAAGGGTGGGGCCGCCGGGAGGGCCAGTCGTGGTGACCGACGAGCGGATGCCCTACGCGCCGTACCCGTCGCCGCACGGGGACTGCCGTCGCCGCGCCCCCGGCACCGGTCACCGCGGCCGGTGGCTCGGGCCCCTGGTTCCTCGCCCGGGCCAACCTCGGGGTGCTGATCGACCTGCTCCACGAGGACGAGCGCAAGGTGATCGGTCCCATGGTCCGCGACGGCGCGATCGTGTACGACGAGATCGCCTCGGTCGACGACCTTCCGGCGGGCATCCGCGACGAGCAGTCCCCGGGCACTACGCGCTGGCCCAGAACGGGGACCGCCGCGTGTTCGACTACACCGTCGGGCCGATCAGCCCCAAGCGCTGGACGTTCCCGCCGGTCGTGCCGCTCAACGTCGGGCGTCGCGACGGCAAGGCCGTCACCTTCGAGCCCGCTCCGCTCGATCCTCCTAGGCTCGCGTTCCTCGGCGTCCGCGCCTGCGAGCTTGCGGCGCTCGGGATCCAGGACCGGGTGTTCCTGGGCGGCCCGTACACCGACGAGGACTACCGCGCCCGGCGCCGGAGCGCGCTCGTGATCGCCGTCAACTGCACCACGGCCGCGTCGACATGCTTCTGCACCTCGATGGGCACGGGTCCCGAGGTCCGCGGCGGGTACGACCTCGTGCTCACGGAGCTCGACGAGGGGTTCGTCGTCCGGGCCGGCTCGCCCGAGGGCGCCGACCTCGTCGCGCGGCTGCCCGTCCGGGCCGCCGACGCGGGCCAGATGTTCCGCGCCGCCGAGGCCGTGGGCAAGGTGGCCGCGACGATGGGCGACCCGGTCCCCACCGCCGGCCTCCACGACCGGCTGCTGGCCCAGTTCGACAGCCCGCAGTGGGCGACGATCGCCGAGCGGTGCCTGTCGTGCGCGAACTGCACGATGGTCTGCCCGACCTGCTTCTGCAGCAGCGTGACACAGCGGTCCGACCTCGACGGCGACGTGTCCACGTCCGAGCGCGTCTGGGACTTCTGCTTCACCGCCGGGTTCGCCAAGGTGGCCGGCGGCAACTTCCGCAGCCGCCCGCGGGACCGCTACCGCCAGTGGCTGACCCACAAGTTCGCGACCTGGGTCGACCAGTTCGGGACGTTCGGGTGCGTCGGCTGTGGCCGCTGCATCACGTGGTGCCCGGTGGGCATCGACATCCGCGCGGAGCTGCTGCCGTCGCGCCGCCGCTCGCCGTCCGCCCCGAGCCCGTCCGAGCCGCAGCCGGTCGCCGCCACCCCCGGCTACTACGCCACGGCCCGGATCGTCGCGGTGCGCCCGGAGACCGCGCGACGTCACGACGCTCACGATCGGCGACGTGGACCCGGCGTTCCTGGCCGGCGAGTTCGGCCAGTTCGCGATGGTCGCCGTGCCGGCCTTCCCGCCGGTGCCGATCTCGATCTCGCGCTTCGGGCGCGACACGATCGACCTGACCATCCGGGCCGCCGGTCCGGCGACGGCCGCGATCATCGGCCTCGGGCCGCGCGACGAGATCGGCCTCCGCGGGTCCGCTCGGAACGTCCTGGCCGATCGAGCGCGCGATGGGCCACGACGTGGTCATCGTCACCGGCGGCATCGGCCTCGCGCCGCTGCGCCCGCTGATCGACGGCCTCCTCGCGCAGCGCGACCGGTTCGACGCGATCCGCCTCTACTACGGCGCGCGGACGCCGGCCGACCAGCTGTACCGCGAGGAGCTGCGCGGCTGGGCGGCCCGCGGGCGACATCGAGGTGCAGCTCACGTCGACCGCGGGGCGCGCCGACTGGCACGGGCCGGTGGGCGTCGTCACCCACCTGTTCGACCGGGAGACCTGGGACGGCGTCGCGCTCGCTCGCGTTCGTCTGCGGACCCGAGCGGATGATGGAGGCGACGGTCGACGCGCTCGAGGGCCGCGGGCCTCGCCCCGGACCGGATCTTCGTCACGCTCGAGCGCCACATGGAGTGCGGGATCGGCCTGTGCGGGCACTGCCAGACCGGCCGGCCTGTTCGTGTGCCGGGACGGTCCCGTGTTCGCGCCTCGCCCAGCTGGGCGACGTCTTCGGCAGGGAGGGCATCTGATGGCCGACCGTCGCCACCCGGCCCGCGCCTCCGCGTCGGCATCGTCAAGATGGCCTCGTGCGACGGCTGCCAGCTCACGCTCCTCGACCTCGAGGACGAGCTGCTGGCGCTCGCGGACCGGTTCGAGATCGTGGAGTTCCCCGAGGCGAGCTCGCTGCGTTCGGCGGGCCCCTACGACGTCCTCCTTGTCGAGGGCTCCGTCAGCACGCCGGACCAGGCCGAGCGAGATCGTCGAGCTGCGCCGCCAGGCGAAGCTCCTGGTCACGATCGGCGCCTGCGCGAGCTACGGCGGGATCCAGGCGCTCCGCAACTGGTCCGACCACGACGCCTTCCGGGCCGCCGTCTATGCCCACCCGGAGTACGTCGAGTCGCTCGCGACGGCCACGCCCGGTGTCCGAGCACGTCAAGGTGGACGCCGAGCTCCACGGCTGTCCGATCAGCCCCGAGCAGCTGCGGGAGGTGCTGGTCTCGGTCGCCGTCGGCCGCCGACCCCAGATCCGCGAGGAGGCCGTGTGCCTCGAGTGCAAGCGCAAGGGCGCGGTGTGCGTGATGGTCGCCCAGGGCCTGCCGTGCCTGGGGCCCGTGACGCAGAGCGGGTGCGGGGCGCTGTGTCCGACGTTCGGCCGCGGCTGCTACGGCTGCTTCGGACCACGGGAGCAGGCCAACGCGGAGAGCCTCGCGCGGACGTTCGCCATGGGCGGACGCGAGGGCGAGGACGTCAGCCGGCTGTTCGCCGGGTTCACTGGCTGGTCCGGCCCGTTCCGGGCCGTCATCGCCGAGTACGGCGGGCCGCCCGGACGCACGCCCGAGCCCATCGCCGCCGCGGCCGGGACGAAGGAAGGGGCCAGCGATGCACGGCGACAACGGCGGCACGCTCACCGTCGACGCCCCCGGCGCCGGAGCGGGAGTTCAAGGTCCCGTACATCACGCGGGTCGAGGGGGAGGGCTCGCTGCGTCTCCTCGTCCGTGACGGCGAGGTGGTCGAGGCGCGCCTGCAGATCTTCGAGGCGCCGCGGTACTTCGAGCGGCTGGTCGTCGGGCGGACGGGCGACGAGGTCATCGACATCGTCGCGCGCATCTGCGGCATCTGTCCGATCGCCTACCAGATGACGGCGGTCCATGCCTTCGAGGACCTGTACGGCGTCGAGGTCGATCCGTCCGTCCGGGCGCTGCGCCGGCTGCTGTACTGCGGCGAGTGGATCCAGAGCCACGCGCTCCACGTGTACCTGCTCCACGCGCCGGACTATCCTCGGCTACCCGTCCGCGCTCGCGATGGCCGCCGACCACCGCGACGTCGTGGAGCAGGGGCTCGCGATCAAGAAGGTCGGCAACCAGCTGATCGCGGCGCTCGGCGGGCGGCCGGTCCACCCCGTGTCGGTGCGGGTCGGCGGGTTCTCGAGGGCGCCGCGCAGGGCCGATCTCGACGGCGTCCGGCAGGCGCTCGACGCGGTCGTGGCGCAGGCGCGCGCAACCGTCCGCCTGGTGGCCTCGTGGGACCCCGCCGGAGCTGGCCCATCCCCAGCCTCTGGTCGCCCTTCGCCACCCGGACGAGTACCCGTACAACGACGGCCGGATCGTGTCCACGGACGGACTCGACATCGCCCCGGGCGCATGGGGCGACGCAATTCGAGGAGCTACCACCTCGAGGGCACGAACGCCCTCCACGCCCGGACGCGATCGGGTGAGGTCTATCTCCTGGGCCCCACCGCGCGGATCGCGCTCACCGCAGACACGCTGCACCCGCTCGCGTTCGAGGCGCTGGAGGAGACCGGCCTCGCGGATGCGATCCGGGTCAACATCCATCGCTCGATCGTCGCGCGCGCGGTCGAGCTCCTCCATGCGTGCGCCGAGGCTCGCGACATCATCGACGGGTACCGCCCGCCGAGCGAGCCCCGCGCCCCGTTCACGCCGCGGCCGGGGGTCGCCGCGTGGTCCACGGAGGCACCGCGAGGCCTCCTCCACCACCGCTACGAGGTGGATGCGGACGGACACGTCGTCCACGCCCAGATCGTCCCCCCGACCAGCCAGAACCAGGGAGCCATCGAGGCCGACCTCACGGCGTTCGCGCCGGCGGTCCTCGAGCTCCCCCATGCCGAGGCCACGCACCGCCTCGAGATGCTGATCCGGGCATACGACCCGTGCATCAGCTGCGCGACCCACTTCCTCGATCTCCGGATCGTGGACGCCGGGCGCGAGGAGGGGAACGGATGACGCATCTCGCTCCGCCCTCGGTCCGTCTCCTGGTCTGCGGGAACGCGGACCGGGGTGACGACGGGGCGGCACTCTCGGCCGTGGCAACGCTGCTGCCGTCGCTGCCCGCGGCGCTGCTGGAACGCCTCGAGGTCCGCCGCTGCGGTCACCTCCGGGTCGAGGACCTGACGGACATCCCCGCCGACGAGGTCGCGGTCGTCGTCGATGCGGCCGTGGGCATCGCGCCCGGGCACGTCGTCACGCTGTCGATCGACGCGATCGCCGCGGACCCGTCCGCCCCCACGCCGCGGTCATCGCACGAGCTCCCGATCGACCAGGTGCTCGGGCTCGCCAGCGTGATGCGCCCGGGCGGCCTGCCCGAGGGGACCTTCGTCGGGATCGGGGGACGCAGGTTCGGCTACGGCCGCCCCCTGTCCCGCTCGGTCCGGCTCAACATGGCGGCCTTCCAGGCTGCCATCGCCGCCGAGCTGGGCCGCGTGACGCACGTCTCGCCGGAGGGCCCGGCGGGATCGGGGTAGGGATGATGGCCGGAGGCGGAGACCAACGGCCCCCGTCCTTCGTGCCCCTCCGCCCTCGGGCCGGCCACCGCGCGCGGGCACGCTTGGAACATCGCTGTGCGGACAGCCCGCGGAGGATCGCTCGTGAACATCGTGTCGCTCAAGGCGCCCCGGCTGGTGGGCGATCTCATGGCCCTGGAGCCCGTCGTCGTCAGGGCCGACGCCCCGCTCGGCGAGGCCGCGAAGCTGCTCGAGGGGCACCACATCTCCGGCCTGCCGGTGGTGGACAAGGCCGGCACGCTGGTCGGGGTCATCAGCCAGACGGACCTCCTGCGGGCCCGCGCGACGGAATACCTGTGGGCGAACTGGCCCGGCCTCCGCGTCAAGCACCTCATGACGACCCCGGCGCTCACGGTCCATCGCGACCAGCCGCTCGCGATCGCCGCCCGGAAGATGGAGCGCAACCACGTCCATCGCCTGGTCGTGGTCGCCGACAACGACGAGACGCTGCCGATCGGCGTCATCTCGGCATCGGATCTCGTCCGCGCGATGGCCGCCCAGCCGGCGGACGCGCCACCCGCGCCCGCGGGCGCCTGAGTGCGAAGGCGGTCGTCGGCGCCGGCGCCCGCGTGCCGCGTCCGTCCCGGATGACCGGCGTCAGGCGATGATCTGCTCGAGCCCCGCCTCGTAGCCGGCGTCGAACGCGGCGATGTCCGCGTCGATGATCTCGGGCCGCTTGGTCCCGAGGAGCCGCCTGAACGCCTGGTGGACGCTCTCCGGCTCGACGAAGCGGCGGCGGCCGAGGAGCGCCCCGAGCGCCACGACCGACACGAGCTTGTCGTCGCCGGCGCGCCGCGCGACCGCGGTGCACGGCACCTCGAGGACCTCGATGTCGGTCCGGCCGGCCTCCGCCTCGATGAGCGTGGTGTTCACGACGAGCAGGCCGCCGTCCGCGACCGCGGGCGTGTACTTCGCCATCGACGGCGGGTTGAGGACGACCGCGTGGTCCGCCCGGTCGACGACCGGCGAGCCGATGACGCGGTCCGCGACGATGACCGTGCACGACGCCGTGCCCCCGCGCATCTCGGGGCCGTAGGACGGGATCCACAGGACCTCCCGGCCCTCGAGCAGCGCGGCCTCGGCGAGGACCTTGCCCGCGAACAGGATCCCCTGCCCCCCGAACCCGGCGAAGATCGTCGAGCGCTCCATCAGAACCCCTCCGAGAGCGAGCGGACGAGCGACCCCGGCACCGGCAGCGCCGGCGCGATCCCCTTGGCCCGGTCCACGAAGGTCCCGACCGTGTACGCCTCCATGACGTCGGACGCGAGGCGCTCCATCGCCTCGGTCGGCGTCATGCCCCAGCCCACCGGGCACGTGGACAGCACCTCGACGATCGAGAACCCGTGCCCCTCCTGCTGGACCTCGAACGCCCGCCGGATCACCGACTTCATCTTGCCGATGTGGCCCGGGTCGGCGATCGAGGCACGCGCCGCGTAGGCGACGCCCGGCAGCAGGGACAGCATCTCGGTGACGGGGAGCGGATACCCCGTCGTCGACGCGTCGCGGCCCCGCGGGCTCGACGTCGTCTTCTGGCCGAGGAGGGTCGTCGGGGCCATCTGGCCGCCGGTCATCCCGTAGATCCCGTTGTTGACGAAGATCGTCGTAAACGGCTCGCCGCGTGCCGCCGCGTGGACGATCTCGGCGGTCCCGATCGCGGCGAGGTCCCCGTCGCCCTGGTAGGTGAACACGATCCGGTCGGGCCGGTACCGCTTGACGCCCGTGGCGACCGCGGCGGCCCGCCCGTGCGGGGACTCGACCGCGTCCAGCCGCAGGTAGTCGTACGCGAACACCGAGCAGCCGACCGAGCCGACGAGGATCGTCTTCGACCCCAGCCCGAGCTCCTCGAGGACCTCGGCGAGGACCCGGTGGACGATCCCGTGACCGCAGCCGGGGCAGTAGCTCGTCGGCTTGGCCGCGTAGAGGGACGGCCGCTGGTAGATCAGCCGGCCCTGGCCTGCTTGCGTGGCGGGTGCCGTGCCGCCTGCCGGCGTCGCGCTCATCGCCCGCCTCCCGTCGGTGTCACGCCGGGCGTCGTCGCCCACGCCCGGCGGACGGCCGCGACGACCTCGTCGGGTGTCGGCACCATGCCGCCCGTCCTGCCGTGATGGAACACGGGGACGTCACCCTCCATCGCGAGCCGGACGTCCTCGACCAGCTGTCCGGCGGAGAGCTCCACCGCGAGCACCGCACGTGCGCCGATCGCCACCGAGCGAAGGCCGTCGACCGGGAACGGCCACAGCGTGACGGGCCGGAACAGGCCCACCCGGAGCCCCTGGGCACGTGCGCGCTCGACCGCCGTCCGGGCGACCCGGGCGGCCGTCCCGTACGCGACGAGCACGACCTCGGCGTCCTCCACGTCCTCGCCGGCCCAGCGCGGCTCGCGGGCCATGATCTCGCGGTATGTCGCCTGGAGCTCGTCGTTGTACGCCTCGAGGTCCTCGGGCTTGAGGTGGAGCGAGCGCACGACGCGTGGCTCGCGGTCGAGCGCGCCCTCGATGATCCAGTCGGCCGGCGTCCGCGGCAGGCCCGGGAAGTCCGGCGCCACGGGCTCCATCGCCTGGCCCAGGATGCCGTCGGTGAGGATCATGACCGGCGTCCGGTACCGCTCCGCGAGGACGAATGCGTGGCCGACGAGCTCGATGGCCTCGGCGATGGACGACGGCGCCAGCACCGGTACCCGGTAGTCGCCGTGGCCGTGCCCCTTCGTCGCCTGGAAGTAGTCGCCCTGCGCCGCGCCGATCGAGCCCAGCCCGGGTCCGCCGCGCATGACGTTGATGAGCACGCACGGCAGCCGCGAGCCGGCCATGTAGGACATCCCCTCGGCCATCAGGCTGATCCCGGGGCTCGACGAGCTCACCAGCACCCGTGCGCCCGCCGCCGCGGCGCCGAGCGCCATGTTGATCGCAGCGAGCTCGCTCTCCGCCTGGACGAAGACGCGGCCCTCCTCGGGCATCCGGCGCGCCATCCACTCGAGCAGCTCGGCCTGGGGCGTGATCGGGTAGCCGAAGTACGCGTCGCAGCCCGCCGCGATCGCGGCCTCCGCGATGGCCTCGTTGCCCTTCATGAGCACGCGTTCGGGCGCGGGGGTCGCCTCGCCGCCGGTCCCGGGCGGCGAGGCGATGGCATGGGGTCGGTCGGCTGCCGCGGGACGGTCGAGGACGGCCATCGGGTCAGGCCTCCTTCGGGCGGGCGTAGATGGTGAGGACGGCGTCGGGGCAGACCCGGGCGCACTTCGCACAGCTGGTACAGGCGTCGGGGTCGACGAGGCGGACGACGTGGTGGCCCATGGCATTGACGAAGCGCTCATCGAGCTCGAGGGCGTGCGGCGCGCACACGTCGACGCAGAGGCCGCATCCCTTGCATCGCTCATCCATCACGACGACCGGTGTGAACGTGGGCGGGCCGGTCGTCAGGTCGCGCAGTGGGGCGTCGACGAGTGGCGTGGACATGGCCATGCAGGTACCTCCGGAACCCGAGGATGCTCGCCCGTCCCATACCCCGGGAGGGCCGAAGCGTCATCTCCCGGGGGGCCGGAGATCACGTCTCCGCAACGCATTCGTTCCCTTCTCGCAACCCGGAGGTCCCAGCTGACCCGGGGCGGGCCGGTCAGTCCGGCAGGGCACGGCGCTTGGGTGCGTCTCCCGCGAGCGTACGGACGTGCGCGACGAGCTCCTGCTCGGTGAGGCGCTCGGCCGCCGCCGAGTGGACGTGCCGTCGTCGGCCGTGCCGGCGGTCACCCGCCCGGAGGTCCCGCTCGAGGCGTTCACGAACAAGCCCCGGCCCGACGACCATCACATCGTCGGTGGGCGGCACGTGCGCGGCCACCTCCTCGATGAACGCCCGGAGGTGCTCTCGCCTGGCGCGCTCGATCGCGTCGGGCGAGGCTCGTCCGCCGCCGTGGCGGACGGACGGGTCGATCCGGACGTGGCCCGAGGACCGGTGACGGCCCTCGACGTCGGACCGGACCCGCTCCACCGTCGCGCGGTCGTCCCAGCGGATGATGATCGCTTCCTCGCTGTCGATCCAGACGAGGGTCGTCGCACCCTCGGCGAGCTGCGCGTGCATTCGCGCCCTCCGATCAGCGTGCCCAGGCCGGCATTCCGTCGTCCTGGGCGATGTCCGCGTACGCGATGCCCGACGTCCGCTCCCACGCGGCGCGGTCGACATGCACGGAGTAGCGGTGGGAGCCGGCGGCGAAGGCGAGCTCCGACGCGTCCCGAAGTCCGATGTCCACGTACACCGGCAGGCCGAACAGCTCGGGCACCGGCGGGATCGAGCCGGGCTCGCAGTCGGGGGCCAGCGCGGCGAATTCCGGCTCGGTGAGCAGCCTGACGTCGGTGGCGCCAAGCAGTCGCCGCGCCTTGGCCAGGTCCACGTGGTCCTGTGCCTCGACGCCCAGGAGGACCTTGCGCCCGTCGTCGGCGGTCACGCCCACCACCTTGAGGAATTGATGTGGGTCGACATGCTCGGCGCGCGCGGTGGCCTCGGCCGTGAACGTCTCGGGATGCTCGCGGATCTCGTACTCGACGTGGCGGCCCGCCAGCCAGTCGATGAGACCCGGGTGAGGGCCGACGAACCCTGGATGCTGGATGGCCATCTCGCGCCTCCGCTGCTGGCCGGCGCCGCGAGCCCGCGCCCGCGGGGGCCGGAGCCGGAGGCGAGCATCTCGCGGCACCGCGCCGTTGGCGAGGGGCATCCGTCGGAAGCGGGAGGGGCGGATGGCCCGCTCGTTTTCCCTCCTCGGTCACACGCGGCTGCGGCTGCGGCGCGGTGCCACGGGATACGCTCGACGCATGGCGAAGCTGACCCCCAAGATCATCCTCGAAGGTACCCGCCTCACCCACAAGACCGACCTCGCGTTCGCCCTCAACGAGCACCCGCGGATCGTTGGGCCGCGGCGCTATCGCTACCACTCGCCGCTCATCTCCGCGGAGTGGTGCGGGTTCACGCCGGTCCCGTGGGGCCGCGGCCCGATCAACTTCGAGGGGCCCGAGGAGGAGGCACGCGCGATGGCCGTGTTCGACGCCTGGACCCGCCTCATCGAGCTGCAGCCGCACTACTCCTGGATCATCGACCGGTTCCACCTCTCGGCGCGCGCGTACCAGCTGGCGGAGCACGGTCGGGACGTGGAGTTCGGCTGGCTCGAGGAGCGGTTGCGCGCGCTCGACGTCCACTTGGTGCTGTGCACCCGCCGCGAAGGGACGTGGGAGGAGGCGCGCGCGGAACGGCTGCTCGTCTCCGGCAAGCCCTCGCAGTACGACGACCTGGACCTGTTCCGCCGCGAGCAGGACCTGCTCCGCCGGCTCGCGGCGGAGTCAATCCTGCCCGTCCTGGAGCTGGACACGACCGACGGCGACATCGACGCCGCCTGCGAGCGCCTCGCGGACTGGATGGCCTCGACGGGTGGGCTCTGGCCGCGCGGGTACGGGCCCAACGAGTAGGGTCGGGCGGCAGGTCCCGCTCCCGTCGTCCGACTCCGCCCTGTCCCGTCGTCCGACTCCGCCCGGGATCCCGGTCCCGTCGTCCGACTCCGCCCTGAGTCAAGGGATCCCGGTTCACGCTCGAGTCGGCGCGCGAACGCGCGGGCTGGCGGTCAATCCATGAGTGACACCTCCCTCCCTGACTCAAGTGCGGAGTCAGGGCAGACGAATCCGAGTCAGGGAGGACGAACCCGAATCAGGCAGACGAAGCCGAGCTGGAGTCGGCGCGGCCCGGGCCGTCCGGCTCCGACGGCCGCCGAACGGCCCTCCCGGTTGTGACCCATGGCACTCATGCGCATCTGCGCATACATCGATGATCAGGCCATGGACGAGATCACGACCCTCCAGGCCGAGGTCCTCAAGACCCTCGCGAGCCCCCGCCGGCTGGAGATCCTCCACCGCCTGGCGGATGGCCCGTGCGAGGTCGGGCGGCTCGCCGAGGAGATCGGCGCCAGCCAGCCCAACGTCTCCCAGCACCTCGCCGTCCTCCGGGCTGCGGGGATCGTGGAGGCAGAGCGCGACGGCCGCGAGGTCCGATACCGGCTGGCCGATCCGGACGTGATCGTCGCCTGCAACGTCATGCGCGGCGTGCTCCAGCGCCGCCTCACCCGCCTCGGCCTGCTGTCACTGCATGACCAGACAGCCGCCGAGCTCGTCGAGATCCAGTAGGGCCAGGAGGCCATCCGATGGACGAATCGATCAACCTGGTCCTGTTCTCCGGGACCGACGACAAGCTGCAGGCCGCCGCGGTCCTTGCCGCCGGCGCCGCGGCGCTCGGCAAGCCCGTGAACGTCTTCCTCCAGTACTGGGCGCTCGACGCGTTCACCAAGGCGAAGATCGAGCGCGACCACGGCCTCGCCCATGAGGCTGGCGACGAAGGCCGCGCCGCGGTCGACGCACTCACGAAGGCCGGCCAGGCGCCCTGGGCCGAGACCCTCCGCCAGGCCAAGGAGCTGGGCGAGGTCGACATCCAGGCCTGCTCGCTGTCCATGGACCTCCTCGACGATCGAGGAATCCGACCTCGATCCGCTCGTCGACGGGGTGGAGGGCGTCACCGCCTTCTACCTCAATGCCGGCGAAGGGCAGATCGTCTTCATCTAGGCACACAGGCGGCCCGTCACGGCCGCGGGAAGGAGCACCTCTCATGAGCATGGCCATCGTGGACGTCACGGTCGACGCACGCGGGCTGAACTGCCCGATGCCGATCGTCAAGACGGCCCAGGCCGTCAAGGCCCTGGCATCCGGCCAGACGGTCGAGGTCCTCGCCACGGACCCCGGTTCGGTCAAGGACTTTGCCGCCTGGTCGAAGAGCACCGGCAACGAGCTCGTCGAGCAGACCGTCGACGGCGGTGTCTACCGCTTCGTCATGCGGAAGAAGTAGGAACCCCTGATGACTGTCGCCGAAGCACCCGTCACGACCCCGCTTCCCGTCACCGAGCCCGAAGAGCAGGCCCCCACCGGCGGTCTCGCGATCATCCTCTACAGCGGTGACCTCGAGAAGACGTGGGCGGCCATGATCCTGGCCTCCACGGCCGGCGCCATGGGCACCCCCACCAAGGTGTTCGTCACGTTCTGGGGCCTCCAGACCTTCGTGAAGAAGGACCGCCGGATCACCGGCGAGAACTGGATGCAGAAGATGATGAGCGCGATGCAGCGCCCCGGCATCGCCCACCGCAAGCTGAGCAAGATGAACTTCCTGGGCATGGGCCCCTGGATGATGCGCAAGCTCGCCAAGCAGTACAACGTCGCGAGCCCGGCCGAGCTCATGGAGATGGCCCAGCTCATGGGCGTCGAGTTCGTCCCGTGCCAGATGACGATGGACATGTTCGGCATCAAGTACGAGGACCTCATGGACGGGATGGGCGAGCCCGTCGGCGCGGCCACCTACCTCGGCTACGTCGACGACGGTGCCAAGCCGCTGTTCATCTGATCACCCGACCACGAGCGGGGCGGCCTGGTCCGCCCCGAACCTCCGCACCGCCCCTTCCACGCGTCCCCGCGCGGGCGGCGAAAGGAACGAACACGACATGACCGAGATCGCGAACCCCACGCCCACCGTCACCCTCGATGCCCGCGGCAGCTTCTGCCCCGGCCCCCTGATGGAGCTCATCCGGGGCATGAAGGAGGCCGAGGTCGGCGACGTGCTCGCCGTCCTGACGACCGACAAGGGCTCGAAGGTCGACATCCCCAAGTGGGTCGGCAAGGCCGGCCACAACCTGATCGGCGTGTTCACCCGTGACGGCTACGACGAGATCATCGTCGAGAAGGTCCGGTAGCTCCGATGCAGCAGGTCGTCGTCCTGGGCGGCGGTGTCGGCGGCACCCTCGCCGCCAACCTGATCGCCCGGAAGCTCAAGAAGCAGATCAAGCGCGGCGACGCGAGAGTCACCGTCGTCGACGCCTCCGGCAACCACACCTACCAGCCGGGGTACATGTACATCGCGATGGGCCAGGAGCGGGCCGAGAAGCTCGTCCGCCCCGAGAGGTCCCTGCTCGACGGGAACGTCGACCTGGTGGTCGACGGGATCGTCGGCATCGACACGACGGCCCAGAGCGTGACCCTCGAGTCCGGTGCGACCCTCGCGTACGACCAGCTCGTCATCGCGACCGGGTCGCGGATCGTGCCCGAGGAGATCGAGCACTTCGACGAGGAGGCCCACCACTTCTACACGGCCGAGGCGTCCGCCCGGCTCCGCACGGCCCTCGACCGGTTCAAGGGCGGGAAGATCGTCATCGGCATCGCCGGCATCCCGTACAAGTGCCCGCCGGCGCCGCTCGAGGTCGCGTTCCTCATCGAGTCCGAGCTGCGCGACCGCAAGCTGCGCGACCGCACCGAGCTCACCTTCCTGTCGCCGATCAACCGCGCGTTCACCATCGAGAGCGTCAGCGACATGGCGACCCCGATCTTCGAGGAGAAGGGGATCAGGCTCGAGCTGCTCGCCGGGATCGCGGAGATCGACCCGGAGCGCAAGGTCGCGATCACCGATGCCTTCGAGGAGCACCCGTACGACCTGCTGATCGTCGTACCGCCGCACAAGGGTGCGCAGGTGGTCATCGACTCCGGTCTCGCGCCGAAGTCCGGCTGGCTGCCCACCGACCGCCACACGCTCCAGGTCAAGACGGTGGCGAAGCCGGCCCCGGGCCAGGCCGACGCCGACATCCCCCGCTTCGCCAACGTGTTCGCGCTGGGCGACGCGACGGACCTCCCGCTGTCGAAGGCGGGCTCCACCGCCCACTTCGAGGCGCCGATCGTCGCCGAGCGGGTCGCCGCCGCCGTCCAGGGGCGCGAGCCCGAGGGCAAGGACGCGAGCTACACCGGCAAGGTCATGTGCTTCTTCGAGGTCGGGGACGGCAAGGGCACGCTGCTCCAGTTCGACTACGACCATCCGCCGAAGCCGCCCAAGCCGAACCAGCTCTGGCACCTGGGCAAGATCGTGTTCAACAAGACCTACTGGCACACCGTGCCCAAGGGTCGCGTCTAGCGGGTCCGCGGGATCGGGCGCATCCCCCGCGTGCCCGGTCCACCCGCTCGGACACAGCCGACGCCCCGTGGCGCCGGAGCCGGATCCCTTCCCCCGGCCCCGGCTGCCCCGGGGCGTCGAGGCGTCCGCTTCGCGGAGCCGACCTGGCGCCGGCGCCGGCGAGTACGATGCGCCAATGGAATCCGGCGATCGAGCAACCGATGCCGCCCGCTCGCTGCGGGCTCCCGTCGTGGCGTTCGCGGCGATCGCGATCGTGCTCGCCTACGTGGAGGCGATCCACGGCTTCCTCGCCCTGATCCTGTTCTCCGCCCTCGCCGCGATCCTCTCGCGCCAGCTCCAGCTGGCCCTCGAGCGCCGCGGCATGGGCACGAGGCTCGCCGTCACGGTCACGACCGCCGTCTACGTCGTCATCCTCGCGGCGCTGGCAGCCGCGGCGATCGCCTCGGTGGTCGCCGTCGCGGACCTCGTGGCCGGTGAGTCGGCCAGCTTCCAGGCAGAGCTCAGGGCCCTCGCGGACGCGTTCGCCGTGGCGACGGGTCTCCCGCCGGGCTCGGTCCCGGCCGTGGACACCGGGGCGATCCTGTCCGTCCTGCGCCAGGTCCTGGGAACGGTCGCGCCGGCCGTCACGGGCCTCGCGATGTCCGTGCTGATCGTCGTCTACCTGCTGCTCGACGCCGGCAACCTCCGCGCGCGGATGCTGCGCGCAACCTCCGCGGACGCGATGGCCCGCTACGACGCGATGGCCAATGACCTCTTCACGTACATCAAGGTGCGGGCGATCCTCGGCGCGGCGGCGGCGGTCGCGGACTCGATCCTGCTGCTCGCCCTCGGCGTGCCGTACGCGATCCTGTGGGGCGTCGTCTCGTTCCTGTTCAGCTTCATCCCGAACATCGGGTTCATCCTCGCGCTCGTCCCGCCGACCGTGTTCGCGTACTTCGAGCTCGGCCTCGGCCCGGCGATCGCCGTTGTCGTCGGCTACGTGGTCATCAACCTCGCGTTCGACTACGTGCTCCAGCCGCGCGTCATGTCGACGAGCCTGGACCTGAGCCCGGTCGTGGTCGTGGTGTCGATCCTCGCGTGGACCGTGGTCATCGGGCCGGCCGGGGCGCTCCTCGCGGTGCCGCTGACGATCGTGCTGCGCGTCCTGCTCGTGCCGTTCGAAGGCGCCCGCTGGTTCGTGGCGCTCCTCGGGCCGATCCCCGGCGACGACCCGCCACCGGACGCCGCCGATCTCCCGGCCACGGCGGTCGAGCCTACAATCGCCTCGTGACCGAGCCTTCCCTCCCGTTCGCCGCATGACCGCGCGCGTCTTCCGCCGCTCCTGGAACCCCACCCCGCCGGCCGCGGTGGAGGCGCACGGGTCCACGATCATCGACGCCGATGGGCGCGAGTACCTCGACGCCGCGGGCGGTGCCGTCGTCGTCAACGTGGGGCACGGCCGGCGCGAGATCGCGGACGCCGTCGCGGAGCAGACGGCGCGTATGGCGTACGCCCACGGCTCGGCGTTCACGAACGAGCCGCTCGAGCGCTACGCGGTCGAGCTCGGGCCGCATCTGCCCGTCACGGACCCGGCGATCTACCCGGTGTCGGGCGGGTCCGAGGCGCTCGAGACCGCGCTCAAGCTCGCCCGTGCGACGCAGATCGCCCGCGGCGAGGGCGACCGCCTGATCGTCTTCGCGCGGTGGGGGAGCTACCACGGGAACACCCTGGGCGCCCTCGACCTGTCCGGGCGCAAGCCGCTCCGCCGGCCGTACGAGGGCTGGCTGGGGCGGTTCCGCCACGTGAGCGCGGCCTATCCGTACCGTGGCGAGGACCCCGGGTCGCAGGCCCTGGGGACGACGCAGGCGCTGGTGGACGAGCTCGACCGCGCGTTCTCGGCCGCGGAGCCCGGGACCGTGTGCGCGTTTGTGGCGGAGCCGATCGTCGGCGCGACGCTCGGTGCCGTGGAGCCGCCGGCCGGGTACTGGCCCGCCATCGCCGACGTGTGCCGCCGTCACGGCGTCCTGCTCATCGCGGACGAGGTCATGACCGGGTTTGGGCGGACGGGAGCCTGGTTCGCGATGGACCACTACGGGGTTCGCCCGGACATCCTCGTGTCCGCGAAGGGTGCGACGTCGGGGTACTGGCCGTTCGGGTTCGTCGCGGCATCGGGCGACGTGTACGACGCGGTCACGTCCGCGGGCGCCTTCGTCCACGGGTTCACGTACTCGCACCAGCCGGGCGCAGCGGTGGTCGCTCGCGAGGTGCTCCGGATCCTCGAGGCCGAGTCGCTCGTCGAGGCGTCGGCCACGAAGGGGGAGCGGCTCAAGACGCTGCTCGCGGACCGGCTCGGGGAGCACCCCGCCGTCGGGGACATCCGGGGTCGGGGCCTGATGGTGGGCGTGGAGCTGGTCCGGGACCGTGAGACGCGCGTGGCGTGGCCGCGGTCCGCGAAGCTCACCGAGGCCGTCGTGCGCATCGCCCACGAGCACGGGCTGCTCCTGTACTCGGGGACCGGCAACGCGAACGGCGTCGACGGGGACGTGATCCTGCTCGGGCCGCCGTTCGTGATCACCGACGACGAGCTCCTCCGGATTGCGGATGGCCTCGCCGACGCCCTGGACCGCGCGCTCGCCGGTATCGAGGCGGCCGCGGGCGCCTGACCGGGCACCCAGCCGCGCACCGGGCCCGGCGCCCGTCAGGGGCGCAGGTCTTCCTCACGCCAGACCGCCGCGCCATCGGGCGCCAGGCAGACGACGAGGCCGGCGAACGAGGCGGGCGGGTTCGCGAGGTCGTCGGCCTCGTGCCCGACCTTCTTCGAGTCCTCGTCCAGGACGAGCAGCTCCGGCCAGAACACGGACTTGAAGCCGGGCGGCCAGGTCACCTCCAGCCGCTCCCCGCCGGGCCCGACGGCCCACACGTGCGGGTCGAGGTCGGGATCGCCGGCCAGGCGCCAGGCGCCGTCGAGCTCCGGACCGGCACACGCCGTCACGCCCGGTGGCGGCGTCGCCTCGGGCAGCGGGAGGTACTCGGAGCAGCCGGCGAGCGCAAGGCCGGCGGCGGCGGCGAGGACGGGCAGGGCGGACGGGCGCCGGCGATCGGGCGCCGAGGGTCGCGACGACACCGGCGTCAGGAGCGGGCGCTCGCCGCGCGCAGCAGCAGGAGCCCACCGAGGACGACGAGGACGATCGGCCAGATCAGGTCGTCCAGCCACGGGATGGCGACGCTCGAGGCGCCAATGGCGGCGAGGATCGCGCCCAGCCCCGCCTGCCAGCCCCAGCCGGCGCCGGACGCGGCGCGGACCGCGGCGATGAACAGGAACGCGAGGCCCAGGCAGAAGGTGCCGACGCCCGGGCCTTCGACGACGTCCGCCGCGGCCAGCAGCTCCGGCGCGGCGAGCGCGGTGATGATGGCGCCCAGGTACAGCGACCCCATGCCCCGGTTGACGAGCCACGAGACGAGGAACGCGATGCCCGCGGCGAGGAACAGCAACGAGCCCGCCGTCTCGAGCGCCGGGAACAGCTCCCGCAGGAGCAGCAGCCCGCCGAACACGACGAGGAAGATGCCGAACCACGGGAGCCGGCTGCGTCCCTTCGGACCGCCGATCTCGCTCCACTCCCAGCCGTAGGCGCGGACGTTCCCGTCCTCGATCACGTCGCCCGAGACCGCCTGGTCCCGCCGGTCTTCCATCGTGTCCTCCTGCGCACGCGTGGCAGCCAGCGTACCGCGACTCGGGTCTACGATTGCCGCATGGCGCACGTCATGACCGTCCTCGGCCCCGTCGATCCCTCGGAGCTCGGGTTCACGCTGCCGCACGAGCACACCCAGATCCACCTGTGGCACATCGCGAACCGCTGGGACTACTGGGAGCTCACCCGGGACGAGCCCGTGATCCTCGAGGAGCTGCGGCTGTTCCGGGAGGCCGGCGGGACGGCGCTCGCGGACCTCACGCTGCCCGGCACGGGCCGGGATCCGGGATGGCTTCGCGGTCTCTCGGAACGCAGCGGGCTCCACCTCGTCATGGGTGGCGGCTGGTACCGGACCGCGTACTACCCGCCCGAGACGCTGATCGAGCGGCGGTCCGTCGAGTCGCTGGCCGAGGAGCTCGTGACGGAGGCGACCGCCGGGGTGGGGGACACGGGCGTGCGGACCGGGATCCTGGGCGAGATCGGCACCGACAAGCCGTGGATCACGCCCGCCGAGGAACGGGTGTTCCGCGCGGTCGCCCGGGCGTCACGGCGGACCGGCCTCGCGATCAGCACCCACGCCGTGCTGTCGGACGTCGGCGCTGCCCAGCTGACGATCCTGGAGGAGGAGGGGGCGGACCCGGGACGGGTCGTGATCGGGCACGCCGACAGCTACCCGGTCCTCGACCACTACCTGTCGCTCATCGGCCGTGGCGCGAGCATCGAGTTCGACTTCCTGGGCATGTCCTTCACGCCCACCGAGAAGCACGGCGAGGGTCGGGTGATCGACCTGCTCCTCGAGCTCCTGCATCGCGGCCACGCAGACCGGATCCTGCTCAGCCAGGACGTGTGCCACAACAGCCAGCTGCGGCACTACGAGGGCAACGGGTACACGTACCTGCAGACGACGTTCCTGCCCCGCCTCCGCGAGCGCGGCGTGTCGGCTGCGGAGATCGACCAGCTCACGATCGAGAACCCGCGCCGGATCCTGACGATCGGGTAGGCGGCAGGCGCCGGGACGGTGCCCGTCCGTCAGCGCTGCTACTCGACGAGCGCGGCGTCCACGGACAGCTCGACGTTGCCCTTGAGCGCCTGCGAGACGGGGCAGCCATCCTTGGCCACGGCAGCGAGCTCCGCGAACCGCGCCGCGTCGATGCCGGGGACGATGCCGCGGACCGTCAGCTCGCTCCTCGCGATCTTCCAGCCGGCGTCCCCCTTGGCGAAGGTGACCACCGCCTTCACGTCCAGCTTCGTCGCGGGCGTCGAGTTCTTCGCGAGCTGCGAGGAGAACGACATCGAGAAGCAGGAGGCGTGCGCCGCGGCGATCAGCTCTTCGGGCGACGTCCGCCCGTTGTGCTCCTCGGTTCGCGAGGCCCAGGTCACGGGCAGGCGCGAGATCGAGCCGGACGACACGTAGTTGATCGTGCCGCTGCCGGACAGCAGGTCGCCGTTCCAGACGGTCTCGGCGTAGCGGGTGATCTCCATGGGACACCTCCAGGACGGGCGTGGGACGGGTGGGTGATCGGGCTCCTACGATGCCATGGGTCGGCCGCTTCCGCCGCTGGCCAGCCGGGACGGCGCCGGCGGGCGAGTGCGGAGTCCTCCCCGAGCCTGCCCACCCGGGCATGCCCAGGCGAGCCCACCCGCCCAGGCGAGCCCACCCGCCCGGCGAGCCCACCCGCCCCTGGGTGAAACCAGGACCTCCCGTGCACGGCCGCGACACGAGATCGGACGTTGGCGACACGGCCCCGCAGGCCACGCGCCGGGTTCACCCACGAGCGGGTATCGGGCGCGGCTGCGCGAACGAACGGCCGGCGCGCGGCTGCGCGAACGAACGGCCGGCGCGCGGCCGCGCGAACGAACGGCCAGCGCGCGGTTGCGCGAACGAACGGCCCGGCACACGGCCAGAACGAACGACGCCCCGCCGGGCCGGTGGGCCGCGACGGGGCGCTGGTGCGGAGGAGGGCGACGCCCCGGGACGGGCGCCGACGGTCAGGCGACGGGCTCCGGCGGCGGTCGGCGGGGCGGCGGGCCCCGCGTTTGGCGTCTCGGCGTCCGCGCCGGACCCGCGGCTCCAGAACCACTGCTTGCCGCCATCCACGAGCGAGTAGATCGCCGGGATGACGAGGAGCGTGAGGAACGTGGAGCTGAACAGGCCGCCGATGACGACGGTGCCGAGCTCCGCGGCGATGATCGACCCCTGGTTGAAGCCCGCAGCGAGCGGGAGCAGGGCGAGGATCGTCGCGATGGCGGTCATGAGGATCGGCCGCACGCGGGTGCGTCCGCCCTCGATGAGCGCCTCCTTCGTGGGCATGCCCTGCGAGCGCAGCCGTTCGACGAGGTCGAGCAGGACGATCGCGTTGGTGACCACGATGCCGATGAGCATCAGGAACCCGATGAGGGCGCTGACGCCGAGCGGCTTGCCCGTGAAGTACAGCGCCGGGATGGCGCCGATCGTCGCGAGCGGGAGGCTGAACAGGATGATGAACGGGGTGATGAGCGAGTTGAACGTCAGCACCATCGCGAGGTACACGACGAGGACGGCCACGCCCATCGAGAAGAACAGGCCGCCGAACGCCTCGCTCTGCTGCTGGGTGACGCCGGCGAGCCGGACGTCCACGGAGGACGGGATCGTCCCGGCCGTGACGAGCGCGTCGATCTCCGCCTGGACGTCCTGGCTGACGGCACCGGTGTCGACGCTCGCGATCTCGGCCGAGATCGAGGCCGCGGGCGACTGGTCGATCCGGGTGATCGACCCCTGCGCGCTGACCTCCTCGACGGTCGCGATCTCGCCCAGCGGCATCTTCGCGACGGTGCCCATGGGCAGCGCCTCGAGGTCCTCGACGGACTGCACCGTCTCCGGGTCGAGCTGGACGTAGACGTCCGTGGCGTTCCCGTCCTCGTCGATGACGATCCGGGTCGCCGTGGTGCCGACCAGGGCGCCGCGGACCTCCTGGGCGACCTGGGCCGCCGTGAGGCCGACCATGATCGACTTGTTCGGGTCCGGCGTGACCTGGATCTCCGGGGTGCCCGTGGACAGGTCCGACTTGAGGTTGAGCAGGTCGGCGTTGTCGGCGAGGGCCTCGAGCACGACGTCGTTCGCCGCGCGGACCTCGGTCGCGCTGTCGCCCGACACGATGACGTTGAGGTTGTTCGACGTGAAGCCCGCGGCCTGTGAGACGGCGACGTCGTAGCCGTCGGTCTTCACCGGGGCAAGCGAGTCGGACAGGACCTTCGAGTACTCGACGAGATCGACGTCGTCCTCGAGGACGACGGTGATCCGGGCGCTGTTGGCCGGGCGGCCGCTCTGCGCGGCGACGATGACCTGGAAGCCGGCCTCGCCCTCGCCCGGGATCGAGCTCTGGACGAGCACGACCTTCTCGTCCTCGACGAGGATCTCCTCGGCCTGGATCGTGCGCTCGAGGACGGCCTCGGAGCTCGTGCCGGCCGGCGGCGCGATGGTGACCTGGAGGATCTTCTCCGAGCCCGCGTTGATGAATGCGGTCGGCAGGAGGGGGGCGAGCACCCCCGTCACCATGAACAGCGCAAGCGCGATGCCGACCGTGCCCCACTTCGTCCAGCGGTTGCGCAGGACGCTCTTGATCGTCGGGGTGTAGGCGTTGATCCAGAAGCTGTTCCGGGGCTCGCCGTCCTCGTCGACGTTGAGCTTGACCTTGTTGATGAGCAGGAAGGCGAGCACCGGCACGACGGTCAGCGCCACGACGAGCGAGGCGAGGAGCGCGAAGGTGACGGTCAGCGCGAACGGCAGGAAGAACTGGCTGACAAGGCCGCCGACGAAGCCGAGCGGCAGGAACACGCCGACGGTGGTGACCGTGGCGGCGGTGATCGCGCCGGCGACCTCCCTCGGGCCGTTGATGGACGCGGTCAGGCGATCCTCGCCCAGGGCCCGGTGGCGGTAGATGTTCTCGAGGACGACGATCGCGTCGTCCACCACCCGTCCGACGGCGACGGCGAGGCCGCCCAGGGTCATGATGTTGAGCGTGATCCCGAACGCCTGCATGATCACGAGGGCGGCGAGGATCGAGAGCGGGATGCTGACCGCCGCGACCACGGTCGAGCGGATGCTGGTCAGGAACAGGAAGATCGTGAGGACTGCGAAGACGGCACCCAGGCCGCCCTCCTTGACGAGCCCGTCACGCGACTCCTTGATGAACGTGGACAGGTCGGACACGACCTCCACCGTGACGGTGTCCTGGTACTGCGCCCCCAGCTCCTCGAGGACGGCGGTGACCTCCTCCGCGACCTGGACGGTGTTGGCGGAGGTCGTCTTCGAGACCGACAGCGAGAGCGCGGGCTTGCCGTCCGTCCGGGCGTAGCCGGTCGTCGCGACGCCGACGATCTCGACCGTGCCGATGTCGCCGATCGTGACCGGGGTCGGCGCGGCGGGGGCCACCGGTGCGACTGGCGACGCGTTCGGATCGACGGGCGGCGCGTTCGGATCGACCGGGACGGCGCCGGGATCGACGGGGATGGCCGTCGGGGCCTTGACGCCGACGACGAGGTTCTCGATCTGGTCGACGCTCTCGATGACCCCGATCGTGGACACCGGGAACTTCGTGCTGTCGGTCGTGATCTGGCCGGACGGGAAGGTCAGGTTGTTGGCCGCGAGGACACCGGTCACCTGGCCGGCCGAGATCCCGTTCTCCGCGAGCTTCGCCGGGTCGAGCGTGATGTCGATCCGCTGCTCCTCGCCGCCCGTCAGGTCGACGCTGGCGACGCCCTCGAGCCCGAGGATCGCCGGGACGATCTCGTCCTGGGCGATCGCGGCGGCCTCGTCGAGCCCCTCCTCGGTCGTCGCCGCGATGGACGCGATGATGACCGGCGAGGCGTTGATGTTGAGCGCGTTGACCGTCGGCTCGACGGTCTGCGGCAGCCCCGCGTTCTGGAGGTTCTGCTCGATCTGGGCGCGCGTCTCCTTGACGTCCGTGCCGAACTCGAACTGCGCCACGACGAGGGCGAGCGAGTTCGCAGACGTGGACTGGAGCGCCTCGAGGCGCGGGACGCCGGACACGGCCCGCTCGATCGGCTTGGTGACCTGCTCCGCGACGTCCGCGGCGCCGGCGCCGGGCAGGGGGGCGATGATCGTGATCACCGGGAACTCGATGTCGGGGAGGAGCTCCTGCTTGAGCCCTCCCCAGGCGAAGACGCCCGCGATGAACACGGCGCCGGCGAGCAGGAGCGTGACGCTCCGCTTCGCGAGGGCGAACTCCGAGAGGCGGCTCATGCGTGATCCTTTCCGGTGATGCTGCGCGGATCGTGGTCCGCGCCGGTGATGGCGGGGTGGGTTGATTCGGGTGTGCCGGCGACGCGTGCGAGGGCCGAGAGTGCGGCCCGGACCTGGGCGAGCTCCGCGTCGTCGAGGCGCTCGAGGAGCTCGCGCATCTGGCGCGCGTTGAGCTCACGGAAGCGATCAATGAACGCGGTGCCGGCAGGGGTCAGCCCGACGAGCACCTGGCGGCGATCGACGGGATCCTCGCGCCGGGTGGCGAGCCCGTGGTCCACGACGCGGTCGACGAGGCCGCTCACCGTTGACAGCGACACGCCGAGGCGCGCGACGAGCGCCGACATGTGCAGCTCGCCGGCCGCACCCAGCAGATAGAGGACCTTGGCCTGGGGCATCGTGATGGCGATCTCCAGGAACTCGGGGGCGTGGCTGTCCGCGAGGCGCTGCATGAGCGCCTCGTAGCCGGCGATCGCATCGTCGACGGCGGCGGCACGGATGTCAGTGGTAATGGCGATCGTTCCTTCGGTTGGGCCTGATGCTTCGCTTGCGCCGGACAATTCGGGCCATACGATACATCGGATTGGCCGAAGTATCGGCGGAAGCATCGGCCGGCGTGGCTGGTCTCATCCGGTCTCATCCGGCCTCACCCCGTACGGGCGATCCACGGGTGCCCAACGCCCGCTACGATCCCGGTGCACACCCGCGGCGGCGCAGTCGCGTCAGCGGGTCAAGGAGGCTGACTCGATGATCCACAGCACGCGGTCCGGGCCCGGTCGTCGGGTCGCCCTCGCAGTCGTCGCGCTGGCGATCTCGCTCACGGCCGCGGCGTGCGGCTCGTCTGCCGCGACGCCGTCCCCGCTGCCGAGCGGCCCGCTCGACCTCAACAACACCGCTTGGCTGCTGCTGAAGTACCTCTCGCCGGATGGCACGTCGGCGACGGTCCCGGCCGCCGTCACGCCCACCCTCACCTTCGCCGACGGGACCGCCAGCGGCTCCGGCGGCTGCAATACCTTCACCGCCTCCTACACCCTCGAGGGCGACGTGCTTGACATGGGCCCGATCGCCTCGACGAAGATCGCCTGCGAGGAGCCGATCCTGGGCGTCGAGACGGCCTACTTCGCCGCCCTCGACGTCGTCGATCGCGCGGCCATCCTCGACGACGGCGAGCTGCAGCTGTGGGACTCCGGGGGCAAGACGACGCTGGGCTTCGTCCGCGGGTCCTGAGCCGGAGGCGCCGGCTCACGTTCCTCGTCGCGGTGTTCCTGGTCCCCGTCATCTGGCCGTTCTGATGCCGGACGAAGCGGACGCACGCCTGGTCCCGCCGTGGCTCCACAGGGTCGCGGCGGTTGGCTGGCGGCTGCTCGCGAGCGTCGCGTTCGGGCTCGTCCTCGTCGCGATCGCGCTCGAGCTGGCCTCGGCGACGGCCGCGACGCTCGTCGCGCTCGTCCTCGCCGCGGCGCTCGCACCGACCGCCCGCCGCCTGCGCGCCGGCGGGATGTCACGGACCGCGGCAGCCGCCGTCACCTGCGTCGTCGCCGGTGCCCTGATCGTCGGGGCCGCGGTCGTGGTCATCGTCGCCCTCGTCCCGGATGCGGTCGCGATCGTCAACGCGGTCACGAGCGGGCTGGAGGACGTCCGGGCACAGCTGGTGGCCCTGGGCGTCCCCGAGCTCGCGCTGCGCACCTACGACCGGGTCGTCGACTCGCTGCTCGGCCTGTTCTCGCTCGACGTGACGAGCCTCGCCGGGAGCGTGATCTCGCTCGGCACGGTGCTCGTCCTGGGTACGTTCCTCACGTTCTTCCTCGTCCAGGACGGTGACCGGGGCTGGGCGTGGCTCATGCGCTCGCTCGACCCGTGGCGCGCCGCGACGGTCACCGAGAGTGCGGAGCGCGGCGTGGACAAGGTGGGCTGGTACCTGCGCCGCACGGCACTGCTCGCGACCCTCGATGCTCTCGTGGTCCTGATCGTGCTGACGGTGACGGGCGTGCCGCTCGCGCCCGCCCTCGCCGCCGTGGCGTTCATCGCCGGGTTCGTGCCCTACCTCGGGGCGATCATGGGCGCCGCGGTCGTCGCGCTCGCCGCGCTCGCGCTCGGAGGTGCGATGCCGGCGGCAGCGGTGCTCGCCGCGCTGATCGCGACCTCGATCGTGGCGGCGCGCCTGCTCGACGCCACGCCCCTCGGCCGCGCCACGGACGTCCATCCGCTCGTCGTCCTGTTCGCGCTGCCCGCCGGTGCCACGCTGTTCGGCCTGCTGGGCCTGGTCGTGAGCCTGCCGGTCGCCGTGTTCGTGATCGGGATCAGCCGATCGCTCGTCGTCGCGCTCGACCTCGCGCCGGGCGCAACCCAGAGGGCCGAGCCGGGAGCGGCCGGCATCCCGTTCTGGCTGGACCGGCTCGCCCAGTGGAGCTGGCGGGGCCTTGTCGTGGCCGGGCTGGCGTTCGTCGCGGTCCAGGTCGTGGTGCGCATCCCGGGCGTCGTCGTGCCGGCGGTGATCGCGGTCGTGAGCGCCGCGACGCTGCTGCCGCTGGTGGACCGGCTTGCCGACCGCGGCTGGACGCGCGGCGTCGCGGCCGCGGTGTCGACGATCGGCGCCACCGCGGCGATCGCGGTGGTGATCGGGATCGCGCTGGCCATGACCCTCGGGCCGCTCCGGGAGATCGTCGACGTGGCCGTCGCGGGCGCGGAGCTGGCCGACCTCCGCTGGCTCGCCGAGGTGGTGGAGGAGCTGGGCGCGGGCATCGACATCGACGTTGCGGGGCTCCTCGCGGCGACCTTCGGCCTCGCCCTGGCCTTCGTGCTCGCTCTGCTCATGACGTTCTTCTTCCTGCGCGATGGCCCGACCGCGGCGACCCGCGCGGTCGGCCACCTCCGGCCGGGTCGCAGGGAGCCAATCGCGGAGGCGACCCATCGCGCCGTCGAGGGCCTCGCGGGATACATGATCGGGACCGCGATCATCTCGGCCTTCGGGGCGTTCACGAGCGGCCTGATCATGGTGCTCCTCGGCCTGCCGCTGGCGCTCCCGATCGCGGTGCTCACGTTCTTCGCGAGCTTCATCCCGTACATCGGGTCCGCGATCACGACGGGGCTCGCGGTCCTGGTCGCGGTCGCCCTCGGTGACACCTCGGACGTCGTGATCATGCTGATCTACACGGTCGTGTTCAACATCGTGCAGGGCAGCTTCGTGACGCCGCTGGTCTATGGGCGGAGCCTGAGCCTGCACCCCGCGGTGGTGCTGATGGCCATCCCGGTGGGTGCCGAGATCGCGGGCATCCTCGGGATGTTCCTCGTGGTGCCGATCACCGCGATCGTTGCCGCGACCTGGCGGCTCGTGCTCCAGGCGATCGCGGACGACGAGGATGTCCAGGAGCCCACGGACCTGCACGTGGCCGAAACCTGACACGAGTCGGCAGGTTCGGCGCGTAGCATGCCGCCCGTGACCACCGCTCCCAGACCCATCGCCGCGCCCGTGGCGCGCCGCTTCCTCGTCCTGCGCCACCTCCTCGCGCCGCCGCGGTCGCTGCCCGCCGAGCCTGCGTCCGTGATGCGGGTCGTGGACCGCCTGGGCTCGCTCCAGTTCGATCCACTCGAGGTCGCCGGGCGCAACCACGACCTGACGCTCCTCGCCCGGGTGCCCGGATACCGCCGCTCGTGGACGGACGAGCTCCTCTATGGCAGCCGGGACCTGTACGAGACGTACAACAAGCAGCTGTCGCTCGTGCCAACGGCGGAGCTGCCGTGGTACCGGCTGGCCTGGGATCGCGAGCATGCCGCGCACAGCGGCGGTGCCTTCGACGAGCACGCGCCGCTCGTGGAGGAGCTCCTCGAACGGATCCGGACGACGGGCCCGATGTCGTCCACGGACCTCCAACCCCGGGCGGCCATCGACTGGTACTGGCGGCCGACGAACCCGGTGCGGGCGATCCTCGAGGCACTGGCCGAGGCCGGCATCCTCGGCATCAGCCGGCGCGAGGGCAACCGTCGCATCTACGACCTCACCGAGCGGCTGTTCCCGCCCGACCTCCTCGCGCGCCGCCCGGCGGAGCGCGACCAGCGCCGGCACAAGCTCCTCTCGCGCTACCGCGGCAACGGGCTCCTGGGGGCGAGCGGGGAGGGCACGCTGTGGGCCGGCACGGGCGCCGCGCCGCTGCGTGCCGAGCTGCGGGCGGAGCTGGTGGCGGACGGCACGCTGGTGCCGGTCGTGGTGGACGGCGTGCGCGGCACGCGCTACGTGCTGGGCGCGGAGCTGCCGATCCTCGCCGCCGCGGAGGCGGAGGTCGCGACGGACCTCGCCGGCGGGGCAGGGGAGGGCCCGCGGATCGGCCGTCCGGGCGGCCACGAGCCCGGTGTCGCGTTCCTTGCGCCCCTCGATCCGCTCGCCTGGGACCGGGACCTGCTGCTCCGGCTGTGGGGCTTCGACTACCGCTGGGAGGTCTACGTCCCGGCGGCGAAGCGCCGCTGGGGCTACTACGTGCTGCCGCTCCTGTACGGGGACCGGATGGTCGGGCGGATCGAGCCGCGGATCGACCGGGCGTCCGGCACCCTGCGCATCCTGGGGCTGTGGTGGGAGCCCGGGTTCGACCCGCTCGACGAGGCGAACCCGGGCTTCGCTGACGCGTTCGTCGACGCGCTCCAGGCGCACCTCGCGTTTGCGGACCTGGACCGGGTCGCGATGCCGCGTGTCCTCCGCCACCGCCCGTTCGCCGGGGCAGTCCGGGCGCGGCTGGACGCGCGGCCGGGGGCGGTCGGTCGCCGCCCCCGGGTCGTGAAGGATGCTCAGGCTGGCGCCGTGATCGCCTCCGACACCGTCTCGCTGCGAGTCGCCAGCCCGGCGCCGTAGACCGCGATCCCGGGCAGCAGGAACACGCCCATGGTCGCGCGCTACCCTCATGCCATGAGCATCGACATCCGGAACGTCGGACCGGGCGAGCACGCCGCGCTGGTCGAGGTCCTCAGCACCGCGTTCCTTGCCCGGCCCGACACCGCGGCCGTCGCGGCCGTCATCAGCGAGCGATGGGAGCCCGCCCGGACCTGGGCGGCCTGGGATGGTGACCGCCCGTGCGGCACGTTCCGGTCGTGGGGGACCGAGATCACCGTTCCCGGGCTCGCGCGCCTGCCCGCCGCGGCCGTCGCCGCCGTCACCGTCCTGCCCACGCACCGCCGGCGCGGGATCCTGCGGATGATGGCCGCCGCGGAGCACACTGCGATCCGGGAACGGGGCGAGGCGATGGGCCTGCTCTACGCGTCCGAGTTCGGCATCTACGGCCGGTTCGGCTACGGCCCCGCGACCCGCACCGGCGCGTGGACCATCGACGTGTCGCGGACGGGGTTCGTCGACCCGGGTGCCGGGGGGACGCTGGAGATCGTCACGCCGACCGAGGCACTTCGCGACGAGATCCGCGCCTTCTACGACGAGTGGCGGCTGGCGCGTCCGGCCGAGCTCCGCCGGCGCGACTTCACGTGGGATGCCCGCCTCGGACTCGAGCCGGACCCGTGGGGCATGCCCTGGAAGGGCTTTCTCGCCGTCCACCGCGATGCGGCGGGCGCACTCGACGGGTTCGTCCGCTACGGGGCCGAGGAGAAGTGGGATCACTTCCTCCCCGATGGCCGGCTCGAGGTCCAGGACCTCCACGCGCGAACCGACGCGGTCGAGGGGGCCCTGTGGGCGTTCCTCGGCTCGGTCGACCTCGTGCGCAGCGTGAAGGCGGGGGGCCGCTCGCCGTCGGACCGCCTGCCGTGGCGGTGCACGAACCCTCGTGCGGCCCAGCTGAGCGACGTCGGCGACGCGATGTGGGTCCGGCTGTTCGACGTTCCCGGCGCGCTTGCGGCTCGCACCTACGAGCACCCGGGCACGCTCGTGCTCGAGGTGGTCGACGAGGAGGCGGCCGGCGGGCGCTGGCGGGTCCTGCTCGACGGATCGCCGGAGGGGGCCACGTGCGTCCCGACCGATCGATCCCCGGACCTGACCCTCCCGGTCGCCGCGCTCGGCTCCGTGTACCTCGGCGCCCACCGGCTCAGCGACGTCTCCCTTCGTCTCGGCGTGGACGAGCACAGCGAGGGCGCCCTCGCCACGGCCGACGCGATGTTCCGGACGGCCGTCGAACCCTGGTGCTCGACGTTCTTCTAGGTCGCGGCTGCCGTCAGCGGGTGTGGCGCGGCACGCCCCTGCGCGACAGGTGGCGATCGTGCATGCTCCACCGTGCGTCTGCGTCACCGCTCCGAGGATCACCATGACAGACACCACCGACGGCGACACGGGACCCGGGTCCACGCCAGGGCCGCCGGCCCCGGCGATGTCGTTCGGCGGCGCCGGCCGCCACCTCGGTCACAGCGAGCGGGCGTCGATCGGAAGGTCGGAACGCGATCGCGTGCCGCGTGGGGCCCTCGCCGGCTGGGAGCCGGCCCCGGGCCGCCCCGACCCGATCGAGATCCTCGAGGCGCAGGCGCAGACGCGGCTGCCGGATCTCGTCCCCATCCGGTACGGACGGATGGCGGTCTCCCCGTTCACGTTCTACCGCGGCTCGGCGGCAGTGATGGCCGCCGACCTGGCCAGCCAGCCCCGGACCTCCCTCACGGTCCAGCTGTGCGGCGACGCGCACCTGTCGAACTTCGGCGTCTTCGCGTCGCCCGAGCGCACGCTCGTGTTCGACCTCAACGACTTCGACGAGACGCTCCCGGGACCGTTCGAGTGGGACACCAAGCGGCTCGCCGCGAGCTTCATCGTGGCGGGCAGGACGCTCGGCTGGTCCAAGGCGTTCGCCCAGCGGAGCCTCACCTTCGCGATGGGCGCCTACCGGCTGCGGATGGCGGAGTACGCAGGCATGGGTGCCCTCGAGACGTGGTACTCGCGCATCACGGTCGACGACCTCCGCGCCTACCTGCCTCGCGATCGTCGCGCGACGGGCGTCGAGGCCATCACCAGGCTCGCCGTCAGGAAGGACAACCTGGGCGCGCTCAACAAGCTCACCGTTGTCGTCGACGGTCGCCGCCAGTTCCGGGACACGCCGCCGCTGCTCACGCGCATCGGTGACGACGTGGTGCCGGACATCGACACCCTCTTCCGCGCCTACCGGCGGACCCTTCCGCCCGACCGTCGCCAGCTGCTGGACCGCTACCGGTTCGTCGACCTCGCGCGCAAGGTCGTCGGGGTCGGGAGCGTGGGAACCCGGTGCTGGGTGGTCTACCTCGAGGGCACGCGGGATGGCGACCCGCTGTTCCTCCAGGTCAAGGAGGCGCAGGCATCCGTCCTCGAGGCCCATCTGGGCAAGGCTCGCCAGCGCCACCACGGCCAGCGCGTCGTCATCGGCCAGAAGCTGATGCAGGCGGCGAGCGACGTCTTCCTGGGCTGGATGACGGGTCCGACCGGGCCGCACTACTACTGGCGCCAGCTGTGGGACGCGAAGCTGTCCGCCGACCTCGAGGCGATGAAGGAGCCGGGCCTCCTGGCGTACGCCAGGATCTGCGGGTGGGCGCTCGCCCGCGCCCACGCCCGGTCGGGCAACGCCGCGGCGATCGCCGCGTACATGGGCACGAGCGGTCGCTTCGAGCGGTCCATGCTCGAGTTCGGCGAGGCGTACGCGGACCAGACGGAGCGGGATCACGCGGCGCTCGTCACCGCGATCGAGCTCGGTCGGGTGGAGGCGTTGCCCGGCCTCTGAGAGCAGGTCCTCTCCCGGCGCGTCAGCCGGCGGGCGGGCCCTCGCCGGCGAGGGCGGTCGCGATCCGGCGCCGCTCGCGCCGGCGCTCCACGAACAGCGCGAGATACCCGACCGGGATCGGCACGAACCACGACATGCCGCGGAACAGCATGACGCCCGCACCGATCAGGTCGTCCCACGCCGGGTCCGCGACATACGCCGTGAAGAACGAGATGTACAGCAGCTCCGGGAGGCCCGCTCCCCCCGGGGCGATCGGCAGCAGGGTGATCGTCATCACCGCCGCGTAGACCGCGAGCACGACATCCGGCGGGAGCACGTCCGCGGGGACGCCGACGGCGCGCAGCGACACGAGCAGGAGGACGTAGCCCATCGTCCGCGCGAGCAGCTGGCTCAGGATCGTGGGCAGCCACCGCGCCAGCAGCAGGACCTTGGCGCTGTCGCGGAAGTCCATGAGCCGCGGGGTCAGATCGTCCGGCTCTGGCCGGTGGATGCGGCGCATCACGGCGTCGGTCGCTCGGGTCGTGAAGGCGCCCACACGCAGCGCGAACTCCTCGGAGCGGAGGACCCAGATGCTGACGAGGGAGCCGAGCGCGACCGGGAGCGAGATGAGGACCGCGAGCAGGAACCCGGTGGCCGGCAGGGTCCCGGTGACCGTCAGGAACAGGACCGCCGCGGCCGGGAGCAGGAGCTTGCTCGCCTGCGTCGCGAGGCCGTTGAGGGTCAGCCCCAGGGCGGAGTCCTCGGGCGAGATGTTCCAGCCGCGGAACAGGCGGTACCCGAAGGCCATCTTGACGGGGCCGGGGACCGTGCTGCCCACCGCGGTCGTCGACAGCCACGTCACCGTGGACCGGCCCACGCCGAGCACCGGCAGCAGCGCATTGATCGACAAGCCCTCGGAGATCCAGCCCGCCACCCCGATGGCGAACACCACCAGCAGCCACTCCGGTGGCACCGCACGGAAGGCGTCGATGACGTCGCCGTAGTCCACGATCCGCGGCAGGAGGATGCCGAAGACGACGAACAGGTACCCGCCGACGAGGATGGCGCGGATGATCGCGGTCTTGCGCGCGGCGGCGCGCTCCGCGGGATCGGTGTTGTCGGGTCCCGACGCGAAAGCCTCGGTCAGCTGGCCGTCGGTCATGCCGGGCCCTCGGCCTCCCGGGCCGGGACGACGCGTTCCGCGCCGGCCGCCCCGACTCGTCCTCTCGGCACGCCCATCCTCGGGGAACTCCTGGCTGAGAACGTCATGCGCCGCGCCCGATCATGCGGCGGATGATCGCATAGGTGCTCCGTCGGACTGCAGGTGGTGCGACCATCTGCGTCGTGGCTGACACGACGGCATTGAACCAGCGCGACGTGGAGGGCAGTGCGACCCGGTGATCGAGACACGTTCCGGGTCCGACTGGTGGCGGACCGCGGTCATCTACCAGGTCTACCTGCGCAGCTTCGCCGACGGCAACGGCGACGGGATCGGCGATCTGCCCGGCCTTCGGGCCAGGCTGCCATACGTTGCGGGCCTGGGCGTGGACGCGATCTGGATCACGCCCTGGTACCCGTCGCCGATGGCCGACGGCGGGTACGACGTCGCGGACTACCGCGCGATCGACCCGCTGTTCGGCACACTCGACGACGCGCAGACCGTCCTCGACGACGCGCACGGACTGGGGTTGCGGGTGCTCGTGGACATCGTGCCCAACCACACCTCGTCCGAGCATCGCTGGTTTCAGGCCGCCCTCCGGGCCTCGCCGGGCTCCGTTGAGCGCGGGCGGTACCACTTCCGCGACGGTCGCGGGCCCGGCGGCGACGAGCCTCCGAACGACTGGCGCAGCGCGTTCGGCGGGCCGGCCTGGACCCGGGTGACCGAGACGGACGGCGCGCCGGGGCAGTGGTACCTCCACCTGTTCGCGCCCGAGCAGCCGGATCTCAACTGGGCCAGCCCGGAGATCCGCGCCGACTTCGAGCAGACGCTCCGGTTCTGGTTCGACCTGGGCGTCGACGGGTTGCGCATCGACGTGGCGATGAACCTGGCGAAGGATCCGGACCTGCCCGATCTCGCCACGTTCGACGGTCCTCCGAGCGCCGGTCACCCGTACACCGACCGCGACGAGGTCCACGACGTGTGGCGCTCGTGGCGTCGGATCGCCGACGGCTACGACCCGCCGCGGGTGTTCGTGGGCGAGGTGCACGTGGGCGACCCGGCCAGGCTCGCCGCCTACGCGCGCCCGGACGAGCTCCACACGGTGTTCAACTTCGAGTTCCTCAAGGCGCCGTTCGAGGCAGGCTCGCTGCGGGCGGCCGTGGACCGGACGCTCGGCGCGCTGGGCGCCGTCGGCGCGCCCTCGACGTGGGTGCTGTCGAACCACGACGAGCCGCGCCACCTCACGCGGTTCGGTCTCCCGTACACCTGGTACCGGCCCCCGGACCTCCCGGACGAGGGCGAGCCCGACCTCGCCCTCGGTACCCGGCGTGCCCGGGCTGCGGTGCTCCTGTCGCTGGCGCTCCCCGGCGGCGCCTACCTGTACCAGGGCGAGGAGCTGGGCCTGTGGGAGGTCCGCGACCTCCCGGCTGAGCTTCGACAGGACCCAGCCTGGGCGCGGTCGGGCGGGACGGTGCAGGGCCGGGACGGGTGCCGGGTGCCGCTGCCCTGGGCCGGGCAGGCCCCGCCATTCGCGTTCGGCGCCGGCGAGCTGCCGTGGCTGCCGCAGCCCGATGCGTGGCGCGACCACACCGTCGAGGCCGAGGACCGCGACCCGGGGTCGATGCTCACGCTCTACCGCGAGGCGCTCCGGCTGCGGCGCGAGACCGCCGCCCTCGTGGGCGCGCCGTTCGAGTGGCTGCCTGCCCCGGCGGACGCGCTCGTGTTCTCCCGCGGTGCGGCGTTCCGGTGCGCGCTCAACCTCGGTGCCGCGCCGCTGTCGCTTCCCGCGGACCGGCGGACGCTCGTGCGCTCCGATGGGGGATCGGGCGACCTGCCGCCCGACGTCGCCGAGTGGTTCGAGGTGACCGCGCGCTGACCCGCCGCCTGCACGACCAGGGGCCGCGATTGACGTATCGGCCGGTAATTCCGATAATTCCACTCGGGATTAGCCCGCGACCCATCGTCTCCGCGGTCGCGGCGGTCCCGGACACGCCTATTCGACCCCATCCGGCCCGCACGCCGGCTCCGAACGGAGCAGCGATGACATCCACTCGAGACCTCGTTCGCGACGAGCGCGACCAGTTCGCCTTCCACGACGACATCGTCTACCTCAAGGAGACGAAGCGCGGCCTCACGCGCGACACCGTCGAGGAGATCAGCCGCTTCAAGGACGAGCCGGAGTGGATGCTCCAGTACCGCCTGCGGGCCTACGACCACTTCCTCAAGCGGAAGATGCCCAGCTGGGGCGGCCGCCTCGACGACATCGACTTCGACAAGATCGTCTACTACCGGAAGCCCTCCGAGCGCGAAGAGAAGTCGTGGGACGACGTCCCCGAGCAGATCAAGGCGACGTTCGAGAAGCTGGGCATCCCCGAGGCAGAGCGCAAGTTCCTTGCCGGCGTCGGCGCGCAGTACGACTCCGAGGTGGTCTACCACTCGGTGCGCGAAGAGCTGAGCAAGATCGGCGTGGTCTTCATGGGCACCGACCAGGCGCTCAAGGAGTACCCGGAGATCTTCCGCCAGCACTTCGGCACCGTCGTGCCCGCGGAGGACAACAAGTTCGCGGCGCTCAACGCCGCGGTCTGGTCGGGCGGCTCGTTCGTCTACGTGCCCAAGGGCGTCGAGGTGCCGCTCCCGCTCCAGGCGTACTTCCGGATCAACGGCGAGAACACCGGCCAGTTCGAGCGGACGCTGATCGTCGTCGACGAGGGCGCGAAGGTCCACTACATCGAGGGCTGCACGGCGCCGATCTACGCGACGGACTCGCTCCACGCGGCGGTCGTCGAGGTCGTCGCGCTGCCGGGCTCCAAGGTCCGCTACACGACGATCCAGAACTGGTCGAACGACGTCTACAACCTCGTGACGAAGCGTGCCCACGCGCACGCCCGCAGCACGGTCGAGTGGGTGGACGCGAACACCGGCTCCAGGCTCACGATGAAGTACCCCGCGATCTACCTGCGCGGCGAGGGCGCCACCGCCGAGGTGATCAGCGTCGCCGTCGCGGGCCACGGGCAGCACCAGGACACGGGCGCGAAGGCCGTCCACCTCGCGCCCAACACGACGTCCCGGATCGTGTCCAAGTCCGTGTCCAAGGACGGCGGACGCGCGACCTACCGCGGCCAGCTCAAGGTGGCGCCGGGCGCCACCGGCGTCACGGCATCCGTCCGCTGCGACGCGCTGATGCTCGACGACCTGAGCCGGAGCGACACGTACCCGTACATCGACATCCAGGAAGACGACACGACGATGACCCACGAGGCCACCGTCGGCAAGGTCTCCGCGGACCAGGTCTTCTACCTCATGAGTCGCGGCCTCACCGAGAACGAGGCGACGAACCTCATCGTCCAGGGGTTCCTCGAGGTGTTCACCAAGGAGCTCCCGATGGAGTACGCGATCGAGTTCAACCGGCTGGTGAAGCTGGAGATGGAGGGGTCGCTCGGATGACCGGGGTCGCCGAACCGTCGTCCCCCGCGCGCCCGGTGCGCGCCGCCCGTCGCTCGCCCACCGATCTGTCGGTCACGTTCCTCGACCGCGCCTTCGTGGAGGCGCTCGTCGATCGGCGCGGCGAGCCCGGCTGGCTGCGTGACGACCGTCTCGCCGCGCTCGAGCTGTTCGAGTCGCTCGACGTGGAGAGCAATCGCCTGTACACGCCCTACGTGGATCTCCGCGCGGCATCGCTCGACGGGATCGTGCCGTACGTGGCAACCACCTCGATCGTCGACGGCGCGGACGCCGGGCCCGACAGCGAGACCGCGGGCCTGATCGAGCTCGACGAGGACGGAATCGCCGGCCTGACGCTCGCCGAAGACGCACGTGCGGCCGGCGTCCGCCTGCTGACGCTCGCCGAGCTGATCCGGACCGACGAGGCGCTCGCCCGCGAGCTGCTCCTGGGCGGCGGGCTCGTCCCCGCCGACGAGAAGCTGGGCCAGCTCTCCCGCGCGGCCTGGTCGCAGGGGGTCGTCGTCCATGTGCCCGACGGCGTGCGCGTCGAGCGCCCGATCGTCCTGCGCTGGTCGCTCGGGGCGCCGCGAGCCCTCGTCGCGCGCACGCTGATCGTCCTGGGCGACGGCGCCGAGGCGTCGATCGTCGAGGAGCTGGTGACCTCGGACGGCATCGTCGACCGGCTCCCAGGCGCTGCTGTCGGCCACGACCGAGATCCACATGGGCGCCCACGCGCGGCTGGCCATGGCGAGCCTCCAGGAGCTCGGCCCGGACCACATCGTGTTCCAGCAGCGGCTCGCCCGGCTCGGGGAGGCGGCCGACCTGCGCTGGGCGCTCGCCCAGCTCGGTGGCCGGCTCGTGCGCTCGCGGGTGGACAACGTGCTCGCTGGCGACCGGAGCACCGTCGAGCAGGTCGAGATCGTGTTCGGCGCCGACGACCAGCTGCACGACCTCACCTCGTACACCCGCCACCAGGGCCACGACACGACCGGGCGAGCTGCTCGCGAAGGGCGTGCTCATGGACCGCGCCCGGACGTACATGAAGGGACTGATCTCGATCGAGAAGACCGCCATCGGCACCGACAGCTACCTCGGCGAGTTCGGCATGAACCTCTCGAAGTCGGCGCGCTCGGTCGCGATCCCGTCGCTCGAGATCGACCAGCCCGACTGCCGGCGCGCGATGCACAGCTCGTCCGTCGGCCCGATCGACGAGAACCAGCTGTTCTACCTCGAGAGCCGCGGGATCCCGCCCGACGAGGCACGCAAGTTCATCGTGCTCGGGTTCCTCGAGCCCGTCGTGGCACGGGTGCCGCTCGAGGATGCCCGCGAGCGACTCCGGGCGGCGCTCGAGACCAAGTGGGCCGCCGGGCTCGGCGCGGACGGCGGATCCGCCGCCGCAGCGTGACGCCGGCCCCCGTCCTGCCGCTACCATCGCCGTCGTGACACGCCGGATCGACCTGCTCCCCGTCGACGAGCTCGACGAGGGCGAGATGAAGATGGTCTGGGTCGACGAGACCGACCCGGTTCTCGTCATCCACCTCAACGGCGAGTTCGCCGCGCTCCAGGGCACCTGCTCGCACGAGTACTACGAGCTCGATCGCGGGTTCCTGACCGCGGGCACCCTGACCTGTCCGCTCCACATGTCGCGCTTCGACCTGTCGGACGGCGAGCCGCTCGATCCGCCGGCGGAGCTGCCGCTCGCGGTGTACCCCGTCGAGATCGTCGACGGCCGGGTGACGATCGAGGTCCCGGACGGCCCGCTCGAGCTCAACGAGGACGTGTAGGGGCCCTCAGCGGTTCGCGGCCTCGGGGCAGGGGACACCGAGCGGGAGGCGAGGCCCCTCGAAGGCCCGGATCAGCGCCTCGAGCGGGTAGGGTGCGACGCCGTTCCCGTGGGGATCGAAGATCACGACGCTGCCGCCCTCGACCGCCCGGAGCAGCTGCAGCGCGCCGCCGCGCCGCGCCGCAACCCCGACGACGACGCCGTTCACCCGGAGGCGCCAGTGCCCGTTGAGCCCGTCGTCGTGCGCGGCGGCATTGTGCTCGAGGGCGACGACCGCGTCGACGGCGACGGGGATCGCCGCCGGCAGGATGTCGGGCTCGGTCTCGACGGGGGCGAGCACCAGCTCCGAGGTCGCCCGATCCGCGCCGCACCGCGAGCAGCGGGGGCTCGAGCCGGGCGTGAGCGAGCGGCACCGGGCGCAGGCCCAGGGTCGGCCGTCCCCGCCGCGTGCGAGGGCCTGCCGAGCGGCGCCCCCCGCCCGGCGGACGGACGCGCGCATCGCCTCCCGCACCCCCCACGCGGTGATCCCCGCAGCTACGAGGATCAGGAGGAACACGACGGCGCGGAGTGTCACGGCGTCGGTGCCGCCATCGGTCGTGATCCACGTGTCGGGCGAAGGGGTCATCGCGTCGATGGTGCCAATCTCAGCTCGCGATCTGCAATGGGCAGGAGGTCACGTACGATCCCGCGGTGCACGTCTACCTCGAGACAGACCGCCTGATCCTGCGCCAGCTCACGGCCGACGACCTCGAGGACCTCGTCGCGCTCGACGCCGACCCTGCGGTGATGCGCTACATCAACGGTGGCCGCCCGACCCCGCGCGAGGAGATGCGGAACGACTATCTCCCGTGGTGGCTCGCGTACTACGAGCGGGGGACGGCCTGGGGATTCTGGGCGGCGATCGAGCGCGCGACGGGCCGATTCCTCGGCTGGTTCCACCTGCGGCCGCGCGAGACGGACCCGCCCGACGAGCCGGAGCTCGGCTACCGCCTGGTCCGCGAGGCATGGGGCAAGGGCTTCGCCACCGAGGGCTCGCGAGCGCTCGTCGACCGCGCGTTCGCCGAGCTCGGTGCCAGGCGGGTCCACGCCTCGACGATGAAGGCCAACACGGGCTCCTGGCGCGTGATGGAGCACGTCGGCATGCGGCTCGTCCGCCTGTCGTTCGGCGAGTGGCCGGAACGGATCCCCGGCGACGAGGAGGGCGACGTCGAGTATGCGATCACCCGCGAGGAGTGGGAGGCGGCACGGGCGGGCAGGGATTGAGCCACGCCGGCCAGGGCGTCAGTCGACGAGCGTGCCGCCGTTGATGTCCACGATCTCGCCCGTGATGTAGCCCGCGTACGACGAGCACAGGAACACCGCAAGCGTCGCGACCTCGTCGATCGTGCCGTAGCGGCCGACCGGGATGTGCGACGCGGTCTCCCGGGTCGTCGCCAGCTTGCCGGTGTCGATGAACGCGGGGGCGAGCGCGTTGGCCGTGATGCCGTCCCTCGCGTACTCGTTCGCGATCGACTTCATGAGCGTCATGACACCGGCCTTGGATGCGGCGTAGGCCGCCACCGACCGCGTGCCGCCACCCTTGCCGGCCGACGCGCCGATCCCGACGATGCGCCCGTACCCCTGCTCGCGCATCCCCGGCAGCGCGCGCCGCGCGGTGATGAACGAGCCGGTGAGGTTGATCGCGAGCGTCCGCTCCCACAGCTCGAGCGACGTCTGCTCGAACGGCACGACCGGGAAGATCCCGGCGTTGAGGACCAGCACCGACGGGGTGCCCAGCCGGGCCTCGATCTCGGTGAACGCGGCCTCGACCGCCGCCTCCTCGCTGACGTCGCACTCGATGCCGAGGACGCCCTCGAGGTGGATGGGGTTGAGGTCCAGTCCGGCGACCCGAGCGCCGTTCCCGGCGAGCAGCTCCGCGATCCGCAGGCCGATGCCGCGGGCGGCACCGGTGACGACGGCGACCCGGCCGTCCAGACCCTCGACGTGGATCACGCGCGCCTCCGTCTGCGATCGGCGCCGGACGAGTTCCGGCGCGCGGGACGTGCACCTGACGCTACCACCGGCGGCCGGTACCCACAACGCACGCCCGGCAGGCCCGACGGCCTGGCGGCGCCGCTAGACCACCGGGCTCGCGCCACCTTCGACCGGCGCCAGCTCCGGGTCGGAGCGGACCTGCAGCACCAGCGCACCCAGGAGGACCAGGCCGCCCCCGGCGACCTGGACGGGCGCCAGCGTCTCGCCCAGCCAGAGCGCGGCGAGCACGGCGGCGACGACCGGTTCGAGCAGCATGAGGATCCCCGTCCGGGTCCCGCCCAGCCTGCGGATCGCGGTCAGGAACAGCAGCGACGAGAGGCCCGCGGCCAGCACGCCCGCGGCGAGCAGGATCGGCAGCGGGTCCAGCGAGCGGAAGGGCGCCAACAGGTCCTCGGTCTGCCCGACGAAGGGTGCGATCACCACCGCCCCGATCATGGACACCGACAGGATCACCAGGGTGGCCGCGTCTGTCGGCACCGAGCGATACCCGTTGCGGGTCACCGAGACGAACACGACCTGGCTCGCGGCGGCGCACAGCGCGAGCACAACGCCGAGCGGGTTGAACGTGAACCCTGCCGACGGGTCCACGCCCCCGAGGAGCACGAGCACCACCCCGGTCGACGCGACTGCCAGCGCGAGCACCCGCGAGGGCGTGATGCGCTCCCGACCGAGCGCCACGTCGACCACGACCACGCCCGCCGGGTACGTGTAGAACAGCATCACGGCGAGGGCGACCGGGATCAGCCCAAAGGCGGTGAACATCGTGACGTTGAGCGTGAGGCCCATGGTCGCCGCGAGGGCCAGCGATGCCCTGCCTCGCCCCGGGAGTCCGCGCACGGCGGCCAGCGAGCTGCCAACCCCGCGCCGCAATGCGATCAGGGCGCCGAGGAAGACGACCCCGAGGAGCGCGCGCCAGGCCGTGAACGCGACGCCGTCCACGCCCGCCTCCGCGCCGAACCGCGCCAGCGACCCCAGCATGCCGAACAGCGCCGCGGCCACGACGGCCGAGGCGGTGCCGATGGCGGTGTCGCGGTCGCGGGGCATGGCGGCCCATGGTACCGGCGACGGGTGTCGCGCCGCCGGTCAGGCCCCGCCCGGCGTGCCCCTCCGGCGCCCGATCTCCTCGGCAACCAGGCCGGCTGCCCACGAGCCCGCGTAGCCGCCCAGCAGGCCTCCGAAGACCGCGCCCAGCGCGATCAGCCCGATCAGCGGCACGGCCGTGAGCGATACCGCGACCTCGATGCCGATCGCACCGCCGACGAGGACCCCCACCAGGCCGGCGAGCACCTCCGCAACGCCCCTGCCCGAGACCTTCATCAGGTCCGCCGGGTCGTTGCTCGCCCGCCGCCAGCGGACGAGCGCCGGCAGCAGCGCAGCCGCGCCGATCGCCATCACCGCCACGCCGCCAACGGCCAGCCACATCCCCGGCGCGATCTCGCCCGACCCGCCCCTGCGTTCCCACGCCGCGATCTCGAGCACGGCTGCGCGGTAGCCGTTCACGCAGGTGATCGCGGCGAGGCCGATGAGCACGTACGGGATCACGTGGACCACCCGGATCCGGGACTCGACCGGCGTGCGGTGGAGCACGACGAACGCGGTCGCGCCGGCGAGAACGACCAGGAGCACGCCGTCGCCCGCACCGCCTAGGCCGGAGAAGAACGCCTGCTCGAAGCCGAGCCGACCGGGGATCGTCCCCTGCGCCCAGGGCATGAAGCCTGCGACGAACGCCATCGCGGCCCCGATCCCGACCGTGATCCGTGCGGGGGTCAGGACGAGCGAGGAGAACCGGCGGGCCCTCGTCGGCTGCCAGCGCATCCAGTCCTGCAGGCCGCCGATCAGCCGGCCTCCCATGCGGCGACGAGCCCGTCGCCGCCGATCCGGATCGCGCCGGCATCGGAGCGCGGGCGATCGAGCGCGAACCGGTTGTCGGCCGGCGCCGGCCCCCCGTCGAGGCGACCGACCACGTGCCGCCCGAGCTCGGGGCCGTGCTTGTACCCGTGCCCCGACCCGCCGCCGACGAGCCAGACGTTGGCCCACGCCGGGTGCCGGTCGACGATCAGGTGGCTGTCCGGGGTCATCTCGTACTGGCACACCCGGGCCTCGATCACGGGCTGGCGTGCGAGATCGGGGAAGCGCCGCGCCGCGTACGCCCGCGCGACTCGGACGGCGTCCGGGTCCACGAGCCGCTCCCCGTTGGTCGGATCCCAGGCGGGCCCGAAGCGGTCCGGCGCGATCTTGAACCCGCCGCCCTCGGCGGACGGGAGGCCGTAGAAGGGCTGGCTCATGTCCACCCAGCACGGGATCGCCTCGTCGGTCCAACGCAGGTCGCCCGCCGCCGCGCCGAAGTACAGGACGTCCTGCTTGGTCACGCTCACGAGCCCCCCGAGGATGTCCGGGAACAGGCGGGGCAGCCAGGGACCCGCGGCGAACACGAACGCCTCGCTCGTCCAGCGGCGCCCCGTGTCGTCCTCGACGTCGAGCAGCCGGTCGCCCAGGGCCCGGCCGGGCCGGACGCCGGCGATCTCGAACGATCCACCCTGCTCCACGACGCGCCGGGCGGCCGCGGCGACACCCCGCCCGGCCATCAGCAGCCCGGCCTCGGGCTCGTACAGGGCACCCGTGAGGCCCTCGGTGCCGATCTGCGGCCACCGGTCGCTGATGTCGGCCGGCGTCAGCCGCTCCACGGGCACGTCGAGCGCCTCGAGGGTCGGGACGGTCGCGTCGGCGAAGGCGGCGTCCTCGCCGGTGAACCACAGCGCACCGGCCTGCCGGAACAGGGTGAGCCCGGTCTCCGCCTCCAACGCCCGCCAGCCGGCGATCGACTCGCGGGCCCAGCGCGAGTACAGGGCGTCGGCGCCGTGCGCGCAGCGGCTGATGCGGGTCTGGTCGCCGGAGGTGGCCCGAGCGTGCCCGGCCCCGTACGCGTCGAGCAGCGTGACCGAGCGGCCGCCGCGAATGGCCTCGAGCGCGGTCCACGCCCCCATGACCCCGGCACCGACGACGACGAGGTCGCCGCCACCATCCCCGGCAATGCTCATCGCGGCAGGACCGTCCCCAGGCCCAGCGCGGTCGCCGTCTCGAGAATGGCGCTCCCGAACACGACGTCCGCGAGCCCGGTCCCCAGGTGCGTCGCGACGATCCGGCCGGCTGGACGCCGCGGTCCGGAGGTCGTGTCGAGCGCCTCACCGAGCATCGCAGCCGGCTCCGGGTACCCGTCGAACTGCCCCGCCTCCCGGTTGGCAAGGAACTGGTCGCGGTGGTCGACGACGAACAGCGCGGCGCCTCTCGCCACGTCGGCCGAGCAGTACGTCGCGTAGTCGACCGGCACGACGAGGGTCTCCGGGCCCAGCCAGTCGTCGGTCATGACCTGGCGCTCCGGCGGTGCGACGAACGAGGCGACGGTCACGACCACGTCCGAGCCCTCTACGGCCGCCCGGGCGGAAGGAGTGACGGTTGCCGCACCGATGCCCGCGGTGCCGCGGGCCGCGTCCGCGAGCGCCGCCGCGCGTCCCGGGTCGCGGTCGTAGACGGCCAGCTCCACGCCCGGCAGCGCGTGGCCGAGGACGGGGACGTGACTCCGGCCCTGGACGCCCGCCCCGATCAGGGCGGCGCGCGGCGCACGGCCGGGAGTGGGCGGCGCCCAGGCGAGGATCGCCACGCCCGAGATCGCGGCCGTGCGCTCCGCGGTGATCGGCCCGGCATCGAGGATCGCGAGCGGGAGTCCGGTCAGCGCGTCGTTGAGCAGGAGCGTGCCGTGGATCGCGGGCAGCCCGAGGGCGTTGTTGCCGGTGAACCCGAGGACCCACTTCATCCCGACCCGGTCGCCGGCTCCCGTGGGGTCGACGCCCGGGAGAAACGCCGGCATCGCGTGGCCGAACGACCCGTCGGGCCGGGGATGGACGCCGATCTTCGCCGGCAGCTCGGCATCGGCGGCCAGCCCGCGGAGGGTGACCTCGGCCAGCGCGATCCGCTCGCGCAGGGCCGGCATGGCGGCGGTCACGTCGGCACCCGAGAGATAGCGGAGCGGGGGCAGGTCGGTCATCGGGCCTCCTTCGGAGCACCGAGTGTAGGCCGCGGGGCTTCGACACGGGCACGCCGTCCGGTCCTCCGGCAACCCAGGTTCGATAGTCTGGACGGGTGAACATCGCGCAGAGCCTCGAGAACCTCAAGTTGGAGCAGGACGCGATCGTCCTGTACGACGCGCTCGCCGGGATCGAGAAGGACCCGCGCCGCGCCGCCGCCTTCCGCCACATCGCCGACAACGAGCGCCGCCACGCGGAGATCTGGGCAACCCGGCTCCGGGAGCTCGGGGCGGTCGTCCCGCCGGCGGGCCGGCCGCGGGCCAGGGTCCGGTTCATCATCCTCGCCGCCCGGGTCCTCGGGACACGCGCGGTCTCCGACCTCGTCCAGGCGCTCGAAGGAGACGAGGAGGCGACGTACGCCGGACAGGAGGCACAGCCGGAGATCGAGGCGATCGCCGCGGACGAGCGCGAGCATGCCGAGATCTGGAAGCGGCTCGACGGCGAGGCGCCTCCGAGCGCGGGCGCGCGCCGGCCTCGCACCCGACGCGCCGAGGCGGCGGCCGTGGTGACTGCAGCGGACCATCCGCCGGTCGAGGCCGGGATGGCCGGCAGCCCCGAGGCGATCACGAAGGGCGAGGGCTGGCACCGGAGCGCGCGCTCGGGGACCCTGCGCGCGATCATCTTCGGCGTCTCGGACGGCCTCGTGTCCAACCTCGCGCTCGTGATGGGCGTCGCGGGCGCGTCGGACGAGGGCACGTTCATCCTGCTCGCCGGGGTCGCCGGCCTGCTCGCCGGGTCGTTCTCGATGGCGGCGGGCGAGTACATCTCGATGCAGAGCCAGCGCGAGCTGTTCGAGCGCCAGATCGCGCTCGAGCGCGCGGAGCTCGAGGCGATGCCCGAGGAGGAGGAGCGGGAGCTGGTGGCCCTGTACATGGCGAAGGGGTTCCCGCGCGAGGAGGCGGAGCACGTCGCGGCGCGGATGTTCGAGGATCCGGAGCAGGCGCTCGACACGCTCGTCCGGGAAGAGCTCGGGCTCGACCCCGACGAGCTGGGCTCGCCGTGGGGGGCGGCGTTCGGGTCGTTCCTCGCGTTCGCGATCGGGGCGGTCATCCCGGTCATCCCGTACCTGTTCGGCAGCGGGTCCGTGGCGTTCGCGTTCAGCCTGGGCCTGAGCCTGGTCGCGCTGTTCGTCGTGGGGGCGGGGGTGAGCCTGCTCACCGGCCGGAGCATGCTGTTCAGCGGCTTCCGGCAGCTGGCGATCGGGGCGGGCGCGGCCGCGGTGACCTACGCCGTCGGTGCGGTCATCGGCGTCGGCGTGATGGGCTGACGGGGAGCGGGAGGCTGGTGCGGGCGTGACGGGGAGGCGTGACCTGGAGGCGCGGCTGCGGGCGGAGGGCCTCGACCCGGGCGCCTGGTCGAACGGGCCCGGCGACCGGTACGGTGCGCACGACCACGGCTACGACAAGGTGCTCGTGTGCGCCTCGGGCTCCATCAGGTTCGGCCTGCCCGGGAGCGGCGCCATGGTCGAGCTCGGGGTGGGGGACCGGCTCGACCTGCCGGCGGGCACCGCGCATGACGCCGCGGTCGGACCCGATGGCGTCACCTGCCTCGAGGCGCACCTGCCGGCGGGCCGGCTGTCCGCGGTGCTGCGCCGCCCGGCGGGCGACTGGTAGCCGCCGGCAACGACGAACGCCCCGGCGGGTGCCGGGGCGTTCGTGCGAGTAGGCTGTGGTTCGCGCCTAGCGGCGACCGAGGGTTGCCCAGAGAAACGGGTTCTCCCGGGGATCGCTGGCTCGCTCTGAGTCTCCGGCGCTCATCACGATGGTGATGATCGAGAACAGCGCGAGGAGCGCGAACATGACGACGATGACCATGTCTTGCATCCTTCGCTTCGGAGGAGCTGCCGCGGACCGATGTGGATCCCGCCGACGGTTCGACGGGGCCGACGCTCCAGTTGTCCCAGATGTAGTCCAAGATACCTAAGAATCCTAGGCAAAGCAACTTGTATGCCTAACGAATAGGTACCATGTGAGCAAGAACCACTCGCTCAGTGACACGGACGCGCGGATCGTCGCGAGCCTCCAGGAGGATGGCCGGCGCTCGTACGCGGACGTGGGGTCGGAGCTCGGGATGGCGGGCCCATCGGCCTACGAGCGGGTCAAGAAGCTCGAATCGCGAGGCGTGATCCGCGGCTACCGGGCGGTGGTCGATCCGGCGGCCGTCGGCCTCTCGGTGCTCGCGTTCACGTGGGTGACGCAGGCGCCGGGCACGATCTCGACCGACCTCACCCCGCAGTTCGCGCTGATCCCCGAGATCGAGGAATGCCACTACATCACGGGCGAGGCCGACTACATCCTCAAGATCCGGGCACGCGACATGGAGCACCTGGGCGAGGTTGTCCGGGCCGTGCAGACGACGCAGCACGTGTACGCGACCGAGACCGACGTGGTGTTCACGACCGGGTTCGAGGGGCGGCCGCTGCCACTGGACCGGGGATCTGCCGAGGGCGCCGAAACCGGGCGACGCAGGGGCGCGTAGGAGGTGGTGGATCGCCAGACGGGCGTACCCGAGGACGCGGTGCTGGTGCAAGCCGTCGCCACCGGGTCTCAGGACGCCCTGGCGGCGCTCTATGACCGGCACGTCGACGGCGTCCATGCCGTCGCGCTCCGGTTGACCAATGATCGGCAGATTGCCGAGGAGGTCGTGCAGGAGACGTTCCTCGCCCTCTGGAACCGGGCCGAGCTGTTCGACCCGTCGATCGCGTCGCTCGCCACCTGGCTCCGGACGATCGCCCGGAACCGGACGGTGGACCGGTTGCGCGCGGCTGGCCGGCGACCGGCCCTCGTGCCGCTCCCGGGTCACCGGGAGGACGGGGAGCCGGACGTCGGGTTCGACCGGGTCGGGCTCGATGCCGTCGTGCTCGGCGGAGCGGCGCCCGATCCGGATCCGGAGCGTGCCGCCGAGTCGGCGGACGTGCGGGCCGCCATCACCTCGGCGCTCGCGGCGATGCCCGAGGATGAGCGAGTCGTCGTCGTTCTCGCCTATCGCGAGGGCCTGACGCAGACCGAGATCGCGGAGCGGCTCGACTGGCCGCTGGGTACGGTGAAGACGCGGACACGGCGGGCGCTCGCCCGCCTGCGTGCCGCGCTCGAGGCGGGCGACGTCGGGGCAGGTCCCCGGGGCGGCCCGCGAGACGGATGGTGATGGAGCACGCTGAGGCGCTGGAGCGCATCGAGATCGCGGCGGCTGAGCCGGACGGGCTCGACCGGCTGATGGCGGGCGACACGGCGGATGCCGCCGCGATCGCCGGCCACCTCGCCGGCTGTCCGACGTGCGTCGCGGAGCTGGCCCGCATCCGGCGCAGCTCGGCCATCGCGCGTGAGGTCATCCGGACGCAGCCCGATCCAGCCCTGCGTGCATGGACGCTGTCGTTCGTGCGCGCCGAGGGCGTTCCGCGTGGCGACCAGGCGGCCGCGCCTGGCGAGCCGGTGGTCGGCGAGGCCGCCCGTGGACCCCGACGGGTACCGCGCCTCGGCTGGATCGCCGCCGCCGCCGCGGTCGTGATCCTCGCGCTTGGCGCCGGGTACCTGGCCGGCGGCCCGTCGCGCGACCGCGTCGAGACCGCTGAGCGAGAGGCGTCGCTGCTCGCCCAGGCGGCCGAGGCAACGCTGCGCATCCAGGCCCAGCCCGACGCCACCCGGGTCGCGCTCGCCCCGACCGCGGACGCCCCGGGAGCCGCGGGAACCCTGCTGTACTCCCCGTCGAGCGGCGAGCTCGTGACGATTGCCATGGACCTGCCGCAGACCGCTCCGGGTCAGGAGTACGGCTGCTGGATCGAGGTCGAGGGGAACCGCGAGCGGATCGGCCGGATGTACCGGGCCGGCGAGCTGTGGACGTGGGCAGGGCCCGTCGATGGTCTCGACCAGCTGTCATCCGGCGCGGTGTTCGGGGTGTCCGTCGGCCCCGTGGGCGGGAGCCCTGACAGCGTCCCGATGCTGACCGGCGGCGTCTGACCCGCTCGCCCGGCTAGGGGCGCGGCGGCGCCTCGTCCAGCGCTTCCTGCTCGGTCGGACGGGCCGAATCGACGGGGAGCGTCCCCGTCGCGGCCGCATCGGCGGGACCGGCCGCCTCGGTCGGCGCGGCCGGCTGGGCCGCGATGGCACCCTCGGCGGGGAGCGGCTCGGCCGGCGGCTCGACGGTCACGCCCCAGGCCGCGAGCTGGGGCAGCTCGTCCGGCGCGACGAGCACGTCGGGCGGCGGGAAGCCGAGGTACCGGCGGTGCGCCCGGAGCACCTCCTCCGCGAGCTCCTCGTCGAGGAGCGGCGTGTCCAGCGTCCGGGCGATCCATGCCGCCTCGGCCGCAACCTCGTCGTCCGAGATCTCGCGGTCACGCCGGGCGAAGTCGGCGAGCACCAGCCAGGTCAGCGCGCCGCCCGCGACGACGCCCACGATGAGGAGCCACCAGTTGAACTCGGCGCCCATCAGGGCTGCGTGGCCCGGGGCGGGGGATCGGCGTGCATCGCGGCCGAGGATAACCGACACGGCCGACGATCGCGGCCGGGCTACACTCCCGTGCGATGCCTGATCCGCTGTTGCCCTTCGCCGCGCTCGTCTCCGTCCTGGGCGCGATCACCGTGACCCCCGACCCGATCGCGTTCCAGCTCGGGCCGATCCCGGTCTACTGGTATGGCGTCTGCTATGCCGTGGGCCTGGCGGCCACGTACTTCGTGATCACCCGCGAGGCGCGGCGGCGCGGCCTCAACGCGACGCTCGTCGACAACGGGATCATCATCGTCGCGGTCGCGGCGCTGATCGGTGGCCGGCTGTACCACGTCATCGACCAGTGGGAGCGCTACCAGGACAACCTGCTCTCGATCGTCCTGCCTCCGTACACCGGCCTCGGCGTCTACGGCGGGATCCTCACCGGCGTCATCGTCGCGTGGATCATCCTGCGGCTCTGGAAGCAGTCCTTCTGGAAGTGGGCCGACGTCATCGCCCCGGGCCTGTTCGTGATGCAGGCGATCGGCCGCTGGGGCAACTTCTTCAACCAGGAGCTCTACGGACCGCCGACGAACCTGCCCTGGGGCATCGCGATCGACTGCGCCCACCGGGTCCCCGAGTATCCGTGCACGACCTACCCGTTCGAGACGACGTTCTTCCAGCCCCTGTTCCTGTACGAGTCGGTGAGCGGGATCCTGGGCGCCGTCACGCTGCTGTTCATCGCGCGTCGATGGGGTGCGCGGATGCGGCCGGGCGACCTGTTCCTGCTGTTCCTGGTCTGGTACGCAATCGTCCGCCTCGCGCTCGAGTCGCTGCGGACCGGCAACTGGATCGTGCTCGGCATCCCGACCGCGACGCTCGTCTCGATCGTGGTGATCGTGGGCGCGCTGGTCGTGCTCGCGTACCGGCACCGGCCCGGCGCTGCCGATGGCGACCGGTGGGGCGACCCCCCGGCGACCGAGGAGGACACGGGTGACGCGGACGACGAACCCGCCGCCGGCGACGAACCAGCTGCCGGCGACGAACCAGCCGCCGAGCCGGACGGAGACGGCGATGAAGCCGACGAACCGGCCGACGCGCCCGCCGGAGGCGGCGATGGCGCCGACGACACCGCCGGCACCTGACCCCGGGGCAGCACCAGGGGCGGAATCGACCGCTCCGCCCGCGGCAGCCGCAGGCCGCCCTCGCCCGCCCAGGGCGCGCCTGACGCCCGAGGCCTTGGCGCGATCGCGCGCGCGTGGCGCACAGGAGGGCCTCGACTGGCTCGGCCGTGCTCCCGAGTCCCGGGCGTCCCTGCTCTACCGGGTGATGCGGCTCGTCGGTCGCTTCATCATCTTCGTCGTGTTCCGGTTCCGGATCGAGACAACGGGCCAGGAGCGCCTCCCCGCCACCGGCGGCTACCTGCTGATCGGAGCCGCGCATCGCGGCTGGATGGATCCGTTCCTGGTCATCCACGCGCTGCCCGTCGAGCCACGGGCGTGGTTCCTGGGCAGCGCCCCGTCCACGTTCACCGCGCGTTGGCGGGAGGTCCTGATCCACCGCCTCGGCGGCCTGCTGCCGGTCTGGCGCGGGGGCGTCGGCGTCGAGCAGCACGTGGCGTCGGCGCGTGCGGTCATTCGCAACGGCGGCGTGTTCGCGCAGATGCCGGAGGGGACGGTCAGCGGCCCGCCGGGCCGCATCGGCCCGTTCCGCATCGGTGCCGCCCTGATCGCCCTCCGGACGGGTGCGCCGATCGTCCCGCTCGCGATGGCGGGAACCGAGGAGCTGTACATCGGGCGCCGGCTGGCGTCGGAGGTCCTCGAGCCGACGAGCGCGAGGGCGCTGCTGGGCGACTCGTGGGACGGCGTCCTCCCCGAGGAGGGCTCGCGGGACGAGCTGGAGCTCGCGCGGCTCCTGAGCCGCCGGTTCGAGGACATCCTCGGGCCCGTGGTCGAACGGCTCCACCCGGGCACGATCGATCCCGCGTCGCATCCGAGGCGCCTGCGGCGCCGGCTGACGTGGCTGTTCCTCCGCCCCGGGCGGCTGGACCGAGATCCCGAGGACTGATCGCGTGCCGCGAGCCCCGGAACCGGACCCGCCCGGAATCCCGGAGCTGCCCGCGGGGTTGATCGGCGCCGCTACGCCGCGGGCCGGGCTGGCGTACCGGCTGGTGCGCACCGGGTTCCGCGTCCTGGCGTGGCTGCTCCGGTTCCGGGTGACCGTGGAGGGATGGGAGCACCTGCCGCGGGCGGCAGACGGGCGACGGTCCGGCGGCTGGATCGCGGCGTGCCTGCCGCACCGGACGTGGATCGACCCGTTCCTCGTATGGATGGTGCTCCCGGCCGAGCCCCGGCTGGTGTTCTTCGGCGACGCCAGGACGATGGCCCGGTCGCCGCTCCGACGGTGGGTCGTACGGCGGGTCGGCGGGATCCTGCCGATCCCGTCACACGGCGGGCCGCGAACGTTCGCGACCCACGTCGCCGCGGCCTGCGACGCGCTTGCCGTGGGCACGGTGTTCTGCCTGTTCCCCGAGAGCGGCCCCCCGGTGCCGCCAGATCAGGCACGGCCGATCGCACCCGGACTCGGTTACATCGCGCTGCGCTCGGGTGCGCCGATCGTCCCGATCGTGATCGGCGGCAACGACGAGCTGTACCTCGGACGCCGGCTGCTGGTGCGCATCCAGCCGGCCGTCGACGCGGGCACGCTCGCCTGGACGTGGGCCGGCACCACGACGCCGCCTGAGCACGATGGCGAGATGCCGGGACCCGCCGCGCCGGGCTCCGCCGCGGAGCGAGCGGCGGCCCACGCGATCGCGACGGGCCTCCACGCCCTCACGGCAGCGGCGGTCGCGGAGGCCCGGTCGAACGCGGCGGCACCCCAGGGAACCCGAAAACGCTGGACGGGCCTGACCACGCTGTTCCGCTAGGCGGACGGGCGGCGAGGACGACCAAACCGGCGGGCCCGTGGCGTGGCATCCTCCGCGAACCGATGCCGGACGCGAACCACGACCACGACCATCACCATCACCAGTCGGGTCACCACGTCCACAATCGGTTTGAGTCGCTCGCGGTCTTTGCGACCGTGGTGCGCAGCCCGGCGCTCGTGCGGGTGCTGGTCGCGTTCCTCCTGTTCAGCATCGCGGAGCTCGCGACCTGGGTCGCCATCCTCGTCTACGCCTTCGATCGCGGTGGTGCCACCGCGTCAGGGCTGGTCGCGTTCGCCCAGCTCGCGCCCGCCGTCGTGTTCGCCCCGATCGGGTCGGCCATGGGTGACCGGATGCCGCGCATCCGGATGCTCGCGCTGGCATATGGCTCGTACGGCGCCGTCACCCTCCTCGCCGCCATCCTCCTGTTCGCGGAGGCGGACCCGCTGCTCGTCTACGCTGCCGCCGTGGCGGGGGGTCTCGCACTGACCCTCGTGCGCCCGGCCCACGCGTCGGTGCTGCCCGCGATCGCGCGCACGCCGTCGGAGCTGACCGCCGCGAACGTCGCCACGGGCACGGTGGAGAACGTCGGGATCCTGGTGGGCTCGGTGGCGGGCGGGTTCCTGCTTGGCGCCGTGGGGACCGGCGGGGTCTACCTCCTCTCGGCGGTCGCGCTCCTCGTCGGCTTCGTGGCGATCGCGACGCTGAAGCTCGTCGCGGTGATCCGCCGGCAGCGGGTCGAGGTCACCTTCGAGGGGAACGATGCGTCGCCTCCAGGTGATGCCCTCGATGTCCTGCACGACGCGCACGCGCTGCCCCCCGTCACGGCTCCGGCAGGGTTCGTCAGGGAGATCGGCGCGGGGATCGCCGCGATCCATTCCGATCCGAACACCAGGGCGATCGTGCTCGCCCTCGGGCTCTCGATGCTGCTCGTGGGCATGCTCGACGTCCTGGGCGTCGTCCTCGCGCTGGACGTCCTCGACGCCGGGGAGGAGGCGGTCGGGCTGCTTGCCGGAGCATCGGGCGCGGGCGGGCTCCTGGGGGCCGGCCTCGCGATCAGCCTCGTCGGACGGCGGCGTCTCGTCGGATCGCTGCTCGCCTCGGCGCTTGTCATCGGCGTCGGGATCGGTGCCTCAGGGCTCCTCCCGGTGCTCCTCGTGGCGCTGGCGGGGTTCGTCGCGGGTGGCATCGGCAGGAGCGTGTTCGACGTCGCGGGCCGGACGATGCTCCAGCGCGTCGCCCCGGACGCGACCCTCGCCCGGATCTTCGGCGTGCTCGAGGGCGTCAGCATGGCGGCCCTCGCGGCCGGGACGCTGCTCGCCCCGCTGCTCGTCGAGCTGTTCGGGGCGACGGCCGCCCTGGTCGCGGCGGCGGCCGTCGTGCCGGTCGGCGTCGTGGTGCTGCGGCCGTGGCTGTCGCACGCGGACCAGGCCGGCGTGGTGCACGAACGGGAGCTGGCCCTCATCCGCGAGATCCCGATCTTCACGCCGCTGCTGGTCACGGTGCTCGAACGACTCGCGCAGGAGCTCGACCACATGCACGCCGACGCCGGCGCCGTCGTCATCCGCGAGGGAGACCGTGGCGAGCGGTACTACATCATCGCGGAGGGGCGGTGCGAGGTGCTCGTGCGGGGGCGGGTGGTCAACACGATCGGGCCGGGCGAGGGGTTCGGCGAGATCGCCCTCATCAACGACATCCCGCGCACCGCCACGGTGCGAGCGCTCGACGATCTCGACCTGTTCGTCCTCGACCGCGAGCCGTTCCTCGAGGCCGTCACCGGCCAGTCCCGCAGCCGCGCTGCCGCGCGGGCGATGATCGACGAACGGCTCGCGATGCACGACTGATCGACCGGGTTATCCTCGCGCCGTGGACTTCGCCGACTCGATCCTCGACCTCGTGGGCGAGACGCCGCTCGTCCGGGCTCACGCGCGTCACCCGGGACCTGGGGCCCGCTGGAGCGCCAGCCGCTCCTCCTGGCCAAGCTCGAGATGCTCAACCCCGGCGGATCGGTCAAGGACCGCATCGGCCTGCCGATGATCGAGGCGGCCGAGCGCGAGGGCCTCCTGCGGCCGGGCGGGACGATCATCGAGCCGACGTCGGGCAACACCGGCCACGGCCTCGCGATCGCCGCCGCGCTCAAGGGCTACCGCTGCATCTTCGTGATGGCGGACAAGCAGTCGGCCGAGAAGCAGGCCCTGCTGCGCGCGTACGGCGCCGAGGTCGTCCTGTGCCCGACGAACGTCGCCCCCGAATCGCCGGAGAGCTACTACTCGGTGGCGGCGCCGGCTCGCCCGCGACATCCCCGGGGCGTTCAAGCCGGACCAGTACTGGAACGCGGAGAACCCCGCGGCCCACGAGCGGACGACGGGACCGGAGATCTGGGCGCAGACCGACGGCCGGATCACGCATCTCGTCGCGATCGTGCGGAACCGGCGGCACGATCTCCGGCACGGCCCGCTACCTGAAGGCGCAGAACCCGGCGATCCGCGTGATCGGCGCGGACCCGGAGGGCAGCGTCCTGTCGGGCGACACCGCGCGGCCGTACCTGCACCGAGGGCGTGGGCGAGGACTTCTTCCCGGGCACGTACGACCCGGCCGTCGTCGATCGCTGGGTCCGCGTCTCGGACCGCGACGCGTTCGCGATGGCCCGCCGGATCACGCGCGAGGAGGGGATCCTCGCCGGCGAGTCGTGCGGCACGGCGATGCTCGCGGCGCTCGACGAGGCAGCCAGGCTGATGCGCGACGAGCCGGCAGCGGCGGCCGGACGCCGTGATCGTCGTGATCCTCCCCGACGGCGGCCGCAACTACCTCTCGAAGCTCTACAACGACGAGTGGATGCGCGCGAACGGCCTCCTGACGGCGACGGGCGCCGTCGCGCGCGTGGACGAGCTGCTCACCGGACCGCCACCACGGCCACGGCCTGCCGCCGGTGGTGCTCGCCCGGACGACGGATCGCGTGGGCGACGGCGATCGAGCTGCTCCAGCGTACGGCATCAGCCAGCTGCCGGTGTCCGAGCGGCCGGACGACGACTCGCTCGAGGGCATCGTCGGCTCGGTGAGCGAGAAGCGCCTGCTCGAGCGGGCATACCGCAACCCGGCGATCGTGGAGCGGACCGTGGGCGAGGTCATGGAGCGGCCGCTGCCCACGCTGCGACGTGGCCGCGTCGGTGGACGAGGCCTTCGGGCTCCTCACCGACGGCGCACCCGCCCTGCTCGCCGTCCGCGGCGACCGCCCGGCGGGCGTGGTCACCAAGCTCGACCTGCTCGAGTACCTCGCCCACCGCGCCTGACGCCCGGACCGGCGCGCGGCCACGAGCGGGTGACGGCCTGTTCCTAGCTGGCGATGTCGGACCTCGCCTCGGCGCCGCTGGCAAGCGACCGGCGCAGGCGGACGGCGATGTCGCTCACCGGGTGGCGACGGGACAGCCGAACCGGCTCCACGGGATCGGGGAGCGCGTCGGGGCGGCGGTGGAGTGCCCGCCATTCGTCGGCGCGGCGACGGTCGTCTTCGCGCAGGCTGACTGCGAGGGCGGCGGCGAGGTAGCGCATCAAAGGTCCTCCGTGTGACGGCTGCTGGTCCGTCCGTCGAGGAGCACCATCGATCCGCGGGCGTCCCCGCGGCATCGGGCAAAGCCTCAAACCGCGGGGCGCGGGTACCTTAAATGCGCAGGGTGACGCCGTCCTTGTCCGGGTGCATTCACATGTGCCCGAGCACCGCCCGGCCCAGCGCGAGGACCGCGGCCTTGTTCGCGGCGGCGTCGAGATCGGGGTTCCGGATCGTCAGCTGGACGAGGGTGTCGCCCTTCCGAACGAGCAGCACCGAGCCGACGGTCGAGTAGATCGCGTCGCCGCCGAGTCCCTCAGCTCGTTCCATGTCGGGGGTCCCGGCGTCGACGAGGTACTCCATCGTGGTCCACTGCTGCTCCGCGGCCGCGCGCTCCCAGACGCCCGCGTAGACCTCGATCCCCTTGGTCGCGTCCTGGTACGTGCAGATCCCCGACGTCGCGTCGACCTGGAGCACGCTCTGGGTCAGCCCGCTGACGCCTGCCGCCGCTTCCGCGTCCGATTGCGAGACGAGGTCGCAGGGCCGGCTCGCGAAGCCGCCCGTCCCGCCCCCGCCAGCTGTGGTGGGTGCCGGCGTGGCGCCTCCGGCGTCCGGGGTCGGCGCCGCCGGATCGGTTGCAGGCGCATCCGACGCCGGGGCGGGGGTCGCGTCGCCGGAGCCCGCGGTGGCGGCATCCGGCCCATCGGCTCCCCCGCCACCGCAGCCGGCGAGCGCCAGCGCGAGCACCAGGCCCGTCGTCGTCACCATGGTTCGCATCCGAGGACCTCCGCTGCTGATCAGGGGACGCTCGGAGGTCCCGGCCTGATCTCCGATCCTGACCTCGAGCGGAGCATCGAGGCTCTCGCGGGCCCCGTCATCGTCCACCTGCGCCATCGGAATCGGGCGGTCGGGCGTCGATCGGAGGTCCGTGCCCGGCGTGCCGACCAGGCGAGCTCGCCCTCGTGTGCTGCGAGCTCGGTGTCGCGTCCGATCAGCCCCGACGCGTGCGCGGGCGGTCGGCCCCCGTCATCGGTCCCGCCGCAGCCAGCCGAGCCGGCTCGCCCGGGCGATCGCCTCGGTCGTCCGGGTGACGCCGAGAGCGCGTCGCGCGTCGCCCAGCCGCCGGTCTGCCGTCCGTCTCGAGAGTCCGAGGATCGACGCCGCCTCGCCCAGCGAGTGGCCCTCCGCGAGGAGGCCGAGGATCGCGCGAGCGTCCCGTGGCGCCGGCGACTCCACCGGCTGGCTGCCATCCGTCGAGGCGATGCGGTGATCAACCGGTCCAATCCGCCGGAGGTCGTCCACCAGCCGGTCCACCGTGACCCGGTCGGCGGACGCCTCGACGAGCAACCCCGCCCCGCCGAGGGCCGCCAGGAGCGCGTCCGCGGCGCCGCGGGCATCGGCCACGACACCGGCGCGGACCTCCCGTGCGCGCCCGAGGCGTGACCCAGCGAACCCGGCCACCACCACGAACCCCGCAGCATCCAGCCGGCTCGCCTCGCGGGCGACGGATGCAGGGTCTCCCTCGATCACGATCAAGGGCGGACGCGTGCCACCGGTGCCGCGTTCGGGCATGGCCACTCCAGGCGGGCCGACCCCGACCTGGACCGGTCGGGCTGCCCACGGCGGATGGTGGCAGCGCGACGCCCCGGAATCAATGGGCTCCTTCGAGGCGACGGGCGCGCTGGTCCTCGGCGTCCGGTCGCGGACTGGCGCAGGTGGACGATGACGCTCGGCCGGGCCCGGGACAGCATCGGCACGTGACGGCCGGCGGTGCGCAGGCGCCGCATCGCCGCCGTGGAGTGGAGGTGTGGCGTTGAGGATGCCCGCACAGCTGCGCGAGCCGCTCGGATGCGGCGGTGCTCGCGTCCCACGGCCGCGCCGTCCGCGCCCCCACCTGCCGCCCGCTCGGGCTCGCCCGGGGCCGCGGGCCCCCGCGACGTCGCCGCCCGAGCCGTCCCGGCGTGCTCCGGGCCCGCCGCGACGACTGCCGCAGCCGTCGTGTCGGCCACGGGACGGACCCGTCCGTCCGCGTCCGCGGCGAGGGCGCGGGTGCGATGATCAGCGGCATGCACGACGAGCCTCTCGATGCCTTCGACACCCGTGCCGTCCACGCCGGCGCCGAACCGGATGAGTTGACGGGCGCGGTCTCCCCGCCCATCTACCAGACGTCGACGTTCGCCCAGGACGGGGTTGGGCGACCCAGGCGTGGCTACGAGTATTCGCGGTCCCAGAACCCGACGCGCGAGCGGCTCGAGCGGGCCGTGGCCGACCTCGAGGGCGGCGAGCACGGGATCGCGTTCTCGAGCGGGTCGGCGGCCACGGCCGCGATCGCGCAGCTCGCCGCCGCCGGCGAGGAGATCCTCGTCGGCGACGACGTGTACGGCGGCACGTTCCGCTACTTCGAGCGCGTCCACCGCCCGTCCGGGGCAGGGGAGGCCAGGTACCTGGACCTGGCCGGCCACCCGGACGCCCTGTGGGAGGGGCTCACCGGACGGACGCGGCTGGTGTGGCTCGAGACGCCGTCCAACCCGCTGCTCAAGGTGACGGACATCGCGGCCGCGGCGGCGATCCTCGCGGAGCGGGCGGCCCAGGACGGCGGCCCGCGGCCGCTCCTCGTCATCGACAACACGTTTGCCTCGCCCGCCCTCCAGCGCCCGCTTGAGCTCGGGGCGGACATCGTGTTCCACTCGGCCACGAAGTACCTCGGCGGGCACTCGGACACGGTGGTCGGGGTGGCCGTGACGAGCGACGACGAGGTCGCCGGCCGCCTGCGGTTCCTCCAGAACGCGATGGGCGGCGTGCCGGGCCCGTTCGATTGCTTCCTCGTGCTTCGCGGGCTGCGCACGCTGCCGCTCCGGATGGCGCGCCACTCCGCGAACGGCCTCGCCGTGGCCCGGTTCCTCGCCGCGAGAGCGGACGTCGCGTCGGTGAGCTACCCGGGGCTCGACCGCCGGGACGGCGACCACGCCCACCCCGGGGCGGAGGTCGCGGGCCGCCAGATGCGCCTCCCGGACGGGACGCCCGCGTACGGCGGCATGGTCTCGTTCGTCCCGGCGCATGGTGGCGCCCACGGCCGGACTGCCGCGGAACGCGCTGCGGCGGTCTGCGAGTCCACGCGCCTGTTCACGCTCGCCGAGTCGCTCGGCGGGGTCGAGTCCCTGATCGAGATCCCGGCGGCGATGACCCACATGTCGGTCGCCTCGTCGCCGCTCGAGGTCGATCCGGCCCTGGTTCGACTCTCGGTGGGGATCGAGGACCCCGCCGATCTCGTCGCGGACCTGGCGCAGGCGCTCGACAGAGCCTGACGCCCGTCAGCACGTCGCCCCGGGCGTCCACACGAGGTCGCGGGCGACCTGGATCGGGACCGCAGGTCCGTACCCCCAGCCGCCGCCGGGTGCCTTCGACCGCTGCCTGCGGGTCGACTCGGTGAGCTTCATCGTGACCGTCCCGTCGTCGGCTTCCGTCGCCTCGATGGTGCCCGTGACGTCGGTCCGCTGCGTCACGCCGTACGGTCCCTTCGATTGGTCCACGTAGGTGTAGTCCCCGACGTAGACAGGGTCGCCCGCGGGCGACAGCCCGGCGAGCGGGTTGAGGTCGATCCTCCAGGTCTGCCGGCCGTCGAAGCCCTGGAACGTGTACGTCCCGACGGCCTTCCACGCGCCGCCAAGGCTGGAGCCACACTTCCTGCCGCGGACCGTCCCGCTGGCGCCGACCTGGTTCGTGAACACCGCCTCGATCGTCCAGCCCTCCACCTTCACGGTGAAGATGATCGCGAGCGTGCCGATGCCCCGGTTGGACGTGCTCGTCAACGTCACCGTCCCGCGGTGGCCGTCGAGCGTGCCGGCGCTGAACGTGAAGTCGGCAGGCGCGGGGACCGGGACGTCGACCGGCGACACGGACTGCTCGCCGCCGAACGCCGCCACGACCGACTTCGAGAGGTCCACGCCCTCGATCCGGTGCCGCGGCCGGACGGTGAACGGGATCGTCGCCCGCGGTGGGACGTCGCGGCTGGACTCCGTCGCCCGGATCTCGACGCAGGTCCCGGACCGCCAGGCCTCCTGGGCCCGCTCGAGCGCCGTGGTCAGGGCCATGCCCGCCATCAGCGACCCGATGGCCATGGTCGCGCCAGCCTCCCGCGGCGGGTAGTCGCCGTCGACCGTGAACGACGTGCCGGTGGTCGTCGAGCCCTGGCCATTCGCGCCGTAGGACGACGAGATGGTCAAGGCCGCCCGGCCGGACCGGGTCGCGCCGCTCGCGTCGGTGCCCGTCATCGAGGTGTCGATCGTGCGCTCCTCGCTGGCGAGGTACGCGGCGTCGTTCACCGTGGCGTGGCCGGTGACCGTCGACGAGAGGTCGAACGCCCCTCCGTCGCCCGAGCTCGACATGTCGGACGTGATGGCGACGGTGATCCCGCCATTCGCGTCGGGGCAGACATCGGCCTCGACGCGGATGTGGTTCCGCGACTGGGACCGCCCGGTCGCCGCGCCGGTGCTGACGCTCGTGGCGCTGGTGTCCTCGGTGATCTCGATGTCGCCAACGAGGTGGGAGCCCGAGACGGTGAGGGACATCACGACATTGGTGGTCGTCGTCAGGCGGGTGTCACCCTCGGTTCGCGTGTCGGTGTACGTGCGTGGCTGCGTCGGGCCGGGCGTCTGCCCCGAGCTCACCAGCCGGACACCCGACTCGACGAGGCCCATGCCCCCGGCCCCTGCCCCGATCCAGCCGAACGCGAACGCCGTCACCGGCAGGTCGAGCGAGGCGACCTGCGCGGTCGAGATGGACACGGTCTCCAGGGGCGTGAGATCGATGTCGTTCGCCTCGAGGGCCGCGCTCACGTGTGCCGACCGCGTCTCCTGGAGCCAGGTCTCGAGCGATTGGCCGATCGCCGCCGCCAGCCCGGTCCGCTCGTCGAGCCAGGCCCGTGCGTCGCGCTCCGCCAGCGTCGCCCGGTCCAGGTCGCCGTCGCCGACCGCGGCGAGCAGCGCCGGCGGCACGCCGGCGGCCTCGTCGTCCGACGGCGCCGGAGACGCCGGGGTCGGCGCCGCTCCGGCTGCCGGTCCGCCGGACGCCACGGCGCCGGCCGCGCCGCCGGACGGGGCCGACGACCCGCACCCGGTCGTCATGACCGCCAGGATCGCTATCACCGCGATCGCCCGTCGTCCGTCCATCGTCGTCAACTCCCTCGTGCGAGGCGTTCGCCGTCGACCCCTCGCGACGGACGGTGCGCGCGTGAGCGGCCCCCGTCATCCTCCAGTTGCGCCACGACGACCCGTCGACGGGCCGAACGGCCCTCCCTCGGTGGGTTGCGCGACCCGCTACAATCGCCCGAAACCGAATCGCAACCTTGACTGTGGAAGCCGACTCCCGGGCACCCCTGCCCGTCACGCGCGGCCGGTCACCGAGTCCCCGCGGGCCGCGACGCCCGCGTGCAGTCGAGGATCGATCGTGACGATGACCAGCCCCGCCCCGGCGTCCACCATCGGCGGCGTTGTCCTGGCCAACCTCCCTGTCGCCGAGCTGTACGAGCGCGCGATCGCTGCGGCCGAGGGCCAGATCGCCGCAGAGGGCCCGCTCGTCGTCCGGACCGGGCAGCACACGGGCCGCTCACCCAAGGACAAGTTCGTCGTCCGCGAGCCCTGGAGCCAGGACAAGGTCTGGTGGGGCGAGGTCAACCACGAGATCAGCGAGGAGCACTACGACCGGCTCCGCGCGCGGCTCATGGACTACGTCGCGGACCGGCAGCTGTACGCCCAGGACATGTACATCGGCGCGCACCCGACGCACCGACGAAGCCTGCGCGTCTACACCGAGACGGCCTGGGCCAGCATCTTCGCCCGCAACCTGTTCCGCCGCCCGCCGCGCGAGGACCTCGCGTCGTTCGTGCCCAACTTCACGATCATCAACGTGCCCGAGCTTCGAGGCGGACCCGGCCACCGAAGGCACCCGGACGGGAACGGCGATCCTGCTCCACCTGCAGCGGATGGAGATCATCATCGTCGGGACGAAGTACGCCGGCGAGATCAAGAAGTCCGCGTTCACCGTCATGAACTACCTGATGCCGGACGAGGGCGTGCTGCCCATGCACTCCTCGATCAACGTCGGCGCGCAGGACGACGTCGCGATCTTCTTCGGCCTCAGCGGCACCGGCAAGACGACGCTGTCCGCCGACCCGCTGCGCAGCCTGATCGGCGACGACGAGCACGGCTGGGGCGAGGGCTACACCTTCAACTTCGAGGGTGGCTGCTACGCCAAGACGATCCGCCTGTCCGCGATGTACGAGCCGGACATCTTCGCGACGACGAAGCGCTTCGGGACGATCCTCGAGAACACGGACCTCGATCCCGGAGACCCGCGAGCTGGACCTCGATTCCGAGCGCTACACGGAGAACACCCGCGCCGCCTATCCGCTCCACTTCATCGGCAACGCCGATCCGACGGGCGTCAGCCACGGCCCCAAGAACGTCGTGTTCCTCACCGCCGACGCCTACGGCGTGCTGCCGCCGATCAGCAGGCTGACCCGCGAGCAGGCGGCGTACCACTTCATCAGCGGCTACACGGCCAAGCTCGCCGGCACCGAGGTCGGCGTGAAGGAGCCCAGCGCCACGTTCACCGCGGGCTTCGGCGCCCCGTTCCTGCCGCGCCACCCGGGCGAGTACGCCGCACATGCTGGTGGACCGCCTCGAGCGGTTCGACGTCCCGGTCTGGCTCGTGAACACGGGCTGGACGGGCGGCCCGTACGGCACCGGTCACCGGATGAACATCAACCACACCCGGAACATGGTCCGGGCGGCGCTCAACGGCGAGCTCGAGGGCGTCGAGACGGTGATGGACCCGATCTTCCGGGTCGCGGTCCCGGTCGCGCGTGCCGGGCGTTCCGGACGAGGTGCTGATCCCGCGCAACACCTGGCCTGACCAGGCGGCCTACGACGAGGCTGCACGCACGTCTCGCCGGCATGTTCCACGCAGAACTTCGCGAAGTACGCCGACGGCGTCAGCGAGGCGATCCGCCAAGCCGGGCCCGCTCCGGTCGACGCGGACCTCGGCGCCGAAGGCTAGGAGGCGATCGAACACCCATGGCACGCAACAAGGTCACCGTCATCGGCGCCGGCAACGTCGGCGCCACGACCGCCCAGCGCATCGCGGAGGCCGGGCTGGCCGACGTCGTGCTGGTCGACATCGTCGAGGGCATGCCCCAGGGCAAGGGCCTCGACCTCGCCGAGGCGGCCCCGGTCGTCGGGTCACGACGCTCGCGTCCTCGGCACCAACGACTACGCGGACACGGCGGGCTCGGACATCATCGTCGTGACCTCCGGGATCCCGCGCAAGCCGGGCATGAGCCGCGACGACCTCATCGCGACGAACGCCGGGATCGTCGGCGGGGTCGTGAAGGCGGCCGCCGCGGCATCGCCCGGACGCGATCATCATCGTCGTCACCAACCCGCTCGACGTGATGTGCCACGTCGCGATGGACGGCCTCGGGCTTCCCGCGCGAGCGCGTCCTGGGCATGGCGGGCGTCCTCGACTCCGCCCGCTTCCGGACGTTCATCGCGATGGAGCTCGGGCGTGTCCGTCGAGGACGTCCACGCGTTCGTGCTCGGCGGCCACGGCGACACGATGGTGCCGCTCTCCCGCTACTCCACGGTGGCCGGCGTGCCGATCACCGAGCTCCTGCCGGCGGAGCGCGTCCGGCGCTGGAGCAGCGGACCGCCAACGGCGGCGCCGAGATCGTCGCGCTGCTCAAGACGGGGTCCGCGTTCTACGCCCCGGCCGCGTCCACGTTCGAGATGGTCGACGCGATCCTCCGCGACCGGAAGCGCGTCCTGCCCGTGCGCCACGTACCTGCAGGGCGAGTTCGGCGTCGACGGCTGTTCGTCGGCGTCCCGGTCGTCCTCGGGCGGGCCGGCCTCGAGCGCGTGTTCGAGATCGAGCTCACCGCGGACGAGCGGGTCGCGTTCGACAAGTCGGTCGCCGCCGTCCAGGAGCTGGTGGCGGCGCTGCCGAGGTAGCGTCGCGTGCGATGGCGGCCCGCCGGTGGCGGGCCGCGGTCCCGTCATCGTGGTGTCCCCGCGCACCACCTGGACCGATCGGCCGTGGTCGACCCGGTACGGTTGCGGGTACAGTCTCGGACACCGCCGCAGACCCGCGTGCCTGTGCGCCCGCCCCACGGCCGCACCTGGAGGAGATCCATCGTGCGACGTATGAGGCTTGCCATGGCCGGTGCCATGGTCGCCGTCCTCGTGGTTGCCGCGCCCGTCGGCGCGGCCGGCCCGATCAGCCGGGGCACCTGACCGACGCGACGACGTCGCGCGCCCACCGTCGACAAGGCCTACGCGCTCGTGCAGCTCAAGGGCGCGCCCGTCTCCACGTGCGCGAAGACGAAGCCCGCCCCAGGGCAAGAAGGTCGACTTCAGCAGCGCGAGGTCAAGTCCTACCAGGCGCCGCCTCGCGGCCCAGCGCAACGAGTTCAAGGCGTGGCTCAGGAAGAACGCCCCGAAGGCGCGGGTCGACGAAGGGCTACGACCTCTCGCTCAACGCGGTCTCGGTCAAGCTCAACGGCACCAGCCTCGCGACGCTGCGCAAGTCGCTCGCTGGTCGTGCGCGCCCAGTACCAGGGCCTCTACCGCCCCACCGCCGACGACCCCGATCTCGCCCTGATCAACGCGATGCGCGGCATGGGCCGCGGTCGGTGGCTCGGCCAACGCCGGCGACGGCGTCAAGGTCGGCGTCATCGACTCCGGCATCGACGTCACGCACCCGTGCTTCAGCGACGCCGGCTACCCGAACGTCGCCGCAGCGGGGCGATACCCGCTTCACCAACGACAAGGTCATCGTCGCCCGTGTGTTCAACAACAAGGCCATGAGTCGCGGCTACACGGCCGAGGCCATCGAGGACCACGGCACCCACGTCGCGGGCACGGTCGCGTGCAACTTCGAGACCCCGGCGACGGTCAGCGGCGTCGACATCCCGCTACGACATCTCGGGCGTCGCGCCGCGCGCGCTGCTCGGCAACTACAACGTCTTCCCGGGCGACGTCGAGAACGCCCGCTCCGAGGACATCCTCAACGCCCTCGATGCCGCCTACGCGGACGGCATGGACATCGTCAACATGAGCCTCGGCGGCGGGGCGAACGGGATCCAGGACCTGCTCACGATCGCGGTCGACAACCTCGACATCGCGAACATGGTGTAGCGCGGTCTCGGCCGGCAACGAGCGGCCCCGGCCACTACACGGTCGGTCGCCCGGCTCCGCGGCCCGTGCCCTCACGGCCGGCGCCTCCACGGTTCCGCACTTCGTCGGCGCGCCGCTGACCGTCGGTGGCGCCACGTACGGCGTCGCCTCGGGCGACTTCGCGGTGGTCGACAGCGACCTCACGGCCCCGCTCGGCGTGGTGACCGGTGGAACGCCCGCGACGGGCGGCCTCAACACCGCCTGCGCCGCGCTCCCGGCGGGCAGCCTGACCGGCGAGATCGCCCTGATCTCGCGTGGCGGCTGCGACGTTCTCGCAGAAGATCCGCAACGCCCAGGACGCCGGGGCCGTCGCGGCCATCGTCGTCAACAACGTCGCCGGTGACCCCACCGCGATGGGCCTCGGCGGCATCGCCAACGAGCCCACCATCCCGGCCTACATGGCCGCGCTCGACGACCGCGCCGCGCTCGTGGCCGACGACGGCCTGGCCGCGACGATCGGCGCCGACATGGCGTACTTCGACACGCCCAACGCCGACATCATGGCCGACTTCAGCAGCCAGGGCCCGACCGACGTCGACTTCCGGGTCAAGCCGGACGTCGTCGCACCCGGCGTGAACGTGCTCAGCTCGGTCCCCGTGTCGTTCTGCGACGGCGACCCGTGCTTCGCGTTCTTCCAGGGCACCTCCATGGCGACCCCGCACCTCGCCGGCGCTGCGGCCATCGTCAAGCAGGCCCACCCGGCCTGGGCGGCGTGGCAGATCCGGTCGGCGATCGTCAACACGGCCGACACCAGCGTGCTCACCCAGTTCGCCGACGGCACGACCCCCGCGACCGACGTCAACATCTCGGGCACGGGCCGTCTCAACCTCGAGGCCGCGACCGACGCGGTCGCGCTCATCGGCCCCGTCAGCGTCAGCTTCGGCTCGGTGCCCGCCGGCTCCGGCGTGTCGCGGACCGCCACGGTCCGGGTCACCAACGCGGACGACGAGGTCCACACCTGGGACGTCGGCATCGCTGCCTATGGCACCGCGTCGGGCGTGACCTTCTCGACCAGCGTGTCTTCTGTCACCGTGGCCGCCGGCGCGACCGCGACGTTCAGCGTGAGGGCCGCGTTCGCCAAGGGCGCCCCGCGCGGCGACAAGCAGGCATGGCTCACGATCACGGATGGCAGCGAGCTCGTCGCCCACGCCGCGGTCTACGCGTTCGTGAAGTAGTCCTCCGCACCACGTCCGAAGCCCCCGGCCACCGGCTCGGGGGCTTCGTGATTCGCGGCGCAGGGCGGACGCCGATCGACGGCGCGGTGCCGGACCCGTGGCGACACGGCGATCGCGGTGCGTCCGCGCACCGGCGCCGACGTCGAGGCGCGGGACTGGCGTTGACCCGCCACCGCCGGAGGAGTAGCGTCCCAGCCATGACGGCCGGTCCGCGGTGACCGGCCTGGAGGAGCCGGCGAGCGGCCGAGGGTGCTACCCGAGCGCCCCGGGGCGTCCCAGCCGCCGGTTGAACGCCGTCCCGGTGGGCGGATGTGACCCGAAAGGGAGGATATGGATCGACGGAGGCTGGCGGCCGCCCTCGTGGGCTCGGCCTTGCTCCTTGGCGCGGTGATCCCCGCGCCGATCCTCGCGAAGGACCCGCCGCGGCTCGGTGAGCTGCCGCAGGCCGTCGAGGACCTCAAGCTCGACGGGTCGGTCCGGCAGACGGATGGCGTCAGGCCGACCGTGCTCGCCGCCTCGCTGCGGACCGCCTCGGGCGCGCAGCAGGTCGTGATCCGGCTCAAGTCGGCGCCGACGGCCGCGGTCAAGGGCGCCGCGAAGCAGAAGGCGCAGCTGACCCGCGTCAACGCCCAGCAGCGGGCATTCATCGCCCGTGCGAAGGACGTCACCGCCACCTTCAAGGTGCTCGGACGCACGCAGACGGCGCTCAACACCGTCCTCGCCCGCGTCAACGCGAAGTCGCTCGCGAAGCTCTCCCGCGACCCCGCGGTGCTGAGCATCCGCCCCGTCGTCGACTACCAGCTGGACCTCTCCGAGACCGTGCCCTACATCGGCGGCACGGCCGTCCAGGCGATGGGCGCCACGGGCGAGGGGATCACGGTCGCGGTGCTCGACTCGGGTATCGACTACACGCACGCTGCGTTTGGCGGCCCGGGCACGAGGCTTGCCTACGAGAACGCGTACGGCACCAAGCTCAAGCACGAGAAGAACGCCAAGATCAACGACGCCTACAAGGGCACGAAGCTGTACCCGACGGCCAAGGTCATCGGCGGCTACGACTTCGTGGGCGAGATGTGGGTCGGCGGTGCGGACAGCCCGCCGCTGGCACCCGATCCCGACCCGATCCCGTGCGGCCCCGGCGCGATTGCCGAGGTCTGTGACGGCTCCCACGGATCCCACGTCGCGGACATCATCGCCGGCGTCAACGGCGTCGCCCCGGATGCGACCCTGCTGGCCGTGAAGGTCTGCTCGTCCATCTCCACCGCCTGCTCCGGGGTCGCCCTGATCCAGGGCATGGACTTCGCGCTCGATCCCAATGGCGACGGCTCCACGGCCGATGCCGCGGACATCATCAACATGTCGCTCGGCTCCCCGTACGGGCCCGCCCCGGACGATGACCTGAGCGCCGCCGTCCAGGTGGCGACCGACGCGGGCACCCTCGTCGTCGCCTCTGCCGGCAACTCAGGCGACAAGCCGTACATCTCGGGATCGCCGGCTGCCGCACCCGCGGCCCTGTCCGTCGCCCAGACGGCCGTCCCGTCGTCCACCGGCTTCGCGATGTTCCTCACGCCCGCGGGCGGATCGCCCGCGCCGCGCGAGGCCGTGTTCCAGTCCTGGTCGAAGGTGCTCACTGCGGCCGACGCGGTGACGGACGTTCCCGTCCAGTACGGCGACGGTGCCGGCGGCAACCTCGACGGCTGCGCCGCGTTCGCGGCCGGCTCCCTTGCCGGCAAGGTCGTCCTCGTCGACCGCGGCACGTGCAACTTCAGCCTCAAGATCGCCAACATCGCGACCGGCAACGCCGCCATCGGCGTGATCGGTCTCATCGCCCCAGGCGACCCGTTCGACGGCTCGCTCGGCGGATGCCCGGACAACCTGTGCGCGGCCATCCCTGGGTACATGGTCAGCCAGTCCACGTCGACCGCGATGAAGCGGGCCGGCGCGCTCGTCACCTTCGATCCCGCCAACGGGATCCCGCTCGTCGGGCATGTCGTCGGGTCCTCGGCGCGTGGCCCCGGCAACCTCACCAACGTGATCAAGCCCGAGATCGGCGCGCCCGGCGCGTCCGTGTCCGCGGTGGCGGGCTCGGGCACCGGCACGGCGTCCTTCGGCGGCACCTCGGGCGCCGCCCCGATGGTCGCCGGTGCGGCCGCACTCCTTCAGGGCGCGTACCCGAACCGGTCGCCGCTCGAGATCAAGGCCGTGCTCATGAACACGGCCGAGACCGAGATGATGAACCGGCCCGACGTGTTCGGTGGCCGGATCGCCCCGATCACCCGCATCGGCGGTGGCGAGGTCCGGGTGGACCGCGCCTACGAGTCGCCGATCGCCGCCTGGGTGGAGGGCGACCAGACGGCCGCCCTGGGCCTCGGCTTCCACGACCTCGGCGAGACCACCATGATCAGCAAGACCATCCGGGTCCGGAACTACTCGAGCCAGGCCATGACCCTGTCGCTCGTGCCGAGCTTCCGCTACCCGGAGGACGAGGCGCTCGGCGCCATCTCCGTGAACGGGCTCGACGACCTGGTCGTGCCGGCAAACGGGGATGCCACGCGCGAGCTCCAGTTCACCATCGACCCCAGCAAGCTGCCGGCATGGGTGCTGAACTCAGGCGGCGCCGGAGCCAGCGGCGACGCCCTCTCGGCGGTCGAGCTCGACGGCTACCTCTCGCTGCAGGACGGCGGCTCGGAGGTCGTGCACCTCCCGTGGCAGGTCCTGCCGCGGGCGGCGGGCGACGTGTCCCTGACGTCCGGCGGCACGGTGCTCACCAATGACGGCCAGGACGCGACGCTCGAGCTCTACTCGCTGATGGCGAGCAGCGCAAACGATCCGGCCTCGTCCGTCCCGGGCGACAACGTCTCGGACGCGGACTACAAGGCCGTCGGCGTCACCACGTTCGGCGTGCCGGCGGGCTTCTGCTCGGCGGACGCCTCGTGGATCTACGCGATCAGCTCGTCCACCTGGGAGCGGCAGTCGCACGCCAATGCCCCGGTCCTGTTCGAGTACGACATCGACATCGATCGTGACGGGACCGCGGACTACGCGATCTACAACAGCGACGTCGCCGGGCTTGCGGCCCTCTCCGACGGTCGCAACCTCACATGGGCGCTCAACATCGCGACCGGCGAGCAGGAGGCGTTCTTCTTCACGGACCACCGGACCAACAGCGGCAACACCGTGTTCTACGTCTGCGCTGAGCAGCTCGGGCTGACGATCGCGGACGTCGGCAGGGCGGTGGACGTCGTCGGATTCGCCGTGGACTTCTACACCAGCGGCACCGTCCGCGACATGGTGGAGTTCGAGGCGGTGTTCGGCGGCGAGCGGTACTTCGGTTCGGTCGGCGGCGAGTTCTTCGCCGCGGACCTGCCCGCAGGTGCCTCGGCGCCGTTCTCCGTGCTCGACTTCGGGCCCGGCGGTGCGAGCCCGGACGAGCAGGGCGTCCTGATCCGTGTCTTCGACGGGGTCGGCGATACGGAGTCCCTGGTGATCCCGGCCGCGCCCTGATCTCCCAGCTCAGTCACCCGACGCCCCCGGCCCCGCCGGGGGCGTCGTGATTCCGGTGCACCCGGCACGGCCCGTCGGCACGCCCGGCCGGTAGACTGCCGCTCGTGCCGACGCTGTTGCCCGTCCTCCCCGTCATCGAGCTCGCCTTCGACCCGATCGCGCAGATCGGCGACTACGCCGTCCGCCTCCAGACGCTGGCGCTTGCCGCCGTCATCCTCGTCGCCCTGCTCGCCGCCGCGGTTGCCGCCCGCCGGATGCCGGTCGACCTCACCCGGGCGCCCGACGATCGTGGGCCCGATGCCGACGAGGCCAACCACCTCCGCCGCGACGACCTGCTGTACATCGCGGTCGCCTCGATCCCCGGCGCGGTCATCGGCGGCCGGCTCGGCTACTGGCTCGTGCACGCCGGCTACTACACGGCGAACCCGGGCGCCATCCTCGACATCGGCCAGGGCGGGTTCGAGCTGGCGATGGCGGTCGCCGGTGGCACGCTCACCGCGGCGGTCGTGGCGTCGCTCCTCGGAGCCCCCGTCGGTCGCTGGCTCCACGCGATGATCCTGCCGCTGCTGCTCGCCCTTGCGGGCGGCAAGGCCACGATGATCCTGGGCGGCCAGGGCCAGGGCGTGCCGTGGGACGGCCCGTGGGCTACGGCCTACCTGGGGCCAGGGCCGTGGCTGTCGCTTGCGCCGGCGGTCCCGTCCCACCCGTCGCAGGGCTACGAGTCCCTGACCACCCTGCTCGTCGCGCTGGTCATCGTGACGATCGTGGCCCGGGGCGGGTTCGCTCGCAAGGCGGGCGGGGCGTTCTTCCTCGGTCTGGCCCTGTGGGCGATCGCCAGGACCCTCGTCGCGTTCACGTGGCGCGACCCGGCTGTCATCGGCCCGTTCGGGGCGGACCAGGTGCTCACGATCGGCGTCGCGATCGTCGCGCTGATGCTGCTGGTGATCCCGCCCTCGGTGGGCATCGCCCGTGAGCGCCGCGGCGGCCGGGGCACCGGGGCGACCGGGACCGCCGGTCCGGCGACGAGCAGCCGCAGGACGCCCGACGGCGAGCCCGCCTGGCCTGATCCCGAGACGCGCCCGCGCATCTGAGCCGCCCGGGAGTAGAGTGGCGGGAACCGTTGCAGACCGCCTTGCCCGCAGGAGGGTGACCCCATGACCCAGCTCGCCGAGCCCGCAGGCTCCGCGTCGACCTCGCTCCCCGTGATCGGCCACTGGATCGGCGGCGCGCCGGTCGCCGGCACCTCCGGGCGACGCGGCCCCGTCTTCAACCCCGCGACAGGCACCCAGGAGAAGTGGGTCGACTTCGCGTCCATCGACGAGCTGGACGCGGCGGTGGCGGCCGCGAAGGCCGCCTTCCCGGCGTGGCGGGCGACATCGCTCTCGAAGCGGACGGAGATCCTGTTCCGGATCCGGAACCTCGTGGACGCCCGCCGCAAGGAGCTCGCGGCACACCTCACCGCGGAGCACGGCAAGGTGCCCTCGGACGCGCTCGGCGAGATCGCCCGCGGCATCGAGAACCTCGAGTTCGCGTGCGGCATCCCGCAGCTGCTCAAGGGCGGCTTCTCCGAGCAGGTCTCGGGCGGCGTCGACGTCTACCAGCTCCGCCAGCCGCTCGGGGTCGTGGCCGGCATCACGCCGTTCAACTTCCCGGCGATGGTCCCGATGTGGATGTTCGCCAACGCGATCGCCTGTGGCAACACGTTCATCCTCAAGCCGTCCGAGAAGGACCCGTCGGCGTCGCTGTTCATGGCGGAGCTCCTGCGCGAGGCAGGCGTCCCCGACGGCGTGTTCAGCGTCGTCCAGGGCGACAAGGTGGCCGTCGACGCGATCCTCGACCACCCCGACATCGCGGCCGTCTCGTTCGTGGGGTCCACGCCGATCGCGAAGTACATCTACGAGACCGGCACCCGGAACGGCAAGCGGGTCCAGGCGCTGGGCGGCGCGAAGAACCACATGCTCGTGCTGCCCGACGCGGACATCGACATGGCCGCGGACGCCGCGGTGTCCGCGGGCTACGGCTCGGCCGGCGAGCGGTGCATGGCGATCGCGACGGTCGTCGCCGTGGGCGACGATCGCACGACCCGCTGGTCGAGGCGATCAAGGCCCGGCTGCCGAAGGTCAAGGTCGGCCCGGGCTCCGATCCCACGGCCGAGATGGGCCCGCTCGTGACGCGGCAGCACCGGGACAAGGTCGCCTCGTATCTCGACAGCGCCGCCGAGCAGGGCGCGACGATCGTCGCCGACGGCCGGGAGCACCCGCTGTACCGGGAGTCCGACGGGTTCTTCCTCGGCACGTCGCTCATCGACGAGGTCCAGCCGGGCATGGACTGCTACCGGGACGAGATCTTCGGCCCGGTGCTGACGGTCATGCGCGCGGCCACCTACGAGGACGCGCTGACGCTCATCAACGACAACCCGTACGGCAACGGCACGGCGATCTTCACGCGCGACGGAGGCGCGGCCCGCCAGTTCCAGTTCGACGTGAACGTGGGCATGGTCGGCATCAACGTGCCGATCCCGGTGCCGGTCGCGTACTACAGCTTTGGCGGCTGGAAGGCGTCGCTCTTCGGCGACCTGCACATGTACGGGCCCGACGGGATCCAGTTCTACACCCGCACGAAGGTCGTCACGTCGCGCTGGCCGGACCCCGCCACGAGCACGGTTGACCTGGGCTTCCCGCGCACGCGCTGAGCGCCGGACCGGCGACACCAGCCCGGTCGGGACGAGGCTACAGCGACGAACCGATGACGGCCGCGAGCTCCTCGTCCGTGAGGACGATCGGGTTCGTGCGCATCGAGCTGCCGCGAGCGTCGGCCACGATCGCCGGGATCGCCGCGTCGTCGACGCCGTAGGCGCGCAGGGCGGGGACGTCGAGGCGATCGGTCCACGCGCGGAGCGTGTCGGTGAGGGCGCTGGTGGCCGCCCGGTCGTCGGCTGAGGCGGGGAGGACTGCCAGCAGCCGGCCCAGCGTCGCGTATCGGCCGATCGCCGGCCCGCCCGGATCGCGCACCTGGAGCGCGGCGATGTTCGCGGCCGTGACCGCGACGAGCGTCGCGCCGCAGGCCGCCCCGTGGGGGACCGGGAACTGGGCCCCCAGCGGAGACGCGAGCCCGTGCACTGCGCCCAGGCCCGCGTGGGCGAGGCAGATGCCCGAGAGGAGCGCCGCGTACGCCATCCTCGCCCTGCCGGCGGGCGCGCCGGGTCCGTCCGGATCGCTGTGCCAGGCGAGCAGGCCGTCGCGGGCCGCCTCGAGTCCCGCCAGGGCGAGCGCGTCGGTGACGGGCGTCGCCTTGAGCGAGACGTATGCCTCCAGCAGCTGCGTCACCGCGTCCATCCCGTTGGTCGCGATGGCCAGCGGCGCGAGCCCGGCGAGCAGATCCGGGTCCACGACGGCATCGGCCGCCACCAGGCGCTCGTCCCGGAACGAGCGCTTGTAGCCGGCGGGCCCGCGCTCGCTGATGACGGCGTTACGGGTGGCTTCCGACCCGGTGCCGGCGGTGGTGGGCACGGCGACGAGCGGGACCGCAGGCCCCGGGTAGGGGACCTGCCCGGGCAGGCCCTCGAGGTGATCCACGACGCTGGTACCGGTCAGGAGGAGCCCCGCAATGGCCTTCGCCGCGTCGAGCACGCTGCCGCCCCCGACGGCGATCACGACATCCACCGCATCGTGCCGGTGCGCGCCGACGATCCGGTCCACGAGGCCCGGTGACGGCTCGCCGGTGACGGCCGCTTCGCCCGCCAGCGCCACGCCGGCGTCCGCGAGGCCCGCGACGAGCGCGTCACGCCGCCCGGACGACGCCAGGGATCGCCCACCGGCCACCAGCAGGGCTCGTCGGCCATGCCGCGCGACGATCTCCGGCACCCGCGCGAACGCGCCGGCCCCGAACTCGATGCGCGGCAGCCTGCCGAGGGCGAACGGGGCGGGTCCGTCGACGGTCACCGGGCCGCGGTCTCCGGGAACAGGCCCTCGTAGCGCACGCCGTACCGGGGCTCGGCGAACACGTCCACGGTCGCGTCGCGCCAGGCGGCATAGTGCGGCGTGTCCTTGTGGGCCTTCGCGGACGCCTCGTCCACGTACCACTCGTAGAGGATGAAGCGGAACGGGTCCTCGACCGAGCGCAGGACGTCGAAGCGCAGGTTGCCGGGCTCCCTCGTGGACGCCTCATGGTTGGTGCGGGTCGCGTCGAGGAACAGGTCGACCTGGTCCGGCTTCACGTGGATGTGGACGAGCGTGACGTACATCGACGGCTCCTCTGCGGTCGGTACTGGGCGGGCGCTGCTGCCCTTGATCCTAGGCCGATCCGGACGCGGTCGGGGTGCATGCTCACCCGGGTCCGGCCCATCGCCGCCGGTCAGACGCCGCGATGGGCGCCTTCAAGCCCGTTCGATGGCTGTCGTCTGGCCGTCCAGATCGCGTCCCTCGGCACTTGGCGCGATGGCTCCGTGTTCGCGACGCTGGGGCCCGAAGCCCGGCAGTGCCGGCGCCGTCGCCCGTCGAGCGCGGAGCGGGACGCCGGACCCGGGCGAGTGTGTCGCGAACCGGAGGATGTCGATGGCCCGGCAGTTCGTGGTCCAGCTGGAGAACCATCCCGGCGAGCTCGCGCATCTCGCCCATGCGTTCGCCGCACGGGGCATCAACATCGTGCACGTGGCGTGCGTGGGCGCCGGTCCACTCGCCTGCATGTTCGTCACCACGGACGACGACGCGGGGGCCCGCAAGGTGCTGCACGGCCTCGGCCACGAGTTCATCGAGGGCAAGCCGATCATGGTCGAGGTCGAGGATCGCCCGGGCGGCCTGGCCGAGGTGACCGACAGGCTTGCCGCAGCGGGTGTGAACGTCACCGGCATGCTCCCGGTCGGACGCCGGCCCGGCGTCGTCGAGATGACCTTCTGCGTGGACGACGAGGCGAAGGCCCGAGAGGCGCTCGGGCTCAACATCGAGCAGCTGGTTGGCGTCGGCGACTGACAGATGACCTCGGCCGGCGGCTCCGTGGTCGATGGTGTCGACCACGGATTCCTCGCGGAGGTGGTCGCCTCCGTTCCGGGGGAGTCCCGTCTCCAGCTGTGCATCCAGTGCGGCACCTGTGGCGGCAGCTGCCCGTCTGCGGCGGACATGGACCACACGCCGCGCAGGCTGTTCGCCATGGTCCGGGCCGGCATGCGTGACGAGGTGCTCCGGTCCAACACCGCGTGGATGTGCGTGTCCTGCTACTACTGCGCCGTCCGGTGCCCCCAGGAGGTGCACATCCCGGACATCATGTACGGCCTCAAGTCGATCGCCGCCCGCGAGGGCCGCTCGCCCGAATCCGCCGCGCCCGACTTCTCGCGCACCTTCGTCGCCAACATCTCGCGCTACGGCCGGAGCTACGAGATGGGGCTTGTCGCCCGTCACTACCTCCGCCACTTTCCGCTGCGCCTGCCCGGCATGGCACCGGCCGGCATCGGGATGCTGACCAGCGGCCGCATGGAGCTGCGGCCGCACCGGATCCGTGACGTGGCGGGCCTGCGCGCGATCCTCGCCCGAGCCCGCGACATCGACACGCCCGGATGACGCGCCTGCTGTACTACCCGGGCTGTTCCATGAGCGGAACGGCTCGTGGGTATGCATCGTCCCTGGCCGCGATCGCCGGGCCGCTGGGCCTGGACCTCCACGAGGTCCCGGACTGGAACTGCTGCGGGGCCAGCGAGTACTTCTCGATCGGCCCGCTGCAGGGCTATGCCCTGGTCGCCCGCAACCTGGCGCTCGCCGAACGGGAGGACGACACCGACCGCACGCTCGTCGCCCCGTGCAGCCAGTGCTTCGTCAACCTCGCCAAGACCGCGCGCTACATGCGGCTCGACCCGGTCCTCGCCGGCCACGTCAACGACGCCCTCGGCGCGGGAGGACTGTCGTGTACGCCGGGCGCGGTCGAGGTCCGCCACCTGTTCGAGGTGATCGTCCACGAGATCGGCAACGATGCGATCCGCTCGCGCGTGACGAGACCGCTCCGCGGCCTGCGGGTCGCCCCGTACCTGGGGTGCCTCGTCACCCGGCCGGACACCGGCGAGCGGTGGCGTGAGAAGGAGCACCCGCGCGCGTTCGACCAGCTGCTCGAGGCGCTGGGCGCCGAGGTCGTCGACTACCCGATGCGGACGGACTGCTGCGGGGGCCACCTCTCGCAGATCAGCCCCTCGATGGGGCTCGAGATGCTCCGGCGGCTGCTCGACTCCGCCGCCCGCCTGGACGTCGACCTGATCGCGACGCTGTGCCCGATGTGCCAGATGAACGTGGACCTCTACCAGTCCGAGGTCAACCACCGGTTCAAGACCGACTTCCACCTCCCGATCCTGTTCTTCACGCAGCTCATCGGGCTGGCGTTCGGCTCGGACGCCGCCTCGCTGGGCATCGGCTCGGAGGTGGTCAGCGCCCGAGCGGCGCTCGCCAGGATCGGCGTCGAGGTGCCGGAGCCCGAGCCGGCCGAGCCCGTGGCGGCGGGCGCCCGTCCGCGCAAGCCGCGGCCGGGTCGCGGACCGGAGCTCCCGATGCCTCGCATGCCCGATCCCGCGGAGGACGAGGGATGACGGACCTCGCCCGCGGCAACGGCCGACACGACCCGGATGGCGAGCGCATCGGCGTCTACGTCTGCCACTGCGGCAGCAACATCGCCGGCAAGGTGGACGTGGAGGCGGTCCGTGACTGGGCCGCGGAGCGGCTTGGTCCCCGTGGCGTCGTCGTCGCCCGGGACAACCGGTTCATGTGCTCGAGCACCGGCCAGGAGCTGCTCGAGCAGGACATCCGCGAGCTGGGCCTGACGCGCGTCGTCGTGGCCGCGTGCTCGCCGCACATGCACGAGAAGACCTTCCGCAACGCCTGCGCGCGAGCCGGGCTCAACCCGTACCTGTGCGAGCTCGTGTCGATCCGCGAGCAGGTGTCCTGGGTCCACACGGACCCGGCCGCCGCCACCGCCAAGGCGAAGGCGATGGTTGCGGGCGGCGTCTACCGCGTCGCCGAGCATGCGCCGCTCGAGCCGATCCGCGTCGCAATCAACCCGACGACGCTCGTGGTCGGTGGCGGGATCGCCGGGATCTCCGCTGCCCTGGAGCTCGCGGACGCGGGCTTCCCGGTCCACGTCGTCGAGCGCGAGCCGTCGATCGGCGGCCACATGGCCCAGTTCGACAAGACCTTCCCCACGCTCGACTGCGCCGCGTGCATCCTGACGCCCCGGATGAACGAGGTGGGCACCCACCCCAACGTCACGCTGCACACCTACAGCGAGGTCACCGCCGTCAGCGGCTACGTCGGGGCGTTCCAGGTGACGATCCGCCATCGTGCCCGGTACGTGAAGGCGGACCTGTGCACCGGCTGCGGCATCTGCCAGGAGAAGTGCATCACGCACGTCGTCGACGAGGCGTACGAGGCCGGGCTCGGCTATCGCAAGGGCGTCTACATGCCCTTCCCGCAGGCCGTCCCCAAGGTGCCGGTAATCGACGCTGCCAACTGCGTGTTCTTCGAGAAGGGCACCTGCAAGGCGTGCGAGAAGTTCTGTCCCACGGGCGCGATCGACTTCACCCAGCAGGACGACGAGGTCACGGTCGAGGTCGGCAACATCGTGGTGGCCACCGGCTTCCGGCTGTTCGATCCGCGCCGGGTCGAGCCGTACGGCTACGGGCGGCTGCCGAACGTGTTCACCAGCCTCGAGTTCGAGCGGATGAGCAACGCGGCCGGGCCGACGGGCGGACGGATCGTGCTCCGGGACGGCGTGACCGAGCCTCGCGCGGTGGGGATCGTGCACTGCGTCGGCAGCCGCGATCGCAACTACAACGAGTACTGCTCCGCGATCTGCTGCATGCAGAGCCTCAAGTTCGCCCACCTCGTGCGCGAGCACACGGACGCCGACGTGTACGAGTTCTACATCGACATCCGGGCCCCGGGCAAGGCGTTCGACGAGTTCTACCAGCGGGTCCTCGAGGAGGGGACCGTGTTCATCCGCGGCCGGGTCGCCGAGGTCACGGACGCGCTCCGGCTGCCCGACGAGGCCGAGCACGACGGGCGCCTGATCGTGCAGGTCGAGGACACGCTCGCGGGCGTCCAGCGCCGGGTGCCCGTGGACATGGTCGTGCTGTCCGCCGGCCTCGAGCCGCCGCAGGATGCCTACGACGTGGCGCGCCGCTTCGGGCTGTCGTGCAGCTCCGAGGGCTGGATCATCGAGCGGCACCCGAAGCTCGATCCCGTCGCGACGATGACCGAGGGCATCTTCGCAGCGGGCTGCGCGCTGGGTCCCCGGGACATCCCGTCGAGCGTCGCGAACGGTGCCGCCGCCTCGGCGCGGATCCTCGCCCGCATCTACCAGGGCGCGATGCTCCTGGAGCCCGTGCGCGCCACGGTGGACGAGTCGCGGTGCTCCGGCTGCAAGGTGTGCAACGCCCTGTGCCCGTACAACGCGATCGTGTTCCGTCCGGACGCCGGTGTGAGCGCGGTGAGCCCGGCGCTATGCCAGGGCTGCGGCACCTGCATCGCGGCCTGTCCGGCGGGCGCGATCAGCGGCACGGGCTTCTCCGACGACCAGGTGATGGCGCAGCTCGACGGCCTGCTCGCCTCCATCGGCGGGCAGCCGGACGAGGCGCTCGCACGGCCGGCCGACCTGGAGGCGGTCCCCGCATGAGCGTGCCGACGCAGACCCCTTCGACCGGGACCGGGCGGTTCGAGCCCGTGATCATCGGGTTCACCTGCAACTGGTGCAGCTATCGGGCGGCCGATCTGGCCGGCACCGCGCGGATCGCCTATCCCCCCAACATCCGGCTCGTGCGGCTCATGTGCTCCGGGCGCCTGGACCCCACGTTCGTCCTGGCGGCCTTTGCCCGGGGCGCCGATGCCGTCGTGGTGTCCGGCTGCTGGCCGGGCGAGTGCCACTACCAGGTCCAGAACCTCAAGATGCTGGGCCGGCTGCTGCTCCTGCGGCGGACGGTCGAGCGGCTCGGGATCGAGCCCGAACGGCTGCAGCTCGTCTGGGCGAGCGCAGCCGAGGGCACCCGGTTCGCGCACGAGATCGCCCGGATCACCGAGGAGGTGCGGGCGCTTGGCCCGCTGGGCTGGAAGGCGGACACCGACGGCCTGGGCCCGGTCGTCGCGCCCGAGGAGGCCGTGCGATGAGCCTGACCGGCGCGTCCGCCCGCCCGCGACTCGCCATGTACTGGGCCTCGGCCTGCGGCGGCTGCGACATCGCGATCCTCAACCTCCACGAGCGGATCGCCGACGTGGCGTCCGCCTTCGAGATCGTGTTCTGGCCCGCGGTCATGGACGTCAAGTACGCGGACGTGGAGGCGATGCCGGACGGCTGGATCGACCTGTGCCTGTTCACGGGCGGGATCCGGAGCACCGAGAACGCGGAACTCGCCCGGATGCTGCGCCGCCGGTCGCGGTTCCTCGTCGCCTTCGGCTCGTGTGCCGGCGAGGGGTGCATCCCGGGGCTCGCGAACCTGTCCTCGGTGGACCAGCTGCTCGAGGCCGCGTTCGAGGGCCCGACCACCGACAACCCGGCCCATCTCCGACCCGTCGGGTCGTGGCCCACGCCCGAGGGGGATCTCCACCTGCCGGCGCTGCTGGGGCGGGTCCACACGCTTGACGAGGTCGTGCCCGTCGACTGGATCGTCCCCGGTTGCCCGCCCGAATCGGCACGGATCGCCGAGGTCGTCACGCTCGCCGCGGCGGCGTTCCGTGGCGAGGCGGACGTGCCGCCCCGGGGTTCGGTGCTGGGCGCCGGCCGATCGACGGTCTGCGACGAGTGCGGACGGGAGCGGAACGCGAAGGCCATCACCGGGTTCCGGCGGATCCAGGCGCTCGAGACGATCGACCCGCACCTGTGCCTGCTGGAGCAGGGGATCCCGTGCAGCGGGCCCGCGACGCGCGACGGGTGCGGCGCACTGTGCCCCGCGGCGGGGGCGCCGTGCATCGGCTGCTACGGCGCACCCGAGGGCGTGATCGACGTCGGCGCGCGGCTCCTCTCGGCGTTCGGGTCGATCATCGCCGATGGCGACGAGGCCGAGATCGAGCGGGCGCAGAAGTCGCTCGTGGACCCCGTCGGACGGGCCTATCGCTTCGGGCTCGCGAGGTCACTCCTCCATGGGGCCCGAGGCGCGCGCAGCGCCGGCGCCGACCCCGCAGCCGGGCCGGAGCCCGCCGTGGCGGCGCCGGCGACCGAGGGACGACCCGTCGTGGGGGCCGCCCGATGACGCGCATCACGATCGACCCCATCACCCGTCTCGAGGGCCACGGCAAGATCGAGATCTTCCTCGACGATGCCGGCGAGGTGGCGCGGACGGCGTTCCAGGTCCCGGAGCTGCGCGGCTTCGAGCGGTTCTGCGTGGGGCGTCCGGTCGAGGAGATGCCATCGCTCGTCAACCGGATCTGCGGCGTCTGCCCCGAGGCGCACCACATGGCGGCTGCCAAGGCCGCGGACGCCGTGTACGGGGTGGTGCCACCGCGGCCGGCGGTCCTGCTCCGTGAGCTGCTGTACTCCGCGTTCTTCGTCGCCGACCACACGACGCACTTCTACGCGCTGTCCGGCCCGGACTTCATCGTCGGGCCGGACGCGCCGGTCGAGGAGCGGAACCTGCTGGGTGTGCTCCAGCGCGTCGGCAGCGACGCGGGCCAGCGCGTGATCGAGGCGCGCCGCCGATGCCATCGCGTGGTGGAGATCATCGGCGGGCGCACCGTCCACCCGTGCACCGCCATTCCCGGCGGCATGACGAAGGCCATCACGCCGGCCGAGCGCGATGAGATCGCCGAGACCGCCGCGCAGATGGTGGACTTCGCCCGGTTCAGCCTCGACCTGTTCGACAGCCTGATCCTCGCCAACGCCGGGTACCTCGAGCTCATCACCGGCGACACGTACCGGCACGAGACGTACTCCATGGGCCTCGTGGACGAGCGAGGCAGGGTGACCTTCTACGACGGTCGGGTGCGGGTCGTGGACCCGGACGGAGGCCTCCACGCCGAGTACGCCCCGGCGGACTACGGGGAGTGGATCGCGGAGCACGTCGAGCCGTGGACGTACCTCAAGTTCCCGTACCTGCGCAAGGTCGGGTGGGCCGGGTTCGTCGATGGCCCTGGATCGGGGGTCTACAGCGCGACGCCCCTCGCGCGCCTGAACGTCGCGGACGGGATGGCGACGCCGCTGGCGCAGGCGGCGTTCGAGCGGTTCTTCGAGACCCTCGCTCCCACGACGGACGGCCGCCGGCGCCCCGTGCACGGCCGGATGGCGATGCACTGGGCCCGCCTGGTGGAGCTGCTGTTCGCCGCGGAGCGGATGGTCGAGCTGGTGCACGACCCCGAGATCACGTCGGACCGGGTGCGGACCCCGGTCGGCGCGGTCGTGGGGGAGGGCATCGGGACGGTCGAGGCGCCGCGCGGCACCCTGACCCACCACTATCGGACCGACGAGCGGGGCGTCATCACCTGGCTGAACCTGATCGTCGGGACGACCAACAACTACGCCCCGATCACGATGTCCGTGGACCGCGCCGCGCGCACCCTGATCCACGGCGGCGAGGCGGGCCAGGGCTTGCTCAACCGGATCGAGATGGCGTTCCGCGCCTACGACCCGTGCTTCGGGTGCGCGACGCACTCCCTGCCCGGCCAGATGCCGCTCCAGGTGACGATCCGGTCCGCAGCCGGCGAGGTGATCGATGTCCGCCGCCAGCACTGCTGAGGCCACGATCGTCGTCGGGGTGGGCAACCCGCTCCTGTGCGACGACGGGGCAGGCTGGCTCGTGGCCGATGCGGTCGAGGTGGCGCTCGGCGGCGATCCGCGGGGTGTCGCCGTGGAGCGGCTCGCCGTCGGCGGGCTGACGCTCATGGAGCACCTGGTGGGGTTCGGCCACGCGATCCTCGTGGACGCCCTGGTGACGGGGACGGTCCCGCCGGGAACGGTCCGCGGCGTGACGCTCGATGCGCTGCCCGGCCACGAGGCGGGTCACGTCGACTCCGCCCATGACGTGACGCTGGCCGCCGCGCTCGACGCGGGTCGTGCGCTGGGCGCCGCCGTCCCGGACACGGTCCAGATCGTCACGATCGAGGCGGTCCGCGTCCTGTACGTCGGCGAGGACCTCACGCCCGAGGTGGCGGCGGCGATCCCGATCGCCCGGGATGCCGTGCTCGACCTGCTGGGTCGCTGATGCACGAGGCGGGCGTCGCCGAGCGGATCGTGGAGGAGGCCCTGGCCGCGGCAGGCGAGCGCGCCGCGGCCGTGACCGCCGTGGAGGTCGAGGCGGGGTCGAGGGCGGTCTCGGATGAGGCGCTGCAGTTCCACTGGGCGGAGGCCGTCCGGGGCACGCCCATCGAGCGGGCCGCGCTCCGGATCGTCCCGGTCGACGACCCCGTGGCCCTGCGCCTGGTGGCGCTGGAGCTGGACGAGGCCTGACGGCCCCGCGCCGTCAGGGCCGGGTCAGGCCGGTCAGGCCAGGCGTGCGTAGTCCGCGGTCGCGCGCTTCACGAACTGGCCGTGGCCCTTGCGCCCGGTGAACTCGCCGTCGCGGACGACGACCGTCCCGCGGCTGAGCACGACGTCCGAGGCACCGGTGACCGAGCGACCCTCGTAGCAGCTGTAGTCCACGTCCATGTGGTGCGTCTGGGCCGAGATGATCCGGGTGCGGCCCGGGTCGTAGACGACGAGGTCGGCGTCGGCGCCAACCGTGATGGAGCCCTTGCGGGGGTACATGCCGAACAGCTTCGCCGGGCTCGTGGAGATCACGTCGACCCAGCGCTCCCTGCTCAGGCGACCACCCAGCACGCCGCCGTCGTGCAGCAGGTCGACCCGGTCCTCGACGCCCGGCAGGCCGTTGGGCACCTTGCGGAAGTCGCCGCGACCGAGCTCCTTCTGGCCGTGGAAGTCGAACGGGCAGTGGTCCGTCGAGACGACCTGGAGATCGTCCTTCTGGAGGCCGGTCCAGAGCTCGTCCTGGTGCTCCGGCGTGCGCAGCGGCGGCGAGCACACGAACTTCGCGCCCTCGAAGCCGTTGCCCAGGTCGTCGAGCGAGAGGAACAGGTACTGCGGGCACGTCTCGGCGAACGCCATGGAACCCCGGTCACGGGCGTCGCGCACGGCCTCGAGGGCGTCCGACGCCGACAGGTGCACGATGTACACGGGGACCTGGGCCGCCTCGGCGAGGCGAATGACGCGGTTCGTCGCCTCGCCCTCGAACACCGGGTAGCGCGCGATGCCGTGGTACAGCGGGTCGGTCTTGCCCTGGGCCACGAGGTCCGCGGCGACGATGTCGATGACCGGTCCGTTCTCGGCGTGCATCATGATCAGCCCGCCGTTCTTCCCGGTCTGCTGCATCGCCCGGAAGATCGCGGCGTCGTCGCTGTAGAACACGCCGGGGTAGGCGGTGAACAGCTTGAAGTCCGGGACGCCCTCCGCGACGAGCGTGTCCATCTCGGCGAGGGTGTCGTCGTTGACGTCGCTCATGATCATGTGGAAGCCGTAGTCCACGACGGCGTTCCCCTCGGCCTTCGCGTGCCATGTGTCGAGGCCGGCCCGCAGGCTCTGGCCGCGGCTCTGGACGGCGAAGTCGACGATCGACGTCGTGCCGCCGAACGCCGCGGCGATGGTGCCCGTCTCGAACGTGTCCTTCGCGGCCGTGCCGCCGAAGGGCAGCTCCATGTGGGTGTGGACGTCGATCGCGCCCGGGATCACGTACTTGCCGGTCGCGTCGATCGTCTCGTCGGCGGTCACGCCGGCCGCCGCGAGGTCGATCCCGATCTGCGCGATGGTCTCGCCATCGACGAGGACGTCGCCGCGGTACGAGCCGTCGGCCGTGACGATGGTGCCGTTGGCGATCAGGGTGCGCATCGTGCCTCCTCGCGCTCGGGATGTCCGACCGGGCCGGCGGCTGGCCCGTCATACGACGTGGCGGACATCGTAGCGAGGCGCGTGCGGCCGGTCTCGCCCGTTCCGGCGTGCGGAGGGCTTCGGGGTGGACCCCGTGCGTGCGTCCAGCGAGGTGTCGGCGCCTAGCCCAGCGGCAGCGCGGCGTGGATTCCGACTGCCGCCGCGAGGCCCAGCTGGATGGACCAGGCGAACGCGGTGGCGCCGACCGCCGCCAGCGAGGCAGCGAAGGCGACGGTGCTCATCGTCTGGCGGCGGCGGCGGGCGCGGCGCGCGGCGGCCCCATCGGCCTCCCACCAGGGATCTCGACGACGGAACAGGGACAAGGACATCTCGGGCAGCACCTCCAGCCCCGCAAGTGTCGCCGGGCCGATGATGCCGGGTCGAGGGTGACCAACGTCCCCGGACCCCGCACCGCAATGGGCCGGACCGCACCGATCCGCGCCGGGGCCCCGGTTGGCCGGAGATGCCGGTGCGCCGCCGCACCGGCCGTCAGGACAGGAGCCGGTCGAGGAGCGCGTCGGTCGGTGGGTGGACGGCCAGCGCCTCGTCCTCCGCGGCCGCTTCCGCGGCGTCGCGGCTGGGCGCGTCGCCCTCCGCGAGGACGAAGCCGTGGGGCGAGGTCACGCGCCAGTGCCAGTGGGACGGCGTCGCCTCGTGGACGACGACCAGCTCGCGGCCGTGGAGGTGCGTGGCAAACGGGGGATCGTCCTGTGGCACGGCCTGCTCCTCGCCGACGGAGTCGACGTCGGCGCGGTGCCAGTGACCCAGGAGCGTCGACGGGTGTCCCACGTCCGCACTGTCCCACCGGCGCCTGTCGACGGCGAGGGCCCGTTGTCGCAACCTCAGCGGTCGCCGGTCGTGACGAAGCGGAGCGCGGCCACGAGGTAGAGAAGGAGGACGGCCACAAGCTGCGCCACGTCCTGCTGGACGGCGACAAACAGGAATGGGAACGAGCCGAGGCCGGCAGCGATCGCCGGGATGTGCGTGGCACGCCCGAACAGCCGCCCTGCCCCGAGCACCAGGCCCGCGAGGAGCAGGCTCACGAGGCCCGCGGGCGGTGCGAGCGTGAACGCGATACCACAGAGCACCGCCACGCCGCGCCCCCCGGGTCGCCGCCCGAGCGCCGGCCAGCATGCGCCGAGGAGCGCCCCCAGGCCCGCCACCCAGCCGATCGCCCACGACCAGGTCACGATGCCCAGGGCCACCGGGACGACGCCCTTGGCGAGGTCGCCCGTCAGCGCGAGCATCCCCCAGCCGGGCCCGGCGAGCGCCCACACGCCGGCGACGCCGGGACGCCGATCGCCCTCGCCGCGCGGGTCGTGACCGGCCGCCCGGGCGACGAACCCCGCGAGCGGGATCGACCCGACGAGGTAGCCCGCGACGAGCGCGATCCCGGCGACGACCACGTCGACAGCGAGCGTCCCGCCTTCGGTCACCCGCTCGTCCCCGGGGCTGCCTCCACGGGCTCCACGACATCGCCGACGCGCACCCGACCCGGGACGAGCACGGATGCCCAGACGCCGAACGGGAGCGGCTCCGTCGCGAGCAGGTGGCCCCGCGTCTCCGCGATCAGCCGGAGCGTGTCGAGCGTCCGGATGCCCGTCTCGGGATCCTGGGTCGTGACGGCGCAGCGGCCGATGTTCCCGCCCGGCCGCACCACCGCCTGGCCGATCCGGACGGCGCGGCCAATCCAGCCGTCCTCCGCGTGCGCGGGAACACCGTCGATCACGAAGGTCATCCGGAACCGTCGCGAGTCGACCGCCTCGTCCAGTCCGGCGGCCTCGGCCATCGCCTCGAGCGCGGCGGCCGAGATGATCGACGTCGCGCCACCTTCGTCGGCGCGGTCGAGCCCGTCGTTCTCGCCCGCCATCCGCACGACCGTCAGCTGCTGGCCGGCGATCTCGCTCAGCACCTGGGCGTACGGCCCGAGGACCTCCCGCGATCGCCGCTCGTGGCCGTAGAAGACCGCCCCGATCTCGCGGCCCAGCTCCACCGGTCCACCGATGACGCGGCCATCCGGGAGGCGCAGGACCAGGGACTCGGGGTCGTCCGTCGAGTCCGGGACGACGCGCACGAGCGCCCCCAACCGCTTGCCGTTCGCAAGCCCGTGCGCCCCGTCCAGGAGCGCGTAGCGTCGGTCGCCGGGGATCCCTGTCGGCCCGAGCACGACCTCGTCGTGGGCGACGAGCGCGAGGCTCTTGACGGGCGCCGTGGAGATGCGCGCGACGACGCCCTGGGTCACGGGTTGGCGTCGACCCGCTCGCGCACCGTCGCGACGTACTCGAGGTCGAGCGTCACCGCGGACCCGTAGACGGCGGCGAGCTCGCGAGCGAGCACGTTGACGTCACCTGGCGCGTCCGATCCCTCGAGCAGGAGCGAGACATTCGAGCCATCGATGACCCACTCGCGGACGCTGAGGTCGCGATCGCCGATCCAGTTGCGCAGGATCGGGGCGCCATCCGTGGCGCGAACCGATGACATGGCCGTCCGGTACCCGTGCACGGCCAGCGGAATGGCGAGGAGGAGCATGGCGACGACGGCGACGGTGACGCCCGTCCTGACCTGCCGGCGCTCGCGCAGGGACTCGCGGCTGGGTGCGGCCCCTGTGAGCGCGAAGACGACGCACGCCGCGACCGTGATCGCGGCGAAGTTGGTCCCGAACAGGAGGAGGGCGCCCATCGCATCGTCAATGCGGCCGAGCTCGAGGCAGATGCCGACGGTTGCCAGCGGCGGGACCAGCGAGACGGCGATCGCCACGCCGGGGAGCGCGTCGACACCGGTCCGCCGAGCCGCCACGTATGCCCCCGCGGCCCCGGCCGTGAGGGCCACGCCCAGGTCGAGCGGGCCCGGCGAGGTGCGCGCCTCGAGCGACGGCGTGAGGACCACGATGTTGGGGAGGGCCAGCGAGACGAGGAACGCGATGGCCACGACCATGAGCGCGCCGGCGACCACCTGGACGAAGGTGATCCCGATCCACCGGGTTCGGGCGGTCACGATTGCGCCCCCGAGCGCCATGATCGCGCCGCCGAGCGGGGCGACGACCATCGCCCCGATGATCGACGCGATGGAGTCCTGGTACAGGCCGAACGCGGCGATGAACGAGGCGAGCGCGAGCAGGACGACGAACGTCTGCAGCGACTGCCGGAACGCATCGCCCTCGGGGAACAGGTCGCTCAGCTTCGCCGGGCCGAGTGACTGGCGTGCGTCCACCAGCCTGACCGCGGAGTGGGGCGCCTCGGGTATCGTCCCGTCCGCCGTCTGACCGCTCACCGTGTTCCTCCACGCCCGCAGCACCTGCACCGACCAGTCCGGCGCAGCCGAAGTCAGCGCAGCGTACGGCACCCGCCTTTCCGATGCGGGCCTCCCGCGCGAGCCGGTGGTCAGTTCCGCGCTGGTGCCACGTCCCGGAGCGCCGGGATGACCTCGCGCCCGTAGATCTCGAGCTGCTCCTCCTCGTCCCCGTTCATCAGGTAGAGGTTGAACTGGTCCACGCCGGCCTCGGCGAGGGCGCGCAGGCGCTCGATGTGGCGGTCCACCGATCCCACGAGGCAGAACCGGTCGACGATCTCGTCGGTCACGAAGCTCGCGTTCGACGAGCCCACCTCCGCGTGGTGGAGGTAGTCGTAGCCCTCGCGGTCGCGGACGTACTGGGTGAGCTCCTCGGGGAGATCCTCGCGCGGGTACTTGTTGACGAGGTCCACGACGTGGTTCGAGACGAGCGCCGGGAACCACCGGGTCCGGTCCCGGCCGTCCGCGAGGTCGCCCACGTGCGCCGGCGCTGCCGCCATCACGGCGACGCTGTCCGGGTCCCGGCCGGCGTCGCGTGCGGAGTCGCGGACCTGCGACACGAACCAGCGGATGAGGTCCGGGTCGCCGATCTGGAGCATCGCCCCGTCCGCGATCCGCCCGGTCAGCTTGAGCGCAACCGGGCCGTAGCCCGCGATCCAGACGGGGAGCCGGTGGCCGCCCGTCCACGGCAGCTCCAGCATCGAGCCCTCGTACTCGATCGAGCGGCCCTCCACCAGCGCGCGGATCACGTGGACCGCCTGCTCCAGGTCCTTCATCGTCGTCGGCGGCTTGCCCAGGACCCGCCGCGCGGAGTCGCCGCGCCCGATGCCCAGGTCCATCCGCCCGCCCGAGAACTCGTCGAGGATGGCGAGCGTGGACGCGGTGACCGACGGCTCCCGGGTCGCCGGGTTCGTCACGCAGGTGCCGAAGCGCATCGTCGTCGTGACCTGGGTCATGAGCGTGAGCATGGGATACGGGTCCGCCCACAGGACGTGGCTGTCGAACAGCCAGCCGTAGGTGAAGCCGGCGGCCTCGGCCTGCTTTGTCAGTGCGAGCGTGCGCTCGATCGAGTGCTCAGGTTTGAGCGTGAATCCGAACTGCATCGACATCCTCCTGCCCCGGCTGCCCCAGGAATCAGGCGGCTCGGCTGCCCTCCTCCTTGGCAGCCGAGCCGCGCGGGATCATACCCGAACTCTGGCTGGCGTCCAGCGGGCCGAATGGCCCGTTCCGCTGGAAATCGACTACGGTGCGACGAGGTCGCCGTACTGGTCGGGACGCCGGTCCCGGTAGAACTGCCATGTCTGACGGACCTCCGTGATGAGGTCGAGATCCATGTCCCGGACGAGCAGCTCCTCGTCGTGCGGGCTGCCGACGCCGCCGATGAACTGGCCGCGCGGGTCGACGAAGTAGCTCTGGCCGTAGAAGTCGTCCTCGCCCAGCGGCTCGATGCCGACCCGGTTGATCGTGCCGACGAAGTAGCCGTTGGCGAGGGCGTGGCTCACCTGCTCGACGCGCCACAGGTACTCGGACAGGCCGCGGCTCGTTGCGGACGGGATGAACACCATCTCGGCGCCGTTGAGGCCAAGGGCGCGCGCGCCCTCCGGGAAGTGGCGGTCGTAGCAGATGTAGACGCCAACCTTGCCGACCGCCGTGTCGAACACCGGGTAGCCCATGTTTCCGGGCCGGAAGTAGAACTTCTCCCAGAACCCCTTCACGTGCGGGATGTGCGTCTTGCGGTACTTGCCCAGGTACTTCCCGTCGGCGTCGATGACCGCGGCGGTGTTGTAGTAGATCCCGGTGGTGTTCGAGTCCTCCTCGTACATCGGCACGACGAGGACCATGCCCAGCTCCTTCGCCAGCGACTGCATCCGCTGGGTCGTGGGGCCGTCTGGGATCCACTCCGTGTAACCGAAGTACTCGGGATCCTGCACCTGGCAGAAGTAGGGGCCGTAGAACAGCTCCTGGAAGAGCATGACCTGGGCGCCCTGCGCCTTGGCCTCGTGCGCGTACTGCTCGTGCTTCTGGATCATCGACTCCTTGTCGCCGGTCCAGGTTGCCTGCAGGAGCGCGCCTCGGACGATCCGGGACATTCGCGGTCACCCTCCTCGACGGAGCGCGCCCGGGAGGACGCGCGGGGTACGGGCCCGGTGCGGGCCGGGCCACGAGAGGCTGAAGGATACGCCGCTGCGGCCCCCGGGGGAGGTGGGTGGCGTCCGCCGGTCCGGCCCGGCGGCCGGGGCTCAGTGGCAGCCCGCGGCTCCCGAGTCCGTGAACGTCTGGCCGTCGATCGGGATGAACGCCCAGTCGTAGCTGCCGGCACGAAGCGTGAGCTTGAGCACGCCGTACGTGGAGGAGCTGCGCGCCTGGCTGTTGGGCTTGATGGGACCGAAGGGTCGGAGCGCCGCGCCGCCCGTGCCGACCACGAACTCGCGGATCCCCGCTGCGTCCGGCGACCCGCTCGACGACTGGGGCGCGAACCGCTCGTAGTCGTGGTCGTGGCCGTTGAGCACGAGCTCGGCGCCAGCGGCCTCGAGCGTCTCCCACAGCTCGGCGACGGCGGGATTGTTGCCGTGCTCGCCCGACGAGAAGCGCGGGTGGTGCCAGACGGCCGCGACGCACGCCCGCGGGTTCGCGGCGAGATCCGCCTCCAGCCAGCGCACCTGCTCGGAGTCAGCGTCGCAGCCCACGTTCGAGCAGTTGGAGTTGAGGCTGTACACGCGCCACGTCCCGAGGTCGTACGCGTACCACCCCTTGCCCGCCGTCCCGGCGCGCGAGCCGAAGTACGCGAAGTACGGCGAGGCACCGGCCGTCCGGTACTCGTGGTTGCCGGGCGCGGGTGACGTCCGGAGCCTCCAGCGCCCCCAGGTGGGCCCGTAGCAGTCGCGGAACTGGGCCGTGCTCCCGTCGGGGTAGGCGAGGTCGCCGGCGACGAACACGCGGCCCGCGATCCGGTCGAGGAGGGTCGCGGTCTTCGAGTCCGCGGTACGGGAGCAGTACGAGACGTCGCCGGCGCCGACGAGGACCGGGTCCGCCGCCGGTGGGTCGACCACCACGAACCCGTCGATGCCCACGTACGGATGCCCGGACGTCCCGAGCACGCGGATCGTGATCGTGTGCGGCCCGCTGGAGGGCAAAGCGTGCCGGAACACGACCCGGCGGTACTGGGGGCTCGAGCGGTACAGGTCGACGATGCCGACCACCGTGCCGTCGACCGAGACCTCGGCGCGGCCGCGCGTGCTCCTGCGGGTCCCGAACCAGGCAATCTGGCTTCCGGTGAAGGCGTAGGTCAGGGTGGCGCCCGCGGTCCCCGACCGCAGCTCGCGGTCACCGAGGTAGCCGGTCGCCGATGTCAGCGTCCACGGCCCCGTCGTCGTCACCGCATCGTGCTGCTCGTTCACTCGGCGGACGCGGAAGGTCGCTGCCGAGAGGTAGGTGCTCCGGTTGCCGGCACCATCGCGCGCCTTGACCCGGAACGCGTACTCGTGGGGCGGGCGCAGCGCCACGGAAACGCTGGTGACCCTGGAGCTGGGGAGCGCCACCCGCTCCCACGAGCCGCCGTCCACCTGGCGCTGGAGGCTGTAGGCGGCAATCCCCGAGGGATCGGATGCCGACCAGGACACGGTGAACGGGACCGTGGAGCGCTCGACGGTCCCGCCGAGCCTGGGCCTGGCGACCGGCGCCACCACCACGGGCGGGATGGTGTCGACGATGGCGTCCGCGGTGGGTGCGATCGGGGACCCCGGCGCGGCCGACGCGACCACCATGACGACGAGCGCGGCGGCTGTGCGGCGGATCGAGCGCGGGAACTGCACGGCACCTCCCTGGTGACGGATCAATGGTCACCCCTCGCGCCCGATCCGTCCAACCACCCGGACGGGTGGGCCGCGCCCGCCAGGAGTCCGGTCAGCGAGCCTCGACGAACAGCTCGGTGAAGGACGTGCAGCGGCCGCCGCTGTCGAACTCGAGCAGGAAGACGTTGCTGTAGGCGCGAGCGCCGTCAGCGTCCCGGTAGCGGCTGGTGCCGGTGGCGACCGCGCGGGTGCCCTCGACCGCCCACGGCCGGTACTCCGCGTCATACGTGCCCGGCTCGTCCCGGTTCGCCAGCCAGTCGGCCACGATCGCATCCCGCCCCGCCAGGGGCTCGTCCGTCGGCCGGTAGCGGTATCGGGCGTCGTCCGTGAACAGCGCGGCGATGCTGTCCGGGTCGTACGACTTCCAGGCGCCGACGTAGGCGTCGAGCCAGCGGGTGACGTCGTCGTGGGTCATTCGGGTGCCTCCGGGCGTGGGCGTCGTAGAACGAGTGGTAACCGATGATATCCTTCGAAGCGGTTACTGACAAGAGCCCACCCAACAGAGCCCCGCGGTGACGCCCGTGCGCCGTGGGCGACAATGCGGCCGTCGCCGCCCGTCCGCCGCCACGACCCACCCCGAGGAGTCCTGATGCCCGCTCCGTCCCGAGCCCCGATTGTCGCCCCCGATGCGATCGACGCCGCCCTCGCCCGCGCCGCCGAGCTGGCGCGCGAGTACGTCGCCGGGCTACCGGAGTCTCCGGTGGGTGCCACGGCCACGGTGGCGGAGCTGCGCGAGCGGTTTGGCGGCCCGCTGCCCGAGGCAGGGGAGGACCCGGTGGCGACGGTGGAGGCGCTTGCCGCGGCGGCCGACGGCGGGCTCATCGGCAGCGCCGGCCCGCGGTACTTCGGCTTCGTCATCGGCGGCAGCGTGCCGGCGGCCCTGGGAGCGGACTGGCTGACCAGCGCGTGGGATCAGAATGCCGGCCTGTATGTCATCGGTCCGGCGGCGGCCGTGGCCGAGGAGGTGGCCGGCAGCTGGCTGGCCGAGCTCTTCGGGCTGCCGCACGGAGTGTCAGTCGGCTTCACCACCGGGGCGACGATGGCCACCTTCACTGGTCTCGCCGCCGGCCGGCACCGGCTGCTTGAGCGGGCCGGTTGGGACGTGGAGCGCCAGGGCCTGTTCGGTGCGCCGGACCTGCCCGTTGTCGTCTCCGACGAGTCGCACGTCACGATCTTCGCGGCGCTCCAGATGCTCGGCCTTGGACGCGAGCGGGTCATTCGCGTGCCCACGGACGGCCAGGGTGCGATGCGCGCCGACGCCCTGGCCGGGGTGCTCGCGGGGCTCGACCGCCCGGCGCTCGTGACGGCGCAGGCCGGCAACGTCAACACCGGCGCCTTCGACCCGCTGCCCGAGATCGTCGCGGCCGTTCGGGCGAACGGGGGCTGGCTCCACGTGGATGGCGCGTTCGGCCTGTGGGCGGCGGCGGACCCGGCGCGGCGCCACCACGTCGAGAGCGTGGGGCTCGCGGATTCGTGGACCACCGATGCCCACAAGTGGCTCAACGTCCCGTACGACTCCGGGCTCTCGTTCGTGGCCGATCCGGCCGCCCACCATGCGGCGATGACCCTCGGTGCCGCCTACTACGTCGAGACCACCGGCACGGAGCGCGACCCGTACAACTGGGTCGCGGAGTCCTCCCGGCGGGCACGGGGGTTCGCCGTGTGGGCCGCCGTCCGATCGCTCGGCCGACAGGGCCTCGCGGAGATGATCGGTCGAACCTCCGACCTGGCCCGGCGGTTCGCGGCCGGGCTCGAGGGGGCGCCGGACGTCCGGATCCTCAACGACGTCGTGCTCAACCAGGTCCTCGTTCGGTTCGACGACCCCTCCGGCGACGATGCTGCAGGGGATGCCCGCACGGACGCGGTGATCGCCGCCGTCCAGGCCGACGGGACGCTGTGGCTGGGTGGGACCCGCTGGCACGGCCTGCGCGCGATGCGCATCTCCGTGTCCGGCTGGGGGACCACGGAGGCGGACGTGGATGCCTCGGTGGCCGTGATCCGCCGGATCGCGGGCGAGATCCGCGGGGCGTGAGCGACCCGGACTTCGCGCACCTCGCACAGCTCCACACGCTTCGCGGCATGGAGGTGCCAGGGATCGCCCGGGCGCTCGCCGGCGATGGCGAGCCCGAGCTCGTCTGGCGCAACGACCTCGGCGGGCTCACGTTTCGCATCGGTGACCGGTATCTCAAGTGGAACCCGCGGTCGACCGGGATCGACCTCGAGCGCGAGCGAGTCCGGCTGGGCTGGATCTCGAGTCGTCATCCGGCACCCCGGGTCGTGGATCACGGCAGCGATGCCGATGCGCAGTGGCTGCTGACCGAAGCACTACCCGGCGGGACGGCGGTGGGCGACACCTGGCGCGCCCGCCGGCCGGAGGCGATCCACGCGATCGCGGCGGGACTTCGTGCGATCCATGCCCTGCCGATCGCGGACGTCCCGGATCACTGGACGGCGGAGGTATGGGTTGGCCGCCGGCCGGCCTCGATCGGGACGCCGCCGCCGGTCGATGACCCCGTCGTCGTTCATGGCGACGCGTGCGCCCCGAACACGCTGATCTCGTCCGGGGGAACCTGGACCGGCAATGTCGACTTCGGCGACCTTGCGGTGGGCGACCGCTGGGCGGACCTCGCGATCGCGTCGCTCAGCCTCGACTGGAACTTCGGCGAGGGCCACCAGCAGGAGCTGTTCGACGCGTACGGGATCGCCCACGACGCGGAGCGCATCCGCTGGTACCGGGCACTCTGGGAGCTCGAGTCCTGATCGACCTCCGCGCGGGCGTGGCGCGGACTCGGCCGCCCGCTGATCGGGTGAGCGGATGCACCGTGCACCGATCTGCCCGCCTGGCGGCACGCCTGTCGCGCACATCGGCTCAACACGCGACCGACGTGCCGACCGGCGGGCCACAGGACGCACCGTGCGATGGTTCGCCCGCCTGGCGGCACGCGCGAGGCGGCACGCGGAAGGACGAGCGGCACGCGGAGCGACCAACGGCACGCGGAAGGACGTCCGCCAGCGTGAGACACGGCCTCGACCGCGCCCGCGACGCCCGGTCGGGGGCCGCCTCGCTGTGCTGTAATGACCGCCACGCCACTCCCCGAGCACACGCGGGCGCCGGATCGGACGCCCGGAACGGAGGACCCGATGGGCATCAGCGCCGCACCCGGCATGACGACCGAGGAGATCGTCGCCCTTTCCCGGGAGCACACCCTGTTCTCCTGGTCCGTGCAGGGCGCGCTGGACCCCATCGCGGTCGACCACGCCGAGGGCGTCTACCTCTACACCCCCGAGGGACGCCGGATCCTCGACTTCAACGCCCAGCTGATGTCGGTGAACATCGGCCACGGCGACCGGCGCGTCGTGGACGCGATCACCGAGCAGGCGACGAAGCTCCAGTACGTCCAGCCCGCGTTCGTGACGGAGATCCGCGCCCGGCTGGGCGCGAAGCTGGCCGAGATCATGCCCGGCGACATGAACAAGGTGTTCTTCACGCATCGGCGGCGCCGAGGCGGTCGAGAACGCGATCAAGCTCGCCCGGCACCACACCGGCCGGTACAAGCTCCTCGCGCGGTACCGCAGCTACCACGGCGCGACGTTCGGCGCGATGACGCTCACCGGCGACTACCGGCGCTGGGCGAACGAGCCCGGCCTCGTGGGCGTCGTGCGCTACCCGGACACGCACCGCTGGGGCGAGGCCGGAGCCGCGTCCGGTCGAGGAGTCCCTGAACGGGCTCGAGGACGTCATCAAGTACGAGGGCGCCCACACGATCGCGGCGGTGTTCCTCGAGACGATCGTGGGCACGAACGGCATCCTCATCCCGCCGGACGGCTACCTGAAGGGCGTCCGCGAGCTGTGCGACCGCTACGGGATCCTGATGGTGGCCGACGAGGTGATGGCGGGCTTCGGGCGCACCGGGCGCTGGTTCGCCGTCGACCACTGGGACGTCGTGCCGGACCTGATGACGATGGCCAAGGGCCTCACCAGCAGCTATCTGCCGCTGGGAGCGGTCGCGATGCGGGACCACATCGCGGAGGGCCTCGAGCAGAAGATGTTCTACGGCGGCCTCACCTACAGCTCGCACCCGGTGAGCCTCGCAGCCGCGCTGGCCACGATCCGCGTCTACGAGGAGGACGACCTGATCGGCAACACGGCCCGCCTCGACGGCGTGATGCGCGCCCACCACGAGGCGCTCGCCGCGAAGCACCCGAGCGTGGGTGCCCACCGGAACCTCGGGCTGTTCGGGATCCTCGACCTCGTCCGGATCGCGGGACCCGTGGACCCCGATGACGCCGTTCAACGGGACCAGCGACGAGATGAAGGCGATCGGCGCGTTCTTCCGCGCCAACGGCCTGTACACGATGATCGCCAACAACTCGATCCACACGAACCCGCCGCTGTGCATCACCGAGGAGCAACTGGCCGAGGGCTTCGACGTGATCGACCGGGCGCTGGACATCGCGGACCAGGCGGTGACCGGCTAGGCGCCGGGCAGCGTCCGATCGAGGTCCGCGCGTGACCGCCCGCTCCGGCCGCGAGGAACTCCACCTGCTCGAGCGCGAGCTCGAGCTGGAGATGCACGCCGCCCAGCCGCGCGTCCCGCGGTTGAAGTGGCGCCGCCCCGTCGCCTTCCTGATCGTGATCGCGGGGATGCTGGTGCTGTGGGAGGGCGTCAAGTTCCTCGGGGGCCCGCCGTGGCGGCTGCCCGGGCAGGGCCCCGGCGACCCGATCATCTGGAACCCGCCGTTCCGCTGGCCGTTCGCGAGCGACCTCAACCTGCCGCACGTCTGGAACATCTTCTACGCGTTCGGGCAGCCGTTCCAGCGCGGTGCCGACGAGACGCTGCTGCAGTACCTCGTGGGCGCGGCGTTCTACACCTGGCGGGAGGCGATCCTCGGCTTCATCCTGGGGAGCCTGCTCGGGCTCGGCCTCGCGACGGCGTTCGTCCACTCGAGGATCGCCGAGCGCGCGTTCGTCCCCTATGTCGTGGCCAGCCAGACCATCCCGATCATCGCCCTCGCGCCGCTCATCGTGTTCGCCCTCGGGCCAGGGGGTGTTCTCGGTCGTGGTCATCGCCACCTACCTCACGTTCTTCCCGGTCACGATCGCGATGCTCCGCGGCCTGCGGTCGTTCGACCCCCGGGCGCTGGAGCTGATGCGCTCGTACGGCGCGTCGCAGGACCGCCGTCTACACGAAGCTGCGGCTGCCGGCGTCGATGCCCTACCTGTTCACCGCGCTCAAGATCGCCGCGACGGCGGCCATCGTCGGCGCGATCATCGGCGAGGACACGGGAGCGATCCAGGAGGGCCTGGGCCGTGTCATCACCACGTTCAACCAGTACTACGCCACCGGGCCCGAGAAGCTCTGGGCCGCGATCCTCGTCGCGGCAGCCCTTGGCATCGTGTTCTTCCTGCTCGTCCGCATCGCCGAGATCCTCGCCCTGCGCCGCCGCCCGGGGATCGACGCATGACCGCACCGAACGAAGGAGCGCCGACCAGCATGGCCGAAGCCGCCGAACCGGCCGCACCCGCCGAGACCCAGCCCGTCGTCCGCATCCGGGGCGCGGACAAGGTGTTCACCGGTCGCGACGGGGGCCAGACCGTGGCGCTCCAGGCGATCGACCTCGACATCGAGCCGGGCCAGTTCGTGTCGCTGATCGGCCCGTCCGGCTGTGGCAAGTCGACCCTCCTGCGCGTCATCGGGGACCTCGTGCAGCCGACGCGTGGCGACGTCCAGGTCAACGGCAAGACCGCCGGACAGGCCCGGCTCGACCGCGACTACGGGATGGTCTTCCAGGCGCCCGTCCTGTTCGACTGGCGGAGCGTGGAGGACAACGTCCAGCTCCCGCTCGAGATCCTGGGCAAGCCGAAGGACTGGCGGGCGAAGCGCGCGAAGGAGATGCTCGAGCTCGTCGAGCTCGGCGACTTCACCCGGCACATGCCGTACCAGCTCTCGGGCGGGATGCAGCAGCGGGTGGCCATCGCCAGGGCGCTGTCGTTCGAGCCCCGAATCCTGCTCATGGACGAACCGTTCGGCGCGCTCGACGAGATGACCCGCGAACGCATGAACGACGAGGTGCTCCGGATCTGGGAGCAGACGGGCACCACCGTCGTGTTCGTCACCCACTCCATCCCGGAGGCCGTGTACCTCTCACTCGCGAGTCGTGGTGATGAGCGCGCGGCCGGGCAGGATCACGAAGATCGTGGACATCGACCTGCCGCGGCCGCGCAACGAGGAGACCCGCGAGAGCGAGCGCTACTTCGCGCTCATCACGGAGGTCCGGGAGGCGCTTCGCGCCGGCGGCGGGGACATCGACGATGCCGGGACCCCGTCGCCCCGCCGCACGCTGGCCGAGGGCGCGGTCGGGTGAGCGCCGCCACCGGCGTCGCGGGCCAGGCGCCCCCGTCCCGGGCCGCGCCCGGACCGGGCGCGCGCGCGACGCGCGCTCTCCGGGACTATGCGCCGGCGATCCTGGTCGCCGTGGGGGGCCTGGTCCTGTGGGAGGTGCTGATCCGCGGGCTGAGCCTGAGCACGTTCATCCTGCCGGCACCGTCCGCGATCCTGGCCGCCCTCGTCGAGAACTGGAACGGGGAGCGGTTCCCGCTGTTCGAGTCCGCCAAGAACACGATCGTCGAGGCGGTCGGCGGCTTCGTCATCGGCACGACGACGGGCGTGGTGTTCGCCTTTGCAGCGGCCCGGTGGTCCTCCATGCGGGCGCTCCTGCTCCCGCTCGCGGTCGCCGCGAACGCCATCCCGATCATCGCCTTCGCCCCGCTGTTCAACACCTGGTTCGGGCTGCTCAACCCGCTGTCCAAGATGATGATGGCGGCGGTCCTCTCCTTCTTCCCGGTCATGGCCAACGTGACCAGGGGCCTGTCCGGCGTCGACCCCGCGGCGCTGGAGCTGATGCGCTCCTACGCCGCCACGGACGGGGAGATCCTGCGCAAGCTCCGCGTGCCGAACGCGCTCCCGTACTTCTTCACGGCCCTCAAGCTCGCCTCCACCCTGAGCCTCATCGGGGCCATCGTCGCGGAGTACTTCGGCGGGCAGGGGAGCGTGCTCGGTCGGATGATCGTGCAGAGTGCGAGCGCGCTGCGCTTCGACATCACGTGGGCCGCGGTGACGCTCGCCGCGATCGCCGGGATCACGTTCTACCTCGCCATCGCGCTGGTGGAGCGGATCGTCATCCCGTGGCACGCGTCGTCGCGCAACGAGGGCTGAGCGCGATCCTCCGCCGCATCCAGGGTGAAACGCGCCGGGCGGTTCCCAGCGCAAGCCGGATTCGGTATCGTTCCGCCGAACCGCGGCGGTGCGCCGCACGAGGAGGAACGGACGTCCCCAACCCGAGCGGGGCGCCGAAGTAGAGGAGAGGCATGAGGAAGCAGACACGCGTCCTCGGGCTGGCCACGGCGGCAACGATGCTGTTCGCCGCGTGTGGTGGCTCGGCCGCGACCCAGGCTCCCGCGACCGCGGCGCCGGCCACCGCGGCCCCCGCCTCGCAGGCAGCGAGCGAGGCACCTGCCAGTCCGGGGGGCGAGGCGGCGACGGTCCGGCTCCAGCTCCAGTGGGTGCCCCAGGCGCAGTTCGCGGGCTACTTCGCCGCGGACAAGCAGGGCTACTACGAGGCCGAGAACCTCACCGTCGAGATCCTCGACGGTGGCCCGACGATCGTTCCCCAGCAGGTCGGCTCGGCGCCGGACGGCCCCGAGTTCACGATCTCCTGGGTGCCCAAGGTCCTCGAGGCGCGCGAGCAGGGCTCCGACCTCGTGGACATCGCCCAGATCTTCCAGCGCTCGGGCACCCTGAGCGTCGCCTGGAAGGACAGCGGCATCACCGACCCGTGCGGCGCTGCCGGCAAGAAGGTCGGCGTCTGGGACTTCGGCAACGAGTTCGAGGTCACCGCTGGTCTTTCGCTCAACTGCGCCCTGACGCCGGGCCTCGAGAACGGTGGCGATCCGGCCACGCAGTACCAGAAGGTCATCCAGGCCTTCGACATGGTCGCCTTCCTCAACCGGGAGATCGACCTCGCCGAGGCCATGATCTACAACGAGTACGCGCAGGTGCTCGAGGCCACGAACCCGACCAATGGCGAGCTGTACAAGCCCGAGGACCTCGTCGTCTTCGACTGGAACGACTACCGGTCGGCGATGCTCCAGGACGCGCTGTTCGCCCGGGAGGCTTGGCTCAAGGAGGGCAACAACCGCGACGTGGCCGTGCGCTTCGTCCGGGCGTCACTCAAGGGCTGGATGTACTGCCGCGACAACCCGGCCGAGTGCGTCCAGTACACGACCGACGCCGGCTCGCAGCTCGGCACCGGCCACCAGAACTGGATGATGAACGAGGTCAACGCGCTCGTCTGGCCGTCGCCGGACGGCGTGGGGATGCTCGACCCGATCAGCTGGAACCAGACCGTCCAGGTCGCGAAGGGCCAGGGGATCATCAAGCAGGATCCGTCAACCACGGCCTACGACACATCGATCGTCACCGACGCGTGGGTGGGCATCGAGGGCGACCCCAAGGGCGAGTCGTTCACCAAGGGCACCGTCGAGGTCACGCCCGGCGGCAACTGAGCCCGGTTCGCACCGGACAGACGAACGGCCGGCCCGAGAGGGCCGGCCGTTCCATGTTGGTCGGCGAACGCCGTCAGCGGAGCTGGCCGCGGAGCGCCCCCCCGGGGTACGTGGCGTTGTGGACGTTCACGTAGTAGGAGGCGGGGTCGCGGATCAGGTCCAGCGCGATATCGCGGGTCACGGTCGTGCAGCCCGAGGTCGGCGAGAGCGGCACGAGGACGCCACCCGGGACGCCGGCCGCGCCGGTGTGGATGTGCGCGGCGACGATCGCATCCACCCCCGTCACCTCGATCCACCAGCAGACCGTGCGGGTGCCCGCGTTCACGGTGACCACGGCGGTGCCCGAGCCGTCGGGGTCGCCTGCCATCGGCACCTCGTTCGCGCCGAGGAGCTCCACGTGGAACGGCCGCCCGCCCGCGGCCGTGGCCGATCCTGCCCCGACGGCGAGGACGAGTGTCGCGGCGGCAAGGACGCGGATTGCGTGTCGGGTGCGCATGTGGCTCCTCCGTAGCTGCCGGGTGCGGACTGTGGCACCCGGGTTCGCGATCAGATACGCACGGATCCCCTGCCCGGATCGCGCCGTCCCGGTTTGCGCCACGAGACTGGTGCGGACCGCGGGTCTCGTGTCGCGTGTCCGACATGCCGGCCCGCACGGGGCGTCCTACACTCCGGGCGCCGGGGAACGGCGAGGTCGCCGGCAGCCGAGGAGGAGACGAGCAATGGGCGCCCTGAACGCCTACCGCGGTGTGCTCACCAACAGCGCGCTCGTGCGGCTGCTTTCGGGCGAGTTCGTCTCCGGAATCGGCGACTGGCTCTACCTCGTCGCCCTGCTCGTCGTCGTCTACCAGGAGAGCAACGACCCGCTCCTGCTGGGGATCGTCGGAGCCGCCCGGATCGTTCCGTACGTCCTGCTGTCCGTCCCGGCCGGGATCATCGTGGACCGGTACGACCGGCGGCTCGTCCTGCTCGTCACCGACGTCGCCCGCGGCCTGATCATGGTCGCGCTCACGGTGATCGTCGCCACGGACGGCCCGCTGCTGGCGGTGGTCGCGCTCGCGGTCCTCGCGACCTGCTTCTCGTGCTTCTTCAGCCCGGCGATCGGGGCGTACCTGCCCACGATGGTCCGTGACGAGCGCGAGCTGGGCCCGGCGAACAGCCTGTTCGCCACGCTGAACGAGCTGTCGTTCATCCTCGGTCCGGCGCTGGCCGGCATCATCATCGCCACCGCCGACCTGACGCTCGCATTCGCGCTCAACGCGGTGACGTTCGCCGTGGTCGCGGTGTCGCTCGCCACGCTGCCGTCATCGAACCCGCGCAGGGAGAAGGCCGCCGCCGAGGCTGCCGCCGCCGAGGCCGCCGAGGCCGCCGCGGCCGCCGCGGCCGCTGCCGCCGCGGACACGGACGCGGGCACGCGCGCGAGCTCGGACACCGGCACGGGCGAGGCAGCCGCGACCAGCGCCACACCTCGCGGCGCAACCGCCGACGCGCCTGCCGCCGCCGCCGACGCGGGCGCCACCGCCAGGCTGATGGCGATCCGACGACCCCTGTTCGGGATGCTGTTCCTCGATTCGGCCGCCGGGTTCATGTTCGGTGGCCTGAGCATCATCACGGTCATGATCGCGGTCGATCAGCTCGGCGTTGGTGAGGCGGGGACCGGTTACCTGAACGCTGCCGTTGGCATCGGAGGTGTCCTGGGGGCGATCGGCTCGGGTGCGATCGTCGCGCGCCCGAACCTCGCGCCGGCGTGGATCGCGGGCGTGGTGGGCCTCGTCGTCGGCTTCGTCCTGCTCGGGTTCTCGACGGCCCTCGCCCCCGCGCTGCTCGCCATGGGGATCATCGCCGCGGGCTCGCTCGTCGCCGACATCGTGAGCACGACGATCTTCCAGCGCATCGTCCCCGACGAGCTTCGAGGCCGCGTCCTCGGCGGGATGCAGATGCTCCAGACGGGCACCTACGCCGCGGGCTCGCTCGTGATGCCGATCGCGTTCGCCGCGTTCGGGCCGCAGGTGATCCTGCCGCTGGGTGCCGTGATCCTGCTCGGCGCCGCGCTCGTCTCGCTCAGCATCCTGCGCCCCTACTTCCGCCGCGGTTCCGATGCCGCGACCGAGCTCCTCGTCCGGGTCAGCCGCCTGCCGATCCTCACGGGCGTCCCCGGGCCGGCCCTCGAGGCGGCTGCCCAGCGGCTGGTCGCCGTCCCGGTCACCGCCGGCGAGGTGGTGATCCGGCAGGGCGATCCCGCGGACCGGTTCTACGTCATCGAATCGGGGCAGTTCCGCGTGGACCAGACGGACGCCGCGGGCGCGACCCGCCACCTCCGTGTCATGGGTCCCGACGAGGTCTTCGGTGAGCTCGGCCTGATGCACAAGACGCCGCGCACCGCGACCGTCACGGCCGAGACGGACGGCCAGCTCCTGGCCCTCGCCGGGCCTGACTTCCTCGAGCTCGTCAACGCCGCAGCCGAGCTGTCGAACCGGTTCAGCGAGCGCTACCGGGGCGCGGGCACGGCCGCCTCCTAGCCGGCCCGGTCACGCCCCCGGGTGCCCGGCCCCGGCGCTCGACGGCTGGTTCGCCCGCAGCGTCGCCACCCACGCTGCGACCTCCGTGCGCCGCCCGACACCCAGCTTGGCGAGGATGTGCTCGACGTGCGCGCTGACGGTCTTCGGCGACACGCCCAGCTGCCTCGCGATCTCGCCGTTGGTGAGCCCATCGGCCAGCAGCGTGGCAACCTCGAGCTCGCGCCCGGTCAGCGGGCTCCACGGGGTCTCGTCCGAGGTGCCGCCGGTTCGCCCGCGGGCGGCCCGCGCCGCCCCGGCCAGCGGCTCGCTGCCCATCTCGGCGGCGCGGGCCTCGACCTCCGCGACGAGCCGCAGGCCGTCGGCCCGCCGGTTCGAGCGCACGAACGTGCGTGCGAGATCGAGACGCGCCCAGCCCGCCTCCCACGCCCGCCGCCTCCCGTCCCACGCGTCCGCGGCCCGCTCCAGGTTGCGCCTGGCCTCGCCCGTCTGCCCGGCGGCAAGCGCGAGCAGCCCGCGCGCGTGGTCGATCGCCGGCAGCGTCCCGGGGATCGAGCGGAGTCGGAGCTCCTCCTCGACCGCGGCCGTGAACCGCGCCGCACCGGCGGGGTCCCGTGCCAGCAGGCGGGCCCGCGTCCCGGTCACCGCGAACGGATAGAGGTACGCGGCGTCGCGGACCTCCGACGAGGCGGCCAGGCCGGCGTCGCTCCACCGGACGGCGGCCGCGGTGTCGCCCTGCAGGAGGGCGGCCTCCGCCAGGCCCCACAGGGCGGGCGAGAGCCGCTGCAGCTCGCCCATCCGCTCGCCCTCCACGCGTGCCTCCTCGAGCGCCGCCGTCGCGGCTGCCCACTCGCCGCGTCCGAGCGCGACGTAGCCGGCCACGTGGAGCGCCGTGATCCGGGTCGTGATCCCGCCGCGACCGTCCTGGAGCGCCTGCTCGGCGACCGAGCGGGCCTCGGCCCAGCGCCCCGTCGCCCACAGGACATGCCCCAGGTGGGCGGCCATGTAGTGCCGGTCGTTCCAGCGCTCCGTGCGCTCCGCGTAGTCGATGCCCTCGCGCAGATAGCGCTCGCCACGCTCGTACTCGACGGTCACCGAGGCGCACGAGCCGAGCATCCGATAGCCGCGGGACGCCTCTGCCTCGGCGTGTGCGGCGCGCGCCTGGCCGATGGTGGCCTCGAGCATCGAGAAACCCTCGTCCACGCGACCGGCGAACGGCAGGCACGCGGCGAGCGTCACCGTCGCGTTGTGCGCGGTTGCGTCGTCGCCAGCCGACGCCGCGAGCCGGCGCGCCTCGCCGGCGTGCGCGATGGCCTCGTCGAGATGGCGGTTGAGCATGTACGCCGCCGCGAGGCCGGCCTCGATCCGGGCGGTCGTGCGGGCGACCTCGTCCGGATCCTGTGCCTCCTCGGTCGCCCCTGCCGCCAGCCGGACCTCATCCAGCGTCGCGTCCAGCCTGCCCGCTCTCGCGGGGAGATCGTCGCCGAGCAGGTGTCGGGCCGCGACGAGCGGGACGACGACCGCGGCGGCGTCGAGGTCCCGGCCCGCGGCGAGATACAGCCGGCGGGCCTCCTCGAACGCCGCGGCAGCCGTCGCGTTGTCATCCACGGCGGCGGCGGCGCCCCCGTACTCCTCCTGGAGGTCGCCCATCGCGCCCGGTTCGAGCTCCGGCGGCACGTTGCGCATCGCGCGCAGGCACAGGTCGAACGCCTCGCGATGGGCGGAGATCGCCGCCGCCGCCCGCGAGGCCCGCAACGCGGTCTCGAACGCCTCTGTGCGCTGTCCGGCCCGCTCGTACTGCGAAGAGAGGAACGCATCCGAGAAGTCGCCGCGTGCAGCCGCGACCGATGCGACGCGCGCATGGAGGCGCTGCCGCTCCGCGTCCGGGATCCGGCCGTAGATGGCGTCGCAGATGAGCGCGTGCCGGAACCCGTAGCGACCGGACGCCGGCGCCGCGGCGAGCAGGAAGTGGTCAGCCAGCTCCGCGAGCGGCGTCGCGAGGGCGTCCGGGTCATCGCCGACCACATCGGCGAGGAGGCTGAACTCGAACGAGCGCCCGATGACGGACCCGATCCGCGCGACCGTGCGCGCCTGATCCGAGCGCAGCCCCACACGGCCGAGGATGGCCGACTCCAGGGTGTCCGGGACCCCGACGCCCGGGACGCCCGCCGGTCCGGGTTCCGGCAACCGGTCCACCGGCGTGCCTGATGCGCCAATGAGCGCGATGAGCTCCTCGACGTGGAGCGGGATGCCGTCCGTGCGGTCGTGGATCGCGGCGACGATGTCCCGTGCCGCCGGGTGCCCTTCAGCGAGGATGAGCGACACCATCGTCGCGGTCTCGTCCTCGGTCAGACGCCGCAGGCGGGCCTCCTCCGCCTGGCGCTGACCGAGGAGCCGGCTGCGCCACTCCCGCATCGGGACGCGCGGGTAGAGCTCATCGCTGCGGTAGGTTCCCACGATGACGAGCGGGAGCTCCGCTGCGCGGCGCGCGATCGTCGCGATCACCTCCAGCGTCAGGTCGTCGGCCTGGTGGAGGTCCTCGAGCGCGAGCAGCGTCGGCCCGCCGGAGGCCGCCGTCGCGAGGTCGTCCGCGATGTCGAGGGTGAGGAGCCGTCGGCGGCGATGGGCGTCGCCGCCCTCGCGTACCCGATCGAGCGCCGCCAGCCGATCGGCGATCCGGGCGCCGGCGTCCTCGAGCGCCGCCGTCCGCTGCATCGCCCGGGCGAGCTCCAGGAAGACGGCACCCGGCACCTCGAGGTCACCCGGGTACGTGCCACCCCGCGCGACGCGGATGCCCATGCCCTCGGCGCGACGTTCGATCGAGCCCAGGAGCCTGGTCTTGCCGATGCCGGCCTCGCCCGCGAGGAACAGCACGTGGCCCTGTCCGCCGGTGGCCGCCTCGAGGCGGCGGCCCGCGAGCGCGAGCAGGTCGTCCCGACCCACGAGGACGGGGCAGACCAGCGGACCGACGACGTTCATCGAACGGATCGTAGGGGTTCCCCACGATCCCGCATCGGTCGAACGACCGACATCGCACAACCCGGTTCAGGGTCGACGTCGACCGTCGGCGCCCTCGTCAGAGCTGTCGGGCGCGCCCCCGCACGCGGATGGCGGACGTCAGTCGCCGAAGGTGAAGCTCTTCATGAGCTGCCTGATCACGATCGCGATGAAGGCCGCGAACAGGGCCGAGATCCAGATGCTCGAGACCGAGTCCCAACCGAGCACCGACGTGAACAGCCAGCCGGTGATGACGGCCGCGACCAGGCCGATGACCAGGCTGGGCATCCAGCCGCGCGCGGTTCGCCCTCCCGAGATGACACCCGACACGAGGCCCGCGATGAGCCCGACGACGATCCAGCCAACGAATGTAAGGTCCATGGCCCGCAGTATTGGGGGTGCCGTCAAGCGGTCAATCCCCCAATCGGGATGACCCACGCCGCACGGCGGCTACCAGATCGTCGCGCGCTGCGCGGCCGGCCTCGCCATGGGTGCGCCCGCGGGAACCCCGAACGCCGCCGCGAACGGCGGGAAGTTGGACAGCGGGCCGTTCGCCCGATACGCCGATGGCGCGTGCGGATCGGTGTTCACCAGCAGCCGAGCGATCTCCTCGGTGTAGTTCATGCGCCAGATCGTCGCGTAGGCCATGAAGAAGCGCTGGGCGGGGGTCAGGCCGTCCAGCTCGGGCGCGTCCGGCCCGACCGCCTCCTGCATCGCCGCGAACGCGACGGCGACGCCGCCGAGGTCCGCGATGTTCTCGCCCAGCGTCAGGCGCCCGTTGACCTGCGCGTCACCCGCCACGACGTAGCCGTTGAACTGCTCGACGAGCACCTCGGCGCGCCGCTCGAACTCGGCCCGGTCCGCCTCGGTCCACCAGTCGCGCAGCGCGCCGGAGGCGTCGAACCGCGAGCCGCTGTCGTCGAAGCCGTGCGTGATCTCGTGGCCGATCACCGTCCCGATCCCGCCGTAGTTCACCGCGTCGTCGGCATCTGCGTGGAAGAACGGCGGCTGCAGGATCCCGGCCGGGAACACGATCTCGTTGAGCAGCGGATGGTAGTAGGCGTTGACCATGTGCGGCGGAAGCCCCCACTCGGCGCGATCCACCGGCTCCTCGAGGCGCCCGACCTGCCGGGCGTACTCGAAGCGCGCGACGCGGAGCCGGTTCTCGACGAACGAGCTGCGAACGAGGTCCAGCCCGGTGTAGTCCTTCCACCGGTCGGGGTACCCGATCTTGAAGCCGAACCCGCGGAGCTTCGTCAGCGCCTGCTCCCGGGTCTCGTCGGTCATCCAGTCGTTGGCCCGGATCGCACTGCCCATCGCCGCCAGCAGGTGCTCCACGAGATGCTCGCAACGCGTCTTCGCCGCGGGGGGAAACGCCTCTTCGACATACAGCTGGGACACCAGCTCGCCGATGTCGGCGGTCGCCGCGTCGAGGATCCGCTTCCAGCGCGGCTTCGGCTCCTGCTGCCCGCCGAGGGTCCGGTTGTAGAACGCGAACGCCTCTTCCTCGAACGCCCGCGGCAGCGCGGAGGCGTAGCTCCGGACCACGTGCCAGCGCAGGTAGTGGCGTAGCGTCTCGACCGGCGTCTCGGCGATGGCCGCATCGAGCGCGGTGAGGAACCCGTCGCTCTCGACGCACACGGTGGGCTGGGTGCCGCCGAGGTCCCGGACGTAGCCGGCCAGGCCGAAGCGGGGCATGAGCTCGTCGAGGCGGTCCACGTCGCGCCGGTTGAGCGTGAGCCTCGGGTCTCGCTGCTGCTCGCGCGACAGCGACGCGTCCGCGAGGCGACGCTCGAAGGCGAGGATCGCCTCGGCCGCGGCGGCGGCATCATCGGCCCCGTAGCCCAGGTTCACGAGCTGCGCGGCGACATGTGCCGTGTAGGCCTCCCGCAGCGCGACCGACCGCTCGTCGTCGCGCAGGTAGTAGTCGCGCTCGGGGAGCCCGACGCCCCCCTGCCCGAAGTACAGCAGGTAGTGCTCCGCGTCCTCGAAGTCGGGCAGGACCCCGAGCCCATGGAACGCGGAGACGTTGTCGCGCTGGAGGACCGGCGCCAGCCGCCGCACGTCCTCGGCCGACGCCAGCGCGTCGATCGCGTCAAGGAGATGGCGCAGCGGCTCGACGCCGGCGGCCTCGATGGCCGCCTCGTCCATGCCCGCCGCGAAGTAGTCGCCGACCTCGTGGCGGACGGTCCCCTCGTGGTCGCGGGTGTCGGCTGCGTCCCGCATGAGGCGGTGGAGGAGCTCCTGGTTGCGCTCGTTGACCTCGTGGAAGGCCCCGTACGACCCGTACTCGGGTGGAACCGGGTGGCTGTCGAGCCACCCTCCGTTGACGTGGCGGTAGAAGTCGTCGGCTGGCGACACGCCCTCGTCGAAGAGCGCGCGGTCGATCGGCTGGCTGGTCATGCGGGCGGCTTCCCCTGTACGAGCGGCGGGCAGCGGGCGGCGGGCGGGCCCGACGCGGCTGCCCATGGTACGTCTGCGTCCCGGCCTCGCCACGGTCAGCCCCCGAGCAGCCGCACCTGCACGCCCGGCAGCTGCTTGCGCCACCAGTGCCCGTAGCGGCCGTAGACCCGCGGGTCACGATCGGCGAGGAACGCCACCAGCGATCGCGCCTCGGTCGCGAGCCCGTCCCACGTTTCCTCCGTCAGCGCGTGGAACGCCGTCGCCTCGATGCCCTGCTCGACCGGGCGCCACACGCCCGCCACATGGCCATCCACGAGGAGCGTCGGCAGCACGTCGCCGTTCTGCCGGGTGACGGTGCGCCGGTAGGCCGGCGGGATCACGCGGCCGTGGTCCGCGTAGGCCAGCAGCGTGCTGTCCCACATCGGCAGCAGCCTCGGCGGGGCGGGGGTCGCCTCGTCCGGGAGCGCCATCCCCGCGACGTCGTACAGCGGGCCGTCGGGTCCGTCCAGCTCGACCAGGTCGTCGCCGATGGCGAGCATCGCCTCGCGCGCGACGGCGCGGGTGAGCAGGGTGAACCGGGCGAGGTCCTGCGGCGTGGCCGGCCCGAACCCCTCGAGGTATCGGCGTGCGAGCCACCGCAGGGACTCGTCGCGAGCGTCCGGCGGCAGGGTCACGGGTGCCGCAACGAACGCCGCGCGCGGCCCGAACGACCACGGCCCGCCGCTCGGGGCGTGGTGGAAGGGCGCGAAGGTCCGCATCGCCCACCACACGGGCTGCGCGGCGGCGTCGAGCGTGGTGCGCAGGTGGGCCTCCATGTCGAGCCGGGTTCGAGGCTCCGTCGCGAACGCGAGGACGCCGGGCAGGAGCGCGTCGGCCTCGGCGATGGTCAGCCCGCCCGCGGTGAAGCGCGGGTCGCCGAGGCGCGAGGCTCGCAGGCTCCGGACCATCGCGGCGTGGAACGGCGGGTAGTCCTCGGCGTGGACGGCGTGGAGGGTGATGCGCATCAGCGACGCCTTGACGACCGCCCGGCCGACGAACGCCGCGTCGAGGTCTGCCGGATCGAAGGCGGCGACCCGATTCCACAGGGCGACATACGGCGACGCCGGCTCCTGTGCCTGGAGCGCGACGACCCGCCGGACCGCGTCGGCGACGCCCACGGGCTCGCGACGGAGGAGCAGCTGTCGGGCGAGCGTGGCGCGGTTGAGCCCGCGGGCGGTGAGGCGCATCGCGGCGATTGTGCCCGAGGGTCGGTCGCGGGCGTTCGGGGCCGTCAGCCGTCCGCGCCGAGCGCCTCGACGCCACGGGGCGATAGCTGGTAGACGCCCCGATCGACGCGCTCGAACCAGCCGTAGACGTTGTCCCGGGCGATGCGGCCCGCGTTGGGCACGTCGGCGGCCGCACGCATCGCCCGCAGCGGCAGGGGGCCGTCGGCGAGCACGGACGCGCAGCGGAGCGCCTCCTGCCGGTAGGCCGTCATGATCGGACGCCTCGTGGAGCCACCCGCGGTCGGATCGCCGATCCGGCGGCGATGCTCGCCGAGCAGCGCCGCGGCCCGGCGCCGGTCCCGCCTCGGGCGGTAGGGGAGGGGATCCAGGACGACCTCCGCCCGCCCGCGGGTCACCACGATCAGCCCCAGGCCAAGCCGCCGGCACAGGCGCCGCGTCTCGCGCTGCCGCGTTGGGCCACGCGCCGACCGCGACGTACACGGCGTCGGTCATCGCGAGGCGGTCGATACCCTGGAGCACGAGCCCGAGGCCGAACGTCCGCTTGAGCTCCACCACGACCGGCGGCTCGTCACCGCGGACGGCGACCACGTCACAGCCGCGGATCTCGCCCTTGACGCTGTAGCCCTGCGCCTCGAGCAGGGCCTTGACCGGTGCGTAGAGCTCGGTCTCGGGCGGAGGGGCGACGCGGGAGCGGACCACGAGCCGCATCGTAGCCCGCGTCGGCGCGCGGCAGGTGGCGCGCCGTCGGCCGGACGCCCGCACGGGCGAGCCTGCACACTTGTCGTTCCTGCGGGCATGCGACCCGCACGGGGTGTCGAGGGTGACCATGGACGGACAGATCGAGATCGAGCTGGGAGGTCCGGCCGCAGCGGATGAGCCAGTCCGGCGGCTCCTGGAGCGCATCGCGGCGCCCGCGGCGGGCGCCGTCCCAGACCTGCCCGCGATCGGCGCCGCGCTTGCCGACCTCGCGCTGGACGTCGAGTACGTGTCCCGCTGGGTCGCCCGTCTCGGCGACCGGGGTGGCGCCCTCCGCATCCACGCCCCCGAGCGCGGCCCGCGCCTGGCCATCGTCCACCGCGAGGAAGGGACCATGAGCGCGGTCCACGACCATGGGACCTGGGTCGCCGCGTGCCCGATCAGCGGTCTCGAGACGCATCGGCGCTACCGGCGGCCGGGTGGCGGCGCGAGCTATCTGGAGATCGCCGAGGTGGAGGCGCTTGGACCGGCGCAGGCTGCGACCCTCCTGCCTCCCGACGATATCCACGACCACGGGCACCTCGCGGGGCACGGGGCGCCCGCCTATGTGCTGATCCTGACCGGCGACGACCAGACGCGGTTCGAGCGCAACGAGTGGGACGCGGTCACCGGGCGCCACCGCGTTCTGCGGCCCGGCGACGGCGGGCGGTTCCTGGCCACCGACCCCTGGCCCTGAGGCGCGCAGCGGGCACGAGCCCCGGCCGCAGCCGGCTGCTATCGTCGACAGTGATGGGACTCGGTTTCGGACTCCTCAGCGCGCAGCTCCGGCCCGGCGAGACCGACTGGACGCGTGCCTACGACGAGACGGTCGCGCTCGCCGTCGAGGCCGAGCGGCTCGGCTTCACGTCCGTCTGGACCACCGAGCACCACTTCGTCGACGACGGGTACATGCCCTCGCTGCTCGTCGTCGGCGCGGCGCTCGCGCAGGCGACCTCGCGGATCGAGCTGGGCACGGGGGTCATCCTCGCACCGATGCACCATCCCCTCCGCCTGGCGGAGGACGCGGCGACCGTCCAGCTCCTGAGCCACGGCCGGCTGCTCCTTGGCCTGGGCCTCGGCTGGTCCGAGGTCGAGTACCAGGGGCTCGGCGCCGACGCGCGACGCCGCGGAGCGGCGATGGACGAGATCCTCCGGATCCTGCCGCAGGCCTGGAGCGGCGAGCCGTTCACCCACGAGGGCCCGATCTACGACCTTCCGACGCTCGGCGTCCGGCCGGCACCGCCGACGCGGATCCCGATCCTGGTCGGCGGCGGCGCGGAGCCCGCGATCCGCCGGGCAACCCGCCTCGCCGACGGAATCTTCGCGAACGCCCCGGTGGCGAGGTTCGTCGAACAGGTGGGCTGGGTGCTCGACGAGTGCGAGCGCATCGGCCGCGACCCGGCGACGTTCCGGTTCATCCACTACTCCGTGCTCCTGCCCGGCCCGTCGCGCGACGAGGCGCTGTCCCGCTATCGCGACGTCCTGTGGGCGATGCAGTGGAAGTACTCGGACATGGAGGCGTCGGCGAGCCGACCGCTCCCGGCGGCGTCACCGCCGGCGTTCACCGGCTCAGGCGAGGACCTCGTGAAGGGTCGGGCGACCTTCGCCGGCACGGCGGACGAGCTCGTCGAGGCGCTGCTCGACATTCGCGAGCAGGCGGGCGTGCCCGTCGAGTTCGTGGCCCGGAGCCACTTCCCGCTCCTTGAGCTCGGCGCCCAGGTCGACCTGATGGCGCAGCTCGCCGAGGGTGTCGCCCCACGCGTGTGAGACGACGTCGCTCGCCGCTGCCGTGGTACTGCGAGTCGGGCAGATCGCTGCCAGGTCCCGGTACGGGTCCCCGACTCAGTCGCCCCGCCCGGCCGAGAGCCTGGCGGCGTTGACCGTCACGGTCACCCGGCGGTACGTGCCACGACGGCCGGCGATGGCGGCAGTTGCCTCGCGGCTCAGCTCCATCCCGTCCACGATCTCGACTCCACCGTCCGAGTGATCGAGGCGGATCGACGGGTGGTCGCCAAGCTGGTAGCACACCGGCACCTGGCAGCAGGTGAAGGCCAGGCTGGCCGCCGGCAGCTCCCAGGTGTCAAACGTCCCGTCGAGGCCCAGGCTCGTGAAGCGGTAGGGGATGTCGAGGAACTCGTCACGGTGGAGCAGCCTCGGATCGAAGCGGAGCCGGCCGTCCCGTGCCTCGACGCCCAACTCGCCGAAGCGGATGAGGATGTCCTCCTTCGCCTGGCCGGTCATGCCGGGCTGCTGCGCGCCGCGGTGGCGCGGCGAGTGGGAGTGCGGATCCACGGGGAAGGCGCCGAACACCTCCGGCGTCTTGCGTGAGCCAAGACCCTCCCTCGCCTCGTCGTAGAAGCGGGCGAGGTCGGCGGCGATCTCCGGATCCCGGGCACGCAGACAGGATGCCTGCACCGTCAGCAGGAACTTCGAGCTCATGTGCCAGAACACGCTGCCGAGCCCTTCGAACATGAAGAAGCGGTCGCTCCGACCCGTGAACTCGTGGTGGGCGAACGTCGTCCGCCAGAGGTCCAGCACGGCATCGCGGGTCGCCGCGTCGACGCCGATGCGCTTGAGCTGGGCCTCCACGTCCCCACGCGTGCTCAGGTCGGCGTCAAAGTGCCAGCGGCCGTGCCGGTCCAACACGAACAACCGCTCGCTGCCGGCGGGCGGCGCGCCGTCGAGCGTGTTCCGCTCGAGGAATGGCGTGAGCTCCCGGTCCGGGTAGAGCAGGAACGTGCGCAGGTCGTCTCGCCACAGGTCGCTCTGGCGCAGCGCGCGCAGGAGGCCGAGTGCTTCGTCGTCGTCAAGAATGCCCGATTCCAGCACCGACACCTGGCCTTCCAGCATGGGGCTCAGCCGGTCGATGGCTGCCCGGCTGTCCTCCACGCGCAGCACGTTGTAGCTGTGGTACAGCCCGTCCGGGCGGCGGTTCGCGCGGATCGTGCGATCCACGACCGGGCCTGCGGCCTCGAGCAGGGCGCGCGCGGTGGAGAGCGGCATCGAGACGAGGTCGCCGAGGTCCCCCGCATGGACGGCCGATCGATGCTCCTCGCCGGCCTCCCCGAGCGCGGACATGAGGGCGAGCCGACGCGCATCGTCGATCTCGCCGGGAACCTCGCGGAGGATCGCCGTCACGCGCTCCACCAGGCGCACCACGGACGCCGAAACCGGCGCGGCGCCGGCGGTGGGGACCACGTCCGACAGCAGCTGCAGGTAGCGACGCATCGCCGCCACGGTCACCACGGACAGGCCCCAGCCGGCGAGGGCGTTGTTCGCGTCGTTCCACTCCGGGCGCTGGGTGTTGAGCCAGATGCCGCCATCGGGAACGAGGTTGGTGAGCTTCGTCAGCAGGGGGACGAGCAGCTTCTCGCACAGCGAGACGAGCCGGACCTCGCCCTGGTCGTCCGCCAGGAGCTTGCCGTCCGCGCCCAGGTCGCGGGCGCGGCCCACGAGCGCCCGGTGCAGGGACTTGTCGAACGCGATCGACTCGCGCGGGTCGTCGAGCAGCTCCCGGAAGCCGTCGATCCGGTACGGGACCCGGGTGTAGGCATACCCGAGCTCACCAAGCCCGGCGGCGAGGTGCCCGGGCTGCCAGCGCTCGAGGCTCTCGAGGAGCCGGTTCAGGTAGACAACCTGGTGATCGCCCCAGTACCCGATGTGGCTCCATGGGTCACGCTCGTCGGGCACCTCCCAGTCGCCGCCGTCGCGCGTGATTCGATAGGGGTTGTAGCCGTCTGCGGTGCTGGCGTCCAGGAACACGGCAATGAACTGCGGCAGATAGCCGGGGTAGCTCCGGCCCAGCGCCTCCCAGTTCTGGAAGATGTCCCGCCAGTTGCCCTCGTAGCCGAACGCCGGTCGTCCGAGCTCGTCCTTGAGCCGGATGTTGAAGCGATTCCACGGCCGGCTCGGGTCCCCGTGCCGGCGGCTGAAGGTGAGCGGCAGGTACGTACGCAGCAGCCTCGAGAGCTGCGCATCGTCACGGTCGGCGGCCGCGCGCTGCAGCTCGTCGATCGGGACGGACGTCGGGAGCCCGGCAAGCCAGTCCGCATGGCGCTTGTAGACGGTGCGGTTGTGGCGCCGGAGGTGGTCGGCGACGTCTGCGACGGGCGCATCGTACGTGCCGTCGAAGGTCCCGCCCCGCATCGCGTTGTACAGGACGCTCGCGACGTGATGGGCGGTGGCAGCCTCGTCGGCCGTCTGCTGGAGGGCGTCGCCGCTGGCGACGCGCCGGAGGATCCCGGCCCGGCTCTCGTCGAGCGCGGCCCGCAGGTCGCGGGCAAGCTCGTCGGGGGCGTCGAAGCGGTCGCGAAGGTCCACCAGCGCTGCGTGGTCGAGGCCGGTGTCCGCGACGGTCGACCAGCCGATCCGTGAGCCGCCGTCGAGGTGGGCCTGATCCGCCACCAGGTAGGCGCCCAGCTCGCCGCGAACCTCGGCCTCGGGCCGGACAGGGGCGCCGCTGCGGAACGCGTCCGCCTGGCGGTCGCTCAGCAGGATGACCGGGTCCGCGTGGCCGACCGTCCAGGCGGCCGCGGCGCGGAGCGACTCGGAGGGCTCCGGACGATCCGAGATCGCCGCGTTGAGGGTGAAGATCCCGAGCGGCGTCCCCGGGACCAGCTCGTGGCGCATGTAGGCCGCGGCGAGGTAGCTGAGACGCGCGTAGACCTCCTGGGACACGCCAGGCGGGATCAGGTGGTGCCACCCGTCGAGATAGCGGATCTCGGCGGGCGCGTCCCGCAGGTTCTCGAGCTCGACATCGCGCACGAGACCGAAGCGATCACAGGCAGCGAGGGTCGCCCGGAACCGCAGGCCAAGGTCGTGGTTGATCTCCTCATACACGAGGCTCGTCCCGAGGATGCTCTTGTACAGGTTGCGGGTCACCGCGTACGCCCGGTCGCCGTCCCCCCACGGCTGCCAGAGCGAGGTGATCCCGTCGCGGGTCACCAGCAGGATCGTGCGTGCCCCGCTCGTGTCGGCGTGCTCGAGGATCTTGTCCACCGTCTGGTACGGGAACATCGCCAGGTCGGCGTTCCTGCGACCTGCGGTGAACGGCCCGTTCGAGCCCGCAAACAGCCACAGGTCGCCATCGCTGACCACGTTCATCAGGAACGGCGCCATGCCGTCCACGTTGAGGATGCGGGCGCAGCGCTCGCCGCCGATCGTCGCGAACCCGCCCTCGACGGCTTCGTCGACCGCGTGGAGAACGGCATCCCCGAGGTGGATCTCGGGGTCGGTGATGATCACGCGTCCAACTCCTGGTGCTGTCTCCCGTCGTCGACGCCGGCGGGCTGCACCGCCAGCGAGACCCGCGAGTGGTCCGGACGGGCGGCCACTCGCGGGTTTCCGGTCGTCTACGGCGCCTCGTCGGCGTCGTCGGCCGGCTTGCGACCGAACGTGTGGTCAGCCGCCCCCGAACGCCACGTCGTCGAAGTAGTAGGTCTTGGCGCCCGCGGTGGCCCCGGTCACCCCGAAGTTGAAGAAGATCGACGCCTTGTTGTAGGTGTAGGCCAGGTTGAGCGCGGCGGTGCCGGCGGCCTGGTTGGCGAAGTTGAAGGTCAGCGTCTGCCAGCCGGCAGCCGTGGTCACCGTGGCCTCGGTCTCGACCGACTTGGTCGGGTCCGCGGCGTCCTCCACCTTGAGCCGGACCTGGATGCCCGCGTCGGGCGACCAGACCCGCACCGTCATCGTCGTCGCCGACGCGGTGAACGGGATCGCGGGGACCGAGAAGTTCGGGCCGGTGGACACCGTGGTCCCGGCCCACAGCTCGGCCGTGGCCGACTTGAGGACCCTCGCGACCTTGTTGGCGGCATTGGTGGGATCGGCCACGACGGTCGAGTCGTCGGCCCCGCCGAAGCCGGTCAGGGTGTACGTGACCGCGGCATCGTCGAAGGTGATCGTGTCCCAGCCGGTCGGCGGCGGGGGCGGGGCGCCGCCCCCGAACGCCACGTCGTCGAAGTAGTAGGTCTTGGCGCCCGCGGTGGCCCCGGTCACCCCGAAGTTGAAGAAGATCGACGCCTTGTTGTAGGTGTAGGCCAGGTTGAGCGCGGCGGTGCCGGCGGCCTGGTTGGCGAAGTTGAAGGTCAGCGTCTGCCAGCCGGCAGCCGTGGTCACCGTGGCCTCGGTCTCGACCGACTTGGTCGGGTCCGCGGCGTCCTCCACCTTGAGCCGGACCTGGATGCCCGCGTCGGGCGACCAGACCCGCACCGTCATCGTCGTCGCCGACGCGGTGAACGGGATCGCGGGGACCGAGAAGTTCGGGCCGGTGGACACCGTGGTCCCGGCCCACAGCTCGGCCGTGGCCGACTTGAGGACCCTCGCGACCTTGTTGGCGGCATTGGTGGGATCGGCCACGACGGTCGAGTCGTCGGCCCCGCCGAAGCCGGTCAGGGTGTACGTGACCGCGGCATCGTCGAAGGTGATCGTGTCCCAGCCGGTCGGCGGCGGGGGCGGGGTGCCGCCCCCGAACGCCACGTCGTCGAAGTAGTAGGTCTTGGCGCCCGCGGTGGCCCCGGTCACCCCGAAGTTGAAGAAGATCGACGCCTTGTTGTAGGTGTAGGCCAGGTTGAGCGCGGCGGTGCCGGCGGCCTGGTTGGCGAAGTTGAAGGTCAGCGTCTGCCAGCCGGCAGCCGTGGTCACCGTGGCCTCGGTCTCGACCGACTTGGTCGGGTCCGCGGCGTCCTCCACCTTGAGCCGGACCTGGATGCCCGCGTCGGGCGACCAGACCCGCACCGTCATCGTCGTCGCCGACGCGGTGAACGGGATCGCGGGGACCGAGAAGTTCGGGCCGGTGGACACCGTGGTCCCGGCCCACAGCTCGGCCGTGGCCGACTTGAGGACCCTCGCGACCTTGTTGGCGGCATTGGTGGGATCGGCCACGACGGTCGAGTCGTCGGCCCCGCCGAAGCCGGTCAGGGTGTACGTGACCGCGGCATCGTCGAAGGTGATCGTGTCCCAGCCGGTCGGCGGCGGGGGCGGGCGCGCCCTCAAGGCGGACCTGGTCGAGCAGGACCGGGCCACGGGCGCCCTTCGGCACCTCGAAGCCCAGGCTTCGAACGGCGGTGAGATCCGGCGACGCTCCCGTCGCCCCCTCGAAGGCCGACAGCGGGATGGTGATCTTCTGCCAGCCCGTGAAGGAGTCGGTGAACGTCGCGCTGAACGTGGCCGGGCTCGGTGCAGGCTGGTACAGGCGGACGTAGTCGACCAGGGTCTGGTTCGGGAAGGCCGTCGCAGGATCGACGGTGCCGCCGAAGTTGCCGCCGACGGCCACGTTGAGCAGCAGGTAGAAGGGGTGGTTGAAGACCCACTCCTTGCCCTGCAGGAAGGCATCCGAGGGAGTGGCGGTGAAGTACGGGACGTTGTCGAGATACCAGACGATCCGGTCCGGCTGCCACTCGACTGCGTAGGTGTGGTAGGTGTCGGCGACCGGCCGGCCCAGGTCGACGACCTTGCCGTAGCTCGCCCCGCCGGAGTACCCGGGGCCATGCAGGGTGCCGAACACCTGGTCGGGCGCTCGCCCCACGTGCTCCATGACGTCGATCTCGCCCGTCTGCGGCCAGCCGACCCGGTCGATGTCGGTGCCGAGCATCCAGAACGCGGGCCACAGGCCGGCGCCCGTCGGCACCTTGACGCGGGCCTCGACCCGGCCGTAGGCCACCTCGAACCGGTCCTTGGTCACCAACCGCGCCGAGGTGTACTTGCACGGGCCGTAGGAGCATTGCAGCGATCCGTCGGCGGCCTTGGTGGTGATCACCAGGTTGCCCTTGCCGTCGGTGGCGGCGTTGGTGCCGCCCTCGGTGTAGTACTGAAGCTCGTCGTTGCCCCAGCCCGGGATGCCGTAGGCGGTGCCGTCGCCGACCTGGTTGGCCCAGCTGCTCGTGTCCGGTGCCGCGCCACGCTTGGTGTCGAACTCGTCGCTCCACGCCAGCTGCCATTGCGCGGCCGGGATGCCGGACCCGGCTTCGTCGTTGGCGAGGTTCACGGTGATGTCCGTGCCCTCGTTCCGGCCGTAGTACCAGAAGCTCAGATCGGTGGGGTTGCTCCAGTCCTGTGCGATCGGGAAGGTGCGGTCGAACGAGTAGGGGCCCTTCTTCGTCGTCTGATCGCCGACCTGCAGGACGTGCTCCCAGTCGCCCTGGCCGGGCAGGGCCATGGCGCTGCCGGACGCGAACTCGGGGTTGGCCAGCTTCGTCTTGTTGCCGGCCCCCCAGAGGTAGGGGAATGTCTCGAAGTCGTCGAGCAGGGTTGCGTCGTACAGCTCGTCGTCGAGGATGTTGACGCGCGCGATCGGCGGCAGCCCCATCGCCGCGCCGCCGGTCGGGTTGGACAGCTCGACGAGCACACTGCGCTCACCCTGGTGCTTGCCGTCGTCGATCGTCTGCACGGTGAACGACTGCTGGGTGACGTTGGACGGGAAGGTCAGGGTGCCCGAGATCGGTTCCACGTAGTCACGGTTCGCGGTCGCGGTCCCGATCGTGGACGCGTACTCGACCGTCACAGGGCTGCTCGAGGGCTTGCTGAGCTTGGCGGTCATCGTTGCGATGGCGCCCTCGGTCACGTTGTAGTTGAGCGTGCTGAAGCCGACGGTCAGGGGCCTGACCGGGGCCACACCGTAGACCGCCGCGTCATCGACGTAGTAGGTCTGCGGGGCAGGCGTCGTGATCGTGCCCAGGGCCCAGCCGTGCACCTCGGTCAGGCCGAAGCCGTCGTTGGGCGCGCCGTTGCCGATCTCCTTGCGGGACAGGCTCGCGAACGGGATCTCGATCTTCTGCCAGCCGCTGAAGTTGTCCGGGAAGCTGGTCGACCAGCGCTCGGCGTCGTCCTTGATCGAGCCGGGGTTGCGGTTGTCGAGCACGTCCACGAACAGGGTCGTGCCGCTGTTGTTGCCATGCAGCCAGAAGGAGATCCCCGCGTAGGCGCTCCAGTCCTGGGTGACCCACGCGTTGACCGCGCCGTTCTCGAAGGCGTGGGCGAAGCCCGCGAAGGAGATGACGTTGAGATCCAGCTTGAGCACGTTGTTGCCGCTCGAGGCGCCGGGCCGGGAGTCGGCCGGGGCGCCCGATGTCGTTGCGATGGCGACGCTGGTGGCCGGGTTCGGGTCCTCGAACGTGTTGAACCCGATCGCGACCCCGTTGGGGTCGACGCCGGCCGGGAGCCCGGCCTCGAAGTCGTCGACGATCGGGAGCGTCGCCGCGAGCACCGGGCTCGCGGGTGGGACGAGACCCGCACCGATCACGACGGCCGCCAGGCCTGCGACCAATAGGGATCTGATCGTGCGCGGTGTCATCCGGACCTCCTCGAGTGGGTGGCTTCCTCGGGTCATGGCGCGGTCGCCTTGTACAGGCGCACGTAGTCGACCGCCATCGGGTTCGGGAATTCCCTGTCGCCTCGGACCGGACCGCCCAGGTTCCCACCGACCGCGACGTTGAGGATCATGAAGAACGGCTGGTCGAAGACCCAGTCGTTCGGGGCGACGTCGGCCGGCGTGGCCTCGTGGTACTTCACGCCGTCGAGGTACCAGGCGATGCGGCCGGGACTCCAGTCGATGGCGAAGACATGGAAGTCGTCCGCCACCGGCGTGCCGAGATCGACGCTGACCCCGAAGCTGCTGCTGCCCGAGTACCCGGGACCGTGGATCGTGCCCGTGATCTCGGTCGGGCGTCGGCCCACGAACTCCATCACGTCGATCTCGCCGCAGGCCGGCCAGGGCGTGGCATCGATGTTCGTGCCGAGCAGCCAGAAGGCCGGCCACAGCCCGAAGTCGCCGGGCACCCTGATGCGCGCCTCGAGGCGCCCGTACTCGATCTCGAACCGGCCCTTCGTCTGGATCCGTGCGGACGTGTGCTCGCACGGGCCGTACCAGCAGGTCTGGGATCCGTCGCCGGGGCGAACAGTGATCAGCAGGTTGCCCTCGCCGTCGGTGGCAACGTTCTCCGGCCGGTCCGTGTAGGACTGGCGCTCCTGGTTGCCCCAGCCCTGGAGCCCCACCGCACTGCCGTCGCCGACGTCGTATCCCCACGTTGCCGGATCGGGCGGAGACCCCGCCGGCCCGTCGAACTCGTCACTCCAGGCGAGCTCCCACGCCGCCGGGTCGATGCTCGCCGGGGCGGTCGGGAGCACGCTCGGGACCTGCGTCGGCGAGGCCGATGCCGAGGGCAGGGCGGTCTGATCGGACACGCTGGGCGACAGCGCCGCCTGCGTCCGTCGCGGCCGGCAGGGGATCGGGGGTGCCGGATGAACCACAGGCGCTCACGAGGCCCACCACGAGTGCGGCCAGGATGAGCCGGGTGCCCACGGACGGTTCACGCACGGGTGCCCCGCAACGCGTGCTCGATGGCCCAGATCGCCAGCGGCCGCAGGTACATCGTGGCGCGGAAGTTCCCGTCCACGTCGTACGCCTCGGGCGTCCGGAAGCGGTACCCGCGCCGCTCGATGATGCGCTCCACGCCTTCCGCCGTCTGCCACGCCTCCGCGGTCAGGCCACGACCCATCATGAAGGCCGCGAGCGCCCAGGTGGTCCCGACCCACACCTCCTGCGACTGCTCGCTGGAGGTGTCGACGCCACCGTCCGGCCGCGCGCCGTTGACCGCCCCCATCCAGCCGTCACCAAAGCCGCGGACGTTCCGCTCGAAGACGGTCCGGAGCGCCGTGTCCACGTGCTCGGCCGGGACGAGCTCGCCCAGGCCCGTGGCGTCCGCCCACCACTGGCCGGCCAGCTGGTCCGCCATGATCGAATCGGCGGACGGCCCGCCGCCGGCGTCGTACCGGTACGTGTCGCCGCCCCACAGTCGTGCCTCGAACGCCGGCCGGGCTCGCTCCATGGTGTCGCGCAGCCACGCGACCGTCGCGTCGTCCCCCATCCGCTCGCCCATCGCGATCGCGGCCCTGAGCGCCGCCAGCCAGAGCGATCCGCCATACGCGCTCGGCCCGAGCATCGGCCACGTGTCGTATGTCTGGTCCGGGACGCCGTCATGCTCGGGCAGGCCGTCGCCGTCACGGTCGAACGCGGCGACGTAGTGCATCGCTCGCACCACGGCCGGCCACGCCTCGGCCACCAGCCCCTCGTCACCGAGGAGCTCGACCGTCTGCCACACGAGCAGGACGAACTTCGGGTTGAGATCCTTCCAGCCGTTCACGTCCTGCAGGTGGTACGTGTTGAGCGTGACGAACGGGTCCTCCGCCGGCCCGCCGACGTCGTGCGGTAGGGCGCCCGCGACCTTGCGCACCGCGTGGCCCCCGGTCGCCCACACGGGCACCACCTCCGGGTCGTCCACGTCCACCGTGGCCACGAAGTCGCGGATCACCCGCTTCGCCAGCTCGGGCCACAGCTGGACGAGCGCGAACGACGCGTAGAAGTAGACGTCGAGCGTGTTGTAGAACGGGTAGTCGAAGCACTCGAGCAGGGCGAACGGGCCCGAACCGTCCCGCCGCACGCCATCAGCGTCGTGGTCCGCCCAGATGGTGCCGCCGTCCACGAGGTAGTAGAGCTCGTTGCACAGCGCGGCCCGGTACCAGTCCGGGCGACCCGGGGCCTCGAGCACGCCGCCATGCCAGGCGTCGACCTCGTCCTGCCACGCCACGCGGTGGGCGAGCCCCTCGGCCGCGATGGCAAGTGCCTCGGTGCCCGTGGTGCCGAAGTAGCGCGTGTGGCGGCGGTGCCAGCGGCGGCCGGCGTCGAACGCCATGACCGGGAAGTCCCAGGCGAGCGAGAACGCGACGGTGCGCGTCTCTCCCGGCGCGAGGACGAACGTGGCCGCGAGGGCAGCACCGATCGTTTCGCCGGGTCGGCTGGGCGTCGGGTCGTCGACATCGTCGAGGCATCCGTCCGCCGAGAAGTCGGCCCAGACGTCGGCGCCGTCGTCCGGGTCGAACCGGCTGCGGGTGCTCAGGCGGACGCCCGCGGCGGCTTCTGCCGCGATCGCGAACGTGCCCGCCCATGCCTCGTCGGCGGCCTCGGCCGGCCCGGCCAGCACGACGCCGGTCAGCTCGTCCCTTCGGACGGTTCGGTTGTGATGGCCTCCCGCCCGGTCGCGGCCTGCCCAGTGCCCCACGAGGTTCTGCCAGGTGAACATGAGGCCAACGGTGAGCGTTTCAGGCCCCGGATTCTCGGCGGTCCACTCGAGCACGCCGACGGGGTAGCTGCTCTCGCGGTCGTTGCCGGGGATGACCGGCGACAGCTGGCGCTGGCGCAGGCGGACCGGCAGCGCCGGCCAGTCGTACGCGAACCAGGCGTTCGGGAACAGCGCGTGATACGTGCCGGCCCCGGGCGGCAGGTCCCAGCTCCATGACCTGAGCGTCTCCGGACGGATCGTGCTGAGCACGTGGGCCGCGGATCGACCGGCGCCTGACGTGTACACCGAGAACTGGCAGGCCGGGATGGACTCGAAGTGATGACGGCCCGCATCGATGTGCCAGCGGGCGAAGTCGCCCCGCGGCGTCCGGCCGATGCTTCCCGACCCCAGCCCGCCCATCGGCACGCCGCCCCACGGGCCGTCATCGATGATGCGTCTCGTGGGTCACGTGCGAGCGCCCGGGGTCCGCGGCGCCGACGCCGATCCCGCGGCGCCAGGCGACCTGCGGAATGCCGTGGGCGGCAGGGGCACGCTCCACGCTGGTCACGCGGCGCGACTCGACTCGCGGACGACGAGCTCCGTCGCGAACACGACCCGGCTCGTCGCATCGCCCGGGTTGTCGATCCGGTGGAGAAGCAGACGTGCCATCTCGCGGCCCATGGCCTCGATCGGCTGGCGCACGGTCGACAGCTCCGGCCGGGTCGTCAGGGCCAGCGGGCGAGTCGTCGAAGCCAACCACGGCCACGTCGTCGGGAATGCGGCGCCCACTCTCCTGGATGACCCGCATCACGGTCGCCGCCATCGAGTCCGAGGCGGCAAACACCGCGTCGAGCCCGGGCCGACGCTCGAGCAGCTCGCGCATGGCATCGGCCGCGCTCACCAGGTGGTAGTTGCCCGCGGCCTCGAGACCCGCGTCGAGCGGTCAGTCCCGCCTCCCGCAGGGCGTCGCGGTACCCCTCGAGCCGATCGATGCCCGACGACATGTCCAGGGTCCCGTGGATGGTCGCCACCGAGCGCCGCCCGGTGGCGAGCAGGTGCGCGACCGCCATCCGGGCCCCGCCACGGTTGTCGCTGTCCACGTGACTGACGCTTCCCTCGCCCAGCTGCCGCCCGGACAGGACGATCGGCACGCCGATGCTGTCGAGGTGGGCCGGAAGCGGGTCGTTGCCGTGCGGGCCGACGAGGATCGCGCCGTCAACGTGACCCGCTTCGAGGTACCGCTCCACGCGCGCCTCCTCGCGCGCCGTCTGGGCCATCAGGAGCACGAGCTGGATGTCGCGAGCGGCGAGCCCCTCGCTGATCCCGTCGAGCAGGCGCCCGAAGAACGGGTCAGCGAACAGGATGCCCGCCGGCTCCATGATCACGACCCCGATGGAGTCGCTCCGGCGCGTCATCAGGCTCCGGGCTGCCCGGTTGGGGACGTACCCCAGGAGCCTGACTGCGGCCGCCACGGACGCCCGCGCTTCCGGGCTGACGCGCTCGCTGTCGTTGACCACGCGGGACGCCGTGGCGCGCGAGACGCCCGCAGCCCGCGCGACGTCGTCGATCGTGACGCTCCGCCGCCCTCGTGGGTGAGCCCTCGGCGCAGCCATCAGCCCTTGACTGCGCCGGCGGTGACGCCGCCGATGATCCAGCGCTGGGCGATCACGAAGAAGATGATCATCGGCAGCGTCATCATGAGCACGGCGGCCGCCAGGAGCGGCCAGTCGTTGCCGTAGACGCCGTTGAACACGATGAGCCCTCGGGTGATCGGGTAGAAGTCCTCGGTCGTCAGGTAGATCGTCGCAAGCACGAGCTCGTTCCACACGCCGATGGCGTGCAGCACGGCCACGGTGGCGATCGCCGGTGCTGCCAGGGGAAGCACGATCGTCAGCACGTAGCGCAGGTAGCCGCAGCCCTCGATCGCGGCCGCCTCGTCGAGCTCGATCGGAATGGTGCGGATGTAGTTGACCAGGATCACGATCCCGATCGGGTTCACCACGAACAGCATGATGTAGCCGATCGGATTGTTGTACAGGCCGAGCCGCAGGATCAGCTGGAACTGCGGGATCAGGGCGGCCGGCAGGAACAGCGCGATGAGGAACAGGGTGAACAGCGGCCCTGCCCCGCGGACGAAGCGCCGCGCGATGGCGAGGGCGAGGAACGTGCCCGTCACCACGAACACGACCGTCGACACGACCGTGTAGATCACGGTGTTGAGCATGTACCGCGGGAAGTTCGCCTTGTCCCAGGCCTCGAAGAAGTTGTCGAGGCTGAACGACGTGGGCAGTGATGTCGCGTCCTTTGTGAACTCGGGCAGGGTCTTGAACGCCGTCATGAACAGCATCACCAAGGGCCCGATGTAGAAGACCATCAGCAGGATGAGGAACGCGTAGGCGACGAGTCGGCCCGGATCGGGACGCCCGAACCGGCGACGTGCCGGCTGCGGGTGACTCGAGGTCGTCGATCGAACGTGATCACCGCCATGTCGTTCATCGTCATCCCAGCAACCGGGCCTCTCTACGCCGCAGCAGGTACTGCGCGGTCAATCCGATGATGAGGACGACGATGAACAGGACGATCGAGGCCGCAGCGGCATAGCCCTGGCGCAGCGACACCACGGTGCTGCCGCCGGTCGCCCCGAACCCCGTCGCGTAGACGAGGTACCCGAGGACGGTCGTCGTCGGCCGGTAGCCGGTCAGCACGAGGAACAGCTGCCACGCCTGGAGCGACCCGATGATCGTGAGCACGAGGTTGGTGTTGACCGCCGGGGTCAGGAGCGGCCAGGTGACCTCACGGAACACCTGCCATCGGCCGGCCCCATCGATCCTGGCAGCCTCGTAGACCTCCGTGGGGATCGTGGCAAGCCCCGCGAGGAAGATCAGCATCGTGATGCCGAGGTTCGACCAGATCTGCACCGCGGCGACCCAGAAGAAGGGCTCCATGGTTGCGCCGCCGAGGAACTCCGGCTGCACGCCGAAGATCTCGAACAGGTTGGCCATCGGCCCGCCGAGCGGGTACAGGAACAGCGTCCAGATGAGGCCCTGGATCGTCACGCCCAGGATCACCGGCAGGAAGATGATCGTTCGGAAGAACTTCGTCCCGCGCAGCTTCTGGTTCAGGAGGACCGCTACCAGCAGCCCGAGGAAGAACTGGGGGACCGTGACGGCGATCGAGAACAGGAACGTCCGGAGGATCGTCTCCCAGTTCTCTCGCGAGGCCGCGCCGAGGAAGAGGAACTCGTGGTAGTTCTCGAGACCGATCCAGTTGACCGGCAGGCCAGGCAGGCCGGACGCGTCCGTGAGCGAGTACACGGCCGTCGCCAGCGAGGGTCCTAGTGCGAAGACGATGTAGAGGAGGAGCGCCGGCAGCAGGAGCAGGTAGGGTGCCGCTCTGGATCTGCCGCTCCCGAAGTGATACTCCATGGACCTGCGCCCTCCTCTGTCCGAGCGAGTCGGGTGACGTGGAGCCCGACCCGTCCGGGTCAGGCTCCACGGCCGCGAGTAGATCGATGGGCGGGACTAGTTGGCCTGGAGTCCCGAGTCCAGGTCGGCCTGGGCCTGGGTGGCCGCCGCCTGTGGATCGTCGAATTCGCCGAATGGCTTGAACAGGTTGTTGGGGAGGATCGGCCCGGCCGCGTACACGCCCGCGCCCTTCGGCCCGATCCAGTACTGCTCGAACCCGACCTTGAAGTCCCCGAGGTAGGGGGCCAGCTCCTGGCCGATCTTCGCGTTGAGGGTTGCACCCGACTGCGTCGGGATGAACTGGACGGCGTCCACGAAGGCCTGGTAGTTGGCCGGCTCCGAGAAGTCCGCCAGCCAGGCGAGGGCGGCGTCCTTGTTCGGCGCGTTGCCGGCAACCGAGAAGACCATGTCGTACTTGCCGAACATGTACTTGTTGTTGGCAGCGTCGTCGCTGCCGGGGAACGGGACATAGCCCCACTCGAAGGCCGGCTCGGCCGCCTCGATGGCCGCCGCGTACCAGCTGCCACCCGTGAACATCGCGACCTCGCCGGAGGCGAAGCGGCCGGGGGCGGCGTCGCCGGCGATGCCGCTGGCGCCCTGCTCCATCAGGTCGCGGTTATAGGTCTGGTACTTCTCGAACAGAGGCAGCATGTCCGGGTTGGTCCACTTGACCGACCCGTCCCAGAGGCCCTGCGCGAGCCCGGCCTGGTCCGGGAAGTTGGCGCCCGCGAGGCCGTACCCCCCGACGAAGATCGGCCAGCCGTCCTTGCCGCCGGCGGTCATGCACGGGATGCTGGCGGCCTTGAGCGTGTCGCACGCCGCCACCAGCTCACCGAACGTGGTCGGCAGCGCGATGTTGTTGGCGGCCAGCAGGTCCTTGTTGAAGTAGATGCCGCTGTACACGACACGACCCAGGCCCACGCCGTAGACCTTGCCGTTGTACGTGGTCGCGTCGGCGATCGCCACATCGTCGTAGTTCTTGACGAATGCCTGGTCCGTGATGTCGGCCAGGAGCGTCGCGTCGATCAGCTGCTGCCAGGAAGGCGGATCCACGTTCGTCATGTACGGCTGGACCGCGTTCGAGAAGCCGGTCAGCGTGGGGACCACGACGTCGACGTCGCCCGCGGTGAGGCGGGTCTGCACGGCCGTCGGGAGATCGTTGGCGTTGACGACGGCCATATCGACCGTGACGCCGGGGTGAGCCGCCTCGAAGGTCTTGTTGAACTCCGTGAGGAAGTCAACGAGGGGCGGGTTCTGGTGGATCAGGATTCGGACGTTGCCCGAAAGCTGCGGGGCCTCGCTCGCAGCGGCGCTCTCGCCGGGTGCGGCCGTCGGCCCCGCCGTTGCGGGCGCCGTCGTCGCCGTCGAGCCGCCGCAGGCTGCGACCGCGAGCGCGGCCACCGCCGAGATGGCAAGCAGTCTTCGCATGGTCGTGATCTGGTGCCTCCTCCAGGGAGTGGGTCGCCCACTCCGGTCTGCGCCGGCATCACGGCCGGCTTGATGGCCACGGATCTGTCCCGCGACGGACCCGGGCACCGATGCTCGGGTGTCGGCACTGGCGGGGCCCACGCGGTCCGTTGATCCGAGTCCATGAGAGCGCTCTCACGCTCGTGAGCGTACGATACAATGGCTGTCAATAGGCACACAAGGCCGGTATTTTCGCGTCCGGACGGCTGCCGGATCCGATCGCTAGCGGTGTAGTGCATGGGAGCGCTTTCACACATCATGAGCAGAACCGAACCACCTGGCTCCCGGGACCGGACGGCCGGTCCTCGGAGCTCACGATCGACTGCACCGACGGAGCGAGGTCGCCAGCTGCATGCGCACATCCACTGACTCGCTCCCGGGACATGTGCTCGTGACCGGCGCTGCCGGCCTCCTCGGCCGGGTGGTCGTCGACCAGCTGCGCGGCATCGGGGTCGGCGTGACGGCGATGCTCCAGTATCCGGGCGATTTCGACGCAGATCGTGTGGTCGTCGGCGACATGACCGACGCGGCGTTCGTCCGCGATGCCGTGAGCGGGGCGGACGCTGTCATCCACTGCGCCGCCCTCAAGGCGCCGATGATGGGCACGGCCGAGGCCGTGTTCTGTGGCAACGTGACCGGCACGTTCACGGTGCTCGAGCAGGCGGGCCTGGCCGGTATCCGCCGCGCGGTCGTCTCCAGCAGCTACTCGGTCCTTGGCCTGACGTTCGCGCCGACGATGCGTCATCCCGCCTACCTGCCGATCGACGAGCAGGTCCCGCTCCAGGTCGAGGACCCGTATGCCCACTCCAAGCAGGTTGACGAGCTGAGCTCGGACCTGATGTGGAAGCGCTACGGCATGACGGTGGTGGCGCTCCGGTTCCCATTCCTCGGGGGCCTCGACAACACCATCCCGGACCGAGCCGCCCGGGTCGCCATCGATCCCGGGTTCGGTACCGCCGCCAGGGAGTTCTGGACCTACCTCGAGACGCGGGACGCCGCGAGGGCGTGCGTGCTGGCGCTGACCGAGCCGCCCGCCGGCTGCCACGTCGTCTCGGTTGCCGCGCCGAACACCCTCGCGCCCTATCCGACCGAGCAGCTCCTGGCGGCCTATCACCCCGATGTGCCCCGTCGGCGCCCATTCCCGGGCCGGACCGCCCCGCTCGACCTGGCCAGGGCGCGTGACCTGCTCCATTTCAGTGCCGAGCTGCTGTGGGAGACCGAGCTGCGCGACTTCGATCCCGACGCGGTTCGCGAGAGCTCCCATGCCTGACCGGACCGGCACCCGGATCGGGCAGTAGCGTCGGCCGTGCACCGCACCCTCGATGCGAGCCTGCTCGTGGACGCCCGAGCGGCGCTGGGCGAGGCGCCGCTCTGGGATGCGGACGACGCCAGCCTCGTGTGGGTCGACATCCTTTCCGGCCTCGTCTCCGTCACGTCCGCATCCGGTGAGCAGCGCGCCTCGTACGAGCTGGGCCATGCCGTCGGATCCGCGATGCCCGCCGCCGGGGGCGGCTGGCTGCGTTGCCGATGCGCTGGGCTTCACCTCGCTCCGGCGTGACGGCACCACGTCGATGCTCCTCGACGTCCTCGCGGACCGACCGGGCCTCCGTTTCAACGACGCCAAGTGCGACCCGATGGGGCGAGCGTGGGCCGGCACGATCGAGGCGGCCATGACCCCGGGGACCGGCACCCTGTACCGGCTCGATCCCGGGCCGGTCGCGACGCCCGTCCTCGGCGGCCTGACGGTCTCCAACGGGCTGGGCTGGAGCCCGGACGCCCGCACGATGTGGTTCGCCGACTCGGCTGACCGCTTCATCCGCGGGTTCGACTATGAGCCGGAGCTGGGCCGACTTGGCGCCGGCCACCTGGCCATCGAGCTGCAGGCCACGGCGGGCAAGGCGGACGGCCTGTGTGTCGATGACGACGGGTATGTCTGGGTGGGCCTCTGGGGTGGGTCTGCCGTCCATCGCTACGCGCCGGACGGTCGGCTCGACACGATCGTGCGGGTGCCGGCGGCGCAGGTCACGAGCTGTGCCTTCGGCGGGTCCGACGGATCGACCCTGTTCATCACGACCGCTCGTGTCGGCCTGTCGGCGGAGGCGCTGCAGCTGGAGCCGTATGCAGGCGGGCTGTTCGTGGTCGAGCCCGGCGTCACCGGCCCGCCGGCCACGCCGTGGCGGCTCGACCCGGGCTGATCGCCATCAGCCGGCTGCCGCGGCACCCGGCCCAACAAACGGAGAGGATCGCACCATGGCAGAGCAGGGACCGGACGACGCGGGATCAGGCGCAATCGCACCCTGGGAGCCGTGTGCCAGCCTGCCGCCGGTGACGATCACCGACGTCAGGGCGATCTGCACCGCGCCGGACGGCATCAGGCTCGTGATCGTGAAGGTCGAGACGAGCGACGCAGGGCTGTGGGGCGTCGGATGCGCGACGTTCACGCAGCGCCCCTGGCGGTCGTGGCCGCGATCGAGCAGTACCTCAAGCCGTTCCTCGTGGGCCGGGACCCCGACGACATCGAGGACATCTGGCAGGCGTCGTTCGTCAGCTCCTACTGGCGTGGCGGACCCGTCCTCAACAACGCGATGTCGGGCGTCGACGAGGCCCTCTGGGACATCAAGGGCAAGCGGGCCGGGATGCCGGTGTACCAGCTGCTCGGCGGCCGTGTGCGTCGCGCCGCGGATGTCTACGTGCACGCCAACGGTCGGGACGTGGACGAGCTCGAGGACCGCGTGCGCGAGTTCCAGGAGCTGGGCTTCCGCCACGTCCGGTGCCAGATGGAGGTACCGGGCTACGCCACCTACGGACGCGGCAGCGCCGACCCGACCCCGGCGGCCGGGGGGACTGCGGCGCTCGGGCGGCTCGACCGGCGCCAGGATCCCTGGGAGCCGGGGCCGTACTGCCGCCTCGTGTCCGCGGATGTTCGAGATCGCTCAGGGCCCGCCTCGGCGAGAACGTCGAGCTGCTCCACGACGTGCACGAGCGCGTGCCTCCGATCCAGGCCATCCAGCTGGCCAAGGACCTGGAGCCCTACCGGCTGTTCTTCCTCGAGGACGTGTTCGCGCCCGAGGATCAGGAATACTTCCGCCTGCTTCGCCCCCAGACGAGCACGCCCCTGGCGATGGGCGAGCTGCACGTCAGCCAGGCCGAGTACGTGCCGCTCATCAGGGACCGCCTGATCGACTTCATCCGCGTCCACATCTCGGACATCGGCGGGATCACGCCGGCTCGCAAGCTGGGCGTCCTCGCGGAGCACTTCGGTGTCCGGACGGCCTGGCACGGTCCGGGCGACGTCTCGCCTGTCGGGCACGCCGCCAACCTCCACCTCGACGTCGCCTCGACCAACTTCGGGATCCAGGAGGCGTACCTGTTCCCGGAGCGAACACGGGAGGTCTTCCCGGGCTGTCCCGAGATCCGTGATGGCGCGATGTGGACGAACGACCGGCCGGGCCTCGGCATCGACATCGATGAGTCGCTGGCGGCCCGGTACCCGTTTCCTGAGCACGTCTACAACGGCGCCTGGCCCGAGATCCGGCGCGCAGACGGGACCGTCATCCGACCCTGACCAGTTCAGGAGGCGGCGAGTGGTCCCTCGGCAACCGGGAGCGTGGATCGGGGCACGGCCGACGGCCGCCGGGGGTCGCGCTCCCGCCTGGCGATCGAGACTACGACGCTGACGACACCCGTTCCCGCAGCCACGCGTGCGCTCGCTCGACGTGCGCGCGGGCGAGGACGGTGTCCGGCGCCCAGACCTCGAAGCCGTGCGGCGCGCCCTCGACGACGTCCTCCTCCACCGCGACCCCGGCGGCCCGGAGGCGGTCCGCGTACGCGGCGTCCTCGTCGTGGAACAGCTCGATCGCGCCGTAGCCGATCCAGGCCGGCGGGAGTCCCGGAGCAGTCGTCGCGGCGCGCGGGCACGGCGTAGTCGGGCGGCCTCGCGGTGCCGGGCTCGTGCCCCAGGTACGACCGCCAGCCGAACCGGTTCCTGGCGTTGTTCCAGACGAAGTGGTCGACGACGTCGAGGTCGCGGCGTGCCGCGGTCCGGTCGTCCAGCATCGGACAGAACAGGAGCTGGCCGGCGGGCTGGATACCCCCCTCGTCGTGCAGCCGCTGGGCGAGCGCGGCCGCGATGCCGCCGCCCGCGCTCTCGCCGCCGACGACGATGCGGGCCCGATCGACGCCGAGCGACGGGGCGTCGCGCAGGAGCGCGGCCCACGCCTGGTGGACGTCGTCGAGCGCGGCCGGATACGGGTGCTCGGGTGCCTTCCGGTACTCGGGTGACACGACGACGATGCCGACCTCGCGCGCGATCTCGGCGCACATCCGGTCGTTGACGATCGGACGCCCGATGACGAGCCCGCCGCCGTGGACGAACAGGAGGGCGCCGTCCGACCGGCGCGTCGCCGGCCGGTAGACGCGGAGCCCGCGCGCCAGGTCGGGCCGGTCCTCGACCGTGACCCCCTCGACCTTCGCCCCGGGCATGACCGCCATGAGCCCCGCGATCGCTCGCCGCCCGAGCGCTCGCTCGATCCCGATCGGCTTCGCCCAGCGCAGGCGCCCGCGCAGCTGTGGGGCGACGCGTTCGATGTCCACCGGCCCTCCCGTCCGTCGCATCCGGCCGGGACGTTCGACCAGGCCCGGTGCCATGAGGGTAGCCCGACACGCTGCCGAGCCACCGCGCGCTCGCTGCCTCGGGACCCCCGGCTGCCGCGGCGCCCGTAACTGCGGGCCACCCGACCCCGGCCAACGGGATGAATGTCACGTCCGCGGACGGCCGTTGCCCGGCAGGCTGGACTCGATCTTCCGTGCCACCGGCGACACGGATGGCAGGAGACCCGGCCAGTGCACGTCCCGACCCTCCCCAAGAACCAGCTCGTGCTCCTTGCGGGCATCGTCTGGTGCGTCGCGGGCACGATGGTGTGCATGGTCGGGCTGCCGCTCCAGCTCACGCTCGCGCAGCAGCACATGATCCTCGTCCCGCTCGCCGTGTCCGTGTTCGTCGTGTTCTACCGGTTCGTCTTCTCGCGACTCGTCGTCAAGCACACGAGCCGGATCCGCGCCAGCACCGAGGAACGGCTGCCGTGGTGGCAGTTCTTCAGCGGCTCCTCGTGGGTCGTGATGGGCGTGATGATGGGCGGCGGCCTCGTGCTCCGCCACAGCCGCGTGATGCCCGACTGGATGATCGCCTTCTTCTACACCGGGCTCGGTCTGGCGCTCCTGCTGTGCGGCATCCGCTTCCTGCGCGTGTTCGCGCGCAGGGACGTGCTCGCCGTCGCGTCCGGCGTGGATGCCTGACGGCCGAACCGCTCAGTCCAGCGGCTCGAACTCGCCCGGTCGCCAGTTCCCGTCGAACCAGGGCTCAAGGGGCCCGCAGGAACGTGGGACGTCCCGCCGCGCATCGCGGCGGCCACGGGGCTGGTCTGGCTCGAGGACCGCGATCGATCCTTGCTGACAGCCGGTCGCCCGGCATCGTGCGGATCGGGTGACCTGCTGTCGCCGCCGAGACTACGATGCGGACGAGCATCTCCGGAGGCATGGCAGACGGGAGCCCAGCTGCGCGAGATCCCCAGGACACGATCGGACACCGATTGGAGACCGGCCATGAGCGACACGAAGACCCCGGCCGAAGCGGACCGGCAAGGCATCCGAGGCGTTCTCGGACGACGAGCGAGCCGCGATGCAGGAGCACGTCAAGGAGCAGAAGGCCGCCTCGAAGCGCGGCCCCGCCTCGGCGCGGGAGGACGGAGAGCGCGACGTGCAGGCCAAGATCGCGGAGATGCCGGACGCGGACCGCGTGCTCGCCGAGCGGATCCACGCGATCGTCACCGAGACGGCCCCGGACCTCGTGCCGCGGACCTGGTACGGGATGCCCGCCTACTCGAAGGACGGCAAGGTCGTCTGCTTCTTCAAGGCCGCCGCCAAGTTCAAGTCGCGCTACGCGACGTTCGGCTTCGAGGAGGCGGCGAACATCGACGAGGGCACGATGTGGCCGACGTCCTACGGCCTGACCGAGCTGACTCCCGCCGACGAGGCCCGCATCGCCGAGCTCGTGCAGCAGGCGGTGCGCTGAGGGTCGCGCTCGTGACGCGCCGTCAACGCCTGAGAGACCAGGGCCTCAGCCCGAGTGGCCGGTCCCGAACTGGCGGTCGCCCGCGTCGCCGAGCCCCGGCATGATGTAGCCCTTGTCGTTGAGCTGCCGATCCAGCGAGGCCGTGTAGATCTCGACGTCCGGGTGCGCCCGGCTGACCGCCTCGACCCCCTCGGGGGCCGCGATCAGGTTCACGAGCTTGATCCGCACCGCGCCCCAGCGCTTGAGCACCTCGATCGCCGCGGTGGCCGAGCCGCCGGTCGCGAGCATCGGGTCAAGGATCAGGCACAGGTCCACCGTCGCGCTGTCGGGGAGCTTGTTGTAGTACTCGACCGGGCGGAGCGTTCGCTCGTCGCGGAACAGCCCCAGGTGCCAGACCTGGGCCGTCGGCATCAGCTCCAGCATCGCGTCCACCATGCCCAGGCCGGCGCGCAGGATCGGGATCAGGCCGATGCGGTCCGCGAGCTCCTCGCCGGGCATGAGCTCCAGCGGCGTCTGGACGTCGAGCGCACGCATTCGCGCGTCCGCGAGGGCCTCGTAGCCCAGCAGCCAGGACAGCTCGCGCACGACCTCCCGGAACTTCTTGGGCTCGGTCTCCTGGTCGCGCAGGATGCCGAGCTTGTGGCGCACCGCGGGGTGCTGCGACACGTGCAGGTTGGGCCAGGCTGCCACGGGTGTCCTCGCTGAGCGGATCGGGCGGGCGGGAAGCCCGCCGTGGGACGGCGGGCGCCGTCCGGGTCGCCCGAATCCTAGCGCGGGGCGATCGTTGCGGCGACGGGTATATGCTCGGCCGATGGCCGTCCGATCCACGACCCGAGCGACCCGCGGCGCCGGCACCCGCGGCGCCGCCGCCCGCGCCCCGAAGTGGACCGTCCCGCCCGTGCTCGTGCGCCAGGTTCGCAATGGCGTCGTCGAGGCCGTCCACCGCGGGGACATCGTCGAGGTGGACCCGACGGGCCGGATGCTCCACGTCCTGGGCGACCCGGAACGCGTCGTCAACCTCCGCTCGACGGTCAAGCCCTTCGGGGCCGTCGCGCTCCTCCGCGCGGGCGGCCGGGCGGAGTTCGACCTGACCGCCGAGGAGCTCGCGGTCATGGCGTCGAGCCACTCCGGCGAGGACGTGCACGTCCGGACGATCCAGGCGCTGTACCGCCGCGTCGGCATCCCGCAGTCGGTCCTGGCGTGCGGGACCGAGGGGAGCCCGATCGACGCGCTCACGGCCGCCCGTCTGGCACGCGACGGGGAGCGGCCGAGCCCGCTGCGTCACATGTGCTCCGGCAACCACACGGTCCTCGTGCTGCTCGCGAAGCTCGGGGACTGGCCGCTCGAGACGTACTGGCACGAAGACCACCCGGCTCACGTCGCGTTCTCGGAGGCGGTCGCAGCGGTGTTCGACGTGCGCCCGGACGGCCTCGTGACCGGGATCGACGGGTGCGGGATCCTCACCTATGCGTTCCCGCTGCGCGAGGTTGCGCGCGCGTTCGCGATCCTCGCGGACCCGGCGGCGATCCCGGCCGACGACCCGCGCGTCGCGCTGGCGCCATCCCTGCTCCAGGTGCGTGACGCGATGCGAGCGCACCCGGAGCTCGTCGCGGGCACGCGGGACCGGCTCGATACCTCGCTGATGAAGGCGCTTGACGGAAACCTCGTGTGCAAGAGCGGCATGGAGGGCCTGCGCGGCATCGGGATCCTGCCTGGTGCACGGGGCGCCGGATCGACGGCATCCGGGATGGCCATCAAGATCGAAGATGGAAGCGCGGAGGAGCGCGGCACGTGGGCCGCGACGATCGAGGCGCTCCGGCAGGCAGGCGTCGTCGAGGGACAGGCGCTGCGCGCCCTCGCCCGCTATCACCGGCCGATCGACGTCGACCCGCACGGGCGGACAGGCGCCGAGGCGGTCGCGGACTTCGAGCTCGCACCCGTGGGCGAGCTGATCGGCTGACGGACCTGGCGGCTGGGGGCCGCGACACGGAAGAGGCAGGCGTCCCATGTCGTTCCAGGGAGACCCGTACCGGACCCTCGGCGTGGGTCCCGGCGCGTCCCTGAACGAGATCAAGTCCGCGTACCGGCGGCTCGTCAAGCAGTACCACCCCGACGCGGCGGGTGAGCGGGCGCTTCCCCGGTTCCTCGCGATCCAGGCGGCCTACGAGCGCCTGGTCGATGGCGAGGGACACCTGCGCCCGGTGATGGGCCCCGCACGCCGCCCGGCACCGGCTCCCGAGGAACCCTGGCGCGCCGATCCGGGTCGGGCTCGGGCGTCGCGGGACGCGTGGCGCGCGCGGCGGGCAGGCGGGCAGACGCAGGCGAGCGCCGGCGGCGGTACCAGGGGCCCCGGTCGGAGCCGGTCGACCTCCGGGGCAGGCACGACCGGCGGGTTCGGCTGGGCGAAGCCCGGGGCGGGCGCACGCCGCGGGCCGCGCAAGGCGACCCCTGGCTCGACGACCTACGACGAGGCCGCGGAGCTGCCGCTCGACCCGGAGTGGGACGGCGGCGCCTGGTACGGCCCGTCGAGCGGCACGTACTGGACGCTGAACCCGCGCGAGTATGCCGATCCCCGCAAGCACGGTCCCGAGTACCAGGCCCGGGCACGCCGTGCCGCGCAGGCGCAGCGGTCAGGGCTCGCCGAGGATCCGGCGGACGGGGGCGGCGATGCGGCCGCGGGGCAGACGCCGGGTGCGGACACAGCCCCCGACGGCGAGCACGGCCCGGGTCCGGCGCCGACCACGGAGAGCGCTGGCGAGGCGCCGCGCTGGGGCTGGACGGGCGGCGGCGGGACGACGACGGACGGGGGAACGGAGTGGGGGACCGGCCAGTGGCACTACGACGATGCCGCCGCGCAGCCCGCGCCCGGCGAGCGCCGGCGCGACGGGCCGCAGCCCGCCGGGGCGGAGGCGGCGGACGCATCCCGCGATGGGGCTCGTGACTGGGGGGCGGACGATGCCGCGCCAGACCTGGAGTCACTCGCCCGGCGGCTCTCCCCGCGCAGCCTGCTCCGGCTCGCGCGCCGCCCGGATCGCCGGTGGCGGCTCCTGCTGGCGCTCGCGGGCTGGCCGCCGATCGGCTGGGCGGTCGGGACGCTCACGGCGCAGGCGACGGCCTGTGCCCCGGCGGCGCCGGGCTGCATCGAGTCGCTCCAGGTGCTGCCGGTGCTGTTCCAGCCGCTCGTGATCGCGGGCCTGTTCCTCGTCCCGCCGGCCGCCGCCGTCGCCGCGTTCGCGGGCCTCGTGACGGTCGCGGTGGCCCTGCCCGCTGCCGCGATCCTGTCGCTCGTCGGCGCGGCCGACGGCAGCTCCACCTCACCTGTGCTGGGCGTGCTCGCGGCCGTGGCCTACGGAGCCGCGCTCGTGACAGGCGCGAGCCTGCTCTGGCGGGCCCCGGATGGCGTCGGGATGGGTCGGCCGGAGACGTAGACTGGTGCGATGCAGCGCCGCAACGAGTCCGACATCTCCGCGGCGGCCCAGGAGTACCTCCTCGCGCTCCGGGTGATGGGGTCCGAGGGCCGCGCGACGACAACCGCCCAGCTCGGCCGGCACGTCGGCGTGACGACCCAGGCCGCGAGTGAGATGTGCCGGCGGCTGACGGCCGACGGCCTGCTCGAGCCGTCGGCCGGACGCGGGCTCGTGCTGACCGATGCGGGCAGGACCGCGGCCGACGCGATCTTCCGACGGCACGCGCTGCTCGAGTGGCTGCTGACGTCCGTCGTCGGCCTGTCATGGGCCGAGAGCGACGTCGAGGCGATGCGGCTCCAGGGAGCCCTGTCCCCACGCGTCGAAGCGAAGCTGGACGAGCTCCTCGGACACCCCTCGACCTGCCCGCACGGGAACCCGATCGACCTCGAGACCGCCCGCCGCCGGCCGTCCGGGATCCCGCTCTCGGAGCTCGAATCCGGGTCGAAGGCGACGGTCCTCCGGATCACGGAGGAGGCCGAGGAGGACGCCGGGCTCCTCTCCTATCTCGAGGCGCGCGCCCTCACGCCCGGAGCGCACGTCATCGTTCTCGCCCGATCCGAGAGCCTCGACTCGCTCACGCTCGACGGTCCGCGCGGCCGGGCCACCCTGGGGCTGCGTCCCGCGGCCCTGATCAGGGTCATCCCCGGCGAGGCCGACCCAGGCCTGTTCCACAAGGTCCCGGCGCCACTGGCCGAGTAGGCGAGGGTCGGCGATGGGCGCGAGCCCGTGCACCGGCACGCCGGTCCGCGACGGCTCGCACCTACAATCGGTTCATGCCATCCGACATCCGCGTTCGCATCGCGCCCAGCCCGACCGGACCCCTCCACCTCGGCACCGCGCGGACCGCGCTGTTCAACTACCTGTACGCGCGCCACACGGGGGGCACCTTCATCCTGCGGCTCGAGGACACGGACGTCGCCCGCAGCACGGCCGCCTTCGAAAAGGACATCCTCGACGGCCTGCACTGGCTGGGCATCTCCTGGGACGAGGGCCCCGGCGTCGCGGGGCTCGAGGAGGCGGGACCGTACGCCCCGTACCGCCAGATGGCCCGCCTCCCCGAGTACGCGGCCGCGGCCGAGCGGCTCCTCGCCGTGGATCGCGCCTATCCCTGCTACTGCTCGCCCGACGAGCTGGACGCGGACCGCAAGGCCCAGGAGGCCGCAAAGCAGCCGCCTCGCTACGTCGGGCGGTGCGCGACGCTCACGCCCGGCGACCGCGCCGCACGCGAGGCCGAGGGGCGCCGCGGCGCGCTGCGCTTCCGCGTGCCGGAGGGCGTCGTCGGGTGGAACGACATCATCCGCGACCGGGTGGAGATCGACACCTCGAACCTCGGCGGCGACTTCGTGATCGTGCGGGCGGACGGGACGCCGCTCTACCACTTCACCGTCGTCGTGGACGACATGGCGATGCGCATCAGCCACGTCATCCGGGGCGAGGACCACGTGAGCAACACGCCCAAGCACATCCTCCTGTTCGACGCGCTGGGCTATCCGCGCCCGGTCTTCGGCCACCTGCCGCTCATCCTCAACCCCGACGGGACGAAGATGAGCAAGCGCAAGAGCCAGACCGCGGTGGCGGACTACATCGCGCAGGGCTTCACCCGCGAGGCGCTCGTGAACTACTTCGCGTTCCTCGGCTGGTCGCCCGGGACCGAGGAGGAGGTGTTCACGCTCGACGAGCTCGCCGATCGGTTCGAGCTGGAGAAGGTCCAGAAGGGTGGCGCCCGGTTCGACCGCGAGCGGCTCGAATGGCTCAACGGCCAGTGGATCCGGCGCCTGGCTGATGACGACCTCATCGAGCGCCTCGTCCCGTTCCTCGAGGCGGCCCGGATCGCCGGCCAGATCGACCGCACCCCGGGCGAGGGCGAGCTCCGGGCGCTGCTGCCGATCGTCCGCGAGCGGATCCCGACCCTGGCCTCGATCGTTGACGTCGCGGGCTTCCTGTGGGTCGACGACCTGCAGGTGGAGCCGGCGGCCATCGTCCCGAAGCGCTGGGATGCCGCGACGACCCGCGAGGGCCTCGTCGCCGCGCGCGCGGTCATCGCCGCCCACGACGCGGTCACCTGGGAGGCGGACGAGCTGGAGCCGCCGCTCCGGGCGCTCGTGGAGGCCCGCGGCTGGAAGGCCGGGGACCTGTTCATGGCGATCCGCGTGGCGACCACCGGGATGACCGCCACGCCGCCGCTGTTCGACACGCTCGTCGCGCTCGGACGGGAGCGGACGCTGGCCCGCCTGGACACCGCGATCGCGGCCTTCGAGGCCGAGGCCTGATCGCCCGTGTCCAGCGGTACGTGAACACGCCTTGAACACGCCTTGAACACGGCGTTAACACGATCACCCGACGATCACGGGCGCATGGCCCGCACGATCCTCGTCGTGGACGACGAGACCACGCTCCGGGAAACCCTCGTCGAGGCGCTCGAGATGGAGGGGTATCGTGCGATCCCCGCCGCGGACGGACGGACCGCGATCGAGCGCTTCCGCACCGAGCGCCCGGACCTCGTCCTGCTCGACCTGATGCTCCCCGAGCTCTCGGGCGTCGAGGTGTGCCGGATCCTGCGGGCCGAGTCCGCGGTGCCGATCATCATGCTCACCGCGAAGGACTCCGAGGTCGACAAGGTCGTGGGGCTCGAGCTGGGCGCGGACGACTACGTGACCAAGCCGTTCTCGCTGCGGGAGCTCACGGCGCGCATCCGTGCGATCTTCCGGCGCGCGGACCAGGCCGCGAAGGCGGCCGCAGCAGCGGCCTCCGAGGCGCCGCCGCTGGTCGCCCTCGGCAAGGTCCAGGTCGACCTCGCGGGCCACCGCCTCCTGCGCGACGGCGATCCCGTCCCGCTCAAGCCGAAGGCGTTCGAGCTGCTCGCGTTCCTGCTCCGTCACCAGGGGCAGGTGTTCACCCGGGACCAGCTGCTCGAGCGTGTCTGGGGCTACGACTACGCGGGTGAATCGCGCACCGTGGACGTCCACGTCCACTGGCTCCGGAGCGAGCTCGAGGACGATCCCGCCACGCCGGTGTACCTCCAGACCGTGCGCGGCGTCGGCTACGTGCTGCGAAAGCCCGCCTGACGGCGCGGGCGCTTCACCCCCTGCGGTCACGGCCCGTCGGGCGCGACCGGAGGCCCCCGCGTCGCAGGGTCAGATCTTGGTCAGGATCCGCTCGATGACCTCGGCCGCGTCCTCGGCGGCGTCGATCGTCTGCTCGAGCGACAGGTAGAGGTCGCGCATCTTGATCACCTCGAGGGGGTCGGTGCCGCCCCGGAACAGGCGCCCGATCGCCGCGCGCGACAGGGCGTCCGCCTTGTGCTCCAGCTCGTGGACGACCATGAGATGCGGGTGGACCTCCTTCTTTCGGTGCTCGAGCTTCATGAGGGCCTCGAGCAGCTGGACGGCCTGGCCCGAGAGGATCCCGGCGAGCTGCTTGACGTCCTCGTCCGGCGCGGTGATGCCGTAGATGAGGAACGTCTCGGCCGTCGCCTGGATGCCGTCAACAACGTCGTCGAGCAGGACGACAAGCGCGTGGATGTCCTCCCGGTCGAACGGGGTGATGAAGCTCTTCTCGAGCCGGACCGCGACCTCGGCGTCGATCTGGTCGCCGCGCTTCTCGAGCACCTGGATCTCGGCGACGCGCTCCTCCAGCCGGTCGTAGCTGTTGACCATCGCCTCGAGCTTGCGCGCCGCCTCGAGCAGGTTCTCCCCGTCCTGGACGAACAGGCCGTAGAACTTCTCGTCCTTGGGGATCAGGCGGACCATCGGGAGCCTCCGGAGTGTTGCGATCGGCGGGTGGGAGTCGGAGCGGGGAAGGCCGTCATGAGAGGCCCAGCAGGAAGAAGCCGTACCACGCGAGGCCGCCCATGATGCCTGCCATCGGGATCGTGAGCACCCATGCGACGAGGATGCGGCGGGCGACGCCCCACTTGACGCCCCGGATGCCGCGGCTCGTGCCGACGCCCATGATCGCGCTCGAGATGACGTGGGTGGTCGAGACCGGCATGCCGAAGTGCGCCGCGCCGTAGATGATCGTCGCGGCCGTGGTCTCCGCGGCGAACCCGTGGATCGGCTCGAGGTCCACGACGCGGTGCCCCATCGTCTGCATGATCCGCCAGCCGCCGACCGCGGTGCCCAGCGAGAGCGCGGTGGCCGACACCACGATCACCCAGAACGGAACCTCGATGCTGGAGATGACGCCGGCCGAGAACAGGGCGAGGGTGATGATCCCCATCGTCTTCTGGGCGTCGTTGGAGCCGTGGGCGAAGGCCATGAACCCGGCGGAGAAGATCTGCATCCGTCGGAAGACGTTCGACATGCGCCGTCGATCCGGCCCCTGGCGTCGCCCGGCGAGGACCCAGACCAGCCAGCTCAGCATGACCATCAGCAGCAGCGCGGCGAAGAACCCGATGAGCGGCGAGCTCACGAGCGGGACCAGGACCTTGTCGAACACGCCCTGGAGGTTGACGGCCCCGATCCCGACGGCGGCGATCGTCGCGCCGAGGAGCCCGCCGATCAGCGCGTGGCTGCTGGAGCTCGGCAGCCCCAGCCACCACGTGATGAGGTTCCAGGTGATCGCGCCGATCAGGGACGCCGCGACGATCGCCTGGGTCGTCGTCTGCTCGTCGACGAGCCCGGCCCCGATGGTCTTGGCGACGGCGGTGCCCGCGAACGCGCCGACGAAGTTGAAGAACGCCGCCATCAGCAGCGCGTACTGCGGACGGAGGGCTCTCGTTGCCACGGAGGTCGCGATGGCGTTGGCGGTGTCGTGGAAGCCGTTGATGTAGTCGAACGCGACCGCGAGCGCGACCACGAAGACGAGCATCAGCGTGACGCCTTCGATGAGGGACCTCCTCGCGTTGGGTATGGCCGTGACGGGCACCGGGACGCGCGTCCTCAGGATAGCCAATTGTTAACGTGGTGATGGTCAGGCGTTGACCGGATCGCCCGAAGGTGGCGGCAAGCCCGCCGGCGTCCCGGCCCGCGACCTCCTCCGGGCTCGGCGACGACCACGGGCGCGCCACCCAGGACCCGCCCTCGTCCGCGCTGCTCCTCCGTGCGGACGAGGGCGTCCGGTCCTGGGGCCGGGCCGGCGCCTGCGCCCGGTATCCTTCGCGCCATGCGCCTGAGCCACCTGTTCTTCACCACGCTCCGCGACGATCCCTCCGAGGCGGAGATGCCGTCCCATCGCCTGCTGCTGCGAGCGGGCTACGTGCGCCAGCTTGGGGCCGGCATCTACTCGCTGCTGCCGCTCGGGTTCCGCGTGAACCAGCGCGTCGAGCAGGTCATCCGCGAGGAGCTCAACGCGATCGGCGGCCAGGAGATGGAGATGCCGGTCGTGCACCCGGCGGACCTGTGGCGCGAATCCGGTCGCTACGACGCGATCGGCCCCGAGATGGCCCGGTTCAAGGATCGATCGGACCGCGACATGGTGCTCGCGATGACCCACGAGGAGGTCGTCGCCGACCTCCTGCGCGACATCGTCCGGAGCTACCGCCAGCTGCCGTTCATCGTCTACCACTTCCAGACGAAGTTCCGCGACGAGCCGCGGTCGCGCGGCGGCCTGATCCGGGTGCGCGAGTTCGTCATGAAGGACAGCTACACGTGTGACCGGGACGAGGCCGGCCTCGACGTCGCGTACTGGGCCCACCACCGCGCCTACACCCGGATCTTCGAGCGCCTCGGCCTCAAGGCGATCGCCGTCAGTTCGGACGTGGGGATGATGGGCGGGTCGCTCGCCCACGAGTTCATGGTCCTCAACCCGGCCGGCGAGGACGTGCTCGTCATCTGCGAGGCGTGCGGGTACGCGGCCAACCGCCAGGTCGCGCCGACCGTCGCCACGGAGCCCGTCGCGGAGGAGGCCCTCCCCGTCGAGGAGGTCGAGACGCCGGACACCACGACGATCGACGCGCTCGCGGCCTTCCTCGACATCCCGACCAGCCGGACCGCCAAGGCGGCGTTCTTCGTGACCGGTGAGGGCCGGTTCGTCGTGGCCATCGTGCGCGGCGACTACGACGTGAACGAGACCAAGCTTGTCAACGCGATCAAGGCCGTCGGCGGCCTCCGCCCGGCGCAGGTCGAGGAGATCAAGGCGCGTGGCATGGAGGCCGGGTACGGCTCGCCGATCGGGGCGCGCGACGCGGTCGTCGTCGTGGACGCCCTGGCCGCGAAGAGCCCCAATCTCGTAGCCGGGGCGAACCGGCCCGGGTGGCACCTGCGCAACGTCAACGTGCCCCGTGACTACACGCCGGACGTCGTCACCGACATCGCCAACGTCCGCGAGGGCGACGCCTGTCCGGACTGCGGCGGACCCGTGATCCTGCGCAACGGCATCGAGGTCGGCAACATCTTCAAGCTCGGGACGAAATACTCCAAGGCCCTCGGCGCCGAGTACCTGGGCGAGGACGGCGAGCGCCACCCGATCGTCATGGGCTCGTACGGGATCGGGCTCGGGCGGAACGTCGCCTGCATCGTCGAGGCGCACCACGACGAGAAGGGGATCGCCTGGCCCGAGGAGGTCGCGCCGTATGCGGCGCACCTCGTGGCGATCGGCGCGAACAAGGACCCACAGGTGCTCGAGACCGCCGAGCGACTGCACGACCTGGCGGCCGCCGCCGGGCGCGAGATCCTGTTCGACGACCGCGAGGAGTCACCGGGCGTCAAGTTCACCGACGCGGAGCTGCTCGGCATGCCGTGGATCATCACCGTGAGCCCGCGGTCCCTTGCCGCCGGCGGCGCCGAGGTGACCAACCGGGCAACGGGTGAGCGCATGGTCCGCTCGCTCGACGACGTCACCGCCTTCCTCGAGGGGCGGGCGCCGGCCCACGGCTAGGCCCGGCCGGGAACCTCTCATGCCCGGCGGCCTCCTGCCCGACGACGATCTCTACGCGCGCCTCGAGCTGGGCGTCGACGCCTCCCCCGAGGCGATCGAGGTCGCCTGGCGGGCGCTGCTCAAGCGCCACCATCCGGATGTCGCCGGCAGCGGTGACGCTGCGCTGGCGCGCGCCAAGCGGATCAACGTGGCCCACGACTGGCTGAGCGACCCGTCGCTCCGCGCCCGCTACGACGAGGAGCGACTTGGGCTCGCGCCGGTTGCCCGAGGCGGGGCGCGGGGGCCCGGCTACCGCCCTCGTGTCGCCCATCAGCCGTGGGCCCGCCAGCACGGATCGAGGGCCGCGGCCCCGCGCCCCTCGACGCGCCCGGATCTCGTCCGTGGCGACCCGGCGGAGCGGCTCGCGCGGTTTCTGGCCCGAGTCGAACGGCTGACCCCGGACGAGCTCGACCGCCTCGCCGCGGCCGAGCCGCCGCCGATCGCGTTCCTGGCGACGGTCCGACGCTTCCTCCCGCCCGATGCCATGGCCTCGTTCTCGGACGTGGAGGCGGCGCTCGTCGCCCGCGTGCCGCCGGAGCGATGGACGGAGGTCGGCCTGCGGGAGGGGCTGCTGGGCGTCGCGGCGGAGCTCGTGCTCGCCCCGTTCCTCGACGACCTCCTCGCCGAGCCGTTCCGGGGTCGGGCGCGCGATCGCCTGCTGCGCGCCTGGGAGGCGAGCCTCGACCAGCCGCGCTATGGCCCCAACGGCGACGGTGTCACGGCCCTGCGGGACCGGATGTCCTCGCTGACCCGCGAAGAGCTCGCGGCGTTCATCCGCGGCTCGCAGGGGATCGACGGTGCAGACCGTCCGTGGCCCCCCTCCCTCGACCGCGACGAGGACGAGGCCCTCCGCATCTCGGCCCTGCTCGCCGCGCGCGACGTCGCGGCAGCGACACCCGTGGACCACCTGGCGCCCGCCGTCGCGACCCGCGCCCACCGGCTCGCATCCCGCCTGGGCCACGTCACCGCGCTCCGCCACGCGTTCCCAGCCGCCGTCTTCGACGGCCTCGCGGCCCCGTTCGCGGCAGCGACGGGGAGCCGCCGGACGTCCGCTGGCCCGGGTGGCGAGGGCCCCGACGTGCGGCGAGCACGGTGAGGCAGGCAGCCCGTGGCACGGTGAGGCCGGGATCCCCTCCCGTTTACCTGGGTGTGCGATCCTCGGGGCATGGATAGCGCCGTCGCCATCGCGCTCGTCGGGCTCGTCGGGGCGCTCCTCGCGGCGCTCTACGTCATGCGCCGCCGGGCCGACGAGCTGGACCGGTTGCTGGCGTCGGCCCGGGCCTCGGCGACGCCCCCCGGGGCCGAGGCGGGGCCGGACCCTGCGGCGGCCTCGTCGGCCGGCGCGCTCGAGGATCTCCTGCCCGTCGGCATCCTGCGGCTCGACGACCTGATGCACATCCGGGAGGCAAACCCCAGGGCGCACACGCTGCTCGGGGTCGCCCCGGGACGGCTCGCCGGCCGCTCCGTGATGGAGGCGTTCCTCGATACCCGCGTCGAGGACGTGCTCACCGGTGTCGCCCCCAGCGGCACCGCCACGACCGAGATCCGGACCGGCGAGGGTGAGCCGCGCGTGATCCTGCTCCGGGCCTCCCACCCGCCCGGCGACGGGGTCGTGGTGGTGATGGAGGACGTCACCGAGCTGCGTCGGCTCCAGCAGATCCGGAGCGAGTTCATCGACAACCTGAGCCACGAGCTCCGGACGCCGCTCTCGACGGTCAGCCTGCTCGCCGAGACGCTCGCCCGTGACGCGGAGCGGGCCGACGTTCCCCCGCGCATGAAGGAGCGGATCCAGAAGGTGGAGGTGGAGACCGGCCACCTCGTGCAGATGGTCAGCGAGCTCCTCGACCTCGCGCGGATCGAGGGCGGGAGCCAGCTCCAGGTCGAGGACGACGTGGACCTGGGCCGGCTCGCCGAGGCCTCCGCGGAACGGCTGCGGCTGTTCGCGGAGCGGCAGGGTGTCACGCTGGTCGTGGACGTGGAGCCCGCGATGCCCGCGATCCGCGGCGACGAGGCCCGTCTCGGGCAGGTCTTCGTCAACCTCGTCCACAACGCCGTGAAGTTCAGCCCGGACGGCGGCGAGGTGCGCATCGCCGTCCGCCACGACGGCGAAGAGGCCGTCGCCTCGGTGCAGGACCACGGGATCGGGATCGCCAAGGCCGACCGCACGCGCGTGTTCGAGCGCTTCTACAAGGCTGACCGCGCCCGCGTCCGTGGCGGTGGCACGGGTCTCGGCCTGTCGATCGCACGCCATGTCGTCGCGGCACACGGGGGCCGGATCTGGGTGGATTCGGAGGAGGGCCGGGGGTCCACCTTCTCGTTCGCGATCCCGCTCGCCGCGGCGTTCGCCGGGACCGCCTCGGCAGCCACCGGCGCCCAGCCGCCCAGCCCCTGACCGGAGGCCGATCGCGTGGACCACCTGCTCGTCGCGACGCTCAACATCCTCAACCTCGCGGATCGGTGGGAAGAGCGCCTGCCGCTCCTGCTCTCGGACATGGCCGCGCTGCAGCCGGATCTCATCGGGCTCCAGGAGGTCGTCTACCCGATGCAGCAGGACCGCCTGCTCGGCGCCGCGGGCGAGGGACGCTACGAGGCGATACGGGGATGGGCCGGCCGACCCGAGTACGGCAACAGCCTGCTCGTCAAGGCGCCGCTCGTCGCCGGCGAGTGCGACCGGCTCGACCTCGGCGCGAAGCGTGCCGCCCATCGCGTGCGCGTGACGCTGCCCGGCGGTGCGCGCCTGGTGTTCGCGGTCACCCACCTCCACCACCTGCCCCCCGACGCTGCGATCCGCCTCGCCCAGGTGGAGCAGCTCCTCCCGTGGCTCGACGCGGCCCCGGAGCACGACGCGCTCGTCGTCGTCGGTGACTTCAACGCGGCTCCCGGCGAGGCAGCCGCCTCCCGGATGCGCGAGGCGGGCTTCCGGTCCGCGTTTGCCGAGGCGAACGGCGCGGACCCGGCCGTGACCTGGCCCTCGGGCCTGCAGGCGCCCGCGATGGACACCGATGGCGTGCCCGCGTGCCTCGACTACATCTGGGTGCGGGGCATGGTCCAGGTGGACGAGGCGCGGCTGTTCGCGGACCGGCCGGCCGCGGGCGACCCGACGCTGTACCCGTCCGACCACCTCGGGATCGCGGCGCGCCTGGCGGTCGTGGAGTGACGGACGGCGCGGCTCCATCCCGGCCGGCGCCCGGCACGCGCGCGCTCCGTCTCGCGCACCGTGGCGACTGGCGGCGGGCGCCCGAGAACAGCCTCGCCGCCCTCGTGGCGGCCATCGCCGTGCCGGGCTGCGATGGGGTCGAGTTCGACGTCCGCCTGAGTCACGACGGCGTGCCCGTGCTCCTCCACGACGAGACCCTGGCCCGGGTCCAGGGGCGGCCGCAGCGAGTCGACGCGCTGACCGGGGTGGAGGCCGCCGAGTTCGGGATCCCGAGCCTCGTGGACGTGCTCGCGGCGCTCCCGGCCGACGCGTTCCTGGACATCGAGCTCAAGGGCGATGATCACGGCGCGACGACGGCGGAGGTCCTGCGGGCCGGCCGCGGCGTCGCCCCGTCCCGCGCACTGCTCTCGTCGTTCGAGCCCTCGACGCTCGCCGCGATGGCCGATCGCCTCCCGGGCTGGCGCCGGTGGCTGAACACCGAGGATCTCGCGCCGCAGACGCTGTCGCTCGCAAGGGGCCTCGGTTGCGCGGGTGTCTCGGTCCTCTGGGGCTCCATCACGCCCCGTGCGGTGCGCGAAGCGGGCGACATCGGTCTCGAGGTGGCGGCGTGGACGGTCAGGCGCGTCGCGACGCGCGAGCGTCTCGCGCGCCTTGGGGTCGTGGCCTGCTGCGTCGAGGGTGCCGCCCTCGAGGGCTGACCCGGCGTCAGGTCGAGCCGGTGGCCGCCGTTCGTGATCCCGATCGCTTCGAGGCGGGCGGGCGCGTGGCATTCACGGCGACCGGGCCGTCGTCGGTGCCGGCGCCATCCGGCAGCGGCGCGCTGTCGCCGGGGATGAGCTCCACGGGCAGTTGGATCGCGTGCGGTCCGTATGCTCCGGGCTCCGCGTCGAGGGCCTTGACGAGCTCGTGGACCGCGAGCTTGCCGAGCTCGTTGAGCGGCTGGCGGATGGTCGTGAGCGAGGGCGTGAACTGCGCGGCCTCCGGCCACCCGTCGAACCCGACGACCGCGAGCTGGTCCGGGATCCGGATCCCGCGGGCGTTCGCGACGTGGAGCGCCCCGAGCGCGATCTGGTCGCTCGCGGCGAAGACGCCGTCGATGGTGGGATCCTCGTCGAGGACCTGGGCGAAAGCGCTCGCCCCGCCGGCGGAGGACCAGCTCGCAACCGCCATCGGGCCGGGCTCCAGCCCCGCATCCTCGAGCGCGGCGAGCCAGCCGTCACGGCGATCGCGCGCCTCGCGCCACTCCAGCGGACCGGCGACATGGGCGATCCGCCGCCGGCCCAGGGCGAGCAGGTGCTCCGTCGCGAGCCGGGCCGCGGCGACGTTGTCGATCCCGATCGTCGTGTAGTCGCCGTTCGGCTCCGCCTTGAGAAACACCACCGGCGGCCCACCGGGCGGCAGCTGCTCCATGACGTGGCGGATGTTCGCCCCCAGCTGCGGCGGGGCGAAGATGATCCCCTCCACGCGGTGGGCGAGCAGGAAGTCGAGCACGGGCACGATGTCCGGCACGTCGAAGCTCGCGAGCTCCTTGAGGATGATCGAGTAGCCCGAGGCTTCGGCCTCCTCGGTCACGCCGTTGAGCGTCTGGGCCACGCCGAAGTACTTCAGGCCGGCGGCGATGACGCCGATCATCTGCGACCGGCGCTGCACCAGGCTCCGGGCGACGGCGCTGGGCTGGAACCCGTGCTTCGCGATCGCGGCCTCGACCGCGACGCGCGTCTCGGGCGACACGTCCGGTCGCTTGTTGATCACGCGCGAGACGGTCTGCACGGAGACCCCGGTCATCCGGGCGATCTCCTTGATCGTCACCCTGTGCTGGCGTGCCACGGCGGGAGTGCGGTACCTCGGTGCTCGGCGTTGCCTGGGTGGGGGGTTCGCAGACGAGTATCGGTATGGTAGCGTGAACGGTAACGGGAACGATAACGGCCCCGCATCCCGTTGTCACCATTCGTCCTCACTCGCGACGGGCCCGTTCCGCCCCAAGCGCGATGCATCCAGGCCTGGCGCCGCGCCCGCCAACCGGCAGGAGACGAGCCTTGAGCAGGTACCCGACCGGCGACGACCCCGACGGCGCGTCCGAGCGCGCCGCCGGCCGTCGCAGGTGGCGCCCAGGATCGATGAGGGAGGCGCGCTGATGCTGCTCCAGGGGATCCGCGAGCAACTGGTCGAGCTGCATGCGCTCCTGCCGAAGTACGAGCTCGTCGTCTGGACGGGCGGCAACGTCAGCGCGCGCGATCCGGAGACCGGGCTGGTGGCCATCAAGCCGTCGGGCGTCTCCTACGAGGACCTCACGGCAGCGTCGATGGTCGTGCTGGACCCCGAGGGGACGGTCGTCGAGGGCGACTACGCCCCCAGCTCTGACACCTTCAGCCACCTCTACATCTACCGCCATCGCCCGGACGTCAACGGCGTCGTCCATACGCACTCGCGCTACGCGACCGCCTTCGCGGCCGTCGGCCGCTCCATCCCCGTGTACCTCACGGCGCAGGCGGACGAGTTCGGGGGCGAGATCCCGTGTGCCGGGTTCTCGCTCATCGGCGACGACTCGATCGGGAGGCTGGTGGTGGAGGGGATCGGCACGTCGCCCGCGATCCTGCTCAAGAACCACGGCGTGTTCACCGTGGGCGCCACGGCCAGAGCGGCGGTCAAGGCGGCCGTGATGACCGAGGACGTGGCGGCGACGGTGTTCATGGCCCTCCAGCTCGGCACGCCGGACGAGATCCCGGTGGACGCCGTCACGAAGCTCCACGACCGCTATATGAACGTCTACGGCCAGCGCTGAGCGCGGGCCACCCCCAGGGAGAGTTCCTCGTGTTGAACCTTGCGGCGTCGGAGGTCTGGTTCGTCACCGGCAGCCAGCACCTCTACGGCCCCGAGACCCTCGCCACCGTGGCCGAGCACTCGACCGCGATCGCGGCGGCGCTCGACGCCGCGCCGTCGATCCCGGTGCGGGTGGTGCCGAAGCCCGTGCTGACGGGCTCGGCGGAGATCCTCGCCCTCGTCCAGGCCGCCAACGCGGACCCGGCGTGCGTCGGGCTGGTCACCTGGATGCACACGTTCAGCCCGGCCAAGATGTGGATCGCCGGCCTCGAGGCGCTGCAGAAGCCGTTCCTCCACCTGCACACGCAGTACAACCGCGAGATCCCCTGGGCCGACATCGACATGGACTTCATGAACCTGAACCAGGCCGCCCACGGCGACCGGGAGTTCGGGTTCATCGCCGCCCGCCTCCGCCTCGAGCGCAAGGTGGTCACGGGGCACTGGGGCGATGCGACGGTCCAGGAGCAGGTCGGGACCTGGTCGCGGGCCGCGTGCGCCAAGGCCGACTGGACCCACGGCAGGATCGCCCGCTTCGGCGACAACATGCGCGAGGTCGCGGTCACCGAGGGCGACAAGGTCGAGGCGCAGCGCCGGCTCGGGTTCAGCGTCAACACGTGGGGGGTCGGCGACCTCGTCAAGGTCGTTGACGAGGCGACGGACGAGGAGGTCGACCTGCTCGTCGCCCAGTACCTCGACGAGTACGACGTCGCGGCCGAGCTCCGGCCGGGCGGCGACCGCGCGACGAGCCTCCGCGACGGCGCCCGGATCGAGCTGGGCCTGCGCCGCTTCCTCGAGGACGGCGGGTTCATGGCCTTCACGGACACGTTCGAGGACCTGCACGGCCTCCGGCAGCTCCCGGGCCTCGCGGTCCAGCGACTCATGGCCGACGGCTACGGCTTCGGCGGAGAAGGGGACTGGAAGACCGCGGCGATGGTTCGCGCGATGAAGGTCATGTCCGCGGGACTGCCTGGCGGGACGTCCTTCATGGAGGACTACACGTACCACCTCACGGGCTCCGACGACCTGATCCTCGGCGCCCACATGCTCGAGGTCTGCCCGTCCATCTCCGGCGAGCGCCCCCGCCTGGAGGTCCATCCCCTGTCCATCGGCGGCAAGGAGGACCCGGTCCGGCTCGTGTTCGACGCCCACCCCGGTCCGGCAATCGCCGCCTGCATCACCGACATGGGGCAGCGCTTCCGCATGGTCGCGACCGTCGTCGACGTCGTGCCTGCGAAGCAGCCCCTCCCGAAGCTCCCGGTCGCCCGCGCCGTCTGGCGCCCACGACCCGACCTTCGGACGAGCGCCGCGGCGTGGATCTACGCGGGCGGCTCGCACCACACGAGCCTCGGTTTCAGCGTGAACAGCGAACACCTGCGAGACTTCGCGGCGATGTCCGGGATCGAGATCCTGGTCATCGACGAGCGCACGACGCTCGACGCGTTTCGTGACCAGCTCCGGTGGAACGATCTCTACTGGCTGTTGGCAAAGGGACTCTGAGGAGTGCCGTTCGTCACCCGTGCGGCCTCAAATTGGCACCAGTTCGAGGCTTGTCGGATCGGCTTGACGCGAGCCGCGTCAGGCGCTTAGGATGCGGAGCGTTATCGTTCACGGGAACGATAACGGCATGCGTCTACCCGCGATCGACCTTGGGATCACGATGGTCCCGCAGCGGACCCGGCGCGCGGCGCCGTGGCCACTGAGGCGATCCAGGACGCTATCAGGTGGGGCACCTGCCCCACACAGGAGGAGCGCAGCGCACCGATGAAGAAGTTCCTGACAGTGGCCCTCGCGGCCGGCGCCCTTGTCGTCGCTGCGTGCGGCGGCGGCGGTGCCACCACGGCCCCGGCGACCGCGGCTCCGGCCGAGTCGACGCCCGCCGAGTCCATGCCCGCGGAGTCGTCCGAGGCCGGCAGCGGCCTCGTCGGCATCGCGATGCCGACCAAGTCGTCCGCCCGCTGGATCGCCGACGGCGACAACCTCGTCAAGGCGCTGTCGGCCCTCGGCTACGAGACCGACCTCCAGTACGCCGAGGACGACATCCCGACCCAGGTCTCCCAGGTCGAGAACATGATCACCAAGGGCGCCAAGGTCCTCGTGATCGCCGCCATCGACGGCACCACCCTTGCCGACACCCTCCAGAAGGCCGCCGACGCGGGCATCAAGGTGTTTGCGTACGATCGCCTGATCCGCGAGTCGCCGAACGTCGACTACTACGCCGCGTTCGACAACTTCGACGTGGGCGTGGCCCAGGCCGGCTCGATCGTCGACAGCCTCGACCTCAACAACGCCGCAGGCCCGTTCAACATCGAGCTCTTCGCCGGTTCGCCGGACGACAACAACGCCGGGTTCTTCTTCAACGGTGCCATGTCGATCCTGCAGCCCTTCATCGACAGCGGCAAGCTCGTCGTGAAGTCGGGCGAGACCGAGTTCCCGGCCCAGGTCGGGACGCTCCGCTGGGACGGCGCGACCGCCCAGGCCCGCATGGACAACATCCTCTCGACGCACTACGCCGACACGAAGGTCGACGCGGTCCTCTCGCCGTACGACGGCATCAGCCGCGGCATCATCGCGTCGCTCAAGCAGGTTGGCTACTACACCCCCGAGCAGCCCGGTCCGGTCGTCACCGGCCAGGACGCGGAGCTCCCGTCCGTCAAGTCGATCCTCGCCGGCGAGCAGACGAGCACGGTGTTCAAGGACACCCGGCTGCTGGCCGCCAAGGTCGCGGAGATGGTCAACCAGTTCCTCGCCGGCCAGACGGTCGACGTCAACAACACCGATACCTATGACAACGGCGTCAAGGTCGTCCCGTCCTACCTCCTCCCCGTCACCTCGGTGACGAAGGACAACGTGACGCAGGAGCTCGTTGACACCGGCTACTACACGGCCGAGGAAGTCGCGAACTAGACTTCGGTCACAATGGCGGGTGTGCGACGGCCTTGCGCCTCGCACACCCGCATTTCATTCCAGGCAGCAGAGGGCGAGAGGGCGGCGGTGCGGTGAGCGACGTTCTGCTCGAGATGCGCGGCATCACGAAGGAGTTCCCGGGCGTCAAGGCGCTGAAGGACGTCACCTTCTCCGTCAAACCGGGCGAGATCCACGCCCTGGTCGGCGAGAACGGGGCCGGCAAATCGACCCTCATGAAGGTCGTCTCGGGCGTGTACCCGCACGGCACCTACACAGGCTCGTTCTACTTCAAGGGCGAGGAGTGCCGCTTCCGCAACATCCGTGAGAGCGAGCACAAGGGCATCGTCATCATCCACCAGGAGCTGGCGCTCGTCCCCCACCTGTCCATCACCGAGAACATCTTCCTCGCCAACGAGCAGGCCACCCGTGGCGTCATCAACTGGAGCAAGTCGCACGCCAAGGCGATCGAGCTGCTCAAGAAGGTCGGCCTCGACGAGACGCCCGACACGAAGATCTCGCACCTCGGCGTGGGCAAGCAGCAGCTGGTCGAGATCGCCAAGGCGCTGTCCAAGGACGTCGAGCTGCTGATCCTCGACGAGCCCACCTCGTCGCTCAACGAGAACGACTCGCAGGCCCTCCTCCAGCTCCTGCGCGAGTTCCGCGAGCACGGCATCGCGTGCGTGCTGATCTCCCACAAGCTCAATGAGGTGGAGTCGGTCGCCGACACGATCACCGTCCTTCGCGACGGCGCCGTCATCGAGTCGCTCGACGCCACCGGCGGCGACGTCACCGAGGACAGGATCATCCGCGGCATGGTCGGCCGCGACATGACCCACCGGTTCCCGCCGCGCGAGGCGCAGATCGGCGAGGTCCTCCTCGAGGTCAGGAACTGGAAGGTCCGCCACCCGGTCTATGACGACCGCATGGTCATCAACGACGTCAGCATGAACGTCCGCGCCGGTGAGGTCGTCGGGATCGCCGGCCTCATGGGGGCGGGCCGGACCGAGTTCGCGATGAGCCTGTTCGGCCGGTCATACGGGCACTACCTCAGCGGCAAGGTCCTCAAGCACGGCCAGGAGGTCGACGTCAGCACCATCCCGAAGGCGGTCGCCAACGGGATCGCCTACGCCACGGAGGACCGGAAGACCTACGGCCTCGTGCTGATGAACGACGTCAAGACGAACATCACGATGGCCAACCTCGAGGGCGTGTCGAACCGCGGCGTGCTGATCCCGCCCAAGGAGATCACGGTCGCCAACGAGTTCCGCGACGCGCTCAACATCAAGACCCCGAGCGTGAAGCAGATCACGGTCAACCTGTCCGGCGGGAACCAGCAGAAGGTCGTCCTGTCCAAGTGGCTGTTCGCCAACCCGGACGTGCTCATCCTCGACGAGCCCACGCGCGGCATCGACGTCGGTGCCAAGTACGAGATCTACACGATCATCAACCGTCTGGCGGCCGAGGGGAAGGCGATCATCATCATCTCGTCCGAGCTCCCGGAGGTCCTGGGCGTGTCGGACCGGATCTACGTGATGGCCGCCGGACAGATCGCCGCCGAGATGCCCGCCGCGGAGGCGACCCAGGAATCGATCATGAAGGCCATCATGCAGATGGCGCGAGCCGGAGCTGAGGAAGTCCTGCTGTGAGCACTCCCACCGAACCCACACCGGCGACGACCACGGTGGACGAGCAGGAGCAGTCCGCGGCGCTGCTCACCCGGATCCGCAAGGCGATGGGCCAGTCGGGGATGCTCGTCGCCCTCCTGCTCGCGGTCCTGTTCTTCCAGATCACGACCTCTGGCGTCATGCTCAAGTCGCTCAACGTGACCAACATCTTCCTCCAGAACGGCTACATCCTCGTGATGGCCCTGGGGATGCTGCTGATCATCGTCATCGGCCACATCGACCTGTCGGTCGGCTCGGTGGCCGGCTTCCTGGGTGCCGTCGCCGCGGTGCTCATGGTGACCTACGGCATCGACCCACTCCTGGGCGTCGCCCTGACGCTCATCGCCGGCGGGCTGATCGGGATGTGGCAGGGCTTCTGGGTGGCCTACCTCCGGGTCCCCTCGTTCATCGTCACCCTCGCCGGCATGCTCCTGTTCCGCGGCCTGACGCTGTGGATGCTGGGCGGGCAGCCGGTCGGACCATTCGTGGAGAGCTTCCGCGCGATCTCGTCGGGGTTCGTCCCCGAGCTCATCGGCACCTTCGGGGATCCGTTCGGCGGCGCTGACATCGCGCTGTTCAGCGTCGGCTCGTGGACGCTCGTGCTGCCGATCGGCGGCGGCCCGCTCAACCTCACGACGCTCCTCCTGGGGGCGATCGTGAGCGCCGTCCTGGTCTGGTTCGCCTGGCGCGCACGCAAGGAGCAGATCAAGTACGGGTTCAGCGTCCCGTCGATGGGCAACTTCTGGCTGCGCAACGCCCTGCTGATCATCGGCGTGATGTTCATCGCCTACCGGCTGGCCGGCTACAAGGGCCTGCCGATCGTCGCGCTGATCGCGTTCATCCTCATCGGCCTGTACATGTTCATGACCACGCGGACGGTCGTCGGCCGGCGGATCTACGCCGTCGGCGGCAACGCCAAGGCCGCGATGCTCTCGGGCGTCAACAGCAAACGGATGGTCTTCCTGACCTTCGTCAACATGGGCGTGCTGGCCGCGCTCGGCGGCATGATCATCGCCGCCCGCTTCAACTCCGCCACGCCGAAGGCCGGCTACGGCTTCGAGCTGGACGTCATCGCGGCGACCTTCGTCGGCGGGGCGTCCGCGTACGGCGGTGTCGGCACCGTGGCCGGGACGGTCATCGGCGCCATCTTCTTCGGGGTCCTGAACATCGGCATGGGCGTGATGTCGATCCCGATCGACTACCAGTTCGCCATCAAGGCGCTCGTCCTGCTGGTCGCCGTGTACTTCGACGTCCGCAGCAAGAACAAGGAAGGCTGACCCCGGCCGGACCATCCCGGTCGCGCGGCACGCATGACCCAAGCTCCTCCTCCCGGTCGCGCCGCCCGTCTCCGCGGGCGGCGCGATCTGTGTCTCCCGCCGCGGGCGGGGTGGTAGGCATGGACCCGACGGGCCGCATGCGTGGTGCGCACGAGCTGCGGCTGGAGGCCGCAAGCGCCGCGCTGGTTGTGCGCCCGGAGGAGGGCGGCCGGCTCGGATCCGTGACCGTCGACGGGCGCGAGCTGCTTGTCACGGGCGATGCGGGCGGTTTCATGCAGTGGGGCAGCTACCCGATGGTGCCGTGGGCCGGCCGCATCCGCCACGGCCGCTTCACGTTCGCCGGTCGGGAGCACCGGCTGCCGCTCGGGATGCCCCCCCATGCGATCCACGGCGTCGTGTACGACTGCCCATGGTCGGTCGTGGACGCGACGACGATCGCGATCGAGCTCGATGAGCGCTGGCCGTTCCGAGGACGGGTGGCGCAGCGGTTCGCGCTGGACGAGGACGGGCTGGCGGTCACGATGACGATCACCGCGGACGAGCCGATGCCCGTCGCGCTCGGCTGGCACCCGTGGTTCCGGCGGTCCATCGCGGACGATGGCGCCACCGTCCGGCTCTCGTTCGACGCACGGGAGATGCTCGTCCGGGACGCCGAGGGGATGCCGACGGGGGAGCGGGTCCCGCCAACCCCTGGGCCCTGGGACGATGCATTCACGGGCCTGCAGGGCCCGCCGGTGCTGGAGTGGCCGGGCGAGCTGCGCCTCGAGCTGTCGTCCAGCTGCGAGTGGTGGGTCGTCTACAGCGAGCCGGTGCACGCGATCTGCGTGGAGCCGCAGAGCGGCCCGCCGGACGCCGTGAACCTCGACCCGGAGGTCGTGGAGCCCGGCCGTCCGCTGACGCACGTCATGCGCTGGCGCTGGACCCGCGGGTAGCCGCACCGGCGCCCGGCAGGCACGGTCCGCGGTCGGCCGCGCGGCATCCGGCGGGCTACTTCGCCAGGAGCTCCGGCGGGACCAGGTAGCGAAGGATGCCGCGCCCCGGCACGACGGTCCGCGATCCGACGTCGACGCGCGCGAGGGCGCCCTTGCGCATGGGGATGGGCGGGGTCCCGAGGAGCTCGCCCAGGAGCTCGCTGAAGTCAGGGTCGTGACCCACGAGACACGGTCGGTCCGAGTCCGGGTTTGACGCGAGGATGTCGCTCAGCACGCTGCTGTCGAGCGGCCCCGCGAGTCGGGCGTCCACGATGACCTGGGCGCCCAGCGCCTCCGCCACGATCTCGGCGGTCTGGCCGGCGCGCAGGAGCGGCGAGGTGATGAACAGGTCAGGAGCATCATCGTGCGCGGCCAGCAGCCGGCCGATCCGCTCCGACTGGCGGCGACCCTTCTCGGACAGCGGACGGATCGAATCGTCGCCGCCCCACCGCTCGGCGTCCCCGGCATGCGCGTGCCGCAGGAGGTGGACCGAGATCATGCGAGCTCCACCGGCCTCCGCTGGGCGGCATGGCGGTCGACGAGCGGCAGGAACTGGTGGATCCGCTGGCCGAGGCTCGTGAGCACTGCGCGGAACGCCGCGAGGCGCTCCTCGTCGGTCCCCTCGGCCTTCGCCGGGTCGGGATAGCCCCAGTGGAGCGACTCTTGCACCCCCGGGAACACGGGGCACACGGCACGCGAGTCGTCGCACACGGTGATGACGTAGTCGAAGCGCTGGCCGAGGTACACGCTGACGGGCTTTGAGGCGAGCTCGTCCGTGGGCAGGTTGGCCTCCTCGAGCACCCGCAAGGTCATCGGGTGCACGCCCTGGGGGTCGATTCCGGCCGAGCGGGCCTCGACCCGGTCACCGCCGAGGTGGCGCAGGAGGGCCTCGGCGAGCAGCGAGCGGGCGCTGTTGCCCCAGCACACGACGAGCACCCGGACCGGCGCGGCGGCCGGGTCGGCATGGAACCCGCCGTGATCGTGGTGGCCGTCGGTCACGGGTTGAGGTCCTCCACCTCTCCGGAGGCGAGGAACACGATGTCTTCGGCAATGTTCGTGACGCGGTCCCCGATGCGCTCGAGGTAGTGCGACGCGAAGAGGATCCGTGTCCCGGGCTCCACGTTCGCCGCGTCATTGCGCATCAGCACGAGGACCTCGTCGAAGATCCGGTGGTAGAGCTCGTCGACCTGGTCGTCCATCGCGGCGACCTCGCGAGCCTTGACCTCGTCGATGTCCACGAGCGCCCGGATGATCCCGCGGACGAGCTCCGCGACGCGCTCGCCGAGGAGCGGCAGGTCCGCGTAGTTCTTGATCCGGGCGTAGGGCGCCAGCTTGCGGGCCTGCTTGGCGACCGAGCCGGCGTGGTCGCCCATGCGCTCGAGCTCGTAGGACACGTGGTCCAGCGTGAGCAGGTAGCGCAGATCACGTGCGACGGGGTTCTGGGTGGCGATCACCGCGGCGATCATCGCCGTGGCCTTGCGCTGGACCTCGTTGATCTGGCGATCGTCGACGATGACCTGGAGCGCCGCCTCGGCGTCGTGCGCCACGAGCGCATCGATCGCCGCGCGGATCTGGCTCTCGACGAGCGAGCCCATCCGCAGGACGTTGTCCTTGACCTCGGCCATCTCGCGGTCGTACGTGCTGCGCGAGCCGTGCACGGGCGGGAAGACCGCCGGCACCGGGTCTCCGTGGCTCGCCGGGGGCATGTCGCCGATGGTGCCCGCGAAGGCGTCCGCGACGTGCGGTCCCGGGGTGCGAAAGTCGTCCGTCATATCCGCCTCCTCCGGCTCAGCCGAACCGGCCCGAGACGTAGTCCTCGGTCAGCTGGTTCTTGGGGTTCGTGAAGATCTCGAGCGTGGGACCTTCCTCGACGACATAGCCCGCCCGGTCGTCCGCCATGTTCATGAACACGGTGTAGTCCGACGCCCGTGCGGCCTGCTGCATGTTGTGGGTCACGATCACGATCGTGTAGTTCTCCTTGAGCTCGAACATCAGCTCCTCGATCTGGAGCGTGGAGCGCGGGTCCAGCGCGGAGCACGGCTCGTCCATCAGGATGACGTCCGGCGACGTCGCGATCGCCCGCGCGATGCACAGCCGCTGCTGCTGGCCGCCCGACAGCGCGAGGCCTGACTGCTTCAGCTTGTCCTTGACGTCGTCCCACAGGGCCGCACGCCGGAGGCTCGACTCGACGAGCTCGTCCATGTCGCCCTTGAAGCCGTTGACCTTCGGCCCGAAAGCGATGTTGTCGTAGATCGACTTGGGGAACGGATTGGCCTTCTGGAACACCATGCCGATCCGACGGCGGACCTCGACCGCGTCGACGTCCTTGTCGTAGAGGTCGATGCCGTGGTACAGCGCCTTGCCTTCGACCCGGGTCCCCGTGATCAGGTCGTTCATGCGGTTGATCGTGCGCAGCAGGGTGGACTTGCCACAGCCGGAGGGGCCGATCAGCGCGGTGATCTTGTGCGGCTCGAACGCGATACTCACGTCCTTGACCGCGCGGAACTTCGAGTAGTAGAAGCTCAGGTCCCTGAGCTCGATGATCGGCTCGACGCCGGGCTCTGCGGAATCGGGGGCCTGCGCCGACCCGCGCTCGACGTGAAGCGCGACCGGCGAGGGCGACGCATGTGCCGGCGTGGGAGCCGGGTGTTCGTCCGTGGTCGCCGCCGGCTCCGGGGGAGCGGGGGACTCGGTGGGAGGGGCGACTTGCGTCATCGGGGAATCTCCGGAGGTGTCGGACATCACCACGTCCGCTCGTACTTGGTGCGCAGGTAGATGGCGATCCCGTTGGCGAACAGGGTGATGACGATCAGGACGACGATCGCGGCAGCCGCAAGGGCGCGGAACTCGTCCTGGGGGCGACGGGCCCAGTCGTACACGATCATCGGCAGGGCCGTGTAGCTGCCCGTGAACAGGGTGTCGAGCTGCAGCCCCGAGAACGTGCCGAGCACCGCGCCCGCGATGATCAGCGGGGCGGTCTCGCCCAGGGCGCGCGACAGGGCGAGCACCGTGCCGGTGAGGATGCCGGGCGCCGCAGATGGGAGGGTGAGCTTGCGGGTAACCTCCCAGCGGGACGCCCCGACGCCGTAGCCCGCCTCGCGGATCGTGTTGGGGACGGCCCGCAGGGACTCGATGGCGGTGATGATCACGATCGGGAGCACGAGCACGCTCAATGTGAGAGCGCCGGCGACGATGGTCCGGCCGTTGCCGTCGCCGTCGACGCTGTTGAGGAACCCCACGAACACCGAGAGGCCCAGCAGCCCGTAGACGACCGATGGGACGCCGGCGAGGTTGCGGATGTTCACCTGGATGAACTGGGTCAGCCGCGTGTCCGGAGCGTATTCCTCGAGGTAGATCGCGGTCGCGATCCCGATCGGGAACGCGAACACCGGGACGAGGAGCGCGAGCACGAACGTGCCGATCAGACCCTGCGCCACGCCGGCCCGGGCCGGGTTGGACGACAGGGTGGAGGTCAGGAAGCCGACACCCCGGTCCTGGAACACTGGGATGGCGCGCGTGAGGACGTCCGCGAGGAGGATGAACAGGACCGCGAGCGTGAACAGCAAACTGCCCAGCAGCAGCAGGAGGAAGAACGTCCCGATCCAGTCACGCTTGACGCCCGTGAGCGAACCGCGGACGACGGCCGCGGGAACGGAGGAGCCGATGGTGGACACCGCGCCCGCTCCCTAGTACCGCTGCCGCGTCCGGCGCACGAAGGCGTCGGCGAGCAGGTTGAGGGTCAGGGTGAACACGAACAGCAGGAGGCCGACGAAGAACAGGCTCTGGAACGCCGCGTTATCGCCGACGACCTGGTCGCTGCCCGTCGCCAGGTTGACCATCGCGGAGGTCATGGTGCCGCCGGCGTCGAGCGGGTTGATCGTGCGCGCCTGGGGTGCGCCGGCCGCGAGCGCGACGACCATCGTCTCGCCGATCGCGCGGCTCGTGGCGAGGATCATCGCGGCCACGATGCCCGAGATCGCCGCGGGAAAGACGACCCGGACTGAGGTGGTCAGGCGGCGGGCCCCGAGCCCGTACGACGCCTCACGGAGGCTTGCGGGGACGGCCTTCATGGCGTCCTCGGAGACCGAGGCGACGAGCGGGATGGACAGGATCCCGACGGCGACGCCGGCGGCGGCGAGGTTGTACCCCGAGGCGTCGGTGAAGATCGACTGGATGATCGCCGGGTTGATGACCGTCAGCGCGAAGAAGCCGAGCACGACGCTCGGGATGCCGGCGAGGATCTCGAGGATCGGCTTGATCGTGCGCCGGATCCTCGGGGTCGCGTACTCGGAGAGGTAGATCGCGCTCGCGAGGCCGATCGGCGCCGCGATGAGCATCGCGATCCCGGTCACGATCAGCGTGCCCAGGAGCAGGGTCGGGACGTCGAAGATGCCCCGCCTCGGGAACCAGCCGATCCCAAGCAGCTGGGCCAGCTCGATCTTCTGCAGGAAGGCGATCGCCTCGACCAGCACCGTCTCGATGATGAAGAAGCTGATCACGACGGTGAACAGCGCCGACCCGAGGAACACCGCGCGCACGATCCGCTCGCGGCGCCTTCGGGCGGCGCTGCCCCGTAGTGTCTGGCCCAGCGCGAGTGCTGGGTTCGCCTGGCTCATCGTCGATCCATGCTCCTGGGCGGGCGGCTCTGGTCTACGAGGATAGACGAACAGGCCGGGTCTCCGAGCTGACCCGACCCGTTCGGAGGAGGGAGGAGGCTAGCGGGCGTCCCAGGCCGAGCGGGACTCGGCGAGGGCCTCGGGCGTGAGGTTCACGTACGGGACGGTCTCGAGCACCTTGGCGATCGTGCCCTCGGCGAGGTAGAAGTCGACGTAGCTGACCAGCGCCGGGTTCTCCGTGGCCTTTGCCTTGTTGACGTAGATGTACAGGTCGCGGGCGATCGGGTACTCACCCGACGCGATCGTGTCCGGCGTGGGCTCGACGCAGGTGCCGTTCGCCTCGGCGGCGACGTTGATCAGGCGGACCTTGTCGAGGTTCTCCTCGGCGAAGGCGAAGCCCACCCAGCCGAGAGACGTTGCGCTGCCGGCGATGCCCTCGATGATCGCGTTGTCGTTCGCGCTCGCGGTGTAGTCGGGTCGCGTGGTGTCGTCCTGGCCCCGATCTTCGGCGATGCCGGTGATCACGAGCTCGACGAAGCTGTCGAACGTGCCCGACTCCTCACCGGGGCCGGTGATCACGAGCTCCGCGTCCGGGAGCGTCGTGCTGGAGCCAAGCTCGGTCGCGATGGCCGCGCCGTCGCTCCACGTGCCGAAGCCCGTGGACTCAGGCCCGACCAGGGCGTAGATGTCCGGGAAGCTCAGGCACGAGATCGCCGTGTTGTTGACCGAGGTCAGGATCGACAGGCCGTCGATCGCGACCTTGAGCTCGACGTACTCGACGCCGGCCTCGGCACAGGCCGCGGCCTCCTCGTCCTTGATCGCGCGGGATGCGTCGGAGATGTCGGTCTCACCGGCGCAGAACTTCTTGAACCCGTCACCCGTGCCCGGGCCCTCGACGGTGTACTCGAAGCCGGGGTTCGCGTCCTTGAACAGCTCGGCAACGCCGGACGAGATGGGCTCGACGGTCGACGAGCCGGATACGAAGATCTCGCCCGTGACGCCGCTGCCGGCGTCCTGGCTGGCGGGCGCGGTCGTGGCGCCGGAGCCGCCGCCGCAGGCGGCGACGAAGAGCGCGGTGGCCAGCGCGAGGCCGCCGATGCGCTTGGGGGTAGCGAGTGTCACGAACAACTCCTCCAGGTGTGTCGTCGGCGCCAAGCGCCGGTGGCGTTTCCCATTCCTGCCTGTCCCACGTTCGACGGGACCCGTCAACATGACGTGTGCAGGGTGTTAATGACCGGTTAACGTCCCGGGGTATCGAGCCTGTAGCCGATGCCGCGGACGGTCACCAGGTGGACCGGCTGATCGGGCACCGGCTCGATCTTCGAGCGGAGCCAGCGCACGTGGACGTCCACGGTCCGCATGCCGCCGGTGTGGTCCGGCCCCCAGACCCGGTCCAGGAGCTCGCGACGGCTGTAGGCGCGCCCAGGGTGGGCCGCCAGCAGCGCCAGCAGGCCGTACTCCTTGGGTCGCAGGTGGACGACCTCCGCCCCACGACGGAGCTCGTGTCCGACCACGTCCAGCTCGAGCCCGTCGGCCACGGGGAGGAGGGTGCCGGTCCCGGGCCTCGTCCGTGCCTTCGCGTCGAGCCAGCCGAGTCGTCCGATCAGCTCCGAGGCCGGCGTGGTGGTCGTCAGGGCGTCGTCGAACCCGGCCGCGAGCGCCGCGAGACGCGCGTCGACCGCATCCGGCGGCGCGAGGTGGACCGCACGCATCCCCGCCCGTCGCCGGCGCTCTGCCGCGACGATCCGGAGGAGCTCCTCGTCCGCGGGCGGCTCGGCGCACACGACGATCCGTGGTCGTTCCGCGAGCAGGAGGGCGCGGAAGCGGGCGGGATCGTTGAGGATGCGCACGGCCAGTCCGGGGGCTTCGTCGGCCACCTCGGTCGCGGGACCGTCGTTCGCCAGCACGAGCCAGACCGTCCGGGGCGCCGCCGCGAGCGGCGGTGTCGTCGGACGGGATCTGTCGTGTTCGGGATGCGACGGAGCGACCACGAGCCAGACGGTCGGTGCCCCCCGTCAACGCGGAGTTCGCGTCCCGTTAACGATCGGTCAACGGGGGCCGCCGCCCGGCTGTTCCACTGGATGGCCGGGCGGGCACATCGCGTTCGAGTGTGGACATATCGGACGGGCGCGATCGGTCCGGCTCGGGCAGACTGTCCGCACGGGCGCATGGACCGGCCGCCCGGTCACGGACGAGGAGCGCGCGATGGCGAAGCACGGGGATCCCGAGGTCTCGACGGAGACGACGGCCGCCCCGGACGCGGCGCCCTCGGGCAAGGCCGCCCGCAAGGCGGCGAAGCAGGAAGCGAAGGCGGCGGCGGCCGCGGCCAAGGCTGCCAAGCGTGAGGCGAAAGCCCAGCGGAAGGCGGCCCGGAAGATCGAGCGCAAGGCCGAGCGCGAGCTCCGCGACGCTGAGCGAACCGCCAGGAAGGCGGCGAAGGCAGCTGCGAGGGCCGAGACCGAGCCTGCCGGCGAAGCGGCGCCAGGCGAGGAGCGTGAGGTTGGGGCGGCGGCCGCCGCCGCGGCGGCGGGAGCCACGCTCAAGGAGGCTGCGGGACTCATCCAGCAGACGACGCAGCCCGCGGCAGCGTACATCGTCGAGCGCGTCGACCAGCTCCAGCCCGCCGCTGAGCCCGAACCGGAACCGGAACCGGAGCCCGAACCGGAACCGGAGCCCGAACCGGAACCGGAGCCCGAACCGGAGCCCGAACCCGAGGCCGCTGCGGCGTCCGAACCGGAACCCGAACCGGAGCCCGAGCCCGAACCGGAACCGGAACCCGAACCGGAGCCCGAGCCCGAACCCGAACCGGAACCCGAGGCCGCTGCGGCGTCCGAACCGGAGGCCGAACTCGAGCCCGAGCCCGAACCGGAACCCGAACCGGAGCCCGAGCCCGAACCCGAACCGGAACCCGAGGCCGCTGCGGCGTCCGAACCGGAGGCCGAACTCGAGCCCGAGCCCGCAGAGCCCGTGCCCGCAGCTGGCGAGGTCGAGGAGCGGTTGGGACTCGCCGGCATCGGTCTCGCTGCGCTCGCGACGGAGGATCCTGGGGTCGTGGATCACCCAGGGGGCGAGGCCGCAGCGGGCGACGGGGCCCTGACGGCAGGCGTGGAGCCAGAACCCGATGCCGAACCCGAAGGCCCTGCCCCGGAACCGGACGCTGAGCCCTCGGCGGCGGTCGCGGAGCTCACTCCCGAGCCCGAGGGCGCGGAGCCCGAGCCGGCGGCCGCCGGCGATGAGGACGAGCCGCGATGGGGACTCGCGGCTGGTATCGGCCTCGCGTCGCTCGCGATGGAACCCGAGTCGGAAGCCACGGAGCGCGAACCCGAACCTGCAGCCAATGAGCCCGAGCCCGAACCTGCTGCCAATGAGCCCGAGCCCGAACCTGCAGCCAATGATCTCGAGACGGGCGCTCCGGAGGGAGCCATCGAGGCGTCCGCTGCGGAGCCCGAGTGGCCTGAGACCGACATCGCGGACCGCGAGCCGGGCGCCGAAACACTCGAGCCCGCTCCCGCTGGCATGGCATCCGAACCCGTTGCCGGTGGCGAGCCCGACGAGGTGTCACCCGAGCCCGGTGTGGACGACGAGACCGGGGGTCCTGTCGGCGCGTCGACCCATGATCTGTCGCCTGAGGCGACGACGGCGGCCGCAGCGGCGTATGCCGTCGCGGCCCCCCCGGTCGAGGCGGTCAGCGGGACGATCGTCGGCGCCGCCGTGGATGTCGGCGCGAACAGCGCCCACCTGCTCGTCGCCACGGTCTCGGGCCACCGGCTCGAGCCGCTGCTCGACGAATCGGCGTTCCTGGGGCTCGGCGACCGCGTCGCGGCGGACGGCTACATCGGCGCCGAGGCCCGGGAGGAGCTCGCCTCGACCCTCACGGGCTACGCGGAGGCAGCGCGCGGGCTCGGCGCCACGTCGATCACGATCGTCGGGACGGAGCCGATCCGACGGGCGGCCGATGGGGCAGCCCTGGTGCATGAGGTCCAGGCGCGGGCCGGTGTCCCGTTCCACGTCCTGACCCACGACGAGGAGGCGCTGCTGATGCTCCTCGGCGTCACGGGCGGGCAGCCGGTCACGTCGGAGCTGCTCGTCGTCGACATCGGCGGCGGGAGCTCGGAGTTGGTGCTCGTGGCACCGGGCCGCGCCGCACGGGCAACGGGTCTGCGAGTCGGGAGTGCGCGGATCACGCAGGACATCGCGAAGTCGGACCCGCCGACCCTCGCGGAGATCGACGCCATGCGCGCCGCCATCCGGGCCATCGTCGCCGAGGCGCCCGAGGCGAGCCCCGCCGAGATCGTCGCCGTGGGCGGAACTGCCTCAAACCTCCTCAAGCTCCTGCCGGCGACGGCGGTCGACGGCCTGCTGACGCGGCGCCGGATCACCGTCGCGCTGGCGATGCTGACCGTCGAGCGGAGCGTCGATGCCGCCGAGCGCCACCTCCTTCGACCGCAGCGAGCGCGCGTGCTGCCGGCCGGCGCACTGATCGTGGACGCGATCCTCGAGCGGTACGGGGCCGACCGGCTGCGCGTCTCCGACGAGGGCATCAGGGAGGGGATGATCCTCGCCGCGATGGCCGGCGGGCCGGCGTGGCGCGATCGGCTCGCGGGCCTGGTCAGGGGCTGGAGCGATCCTCGGGAGATCGTCCCGGTCTAGGTCGCGCCGCGAGGCTCCTGTCCGCCGGACTGGGTCAAGCAGGTCGCTCGAGCGTCAGAGCCCGGCGACGAGCCGCCCGAGCGCGCGCCGGAAGGCGACGCTGGACACGCCCCGCCACGCCGGTCCGACGGTCCTGCGCAGCCGGGCGAGCTCCCGCTCGCGGTCCACGAGATAGCGCCCGATTGCCGCACTCTCGTGCTCCGTCAGGTCGCCGGCATGCTCAACGAGGTACGCCCGAGCCAGGCCGGCGGCGACGTCGGCGTCGTGGAGCCAGCCGAGGTGATCCTGCAGGGCGACCACCTTCTCGATGACCGGGCCGGCCTCCCGCCCGAGTGCCTCACGCACGAACTCGAGGGTGTAGCGCAGCCACTTTGCCGCGATCCGGAGGTCGTGGAGGGTGTTCACGTCCGCCCAGCGCATCACGGACTCGTAGGCACGGACGTTCTCGTACGCGGCCCAGATGCGCGACGGCATCGAATCTCGGACCCGGTGAGGCTGGACCGGGCCGACGGCGAGGACGCCCTGGCCCTCCGCCTGGACGAACTCGATGTAGCTGTCCACCCACTTGCGATACCGGCCCGAGTCGAGCTCGCGGAGGAGGACGAACCGGGCGGCATCACGCTGCACACGCCAGGACTCGATGAGCGGCTCGAAGGCGGCACCCTCGGGACCGGGCTGGCCCTTCTGGTAGGCCTCGGCCGCCTCGATCAGCACGTCGAGATCGCGCACCCCGCCGAGGTCGCGTGCGACGAGCTTCAGGCGTTGCTGGTGCCTGCGGGTGCGCTCCTGGTCGAAGGCACTGCCGAAGACCCTCCACGCCGCGCGCTGGCGCCGCGTGGCGACGCGCATCCCGTGGAGCTCCTCTGCATCCTTGCCGATGCGCGTGCCCTCCTCCCGGGCAAGCATCCGCGCGAGATGGAAGCGGAGCACCTTGCGCCCGGCCTCAGCGAGGTGGTCGTCCGCGGTGATGCCCGGCGTCTTGGGCGCGGTCAGCCGCGGCTCGGGCTTGGCCGGTTCGGGCGACTTCGCCCGCGGCGCGACGGGCGTGTCCGTCCGTGCCGGCCCGCTGCCATCCTCGACGTCCTCGGCCGGCTCCGCGACCCGGACCGGCTCACCGGTCACGCCAGGGCCCGCCTCCGACTCGCGCGCGGCCGCCGCAGCAGGGTCGGTCGGGACGGCATCGGCCTCGGCGGCTTTCGCGGCATCGGACTCGACGTCCGCGGCCTGCTCGCGGCGGACCGCATCCATGGCGCGCTCGAGCTTGGACGTCTCGGCCGGCACGAGCTCCTCGATCTCGCTCAGCAGCTCGGCGAGCGGCTCGAGCACCGCTTCGCTCCCGTCGCGCAGCTCGGCTTCGAGCTCCGCGAAGCGCTCGATCACGCGCTCGCCGGCAACGACCTCCACGTCGTCAACGGACACCTCGACGACCGAGCCCTCGATCCCGTACAGGCGCTTGCGGCGCACCTGCCGGAGCACGGCGAGCTCGCCCAGGGGCCGGTCGCCGACGATCTCGAGCACGGCGTCACGGGCGGCTGATTCCGGCCACGAGGTGGGCGGCAGCTCCGGGTCTGCCGGGCCCTCGAGCTCCTCGCGCCGGTGCGCCGCTCCGCCATTGTCCTGGCGGCGGAGCCCCTTGAGCGTGATGACCGTGCCGGCCTCGGTGCTTCGGAGGCGGCCGGCATACCCGGCCGCGGCGAGCGCCGCGTCGGGCGTGTCCAGGTAGTGATCCTCGTTGTAGACGGTCGCGATCGGACCGAGCGCGCCGAGTCCGGCAAGCTCGTCGGCACCGATGAGCCGCTCGCCCGTGGCCACGTCGGTCATGCGGTACTTGAGCTCGACCTCCATCGGCCGCGCGACGGTCTCGGTCATGCCCGCGGGTCCATCGAGCCCGAGCCCGCATGGGGCCGACGTGGCACGTCGGCGAGGGCGGCGGCGGTCGCGGCGTCGTCCTTGAGCACGGCGAAGGTGTCCACGCTCCCCTCCACGGACTGCATGACCTCGGAGCGGATCCAGTGACCGTCCGGCTGCAGCTGCCACGACCGGCGGTCGTCCGCCAGCATGACCTCGATGATCCGGGCGAGGCGCGCCTGGGCCTCGTGGTCCTCCACGGACGTCACCACCTCGACCCGCCGGTCGAGGTTGCGCTCCATGAGGTCCGCGGACCCGATGTACCACTCGGCCCGCCCGCCGTTTCCGAACATCCAGATGCGCGAGTGCTCGAGGAACTCGCCGATGATCGACCGGACGCGGATGCGCTCCGAGACGTCCGGGACGCCGGGCACCAGGCAGCACGCGCCGCGGACGATGCAGTCGACCTCGACGCCGGCCTTCGACGCCTCGTAGAGCGCCTCGATGATCTGGACGTCCACGAGCGAGTTGACCTTGATCACGATTCTGGCCGGCTGTCCGGCGCGCGCGAACGCCGCCTCGCGCTCGACGAGCTCGAGGAACCGGCTTCGGAGCGTCATCGGCGCGACCAGGAGCCGGCGGAAGCTCCGCTGGCGCGAGAGCCCGGTCAGGACGTTGAACAGGTCCGTGACGTCGGCGCCGAGCTCCTCGCGGCAGGTCAGGAGCCCGAGGTCCGTGTACAGGCGAGCCGTCTTGCTGTTGTAGTTGCCCGTGCCGATGTGGATGTAGCGGCGCAGCCCGGTGCCCTCGCGGCGGACGACGAGCGCCACCTTCGAGTGCGTCTTGAGCCCGACCAGCCCGTAGACGACGTGCGCGCCCGCCTGCTCCAGGCGGCGCCCCCAGCCGATGTTGTTCTCCTCGTCGAAGCGGGCCTTGATCTCGACCAGGACCACGACCTGCTTGCCCCGCTCGGCCGCCCGGATGAGCGCCTGGACGATGGGCGAGTCGCCGGACGTCCGGTACAGCGTCTGCTTGATGGTGAGGACCTCGGGATCGTCCGCGGCCTGGTCGATGAACCGCTCCACCGACGCCGTGAACGACTCGTACGGGTGGTGGAGGAACACGTCACCGGCCCGCATCTGCGCGAACACGTCGGCGAGCTCGTCCTCGTCCGGCGGCAGCAGGCGCTGCGGGATCACCGGGGTGTGGCCCGGGGCTTTGAGATCCGGCCGATCCAGGCCGACCAGCTGCCACAGGGCCGTGAGGTCGAGCATCCCCGCGACCTCGAACGAGTCCTCCTCCAGGACGCCGACGCCCTTGATCAGGATCTGGCGCGTGACGTCGGGCATCGAGCGCTCGACCTCGAGCCGCACCGCTTCCCCGAAGCGCCGGCGGCGGATCTCCTCCTCGATGGCGAGCAGCAGGTCGTCCGCCTCGTCCTCCTCGATCGCGATGTCCGCGTCGCGGGTGACCCGGAACAGGTGGGTCTCGAGGATCTCCATGCCCCGGAACAGCTCGTCGAGGTTCGCCTCGATCACCTGGTCCAGGAGGACGAACTTGTCCTTGCCAACCGGGAACAACCGGGGGAGGATCGGCGGGATCTTGACGCGCGCGAAGCGCTTCTCGCCGGTCTCCGGATCGGCGAGCCCGACCGCAATCGAGAGCGACAGCGTGCTGATGTACGGGAACGGGTGGCCCGGATCCACCGCGAGCGGTGTGAGGACCGGGAAGATCTCGTCGTGGAACCGCTGGCGAAGCGTCTCGTGGTGCTCCGGGACCTCGTCGTAGTCCATGATCTCGACGCCTTCGGCCGCGAGCTCCGTGCTGATGTCCACCCAGATCGCGGCGTGGTCGGCCACGAGCTCCCGGACCCGGACGCGGATGGCGTCGAGCTGCTGGGCCGCCGTCAGGCCGTCGGGGGCGTGGTGGGCGGTCCCTGCCTGGACCTGGCGCCGGAGGCCGGACACGCGGACCTGGAAGAACTCGTCGAGATTCGAGGCGAAGATCGCGAGGAACTTCACCCGCTCCAGGAGCGGGTTCCGGCTGTCGCGCGCCTCGTGCAGCACGCGCGCGTTGAACTCGATCCAGGAGAGCTCCCGGTTGAGGATCGGGCCTCGCTCGTCGCGCGGGACGCGGCGGCGGCCTCGACCGGTGGCGCGGGGTCCTGGCGCAGGGCGAACGGCGGTCATCGGTCCTCGACGTCGCTCCGGGGTGACAGGCGGCGCGTGGCGGCAGCCGCCTCCCAATTCCCGGTGAAAGGTGGCTCCCGAGGATATCACTCGGCCGTTCGCGGTCCATCGCCCAGTGCGGGCGATGGCGTTCGCGGCCGGCGCTGGGTCAGGGCAGCGGCACGTACCGTCGATCGCCGGTCTCGGGATCCACCCAGACCTGGAGCGGGACGCCGGTCGTGGGGTCCAGGAACTGCTCATCGGTCGGCCGGAAGCGAGGCTCGGGCTGCCCCGTCTCGCCGCCGCCCGGGCCGTGGAGGTCACCGGATCGCTCCGCGTGCAGCGATCGGTACCGGGTGCGTTCCAGGATCACCGCGGCGATCATCACGATGCCGGGCACAAACAGGAAGAGCGCGGAGAACAGGTCACCACCCGGACCTGTCGTCGCCGCGACGGCGATGCCGCCAAGGAGGAATGCGAGACCGCACAATCCCACCAGGAGGCGTGCGAGAACGACCGCCACGGGCTCTACTCCGCGGGGGCGGCGCCGGTGGGGATCGTGGGCGCGACCGCCGCTGCGTCAGGCTCGAGGACGACGGCCGTCCCGTACGCGACGATCTCGGACATCGTCCCCGCGAGCTCGGAGCTGTCGAAGCGGAACGAGATCACCGCGTTCGCGCCGACGAGCGTCGCGTTCTGGACCATCCTGTCGATCGCCTGGCGCCGGGTGTCCTCGAGGAGGCTCGTGTATTCGTGGATCTCGCCGCCCATGATCGAGCGCAGGCCCGCCACGAGGTTGCCGCCCAGCCCGCGACTCCGCACGACGAGCCCGAACACCTGGCCCTTGGTCTCGGTCACGCGATGCCCCGCGATGTAGGGGGTCGTGGCGATGATCATGACGCTCCTCCGTGGCCATGCCCGTGGCCGTGCTCGTGCCCGTCGTGGCTGCGCGCTCGGTCCGCCGCGCATGCGGCGCACGGGCACTGGTCCCGCAGCAGCGTGAAGGTGTGGTAGCCGGTGTGGTGGCCGTCCCCCCACGTCGGCTGGATCGCGTAGTTGCCGACCAGCGCAAGATCGACGAGGCGGGTCTGCTCCCCGGTCAGCGTGGGGTTCGTGTCCAGCCAGCCGGGCATGCCCGCCTCGCCGCGGCAGTACGCGCACGGGCACAGCCAGCGCAGTGTCGTGGCGTCGTACGCGGTGAGGTGGCCGTCGGACCACGCCACGCGCAGGGTGCCCGCGGCGCGGTCCGCGTCGATGCGGAGGGGCGTGGTTCGGGAGGCGTCCTGCACGGCGTGATCGTACCCCGGTTCAGCCGCCCGACACCGCTCCGCCGCCCGTCACACGCAGGAGCAGCCGCAGGCCGTCCTCCGACCCCGTCCAGCGAGCGTGGATCGCGTCGACGCCGATCCGCCGCCGGACGTAGCGCATCGCCACGATCGCCACGACGATGTCGTCGAGCGGTCCGAGGCCCGGGACGAACTCCGGGATCAGGTCGATGGGCGAGAGGATCCAGGCCACGAGCCCGACGAGGACGATCCGGACGTCGAGCGGGACCGTCCGATCGCCCACGAGCGTCCGCAGCAGACGGAGCACGTCGGGGACGACCCGCAGCACCTCGCGAGCCGCGACGTCGCGCGGGCGAAGGACCCAGAACAGGGCGAGCAGCGCGATCCACATCCCCGCGAGCGCGAGCAGCACCGCCCCGAGCCAGCCGAGATCCATGCGCCCGATCATGCCCGACCCGGACCATCATCGATCCCCCGGGGAGGACCTTCCCCGAATGGCCGATCGGGGCCGGGCCGTTATGCTCGCGTCGGATGCCTACGCTCACGGTCACATGACCCTCGTCGTCGACCACCTCCACAAGCGATTCGGAACCGTCGTCGCCCTCGATGACCTCGCGTTCGAGGTCGCGCCAGGGCAGGTCTTCGGCTTCCTCGGCGCGAACGGCGCGGGCAAGACGACGACGATGCGGATCACGCTCGGCGTCCTCGAGCCCGACGCCGGCCGCGTGACCTGGCGCGGGACCGAGAGCCATCGCCTGCCGCGCTCGACGTGGGGCTACCTGCCCGAGGAGCGCGGTCTCTACCCGCGGATGCGGGTCATGGAGCAGCTCGTGTTCTTCGCGGGGCTCCATGGCGTCCCGTCCGGCCGGGCGAAGCGCGAGGCGACCGCCTGGCTCCGCCGGTTCCGGGCGGAGGACCTCGCGAACCGCAAGGCCGAGCAGCTGTCCAAGGGCAACCAGCAGAAGGTCCAGTTCATCGCGGCGGTCCTCCACGACCCGCAGGTGATGCTCATGGACGAGCCGTTCACGGGCCTGGACCCTGTCAACGTGATGCTCCTGCGGGAGGCGTTCCTCGAGCTCCGGGACCGGGGCCGGACCGTCGTCTTCTCCACCCACCAGATGGAGGTGGCCGAGGCCCTGTGCGAGTCGGTCGCGATCGTGGACCGGGGGCGGATGGTCGTCGGCGGGTCGCTGCGGGACGTGCGCCGGTCCACCGGGCGGCGGATGGTCCGCATCTCGGTCGGCGACGATCACCGGCTCCCGTGGCTCGCCTCGCTGCCCGGCGCGCGGATCATCCAGGCCGGTGTCGAGCGGTCGTCCGTGGAGCTCGACCCGGGTGTCGAGCCCGAGGATGTCCTCGCGGCGGCCGTCGCGGCCGGGGCGCGGGTGCTCCACTTCGAGGTCGCGGATCCCACCCTCGAGCAGGTGTTCATCGACCACGTGGGCCACCCGGTGGACGAGGACGTCCACCTCGCGCCCCGCGATGCCGCCGCGCCGACCGCGCCGGTCGCGGTCGGGCCAGCCGCGGGCAGCGGCTCCGGGCGCGACGCCGAGGGGGCCGCGTGAGCGCGCTCCCCGAGGACCGCGGACCGGTCGGCCGGACGTCCGGGAGCGGCGGCGTCTCGAACGCTGCGCTGGTGGCGAAGCGCGAGTACGTGGAGCGCGTGCGCTCGCGGGCGTTCGTGTTCTCGACGATGCTCATGGCCGGGCTCGCGATCGTCGTCGCCCTGATCCCGCTGGGGGTGCGGCTCGTGGACCGCGCCACGATCACTCGCGTCGCCGTCGTCGCGCCCGACGAGGCGCTGGGCACCCGGGCCGTGAACGTGATGGACGGCTTCCTCAACGCCAGCCTCGGCGGCGAGGACCGCGGCGCCGCAAAGTTCACCTTCGAACGCCTCGACGACGTCACGGCAGCCTCGAACGCGGTCAAGGAGGGCTCGCTGGCCGGTGCCGTGATCATCGAGCGTCAGGTCGGCGGCGGCCTCGACTTCCGGGTGCTGAGCGTCGGCGGGCTGACGCCGGACCGGGCCCAGCTCCTCCAGATCGGCGCCTTCGCCGTCGGGGTGCTGGACTGGACGGCCAACCAGCCGCCCAGCTCCGAGCCGTTCGTGGTCCCCGGGTTCGAGGTCATCGACGCGGGTGCCGTGGGCGACGCCGGTGCCGGGGGGGCGGCGATCGATACGGCCGAGTACGCGAGCCGCCGGATCGTCGGCATCGTGTTCGTCGTGCTCTCGTTCCTGACACTCGTGTTCTATGGGCTGTGGGTCGCGTCGGGCGTCGTCGCGGAGAAGGCCGGACGCGTGATGGAGCTGCTGATCTCGGCCGCCACCGCCCAGCAGCTCGTGGTCGGCAAGATCGTGGGGATCGGGCTCGCGGGCCTGACCCAGGTGACGCTGGTGCTCATGCCCGCGGTCGGGGCCCTGTTCGCCGCGGGCGAGATCGGCAACCAGATCCTCGGCCCCGACGCGGGCGGGGGATCGCTCGCCGGGCTGTCGCCGGGGCTCGTCGCCGCGTTCCTCGTCTACTTCGTGCTGGGCTTCGCGCTCTACGCGGCCCTGTACGCGGGCGCAGGCTCGATGCTCAGCCGGGCGGAGGACCTGCAGATCGTCGCGCTGCCGCTCTCGATCCCCGCGATCATGGGCTACCTGCCCGCCGTGCTCGCGCTGTCGGGCGGGACGTCGGCGTTCATCCGCTTCGCGTCGTACGTGCCGCTGTGGAGCCCGTTCGTGATGCTCTCGCGGCTCGCCGTGGGCACGGTGGAGCCGTGGGAGGTGGCGCTCTCGCTGGGCCTGCTGATCGTCACGGTGCCGCTGGTGACGCTGCTCGCGATCCGCGTCTACCGTGCCGGCGTGCTCCTCTACGGACAGCCCCCGACCGTCCGTCTGTTCGTGCGGGCGATCCGGGGCTAGCCACTAGGCCGAGGGCGGCTCCGCCTCGTCGGCCGGACCCGGATCGTCGTCGAATGGAAGGCGGCGGAACAGCGCGAGGACCGGGGCCGTCCCGCCGGCCCCGCCTGGCGGGTCGTGGCGGGCTGGCTCGGTGACCGGCTCGTCACCCGGCACCGCGGCGACGATCGACCGCCACATGCGGCTCCGGACGCCGGGGAGGTAGGGCGAGGTCCGGCGCCGCGCGAGGACCCCGGCGATGCCCTGCGCGGACACGGCGTCGTGGAGGGCCCGCCCCTCGCCCGCGATCGCCGGCACGACGACGACCTCGTCGCCGGGACGGAGCACGCGCCGGAGCTGCGCACGCCGCTTCTCGAGCGGCGTCCGCAGCAGCCAGACCCCGTCGAGATGGAGGATGTCGAACACGAGCAGCGCGACGGGTCGCCCCGTCTTGCCGTTGAGGCGGTCGCGCAGGCCCTCGTCGTCCGCCCGACCATTCCCGTCCACCACGACCAGCTCGCCGTCGAGGACGGCCGATCGCGCCGCGACGCGGACGGCGAGCCCGGCCAGCTCCGGCAGGCGCGGCGCGAGGTCGAGGCCGGTCGGATCCACGATCCGGACGTCCCCCGTGCCCGCCGTGCGCCGCGGGCCCCACGAACGCGAACACGCGGTGGCCGCCCCACGTCGGCTCGAACAGGAAGTCGGGCGAGTCGAAGGCATCGGGCCGCGGCACGGGCCACATCGGGGCGAGATCGCCCGGGTTGGGGAGTGCCGGATCCAGCCGGAAGGAGAGCTGCTCGGCGGCCATCGCAGGATCGATGGTAGCCCCTCGATCGGGGATAGACTGGCGGTCAGCTTCCGCCGGCGCCCGACTCGCGCCCGGCGCTCCCGAACCGCGCCCCCGGAGGATCACGTTGTCTCGATCCGCGCGCCCTGACGACCTCTACCGACTCGCCGTCCCGCACGATCCCCGGTTGTCGCCCGACGGATCGATCGCGGCGTTCACCGTCAAGCGGACGAGCGTCGGCAAGGACGGGTACCGGCTGTCGATCTGGACGACGCCCGTCGACGGCTCGGCGCCCGCCCGCCAGGCGACGCTCGGTGCGCGCACGGACCGCCACGCCCGCTTCTCCCCCGACGGCCGCACGCTCGCGTTCATCAGCGACCGTCGGTTGTACGCGGAGGAGGAACCCGACCGGCCGAAGGACGCGAGGGACCGCGACGACTGCTTCCAGGTGTTCCTGCTGCCGCTCGACGGCGGGGAGGCTCGCCGGCTCACCGACCTGCCGAAGGGCGTGACCGAGTTCGCGTGGTCGCCGGACGGCGGCACGCTCGCCGTGCTCACCTCCTCGCTGGGCGCGACCGAGGACGAGGATCGCCGCCGCCGAAAGCGCCCCGCGAAGCCGAAGCCGGGCGAGACGCCCCTGTCCGACTACCGGTTCATCGACCGTCTGGGCTACCAGTACAACGGCGCGGGCTTCATCGACGATAAGGACCAGCACCTGTGGCTGGTGGACGTCGCGACGGGCGAGGCGCGGCCGCTCGTGATCGGGCCGACGCCCGAGGCGAACCCCGCCTGGTCGCCGGACGGGACCCGGATCGCGTTCTCCGCGAACCGCCGGCGGGATGCGGACATCGTCTCGCGGCACGGGATCTACACCGTTGACGTGGCGACCGGGGACGTCAGCCTCGTCGCGAACGGGTCGGACTCGATCTTCGTGCTGCCGACGTGGACGCACGACGGGAGCGCGATCCTCGCGCTGGGTGACCGCTGGCCGCGGGTCGGTTACCGGACCGGGATCTGGCGCTTCGCCGCGGACGGCTCCGAGCGCGGCCGCGGGCAGGGCACGGACCTCCTCGCGCGCAGCGAGCTCAAGCCCGATGCCGGGATGAACAGCGACATCACGCTGGGCGAGGGCCCGCGCCTTGCGCCCACCGCCGACGGTCGATCCGTCCTGTTCACGGCGCCGATCGAGGGCTCGATGGAGCTGTGGCGCGTGGCCCTGGACGGCAAGGGCGAGCCCGAGCGCCTCACGACCGACACCCACTTTCTCTCGGGCTGGGACGCGGTCTCGGGCGCGAAGGGCGGCGACCGGGTCGTCGCGATCCGCTCGGCCGGCACGGTGCTCCCGGAGGTGGTGGCCTTCGAGGTCCCGAAGCGCGGTACGGCCGCCGCCCCGCGCGCGATCAGCGGCCTCAACGACGCGCTCGCCGCGGAGCTGTCCCTCATCGAGCCCGTCGATCGGCGCTGGCAGAGCGACGGCCGGGAGATCCAGGGCTGGCTCCTGCCGGCCGGTCCGGGCCCCCGCCCGCTGGCGCTCGAGATCCACGGCGGTCCACACACGCTCTACGGCTGGTCGCCGATGCTCGAGTTCCAGATCCTCGCGGGCGCCGGCGTCTCCGTCCTGTACACGAACCCGCGCGGCTCGGAGGGGTACGGCGAGGCGTTCAACGTCGCGAACCTCGCCGACTGGGGCGACGGGCCGATGGCGGACGTCATCGCGGGCGTCGACCAGGCAATCGACGACGGTCTCGCCGACCCGGACCGCCTCGGCGTGACCGGAGGCTCGTACGGCGGCTACCTCACGAACTGGATCATCGGCAAGTCGCAGCGGTTCAAGGCGGCGCTCACGTGCCGCTCCTGCGTGGACATGCGGACGCTGTTCTACACCGGCGACATCTCGGGCGGGGAGTGGGCCTCGATCGAGTTCGGCAAGGTCCCGTGGGAGGACGACGCCTACTTCTGGGAGATCTCGCCGCTGTCGCTCGCCGCGAACATGCACACCCCGCTGCTGATCCAGCACGCGGAGCGCGACCTGCGCACGACGATCGCCCAGGGCGAGGCGCTGTTCACGGCCCTCCGGTCACTCAAGCGGCCCGTGCGGTTCATGCGGGTCCCGGACGAGAGCCACGAGCTGACCCGCTCCGGCTCGCCCTTCCGCCGGGCCGAGAACCTCGCCCAGGTGCGCGACTGGTTCGACCACTTCCTCGTCAAGGGCGGGACGAAGCTGCCGCCGCCGCCCCGGAACCGGGCGGGCCGCTGACCACGCGGCGGAACGCTCGTCTCGCCGAGGTAGACTCCCGGGCATGACGACGTCCGTCGCGCGCGACAGCGCCACCCGGGAGCGAGCGAGCGAGCTCATCCGCGCATTCGACAGCCGGGCCGGCAGCCTCGGCTCGATGCTCGGGCGGGTCACGCCCGTCGACCAGGTGGGCGTCCAGGAGCGCGTGGACTCGCTCAAGAAGCGGTCGATCAAGAAGGCGTCGAAGGTCTGGGCCCTGGACCTCGCGATCCGGATGATGGACCTGACGACCCTCGAGGGAAAGGACACGCCGGGCAAGGTCCGGGCGCTGTGCCAGAAGGGGATGCGCCCGCAGCCGGGCGACCCGTCGATCCCGCACGTGGCCGCCATCTGCATCTACCCGTCGCACGTGGCCGAGGCCAAGGAGGCGCTCAAGGGCTCCGGCGTCAAGGTGGCGTCGGTGGCCACCGGCGTTCCCGTCCGGCCAGTCGTTCCTCGACATCAAGCTCGCCGAGACGCGGGCGGCGGTCGCGGCCGGCGCGGACGAGATCGACATGGTCATCGACCGCGGCGCCTTCCTCTCCGGCGACTACCTCGCGGTGTTCGAGGAGATCGTCGCGATCAAGGAGGCGTGCGGCGACGCGCACCTCAAGGTCATCCTCGAGACCGGCGAGCTCGGGACGTTCGACAACGTCCGTCGTGCCAGCGTCCTCGCGATGGCAGCGGGCGCCGACTTCATCAAGACGTCCACCGGCAAGATCACGCCGGCCGCGACGCTCCCGGTCACGCTCGTGATGCTCGAGGCGATCCGCGACTTCGAGCGGGTCACCGGCAAGCAGATCGGGATGAAGCCCGCGGGCGGGATCCGGACGGCGAAGGAGGCGATCCAGTACCTCGTCGTCCTGTACGAGACCCTGGGTCCGCGCTGGATGACGCCCGACTGGTTCCGGTTCGGGGCGTCGTCGCTGCTCAACGACGTGCTGATGCAGCTCGAGAAGGAGCGGACCGGGGCCTACCAGCGCCCCGACCACTTCACGATCGACTAGCCCGCGACGGGCTCCTGCATGCCGGCCCACTGGGCCACGCCCTCGAGCCGCCGTGTCCCCGGCACGGTTCGCGCGAGGAAGTCGAGCGTGATCGCGGTCTGACGGACCCGTTCCTCGACGTTGAACGATGCGTGCCCGGTCGCGTACGTGTAGACCTCGGGCTCGAGGCCTCGCGCCCGGAGCCGGGCGACGTAGTTCCAGATCTGCCGGATGGGACACCGGGAGTCGTTGTCGCCGGCGAGGATCAGCAGGGGAACGTCCACCGCATCGGCGTACGTGATCGGGTTCCGCTCGTGGAACAGGTCCGGACGCTCCTCGGGGGAGCCGCCGAACAGTGCGCGGTCGAGGGCCTGGAGGATCGGCGACTCGTCCTCGTAGGAGGCGATGTAGTCCGCCACGGGGACGCCCGCGATCGCCGAGACGAACCGGTCGGGGTGTCGCCCGATGCCGAGCAGCGTCACGTACCCGCCCCATGACCAGCCTGCGAGCACGACGCGCTCAGGGTCCGCCAGCCCGCGCGCCACGAGGTCGTCGAGGCCCGCGAGGACATCCTCGAGCTCCAGGAACCCGACGTTGCCCGTGAGCTCGTCGCGCCAGGCCTGCCCGAACCCCTCGGAGCCGCGGTAGTTGACCATCGCGACGAGCAGCCCCGCGTCGACGTGGGCCTGGACGTCGGGCGCCCAGCGGTCCATGTCCACCGAGTGGGGCCCGCCGTGCACCCGGAGCATCACCGGGTGCGGACCCTCGCCCTCGGGACGGACGAGAAACCCGTGGACACGCTGGCCGTTGTGGTTCGTGAACCACCACGGCTCGAAGGCCCGGCCGAGCGGCGCGCGTGGCCCGACCGGCTCCACCAGCGGCTGGTGCGAGCCGACTTCGAGCAGGCGCGCCGGGTGCTCCCCGTGGTGGACGCGGTACCAGACGGCGCCGTCGGGGCGCACCGCGGCTGCGGTGATCGAACCCGGCTCCGTGTCGAGCGTCGTGCAGCGGCCCGTGGCGAGGTCGTAGCGGTGGAGGCGGTGGCGCCCCTCGACGAGCTGGAGCAGGAGCAGGGCGGACGCATCCGGCCACCAGTCCACGGGCTCCACGGGGCCGGTGAGATCCACGGCCAGGTCCCGGACCTGACCAGTGGCGACGTCCCAGACGGCCGGACGCTCCTCGCCGGTCCGCTCGTGCGTGATCGCCATCCGTGGGTCGCCGGCCACCGGGGAGAACCCGTAGCCGGCGAGCCTGAGCCCCGGATCGCGCAGCTCCGCGCGGGTCACGCCGGTCACGGCATCGATCGCGCGCAGGGAGGGGTGGAGCACGTCGCCGTCCTCCATCACCGCGAGGACCACGACGGACTCATCGGCGGACAGGGCGCCGGACTCGCCCGTGCCGCTCATCCCCGCCCCGGTGAGGTGCACCGGCTGCGGATGCGCGTGGAGGAGGCGGGCGACCCCGCCCCGCTCCGAGGTCCAGATCGAGAACCCATCCCCCGTGCTCACGCCGACGACCGTCCGCGTCCGCCCGATCGCGATGCCCTCGGTCCAGCCGGCCGGAACGCCCTCGACGAGCGGCTCGGGCGGGAGGTTCTCGTCGAACGGCGCGAACACGTACGTGCCCGTCTCCGCACCCGTCGCGTCGTGGAACCAGATGACTCCGAGGCCGTCCGCGGTCGGGCGTCCGTCAAGCACGCCCACCGGATCGAACGTGACCTGGCGGCGAGCCCCCGTCGAGCGGTCCCACGCGTGGAGCTGGTACGTGCCGCTCTCGGTGGACGCCATGAGGAGGCGGTCCGGGGCGTCGGCGGCCCACGAGGGGAAGGACAGGATCGGCGCGCGGAAGCGGCGCTCCCACGTGGGCTGGCTGGTGGTCTCGGGCATCGTCCGAGGGTACCGCCGAGCGCCGGCGGCGCGCTGGGTCAGGTGCGATCGACGCTCCCCAGCACCAGGGCCGCGTTGAGCCCCCCGAACCCGAACGACGTGGACAGCACGGTGTCAAAGCGGCCGTCGCGGCCGTCGCGGAGGAGGCCAGGGAGGAGCGCCGCGAGCTCGGGCTCCGGCGCCTCGAGATTGACCGTTCCCGGGACCCAGCCGTCGCGGACGGCGAGGGCCGCCATCGACGCCTCGATGGCTCCCGTCGCGCCGAGCGGATGGCCCGTGAGCGCCTTCGTCGCGCTCACCGGGACGCTGCGGGCCCGCTCGCCGAGCGACGCGGCGATCGCCCGGGCCTCCGCGATGTCGCCGATCGGCGTCGACGACGCGTGGGCGCTGACCCAGTCGACCTCGTCCGCCGCGACACCCGCGTCGGCAAGCGCGAGCGTGACCGCCCGGCCGGCCTCGCGACCGTCCGCGCGCGGCTGGACCATGTGGTGGGCGTCCGAGGTCGCCGCGTAGCCGAGGACCTCGGCATAGATCTGCGCGCCCCGCGCCTCGGCACCCTCGAGCAATTCCAGGACGAGCAGCGCGGCGCCCTCGCCCATGACGAAGCCGTCCCGCGCCCCGTCCATCGGCCGCGACGCTCGGGTCGGGTCGTCGTTGTAACCGTGGCCGAGCGCGCGGATGAGGTCGAACGCGCCGAACGCGAGAGGTGAGAGCGGGACCTCCACGCCACCCGCGATCGCGGCCTCGATCTCGCCCGAGCGGATAGCCTTCGCCGCCTCACCGATCGCGACGGCGCCGCTCGCGCAGGAGTTCGCCGTGGACAGGATCGGCCCGCGCACGTCGAGCGCGATGCCCAGGTTCGCCGGAGCCGCGCCCCCGAACACGGCGAGCGCGAGGGTCGGGGAGACGGACCGCAGGCCGCGGTCGAGGTACTTCTCGTGCTGCGTCTCCGCGAAGGCGATGCCGCCCAGCGCCGAGCCGAGGTAGATGCCGATCCGATCGCCGCCGGGTGCGTTCGGGCCACCGGGGACGAGGCCGGCGTCCTCCATCGCCATGCGTCCGGTCGCGAGGCCGAACTGGCTGAACCGGTCGAGCCCGCGGACCGCCCGGGCATCCATGTGGTCGATCGGCTCGAAGTCGTCCACCTGCGCGGCGACCTGCGAGCGGAACGCGGACGGGTCGAACCGGTCGATGCGCTTCACGGGGCTGCGGGCGGCGCGAAGGCCGGCCCGGAACGCGGGCAGGCCGGTGCCGATCGCCGAGATCACCCCGATGCCGGTGATGACGACGCGGCGCTGCGCCTGGCCGTTGGAGCGGGACGCAGGGTGCACGTCAGCTGTCCGCCGGCGGGGCGGTCTCCGACGCACCTTCGTGGAGCGCCTCGGCGATCGCCTTGAATGTTGCGAGCGTGCGTCCGGCGATGGGCCGGGTGAAGACCCGGTCCACGAAGGCAGCGAGGCCGGGGATCGACGGGGCGAACTCGTGCGCGATCTCGATCCGGGTGCCCTCGCCGCCGTCTGCGAGCACCACCGGCTCGATCGTCCAGGTGACGTCCATGCCCTTCGTCGCGCCCGCGACGTGGACGAACCGGAGCCGCCGGGCATCGGGCTCGTGCCAGGTCCGGCTGCGCCACGTCACCGGGAGCCCCAGCCCCAGCAGCGGCACGAACGGGCGACGGGCGATGAAGTCGCACACGCGGCCGCCGTCAGGCTCCTCCCGCAGCGCGACGGACCGCGAGTAGTGGGGGAGCAGCCGTTCCCAGCGGGTGACGTCGCGGGCCAGCCGGTACACGAGGTCCGGCGGCGCGGCCACGTCGATGCCGATCGTCGAGTGCATCAGCGGCCCCGGTCGCGGGGGGCGCGCACCCACGCGCTCACGGCGCGAGGAGCGCGGCGAGGAACCGCGGGTCGAGGGCGCGGGACGCGGGAACAAGATCGCCCATCACGAGGCCCATCGTCGCACGGACCGCGTCGCGCCGGGCCAGGCGGCGGCCCGCATACCCGAACAGCGATGGACGGGCCAGGAACCCCTGGACGACGAGCGAGACGAGGTCCTTCGTGGCGAACCGCGCGTGCATCGCGCGGTCGTAGGCGGCGAGGCCGATCGGCGCGCGGCCCCGGAGCTCGGCGTCGATCGCCTCCGCGGCGAGGCGGGCGCTGACGAGCGCGCGGTGGATGCCCTCGCCGGTGAACGGGTCGAGGAAGCCCGCCGCGTCGCCCACGACCGCCCACCCGGGGCCCGCCCGCCGTCCCACGCGGGTGCCGAGCGGGCTCGCCCCCGCGATGCGGTCGGTCACCTTGCCGTCGCGCCAGGCGTCGGTGGCATCGTCGGCACGGGGCACCCGGGCGAGGACGGCCGCGGCGATGGCCTCGGCGCCCTCGGCCGTCAGCCGGTCTCGCCACGGGGCGCCGGCGAGCACGATGCCGATGTTCACCCGCCCGCCGGGCACCGGCGCGATGCCGCAGTAAGCGCCGTCGGGCAGGACGACCATGCGGGCATCGCGTGGGCCGTCGCCGCCGAGGTCGGTCGTGTCGGCGACGTGCCAGCTGAGCCCGACCCGACCCTCGAGGCGTGGCGCGCGGACCATCCCCGCCGCCGCGGCCACGAGCGACCGCGGCCCGTCCGCGCCGACCACCACCCTGGCCTCGATCGCCTCGGGTGGGGTGCCGGGGCCGATGCCGTCCGTGGCGACGCTCGCCCCATGGCGGTGGTCGGGCAGTTCCACGCCGCGTACGGTGACGCCGCACCGGACGTCCACCCCGACCGCCGTCGCGTGCGCGAGCAGCGCCGGGTCGAGGACGGACCGGTCGAAGCCGACCGCGGTCTCGCCCGTGGTCTCGGCCCCATACGTGAGCCGAAAGCTCGTGCGGGACGCATCGGGAAGCTCGACGCGCATCGCCGGGATCGACCGCGCGACGCGGCCGAGCGTCTCCGTGTCGAGGCCCGCGTGTCGCAGCTCCCGGACCGCGGCGGGCGACGAGAACACGCCCCCGGCGCGCCAGCGCCACGCGGGAGCCCGCTCGAGCACGATGACGTCGTGCCCGGCGCGCGCGAGGTAGGCCGCCGTGACGGCCCCCGCCGGCCCGCCCCCGACCACCACGACGTCGGTGGCGATCGTCACGGCCGCTCGCCAGGCCGCACCGCGCCGGATGCGGCCGCCTCCGCGTGCCGGGCCTGCTGCTCCTCGAGCTCGCGCATGGGTACGGCGGCGATCGCGACCCGGTGCCCCGCGAGAGCCGTCACCTCCGCGACCGGCCGCAGCGCCGCCCCGGCGAGCAGCGCGCGGAGCTCCATCCGCGTGTAGGCCCGCTGCACGGAAAGCGGCCCGTCGTGCCGCGTATACCGGTTCCGCGTCCCGACGCCCACCAGCAGCCGCGCCCCGACCCAGTGGTGCCGGGCCCGGACGAGGTCGTTGACGATTACCCCGATGCGGGCGACCCGCGCGGCCTCCCGCAGGAAGGCGAGCGCATCGGGGGGCTCGAGGTGGTGGACGAGGAGGGAGGCATGCACGACGTCGAAGGAGCGGTCCGGCCAGGGCAGCGTCCGGCCGTCCGAGACGACGAGCTCGAGGCCGTCCGTCCCGACGAGCCGGGGGTCGACGGCGTGTGCCGCGGCGATCACCTCGTCCCGCGAATCCACGGCGGTCACGTTGAGCGGGCGCCGCCGTCGAGCCGCCACGCGCAGGAGGTCCATCGGGATGTCGGCGCCGCCAGTCCCCACGTCGAGGAGGGTGTGGGGGACGGTGCGGCCGTCGAGCAGGCGGTCCAGCGCCCGCCGCGATGCCGCCGTGCCGCCCAGCCAGCGGTTGATCCGCGCGAGGTCCCGCAGGTTGCCCCGCAGGACGGCGGGATCGTCGAGCGGCCCGTCGAGCAGCTCGTGGGCACCGGCGAGTCGTCGCATCGTCGCAGCGTATCCGCCAGACCGGACGCACGCGTCAGACCGGACGCGCGTCACCGATGCCGTGGTGGCGTCCGAGTGTCATACCGATCGCCGGTGTGCGCCTGCCGAGCCCAGCGTGCGCGACGTCGATCCGAGTCTGTGGCGACTCGCCCGGCGCCGGTCAGGCTGGATCGACAGGCCCGGGGCCCTCGGTTCGCGGCGGAGCTCGGGCAGGGTCCCGCCGGCACGGGACCCGCTCGCGTCAGGCGGGCGAGAACGCGACCATCACGATGCCCAGCATCACGAGCACGCTCGCGGGGATCACGGCGAGCAGGCGGCGGATCCTGAGCCGCTCCACCGTCGGGTCGGGATCGCGCTGGGTGAGCCACTCGATCCCGGGCGTCGTGCCCTCGTGGGCGGCACGGTAGGCGGCGAGGTAGGCCTTTGCCGCATTGCGGTGGAGCACGACGAAGATGAGCGCGGTCGCGAACACCACGTAGCCGACCAGCTGCACCGACACCTCCACGCCCCCGGGGCCGCGAGCATACCCGGGCAGGTCGCACGGACGCCGGTGCCCGACCGGCTGCGGGAGCGCGCTGGGGCCCGGACGCCGGATGCCATAATGCCCGCGTGAGCACCGACCGATCGATCACGCCGGCGAGCGGCGGCCGCGCCCCGGCGTCGTGGGGACTTGGCGACGGGCAGGCCATCCCGTGGGAGTACGCGCCGGCACCCGAGGCCCGCGATGTCGTCCGGCTCAAGGAGCGCTACGGCCTGTTCGTCGATGGTCGCGAGCGCGACTCCTCCGATGGCGGGAGCTTCACCAGCGTCGACCCGTCCACGGAGCTCCAGCTGGCCACGATCGCGAAGGCGACCGCGGCGGACATCGATCGGGCCGTGCGCGCCGCGGTCCGTGCCGGCAAGCGTTCGTGGAGCGAGCTGCCCGGCCGCGAGCGCGCGAAGTACCTGTTCCGGATCGCCCGGATCATGCAGGAGCGGAGCCGCGAGTTCGCCGTCCTCGAGTCGATGGACTCGGGCAAGCCGATCAAGGAGAGCCGCGACGTCGACGTCCCGCTCGCCGCGGCGCACTTCTGGTACTACGCGGGCTGGGCGGACAAGCTCGAGTACGCGTTCCCGGGCCGGGTCGCGAAGCCCCTCGGCGTCGCCGCGCAGATCATCCCCTGGAACTTCCCGCTGCTCATGCTGAGCTGGAAGATCGCCCCGGCGCTCGCGGCCGGCAACACGGTCGTCCTCAAGCCGGCCTCCACGACCCCGCTGTCCGCCCTCCTGTTCGCCGAGGTCTGCCAGCAGGCGGACCTCCCGCCCGGGGTCGTCAACATCGTCCCGGGACCGGGCGAGATCGGCATGGCGCTGGTGCGCCACAAGGACGTCGCGAAGGTCGCGTTCACGGGCTCCACCGAGATCGGCAAGAAGATCCAGAAGGCGGTCGCCGGCACGGACAAGGCCCTGACCCTGGAGCTCGGCGGGAAGGCCGCGAACATCGTGTTCGAGGATGCCGCGCTGGACCAGGCCGTGGAAGGCATCGTCAACGGCATCTACTTCAACCAGGGCGAGGTGTGCTGCGCGGGGTCGCGGCTGCTGGTCCAGGAGTCCGTCGCGGACGACATGGTGACCCGGCTCAAGGACCGCCTGGCCACGCTTCGCGTCGGCGATCCGCTGGACAAGAACACGGATGTCGGGGCGATCAACTCGAAGCAGCAGCTCGAGCGGATCACCGAGCTCGTCGCCGCCGGCGAGGCGGAGGGTGCGGAGCTCTACCAGCCGCCGTGCGACCTCCCGGATCGCGGCTACTTCTTCCGGCCGACGCTGTTCACCAACGTCGCCCAGAGCCACCGGATCGCGAAGGAGGAGATCTTTGGGCCGGTGCTGTCGGTGCTGACCTTCCGGACCCCGGACGAGGCGGTCGAGAAGGCGAACAACACCGCCTACGGCCTGTCCGCGGGCATCTGGACCGAGAAGGCGTCCAAGGTGTTCGCGATGGTCTCCGCGATGAAGGCGGGGGTGGTCTGGGCGAACACGTTCAACCGGTTCGATCCCACGTCGCCGTTCGGCGGCTACAAGGAGTCCGGCTTCGGGCGCGAGGGCGGCATGCACGGCCTCCATGCGTACGTCCGCCTGGAGGACCGCTAGGTGACGACGCCCACGGAGCGGATCCCCGTCCTCAAGACGTACAAGATGTACGTTGGCGGGCAGTTCCCGCGGACCGAGAGCGGCCGCTCGTACCTCGTGCGCACCGCGGACGGGTATCCGTTGGCGAACGCGTGCCGCGGCTCGCGCAAGGACCTGCGGGACGCGGTGCGGATCGCGCGTGCGGCGAGTGGCGGCTGGGCCGGCCGGACCGCGATGAACCGGGGGCAGATCCTGTACCGCGTCGCGGAGCTCATGGAGGGGCGGTTCGACCAGTTCACGGGCGAGGTCGCCACCGCCGAGGGGCTGGACGCGCGGGCGGCGCGCGTGGTCGTCGGCCGGGCGATCGACCGCTGGGTCTGGTATGCGGGCTGGGCCGACAAGATCGCCCAGGTGCTGGGCTCGTCGAACCCGGTCGGGGCGCCGTACTTCAACTTCACGATCCCCGAACCGACGGGCGTCGTCGGGCTGGTCGCCCCCGAGCGGTCTTCGCTCCTGGGGCTCGTCTCGCGCGTGGCGCCGGTGCTCGCCGGCGGGAACGTGGCGGTGGTGCTCGCCTCCGAGACGCGGCCCCTGCCCGCGATCACGCTCGCCGAGGTCCTCGCGACATCGGACGTCCCGGGCGGCGTGGTGAACATCCTCACCGGCTACCGCACGGAGCTCGTGCCGGTGCTCGCCGCGCACGTCGACGTGGACGCGGTGGACGGGTGGGGGATCCCCGACGACCTGCGAACGGCGGCGGAGGAGGCGGCCGCCGACTCGGTCAAGCGCATCGCGCGGCGCCCCCGCGGCGTCACCGAGGTCCGCTTCGACTGGCTCGACGACCGGGCGTCGGAGCGTCCCGAGTGGATCGCAGCCTTCCTCGAGATGAAGACCGTCTGGCATCCGATCGGCGTCTGACGCCGTGATCGTCGTCGTCGGCGAGGCCCTCGTCGACCTCATCGTCCGCGCGGACGGGTCGGTCGTCGCCGTCCCCGGCGGCGGTCCCTACAACACGGCCCGGGCGATCGCCCGGTTGGGCGAGGACGTCGCGTGGGTCGGCGGCCTGTCGTCCGACCGGTTCGGGCGGGAGCTCGAGGCGGGGCTCGTCGCCGACGGGGTGTCGCTGGATCTCGTCCAGCGCACGGAGCGCCCGACGACCCTCGCGCTCGCGGAGCTGGATGCGGACGGCGCCGCGACGTATCGCTTCTACACCGAGGGGACGTCCGCGCCCGCCGTCCTGCCGGAGGCGCTGTCTGACGGCCTGCGCGGAGGGGTCCGCGCGCTCCACGCCGGGACGCTCGGCTTCGTCCTGGAGCCGATGGCGACGACGCTCGTGGGGCTCGTCGACGATCTTCCGGACGACGTGCTGCTGATGGTCGATCCCAACTGCCGCCCCTCGATCACGCACGATCCCGAGGCGTATCGGGCGCGGATCGCCCGGGTCCTCGCCCGTGCCGACGTCGTCAAGGTCAGCACCGACGACCTCGCGTTCCTCGTGCCGGGCGCCGAGCCCATGGACGCCGCCGCGCACGTCGCGGCGCTCGGGGCGCACTCGGTCCTGATGACCGACGGCGGCCGCCCGGTCCGCGTGCTCGCCGGCGGAACCGTCACGGAGATCGAGGTCCCCCGGGTGGAGATCGTCGACACGGTGGGCGCGGGGGACACCTTCGGCGGCGCCGCGCTCGCCTCGCTGGTCCACGCGGGCGTGACCCGCCGGACGCTCGACGCGGACGCGATCGTGCGGGCGACGCGTTTCGGGGTGCGCGCCTCCGCGATCGCCTGCACCCGTGCCGGCGCAAACCCGCCGACGCTGGCCGAGCTCGGCGGCTGGCCCGCCGCCTGATCGCCGCTGTCCAGCGTCACCCGGGGGCATCGGACGGGACAAAGGTCGCAATCGGATCGGGTCATTTCAGCATTGACTGAAATGTCAGAACAGGCGTAGATTCTACGGATGGACCACGAGCTCGCCTCGTTCGTTGAGCGCATCTCGCGGATGCTCGCTGCCGGCGGCATGCCACCCATGGCAGGCCGTGTCTGGGGCTACCTCCTCGTCTGCGACCCGCCCCACCAGTCGGCGGCGCAGCTGGGCGAGGCCCTCGGTGCCAGCCGCGGCTCCATCAGCGGGATGGTCCGGCTCCTCGAGCCGGCAGGCCTGATCCAGCGCGCGACGCGCCCGGGTGACCGCACGGAGTACTTCAGCGTCCCCCCCGGCTCGATCGTCGCGATTCTCGAGGCGCGCATGCCGCAGACCGTGGCATGGCGACGGCTGGCCGACGAGGGACTCGAGCTGCTCGCCGACCGGCCCCCGGAGCTCCGATCGCGCCTCGAGGAGGTCCGCGACGTGTACCTCCACATGGAGCGTGAGCTCCCGGCAATGCTCGAGCGTTTCAAGGCCGAACGGGCGGCGAGGGCTGCCGTCCCGAGCGTCCCATCCCGAAAGGACTGAGCCCATGACCGCCATCATCCGGACCGAGCGCCTGACCAAGAGCTACGGCTCCAACCGCGGCATCATCGACGTCGACCTGGAGGTCCAGGGCGGCGAGGTGTTCGGATTCCTGGGCCCCAACGGTGCCGGCAAGACGACGACGATCCGGACGCTCCTGGACCTCATCCGCCCGACGTCCGGCCGAGCCTGGGTGTTCGACATCGAGACCACCGTGGACCCGGTCTCGATCCACAGCCGGATCGGCTATATCCCGGGCGAGTTCGCGCTGTACGACCGGCTGACCGGCGGCCAGACGATCCAGTACTTCGGCAACCTCCGCGGCGGGGTCGACAGGGCCTATCGCGACGCGCTCATCGAGCGCTTCGACCTCGATCCCAGCCGCAAGTTCAAGGAGTACTCCAAGGGCAACAAGCAGAAGGTCGGGCTCGTGATCGCGCTCCAGCATCGCCCGGAGCTGCTGATCCTCGACGAGCCGACATCGGGCCTCGATCCGCTCGTCCAGCAGTCCTTCTATGCCCTCGTCCACGAGGCGCAGGCCGAGGGCCGCTCCGTCTTCCTCTCGAGCCACATCCTGTCCGAGGTCGAGCGGACCTGCGACCGGGTCGCCATCATCAAGGACGGCCTGCTGGTCAAGGTGGATCGCACCGAGGCGCTGCGCGATCTCGCCCACCATGAGGTCGAGCTCCGCTTCAGCAACGGCGTCCCCGAGGCGGCCTTCGCCGGGCTGCCCGGCGTCTCCGACGTCAAGGTCGAGGACCACACGCTCCGGATGCGCGTCAGCGGCCCGATCACGCCGGTCGTCCAGGCTGCCGCGCAGTACGAGCTGCTCGACTTCGTGAGCCGTGAGCCCACCCTCGAGGAGACCTTCCTCGCCCAGTACGGCACCGTCACGGAGCCGCTGGAGACCACGCGATGACCACGCATGCTGGCAGCCTGCCCGGCGGGGCCGGCCGCACCACCACCTCCGCCTTCAGCCGGGTCTACGGCCTCGGCAGCGTCTATGCCAAGACGCTCCGCGACTCGCGGCTGGCGGTGATCATCGTCTCGGGAATGCTGGGCCTGATGCTCATCTCCGGCGGCGTCGCGTTTGCCGAGGCGTACTCCACGCCAGCGTCGCGGGCCGAGCTGGCCGCCCTCGTTGCGAGCCTGCCGCCGGTCATGGCCGGCGTCTACGGCAACCCGTTCCCGATCAACATCGAGACGCTCGGCGGGTCGCTGGGCTGGAAGACTGCCGCGAGCATGGGGCTGATCGCCAGCCTGTGGTCGGTCCTCGCGCTCTCGGGGACCCTCGCCGGCGAGATCCGGCGTGGGAGCCTGGAGTTCGTCGCGACGACGCCGCTCGGCATGCGGCGCATCGCGCTCGAGAAGCTCGGGGCGCACCTGACCGGCATGGCGATCGTCGTGCTCGTCACGGCGATCTCCACGTACATCGCGGGCACGTTTGCGACGCTGCCCGGCGACGAGATCCCGCTCTCGGCGGCCGTGGGCTATGCCGCCTGGGTCGGCGCCGTCGGGCTCGCCTCGGGCTCGGTGGCGTTCGCGCTGGCGCCCCTGTTCGGGCGTGGTGCCGCGGCCGCGATCGCCGGCGCGGTCGTCCTGTTCGGCTACTTCGCGAACGGCTACCAGGCGGCCGCGCCCGGTCTTCGCCCCGTTCGCCAACCTGACCTGGTTCGGGTGGACCGTCAACCACCAGCCCCTCGGCGGTGCGTACGACTGGGCGATGCTTGTCCCGACGCTCGCCGTCGCGATCGTCCTGTTCACGGTGGGCGTCGCCGTCTTCGCGCGACGCGACCTCGGCGTCACGACGCGCATCCCGTGGCCGAAGATGCCGGCTGTGGCACTGGGCCTCGGCGGACCCTTCAGCCGCTCGTTCGGCGAGCGCCTGCCGCTCGCGTTCTGGTGGGGCCTCGGACTGGGCCTCATGGGCTTCATCTTCGGGGCGGCAGCGAGGTCGTTCGCCGAGACCCTCAACCAGCTCTCGTCCGAGACGCTCGCGATCTTCCAGGCGATCTTCCCGTCGATCGATCTCACGAGCGGCGCCGGCGCCTTCCTCCAGCTCGCGTACCTCACCTTCGGGCTGATCCTCGCGGGCTTCGCCGCGTCCACGCTCGTCAAGGGCTGGGCCTCGGACGAGACCGAGGGACGCCTGGAGATGCTCCTCGCGACCCCGATGTCCCGCGTGCGCTGGGCGATCCACGGCGGCCTGGGGCTGTTCGCGGCGATCGGCGCCTTCACGGTCCTCGTGTCGGGCGGGATCGCCCTGGGCTCCGCCATGACCGGCGGCGATGTCGCGACGCCGATCCTGGGGTCGCTCGTGATCGGGCTGTACGCCCTCGCGCTCGCCGGCATCGGCCTGGCCATCGGCGGGGTGTTCAGCACCTCGTTCGCGGGCGAGGTCGTGGCGTTGATCGTGATCGTGTCGTTCCTCCTCGACATCGTCGTGCCGGCGCTCAAGCTGCCCGACTGGATCCGGCAGCTCGCGCTGTCGGCCCACCTGGGCCAGCCGATGGTCGGGATCTGGGACTGGGCGGGGATGACGGCGTGCGTCGTGATCGCCGTCGGCGGCCTGCTGCTCGGTGCGTGGGGGATCGCGCGACGGGACGTCGAGAAGTGAGCTGACGCGGGGCGTCGGCGCCTTGCAGGCGAGGGTCCACGGCCTAGACTCAGGTCGTGGACCCCGTCGCCCTCGTCGCGATCGCGATCGCGGCCGTCCTCCACGCGGCGTGGAACATCCTGCTCAAGACCGCCGGGGATCCGCTGCGCACGGCGACGGTCGGAATCGCGGCCTCGTCGGCGATCCTGGTCCCGCTCGTGGTCGTCGGGTGGCTGGCGACCGGCCAAACGGCGATCACGCCTGGGACGTGGGCCGTCGGGGTCGTGTCGGGCGGCGTCGAGGTCGCGTACTTCGTGTTCCTTGCCGCCGCGTACCGGCGCGGAGATCTGTCCGTCGTGTATCCACTCGCGCGCGGCTCGGCGCCGCTGCTCGCGGTGGCGATCGGCGTGGGGCTGCTGGGGGAGCGGCTCGCACCCGGCGCGTGGCTGGGGGTCGGCCTGCTCCTGGCCGGCCTGCTCGTCGTCCAGCGCCCGTGGCGGCTGCTGCGCGCGGGGTCCGGCCGCGACGACCGCGCCGCTGCCGGCTTCGCCGTGCTGACCGGGGCGATGATCGCGACGTACTCGGCGCTCGACCGGGTCGGGGTCCAGCTCGCCCCGGCGTGGCTCTACGCGGGCATCCTGTGGCCCGTGTGCGCCGCGGGCCTCGCCGTCGTGTGGTGGGCTCGCCCGCGCGTCGCCGGTGGCCGGTTCGCCCCGCCCGCCGAGCGGATGGACGTGGGGCGCGCCGTCCTCGCCGGGCTGCTGACGTTCATCGCCTACGGATTCGTGCTGTTCGCGCTGTCGCGGGCACCGCTCGCGGTCGTGGCGCCGCTCCGGGAGTCGGCCGTCGTGCTCACGTCCGCCTGGGGGCTCGTCGTCCTCGGCGAGGCTGCCAGCCGGCGCGAGATCGGAGCGCGTCTCACCGGCTCCCTGCTCGTCCTCGCGGGTGCCCTCGCGCTTGCCGTGGCGGGATAGGCCGGGGCCGTCCGCCGCGTCACTGCGCCGGGCGGTTCGACACAGACGGCACCCGTCCGTGATCATGGAGGCCGCAGCCCGTCTCCACCACAAGAGGATCGCATGCCGTCCCTGACCCTCGGCTACAAGGCCTCGGCGGAGCAGTTCCCGCCGCGACGCCTGCTCGACCAGGCCATCGCCGCAGAGCAGGCCGGCTTCGACTCGGTCTGGACCAGCGACCACTTCCAGCCGTGGCGCCACACGGACGGGCATGCCCCCAACGCGCTCGTGTGGCTCGGGGCGGCCGCGATCGCGACGAGCAGGGTCACGCTCGGGACATCCGTCCTCACCCCGTCGTTCCGCTACAACCCCGCGATCGTCGCCCAGGCGTTCTCGACGCTCGCGTGCCTCGCGCCCGGGCGGGTGATCCTCGGCGTGGGGACCGGGGAGTCGATGAACGAGGTCCCGGTCGGGGTGGACTGGCCCGAGCAGAGCGAGCGGTTCGCCCGGCTCAAGGAGTCCGTCCAGCTGATCCAGGCGCTCACTGCACCCGGCGCGGAGCTCGTCGACTTCGAGGGCACGTACTACCGGACCCACGAGGCCACGATCTACGACAGGCCCGAGCAGCCCGTCCCGATCTACATCGCCGCGTCGGGACCCGCCGCCGCGCGCCTCGCGGGCCGGATGGCCGACGGGTTCATCTGCACCAGCGGCAAGGGCGCGGAGCTGTACACGGAGACCCTGCTCCCGGCGCTTGCCGAAGGCGCGGAGAAGGCCGGCCGGGACGCAGCGGGCATGGACAAGATGATCGAGATGAAGGTGAGCTTCCACCCCGACGTCGAGCGGGCGAAGGCGGACTGCCGCATCTGGGCGGCGCTCGCGCTCACCGGCGAGCAGAAGATGGGCATCCACGATCCGCGCGAGATGGAGGTCGCGGCGAAGGAGGCCGAGCCGTACGCGCACCGGCGCTGGCTCGTGGCGTCCGACCCCGAGGAGCACATCGAGCAGATCCGGCCGTACCTCGAGTACGGGTTCACGCACCTCGTGTTCCACTTCCCGTGCGACGAGCAGGAGGACGCGATCGCGCGCTACGGCGAGCAGATCCTGCCGCGGCTCCGCGAGCGGTTCGGCGCCTGACGCAGCGCGCTTGCGCGTCCCGGCCCCGCACGCGGGTGGGCCGATCCGCACCCGGTGAGGGGCCGTTCGCCGACTGACGCCGGCGCGCCCGGGGCCTACCGTCATCCTGGGGATGGATGCCCCCGGATCGTCGTCCCGGGAGGTCGGGAATGGTCGCCTCGCTCGCTCCGGAGCAGCTCGCGCGCCGCTGCGATCCTGCCTCGTTCACCTTCGCGAGCACCGCCGAGCTGCCCGCCGTCGAGGCGGTCGTGGGCCAGGCGCGGGCGGTGGAGGCCGCGGACTTCGGGATCGGGATCCGGCGTCACGGGTTCAACCTCTACGCGATGGGGCCGGAGGGGATCGGCAAGCACACGCTGATCCGCCAGTTCCTGCTCGATCGCGCCCCGCGGGAGCCGGTGCCGTCCGACTGGTGCTACGTCCACAACTTCACCGATCCGCGGCGTCCCATCGCGCTCCGACTCCCGGCAGGGCGGGGCCGCCTGTTCCGGGACCGTATCGAGCAGCTCAACCGCGAGCTGCGGGCGGCGATCCCCGCGGCGTTCGAGTCGGACGAGTTCCGGGCCCGGAAGACGGCGCTCGAGGACGGGCTCAAGGAGCGCCGGAATGCCGCGCTCGTGGACTTCGAGCGCAAGGCCGCGGCGCGGGGCGTCGCGCTCCTGCGGACGCCGATCGGCGTTGGCCTTGCGGCCCTCAAGGACGGCAAGGTGCTGACCACGGACCAGATCGCGCAGCTGCCCGAGGAGGAGCGCGACCGAGTCGGCGAGGCCATGCATGCGCTCGAGGGCGAGCTCGGCGAGCTCGTCCAGGGCGCGTTCCCGCGCTGGGAGCGCGAGATGCGGGCGGCCGTCCAGGAGGCCAGCGAGCAGGTCACGAAGCTCGCCGCGGGACACCTCATCGACGAGGTGCGGCGAGCCTGGGCGGACGAGCATGCGGTGATCGCCCACCTCGATGCGCTCGAGCGCGACGTCGTCGCCAACGCGGAGGACTTTCTCGCCGCGGCGGGACCCAGCGAGCTGCCGGCGGTTCTCGCGGCCCGCCTCCAGGACGGCACCGCGTTCCGGCGCTACGGCGTGAACCTGCTCGTGGACAACGGCGCCGCGACAGGGGCGCCGGTCGTCTACGAGGACCTCCCCACCCAGCCCAACCTGCTGGGACGCGTCGAGCATGCCGCGACCTTCGGCGCGCTGGTGACGGACTTCTCGCTCGTCCGGGCGGGCGCGCTCCACCGGGCGAACGGCGGCTACCTCGTGCTCGACGCGCGGCGCCTGCTCTCCCAGCCCTACGCCTGGGAGGACCTCAAGCGCGCGCTGCGCTCCAGCGAGATCCGGATCGAGTCCGTCGGCGAGCGCCTGGGCATCGTCTCGACCGTGTCGCTCGAGCCCGAGCCCATCCCGCTCGACCTCAAGGTGGTCCTCGTCGGTGACCGGCTGGTGTACTACCTCCTCGCGGAGCACGACCCGGACTTCCTTGAGCTGTTCAAGGTCCAGGTGGACTTCGGTGAGGACGTGCCGCGGACCACCGCGACAGAGCTGGAGCTCGTCGGCCTCCTGGGGACCGTAGCCGCACGGGAGGGCCTGCGTCCGCTCGACGCCGGCGCCGCCGCCGCGCTGGCGGATCATGCCGCGCGCCTGGCCGGCGACGCCGAGCGGCTCTCAACCCATATGCGCCGCCTCACCGACGTCCTGCGCGAGGCCGACGACCGCGCCGCTCGCGCCGACCGGGCACGCATCGACGCCGATGATGTGGGCGGGGCGGTCGAGGCACAGCGCCGGCGGGCGTCACGGCTTCATGACCTCCAGCTCGAGCACATCGAGCGCGGGACGATCCTCGTGGCGACCGAGGGGGACGCTGTCGGGGTGGCCAACGGCCTGAGCGTGATCCTGCTCGGCGAGGAGGCGTTCGGGCGTCCATCCCGGATCACGGCGCGTATCCGACTCGGCGACGGGGAGGTGGTGGACATCGAGCGCGAGGTCGAGCTCGGCGGCCCCATCCATTCCAAGGGGGTCCTGATCCTGACGGGGTTCCTCGGCGGCCGCTACGGGCGCGACCGGCCGCTGAGCCTCGCCGCGAGCCTCGTGTTCGAGCAGTCCTACGGCGGGGTCGAGGGCGACAGCGCCACGCTCGCCGAGACCTGCGCGCTGCTGTCCGCGATCGCCGACGTGCCTCTCCGCCAGGGGGTGGCGATCACCGGGTCCCTCAACCAGCAGGGCGAGGTCCAGCCGGTCGGTGGCGTGAACGAGAAGGTGGAGGGGTTCTTCGACGTCTGCGCCGGGCGCGGCCTGACCGGGAGCCAGGGCGTCGTCCTCCCGGTCGCGAACGTGCCCAACCTCATGCTCCGCACGGACGTCATCACAGCCGTCGCCGAGGACCGGTTCTCGATCTGGGCCGTGACGACGGTGGACGAGGCCCTGGAGATCCTCACGGGCCTGCCGGCAGGCTCACGGTCCGATGACGGCTCGTGGACGCCGCGATCGATGAACGCGCGCGTGGTCGAGGGCCTCGAGCGACTTGGCGATCGCGCGGTCGAGGCGCTCGGGCGGGCGCTGGAGGCCCGCGAGGGGAGGGTCGCCGCCGGGCGCGTCGATGGCCGGCACGGCACGCGCCGCCCCCAGGCTCCCCCCGCGAAGCGGAAGGGCTGATCAGGCGCCGCGAGACAGGCGCTATCCGCGCCCCTCGGCGTGGGCTGCATCGGTGCGCCCGTCGAGGTACCGGCGCAAGGCGGGCCCGCTGTTCACGAGCGCGATGCCCGTGATGACGAGCACGGTTCCCGCGACCCGGTTGAGCGTGATCGGGTCGCCCAGCACGACCGCGCCCAGCACGATCCCGACGACCGGCAGCAGGTAGGCGACCATCGAGGTCCGGGTCGCACCCCAGTTCGCGAGGATCGTGAAGTAGCACAGGTAGGCGACACCCGACCCGAGAATGCCCAGCCACACGATCGCGAACACCGCCTCGGGCGACGGGCTGACGGTCGTGAACGGGCGGTCGACGATGAGCGCCGCGGGCACGATGATCAGCATCGCGAAGAACACCTGGAACAGGGCCGGGATGCGTGGAGCGAGCCCCCTGACGTTGCGCTTGGCATAGACGTTGCCGACCGCGTAGCACAGGCTCGAGCCGAGCAGCATCAGCTCGCCGGTGAGGTCGGCATCCGCGATGTCGACGAGATCCGGCGCGACCAGCAGGATCACGCCCGCGAATCCCACCGCGAGCCCCGCGACCCGGGGCAGGGTGATCCGCTCGTCGGGGAGGAACATCGGCGCCAGGACGATCACGAACAGCGGGACCGTCGCGTTCAGGATCGACGCCAGGGCGGAGTCGATCGACTGCTCGCCGGTGGCGATGAGGATGAACGGCACGACGATGTTCACGACGGCCATGACCAGCAGGTGGCCGTACTGGCGGGTGGAGCGGGGGAGGGGCTCGCGCGTCGCCAGCACGAACACCCACAGGAAGATCGAGGCGAGAACCAGGCGGCCGCCGATGAGCGTGAGCGGGGGGACCGTCTCGAGCGCGATCTTGATCCAGAGGTACGACGACCCCCAGAAGAAGCCCAGGCCGATGAACAGGGCCCAGACGACCCCGTTCGTGTTCCGCTGCATCGCGGGATGATACCGACGCTTGGCCCACCCGGATAGGCCAACCGGTGAAGCCACCGCGACCACTTGCGCGACCGGAGTAGAATTCAACAGATGTTGAATTCCTAGTGCGGGAGGGTCGACGATGGCCGACAACGGCGTGCAGGCCCCGGCCGAGGCGTCGGCCCCGGCAGTCCGCGCGGTCGACGTGGTCAAGCGGTTCGGCACCCTCGCGGCCGTGGACGGGATGACGTTCGATCTGGCGCCCGGCCATGTCTACGGCCTGCTCGGGCCGAACGGGTCCGGCAAGACGACGCTCATCCGCCTGCTGACCGGCATGACGCACCCGACGGAAGGGCACGCGGAGGTCCTCGGCACGCGGATGCCGTCGCGTCCGATCCTCGCGCGGATCGGCTACATGACCCAGAGCGACGGCATCTACCCCTCGCTCACGGTGGGGGAGAACGCCCGGTTCTTCGCCGCCGCCTACGGCTCGGACACGGGGCAGGCCGTCGACGAGGCGCTGGCGCTGGTCGAGCTCGATGACCGGACGAGGACGGTGGCGGCATCGCTGTCCGGCGGACAGCGGCGGCGGCTGTCGCTCGCCTGCGCCCTTGTCCACCGGCCCGACATCGTGTTCCTCGACGAGCCCACGGTCGGCGTGGATCCGCTCCTGCGCGTCCAGTTCTGGAGCCACTTCCGGGGGCTTGCGGATGCCGGGAAGACGATCGTCGTCTCGTCGCACGTCATGGACGAGGCCGACCGCTGCGACGAGCTCCTGTTCATCCGGGCCGGCCGCGTCATCGCACGTGGCACCGGTGCGCAGCTGCGGGCCGAGGCCGCCACGGACGACCTCGAGGCTGCCTTCCTGCACTTCGCGGGTGAGGCCGGCACCGACAACGGGGCCGCGGCATGAACGCCCGACGCCTGCGCGCGATCGTGCGACGCGTCGCTGCGGAGATCCGCCGCGACCGCCCGTCCCTCGCGCTGCTGTTCATCGCCCCGATCGTCATCACCGGCCTCGTGACGTTCATCGTGCGCGAGAGCGAGACACCCAGCCCCACGGTGGTCCTCGTGAACGAGCTCCCGGGGCCGGCCGCGGCCGCCGGCGAGACGCTGACGGTTGCGCTCGAGGAGGCGGGCATGCCGGTGACCGATGCCTCCGACGAGGATGCGGCCCGGGCCTCGCTCGAGGACGGGTCGGCGAACGTCGCCGTGGTCCTTCCGTCCGATCTCGCGACCGGCGGCACGCTGCTGTTCATCACGCTCGGCCTCGACCCGCCCAGCGAGGCGGCCCAGCTGCGCGAGGTCCAGGCGACGGTCGTGGCCGCAGCCGCGGCGGCGACAGGGGCAAACCCGCCCAACGTGGCGCACGAGACCGTCTACACGAGCGGTGCCGGCGACCCGATGGCGCCGTACGCACCGGCGATCGTCGGGTTCTTTGCCTACTTCTTCGTGTACATCCTGACCGGCGTCAGCTTCCTGCGCGAGCGGACGGGCGGGACGCTGGAGCGGCTCATGGCGACACCGGTCACCCGCGGCGAGGTGGTGACGGGGTACGCGGTGGGGTTCGGGCTGTTCGCCACGGTCCAGGTCGCCGTTCTCATCGCATGGTCGCTCGGGTCGCTCGAGGTGCCCGCGATCGGCCCGTTGCCGGCCTTCTCGATCGGCCTTGGCATCGAGGTCGCCGGGAGCCCGTATCTCGCCTTCGTGACCGTGCTCCTGCTTGCGCTCGGGGCCGTGAGCCTCGGCATCTTCCTCTCGACCTTCGCGCGCACCGAGCTCCAGATCATGCAGTTCATCCCGATCGTCATCGTGCCCCAGTTCCTGCTGTCGGGCGTGCTGTTCCCGGTGGCCTCGCTGCCCGCGGTCCTCCAGCCGTTCGTCCCGTTCATGCCGCTCGGGTACGCGGTCGATGCACTGCGGCTCGTGTTCATCCAGGGCGCGGACCTCGCGGTCCCGCAGCTCCAGCTTGACCTCGCGGTGCTCGCGTTCGTCGTCGTGGCCTTCGGGGTCGTGGCGTCCCTGACGATCCGCCGCGACGTGGTCTGACATGCCGCGGCGGACGCCCGGGCCGGCTGCGTCGCCCCCCGCCGGCCGGGGGCGAACCGGCCGGCGGCCGGGCGGCGAGGACACGCGCGGCCGGATCCTCGAGGCCGCCCGGGGCGCCTTCGGCGAGCGCGGCTACGACGGGGCGACCGTCCGCGACGTCGCGGCCCGGGCCGGCGTCGACCCCGCCCTCGTCCACCACTACTTCGGGACGAAGCAGCGGCTGTTCGTCGCCGCGTCCGAGTTCCCGGTCGACGTTGCGGAGGTGGTTCCGCGCCTGCTCGCGGGCGGACGCGCCGGCCTGGGTGAGCGGTTCGTCCGGTTCGTCGTGGGGCTGTGGGACAGCCCCGAGGTCCGGCCGCTCCTCCTGGGCGTCGTGCGGTCCGCGACCACGGACGAGGTGGCGGCGGGAATGATGCGCCGGCTGCTCGCCGAGGGCCCGTTCCTCGCGCTGGCCACCGCCATCGACCGCCCGGACGCCACGACGCGCGCCACGCTCGCCGGATCGCAGCTCATCGGCATCGTGATGGCGCGCTACATCGTCGGCGTGGAGCCGCTGGCGTCCATGTCCGCGGACGCGATCGCGGCAGCGGTCGGCCCGACGATCGACCGCTACCTGTTCGGGGACCTCACCGCGGAGGGCCCCGGGCGCTAGGCTGGGTCCGATGACCACGCCCGTCCAGCCGCCGAGCCTCGCCGCCGACCCGGCGGGACTTGCCGCCCACCTCGCGGCGATCGAGCCCCTCGCGGCCGCCGATCCGGGCGCGATCCGGGTCGTCCACGCGCCGGGCCGCGTCAACCTCATCGGGGAGCACACGGACTACAACGAGGGCTACGTGCTCCCGGTGGGGATCGACCTGGGCATCGCGATCGCCCTCGTCCCGACCGACGACCGGTGCGTCGAGGTGACGCTCGCGGCGACGGGCGAACGGGCCGGCTTCGACCTCGACGACCTCGGGCCCAGGCAGGGCGGCTGGATCGACTACGTGGCGGGCACCGCCTGGGCACTCGGGGAGGCCGGCGTCACGACGCGTGGCTTCCGGGGCGTGCTCGCGTCGGACCTGCCGCAGGGCTCGGGCCTGTCGAGCTCGGCGGCGCTCGAGCTCGCGTCGTCGCTCGCGCTGTGCGGCGGTGCGCTCCCGCCACTCGACCGGATGACGCTCGCCCGGACCGCGCAGCGCGCCGAGAACGCGTACGTCGGGGTCAACTGCGGGCTCATGGACCAGTTCGCCTCCGCCTTCGGCGAGCCCGGGCAGGCCCTGCTGCTCGACTGCCGGACGCTGGCGCACCGGACGGTGGCGCTGCCCCTCGACGACCACGCCCTCGTCGTCTGCCACTCCGGCTCACCCCGGCGGCTGGAGACGTCGGCGTACAACGAGCGGCGTTCCCAATGCGAAGCCGCCGTCGCCGCGATCGCCGCGGCTCACCCGGCCGTCACGGCGCTGCGGGACGTCACGCCCGCGATGCTCGATGCCGAGGGCGACCAGCTCGATCCCGTGGTGCTCGCGCGGGCCCGGCACGTCGTCGACGAGAACGAGCGCGTGCTGCGCGCGATCGACGCGTTCGAGGCCGGGGACCTGGACGAGGTCGGCCGCCTGTTCCACGCGAGCCATGCCTCGCTGCGCGACCTGTACGAGGTGAGCAGCCCGGAGCTCGACGCGCTGGTGGAGATCGCATCGGGGGTCCCGGGCGTGTATGGCTCGCGGCTCACCGGCGCCGGCTTCGGCGGCTGCACGATCAGCCTCGTCAGGCGCGACGCGATCGGGGCGCTCCGCGAGGCGGTCCTGGGCGATTACCCGGCGCGGACGGGTCTCGTGCCGCGCGTGTTCGAGGTGGTCCCGAGTCGAGGAGCGGCGGTGATCCATGGCTGAGCTCCCCGCGTTGTTCGGCGACCCGCACCGCCGCTACGACCCGCTCCGCGACGAGTGGGTGCTCGTCTCGCCCGGCCGGACCAGCCGGCCCTGGCAGGGCGGCGAGGAGCGGCCACAGGTGGAGCGACGCCCGGCGTTCGATCCGGCCTGCTACCTGTGTCCCGGCAACACGCGCGCCAACGGCGAGGCGAACCCGGCATACGAGTCCACCTACGTGTTCACCAACGACTTCGCGGCGCTGCGCCCGGCCACGAGCGATGCCGTGTTCGAGGAGGGGCTCCTGCGCGCCGAGGGCCAGCAGGGCACCTGCCGCGTCGTGTGCTTCTCGCCGCGCCACGACCTCACGCTCGCCGGCATGGCGGCACCGGACGTGCGCCGGGTCGTGGACCTGTGGGCCGCGCAGACCGAGGAGCTCGGCGCGCGCTACCGCTGGGTCCAGGTGTTCGAGAACCGGGGCGAGGCGATGGGCGCGTCCAACCCGCACCCGCACGGCCAGGTCTGGGCCGGATCGGCGTTGCCGACGGCCGCCGCGCGGGAGGACGGGTCGCAGCGGGCGTACCGGGCGCGGACCGGCCGGTCGCTGCTGCTCGACGTCGCGGCCCAGGAGGCGGACGGCCCGCGCGTGGTGGAGCAGGACGACGAGTGGCTCGTGATCGTCCCGTTCTGGGCCGTGTGGCCGTTCGAGGTGCTCATCCTCCCGCGCCGCCCGGTCGCGAGGCTGCCGCAGCTGGACGACGGGCGTCGCGACGGCCTCGCCGCGATCCTGGGCCGCCTGCTGCGCCGGTACGACGCCCTGTTCGGCGTCCCGTTCCCGTACAGCATGGGCTGGCACCAGGCGCCCTTCGACGCCGATGCCGCCCTCGACGCGTGGCAGCTCCACGCCCACGCGTACCCGCCGCTGCTGCGCTCGGCGACGGTGCGCAAGTTCATGGTCGGCTACGAGCTGCTCGCCGAGGCTCAGCGCGACCTCACGCCCGAGGACACGGCCGCCCGCCTGCGCGGGCTCGACATCGAGGCATAGCTGGGCGCACGCCCGTTCCCGCGCGCACTCGCCGGGTACGATGGCCGTGTCCCAGGCTTGGAGGCGGCAATGCGGATGTGGGGTGGCCGGTTCGACGAGGGACCGGACGCACGGATGGCGGACTTCACCCGGTCGATCGAGGTCGACGCCGAGCTGGCGCTCGACGACATCGCCGGGCTCGATCGCCCATGTCCGCGGGCTCGCGCGCGCCGGGCTGCTGGCCGAGGACGAGGCCGCCACGCTCGAGCGCGGGCTCGTCTCGCTCCGCGGCGACGTCGAGTCGGGCGCCGTCGCATGGGACCCGACGCTCGAGGACGTCCACATGAACCTCGAGACGATGCTCACCGAGCGGGTGGGACCCGTCGGCGGCAAGCTGCACACCGGCCGGTCGCGCAACGACCAGGTGGCGACCGATCTCCGGCTGTGGACGCGCCGGGCGATCGACCGGCTCGACGCGCGGATCGTCGCGCTCGAGGTCGCGCTCGTCGACCTTGCCGAGCGCGAGGGCGACGCCGTCCTCCCGGGCACGACGCACATCCAGCCCGCCCAGCCGGTCCTCCTCGCGCACCACCTGCTGGCCTACGTGGAGATGCTCGAGCGTGACCGGGGCCGGCTGGCCGACGCCCGGCGCCGCGTCAACGTGTCGCCGCTGGGCGCCGGGGCGCTTGCCGGGGCCGGCTTCCCGCTCGACCGGGAGGCGACCGCGGCCGAGCTCGGGTTCGACGGCGTGACGGCGAACTCGCTCGACGCGGTGGCGGACCGCGACTTCGTCGTCGAGGTGCTCGCCGCGTGCGCCCTCGCGATGGTCCACCTCTCGCGCCTCGCGGAGGAGGTCACCTGGTGGTCGAACCCGCGCTTCGGGTTCGTGCACGTCGCGGACGCGTTCTCGACGGGCTCCTCGATGATGCCCAACAAGAAGAACCCCGATCCGGCCGAGCTCGTGCGCGGGCGGACGGCGACCGTCATCGGCGCGGTCACCGCGATGCTCGCGCTGCTCAAGGGGCTCCCGCTCGCGTACCAGCGGGACCTGCAGGAGGACAAGCCGGCGTTCCTCGCCTCGGTCGCGACGCTCGACGCATCGCTCGCGGTGATGGCGGGCCTCGTCGAGACGCTCGCCGTCGACCCGGTCCGGATGCGCGACGCCGCCGAGGAGGGCTACACCACGGCGACCGCGCTGGCCGACGCGCTCGTCCGGCGCGGTGTCCCGTTCCGGGCCGCCCACCACATCGTCGGGGGACTCGTCGGCGGCGCCGAGGCCGAGGGCATCGCGACGCTCGCGGGCCTCCCGGACGAGGCGTTCCGGGCCGCGCTCGACGGTTCCGACGACGAGACGGCGCGCGGGCTCGCGAAGGCCCGGGGGATCGCCGCCGAGCTGCGGGCGGCGGCGACGATCGAGGGCTCGCTCGCGGGCGCGGACGTGACGGGCGGGACCGCACCCGTCCGCGTGGCCGCAGCGCTCGCCGCGACGAAGGCACGCCTGGGCATGTAGCCGGCCCCGGCCGCCTGGGTCGGCGGTCGCAGGGCGCATCGGTCATCGCGCGGAGGGCTCATCGGTCGATCGCCCGATGACGCGATGCCCCGGCAACTCCATGGTTGGTCTCCACGGCGCCACCCGGCGCCAGGACCGGAGGTCAGGCATGGCGAAGTTCATGGACGTGCACGACGGGTTCTTCGGCGTCACCGCCGACCAGCTCCGCGAGGCGCACGACCGCGATCTGGCGATCGAGGGCGACGAGGGCGTGCACTTCGAGCGCGCCTGGCTGGATCCGGAGGCGGGCAAGGTGTTCTGCCTCGCGACGGGTCCGTCCAAGGAGGCGGTGATGCGCATTCACGAGCGCGCCGGCCATCCCACGCCCGAGGTCTACGAGCTGCTCGTCGAGGTCTAGCCGCGATCGCGGCCAGCGTCCCCACGATTCCTCATCAGCGAACAGGAGTGGAACCGATGACCCACATGAAGAAGACCGCGCGACTGGCGATCGTGCTTGGCGCAACGGTCGCCTTGCTCAGCCTTGGCGGCGGCTCGGTGCTGGCGGGTGAGATCACCGGCAATGGCACGCCTCAAGGACGTGAACGGCCGATCCGAGTGCGCGTTCTCCGGCCAGGAGGACCTGCAGTTCTTCTACGACGATGCGGACACGATGCCCAAGGCGACCCCCACAAAGGGCGCTCCGGGCCACGCGCAGTCGTGGGGGCAGATCGACAAGGCGACGCGCGACTTCCTCGCGACGATCGGCGCTCCACCCGAGTGATGCCTGCAACCCGAGCAAGCACGAAGGCTGATCGAACGCCTGTGCCCACCGGCCGCGGTTCTCCACGGCCGGCGGGTTGCCCGTGGGTAGCAGGCGTCAGCCGGCGACGCCAGCCCCGGCTGCGGGCGCCATCGAGGCGACCCAGGCGGCGATCTCCGCCCGGCGCGTCGCCCCGAGCTTCGCCAGGATGTGCTCCACGTGGGCACCGGCCGTGCGGGGCGACATCCGCAGGCGCTGGCCGATCTCGCCATTCGTCATGCCGTCGGCGACGAGCCGCGCCACCTCGAACTCGCGGGCGGTCAACGGCCGCCACGGCTCCTCCTCGGCGCCGCGCGAGCGGGCGACGTCGAGCAGCTCGTCGACGCGGTGGAGGAGCGGTGTGGACCCGAGGGCCTCGGCGCCTGCACGAACCTCGCGCAGGGTGCTGACGGCCTCGGCTTCGCGGTTCGCCCTGAGCAGGCATGCGGCCAGGTCGACCCGCGCCCACAGCGCCTCCCAGGCGCGACCTCGCGCTTCCCATCCGCCGACGGCAGCCTCGAGCGCGGTTCGGGCCGCGACCGTGGAGCCGGTGCTCGTCCGGAGCAGTCCCTCGGCGTGATCCAGCGCGGGTCGAGCCAGCCCCTCCCAGCTCACGAGCAGCGCGGCCAGGTCGTCGAGCCATCGCTCGGCGTCGTCGGGCCGCCTGGCGGCAAGTGCCGCGCGCATGCCGGTGACGACGAAGGGGACCAGGAGGGCACGCTCGTCCGTTGGTCGTGCGAGCTCGAGCGCGTCCCGGCACCACTCGAGCGCGACCGCCGGCTCGCCCGCGACGAGCGCGGTCTCGGCGAGGCCCCACATCGCGGGCAGGATGAGGTCGACCTCGCCGGCCGGTCGGCCGAACGACAGCGAGTCGCCCAGCAGCGCCCGCGCCCGGTCGACATCACCTCTGCCGAAGGCGACGAAGCCGAGCACGTCGCGCGATCCGAGGGTGCCACGCCGGCTTCCGTTCTCGACCAGCTCGATGCCGGCCGTCGAGACGGCCTCGTCCCAGCGGCCGGCAGCCCAGGCGAGGTGCGCCGAGGTCGCCGCCATCACATGACGGCAGTACGACTGCTCGATCTCGTCTGCGTAGCGCATGCCCTCGAGCACACCGACCTCTGCCGCCGGATAGTCCATGACGCGCACGGCAACCGCCGCCCCCCAGCGGAAGGCGGTGACGCCCAGGGATTCCTGGCGCATACCACGGGCCCGTCGAGCGATCTCGTACATCGTCGAGAGCCCCGCGCCGCCCTTGCCCGACAGCACGTCCACGCTCGCAATCACGAAGTCGATGTCGGTCATGTCGGTGTCGCCCGCCGCGCGCCGGAGGTCGCGTTCCGTCTCGAACTGCTCGATGGCGGCGGCATGGCGGCCCGCGTCGAGCTCGATCATCCCCCGGAACTCGAGGAGGTCGGCGAGCGCGACGTCCCGCTCTCGGGTCCTGGGCAGCGCGAGGAGCTCGGCCTCCGCCGAGGCGAGGAGCTCGCGCCGTTCGCCGACGGCTCGCACGTCGCGCCTGGCGTTCGCTGCCAGGAGGGCGAGCATGTTCGCCGCCTCGAGCGGCATATCCGCCTCGAGGTAGGAGCGTCGTGCGAGCCCGGCCGTCTCCTCGATGGTGGGCACGTCATCGACCGCGAACGCGGCCTCGCAGAAGCCCTCGTACATCGCCGCGATCTCCGCCGGCGGCAGGCCGTCGGGAATGTTGGCGGCGGCCCGAGCGTAGAGCTCGAAGGCTTCCCGGCGACTCGACACCGCGCTCGCGGCACGCGCACCCGTGAGCGCCGCCCGATACGCCTGGGCGCGGAGCCCAGCGCGCTCGAAGTGGACCGACGAGTGGATCTCGGTGACTCCGACCAGTTGCGTGCCGAACTCCGCGGCTCGGGCATGCAGGTGCCGGAGCTCGCTCGGGGGCACCGTCGCGTACAGCGCGTCGCGGAGGAGCTGGTGACGGAAGTCGTAGTACCCGCGGTCCAGGAAGTCGAACGGATAGAGAAACGCCTGCTCCACGAGCTCCGCCAGCGGATCGTCCAGCTCCTCGACCGGGCGGTCGAGGCAGCCCGCCAGCACGTCGGGCACGAAGCAGCGGCCGATGACGGCGCCCGCCCGGGCGACGCCCCGTGCCTCCTCTGACAGCCGCCCGAAGCGCGCCAGGACCGCATCCTCGATCGTGTCCGGCACATGCGCATCGCGGATCGCGCGGCCGTTCGTCCGTGCTTCGTCGTCGAGGGCCGCCAGCAACTCCTCGACGTGGAGCGGGATGCCGTCGGTGCGCTCGTACACCGCGTTCACGACCTCGCGCGGGGCCGGGAGTCCGGTCCCCAGGATCAGCGTCACCACGAGGGCGGTCTCGTCGTGTGTCAGCGGCTTGAGCTTGGTCTCCTCGGCAAGCCGCTGGCTCAGCAGGCGCGCACGCCATTCGCGGTGGAGCGATCCAACCGGGAGCTCGTCCAGACGGTACGCGCCGAGCAGGAACAGCGGCAGGTCGCGTCCGAGCCGCGCGAGCTCCCCGACGACCTCGAGGCTGAGCTCGTCGGCCCACTGGAGGTCCTCGAACGACAGGAGGACCGGACGATCGACGGCATCGACGATCCGCGCGGCCACCTCTCGCACGAGCTCCCGCCGCGAGCCGAGATTGTCGGCGCCCTTGCCTCCGCGGAGCGCGAGCAGGTCATGTCCGATCGCCTCGAGTCCAGGGGTCGCTCGCATCGTGCGCGCGAGGTCGAGGACCGACGCGAGCGGCACCTGGCTGTCGGCGGGGGCGAGATCGCCCTGTGCGATCAGGAAGCCCGCCGCAGCTGCCTTGCGCTTGATGGTCGAGACCATGCGGGTCTTGCCGATCCCCGCCTCGCCTGCGAGCAGCAGGACGTGGCCGCGACCCTCGGCGACCTCGCCCAGGCGACGCTCGGCGAGCGCAAGGAGGTCGTCCCGGCCGACGAGGAGCGGGCTGAGGAGGGGACGCATCGGGCTCATGATCTCGCCTCCACGGTCGCCTGCAATCGCGACGCCGCACCCTCGGACTCCCGGGGTGCCAGAGGACACCACGCGTCCAGCCTCGCGACGCTCGGGCGGGCGGCATCCATCGGCGCCTGCACGCAGGGGACGACGGGACGCACGCGGTTCATCGTTCCCGGAGTGTACGACCGCGATCCAACGGGGCATCCGTCAAACGACGGACATGCCCTCCGGGAGCCGGCCGGCCCTCGTCCTGGCCGGCGGGCGCGCTACCATCCGCCACACCCCCGGAGGACCGATGCTCACCCTCGACACGATCCGAGAGGCCCCCAAGGCCCTGCTCCACGACCACCTTGACGGCGGGCTGCGTCCGGCGACGATCGTCGACCTTGCCCGCGAGTACGGCTACCGCGACCTGCCGACCGAGGACGTTGCCGAGCTCGCGAGGTGGTTCCGGCGCGGCGCGGACCGCAAGAGCCTGGAGCTGTACCTCGAGACGTTCCAGCACACCTTCGGGGTCATGCAGGACTACGACGCGATCGTCCGCGTCGCGGCCGAGTGCGCCGAGGACCTGGCCGCGGACGGGATCGTGTACGCGGAGGTCCGCTATGCGCCCGAGCTGTCGGTGGCGAAGGGCCTGACGCTCGACGAGGTGGTCGAGGGCGAACCTCGAGGGCTTCCGGATCGGCGCGGAGCGAGCCGCGGCGGCCGGCCATCCGATCACCATCCGCGCCCTCGTGACGGCGATGCGCCAGGCCGCCCGGTCGCTCGAGATCGCCGAGCTCGCGGTGCGCTGGCGCGACGATGGCGTCGTGGGCTTCGACATCGCGGGCCCGGAGGCCGGATACCGGCCAACGCGGCACCTCGACGCGTTCGAGCACGTCCGGCGGGAGAACTTCCACATCACGATCCACGCCGGCGAGTCGTTCGGGCTGCCGTCCATCTGGGAGGCGCTCCAGATCTGCGGCGCGGAGCGGCTGGGCCACGGCGTGCGGATCGTGGACGACATCAGCGTCCGCGAGGACGGGTCGGTCCACCTGGGCCGCCTCGCGGCGTTCGTCCGCGACTCGCGGATCCCGCTCGAGCTGTGCCCCACGTCGAACGTCCACACGGGCGGTGCGCCGTCCATCGCGGAGCACCCGATCGACCTGCTCCGGCGTCTCCGCTTCCGCGTGACCGTCAACACCGACAACCGGCTGATGAGCGGCGTGTCCGTCTCGTCCGAGTTCAAGGCGCTCGACGAGGCGTTCGGCATCGGCCTCGGCGAGATCGAGTGGATGACGATCAACGCGCTCAAGAGCGCATTCGTCCCGTTCGACGAGCGGCTGCGGCTGATCAACGAGATCGTCAAGCCCGGCTACGCGCGGCTGCGCGCCCGGGACGCCGCGGTGGCGGTCGGCACCTAGCGCCGGGGCGTGCCGGGCGTCCGCGGTCGGCACCCGGTGCCGGCGCCCGTCGCCGGCCGTCGCGCGGTTCGACGCTCAGGCGATCGGGGACGAGGATCTCGGTGCGCCAGGTCGCGGGATCGGGCTCGGCGTCCGGGTCGCTCCAGTAGATCTCCCACATCGGGCCGGTCGGTACGTGGCCCAGCTCGCCCAGCCGCGCCATGAGGACGCCGTAGGTCGCCTCGAGCGTGTCGTACGGCCCGATGTGCACGATGGACGCGACCCGCCCGCCCGGCAGCTGCCCGGGATGCACGCGACCGATGTCCGGCGCCGGGCGCATGACCGGGAAGCCCGCCTCGGCCTCGATCGCCGGACCGAACGAGAAGTAGCGCGTGAACGGCGGCCCGGCGAGGCCCACACCCGCCTGCTCCATCGATTCCGCGACCTCGCCAAACGCCCCGCCCAGCGCCTCGGAGATGCCCTCCGGCGGCATCGAGAGCGAGACCACGGCCGCGCTCGCGGGGGTGGATCTCGCGGATCGCGACCTCGCCGGCGGCCCGCTCGAACACGGACTCGATCTCGGCCATCGGTGGGTGCTGCGTCTCAACCATCGACATCGCCTCCTGGCCACGGAGGCTGCGGCAGCCAGGCGCCGGCGGAAGAGGCGCCGGGGCCGGTGGTCACGGGCGTTCGGCCCGAGGCGCGGGCGTTGCGGCCCGGCGCGGGCAGCCCGGCCCGCTCAGGCGATCGGGCAGCGCGACCATGAAGCGGGAGCCGCCGTAGCCGTTCTTCTCGATCCACACCCGGCCGCCCATCGCCTCCATCAGCCGGCGCGCGGCGAACAGGCCGATCCCGGAGCCGCGGGACCGCGCGCGGTCGACGCGCACGTACGGCTCGAACACGGCCTCCCAGTCCTCGATCGGGACGCCCGGGCCGTCGTCGGTGATGTAGACCTGGATCTCCTCGGCGGTCCGCCACACGCCGATCGAGACCGCCTGCTCCGGTGGCGCGTACTTCGCCTCGTTGTCGAGCGAGCTGCTCGAGGACCTGGCGGAAGCGCGTCTCGTCGCCGCGCGCGACCATCGAGTAGGCGGGCGCGTCCCAGCGCACGGCGCGGGTGCGCAGCAGGAGTGCGAGCGTGCCGACGGTGTTCGACGATCGACCCCACGACGTCGAACGGGTCGCGGCGGAGGCCCGTGAGGCCCTCGCCGCGGACGGAGGCCAGGATGGAGTCGACGAGCCGGTCGAGGCGCGTGACCTGGTCGGTCGCGCCGGCCCGCCAGTTCTCGATCGCGTCCACGGCCGGACCCTCCGTGTTCGCGGCCGCCGCGTCGGCGAGCAGGTCCACGTAGGCGCGAACCACCGCGAGCGGCGTCCGCAGCTCGTGGGTCACGACCGCGAGCAGCTCCGCACGGGCCGCGTCCAGCTGCGACAGCCGGTCGAGCTGCGCCTCCGCCTCCGCCTGCATCCGGCCCTTCTCGACGATCCCCGCGAGGAGGGCGGCGATCGTGGACAGGAACTCCTCGTCCTCGCGTGTGAAGTCGCGGAGGTCACGGGTCTGGACGTTGAGCACGCCGACGACCGCCTCGTTCCAGATGAGCGGCACGGACAGCATCGCGTGGAGCCCTGGATGTCGAAGCCGCGGACCCACGAGAAGCGCGGGTCCGTCGTCACGTCGCGCGACATGACCGGGATGCGCTCGGCGGCAGCCCGTCCGGTCAGCCCCTCGCCCAGGCCCAGGCTGACCCGGCCCACCTGGCTCACGTCGAGCCCATTCGTCGCCGCGAGCGTGAGGCGCTCGCCGTCCCGGTCGAGGAGGTAGAACGAGCAGACCTCGACGCCGTAGCGCGAGGGTCGTCCGGTCGACGAGCGTGCGCATCAGCTCGTCCCAGTCGCGGGCCTGGGTGGCGAGCTGGGCGAACTCGTGGAGGAAGGCGAGCTGGTCGCAGCCGACGCCGGAGTGGGGCGTGCCGCGCTCTGCCCGGCGTCGCTGGACTCGCGGTGAGGTGCGGGCCGTCGGAGATGCTCACGCCCGTCACCGTACGGCAAGTGACCCGCCGCGTGCACCGCTACGGCGTTGCAGCCGCCACCGTCGCCGGCGCGTGATCCACGCGCGCGCACTGTCGCCGCCACGTGGCGATCAGCCTGCGCCGGCCCCCGCGCCTTCGGCGAGCGTCGTCGGCAGGCCGTCGAGGAGCGGCTCCGTCCACGTCCAGGCGGCGCCGTGGTGCTTGCCGACCGCGCCGTGGCGGGCCGCCTCCACGCGGAGCGGGAGCCCGAAGATCTCGATGAAGCCCGACCGCGGACGCGTGGTCGAAGGCGTCGCCCTCGTCGTACGTCGCGAGGTTCTTGTCGTACAGCGACAGCGGCGAGCGCCGCCCGACGACCGACGCGCTCCCGTGGTCGAGCCGCATCCGGACCTCGCCCGACACGACGCGCTGCGAGGACAGCGCGTACGTCCGCAGGTCGCGCGACAGGGCGCTGAACCACAGGCCGTCGTAGATGATCTGGGCCAGCTCGTCCGCCACGAGCCGGTTGAACCGCAGCTGCTCCTTCGACAGGACGAGCCCCTCGAGCGCGTGGTGCGCCGCGTGGAGGATCACCGCGGCCGGCGCCTCGTAGATCTCGCGGCTCTTGATCCCGACCAGCCGGTCCTCGACGTGGTCGATCCGGCCGACGCCGTGCGCGCCGCCGAGGTCGTGGAGCCGCTCGACGAGCGCGACGCCACCGAGGCTCTCGCCGTCGATGGAGACCGGGATCCCGCCCTCGAAGCCGATCACGATGTCGACGGGGTCGGGCGCGTCCGACGGCGACACCGTCCAGGCGTACGCGTCGTCGGGCGGCGTGACCCACGGATCCTCGAGCACGCCCGTCTCGCACGAGCGGCCCCAGAGGTTGACGTCGATGGAGTACGGGGACGACTTCGTGATCGGGATCTCGATGCCGCGGGCGTTCGCGTAGTCGATCGACTGGTCGCGCGTCAGGCCCATCCCGACGCGCATCGGCGCCACGACCTGGAGGCCCGGATCGAGCGCGTGGACGGCGACGTCGAAGCGGACCTGGTCGTTGCCCTTGCCGGTGCAGCCGTGGGCGACCGCGTCGGCGCCCTCCCTCTGCGCGACCTCGACGAGCAGCTGGGCGAGGAGCGGGCGGGCGAGCGCGGTGGCGAGCGGGTAGGCGCCCTGGTACACGGCGTTCGCCTGGAGCGCGCGCCAGACGTACTGGCTGACGAACGTCTCCTTCGCGTCCACGACGTAGGCCTTCGAGGCCCCGGCGGACATCGCGCGCCGCTCGACGCCTTCGCGGATCGAGCCGCCGCCGAGATCGACGGTGAGCGTGACGACCTCGGCGCCGTACTGCTCCTTGAGCCAGGCGACGGCGACGGACGTATCGAGACCGCCGGAGTAGGCGAGCACGACCTTCTTCATCGGGACAGGGCCTCCGTGTACGGCGCCACCTCGGCCGGCGCGTTGATCGCTTCGAACCGTGCGAGCCAGCGTTCCAGGGCGGGCTCGTCGGGGAACAGGACGATCAGCGTGTTGTCGCCGGCGACCGTGCCCACCTGGTCGGTGAGCGTGGACTCGTCGATCGCCTGGGCGATGACGCTGGCGGTGCCGGGCTGGCCCGTGAGGACGAGGATCAGGCCGCTCCGCCCGATCTCGACGGGGATGTCCGCGAGGATGCGCCGGAGCCGCTCGTCGGAGGGCGGCCGACGCGCGCCGATCGCCTCCGGGTTGACGTAGACCGACCGGTCGCCGCGCATGACCTTGGCCAGACCGAGCTCCGCGACGTCGCGGCTCACGGTGGCCTGCGTCACGTCGAACCCGAGCGCGGACAGCTCCGCGACGAGCTCGCCCTGGGAGCCGATCGGGCGCTCCTCGACGAGCCGCCGGATCGCGGCGTGCCGGTCGCGCTTCACGACGATCATCTCGCGGACCTCAGGCGGCGCCCGTGCGCGCCCGCGCGGAGACGCGCGTGCCGAAGGACGGGTCCCCGAGGGCGCGCGACAGCGCGCGATCCGCCGAGGCATCCGCGATGATCGCCTCCGCGTCGTCCCAGGCGAGCGCGGCGAGTGCCGCCTTGACCTTGGGCACCATGCCACCGCGGATCGTGCCGTCGGCGATGAGCGCCTCGGCCTGGGCGACGGTGATCGAGTCGAGCTTGTCGCCGCTCGCGTCGCGCACGCCGTCCACGTCCGTCATCAGCACCAGCTGCCGCGCGCCGAGGCCCGCCGCGATGCCTGCGGCCGCGTCGTCCGCGTTGACGTTGCACACGACGCCCTCCTGGTCCCGGGCCAGCGGTGCGACGACCGGCACCTGGCCCGCGACGAGGAGCGAGTCGAGGAGGTCGCGGCGAATGCCCGTCACCGTTGCGACGAGGCCGACGTCCGGCAGCCGCTCGCCGATGAGCAGGCCGCCGTCCACGCCCGAGAGCCCGACCGCGTCGCAGCCGACGTCGCGGAGCGCGGCGACAAGCTCGCTGTTGACGACGCCACGAAGGACGGCGGCCGCCACCTCGAGGGACGCCGGATCGGTGACCCGGAGGCCGCCCTCGAAGCGGGTCGGCACGCCGAGGCGCTCGAGCCACTCGGTCATCCGCTTGCCGCCCCCGTGGACGAGGACGATCGGCCGCGTGCGCGCGACGGCAGCCACCTCGGCCAGCACCTGGCGCTGCTCGGCGAGCGTGGTCCCGCCGAGCTTGACGACGACGATCTCGCTCACGACGTGTACTCCGAGTTCTCTCTCACGTATTCCGCGGTGAGGTCGCAGCCGAAGGCCTCGCCCTCGCCCGCGCCGAGGCCGGCATCCAGGCGGATCAGCACCTCGTCGCCGGCCAGGGCCTGTCGGACCGCGTCGCGGTCCACCGTGACCGGGCCGCCGCGAGCGCCGTCGTAGACCAGGTGGCCGGCGATCACGATGCGCAGGCGCGCCGGATCGACCGCGGCCGGCTGACCCGCGCGGGCGGCGGCGTCGGCGGGGGACAGGCCGGCGGCCTCGAGCGTCGCTGCCTCTGCGACGACCGCGTTGCCGGCCGCGCCGGCGACGCGCCCCCAGTTCGGGTCTCGCCCGTGGACGGCGGCCTTGACGAGCGAGCTCGAGATCACGGCCCGTGCGATCGCCCGCGCGTCGGCATCGTCCGCGGCCCCCGAGACCTGGCACGTGATGAGCGCGGTCGCGCCCTCGCCGTCTGCGGCCTGCTGGCGGGCCAGGTCCCGCGCGACGGCGGCGATCCCCGCCGCGAGGGCCGCACGGGCGCCGGCGTCGCTGGCGGCGCTCGCGGCCCCGCCCCGGCCGGAGGCGAGCACCAGGACCGTGTCGTTGGTGGACGTGTCGCCATCCACGGACAGCTGATTCCAGGTCGTGGCCGCGGCCCTCGCCAGCATCGTTCGCAGCGTCGCCGGATCCGCGGTCGCGTCCGTGAGGAGGATCGAGAGCATCGTCGCCATCCGCGGGTGGATCATGCCGACGCCCTTGGCGATCCCGGTCACGGTGATCGGGACCGTGCCGCCCGATGCGGCGGGCGCGGACACGGTGACGGTCGCGGCCTTCGTCGTCGAGTCCGTTGTCCGCAGCGCAATGGCGGCCGCCTCGAGCGCCGCATCGGTGCCCGCGAGCCCGCCCGACGCCACGCGGGCGACCGTCGCCGCGACGCGGTCGACCGGGAGTCTCGTCCCGATCACGCCGGTCGACAGGTGGAGCACCTCGCCGGGCGGGCACCCGACGGCCGCCGCCACCGCGTCGCCGATGGCCGCCTGGTCGGTGTCGCCCATGACGCCGGTTGCCGCGTTCGCGGAGCCGGACGTGGAGATCACGGCGCACGCGTAGCCCGCGGCCGCAGTCGTGCCACCCGTCGTCTGCAGGTTCGCCCGCGTGAGCCGCACCGGCGCCGCGGCGAAGCGGTTCGGGGTCGTGACGGCGGCCGCCGGGACCGGCCCGTCCGCGGCGACGACCAGGGCGAGGTCCGGGCTGCCCGACGCCTTGATGCCTGCCGTCGCGCCGGCGGCCACGAACCCGGCCGGCATCCTCGCGGCACGCTCGACCGCCGGTCGATCGGCGGGGAGCGGCTCGAGCAGGGGATCGGTGGCCAGGGACATCGGTCGTGCCTCGGTCGGGGATCAGGTCGTGCTGGTCAGGGGGCCAGCGGGAGCTGGAGCAGGCCGGCCGGTTCGGGGAGCCCATACGCGACGTTGAACGCCTGGATCGCCTGGCCCGCGGCACCCTTGACGAGGTTGTCCAGCACGCCGAGCGCGAGGATCCGCCCGGTGCGGTCGTCCACGCGGCACCAGACGCGGAACTCGTTCGAGCCGAGGACGTGCTTGGTTGCGGGCGGCGTGGCGGTGATCGTGATGAACGGCTCGTCGCCGTACGCCTCCTGGTAGATCGCGTCGAGCTCGGCTGCGTGACCGGGCGGGTCGGGCGCACGTGGCAGGAGGACAGGATCCCGCGCGTCATCGGGACGAGGTGGGGGAGGAAGTCGACGCCGCCGACGCCCGGGTTCGAGCGGGCCGTCCCGAGCGCCCCGAGCTCCTGCTCGATCTCGCCGATGTGGCGGTGCGTGAACACGCCGTAGGCCTTGACGCTCTCGTTCACCTCGCCGAAGTGGAGGTCCGCCTTGGGGTCGCGTCCGGCGCCCGACACGCCACTCTTCGCGTCCACCACGAGGTCGCCGATGAGCCCGGCCCGCGCGAGCGGCGCGAGCGCGAGGATCGTCGTCGTCGCGTAGCAGCCCGGCGACCCGATGATCGCGCCCGGCGCGCGACCCACGGCCGCAAGCTCGTCGCGGTGAAGCTCGGGCAGCCCGTAGACCGCACCCGGGAGCAGCTCGGGCCGGGGATGCTCGAAGTGGTACCAGCGCGGGTAGTCCGCCGGATCGCGGAGGCGGAAATCGGGCCCCAGGTCGACGACGGTCTGGCCGCGACCGAGGAACTCGTCGACCCGGCCCGCCACGGCCCCGTGGGGGAGCGCCAGGAACACGGCCTCCGCGTCGTCCGGGACGTGGTCGTAGACGTGCAGGTCACGCGTCGCGAGGTGCGGGTGGATCCCGGCGATCGGATCGCCCTTCCGCTCCCGTCCGACGAGCCCGGTGATCCGGACGTGCGGGTGGAGGGCGAGGAGCCGGATCAGCTCCGCGCCGACGTAGCCCGTCGCGCCGACGATCGCGACCCGGATCGGATCGCCGAGAAGCGCCCGCACGCCGGCCGCCGCGGCGGTGCCGGGCGCGGGTGTCTCGTGATGACGGTCCGCCGCGATCGCCGCCTCCGTCGAATCCGCGCTCACGGGCGCGCCGGGCCGCTCGCGGGCGGCAGGATCGAGGGGTCGGAGATCGGGCGGAGCGTCGTCACGGCATGACTATACATGGCGCCTGCATAGTCATGCAACGAGGCCTGCAGCAGCGCGCCGAGTCCGGCGCGCCCGCGTGCCGCGGGCGTCCTGACCTGACGGACTCGTGGGTCGCCGCGCGCCCCCGGGCCGCAGGTTGCTCTCCCAGCGTGCAACGTGGCGGCTGGGACGCCTCGGCCTCGCTCGGTCGCTCGCCTGGCGAGCGAATGGGCGCCCGAACGGACGACCCGCTCGCCTGGCGAGCGGATTGGCGGTTGAGCATGCCGAGAACCGCCGCCTTGCACGCTCAGCGTTCAGGGGGCAGGGGTCGAGGGTTCGTGCGGGCCGCGGGAAGCCGCCGCGCACATGACTACGGGATCAGCACGTCGGCTGGTGCGTCCGGCCCGCGGACCACGCACTCGGCTTCCGTGGTGCTCCCGTCAGGAGCCACGAGCCTGTAGCGGTGGTGGATCTCGACGGGTCCGGCGGCGAGCATCGCCGACACCGGGCAGTACTTGAGCGCCGAGAGCTCGACCGCCCGGTGCACCGCGGTCGCCGACAGGTTCTCGCCCTCCACGACGTGCACGACGTCCATCCTCGTGAACACCATCGGGTAGCTCTCCCGCTGCTCGGCCGTCGTCTCGACGCGGTAGCCGGTGAACTGGACTCGCTTCTTGCGCAGGATCGAGATCACGTCCATGCCCGTGCACCCGGCCAGCGACGCCAGGATCGTCTCGATCGGGCTGGGGCCGCCACCGCCCTCGTAGTCGTCCATGACCAGGGTTCGCCCCGCCGGGTTGACCGCGATGAAGCGCATCTCACCCTCAAGGGTGGCCGTGATCGACTTGACGGTCATTGCGTCCTCGCTGCGCTCGTGAGACCAGGGGGCTCGGGGCCGGGGCCGTCCGCGGTGAGCTCGGCCAGCTGGGCCGCCTCCGCCTCGAACTGCTCGTGGTACAGCCTCGCATACAAGCCGCCCCGCGCGATCAGCTCGCGGTGCGTTCCCCGCTCCGCGATCCGGCCCTTCTCGAACACGAGGATCCGGTCGGCGCGCAGGATCGTCGACAGGCGGTGGGCGATCGCGATCGTCGTGCGGCCCTCCGTGAGCCGGGCGAGCGCCGCCTGGATCAGCCGCTCGCTGACCGTGTCGAGCGACGAGGTCGCCTCGTCGAGGATGAGGATCCGGGGATCCTTGAGCAGCACGCGTGCGATCGCGATCCGCTGCTTCTCGCCGCCCGACAGCTTGTAGCCGCGCTCGCCGACCACGGTGTCGAACCCGTCCGAGAGCTCGGTGATCCGGTCGTAGATCGCCGCCGCGCGCGTCGCGGCCTCGAGCTCCGCATCGGTCGCGTCGGGTCGGGCGAACAGGAGGTTCTCCCGGATCGATGCGTGGAACAGGTACGTCTCCTGGGTCACGAACCCGACGATCCGCCCGAGCGACTCGAGCCGGATCTGCCGGACGTCGATGCCGTCGATCGTGACCCGGCCATCGGCGACGTCGTACAGGCGGGGGATGAGGTAGGTCGTCGTGGTCTTGCCGGCACCCGACGGGCCGACGAGCGCCACGAGCTCGCCCGGGTTCGCATGGAACGAGACCTCCTCGAGCCCGAACGGCTGGGCCGGGACGATCGGCGCCTCCCCGTTCCCGTTCTCACCGCCGGCCGCGCCGCGGGCCGCGTCCTCCTGGCGAACGCCAGGGGGCATGGTGGTCGCCCCCGCCGCCACGTAGGCCACGTCTGCCGCGAGCTCGGACCTGGCATCGGTTTCGGCATCGGCAGCCTCCACCGCATCGAGTTCCTCGGGCGATCCCGCGAGCCGGCGGTTGGCGGACGCGGGCTCGGGCGGATAGGCGAACGAGACGCCCTCGAACGCGACGTCGCCGCGCACGTCGACCGGCTCCAGCCGGACCGCATCGGGCGCGTCGGTGATCTCGGACTCGAGGTCGAGGTACTCGAAGATCCGGTCGAACAGCGCCAGCGAGCCCTGGATCTCCACCTGCACGTTGAGCAGCTGGCCCATCGGGAAGAACAGCCGGCTCTGGAGCGTGGTGAACGCGACGATGTCGCCCGCGGTTGGAGCGGACGGGTCGCCTGCGGCCGCGAGCGCGCCCGCCGCCCAGTACACGAACGCCGGGGTGATCGAGAACACGGTCCCGATGATCCCGAAGAACCAGCGCCCGACCATCGCCTGGCGGATCTGGAGCTTGGCGAGCTCCAGGTTGAGGCCACGGAACCGCTGTACGGATCGCTCCTGGGCACCGAACGTCTTGCCCAGCAGGATCCCCGAGACCGACAGCGTCTCCTCGGTGAGGGCGGACAGGTCCGACAGGCGCTTCTGCGTCTCGCCGCTGACCTCCCGCCGCACCTTGCCCACGCGGTACGTGAGCCCGAGGAAGAACGGCAGCATCCCGAGGCTGAGCAGCGTCAGCCGCCAGTCGATGATCACCATCGCCACGATCGTGCTGACCGCGACCGCGACGTTGGACGTGATCGAGCTGGCCGTGTCCGTGACGACCGCCTGGACCCCGCCGACGTCGTTCTGGAGCCGGGACTGGATCTCGCCGGTGCGCGTGGCGGTGAAGAACCGCAGCGGCATCGTCTGCAGGTGGGCGTAGAGGGCGTTCCGCAGATCCTGCATCACGCTCTGGCCGATGAGGTTGTTGAGGTAGCTCTGCCCGACGCCGATGAGCCCCGTGACGATCGGCAGGATGATCATCAGCCCGACGTACGGGAGCAGCAGGTCGTAGTCGCCGCCGACGATGACGTCGTCGATGAGCAGCTTGAGCAGGTACGGGTTGACGAGGCCGATCAGGCTCGTGGCGAGGATCGCGACGAGCACGACGACGACCTGGAACCGGTACGGCCGGAAGAACGCCGCGATCCGGCGGACCGTGCGCGCCCGGCGCTCGGGCGGGACGCGGACGAAGTCGTCCGACGGAGGCGTCAGGCGACCGGGACCGCCCCCGCCGCCCCTGCCGCTGCGAGAGCCGCTCACGCTCGGTACCGGGAGTCCGGGGACGCGATCGGGGCTACCAGGCCGTCGTGGTCTGGTGCTCGGCCAGCCCCTCGCTCTCGAGCCAGCGCTCGGCGTCGATCGCGGCCCGGCAGCCGTCGGCGGCCGCCGTGACCGCCTGGCGGTAGCGGTGATCCTGCACGTCGCCGGCGATGAACACGCCGTCGATCCGGCTGCTCGTGTGATCGTGGGCGACGAGATAGCCCTTCTCGTCCACCTCGAGCCAGTCGCCGAACACGTCCGTGTTCGGCTTGTGGCCGATCGCGATGAACAGCCCCTGGATCGGGAGCTCCTGCTCCTCGCCTGACTGCGTGTCGCGAACGCGCAGCCCCTCGACCTTCGCGTCGCCCAGCACCTCCGCGACCGCGGTGTTCGTGTGGACCTCGATCTTGGGGTGCTTGTACGTGCGGTCGATCATGATCTTCGAGGCGCGGAACTGGTCCCGGCGGTGGAGCAGGTGGACCTTGCTCGCGAACTTGGTGAGGTAGTTCGCCTCCTCCATGGCCGAGTCGCCACCGCCGACGACGGCGATCTCGCGGTCCCGGAAGAAGAACCCGTCGCACGTCGCGCACGCGGAGACACCCCGGCCGCGAAGGCGCTGCTCGCTCTCGAGGTTGAGCCACAGGGCGGACGCCCCGGTCGCGATGATGACCGACTGGCCGCGATACTCGACGCCCCGCGCCCACACGCGGAACGGTCGGCTCGAGAAGTCGACCTTGTCGATGTCGACCTCGTGGACCTGGGTGCCGAAGCGCTCCGCCTGGGCGCGCATCCTGCCCATCAGGTCGGGGCCGTCGATGCCCTCGGGGAAGCCCGGGTAGTTCTCGACCTCGCTGGTGAGCATCAGCTGGCCACCCGGCGTCGAGCCCGCGAGCACGATCGGCTCGAGGTTGGCGCGGGCGGCGTAGATCGCGGCGGTGAGGCCCGCGGGACCGGAGCCGATGATCAGGACGTGGGACTCCGTCCGACCCTGACCGTCCGACTCGACCGTCGGGCCGCCGGGCTGGACGGTCGCGGCCGGCTCGTCGGCGATGATCGCGATGCCGCCACCGAACGGGTTGAGCGCCGCCGCGGCCGGCGCCGCGTCGGGCGCGCCGCCGAAGTTGATCTTCATCGCGCCGAACGGGGAGGCGCTCCCGTCGGGGCCGGCGCCCTGGGCGCCGTTCGCGGCGTCTGCACCGCGCTTCTGCTGGTCGGTCATCGTGCGATTGTCGTCTCTGTTCGGGTCGTTGTCCTGCCGCCACTGTAGCACGGGGCCCGCATACCCCCTGGGGGTATTCTGGAGACGCCTCTCGCCCGCGCGCTGTCGGTCCCGGTCGAGACGGCCGCGCCCCAGTCGTCCGCGAGGCGCTACCCTGCGTGCTGCATGTTCACCGCGACCGGCGCCTCCCGATGAGCTGTCCCAGCTGCGGCACCCCGAACGAGCCCGGCCGAAAGTTCTGCGGCGAGTGCGGGACGCGGCTCGCGGTCGCGTGTGGCGCATGTGGCACGCCCAACCAGCCCGGCGCCCGGTTCTGCGGCGAGTGCGGGACCGCGCTGTCGCCCGGCGAGGCGCGTCCCGGTGGAGGCCCCGCCGCGGTGGCAGCCGGTCGGGCGCCCACAACGAACTACGCCGCTCCCGTCGCCGAACGCCGGCTCGTCACGGTGCTGTTCGCCGACCTCGTCGGGTTCACCACGCTCGCCGAGGGCCGGGACCCGGAGACCGTGCGCGAGCTGTTGTCGCAGTACTTCGACCTCGCGACGGACATCATCGGCCGCTACGGGGGCACCGTCGAGAAGTTCATCGGTGACGCGGTGATGGCCCTGTGGGGTGCCCCGACCGCGCACGAGGACGATGCCGAGCGCGCCGTGCGGGCCGCGCTCGACCTGGTCGACGCGGTGCCGACCCTCGGGCCCGGCGTGCTCGCCCGCTGTGGCGTGCTCACCGGCGAAGCGGCCGTGACCCTCGGCGCGAAGGACCAGGGCATGGTCGCGGGCGATCTGGTGAACACCGCCGCCCGGCTGCAGTCCGCGGCCCCGCCGGGGGCCGTCCTCGTGGGTGAGGCCACCCAGCTGGTCACGGGCGGGGCGATCGCCTACGAGCCCGCGGGCTCGCACGAGCTGAAGGGCAAGGTCACCCCGGTCCCGGCATGGCGGGCGCTGCGCGTCGTCGCCGAACGCCGCGGGCGGGGCCGTGACGATCGCCTCGAGGCGCCGTTCGTCGGCCGCGACGCCGAGCTGCGGCTGCTCAAGGACCTGTTCCACGCGACGTCGCGCGAGCGCCGGGTCCGGCTCGTGTCGATCACGGGCCAGGGCGGCATCGGCAAGAGCCGGCTCGCGTGGGAGTTCCTCAAGTACGTCGACGGCGTCGTGGAGCAGGTCTGGTGGCACGAGGGACGATCACCGGCCTATGGCGAGGGGATCACCTTCTGGGCCCTGGGCGAGATGATCAGGACCCGGGCACACCTGCTGGAGAACGACGATCCGGCCACGACCCGCGCACGAGTCGCCGAGATGGTGGTCGAGCACATCCCGGACGAGGCGGAACGCCGGCGGATCGAGCCCGCGCTGCTCGCGCTCCTCGGGGCCGGTGACGCGCCACCAGGGGGTGCGGCGGAGTTGTTCTCCGCGTGGCGCACGTTCTTCGAGCGGCTCGCGTCGACAGGTGTCGTCGCGCTCCTGTTCGAGGACCTGCAGTGGGCCGATCCGGGAACCCTCGACTTCATCGAGCACATGCTGGAGTGGAGCCGCAACGTCCCGATCCTGATCGTCACGCTCGCCCGCCCGGAGCTGCTCGAGACCAGGCCGGGGTGGGGCGCCGGCAAGCGCTCGTTCCTTGCGCTCGACCTCCAGCCGCTCGACGAGCCGTCGATGCGCCAGCTGCTTGCGGGCCTGGTCCCGGGGCTCCCGGAGCGAGCCGTCCAGTCGATCATCACCCGGGCGGAGGGCATCCCGCTCTACGCGGTGGAGACGATCCGGATGCTCGTGGCGGACGGGCGGCTCGTGGAACGACCGGGAGGCGGCTACGACCCGGCCGGCGATCTCGGCGAGCTGGCCGTCCCGAACACGCTCCACGCGCTCATCGCGGCACGCCTCGACGGGCTCGATGCCGCCGATCGCGCGCTGCTCCAGGACGCGGCGATCCTCGGGCAGTCGTTCCATCTCGATGCGCTGTCCGCGGTCGCCGGTCTCGACCCGGCCGATGCCGCCCCAAGGCTCGACCGCCTCGTGCGCCAGGAGCTGCTCCACGTCGAGGTCGATCCACGCTCGCCGGAGCGCGGCCAGTACACGTTCGTCCAGGCGCTCATCAGGGAGGTGGCGTACTCCACCCTCGCCCTGCGCGACCGCAGAGCCCGGCACCTGGCTGCCGCCCGCCACTTCGAGGCGATCGGGGACGAGGAGCTGGCGGGCGCGCTCGCCGCCCACTACGTTGCCGCCTACCGGGCCTCGGCGGAGGGTCTCGAGGCGGAGGCCCTCGGGGGCCAGGCGCGGATCGCCCTGACGGCCGCCGCGGAGCGCGCCCTGGCACTCGGCGCGCCGGGTCAGGCCGTGACGTTCCTCACCCAGGCCATCGAGGTCACCCCGGACACGCGCGAGTGCGCGCTCCTTCGTGAGCGGGCGGGCCTCGCGGCGATCAGCTCGATGCGCGGCGACCTCGCGCTCGAGCAGTTTGAGGCGGCCCTCGCGCAGCAGACCGAGGTCGGCGACCGGCAGGCCCAGGCCCGGCTCACGGCCCGGGTCGCCGGTGCCCTGAGCAGCATCCGCCGGCGCGAGGAGGCCGCGACGCTGGTCCGGGATGCGCTGCCGCGCTTCGAGGATCTCGGGGACGACGACCCGGACTTCCTCGCGCTCCTGAAGGCTGTCGCGGCCTCGTACATGGCGACGCGCGAGTACACGAAGGGCTCGGAGCTGGCGGATCGGCTGCTCGCGGCCGCGGAACGCAACAGCCTCCCGCAGCTGGCCGCCGAGGCGCTCAACATCCGGGGGACGGCGGCGCTGTCGGAGGGTCGCCTGTGGGAGGCACGAGCCCTGCTGCTCGGTGCCCGCCAGCTCGCGGAGGAGGCGGGCCTTACCGACGTGGTCCTGATGGTGATGGTGGCGCTCCCGTCGTTCGTGGCGCTCGACAGCCCCACCGAGTCCGTGCGGATCCAGCGTGAGGCCATCGAGCTCGCTCGGCGGATGGGGGACCGGAGCTCGGAAAGCGCGATCCTGTTCAACGCGACGGAGGACGCGCGCCGCTCCGGTGACTGGGACTGGGCGGTGAGCGAGACGCACGCCCTCGGCCAGCTCGATATCGATGAAGCGGGTCACCTGGCCATCCAGACGCAGGCACTGTTCTTCGCCGTCTACCGCGGCGCCGCCGTGCACGACGAGGTCGCGGAGGTCCAGGCGCGCCTGCTCGCCACCGAGGACGTCGACATGCACGCGGGCGTCTACGACCTCGCGGGCTCCCTCGCGCACGCCGAGGGGCGCTGGTCGGACGCCGTCGACGCCTGGTTCCAGGTCGGGGAGCACTCGGACCTCAACGCCCCATACGCCCTTCCGAAGGCCGCCCGTGCGGCGATCCTCGCCCGAGACCCGGACCGCGCGCGCACGGCGCTGGATCGACTTGCGGCGCTGGGGACCCGCGGCCGGGCCGTCGAGGCGGACCGGACCGCCACGCTCGCCGGGCTCGCCGGGCTCGAGGGCCGGGTTGACACCGCGCGCGCCGGGTACCGCTCCGCACTGACGCAGTACCGGGACCTCGAGCTGCCGTGGGACGAGGCGGTCGCGACGCTCGAGGCGGTCTCGGTGCTCGGCGCGGACGACCCTGAGGTCGCGGGCTGGGTCGCCTCCGCGCGGGGCGTGTTCGACCGGTTGGGCGTCGTGACGCTGACCGCCCGCCTCGACGAGCTCGTCGGATCCGCTGCGCCCGCGCACCCGGCCGATCCTGTCCACGCGCCGGCGACTGGTGATCGCGAGGAGACGCCCGCGTCGTGACCCACCGGCCTGCGGGCCGGGCCGTCCGGTCAGGGGAGCGCGTGCACCTGCGGGAGCACGTCGAGGGCCAGGGCCTCGATCGTGCGCGGATCGGTCACATCGCGGAGCGAGAAGATCACGTGCTGGGCACCGGCGTCCGAGAGCTCGCCGAACCGGTCCACGATCTGCGCCGCCGTGTCCCCGGCCCCGCCGTCCACGCTCAGCTTCACGCTCTGAAGCGTCGAGTGCTCGATCTCGTCGGGGTCGCGGCCGATCGCCTCGCAGTGCTCGCGCAGGACCTCGTACTTGTGGTGGATCGCCGCCGGGCCGCCGAACACGTTGCACGCATCCGCGTACTGCGCGACGAGGCGGAGCGTCTTCCGCTCCCCGCCGCCGCCGATCATGATCGGCGGGTGGGGCCGCGAGATCGCCTGCGGTGAGTTGAGCAGCCTCGTCGCCAGGTAGTGCTCGCCCTCGAACGCCGCTTCGCTTCCGCGCTCGCCGTCCCACATCGCGTGCGCGATGCGGAGGGTCTCCTCCAGCATCTCGAACCGCTCGCCGAGCGGCGGGAATGGGAAGCCGAGCGCCCGCGACTCGTCCTCGTTCCACGCGGCGCCGATCCCGAGCCAGGCCCGGCCGCCCGAGAGCACGTCGAGCGTCGTCGTCGCCTTGACCCACAGGCCCGGCAGCCGGTAGTGGATGCCCCCGACCATCAGCCCGAGCCGAGCCCGGGTCGAGTGCGCGGCCATGAACCCGAGGGTCGTCATTCCCTCCAGCATCGGCTCCTCGGGTCGCCCGACACCCCGGATCTGGAAGAAGTGGTCCATGACCCAGATCGAGTCAAAGCCCGCTGCGTCCGCGTCGCGCACGATCCGCCCGAGGGTCGGACCGATCGCCTCGGGCCCGCCCGGCCAGGTGAACGACGAGATCTGCAGGCCGACCTTCATGGCGCGAGGGTAGCGTGCCGGTTCCTCGCGGGCGCGCCATCGCCCGGGCGGCGCGGCGGACGGCCGGTCGCTAGCGGAAGAGGTCGTTCTCGGGCGGCATGACGATGGCGCGGGCCGTGCCCTCGCCGAGCGGCGGGTTTGCGCCGCGGATGAGCGCGACGGGGCGGCCCGCGGTCTTGCCCAGCGCAAGCTCGGCGGCGGAGGCGAGCTCGTCGGCCACCGCGCGAACGGTCGTGCGCATGACGCGGCCGTCGGCGTCGGCGCTGCCCCGGAGGTCCTCGAGCGGGAGCAGGCCGGAGACGCCGAGCGCGACGTCGACGATGCCCCAGCGCCACGGCCGCCCGAAGCTGTCGGAGACGATGACGGGCACGTCCACGCCGAACCGTGCCCGCATGGCGGCGCGGATGCGCGCGGCGGACGCATCCGGGTCGCGAGGGAGGAGCGTGACCACGTCGCCTGAACCCGGCCCCACGTTCGAGGCGTCGACGCCGGCGTTGGCACACACGAACCCGTGCGCCGTCTCGACGATGAGCACGCCGCGCTCCTGGCGCACGATCCGGACCGCCTCGCGGAGCACGACCTCGATCTGGCGGGCGTCCCGGTCCCATCGTTCGGCCCACGCGACCGCCTCCGGCCGCGGCGTCACCGTCCGCAGGTCCACGACGGCGCCCTCGGCCTTCGACACCACCTTCTGCGTCACGACGAGCACGTCGCCGACCTGGACCGGCCGCACGCCGGGCGTCGCCTCGAGCGCATCGCCGATCATCGCCTCGAGGTCGTCGCCGCCGCGGACCTCGGGCAGCCCCGCGAGCGCGATGACCTCGACGCGAGCGGGCTCGTCAGTCGACACCGATCGCCTCCGGTTCGAGGGTCTCCGCGAGGAGCAGGTCGTCGGGCGTGTCGATGTCGAGGTCGAGGACGCCGGGGACCTCGACGAACGCCGCGTCCGCGGACGACGCGAGCCAGGCGTGTCCCGCCCGGCTGTCGCCGCCGAACGCCGGGTCGATGACGTCCGGCGGGTCGAGGAGTAGGGCATTGGTCCCGCGGCCGTGACGATCGGGCGCGAGCACGACGGACGGAACGCCGGCCGCATCGCCCGCCGCAAGCACGCGCGCCAGCGTCCCGGGCGACACGCTCGGGATGTCCCCGGGCACGATGAGCAGCCGCTCCCCGGTGGCGATCGCGCGCGCCTCGTGCAGTGCCGGGTTCAGGCCGCGCGACGCCTGGATCACCGGTTGCCCGCCGGCATCGACCGCCACGGCGAGCACCTCGGGGTCCGGGGACACGACGAGGACCTCGATCACGCCGTCTGTCGCCAGCGCCGCGGCCACCGTGCGGCGGAGGAGCCGCTCCACGAGCTCGCGACGCTCCTCGGCGTCGAGGACGGCACCCAGGCGCGACTTCGCGCCCGTCGAACGCACGCACCGGGACGACGACGGTCGTGGGTCGGGGGAGGGGAGCGTGGATGGCGCGGCTGCACGCGACTGATGCTAGCGAACGGCCGGGTGCAGGCCCGGACATCGCGACCACCGAGCGGACGATCCGGTCGCGGACGGCGTCCCGGTCGATCATGTCGCCCTGCTCGGCAACGGCCACGAGCGCGCCGTCGAGGAGCATCGTCGTCGCGGCCGCGATCTCGTCGACGTCCGCGTCGGCCGGCAGCTCGCCGCGTGCGATCGCGTCTCGCACGAAGTCCGCCGAGAACCCCCGGAGGTCGTCGCCGCGCCGCCGCAGCGCTTCGCGGATCCGCGGGTCGTCGGGAGCGGCGGCGAGCGCCTGGAGCACGAGCGGCGCACCGATCGCATCGAACAGGGCGTCGAAGTAGCTGTCGATGGCGACCGTGAGGCGCTCGACGGGGTCGTCGATGGGGGCGAGGTGGCTCGGCGAGCTCGGTCAGCTCGGCGGGTGTGCCGGAGATGCACAGCTCGAGGAACAGCTCCTCCTTGCTGGGGAAGTAGCGGTAGATCAGGCCGACCGAGACGCCGGCCTCGGCGGCGATCGACGGGACGCTGGTGCCGCGGAACCCGCCGGCGATGAACGCGCGACGGCCGCCCTCGAGGATGCGCTCGCGCATCGCCTCCGCGTGGGCCGCGGGTCGCTTCGGCATCTGGTCCTCCGTGCTGCGTGAATGATCGTTCATTTTAGGGGTTGACAGCGCCCTGCGCGTCGTGCAGCATAGTGAATGAACGATTCATTCAGCAAGCGGAGGACGAGACGGAGTGGACGGAGATGGATCGAGCCGAGGGTCTGCAGGTGGTGCTCGGGGCGTCGGGCGGGACGGGTCGCGCGATCGTGGACGAGCTGGTGCGCCAGGGGCGCAGGGTGCGGGCGGTATCCCGCGGGCGCGGTCGCCGGGCTGCCGGCCGGCGTGGAGCACGTGACGGCCGACCTGTACGACCCGGCAGGGGCGGCGCGGGCGATCGCCGGTGCGGCCGTCGTGTACCACGCGGCGCAGCCCGTCGTACGAGCAGCTGGGACGGCAACTTCGAGCGGCTCAACGACTCGATCGCCGACGCGACGGCCGCGGCGGGCGCGCGGCTGGTGTTCGCGGACAACCTGTACATGTACGGTCCGGGCGGCTCACCGATGACCGAGGCGACACCCGCAGCGCGCGACGGATCGCAAGGGGACGCTGCGTGATCCGGCTGGCGGCGGACCTGCTCGCGCGCCATCGAGCGCGGCGAGCTCGAGGTGGTGATCGCCCGCTCGAGCGACTACTTCGGGCCGCACGGCGTGAACACCGGGGCGGGGGAGCGGGTCTTCGGCGCCGCGCTGCAAGGGCAAGGCGGCGAGCGCGATCGGCCGGCCTCGACGTGCCGCACTCGCTCAGCTACCTCCCGGACATGGCGCGGGCGATGATCATCCTCGGCGATCGCGACGAGGCGACCGGGCGCGTCTGGCACCTGCCGGTCACGGACCCGCTGACGGTCCGCGAGTTCCTCGGCGCACGTGTTCGCGGCGGCCGGCACGCCGGTGAAGGTCCGGGTGGCCGGGCCGCTGACGCTCCGGGCGCTCGGGCTGTTCGTGCCGGCGCTGCGCGAGGTCGCGCGTGGTCCTGTACCAATGGCAGGAGCCGTGGATCAGCGACTGGTCGGCATTCGAGGCGGCGTTCGGGCCGTTCGAGCGGACGGCGCTCGACGAGGCGATCGCGACGACGCTCGAGTGGTGGCGCGGCGAGCTCGCGGCGGAGCGACGGGCGGGGGCCGTCGCGGCAACGACGCGCTGACGGCGAGCTCAGGCCCCGACGGGGACCTGCTGCGTGACGCAGTGGGGCCCGCCACCGCCGAAGTTGAGCGCCCGACCGGGAACGCCGACGATCTCGCGCTCCGGGAACACGGACCCGAGCGCGGCAAGCACCGGCGCGTCCTCCGCAGTCCCCGGCCGCGGGACGAACACCGCCCCGTTGGCGACGTACAGGTTCGCGTAGGCGAGCTGCGCGTCGGGACCCGGATCGAGCGGGGAGATCCGGAACTCCCGGTCCGCGGCGTCCCGGGCGGCGAGGAGCGCGGTCTCGTTCGCGAGCCCCGACTCGTGCTCGGTCGCGGCGGGGTCGATGGGCACCTCGAGCAGCACGTGGCCCGGGGCGACGTACGCCGCGATCCCGTCGATGTGGCCGTCGGTGGCCTCCGGGCCGACGTCGAGCGTGTGCCCGAACGGCAGCCACACGACGGTCGTGGCCCCGAGATACGCGCGCAGGCCGTCCTCGATCGCCGCCCGGTCCATCGTCGGGTTGCGGTTCGGGTTGAGGAGGCACTGCTCGGTCGTGATCACCGTTCCCTCGCCGTCGACCATGAACGACCCGCCCTCGAGCACGAACGGCGCCCGGTAGAACGGCAGGCCGAGATGGCGCGCGATCCGCTCCGGGACGGCGGCGTCCGAGTCGTGCGGGTGCCATCGGTCACCCCACGCATTGAACCCGAAGCCGACGATGGCGAGGCGCCCGGCGGCGTCGCGGACGAAGACCGGGCCGTTGTCGCGCATCCACGAGTCGTCGATCGGCAGCTCGAGGATCTCGACCGTGCCGCTGCAGCGGCGTCGCGCGTCCGCCACGTCCGCCCGGTTGGCGACCATGAGCACGGGCTCGATCGCGGCGATCGCGCTCGCCAGCGCGGCGTAGTCGGCGCGAGCCTCGTCGAGCCGGTCCCGCCACAGCTCGCGCCGGCACGGCCACTCCATGAGCGTCATCGCGTGCGGCTCCCACTCGGCCGGCATGCGATAGCCATCCGCCATCGGCGTCGACGTGCGCTCCTCGAACAAGTCTGCCTCCATCCCGGGTCAGCTCCCCGCGTCGAGCGCGGCGAGGACCTCGCCTGCGAGTCGTGCACGCGACGCGTCGTCGGTCATGATCGTGTCGGTCACGATCGGGTGGAGGCCCAGCGCCTTCACGGCCGGCGACGCGTCGACGTCCGCCTGGTCCATGACGAACGCGTCCACGAGGTCCGCGTACAGCCGCGCGACGCCGACCGCCGACGAGTCGTGGCCCAGTCCCGCGAGCATTCGATCCGCGGGCCCCTTGAGCGCCTTGCCGCCGATGATCGGGGACACCGCCGCGACTGGGACGCCCCGCGCCCGGGCCGCCGCGATCGCCGCACGCATGCCGGGCACCGCGAGGATCGGTGCCACCGACACGACCGGGTTCGACGGCGCGATGACGATCGCCTCGGCCGCCGCGAATGCCTCGACCACCTCCGGCGTGGGCTCCGCCTCCGGGAGGCCAGTGAACCGTACCTCGAGCACGTCCGGCGCCTGGCGGCGGTGGACGAAGTACTCCTGGAACTCCAGCCAGCCCTCGGCGGTCCGGACCTCGGTCGCGACCGGCGAATCGGTCATCGGCAGGATCCGCGCCGCGATTCCGAGGGCTCGCTGCGCCGCGAGGCACGCGTCGGTCACCCGGTCGCCCGCCCTGACCCGGGCCGTCCGCGCGATGTGGAGCGCGAGATCCCGGTCGCCGAGGCTGAACCAGGTCTCCTCGCCGTAGACCCCCAGCTGGGTCATGGCCGCGTGCGTGTCGCCTTCGATTCCCCAGCCCCACTCGACCTGCTCGATCCCGGCGAGGTTGTACAGCACCGTGTCGTGATCGGGCATCACGAGCAGGCCGTGGCGCCAGCAGTCGTCGCCGGTGTTGACCACGACGGCAAGATCCGGCCCCAGGTGGGCCTGGAGCCCGTCCGCCAGCTTCGCCCCGCCGACCCCGCCGGCGAGCGCGACGACGCGCGTCACCGTCTCACCCGTTGAGCTGCTCCAGGACCTCGCCGATCCGGTCGATCGTCTCGAGGTCGTAGGGCGCCGACGAGTCGACGAAGATGTGCCGGAACCCGAGCTCGATGATCGGCTGCAGCCCCTCGGCGATCTCCGCCGGTGTGCCCACGAAGTGGTTCCAGGTCTCGTCGTACTCCTGGTCGGTCGCCGCGAGGATGGCCTTGTAGGCGGCGAGACCCGTCGCCCGGTCCTTGCGGATCACGAGGTCCACGGTCGTCGTGCGCTCGATCTCCGCCTGGTCCCGCCCGACGGCGGCGCAGTGCTCGCGCAGGATGGCGTCACGCTCGGCGAGCTTCGCCGGCACGCCCATCCCGTTCCACTGGTCGCCGTACGTCGCCAGCGTGCGGAGGGTCTTCTTCGGTCCCGAGCCGCCGATCATGATCGGCAGGTGCGCCTGGATCGGCCGCGGCTCGACGAGCGCGTCGCGCATCCGGTAGGCCGCACCTTCGTGTTCCGCGATCCGCTCGCCGTCGAGGAGGCGCCGCAGGAGCATCACCGACTCGTCGAGGCGGTCCAGCCGCTCCCCGAAGCCGCTGCCGAAGTCGAGGCCGAAGGCCTCGTGCTCGCGCTCGAACCACGCCCCGCCGATGCCCAGCACCGCGCGGCCGTTCGACATGTGGTCCAGCGTCGTCGCGAGCTTTGCCGTCAGCCCGGGGTTGCGGAACGTGTTCGCCCCGACCATCAGGCCGAGCGTCGCCCGCGAGGTCACCTGCGACCAGCCCGAGAGGATCGACCAGCCCTCGAGGATCGGTCCTTCCCAGGGGCCGACGATCGAGTTGAGGTGGTCCCACGTCCACAGGCTCGCGGCACCGGCCTGCTCGGCGCGCACGGCGGCGTCCCGGATCGCCGTCCAGGAGTCGGTCTGCGGCCACAGCAGGAAGCCGATCTTCACGTCGCTCATGTCAGTCCTCGAGGTGGTCATGGATGCCGGTGATGCGGACGAGGAACGTCACCCGCGGCTGGCCGCGGAACATGGCGATCGACGACGCGCTTGGGCCCTCGGGGTGGTATCGGTGGGCGAGCGCGACGATGTCGTCCCGGGAGCGCTCGACGTCGGTCACGACCTCGTCGACGACCCCGGTCAGCCCGAGCCAGCGGTACCCGTCCGCCGGATCGATCATCGAGAGGGCCACGCGCGGATCGCGCACGAGGTTCTGGCACCACCGGCGCGGCGCGTTCGAGTTGAGCAGGATCCGGTCGTCGAGCTCGAGCGAGTACCAGGCGACGGCCTGGCGCGGAGCGCCGTCCTCGTCGACGGTCCCGACGGTGGCGAAGTTCGGCTGCACGAGGAACCGTCGGACGCGGTCCGTGAGGGGCGAGGTCTTCGTGGGCATGGGCCCATGGTATCGGGAGCGGTCGCCTCCCCGGCCGCCCGGCCCTACGGCGCGACGGTGGCCTGCGGGCAGCCGTTCCAGGTCTGGGCGCAGTCCTCGGGCGCGATGCCCGGGCCCGCGGTCGGCTGCGTGCCCCATCCCCCGGTGGCGGCGATGACGCCGAGTGCCAGGCCGAGCACCAGGATCACGGCGCCGGCCGCCCCCATCGTGCGGGATGTGGCGCGGGCGCTTGCAGGGGCGGGTGTCTGCTCGGCGGTCGCGGCCGTCTCGAGCGGCGACTCGGCGTCGACGCCGTCGAGCTCGCGGTGGTGGAGGCCGCGCCGGAGCGCATAGACGACGATGAGGCCGATGCCGGCGGCGATGAGGACGGCCGCCGCGATCGCGGTGAGGCTCCAGCCGGCGATGGTGAGGTCCATGGACGCAGATCTCCGTACGTGATCCCGAGCGTCCGGCGCCTGTGACGGACGGGCTACCGCCGAACGGCCCGTCTCGTCCGGGACCTCGCGCGCTCCGGAACCCGGGCCCGTGCGAGAATGCCCCCTCACGAAATCGCGGAGGTGGGACGTTGGCGGACCTGGCGGAGATCGGGATCTTCGGTGGCTCGGGCTTCTATTCGCTGCTCGATGACGTGCGCGAGGCGAAGGTCGACACCCCGTACGGTCCGCCGTCCGACTCGTTCTTCCTCGCAACGGTCGCGGGCCGCCGGGTCGCGTTCCTGCCCCGTCACGGCCGCCGCCACTCGATCCCGCCGCACAAGGTCAACTACCGCGCCAACGTGTGGGCGATGCGCTCGCTGGGTGTGAAGGCCGTGATCAGCCCGTGCGCGGCCGGGTCGCTCCAGCTCCACGTGGAGCCAGGGCACTTCGTCGTCTCGGACCAGTTCGTCGACCGCACGAGCGGTCGCGCGGACACGTTCTTCGACGGCCCGATCGTGTCGCACGTCAGCTCGGCCGAGATCTACGACCCGGTGCTGCGCGGGATCGCGCTCGACGTGATCCGCGAGCACGGGATCACCGCGCACGACGGCGGGACGGTCGTCGTGATCCAGGGTCCGCGCTTCTCGACGAAGGCGGAGTCGAAGTGGTTCAGCGACGCCGGGTGGGAGGTCATCAACATGACCCAGTACCCGGAGGCCTACCTGTGCCGCGAGCTCGGGATGGCGGTCGTGAACATCGCCCTGATCACGGACTATGACGCCGGCGTCCTCGAGGGAACGCACGCCGTGACGGCCCACGACGTCCTCGCGGTGTTCGAGCAGAACGCCGAGCGCATCCGGGCCGTGGTCCTCGACATGGTCGGCCGGTTCCCCGAGGACCTCGACAGCCTCGGCGCGAAGGACGCCCTCCGCTACACCCGCGGTGACGGGCACGCGGCAGGTCCCGCGGACATCCGCATCTTCGAGACGGGGCTGTAGGGCTCGCGCCCCGCGACGGACAGCCGATCCCATGTCCTCAGCGCACTCGAGCCTCCCGGCCACCGACGAGCCGCTCCACGGCTGCGTCCGTTGCGGCGCGCGGATCCCGGTCAGCCAGTCGATGTGCGAGCGCTGCAACCCGCTCGGGCTCAAGGAGCCGGCCGCATCGCAGGCGCACGGGATCGTGTTCCTCGGGATCGGGATCGCCGTCGTGATCCTCGCGGTCGTGGCGCGGCTTGCCGTGGCCGGGATCGGCCCCTTCCGGAGCGAGGTCGCGGGCGTCGTGGCCGATCCCGCGGGCCTGCGGGTCTCGATCACGGTGACCAACGACGGCGAGAACGCGGGCTCCACGACCTGCCGCGTGGGCGATCCGGAGATCCGGGGCATCGGTCCCGAGACCGCGTTCGTGGACAGCCCGGTCGTCCAGCCCGGCGAGACGCTCACGTTTGATGCCGTTGTGACGACGCTCGGGACGGTGGTCATCCCGCTCACAGCGGACTGCGACACGTGACGGGCGGCGGCCGTTTCGACGAGGACGTCGCGTTCGCGCGGTCGGTCGCCGAGGAGGCGGGGCGCATCCTGCTCGAGCGGTACGAGCGCGTCGAACGGATCGACTTCAAGTCCGCGAAGGATGTCGTGACGGAGGTGGACCACCTCTCGGAGGAGATGATCCTGGGCGCGATCCGCCGCCGGTTCCCGGGCGACGGGATCCTGGCCGAGGAGTCCGGCGTGCACCGCGGACGGGCGGCGGATGCCGCGGCGGCCGACGCGGCGCGCTCGCTCGCGTCCGGACGGACGTGGATCGTGGATCCGCTCGACGGCACGATCAACTACGCCAACGGCATCCCGTTCTTCTGCGTGTCGATCGGCCTCATCGTCGACGGTCACCCGGCGGTGGGCGCGGTCCACGACCCGATGCGCGGCGAGACGTTCTCGGCCGACGCGGACGGACCGGCGCGGCTGGGGGACGCGGAGATCCGCGCCTCGGCGAAGGACGAGCTCAAGGACATGGTCGTGCACCTCGCGCTCGGTGGGCGGGCGGTCGCGACCCGCGCTCGCGCGGTCCGCAGGTCGATCCGGGTGTCCCGGACGATGGGCTCGTCGGCCCTGGCGCTCGCGTACGTCGCCAACGGGCGCTTCGATGCCTTCGTCCAGTCGGGCGGCATGTCCGCCTGGGACGTCGCGGCGGCGGGGCTGATCGCGGAGCGAGCCGGGGCCCGGGTCACGGACACCACCGGCGGGTCCTGGTTCGAGGTCGACAAGGCGACCCGCGCGTTCGGGATCTGCGCCGCGCCGCCCGCCCATCACGCCGAGCTGCTGCGCTTGTCGGGGGAGTCCCGCTAGCCTGCAGCCGCCGCGGTCAGCGCCAGCGGTGGGGTCGAGCCCGGAGACGGTCGAGGCCCCACTCGTCGCAGAAGGCCTCCCACGCGGAGCGGTCGGCGCCGTCCCAGCGAAGCTCCTCGACGTCCGCCTGGGGGATGTCCACGCCGTCGGCCGTCGTGCGCAGGCGGGCGAGGTCACGGAACAGGAAGGCGAGCGTCATCTGCTCGCGGAGGGTCGCCGCGAGGCCGACGGGGTTGCGCAGGCCCGGCACCTCCCAGTCCGCGCCGCCCGCGGGAATGTCCTCGAGCCGGCCGTAGCGGGCGAGGACGGCGGACGCCGACTTGTCACCCCAGCCGGGGAGTCCCGGGAAGCCGTCGCTCGCGTCACCCACGAGCGCCAGCCGGTCCGGGACGCTGGCCGGCGGGACGCCCCACTTCGCGCGCACGCCGGCGTCGTCGTAGATCGTGTCTCGACGGCGATCCCACAGGACGACCCGCTCGCCTCGGACGCACTGGGCCATGTCCTTGTCGGGCGTGCAGATGAGGATCCGCTCGATCCGCGGGTCGGCCTGGAACCGGTCCGCCGCGGCGCCGATCGCGTCGTCCGCCTCGAACTCGACCATCGGCCACAGCGCGAGCCCGAGGGCCTCGATCGCCTGCTCGGCGATCGGGAACTGGGCCAGGATGGCCGGGTCCATGCCCTCCTCGGACTTGTAGCCTGCCCACAGGTCGTTGCGGAACGAGCGGATGACGCGGTCCGTCGCGCACCCGACGTGCGTGGCGCCCTGCTCCCGGAGGAGGTAGCACAGCTGCTCGACCAGGCCAGAGACGCCGGAGAGCACCATCCCGTCCCGACCCAGGACCGGCGGGCGTGGCGAGAAGTGCGCGCGGAACAGCTCGTAGGTGGCGTCGACGAGGTGGAGCTGCACGAGGACGCCGATTACGCCCGCGCTACGCGTCCGCCGAGCCGGTCTCGACCAGCCGCTTGAGCCGGTGGAGGTCCGCCTGGAAGATGCCCTGGAGGATCGGCGCCTGGATCAGCGCTCCGAGCTCCGGCAGGAGCGGCGGGATCAGTGTCTCCTCCCAGCGCACGATCGTGGTCGTGCCGTCGGCACCCGGCTCGAGCGTGATGAGCCCGCCGCCCGTGAACAGGCCCTCGTGGCGGATCGCGAATCGGACGGGCGGATCGAACTCGGTGATCTCGACCGGGTCCGTGACGCCGATGCCGAAGATGCGCACCGTCGCCTCGCCACGGGTCCCCACGCCGGTAGGTCCCGGCGTCGTGATCGTCACGCGCTTCATCTCGTGCATCCACTCGGGCTGGAGCGGGATGTCCGCCACGACCGCCCAGGTCTCCTCGATCGGCGCGTCCACGACCACGAGCATCCGCATCGGCGCGGGCGGACTCGAGCCGCGCCTTCGCGCGAGCCATCGGTCCCACCAGATGGCCTTGGCGACGGCGATCAGCGCGAGCGCGAGGATCCTGCGGCGCATCGACCGGCTACCGCATCCGGGAGCTGTGGAGGAGGACGCCGGCCGCGGCCATCTCGTCGAGCGCGGCCTGGCCATCGCCCTCGGCCAGGTTCACGGCCGCGATCGCGTCGGTGAGGAGCGTCGTCGTGTAGCCCAGCCGCGTCGCGTCGAGCGCCGTGGCCTTGACACAGTAGTCCGTGGCGAGCCCCGTCACGACGACATCGGTGACCCCGGCCTCGCGGAGGAGGGGATCGAGCAAGGTGGGGATCGTCTCGCCGGTCTGCGGGTCGCGCATCGTGAAGCCCGAGTAGCCGTCCTCGCCGCTCGCGCCCTTGCGCACGATCGGGGTGTCGTCGGGCGCCTCGAGCGCCGGGTGGAGCTCCGCCCCCCAGGTGTCGCGGATGCAGTGGTCCGGCCAGATGCCGCCGTCCTTGGCGAAGTGCGAGGTGTGCTCCGGGTGCCAGTCCTGGGTGCACACGACGAAGCCGCCGTTCGCGCGGGCGAGGGAGATCTCCCGGTTGATCACGGGGATCACGTCCGCGCCGCCGGCGACGCTCAGGCCGCCCTGCGGGTCCGCGAAGTCGTTCTGGACGTCGACGACGATGAGCGCGACGCCGGGTCGGTAGCGAAGCATGCCCGAACGGTACCGGGTCCGGGCACGGAGCGTCGCGTTGCGTGGTATCGGTCCGTCAGCCCGCCACGGGGACCGGTTGCCCGCGCGGCACGCGCGCGACCACCGTGTGCAGCCGCCGTAGCGGGCACTCCCCGTCGGATCGGCCCGGTCAACTCGCCGGGCAGGTCCGTCGTTCCGCTCACAGGACGACGAGGCCGTTCTCCTCGGGCAGCCGTCCGCTGGCCAGCGCGCGGAGCACGTCGCGCCCGTCGAGCGGCAGCGATGTGCGGAGTGCCTCCCGGTGCGCGGCCAGGACCGCACGGTTCCAGCGCGTGTCTGACACGAGCAGGATGAGGAGGTCCACGCCGCCGTCGCGGAGCTTGAGCGCGAGGCGGCGTTCAAGCGCCTGCACGTCGGTGATCCTCGTCTCGGCTTCGCACCCGGCACGGCGGTCGGCGAGGCGCACCAGCGCATCCCACGCGCGCCGGTCCCCGGGGATCGGGAGTGGCACCTCGGTCCACCATCCTGCGTCCGGCGGCAGTCGGCGTCGGAACCGCTCGAGGATGGCGAGCTGGGCCCGGTCACGGACCGGGTCTCCGTCCGGGTAGTACTTCGATCCGAGGCGCAGCCCGACCGAGAGCCCGGCGCGACATGCCTGTGCGATCGTCAGGTCCTCGAGCTCGCCGCGCTCGATCCGTCCAAGCTGGGCATGCGACATCCCGATGGCGGTGGCCGCCGCGAACTGGCTCAGGCCGCTCGCCCGTCGTGCCGCCCTGAGATCCTCCCCGAGCTGCCGCCGGATGCGATCCGCGAGGCGTCGGCCCTCCTCGTCGAGTGTCGTGCGCGCAGGCATGTCCGGAAGCGTCACAGGCGCGCCTCACCGGGCGCTTATCGCGGTCGGCCGCACGGCGAGCGTTCAAGGCAGCGGTCATGCGATGCGCCATCCGACGTCTCGCTCGCCGCCAGTTCCATCCACCAGTTGACGCCTCCTCGGCCGCCAATTCGCTCGGCTAGCGTGCGAGCCGGCGGCGACGGCGACCAGGAGCGGCTCCGAACCGCCACCTTGAACGCTGAGCGTTCAAGGCCCGGAGGGAGGGCCCGGAGTGGGAGGGCCCCGGAAGCGAGCCGTGATCGCCCTGGGACGCGATCGCCCTGAGAATCGAAGGCGCCGCCGGGGTTCCCCGGCGGCGCCGTGTAGTGCGGGTGACGGGAACGCTCAACTCGCGCGGGCTGGCGCACCGGCGGCGTCCACATCCTCGTGGAGGGAGCCCGAGGCCGGCGACGTGGCGTCGCCCTCGACGTCGAGCAGGTAGCCGATTCCCTGGAACGTCCGGATCCGGCCCGGCTCGCCGGGCTTCGCGCCGAGCTTGCGGCGGACGCGGGAGACCCAGACGCGCAGGTACTGGAGGTCGTCGCGGTACTCCGGGCCCCAGACCTTGGTCAGGAGCTCGGTGTGGAGGACGACCTTGCCCGCGTTGGCGGCGAGGTGCTGGAGCAGGAGCCACTCCGTGCGCGAGAGCTGGACGAGCTCCCCGTTGCGGGTGACCATCCGCCGCTCGAGGTCGATCTCCACGTCGTCGAAACGGATCACGCCGGCACCGGGCTGGGCACCCGAGGCGCGGCGGATGACGGCACGGACGCGGGCCGCGAGCTCGTCCGGGTGGAACGGCTTCGCGATGTAGTCGTCCGCGCCGAGGTCCAGGCCCTTCGCCTTGTCGGCCGTGGAGCCCTTCGCGGTGAGCAGGATCACGGGGACGGGCCGCCGCTCGCGCAGCTGGCGCATGACCTCGATCCCGTCGAGGTCGGGCATGACGATGTCGAGCAGCACGATGTCCGGCCGGATCTCCTCGGCCTTGGCCAGGGCATCCTCGCCCCCGCTCGCGGTCACGACACGGAAGCCCTCCTCCGAGAGCGCGATGGACACGAGCTTCGTGATTCGCGGTTCGTCGTCCGCGACGAGAACGAGCGGTTGGGTGCTCAAGCCTCGTACCTCCGGGTCATGCAAGTGTGCGCCCGGACGGCAAGTGCGGGCGCACGGTGGGTGGCGGGTTGGTTCGCGGGGTCGAACCCGCTCGCCCTGGCGACCGCTCGCGCCGCGGCTGGATCAGCCGACCGCGGGGTCGACCGAGGGCAGGGTCACGTCGACGTTGATGTCGCCGCCACCCTCCGTCGTGCCGCCGAACGCGCCCTGGCCCGGCCCGAACACGAAATACCAGACGCCGGCAGCGAGCACGACGATGGCGATGACGGCCAGGATGACGCCTATCCCGCTGCTGCGGTTCTCGACGACGACGTCGTGATGGTCATGAGTCACGGGTGGTGTCCGTCCTTTCGTGCCGGCTCCGATGAGGTCCCCCGGGGGCCGGCACCCCCACCATGCCCCGGGTGCCGTACCGCGAACCCGGGTCCCGGCTTGCAGAACCGCTACACGCGCATATCAACTCGCGCCGGGCGTCCCGCTCCCGAACGGCAACCTCCACCGCCGCCGACGCCGGCGCAACCCGGACCCATCGGGGCTACCCTGTAGGCCGTTCGCGGGCCATCGCCGCCCATGCGACCACCGGAGCCCTGATGCACATCGACGACTTCAAGCAGCAGCTCCCCGACATCGACGAGCTCGAGACCGCCGAGTGGCTCGAGTCGTTCGACCAGGTCCTGGACCAGGCCGGAGAGAACCGCGCCCGGTTCCTGATGTACAAGCTGCTCAAGCGCGCCCGCCAGCGCCACGTCGGGCTGCCCAGCCTGACGCAGACGCGCTACATCAACACGATCAGCCCCGAGCAGGAGCCCAACTTCCCGGGCGACGAGGCGCTCGAGCGGCGCATCCGCCGGCTGATCCGCTGGAACGCCATGGCGATGGTCCTGCGCGCCAACAACCGGTTCGCGGGCCTCGGCGGCCACCTCGCCACGTATGCCTCCGCGGCCTCGCTGTACGAGGTCGGCTTCAACCACTTCTTCCGTGGCAAGGACCACCCGGGCGGCGGCGACCAGATCTTCTTCCAGGGCCACGCGGCCCCGGGCATCTACGCCCGCGCCTTCCTCGAGGGCCGTCTGTCGGAAGACCACCTCGACCACTTCCGGCGCGAGACCGGGGGCAAGGGCCTCAGCTCCTATCCGCATCCGCGCCTGATGCCGGACTTCTGGGAGTTCCCGACGGTGTCGATGGGCCTCGGCCCGCTCGCCGCGGTGTACCAGGCCCGGTTCAACCGCTATCTGCACAACCGCGGCCTCAAGGACACCAGCCAGCAGCGCGTCTGGGCGTTCCTCGGGGACGGTGAGATGGACGAGCCGGAGTCGATCTCCGGGATCTCGCTCGCGGCCCGCGACGGCCTCGACAACCTGACCTTCGTCATCAACTGCAACCTGCAGCGCCTCGACGGCCCGGTGCGCGGCAACGGCAAGGTGATCCAGGAGCTGGAGGGCCTGTTCCGGGGCGCCGGCTGGAACGTCATCAAGGTCATCTGGGGCCGGGAGTGGGACGAGCTCCTCGCCCGCGACACGGACGGCACGCTCGTCGAGAAGATGAACACGACCGTCGACGGCGAGTACCAGAAGATGTCCGTCTCGACGACCGGCGCCTACGTGCGGGAGCACTTCTTCGGGCCCGATCCGCGCCTCCAGCGGATCGCGGAGCACCTCTCGGACGACCAGCTGCTCAAGCTCCGCCGGGGCGGCCACGACTACCGCAAGGTCTACGCCGCGTACCTCGCCGCGACCCAGTTCTCGAGCGCGCCGACGGTGATCCTCGCCAAGACCGTCAAGGGCTGGACCCTCGGGCGGGGCGTCGAGGCCCGCAACATCACCCACCAGGCCAAGAAGCTCAACGAGGACGAGCTGCGGGTGTTCCGGGACCGCCTGGAGCTCCCGATCCCCGACAAGCAGCTCAAGGAGGCGCCGTACTTCCACCCGGGCCCCGAGTCCGACGAGGTGCGCTACATGCAGCAGCGCCGCGCGGCGCTCGGCGGGCCGGTGCCGCGCCGGGTCGTCCGGTCGCAGCCGCTGCCGCTGCTCCCGGCAGCGATCGACAAGGAGTTCGACGGGGGGAGCCCCACCGCCGTCTCGACGACGATGGTCTTCACGCGCCTGCTGCGCAACCTCATCCGCGACCCGGAGATCGGCAGGCGCATCGTGCCGATCATCCCGGACGAGGCGCGGACCTTCGGCATGGACCCGCTGTTCAAGGAGGTCGGCATCTACGCCTCCGGCGGGCAGCGCTACGAGCCGGTCGACTCCGATCTCGTGCTGTCCTACCGCGAGTCGAAGGACGGCCAGGTGCTGGAGGAGGGGATCAACGAGGCGGGCTCGATGGCCTCCCTGCAGGCCGCCGGCACGTCGTACGCGACGCACGGCGAGCCGATGATCCCGTTCTACATCTTCTACTCGATGTTCGGGTTCCAGCGGACCGGCGACCAGGCCTGGGCGTTCGGGGACCAGCGAGGGCGCGGGTTCATGATCGGCGCGACGGCCGGCCGGACGACGCTCGCGGGCGAGGGCCTGCAGCATGACGACGGCCACACGCCAGGTCCTCGCGGCGACCGTGCCCGTCATCCGGGCCTACGACCCGGCCTTCGCGTACGAGCTGGCGACGGTGGTCCGCGACGGGATCAAGCGGATGTACACCGACGGCGAGGACGTCTTCTACTACGTCACCGTCTACAACGAGAACTACCCGCAGGCCGCGAAGCCCGACGGCGCCGACGAGGGCATCGTCAAGGGCATCTACCGTTTCGCCGAAGCGCCCAAGGTCAAGCGGCCGAAGGGTCGCGTCCGGCTGGTGGGCTCGGGGTCGATCCTCCAGCAGGTCCTCGCCGCCCGCGACCTGCTCGCGGAGCAGGGGATCGCGGCGGAGGTCTACTCCGCCACCTCCTTCCAGCAGCTGCGCCACGAGGCCCTCCAGGCCGAACGCTGGAACCAGCGCAACCCCGACAAGGCGCCGCGGGTGCCGTACGTCGCCAAGGTCCTCGGGCCGGACGGCGGGCCGATCGTGGTTGCGTCGGACTGGATCAGGAGCCTGCCGGACATGGTCACCCGCTGGGTCCCGGCGCCGTACCTCGTGCTCGGCACGGACGGCTTCGGGCGGAGCGACACCCGCGAGAACCTTCGCGCCTGGTTCGGGATCGACGCCCCGCACATCGCTGCCGCGGCGTTGACCGGGCTCGTCCAGTGTGGCGAGATGGACGCGAAGGACGCGGCCACGGCGATCCGCGCCCTTGGCGTGGACCCCGACGCCACGGATCCGCTGACGGCCTGACCTCACCTCCCGGCCGTTCGGATCGACCGGATCCTCGGCTGCCGATGCGCGCCGCCCGCACCGGCGACCCGGGCTCGGCGCGGGAGGTGTTCGCGGTCTCGCTCCGCCTCGGGCTCACCTCGTTCGGCGGGCCCATCGCCCACATCGGGTACCAGCGCGAGACGTTCGTCACCCGCCGGCGCTGGCTCGACGAGGATGCGTTCGCGGAGCTCGTCGCGCTGAGCCAGACGCTCCCGGGGCCGGCCAGCAGCCAGCTGTCGATCGCGGTCGGGCGGCTGCGGGCCGGCTGGGCTGGCGCGCTCGCCGCCTGGCTCGGGTTCACGCTCCCGAGCGCGGTGCTGATGACGCTCGTGGGGCTGTGGGCCGCCGGATCGGCCATTCCGGACGAGGGGTTCGGCGCCGGGCTCGTGGCCGGGCTCAAGGTGGCGGCCGTGGCGGTGGTAGCCCACGCGGTCGTCGTGATGGCGCGCCGGCTGACGCCCGACGCGCCACGGCTCGCGATGGCGGCCGTGGCGGCCGTGGCAACGCTGGTCGTGCCGACGACGTTCACGCAGGGCGCCGTGATCCTCGTTGGCGGCGTCCTGGGGTGGGCGGCCTGGCGGGGATCAGGTGCGGAGCAGGGCACCGCGCCGGTCGCAAGCCGCGGCCTCGGCGCGGGGACACGGGCGACGGCGCTCGTCCTCGCCGGGGCATTCGGAGTCGTGCTCCTCGGGAGCCAGGCGGCAGCGACCCTCTCGGGCGATCCGGGCGCGGGCTTCATCGCCGGGATCGTCCGCGCGGGCGCGCTGGTGTTCGGTGGCGGCCACGTGGTCCTGCCCTTGCTCGAAACGGGGGTCGTGGCCCCCGGATGGGTGGGGGAGGACGCGTTCCTGGCGGGCTACGGTGTCGCCCAGGCCGTGCCCGGCCCGCTGTTCTCGTTCGCGGGGTACCTCGGTGCGGTGTCCACCGCCGGCCCGGGCGGCGTCCCAGGCGCGGCGCTCGCGACGGTCGCGATCTTCCTGCCCGGGGCGCTGCTGGTCCTGGCGGCGCTGCCGGTGCTCGGAGCGCTGCGCTCGCGCCCGGGTCTCCAGGGCGCCCTGCGAGGCGTCAACGCGGTCGTCGTGGGGATCCTCGCCGCGGCGCTCGTCACCCCGGTCGGGATCGCCGGGATCAGCTCGCCCGCGACCGCCGTGCGTGGCCGGGCTCGGAGCGGCGGCGTTGCTCGCGGGTCGGCTGTCGCCGCTGGTCGTGGTCGCCGCGTCGGCGCTTGCGATGGGCGTGCTCGCCGCGGCTGGTTACGCGTAGGGCGGCCGGCCCAGCGCAAGCCGGTCGATCTGCCACCGCGGGACACACGGAAACGCCGCACGACCCGGGAGGGGACCGGGTCGTGCGGCGTGAGGGCCGCGGGCGGCCCCGTCACAGGCGCGTCCGCGGCGTGAGTTTCGATGTCCGGGCGTATGAGCCGAGTCTACGGACGAGGTGCGGCAGTAGCGCCCGACGGACGTTGCATCGGTGTTACAGCCGCATTGCACCTTCGTGCGTGGCGCGTCAGGCCCGGTGGTCCGGATCGAGATCAGGCTCGCGGTCACGCATCCCGTCGAGGCGGTCGCCGGCCTCGTCGATGGCGTTCCGGGCGTCGTCGCCGAGGTTGCCCAGGTTCGCGCGGATGTCGTCCCCGAGGTTGCCGGCCTTGTCGGCCAGGTCCTCGCCGTCGCGCTTCCGCCACGCCTCCTTGGTGGCATTCTCGACTTCTCGATAGCCCTGCTTGACGTCGTCCATCGTGGTGGGTCCTCCGGGTCTGGCGGCTGGTGTGCCGCCGGTGGAAGGACCCTACGTGCGACACCGTCACGGGTACGCGCCCCTCCCGGCGCGGCGGCTTGCAGCGTGCTTGCGAACGCGCCGCGCCCGCCGGCCGGGGTATCGTGCTGGCACACCACCAGGAGGGGCTCGAGGATGGCGCGGATCGTGCACCGGCACCGGCTGCCCAGCCTCGCCCCGGCCCGCGGGCTCCGCCGACTGCCGGTCCCGGGCCGCGTGTTCCTCGTGCTCGCCGCGGTCGTCGCGGCCGTGGAGCTGTGGCCCGCGATCGATGCCATCTGGCTCGGCGTCACGGACATCGTGGACGAGCTGTCGACGGTGCTCCCCACGACCTTCCGCAACGCGGCGATCGTCGCGCTGCCGGCGGCCGTGCTCTGGGCGCGGTCCCGGGCTCCGCGGGTCAACCCGTGGCTGTGGAAGGGCGCCGTGCTCGTCGCCGCCGTCCAGCTCTCGCGCTATCCGATCGGGCTGGTCCAGGAGACGCTCGTCGAGGCCGCGAGCACGAGTGAGGCTGGTGCCGCGTCACCGGAGTACGCGATCGCGTCCATCCTCGCGCTGCTGCTCGCGTTCGCGACGGCGCTCGGGATCTGGGCGCTCTCGGAAGGCCTCAAGGATGCGGGTGCGCGGTTCCCGAACCTGGTGATCGTGGGGCTCGCCGTCGCGGTTGCGGCGGTCATGACCTTCGTCTTCGGCCCGTCGGTGCGGGCCGCCATCGAGGCGGGCAACGATCCCCAGCTGCCCATCAACCTCGTCTCCGTGCTGGCGAACGGCCTGTACCTGCTCTCGCTGGCGGTGCTGGGGGCGCGTGGCGTCGCGGGCGTCGCGCGCGCCCTCGACGGGCGCATGGCCTGGCGGCTGGGCGCGATCGCAGCGGTCTCGCTGGCGGTCCTGCCGGTCGTGTCGGTCTTTACGTCGTACCTCGTCTCGACCTCGGGTGAGACCGCACCCGAGATCGTGTACACGGTCCTGCGCCTCGCCGTGTTCATCGGGTGGCCGCTGTTCGCGGTCGCGCTCGGGATGGGCATGGCGGCCTGGCCCGCCCGCCGTCCCGGTGACCGGCGCCTCCAGCGCCACTCGCTGGGCAGCGCGGCCCGCTACCTCGCGCCAGGCGCCGCGCCTCGTTGAGGGCGTCGCACCCGCTGCACGATGCCGCGGTCGCAGGGACGCGCGGGATCAGGGCTCGGCGACCAGGCGCAGGACCTCGCCCGCGAGATCCGTCAGGTAGACCTCGCCCGACTCGTCGATTCCGAACGAGCTGAGGTTGCGGCCCGTCTCCGCGAGCACGATCGGGGCCTGCGGCGCGTCGAGGCCCGCGTCGATCGCCCACAGCGTCCCGCTGCAGTAGTCGCTGAACAGGTACGCGCCGCGAAGGGCCGGGATGGCGTCGCCGCGGTAGACGACACCGCCGATCACCGAGCAGCCGTCCGCGTGCGGATACTCCGTGACAGGCATCGTCACGCCCGTCTTGTCACAGCCGGCTTCCGTGTCGTAGCAATGCCGGCCCTCCCAGCGCCGCCAGCCGAAGTCCAGGCCGCGCGCGTCGACCGGTGCCACGTCGACCTCCTCCCACGCGCCCTGCCCGACGTCGCCGATCCACGTGTTGCCCGTCTCGAGGTCGACGCTCGCCCGGAACGGGTTGCGCAGGCCGTAGTGCAGGATCTCGCCCCGAGCGTCGTCGCGCCCGACGAACGGGTTGTCGTCGGGGATGCGATACGGCGCCGCGCCCACCGCCCCCAGGACGTCGATCCGGAGCAGCTTGCCGAGCAGCGTCCCGAGGTCGCTCGCGCGGTTCCCGGGGTCGCCGCCCGCGCCCCCGTCGCCCAGCCCGATGAGCAGCATCCCGTCGGCGTCGAAGCCGATCCAGCCGCCGTTGTGGTTGCCGTACGGCTGGGCCACCTCGAGCACGAGCCGCTCTGTGGCCGGGTCGATCGCGTCGGCGTCGCCCGATGGCGCCGTGAACGACGAGATGCGGGTGTCCCCGGACGAGTCCGAGTAGTGGACGTAGACGATGGGCCGGACGTCGCCGAACCCGGGCGCGAACGCCACCCCCAGGAGGCCGCGCTCGCCGCCCGCGGAGACGCGATCCGAGATGTCGAGGTACGGCGTGGCGAGGAGCCGGCCGTCGCGTACGACCCGGATGGTGCCGCCCTGCTCGGCGATGAACAGCCGATCGGATCCATCGCCCGCCGCGGTCACGAACAGCGGCTGGTCCAGGTCCTCGAACGCGGGCTCGATGGCAATGCGGACCGCGGCCAGGTCCGGCCGGTCGCCGTCCGAGCCCGGCAGCGGAACGGTGGGTGCCGGCGTGGCCACCTCGGGGCTGGGCGTCACGCGAGGAGCCTCGGGGCTGCTGGTCGGGCTGCCCGGCACGACGGATTCGCTCGGCACCACGACCGGATCGCCCGCTCCGCACGCGACGACGACGATCGCCAGTCCAGCGAGCAGGGTGGCGATCCGGCCTGCGCTGTGGATCGTTGCGGTTGGAGCGAGCGAGATGGGGTGCATGTGCTCCCGGTAGCGTACCCGGAAGGACGCCCTCGCCCGTCCGGCCCGCCTACCCGGTCGCGCGCACCCGATCCACGCGAGCGGCGAACGTCTCCGCGTGGAGCGCGCTCGTCCCATCCTCGTCGTGGCGGAACAGCACGTATGCGTCCATCCCGTCGTCGAGGAACGGGACGAGCCGGCGGGCCCACGCGTCGAGATCGGCCTCCGTGTACGCGGTGCGCCGCAACCGCAGGTAGAGGAACGGGCCCGTCCTGCGGATGTCGGGCGGATCCGCCTGGTTGTCGAGATCCGTCGTGCACAGGACGGCACCCGCGGCCCGCAGCGTCGCGAACGTCTCGTCGGCGGTCCACGATGGGTGCTGCGCCTCGATCACGAGCGGGATCGAACGCGGCCACGCGGCGAGCAGTCCCTCGAGCCGCTCGTCGCTGCGGGGGATCTCGGACGGGACGCGGAACAGGACGGCCCCCAGGCGCTCGCCGAAGGCGGGCAGCGTCTCGGTGAGCCAGGGCACGGACTCCGTCGGATCGCCGTAGAGCGCGCGAACGCTCGCCCCGCGCTGCGCCTTGACGATGAACCGGAACCCGGCGGGCGTCGCGTCGCACCAGGCCTTGATCCTCTCAGCCTTCGGCCGCGCGTAGAACGTGTTGTTCAGCTCGCACGCCGGGAGCCGCGACGCGTAGTGGGGGAGCAGGGCGCCCGAGCGGAGGCCGGGCGGGTAGAAGCGTGGCGACCAGGTCGGGTACGAGAAGCCACTCGTCCCGGCACGCACCAGGCCCGCCGCGCGCGGCGGTGTCCCGGTCAGCCCTCGTCCGTCCCGGGTGCGCACGCCGGGTCGGCGTGGGCACCATCGCCGCAGCCGAGGTTGTCGAGCACGCGGTCCAGCCCTCGCTCCATGGCCGTCCGGTCCTCCGCGGTGATCACGTCGAGGAAGAGGCGGCGGACGCCGTCGAGATGGGTGGCGGATGCCGCCCGCAACCGGTCCAGCCCGGCCCGGGTCAGCGCGGCCTCGGCGCCACGGGCGTCGGTGGTGCACGCGCTCCGCTCCACGATGCCGGCGGCCTCGAGGCGATCCACGAGCCGGGTGATGCCGCTGCGCGACAGGAGCACGCGATCGGCGAGGACGCTCATGCGGAGGCGGCGCCCAGGCGCGTTGGCGAGCTGGACCAGCGCGTCGTACTCGGCGAGCGAGAGGTGATGGGCGCCCTGGAGCTCCTCATCGAGGCGGCGGGTGAGGCGGGCGTGGGCGTGCAGGAAGCTGCGCCACGCATCCAGGCGCGGATCGTCCGGGGCGAGCGGGGTCACCTGCGGCGCAACGGATTGGGTCGCCGGGTCGTGGGGGTCGCGGCCGGCGACGAGCTCGGTCGTCATGGGCGCATCCTACTCCATCGGCCGGGTAGTTGACAATGCAACTATCGACCAATATAGTTGCGCCAGCAACAACATTGCACGCTGCACATCCCGCATCTATCCCGCGATCCCCGCAACACGGTCTGGGAGGACCTCGACACCATGGCTGCAACCACGTGGAAGACCGATCCTGCGCACACCGACGTCCACTTCGCCGCGAAGCACATGATGGTGACGACCGTCCGCGGCACGTTCGCCGACGTCGACGGCCGGCTCACCCTCGACACAGAGGACCCGGGGCGCTCGAGCGCTTCGTTCGCCGTCAGGGCCGCATCGCTCAACAGCGGGATGGAGCAGCGCGACAATCATCTCCGCTCGGCGGACTTCTTCGACGTCGAGCAGTACCCCGAGCTCACCTTCGTGTCGACAGCGGTCGAGGCGAAGGGCGGAAGCGCCTACGCGGTGACGGGTGATCTGACGATCCGTGGCACCACGAAGCCCGTGACCTTCCTGGTCGACTTCCTCGGTGTCTACCAGGGCTTCGAGGGCCGACGCGTCGGCTTCCACGCGATGGCAAAGATCAACCGCGAGGACTGGGGCCTGACCTGGAACGTCGGCCTCGAGGCCGGCGGCTGGCTCGTCGGCAAGGAGGTCACGCTCGAGATCGACCTCGCGATGGACGAAGTCCTCGTCGCGGCCGAGACCGAGGCGGCAGTCGCCTCTGCCTGACGCCCGGGTCACCGCGGGGGCCCCGGCCGACTCGACCGGTGCCCCGAGCCTGCCCTCCGCCAGACGCCTCCGCGTCTTACCCTCGACGCCCCGACGGCACCCAGGCCGCCGGGGCGTCCCTGTGTCGAGGGGATCGGGCGCGGCCTGGAGCCCGTGGGCCGCCGCGGGGCCATGTCGGATCGCGCCCGGGGGGATAGCATCGACCTCCCGACACCCGCGAGGTCTCCCATGCCCGAGTTCGACGTCGAGGCGCTGCGCGCCCGATTCCCGGCCCTCTCGATCGTCCAGGACGGGACGCCCATCGCATTGTTCGACGGACCTGGCGGCACCCAGGTCCCGGAGTCGGTGATCGACGCGGTCGCGCACTACTACGAGCACATGAACGCGAACCACGACGGGCCGTTCCTGACCTCGCGCCGGAGCGACACGATGCTCGCGGACGCTCATCTGGCCCTCGCGGACCTGCTCAACGCGCGTCATCCGTCCGAGATCAAGTTCGGCGCCAACATGACCACGCTCACGATGCACGTCGCGCGGTCGATCACCGCCACGATGCAGCCCGGCGATGAGATCGTCGTCACGGGGCTCGACCACGAGGCGAACGTGGGGCCCTGGCGCAGCGCGGCGGCCGATCGCGGGATCACCGTGCACACCGTGGGCATCCGGCAGGACGACGTCACCCTCGACATCGAGGCGTTCGACGCGCTGCTTCACGGGCGCCCGAAGCTCGTGGCGTTCGGGTGGGCCTCGAACGCCGTCGGCACGATCAACCCGGTGCACGAGCTCGTCCGCCGTGCGCACGAGGCCGGCGCGCGCACGTACGTCGATGCAGTCCACGCCGCGCCGCACGTGCCGATCGACGTCCAGGCGCTCGGCACGGACTTCCTCGCCTGCTCGGTCTACAAGTTCTTCGGCCCGCACGTGGGCGTCCTGTACGGCCGCGCGGATGCGCTCGACGCGCTGCCGACGTACAAGCTCCGTCCCGCCTACGACCGGTTCGAGACCGGGACGCTCAACCACGAGGGGATCGCGGGGTCACTGGCCGCCGTCGAATACATCGCGGAGATCGGTCGCCGGTACGGGTCGGCCTTCGCGCGGGACTTTCCCGGCATGGCGGGCCGGCGCCTGGACGCGCACGCAGGCATGGCCGCGATCCGCGCCTACGAGATGCCGCTGTTCGAGCGGCTGCTCGACGGTCTCGAGGCGATGCCCGGGGCCCGGGTCTGGGGCATCACGGACCGTGCCCGCTTCGCGGAGCGCACGCCCACCGCCGCCGTCACGTTCGCCGGCCACACGCCCGAGGCGGTCGCGACCTCGCTCGGTGAGCGCGGAATCGCGACGTGGTTCGGCAACTTCTACGCGGTGGGGGTGACGGAGCGCCTGGGTCTCGAGCCCGAGGGGGTGCTGCGGATCGGGATCTCGCACTACAACACGGAGGCAGAGGTGGACCGCCTGCTGGGTGAGCTGCGCTCGATCGTCGGGTCCGCGGCCACCTGATCGAGCGCAGCCCGATGCGCCGCCCCGTGCCCGCTTCGGACGTCGCGATCCTCGGGGCGGGGATCGTCGGGACGACGCTGGCCGCCGAGCTGGCCGGCCGCGGCGTCGGCGTGACGTTGTACGACCGTGCCGGGATCGCGGCCCGCGCGTCCGGACGGAACTCGGGCGCCGTCTGGTATCCGAGCGACCCGGTGCTCGCGGCGCTCTACCGGGAATCGGTGGTGCGTTACCGGGCGCTGCCCGACGAGCTGGCGGTCGCGCTGCCCGTGGACGACGAGGCGCGGTCGTTCCGGCTCGGCGATTCCCCGGTGGGGATCCTGTCGCTCGACCGGGATGAGGACGCGGCCCGCCGGGAGGCGGCGGCGCTGGCGGCCGCGAACCCGGCGCTTGGTGCGAGGTTCCTCACCCCGGACGAGGTCCGCCGCCTCGAGCCCGGCCTCGCCGCGGGGCTCTCCGCCGTCCGCCTCGACATCGGCTTCCCGGTCGCACCGGCGTCGGCCACACATGCGCTGGCCGCCTTGGCACGGGCGCGGGGCGCCGTGATCCGGGAGGGCGTCGACGCGCGGCTTGAACGGCGTCGCGACCGGGTGGCCGGCGTGCGGGTGGCCGGCACCGTCGAGCCCGCGGCGGTCGTGGTCGTCACCGCCGGCCCCTGGTCGCCGGCGCTCGTGGATGACACCGGCGCCTGGCGGCCGATCCGGTCCCTGTGGGGGGTGATCGTGGAGCTGGAGTTGGGCGATGCCGCCCCGCGGCACGTGCTCGAGGAGGCCGAGGTCGAGGCCGCGATCGCACCCGACGCCGCCGCGCGCCGCGAGGAGGGATCGGTCGGCTTCAGCCTCGTCACGGCAGCCGGCCGCTCCTCGCTCGGCTCCACGTTCCTCCCCGTCGAGCCAGACCCACGTGCCTACGAGGCCCGCCTGCGGGCGCGTGGCATCCGGTACCTCCCGGCGATCGCCGCCGCGCCGACCCGCGGCCTGCGCGCCTGCGCCCGGCCCGTGTCGCTCGACGGGCGCCCGCTCGTGGGCGCCGTGCCCGGCACCGACGGCCTGTTCATCGCCGCGGGCCACGGCCCGTGGGGGATCTCGACCGGCCCGGCATCGGCCCTCCACGTGGCGGCCCTGGCGCTCGGCGAGCCCGACCCGCGCGACCCCGCCGTGCGAGCCGCGACCGACGCCTCGCGATTCGGAGCGCCGCCCGCCTGAGCCACCGGCGCGGCCGGGTGGCGCAGTGCGACCAGGCCCGCTACCGCCAGCTCTCGGGGTCGAGGAGGAAGAACGTCATCATCGCGAGCTCCTCGCGGAACCATGTCCACCGCTCGCGCAGGGTCGGGGGCGGGTCATCATCGCGCGTTGCGCCGTGGGCGGGCACGGGGACCCTGGCGCCGGTGACGGCATCGCCGGCGCCGGCATCCCAAGCGAGCGTACGGACACGCCCACCCTGGACGCGGGCCATCGTCGCGTAGCTGGCCATCGGCGGATGCTACTCGCCGGCGGTCCGGCTGGGAAGCACCAGGGCGTCAGGGCCGGCCTTGTCAGCCCGGGGCGACGAAGTAGATGTTCCCCCGGTGATCGACGACATACAGCTCGCCGGAGGCGTTCTCGCCGAAGCTGCTGATCCGGCGTCCACTCGTCTCGCTCCGCAGGCGGATGGTCGGGGCAGGCGAGCTCGCGTTCGCCCTGATCGCGAAGATCTCGCCCGAGCAGTAGTCGCCGTAGATGTAGTAGCCGGCGAGCGCCGGGATCGCCTTGCCACGGTAGACGTACCCACCCGTGACGGAGCAGCGGCCGTTACGGGCGTGTGAGTACTCGTCGACCGGGAGCCGCTTGCCGCTCGTGCTGCAGCCCGACGACGGTCGGTAGCAGTGGAAGCCTTCCATCACGCGCCAGCCCCAGTTGTACGCGCGGCCTGCACCACTCGAGGTCCGCACCGCACGATTGATCTCCTCGTACCGGTACTGGCCCACGTCGCCGATCCACATCGACCCGGTCGAGCGGTCGAAGGAGAAGCGCCACGGGTTGCGAAGCCCTCGCTGCCAGATCTCGTTGAGGCCGGTTCGCCCGACGTACGGGTTGGACTTGGGGATCAGGTAGCCCCGCGTGGAGGTCCTGCCGTTGACGTTGATCCGCAGCATCTTGCCCAGCAGCGAGTTGATGCTCTGGGCCCGGTTGCCGGGATCGCCGGCGCTGCCGCCGTCACCCGTCCCGATGTACAGGTAGCCGTCGGGGCCGAAGGCGAGCATGCCGCCGTTGTGGTTGGTGTAGGGCTGCTTGATCGTGAGCACCGTGCGGCCCGACCCTGATTCGACGCGATCGGGATTGGTGCTGGAGGTCCGGTACTCGCGGATGATGGTGTTGCCATGGAGGCTGGTGTAGTTGACGTAGAACTTGCGGTTCGTCTTGTACGACGGATGGAAGGCGAGCCCCAGGAGCCCCTGCTCGGCGCCCTTCGAGACCGACCCCGAGAGATTGAGCAGCGGTGTGGAAAGCACGCTCCCGTTCTTGCGGACGAGGATCCGGCCACCCTGCTCCACGATGAACATCCGCCCGGTGCCGTCGCGCGCGCTGGTGATGAGCACGGGTGAGTCCAGTCCGGTCACGAGGACACGCAGGCTGATCGTTGCGCTGGTCGGCGCTGCCGCAACCGAGTTGCCGTCGGTGAGCGGCACAGGGGCGATCGACGCGGAGGTGGTCGCGGGCACAAGAACGGCGACGAGGATGGCCGAGAGGAGGGCGACTCGGGCTCGCACGAACGTGGGGCGGAACTGACGCAGCATGAGGACTCCTGGTCTGGTGCCGGCCCGCTACCGGCATGCCTATGCTGCGCGCCAACGGTCGTGCTGTCGACCCCGTGCGCGTTGGCCGATGGTCCCGGTGCCGGCCGCGCCGGTCACGAACGGGTACCCGCCCGCGACGTATCCTCCCTCCCATGACGACGACCCTCCCCGCGACCGACCGCGCCTGGGGCGCGCAGAGCATGACGGCGCCGCTGCGCGAGGTGCTGATGAAGTCCCCGGGGCCGGCCTTCGGCGCCGCCTTCGACGACCCGGCTCACGGGTTCCTGCGGCCGGTGGACCTCGAGCGTGCCCGGCGCGAGCACCACGGCCTCGTGGATGTCCTCTCCCGCCTGGGCGTCGCCGTCCATCTGCTCGACGCCGAACCGGAGAGCCCCGACCTCGTGTACGTGTTCGACCCGCTGCTCGTCGCGGACGGCGGGGCCATCCCGCTCCGTCCCGGCAAGCCGAACCGCGCCGGGGAGCCCGCGGTGATCGAGGCATGGACGCACGCTCGCGGGATCCCGACGCTCGGCACGATCGAGGCGCCGGGGACCGTCGAGGGGGGCGACACGCTGTGGCTCCGGCCGGACCTGCTGTGCATCGGGCGGTCGCTACGAACGAATGATGCCGGCGCACGGCAGCTGGCCGCGCTCGTCGGTGGCGACGTCCGGATCTTCGACGTCCCGTTCTGGAAAGGTCACGCCGAGCTGGTCCACCTCCTGTCCGTGATCTCGCCGGTCGCCGACGACCTCGCCGTCGTGTTCCTGCCGCTCATGCCCGCCGGCCTGTACGCGTTGCTCGCGGAGCTCGGGGTGCGGCTGGTCGAGGTGCCCGAGGAGGAGTACCCGACCCTCGGCAGCAACGTCCTGGCCGTGCGCCCGGGCGTCGTCATCGTCGCCGACGGCAACCCCGCGACCCGGCGCGGCCTCGAGGCGGCGGGCGTGGAGGTGCACGCGATCCCGCTGGGCGAGGTCGGCGAGAACGGATGCGGCGGGCTGACCTGCCTCACGCGCCCGGTGCTCCGCGCGTGACGCCCGCCACGCTCCTCCCCGCCGCCCTCGCCGCGGCCGAGGCTGTGGACGGCTCGGCGCTGGCGGTCGAGCTCGCCGAGCTGGTGCGGATCCGGAGCGTCACGGGCAACGAGGACTCCGTGCTGGCGAGCCTGGCCGACCGGCTCGATGGAGCCGGCATGGCGGTCGAGGTCTTTCACCCGGACCCGGCCGACATCCGGGGCGATCCCGCCTGGCCGGGCGAGGAGGTCTCGCGCGACACGCTGACGGTCGTCCTCGCCCGCGCCGGCAGGACCGGCGGGCGACGGCTCGTGCTGAGCGGCCACGCCGACGTCGTGCCGGCGGGCGACCCGGACACGTGGTCCGTGGACCCGTGGGCAGGCGACGTCCGCGACGGCGTGCTGCTCGGCCGCGGGGCCTGCGACATGAAGGGCGGCCTTGCGGCGATCCTCGCTGTGGTCCGGGCGCTCCAGGCGACGGGCGCCCTCGGGCGCCTGGCCGGGGAGCTCGTCGTCGCCTTCGTGCCCAGCGAGGAGGACGGCGGGCAGGGGACGCTCGCGGCGATCCGGGCCGGCGCGACGGGCGATCTCGCGGTCATCCCGGAGCCGACGCGGCTCGACGTCGTGATCGCCCATGCCGGCGCGATCACGTTCCGGCTCACGGTCCCCGGGCGCGCCGCACATGCCAGCAAGCGGCGCGAGGGCGTGTCGGCGCTCGAGAACCTGCACACGCTCATCCGCGCGCTCGAGGCCGACGAGACACGCCGCAACGAGGCCGAGACCGACCCGCTGATGACGGCGCTCGAGCTGCCGTACCCCACGATCGTCGGCACGGTTGCGGGCGGGGAGTGGGCGTCCACGGTCATGGACCGCGTCGTCGCCGAGGGCCGGTACGGCGTCCGCCTGGGCCAGACGCCCGACGAGGCGGAGGACGAGCTCCGCGCGTGCATCGAGGCGGCGTGCGAGGCCGACGAGTTCCTCAGCGATCACCCGGCCTCGGTCGAGGTCACCGGTGCGCGGTTCGGCGCTTCCCAGGTGCCGGCCGACCATGAGCTCCCGGCGACCCTCGCCACCGCGGCGCACGCGGTCACCGGCCGCCGGCCCGCGCTCCTTGGCGTGCCCTACGGGGCGGACATGCGCCTGTTCATCGGGGTCGGGGAGACGCCGTGCGTGATGTTCGGACCCGGCGACGTGCGCCTCGCCCATGGCGCTGACGAGCGCGTGCCGCTTGACGACGTGGAGGCGTGCGCCCGGGTGCTCGCGGCGTGGGTCGTGGAGCAGCTCGGGGTCGTCGGGTGACGGGATCGCCCGAAGACCTCGTCACGGCACGCCTCCGGCTGGAGCCGCTGCGACCCGGGCACGCGGACGAGATGGCGGTGGTGCTCGCCGATCCTGCGCTGTACGCGTACACGGGTGGCGAGCCGCCCACCGTCGACGGCCTGCGCGAGCTGTACGCCCTGCAGGCCCGTGGCCAGTCGCCGGACGGGACGGAGGTGTGGCACAACTGGGTCATGCGGCTCGCGGGAGACGGCCCTGGGGCGACCCCGCGACTGCCGACGCAGACCCCGCCATCACCGACGACCCCGCGATCGGCGTCGTGCAGGCGACGGTGACCGACGCGGGACGGGCCGCCGACGTGGCGTGGATCCTGGGCGTCGCGTGGCAGGGCCGCGGCTATGCGACCGAGGCGGCCATCGCCATGGTCGACTGGCTCGTGACGCACGGCGCCCGGACGGTGACGGCGCACATCCACCCGGATCACGAGGCATCCGCCGGCGTAGCGCGCCGGCTCGGCCTGGCACCGACCGAGCGGATCGAGGACGGCGAGGTGGTGTGGCGGCGCGTCGTGACCGGGCGCGCCGCGCGCGACGACGACCCCGAGCGTCGCAGACGCCTCAACAGGATCAGCGTCGGCGTGGGGGTCGCGCTCATCGCGTTCGCCCTGTTCGAGGTGGTTTTCGTGCGCGCCGGCCAGTTGCCCGGCAGCCCCGACCAGGTGGGCCGCGACCTCCTCCTGGTGATCGCCGGGATCGTGATGCTCGCCGGGGCCGTGCTCGCCTGGCGACGCCCACGCCCGCCCGGCGGGGGCTAGGCGAGCGGCAGCTCGGACTCGGGGTGGACGTGGCGGTGACGCTCCGCGCGCCGGTGTGAACGCAGGACGAGGACCGGGATGATGACGACGGCCGCCCCGAGGATCCCGAGCCAGGTGTAGCCCACCACGGCCATGATCAGCCCTGAACCCAGGCTCGCTGCCGCGGCCGTCGACCAGATGAGCGCATCGGCCGTGCCCTGGATCCGCGTCCGCTCGTGCAGCTCGAGGTTCTCGGACAGCAGCGCGCTGCCCGCGACGTAGCCGAAGTTCCAGCCGAGACCCAGCAGGAACAGGGCGAGGAGCAGCACGAGGCCGCCGTCGGCGGGTGCCGCCGCGGCCATGAGCGAGGAGATGGCAAGCACCGCCGTGCCGAGGAAGATCGTCGGGACGGCGCCGAACTGCTCGGTCAGCCTGCCCGAGAGCGGCGAGAGGGCGAACATCCCGAGCGTGTGCGCCGAGAGCACGATGCCGACGGCACCGAGGTCGTGCCCGTGCTCGGTCATGTGGAGCGGCGTCATGGTCATGATCAGGACCATGACGAACTGGCTTGCGACGAGCGCGATGATCGCCGCGGCGACGGCGGGGCGGCGGATGATCGTCCAGGCGGCCTCGTCGGTGGTGGTCCGCGGGACGGCCGCGAGTGCGAGGGTCTCCTCGTCCGCGAGCTCGTACGGATCGGGGCGCAGGAACGTGAACGACAGGACCGCGGCGAGGCCCACGAAGACCACGGGCACGAGGTACGGGCCGGCGAGCGGCGGCAGCCCGACGCCCGCGGCGAGCTCGCTCGCGACCGGCACCAGGGCCGGTCCGATGACCGACCCGATGGTCGCGGCCCACACGACGACGCCGATCGCCGAGGCGCGCCTCGACGGTCCGACCATGTCCGCGGCGGCGTACCGCGACAGCTGGTTCGAGGTGTTCCCGAAGCCGATCAGGACCGTTCCCAGCAGGAGCAGCGGGAAGGATCGCGTCAGGACCGCCGCCGTCGCCACGAGCGCGCCGAGCACGCCCAGGCCATAGCCGGTCGTGAGCCCGGTCCGCCGGTTCGTCCGTGCCATGAGCGCCGAGATGAGCACCGACCCCAGCGCGGCACCGAGGACCACGGTCGCGCCCGGCGCACCGGCGAAGGTCCTCGACCCGAGCAGGTCCTGCGCGACGATCGTGGCGACGGTGACCGCGGCGATGTGGCCCGTGCTGCCCAGTGCGACGCCCGCCACCAGCGTGTTGCGGGCGCGCCTGCGGGCAGGGGCGGGATCCGGGCGGGGTTCGGCGATCATGGCGACCGACGATACGTCCTCGAGCCGTGGCGTGCCGGTGCTCATGCCGGGGGCGGGAGATGCCCACCGGTGCCCGCCGCCTCGACGGCGAGGCACAGGCCGTTCGCGAGCTGCATCTGGCGCGGCGTCCGGCATGCCACCCGGAACAGGGCGGGCGAGCACACGACCGCCGCGACACAGCGGGCCCGAGACGTGGCCACGTTGAGCCGGTTGAGCGAGTACAGGAACTCCATGCCCCGCGGCGCATCCTCGGGCGACGAGGTGCCCATCGCGTAGATGCTCACCGGGCGCTCCTGGCCCTGGAACTTGTCCACCGTCCCGACGAACGGTCGCCCGAGCCCGGCGGCCTCGAAGGCGCGCTCGATCGCGGCGACATGGGCGTTGTAGGGCGCGACGATCACGACGTCGTCGAGCGTCATGGGCCTGACCGTGCCCTGGATGTCCGTCCACGCGGCATTCGCCTCGAGGAGGCCGCGCACGAGCTCGACGACCGCGGCCGCCTCTTCCGGCGAGTCGGTGTCGTTGCCCACGTGCGGGACGGCCACATGCCGTAGGCCCACCCCGTCCAGCGCGGGTGCGTCCGAGAACAGCGTCGTCCTGTCGGTGACGACGCGCTGTCGCTCGAGGCCGGGCCGCGAGCGAAGCCGTCCGGCGTAGAACGCGGTCGAGGTGAACTCGCAGATCGACGGGTGCAGGCGCCACGTCTCCTCGAGGAACAGCCCGTCGGTCCCAGGGATGGTTGCCCGCCCGTCGAGCAGGTGTGCGAGCGCGCTCCGCTCGGCCCCCGGCGGATGGCTCCCCTGCGTCGGCTGGTCCAGCTGCTGGGGATCGCCGAGGAGCACGATGGAGCGGGCGGCGGGCGCGCAGGCGAGCACGTTGGCGAGGCTCATCTGGCCGGCCTCGTCGACGAACAGCACGTCGAGCACCGGGGCGGGCGACGCCATCTCGTGCCGGACCCACGTCCACGTCACGGCCCCCACGACATCGATCCGATCGCCGCGGAGCGCGGCCGCGATCTCGGCGTTGTCGTCGATCACGGCCGCGCCAGCGAAGGTCGGGGGCTTGCCCTTCTTTGGCTTCTGCCCGATCCGTACCGGGATCCCGAGCGTCCGTGATTCCTCATCCACCTTCTGGAGCAGGTGGCCGATGACCTTGTGGCTGTTCGCGACGACGCCGACCTTCCGTCCCGCGGCGACGAGCGTCGCGATCATGTGCGCACCGGTGTGCGTCTTGCCCGAGCCCGGGGGTCCCTGGATGGGCAGCACCGCGCCGGCCAGGAACGGCGCGAGCCTGACGGCGGCGTCGAGCGGCACCTCGCCGTCGAGCCGCAGATCGCCCCCGACGCCATCCGCGGGACCCGGGCGCGTCCGCAGCAGGAGGGCGCGTGCGCTCGCGAGGTCTGGAGCGCCATCCGCCACGCCGGCAGGCGCCGTCAGCCCGTGGTCCGCCACCCACTCGCCGATGCGCAGCAGGCTCTCCGCGTGCTCGTTCGTCGGGACGACGAGGTCGGGGACGAGGGCGCGCGGCAGCGGCACGCCGATGAACGACGCCCCGCGCTTGAGCTCCAGGCGGCCGCGGACGTTGTCGATCGCGACGATCTCGCCCGCCGACTTGCGCGTGACGGGGTCGGTGCCGCCGCTGTCGGCGTCGATCTTGTGGTCCTGGGGCGGGAAGCCCAGGGTGTACACGAGCGACCGCTTCTCGGTTCGCGGCTCTCCCAGGACCCGCAGGTCGCCGATCGGCTCGCGCTGCTCGATCAGCTCGTCCTCGCTCATCTTGAGCAACTCGAAGTAGCGCCAGTACGCCGACTTGTTCTCGCGCCGGTGCCAGGCGAGCAGCTGCGCGAGGAGCCATCGGCCCGCCGCATCCGGGTCCTCCGCGCGGACCTGGGGATCGGGTGAGACGTCGCTCGCCAGGCGGTCCATCAGCTCCAGCACATACCGCTCGCGATCGCCCAGCTCGGTGGACGGGAGCCCGTCGTCCAGGACCGGGCGGGGGAGCGCCTCGCGCTCGCGGTCCTCGAGGTCCCGGCGCCGCTCCTCCAGCCAGTCGCGGAGGCGCCAGTTGCTCACGACGTCGTCGCGGTTGTAGCCCGCGATCTCCCGCAGGATCGTCTGCCCGTTCTCGACCGGCGCATCCGGCCCGAGCTCGAGCCATGTCTCGAAGGCCACGATGCTCGACCCCGCGTCCTTGAGGTCGACCTCACGCGTGAGCGAGTACAGCGGTTCGATGCGCTTGATCGAGTAGCTCTCCACGCTCGCGCGGATCCCCTGGCGGACGGCCCGGAACAGGTCCACGAGGACACCGCCCCGGAGCAGCCGGTCCACCTCGAGCTCCCGGGTGCCGTGGCGCTGCGCGAGCCGCCCGAGCGCCGTTCGCTCGTACGCGGCGTAGTGGTAGACGTGGAGCGACGGGTCCCGCTCCCAGCGGTCGATGATGAGGTCGATCGTCTGCTCGAACGCGGCCTTCTCGGCGGCCCAGGTCACCTCGCCCCGCTCGTCCAGGCTCCAGATCGCGTGGAACTTCGGCGCCGGCGCACCCGACGGGTCGGCCCACTCGCCATCCTCCGCGAGGGCAGGCTCGAGGATCCCGAACAGGTAGTCCACGCCGTCGTCGAGCGCGAACGGGTCGCCCTCGAGGTCGAGGAACAGGTCGCCGAGGCTCGGCTCCGGCAGCCCGAGCAGGCCGCGACCGGGGACGGGGGTCCCATCCTCAGTGCGCTCGAGCGGAAGGAGCTCCCACAGGACCTCTCGGGCGTCCTCGCCCTCCACCTGGATCCGCGCCTGCTCCCGCACGCGCTCGAGCGCCTCCGCGCCGACGCCCTCGAGCGGCGGCCGCATGGGGACCTCCAGGACCGCCAGACCGCGCCTCGTGCCGACGCCGCGTGCCTTGAGCGCCTTGCGCTGCCTGCTCGTCGCCCCGGCGACGAGGCTCAGGTCGTCGTCCGCACGCCTGACGGACCGGCATTGCGGGTTCCAGCGGCACACGTCGCAGTGCTCCACCGGCTCCGGGTACGTGCCGGACGGCGGGTAGACGACGCCCGCCGTGTCGTCGCCGGGGAGGCCCACCGCCGCACTGAACTCCGCCTTCACCCGCCGGTAGTACGCCATGTAGTCGTCGACGCGCAGCCGGTCGGTCGGCCGCGTCCGTCCGCCGAGCACGACGTACAGGTACTCGGGCTCCCGGTCCTGGATCGCGGTCAGCTGCTCCACGTACGAGCAGATCTGGAGGATTGCGCCTGCCTTGACGTGCCGGGCGAGCTTCGTGTCCGCGACCTCGTAGTGGTAGGCCCCGAAGGCGCTGTCCGGCTCGCCCGGCTCGTGGTCGCGCCGCAGGAGGAAGTCCGCGTGACCGCGCCAGCGGCCATCGAAGAACGTCGCCTGGTAGACGACATCCGCGCGAGCCCGCATCGCGTCGAGCGTCTCGACCGCGGCCTGCCGGAGCTCGGCGCCGGCGTCCCTGGGGGTCGTGACCTCGCCGGTGCCGGGCGGGGCGACCGCCGACCCGTCCTTCTCGATCTCCACGACGCGCCGCCCCTCCGCCACGAGGTCGGCGAGGTAGCGCTGCTCGTGCTCGAGGCCGCGCTTCGCGACGAGCTCGATGGCCGGGTCGTTGCGGACCGGCTTCGCGACGAGACCCATCATCGCCGCCCGCTCCAGCGCGAGCCGGTGCCCGCAGGCGAGGAACCCGACCAGATCCGTGGCGGCGTAGACCGGGCGGCCGTCGATGAGCTGCATGCCGGCCCATCCTACGTGGCGTCCGTGCCAGCTCGCCTGTCACGTCCGACGTCCGGCGACGTCGGGCGACGTCCGGCGCGGCGGGTCGCGGACCCGTAGACTGCCGCCGTGGAACCCGGACGCAGGCCCCCGAACCGCATCGACGAGCACGGCGTGCGCCACGTCGCGCCGACGTGGGAGAGCCTTGTCGACCGCCAGATCCGCGAGGCGATGGAGGACGGCCGGTTCGATGATCTCCCGCACCAGGGCGAGCCGCTCCCGAAGGACGACGACACGTTCGCCGGTGACTGGGCGATGGCCTACCGGATGCTGAAGAACGCGGGCGCCGCGCCGCCGTGGATCGAGGCGGACAAGGAGGTCCGCGAGCTGCTCGCCCAACGCGAGGGGATCCTCCGCCGGGCAGCGGCCGGATCGGTGTCCGCCACCGCGCGCCGCCGTGACCGTGCCGAGCTGGAACGGCTTGTCGTCACGATCAACGCGGCGGTCGCGCGCCTCAACGCGGAGGCGCCCACCGACCGCCAGCATCGCGCCCCGCTGTCGCTGTCCGACGAGCTCGCGCGCCTGGACGCCCTCCACGGCCGATGACCGACGCGCCTCCGCGCGGCCCGGTGTCGGTCCGGCCCGCGACGCCCGACGACGTCCCCGCGATCCGCGATGTGGGCATGTCCGCCTGGCGGGCGACCTACGCCGGGATCCTCGGACCCGAGGTCGTGGAGCGGTTCCTCGCGATCGCCTATTCGCCCGAGCGGGTGGCCCTCCGGGTCGAGCGCGACGACCTGTTCGTGGGGTCGCTCGCGGACGGCCACCCGTCCGGCGTCGACGCGTTCATCGAGAGCCTCGTCGAGGACGGCCACGCGCACATCGTCGCCTTCTACACCCGACCGGACGCGCGCGGACTGGGTCTCGGCACCGTGCTCCTGGACCGGGTGATCGAGCGCTACCCGGGACTGGACATCTCGGCCGACGTGCTCATCGGGAACACGCTCGGCGAGCCGTTCTACGTCGCCCGCGGCTTCGAGCCCGGCGATCTCCTCGACGAGGAGTTCGACGGTGACGTCATGCGCGAGCGTCGCTGGTGGCTCCGCGCGGGGGTCTCCCGGCCGTCGCCATCGGGACCGCGACCTATCGGCGGCGAGGGCGCTGGGAGTCGTCCATGATCGCCGCCCACGGCGCGATGGCGAGGATCGCGGCGAGGGCGAGCACGACCGGGGAAGTGCCGTTCGCGACCAGCACGAGGGCGCCGACGGTCACGGTGACGTCGAGCACGATGGCCAGCAGCACTGCCGGCCGTCGCCACGCTGGGCGGGCCGGCGATGCCGCCGGGCCGGGACGCCGATCGTCGTTCACCTGCCCGTCCGCGACCTCACCCGGCCGGTGCGCCCCGCCGCGCCTGCTCCGCATCGCGCAACCCCGCCTCGATCGCGGCGACCGGCTCGACGATGGCCGCGAGCATCGCATCCGGGAGCGGCAGCGACCGGAGCCACTCGAGGCACCTCGCGGCCTCGAGCGCCTGGTCGGGTGCGTCGTCGCGGCTCCGGAACGCGTCGCGGATGGTCGTCGTCACCGCCTGTTGGGCCATGTACGCCATTGGTACGCCTCCGCCCGCGTCCGTCAGGTCGAGCTGCCGGCCGCGGCGGCGAGCCGGTCGAGGGTCGCCCGTTCGAAGAACGCGGCGTCCTCGTAGCACCAGATCCACCCCTCCGCCATGCGGACCGAGCGGAAGATCGGGTGGCCCGTCGCCTCCCAGTGGGCGCGCATGTGCTTGTTGACCGACGTGTCGCAGCACCCGGTGAACCCGCACACGAGACACATCCGCAGCGCCGGCCACACGTCGCCGCTGGCGATGCACTGGGCGCAGGCGTCAACGTTCGTCGCGAACACCCGGGCGCTCTCGAGGTGGCTGCACGGCTTGTCCGCTGCCTGCCCGGTGAAGCCGAGCCGGAGCAGGTACTGCGGCGGGCGGATCGGGTTGCGCGGTGGGAGGTGCATCTGATCGGCCGGCGGGATGACGCCCACCGCACGCAGGGCACCGAGCATCGCCGTCGGCGGCGCGTCGCCGTTGACCACCCACCCTCGGCCGGTATCGCGCAGCGCGAGCGGGACCTCCACGCGGACGGCCTCGCCGGTCCCGGGCGAGCCCCAGAGGTCGCCCCGGTGCGTGCCGCTCACAACCGCGCTCACGTGCACGACGTCGCCATCCTCGACGACGTCCCCGATCTCGATTCGGAGATCCGGCATCGCCGCCAGGATGTCCGGGACAAGCGTGACCCAGCGATCGGCCTGGGAGGGCTCCTCGGGGCCGCGCGCATGACCGTAGTAGTCCTCGGCGAGGAACGCCCGGATGGCCGCCTCGTCGCCGGTCGCCACCGCAGCGGCGAATGATTCCATCGTCCTCCGGACCGCGTCGGACGTCATCGGCGGATCTCCTCTCGCCCCCAGTGGCGTGTGCGCCCCACGGTACGCCCCTCGCGCGCCGCGCGTCCGCGACGCACCGGAGGCCGCCTATCCGAACAGCGCCTCGACAGCGGCCTCGAACACCTCGGTGTGGCGGTCGACATCCGCCTCCGTCGTTGCGGGGGACATCAGGGCCATGTTGTGGAACGGCGTCATGAGCACGCCACGGTTCATCGCCCACAGATGGAGGAATCGGGCGAGGTCGCTGTCGTCGTGGGCGGCCTGGTCCGAGCCGTTGCGCGGCAGCTCGGGCATGAAGTGGTACTCGCAGCGGGCACCGAGCCTGGTCACGTGCCAAGGCACATCGTGCGCCGCGAGCACCCCCGCGACACCCGCCTCGAACCGTTCCGCGAGCGGGATCATCCGGGCGAACGCCTCGTCGGTCAGCACCTCGGTGAGCGTGGCGCGGATGGCCGCGAGGCTCAGCGCATTCCCGGCGAGCGTGCCGCCGATCCCGCCGACGTCAGAGTCATCCCAGGTGATCGAGGCTCGGACCCGCTCGCCGACGTCCTCGGTGAAGCCGTAGGCGCCCGCCGGGATGCCGCCGCCGATGGTCTTGCCGATCGTGAGGATGTCGGGCGTGAGGCCGTGGAGGCCCGTGTAGCCGCCGGGCCCGGCGCAGATCGTGTGCGTCTCGTCGTTGATGAGCAGCGTCCCGTGCCTGCGCGTCAGCTCGCGGACGGCCTCGTGGTACCCGGGGTCGGGCAGCACGATGCCGACGTTCGTCAGGGCCGGCTCGAACAGCGCGACGGCGACATCGCCGTGGGCGAGCTCCCGCTCGAGGCCCTCGAGGTCGTTGAACTCCACGACGCGGGTCGTCTCCGCGAGCGCCACCGGCTTGCCGATGTTGCCGCGTCGCGCGCCGACCGACCCGTCGTCCCGGAGGCTCGCGAAGGTCTCGTCCACGGAGCCGTGGTAGTTGTGGTTGTGGACGAGCACCTTCGGCCGGCCGGTGATGTGGCGCGCAAGGCGGATCGCGAAGCGGTTGGCGTCGGTCGCGGTGAGCGTGAACTGCCACCAGCGGACGCCGAATCGGCGCTGCAGCTCGGCGGCGGCGATGATCGCGTCCTCGGTGGGCAGCATGTGGGTGATCCCGCGGCGCATCTGGCGCTCGACGGCGCGGATCGTGGCCTCGGGGCCGTGCCCGGCCATCGCGCCCGTGTCGCCCAGGCAGAAGTCGACGTACTCGTGGCCGTCCACATCCGTGAAGTGCGCGCCTCGCGCCTCCTCGACGAACAAGGGGTACGGCCCCGCCCACTTGATCATCCAGTTCATCGGGACGCCGTCGAGGAGCGGCCCCTGCGCACGGTCGAACAGCGCCTTCGACCGTGGGTTCGCTGCCTCGAAGGCGGCCATCTCGGCCGACATGAGGCGTTCCATCCGGGTCCGGTCGAGCGTCGCGGCGCCTGTCATCGTGCTCCTCCCCGGCGCTGGGCGCCGGCTCTCTTCGTTGTGCCGATGATCGCGCGTTGGAGCGCAGCAGGCAGGCCCGTTGCGCGGACTGCGGCGATCTCCCGACCCGCCTCGCGCTTGCGCTCTCGCCTCCCGCTCTCTCCGTCCCGTCTCGCCGCCCCGCCTCCCGCTGAGCGGGTGAACCGTCGTACCGCGCGCCAGGGTTCCCGCTCGTCGGCGTGCCTGTCGCACGGACGGCCCCCGACGCGCGACCGATGAACCGGTCACCGGCCAGGCCGGCGCTCCGTGCATCCGTACACCCGCGCAGCGGGACGTGGCCGGGTGGGAGCGGATTGGGGGGCGGCCCGGGAGCGGACGTGGCCGGGTGGGAGCGGATCGGGCTGCCGACCGACCGAGGAAGACGCAGCGGGGACAGACACGGGACGCCGGCCTGTTCGTGCGCGGCGCCCGAAACGACGAAGCGCCCCGGTCGGCGAGGCCGACCGGGGCGCTGGGAGCGGGGGGAGTTACTTCGCGCGGTTGCGCGCCGCTGCGTAGCGGAGCGAGCCGGCGACGCCGAGGGCGGCCGCGGCGGCGAGGAGCACCGCTGCGAAGCCGTTGCCGGACGAGGCCGGGCTGGCCTCCCCGATGGTGTCGGTGGCCGGGGCGGCGACGCCGTCGACGGCGATGACCGCGGTCAGTGCCTGCTGGCCGTCGGCCGGCGCAAGCTGGCCGATGGCGAACACGCTGTAGGCGGTGCCCTCTTCAACGTCGACCTCGGGAAGGTCGAGCGGGCAGGTGTCGGTGCCGGTGGCGCAGACCTCGAGGTCGTAGGCGCCGCCCGGGAGGGCGAGGTAGCTGCTGGCGGCGCGGTAGGCGAGATCGGTCAGGACCGGGTCGCCGCCGTCAGGGCGGACGTCAACGTTGGGCGTGTCGGCGGACAGGTGGACGGCACGGACGCGGGCCTCTCCGGCCTTGCCGTTGCCGTCGACGAACACGTCGGCCTTGATCTGGGCGAGGAGGTCGGATGCGGCGACCGTGTACTTCTTGCCGGCCTCGAACTCGAGATCGACGGGACCGATGGGGCAGACGGTGTTGTCGGCCGTGGCGCAGACCTTGATCGAGTAGGTGTCGCCGGGGACGGCGACGTAGCCGGTGATGTCCCCGAACTCGATGCCGGAGAGGGCGTCGACCTTGGTGTCGTTGACGAAGACGTCCACGGACGGCGCGTCCGGGGACCCGTGGAGGACGCGGACATGGGCATCGTCGGCCGCGCCGACTGGCGCCGCGACGGCGAGAGCGAGAAGGCCGGCGGTCGTGAGGCCGACGAGTCGTGAGAAGCGCACCGGTGAGTCTCCTGGGCTGGTTGGCTGTCCGGTCGGTTGAGTGACCGGTGGCGTCGAACCTGCTCGACGTCCTGTCAGCCACCCCTTCGCACGACCCCTGTGCAGCGGATTGGTCATGGGCTCACAAGAGCACGATCCCGCTCGCGGCCGGCCTGCGTCCGGCTGCAAGGGCACGCAGGATCGGCCCGCCGTCGAGCGGGAGCAGATCGCGCAGCGTCTCGCGATGGGCCCGGAAGACCGCACGGTGGTGCGCGCTCCGCGTCGCCACCAGGACGCGCACCGACCCGCGCGGCTCGTCTCGCAGCTTCAGCCGGAGTCGTCGCTCCATCGCCTGACCGGACGGGACGGACACCCGTGAATCACGACGGCCGACCCGAGGGTCGGCCGAGTGGGGTGGATCAGGCGCCGGCGCGCAGGTGGGCCGGGGCGCGGATCAGTTGAGCTTGCGGGTGTAGCCGCAGATCTCGCAGTGGGCGACACCGCCATGCTCGTCGATGACGAGAAAGCTGGTGCAGCCGTTGGTGGAGCAGTAGAGACGGGTCGCAGCGGTGGCGCGACGGCGCATGCGGCGCATCGAGCTTTGGCGATACGCCACGGCATTCGTGGTGGCGCGTGTGAGCATGGAGTGCGGTGGTTCCTTTCGAGGCAGTCGGGTTGGGACTGCCTTTGCCGCTCCAACGGCCGGACATACGGAGGCCGGAGCGGCGTTCAATGGACCCGGCGCGGCGACGGTTGCGCGTGGTGAGCGTCGACCAGATGGCCGCGTGTCGTCGGGCGATACCTGTAGAGCATCGCGGGGAACGGACGTTCTGTCAACTGGCCCACATGGCCCAGGACCCGGACGGCCGGCTTCCGGGACGGGGAACCACGAGGCGCACAACTTCGTCTGGGCCGAGGCGGTCGCTCGACCGCCTCATGCTGTCCGTCACACGCAAGGTGAACCGTCCGATGCGCCTCCTGCCCGCGCTGAGCCTCTCGCTCGCCGCCGTCCTCACCCTCGCCGCCTGCTCGTCGGGCGCCGGCGGGGCCACCCCTTCCGCAGTACCGGCCTCGCCTGGCGGCGGGAGCCTCGCCACGTCCGCGGACCTCGATGGGCGCACGTTCCTGTCCACCGACGTCGAGGGCTACACGCTCGCGCCCGGGTCGCAGATCCAGCTCACCTTCGAGGGCGTCCGGCTCGGGGTCTCGGCGGGCTGCAACCAGATGGGCGGCGAGTACAGCCTGACGGACGGCGTCCTGGAGCTGGGTCCGATGGCGTCGACCGAGATGGCGTGTGAGGAGCCGCTCATGAGCCAGGACGCGTGGATCGCGGCCTTCCTTCCCGGTGCGCTCGCAACGATCGCCGAGGACTCGCTCACCCTGGCCAGGGACGGCGTCACGCTCACGCTGCTCGACGAGGAGGTCGCGAGCCCGGACCGCCCGCTCGAGGGGACGCGCTGGGTCGTCGACGGGATCGTCACGGCCGATGCCGTCTCGAGCGTTCCCGTCGGGGCCACGGCGGCGCTCACGTTCGACGGTGGGACTGTGAGCGTCGAAGCGGGCTGCAACTCGGGGAGCGGCACCTACGAGTCCGGCGACGGGACGGTCACCTTCGGCCCGATCGGCACGACGAAGATGGCCTGTGCGGACGACGTGATGGCGCTCGAGACCGCGGTGCTCCTGGCCCTGGCCGGAGAGGCCAACTACACGATCGACACCGACACGCTCACGCTCCAGAACGGCGCCAACGGTCTCGTGCTCAAGGCAGCCGCCTGAGACCCGAGCCGCTCGACGGCGCCTGCGTCACGCCTCGGGCGGGTAGCCAGTGATCCGCCGGATCTCCGCGTACAGGGGCTGGAGCCGCTCGTACAGCTTGAGGTAGACGTTCCGGTACAGGTCGTCGTAGACGGCACGGGCGGCCGGGTCGGGGTCCCGCGTCTCCGCGATCCGTGTCATGGCGGCGACCGCTGCGTCGAACGACGGGTGCAGCCCCAGGCCGACGGCCGCGTCGATCGCGGCCCCGAGGCCCGACGTCTCGGGCGTGTGTGGCCGGGCTGTGGGCAGGCCGAAGACGTCCGCGGTGAGCTGGACCGCCGCCGGGCTCTGCGACCCGCCGCCCGACACGCGCAGTTCCGTGATCGGGACGCCCGTCCGCTTGACCGTTCGATCGGCGCCCTCGCGCAGGGCGTACGCGAGACCCTCGATGATCGCCCGGTACAGGTGTGCCCGCGTGTGCACGTCGCCCCACCCGATGACCGCACCCTTCGCTTCAGGACCCGGAATCCTGACGCCGGGCGACCAGTAGGGCTGGAGCACGAGACCCATGGCGCCGGGCGGCGTGGCGGCGAGCAGGTCGTCGAACAGCGTCTCCGGCTCCACGCCGGCCGCGAGGGCCCGGGCCACCTCCTCGCCACCGAACTCGCGCTTGAACCACTCGATCATCCAGTAGCCGCGGAACACCTGGACCTCGAGGCTGTACGCCCCGGGCACGGCGGCCGGGTACGGCGGCACGATCGGGATGACCTCCACGTACCGGCGGTGCGTCGTGTTGATCGAGGCCGTCGTGCCCAGCGAGATCGCCCCGATGTGTGGCTCCAGGGCACCAGACCCCAGCACCTCGCATGCCTTGTCGCCCGCGGCAGCGACAAGGGGCAGGCCCACGGGGATCCCGGTGGCATCCGACGCGGCGGCCGAGATCGTGCCGAGCGTCGATCCCGGCGCAACGAGGTCCGGCAGCCACTCCCGGCGGATCGGGACCGCCTGCCACTTCCAGTCGCCGTCGGCGGCCCAGGCGAGGCGCTTGTAGTCGAACGGCAGGTACCCCACCTGCGCCGCGACCGAGTCCGCGAACCGGCCGGTCAGGCGGTGGACGAGGAACCCGGAGAGCAGCAGGTATCGGCGGACCAGCGCCCAGGCCTCTGGCTCCTCCCGGGCGAGGACGTTGGCCTCGGCATCCGCCATGAAGGTCGCGACGGTGTCGGTTACGCCGGCGGCCTTGAACATCAGGCCCCACTTCCCGCCGATCCTCGGCAGGCCCTCCGCCCGGCACCGGTCGAGCCAGACCATCGCCCGCCGGAGCGGCTCGCCTGCCTCGTCGGTGATGACCACCGTACCGCGCTGCGTCGTCAGGGCCACGCCCGCGAGCGCGTCGCGCCGGGTCCCCGGCATCGCCCACAGCCGGCGGCACGCCTCGCCGATCGAGCGCCAGTAGAGGTCGGCGTCCTGCTCGCAGCACCCGGGTGGTCCGGGCACGTACGGCTCGATCGGCACCTTGGCCAGCGCCTCGATGGTGCCGCGGGGGTCGAACACCATCGCCCGCACGCTCTGGGTGCCGACATCGATCGCGAGGATCCGGTCGCCGGCCATCGGCCTAGCCCTGCGGTTCCGGGAGGAGCACGCCCGGGTTCATCAGTCCCTCGGGGTCGAAGGTGCGCAGCACTGCGTCGAGGGCGGCCATGCCGAGCGGGCCCTTCTCCGCGGCGAGGTACGGCGCATGGTCGGTGCCGACGCCGTGATGGTGGCTGATCGTCGCACCCTCGGCCGAGATCATGTCCGAAGCCGCGCGCTTGATCGTCCGGGCCCGGTCGAGGGCCTCATCGGGATCCGCCCCGAGGCGGAACAGGTACGTGAGGTAGAGGCTCGACCCCGACGGGTACGTGTGCGACAGGTGGGTGAACACGTGGACCCGCTCCCCGCGAAGGGCGAGGGCCGACGAGATCGTCGCCTCGACCCGGGCCACGAGGCCCGGGAGATGCGTCCAGTCGGTCGCGGTCTCGAGGGTCTCCGCCCCGTATCCCGCGGCGAGGAGCTCGTTGCGCAGGTACGGCGAACGGAACCGGGCGCGATGCCAGGCATCCGCGAGGACCGGCAGCCGGACCCCGCCGTGGGCTCGCAGCGTGGAGGCCGCCTCGGAGCGGACGGCCTTCACGGTCCGCTTCGCCCCCGACGCCCCCACGAGCAGGAGCGCCCAGTCCCTGGGATGGCGACGCGCCCGCAGGTACGCGGACAGCGCCTTCGTCTGGGACGGCCGGTCAGCGAACGCCAGCAGCGCGCGCGTCTCGGCCGGGGTGGAGAGCCGGAGCGACGTGAGGCCCGGGCGCGTCCGTGACAGCGTGTGGGTCGCCTCGAGCCCCTCGCTCCAGCCCGGCATCGCCCAGGCCTCGAAGCGGTCGACTTCGGGCAGCGGCGTCACCCTGAGGATCACGTCGGTGAGGAAGCCGAGCCGTCCCTCCGAGCCCAGGACGAGCTGGCGCAGGTCCGGCCCGGCGGCCGATGCCGGGTACGGCGCCATGGACAGCGTGCCGGCCGGCGCCTCGAGCGTGCCGCCCGCATACAGCGCCTCGATCCGCCCGGCACCCAGGCTGCGGAGCCCGGACCCGCGCGCCGCGACCCACCCGCCGATCGTCGCGAGCTCCCAGGACTGCGGCTCATGGCCGACCGTCAGCCCGTGAGGCGCGAGCGCGCCCGCGAGGTCAGGCCCGCTCGTGCCGGCTCCGGCCGTGACGAGGCCGCTGCGCTCGTCGAGGCTCGTGACACCTGAGAGCCGGCCGAGATCCACGGTGATCACCGGGTCCGGAGCCGGCCGGACGCTGACGCCGCCGACGACGCTCGTCCCACCGCCGTACGGGATCAGGCGCGCGCCAACCGCCGCGGCGTGGACGAGCAGGGCACGGACCTCCGTTGCGTCGCTCGGCGTCGCAACGGCATCCGGGACCGCGTCGAGGCGGCCGTTTCGCAGGCTCAGGAGGTCGGGGAGCGACTGGCCGCGTGCCCGGCGAACGCGGAGCTCGGGTTCGAGGTCGAGGAGCGGGTGCGCCGCGAGGCGCGACGGCGGCACGGCCGCGATGACGTCGTCGAGCGTCTCCGCGCGGGTGGGCATCGAGACGCCAACCCGGTTCTCGAGGTGGCGGCGGCCGGCGGCGCCGAGCCGGGTGCCGTCGCCCTCGAAGCCCCAGCCGTCCCACCGTCGCATGGGCCCATCGTGCCCCATCGCGGGGCGCCAGATCGGCCGCCCGCGCAGCGGCAGGCCGCCGAGGGGCCCGGTCAGACGGGGCCCGGTCAGACGGGGGGCCAGGGGAGGGCGGGTCGGCGCGGGTCGGGGTGGGGGAAGGTGCCAGCCTCCAGGAGGAACGCGATCCGCCGGGCGGTGGCGCGTACCTCGATCGGGTCGAGGAGGTCGTGGAGGTCGTCCCCGAGCCTCCCGTCCAGGCCGGCCTGCAGGTGCCGGAGGACGTCCGTCTCGCCGTCGGTGAACCGCTCGCCGCGCCAGCCCCAGAGCACGGTCCGGAGCTTCGGGACCGGCGAGAAGGTGACCCCGTGGTCGACGCCGTAGACGTGCCCGCCGGGAACGGGGATGAGGTGGCCGGCCTTGCGGTCCGTGTTGTTGACGACGGCATCGAAGACCGCCATCCGGCGCAGCCGGTCGTCGGCGTTGACGACCAGCTCGACGGGGTCGACCGTCTCGTCCGCCCGGATCCAGAGCTGGATCATGCCCTCGCCGAACGGGCCGTCGCGGAGGACCGTCGGCGGGACGATGTTCCAGGGCGTCGCCTGGGAGGCGACGAATGCTGCGACCTCGCGCCGGGCGAGGGTGCCGTCCGGAAAGTCGTCGAGCGGCCGTTCGCCCATGAGGGGCTTGTAGATGCACGCCGCCACGAGATCGGGCTCGGGATCCGGGCACGGCCGCGTCGCGAGGCACAGCAAGGCGTTGTTCGACGAGGCCCAGAGCTGGCCGACGACCGACAGCTCGCCCGTGCGCAGCAGGTCGAGGGCCGTATCCACGGGCAGCACCGGCATCGGCAGGCCGAGCGCGTCGATCGATGCCGTGCCGGGCTCGTCGTCTGACCCGTCGTCGAGCTCAGGCCCGTCTCCCCCGATGCCGTGCGCGCGGGGCTCCGCCACCTCGTCGTCGGGATGGCGGCGCGGGGCCTCGGGCTCGTCCACCGGTCCGGTCAGTTCAGGAGCGGGCCGTGGCCGTTGCGGCGCGGGCAGAGGTGGCCCTGGGGGTCCAGCGGCTGGCCGCACAACGGGCACGGCGGCCGACCGGATCCGATGACGCGGATCGCGCGGGCGACGAACTCACGGGCCGCCAGCGGCGTGAACCGGACGCGGAGGAAGTCGGGGCCCTCCTCGTCCTCGTCGTCGAAGCCCTCCTCGTCCTCGTCCTCCTCCTCCGCGATCTCACGCGCTTCGACGAGGACGAGGTCGTCCTGCGTGTCCCAGCCCATCGACAGCGTCCCGACCCGGAACGCCTCGTTGATGGGCTCGTCGAGCGTGCCCGGGGCCGTGTCGAGCGGCTGGTCGGCGTCCGCGCCCTCGATGCCACGCTTCTCAAGCTCGTCGAGGAGCTCGGTGAGACGCTGCGCGAGGGCCGCGACCTGGACCTTCTCGAGCGCGACCGACACGATCCTCGCGCCGTCGCGCGCCTGCAGGAAGAACGTGCGGTTGCCCGGTTCGCCGACCGTGCCGGCGAGGAAGCGGTCGGGGTTGTCGAAGAGGAAGCGGCGTCGTGTCATCCGTACCTGGGCGCGGTGGGTGGGCCGGCGGGCGCCGGGAGAGCAGAGCGTACCGGATGGCCCCGGAGGCGGTGTCGGGCAGCCCCGCTCGCGGTTCGCTATGCGACCCGCACCGACACCCGGTGGTGACCGCGGGCGCCGTCCGGGTCGGGGCGCGTCACGCGGTCGGTCTGGACCTCGCCCGCGCCGTCGGTCGCGCGGACCGCGAGGACGTGGTCCCCGGAGGTGGCCTGCCAGGTCCACTTCCACTGCACCCAGGTCTGGGGCCCGATCGGCGTCGCGATCACGGCCTCCTCCCACGGCCCGTCATCCACCGAGACCTCGACCCGGGCGATGCCCCGGTCGGGGGCCCATGCGACGCCCGCGACGGCAACGGGTCCGGCCGTGACCTGCGCCGAGCCGTTGGGCACGTCGATGCGGGACTGCGTCAGGATTGGAGCCTCCTTGGCCCAGCCCCGCGGCACCCAGTACGCGTCGAACGCCTCGAGCGTCGTCAGCTCGATGTCGCTCAGCCACTTCGTCGCGGATACGTAGCCGTAGAGCCCAGGGACGATGAGCCGCGCGGGGAAGCCGTGGGCAGCAGGCAGCGGCTCGTCGTTCATCTTCACCGCGATCAGCGCGTCCCGGGGCCGCTCCGGTGCGGTCACCCACTCGGTCGGGAAGCCCGCGGTCCACCCGTCCACCGACCGCGGCACGATCTGTGTCGCCTCGGGCAGGACGTCGGCCATCGCGAGGACGTCCGTGAGGCGCACGCCCGTCCACTTCGCGTTGCCGACGAGCCGTCCACCGACCTCGTTCGAGACGCAGGCGATGGTCACGTACTGCTCGACGAGCGGGAGCTCCAGGAGCTGCTCGAAGTTGAGCGAGATCTCGTTGCGGACCATGCCGTGGACGCGGAGGTTCCACGTCGCGATGTCCACCGCCGGGGTCACGAGCGCCGTGTCGATCCGGTAGAACTCGCCGTTGGGGACGACGAGCGGCGTCAGGCCGGCGACGGCGAACGAGGACTCGGGACCGGGCGGGAGGACGGGCTCCGCGGCCTGCGGGATCGTCGCGTCGACGCTCGCAACCTGGACCGCCCGGCCATCGACGAGTGCCCGGCCGATCCCGCCCGCGACGACGGCGAGTCCGCCCAGGACGCCCGCCCGGACCAGGAACCCGCGGCGGGACCTGCCGGCCGCGGTGGCCACACCAGCCGTGTCCGCGACGGCGCCGTCGGTCGACACGGTCGTGCGCGGCGCGGCGGCGAGCAGGACCGTGAGCACCTGGATCCCCAGCCCGGCCTGGAGCGCCGCGGACAGCAGGACCATCGTGATCTCGGACTCCGGCAGGCGGAGCGACGCGAGGGCCCCGACGCCGACGAGGGCGAGGATCCCGACGATCGCGGCTCCGGGCCTCGCTCGACCGAGGATGCCCAGGCCGGCCCCGATCAGCAGCACGGTCGCCGTCACGAGCAGCAGGACCGCGGGCTTGTCGTTGGTCCCGAAGATCGCCACGACGATCTCCTTGGACCCGGGCGGGGCGAAGTCGATGACCGCCGCGCCGACGGCCGCAACCGGCGACGGTGCCCCGGTGATCACGGCGGCGAAGAACTCGCCCGTCGCGAGCGCGACCGCGGCGGCGATCATCCCGGCGAGCGCCGCGAACCGGCGCGGGACGAGCGCGCGCTGCGCGGTGGTGGTCGTCGGGACCGGGTCGAGCGCGGTGGTGGTCGTGTTCATCTGCCGGTGGTTCGCACGGACCGGGCCAGCGGATCGTCGGTGAGCATGCACCCAGTCTCGCCCAAGGATCGTGACGCTGCGATGACGAGCCCGTCGCCTCGCCGGTCCATCGGCGGGGATACGATCGTGCAGGACCGGCTCCGTGCCGCCGGGCGTGGCCGGCCTGCCCGCTTCGAGGTGCCCTCGTGTCGCTCGTGCCGCGGTTCGGCCTGTTCATGAGCCAGGCGAACAAGCCCTGGAGCCAGGTGCTCGACGAGTTCGCGATGGCCGAGGCCATCGGGTTTGACACCGCATGGCTCGTCGACCACCTCGTGGACACGGATGGACCGCCCGAGCACCCGTGCCTCGAGGCGTGGACGCTGCTCGCCGCGATCGCTGCCAGGACGTCGCGGATCCGGATCGGCGTCCTCGTGAGCAGCAACACGTTCCGCCACCCGTCGCTGCTGCTCAAGCAGGCGGTCACGGTGGACCACGTGAGCGATGGCCGCCTCATCCTCGGGATCGGCACCGGCTGGCACGAGGACGAGCACCACCGGTACGGGTTGGCGCTGCCGCCACGCGTGGAGCGCGTGGACCGGCTTGAGGAGGCCGTCGAGATCGCCGTCCGGCTCCAGGAGGAGCCGAGCCTCACGTTCCGGGGCCGGTTCTACGAGCTCGACGACGCGGTGTTCGAGCCGCGTCCGGTCCAGCGGCCGCACATCCCGCTCCTCATCGCTGCGCATCGGCCGCGGATGATCCGGCTGGCAGCCCGGTTCGCGGACCAGTGGGACACGTTCCCGGAGCTCGCGGGCGCGGCGACCGAGGGGGTCACGACGTCCGTCGGGGAGCGACTCGCGGCGTTCGAGGCGGCGGCGCGGGCCTCGGGCCGCGATCCTGGGACCATCCGGCGCTCCGTGTGGGGTCTCGCGGACACCGTCGCAAGCGAGGCCGCGTACGAGGCGTTCGTCCGCCGTCACCTGGAGCTCGGCTTCACGGACGTTTCCGTCGTGCCGCTCGGCGTCCCGCGGGCACGGCTGGAGGCGATCGCGGAGCGGGTGCTGCCCCGGCTGCGCGCGGAGTTTGGCCCGGGCTAGGGTGCGGGGACCGCCTCGGAGCTCGGCGCGGGCGTCGGCGGCGCCGTGGGGGTGGGCGTCGGCGGCGCCGTGGGGGTGGGCGTCGGCGGCGCCGTGGGGGTGGGCGTCGGCGGCGCCGTGGGCGGCGGCGTCTCGGCCGGGACGCTCTCGGACGGGACATCGGACGGACTCTCGGAGGGTGACGGGCACACGACCGGGGTCGCGAGCGGGTCAACCGATGCGAGCGGGTCCGGCGAGAAGAGCGGGTCGCACGGGTCAAGCGATTCGGACGGGCTGGGGCTGGGTGACGCGCAGCCGTCGCCGTCACCGACGAGCGGCCCCCACGAGCGCCCGTACGGGTTGAACGAGCCGTTGAAGAAGTATGCCGTCCGGGTGTTCTCGGGACCGCCGCGTACCCCGGCACCGCGTTCGGCGCGCGCAAGCCAGCCCTCGTTCGCGGCCATCCACGACGCGTGCTGGGCCTCGAAACCGGCGACCTGGAGCACCGCCTGACCGCAGCGCGCGTTCTCCGGCACGATGGCCGTCGCCTCGGTGCCGGCCAGGAACAGCTCGTCGACGGACTCGCCGCCCGGGTTGGGCCGGAGCCCGGTCCACGGGTCGACCGCCATCGTCACGAGGCCCTCCCCGGGACGCCGGAAGGCATTGATGCTCCAGCCCTCGGTCGCCTCCTGGAGGAACCCCTGCCAGACGTGGGTCGTGACATCGATCGAGAACAGCGGGGCCTGCGGCGTGCTCACGAGCGAGTTGTCCGAGTTGCCGTTCCATGCCCCCACGGCCAGCGCGTACTCGCCGTCCTCGCGCTCGGCACGGCTGGGCGCCCCGATGAAGCCGTACGCATTGAGGTCCTTCGCGTCGTTGTTCGTGCCAGTCTTGAGCGTCGCGGGGCGGCGCTTCCCGTCGTCGGTGATGCGGAACCGACCCCAGAACGGGTTGATCGACGGGTTGGTGTTGCCGGCGAGGACGTTGGTCACGATGAACGCCGCCGCCGGGTCGAGGACCTGCTCGGGCTCGGCCCGGTCCTCCTCGGTCAGGACCGCCTCCCCATTCGAGGCGGTCACGGTGATGATCGTCGTCTGGTCCGCGAGCTTGCCGCCATCGCCCAGCACGCCGTACGACCGGATCAGGTCGAGTGCCCGGACCTCCTCGACCCCCAGCGCGAACGAGAGCGGCGCGTCGACCACGCCGTCGCGGAACACGATCCCCATCGCCTCCGCCGTCGCCTGGATCGTGTCGTTGCCGATGACCTGGGCCGCCTTGACCGCCGGGATGTTCAGCGAGAACTGGAGCGCGTTGCGCATCCGGACGGGTCCGCGCTCGAGGTTGTCGGCGTCGGTGGGGGTGTACCCGCCACCGAAGTCCGTGACCACGTCCATGAACATCGACGCGGCGGTGATCGCTCGTGCGTCGATGCCCGCGCCGTAGACGATCGGCTTGAACGTTGATCCCGGCTGCCGCCAGCCGTCCGCGATGACGTCGAACCGGGGCTGGAACTGCTTCGTCGCCTTCGTCGCGTTCGCGTTCGCCGAGCCGACGTACGCGACGAGCTCGCCGGTCTGGTAGTCCATCGCCACGAGCGCGCCGTTGCGGAGGTCCTTCGTGCGCAGGTTCCGCATCCACGGCTCGTACTCGAGGCCGAGGGCCTCGGCACGGGCTCGCGGGTTCCGCGCCTGGGGCACGATCACCGCCGCCTGGACCCACTTCTCGGCGATCCCCTGGAGCCGCCAGTCGAGCGTGGTCGTGATGTCGAGGCCGCCGCGCTCGAGGATCGGACAGGTCTCGGCATCCCCGCCGCACAGGCGGGCCGTCAGCTCCCGCCGGACCTGCCACACGAAGTGGCTCGCCTTCCAGCGGATCTCCACCTGGGGTGCCAGGACCACCCGCTCGGCCTTCGCGGCCTCGAAGTCGGCGGCCGAGAACTCGTCAGCGGTGAGCGGGGTGCGGCCTTTCGCCATCTGGTCGAGGACGAGGTTCCGGCGCTGGACGATCCTGGAGTCCTCGGGGACGACGAGCTGTGACTTCGCGCACGTGTCCTCCTCCTCGCCCGGCTCCAGGCACTCCTCGACGGCGTTGCGGACAAGGTCGTACGTCGAGGGCGACTGCGGCAGCGCGGCGATGATCGCGGCCTCGGCGAGGGTCAGCTCCGCGAGTTCCTTGCCGAAGTACGCCTCGGCCGCCGCCGCGACCCCGTAGGACTCGTTGCCGTAGTAGTTCTGATTGAGGTACGCGGCCATGATCCGCTGCTTGCCCTCCTCGCCGGGGAAGGCCTGGGTGACGCGGATCGACTGGATGATCTCCTTGAGCTTGCGGGCGGCCGTGACCTCCGTCTGGGCCTCGCCGTCGACCGTCAGCAGGCGCTGGCGGACGAGCTGCTGGGTGATCGTGGAGGCGCCGCGCGGACGGCCGCGGATCGCATCCACGCCCGCGGCGGCGATGCCGATCGGGTCGAAGCCGGCGTTCTCCCAGAACGAGGCGTCCTCGATGGCGGTGGTGGCATCGACGAGGACCGGCGGGATCTCGTCGAAGGTGACGACCTCGCGGTTGAACTCGCCGAAGCGCGCGAGCTCCACCTCGTGCGCCCGGTCCCAGACGATGGACTGCTCCGGGAGCACGATCTCCTCGAGCATCGCCGGACTGGGCAGGCTGCGGCTGAGTGAGGCAAACCCCGCGACGGCCACGCCGGCGCCGACGATCCCGAGGACGAGGAGCGCGGCGAACAGGACGAGCCCCATCCGGGCGGCGGCACCCATCCCCTGGCGGTGACGGGGGTTGCGCGGGGCGGCGGCGGACGGTCGGGCGGTGGAGGTCATCGGGTGGAAGTCTGCCCGTCGGGGCGTGATCGTGCCATGGCGGGAACCTTGCGGGTGTGGGGGATGGGCTTGCAGTGCGACGCGTCGACCGCGCGCCGTGTGGCCGCGATGTCCGGATATTCGCCGGATCTCAACCGCCGGCCCCGTGCCACAGGTCGTCCCAGCGCGCCGCCTCCCGGAGGTGGGCGACGGCATTCTCGAAGACCCGCGAGGCGTCCACCAGCGCCTCGTGGGCCTCACGGGGCGTGACGATCCGGAACGCCATAGGCTGCCCTGGCGCCGCCTGACCGAGGCGCGGCAGGTCAGCGGTGATGACGGTGGCGATCACCGGATACCCGCCGGTGGGCTGGTGGTCCACGAGGAGCACGATCGGCGCGCCGCCCGGCGGGAGCTGGATCGCACCAACCACCACCCCGTGCGAGGCGAGCTCGCCCTGCTTGCCAGCCGCCAGCCTCGTGCCTTCGAGCCGGATCCCGACCCGGTCGCTGTGCGGACTCACCGTCCATGGCGTGCGTGCCAGCGCCGCGACGAGCGGACCCCGGGGATCGACGAGGTGGGGACCAGCGATGACACGGATCGGGCCCGTGGAGGGGATCGGCGGACCGGACCACCGCGCCGGGGGCGGGTTGAGACCGGCGTCGGCGGCCATGGCGGCGACCCGGTCTCCGGCGACGAGGCCACGCCCCTCGAACCCCCCGAACCCTGCGCCAAGCGCGGTCGACCGCGAGCCGAGCACGGGCGGGACGGCGACGCCCCCCGGGATGGCGAGATACCCCCGGGCGCCGCCGTCGGCCGCTCCGAACGCGAGCGTCCAGCCGGCGCGAAGTCGCACGGACGAGCCCGGCGCGACGTGGTCGCCGGTCTCGGCGATCGTGGCCGCGATGGCACCCGCGATGCCGACCGTCACCGGGCGCAGCGCGCGGACCGTCGGCCCGAGGAGGGTGAGCTCGAGCGCGGCGGCCGACGCCTCGTTGCCCACGAGCACGTTGGCGACCGCGAGGGACCACGGATCGGCGGCACCGCCACGCGTGACGCCCTCGGCCGCGAGGCCCGGCCGGCCAGCGTCCTGGACCGTGGTCAGGACCCCCGGGTCGATGACCTCGAGGACCGCCGGGCCACGGGCCGCCTCGCGGGTCGTCATGCGGGCTCGAAGCGGACGCGGTCGCCCGGCCGGAGACGCGCCGGCGGGGACGCGGCCGGGTCGAACAGGCGCGCGTCGGTCCTGCCCAGCAGCCGCCAGCCGCCCGCGGAGGCGTGCGGGTACGCGGCGGTCATCGCGCCCGCGATGGCGACGGAGCCCGCCGGGACGCGGGTGCGAGGGGTCGCCAGCCGGGGGACGACGAGCCGCGCCGGCAGCTCGCCGAGATACGCGAACCCGGGCGCGAAGCCGATGAACAGGACCTCGTACGTCGTGCCCGCGTGGAGCGCGATCACGTCGTCGGGGGCAAGGCCGGTCTCGTCGGCGACGGCCTCGAGGTCCGGGCCATCGTCCCCGCCGTAGCGCACGCGAAGGACGTGCTCCACGCCGGCTTGTCCGGGAGCCGGGCAGGCCTCGTCGTCGGCGAGCAGCCGGGTCAGCAGCGCGGCGACCGCATCGACGTCCGTCGCAAGCGGGTCGAACGGCACGAGCACGCTTGCCGCCGCCGGGACCGGGATGCCAAGGCCCGCCGCGGGCGAACCCGGGCCGCGCAGGGTCGCGACGGCGCGCGCGAGGGCCCTCGACCGCCGCGCGTTGGCGGCCGTCACGACCGTGTCCAGCTCCACCAGCACGGCCGCATCGCCGAACGGGAGGATGCGCGCCGTCGTCACGGGGCGTGCTCCAGGCAGACGGGCGTACCGGCCAGGCCGGGCCGGCAGAAGACCTCGATCTCCTCGGCAGACCCGTCGACAAACGCGAACCGCACGACCGCGACGAGGCGCTGGCTGCGAAGCGTGGTCCGGTCCGCCTGCGATCCCATCCGGACATCGACGCCGATGACCGGGGGAGCGTCCGGTGGCATCCGCCCGGCCGCGTCGGCGACGATCGCCCGGCAGCGGAGCTCACCCACCCCCTGGGCTCGACACGAGCCGCGCGCCGCGGCTGCCGGGTCCGCACAGCCGCCGATGGCGACGGCGAGCGGGAGGAGCGCGAGCAGCAGGCGCACCGTCGCGCGGGTCCACACGCGCATCGGTGATCGCCGGTCACGGCCTCGCACGTCAGCGCAGCGGGCGGATCTCGACGCCCGCCGCACGCAGCGCGTTGCGCACCGCCCCGGCCCGGGCGGCGGCGCCCGCCCGCTCGCCGTGGACGCACAGGGTGTCGGCGCGGACCGAGATCGTCGTGCCGTCGATAGCGCGCACCGTGCCCGCCGCGATGGCGACCGCCTGGGCGGCGACGGCGTCGGGATCGTCGAGCACGGCGCCCGGCAGGTCACGGGCTCGAAGGCTCCCGTCCGCCTCGTACCCGCGGTCCGCGAAGGCCTCCTCGGCCGTCACGAGGCCGGCCTCACGCCCCGCCGTCACGAGCGCCGACCCAGCGAGGCCCACGAGCACGAGCGAGGCGTCGAACCGGCGGACGGCCCGCGCGATGGCCGCGGCCGCCGCCGTGTCCCGAGCCGCGCGGTTGTAGAGGGCGCCGTGGGCCTTGACGTGCCGCAGCTCCACGCCTGCCGCGTGTGCGAACGCCGCCACCGCGCCGACCTGGTACAGGACCGACGCCTCGATCTCGGCCGGCGAGAGGGCCATCGCCCGCCGCCCGAAGCCCACGATGTCGGGGTAGCCCGGGTGCGCGCCGACCGCGACGCCGTGCGTGGCCGCGATCGCGATCGTGCGCTCGATGACCAGAGGGTCACCCGCGTGCAGCCCGGCCGCCACGCTCACGGACGAGACGAGCGGGATGAGCGCCTCGTCCTCGCCGAGCGACCAGGCACCCAGGGACTCGCCGACATCCGCGTTCAGGTCGATCCGCACGTCGCGATCCTACGCCGCCGCGCGACGGCCCGGCACCGCCACGCGCCGGATCACCTCGAGGGCGCGAGGTCCACGGCGCACCGGAGCAGCTCCGCGACACCCCAAGCCTGCCACGGACAGCCGCGTCCGGCATGCGGGGGCTCGGGCTCCAGCAGCTCCGGGATCGCGCCCGTGCGGGCCGGGTCGAGGGCATCGACGGCGGCGGCCAGCTCGACCCGCGCGGCGTCCCGGCCACGGTGGTTCGCGACGGCCGTGATCCATGGTCCGAGCAACCACGTCCACGCCGGTCCCTGGTGATAGGCGGAATCGCGGAAGGCCGGCGGGCCCTGGAAGGCCGGCCGGTACCCGCGCTCGAACGGCGCCAGGGTCCTCACCCCGCCGGGGACGACGAGGTGACGTCCGACGGCATCGAGCACGGAGGACGCCGCCGCGGGGTCCACGAGATCGTCGATCAGGCTCAGGGCGAGCAGCTGGTTCGGACGGAGCGAGTCGTCGTCGCCATCCGGCCCGTCGACGACGTCGCGCAGCCAGCCGCGGCCGGCATCCTCGTAGCGGGCGCGGAACGCGGTCCGCGCCCGAGCGGCCGCCGCGCGATGGGCGACGGCCGTAGCGGCATCGCCGGCGGCATCGGCCCAGCCAGCCGCGAGGCCGAGTGCCTCGATCCACAGGGCCTGGATCTCGACGGGCTTCCCGTGACGCGGGGTGATCACGACACCGTCGACCTTCGCGTCCATCCAGGTCAGCTGCAGGCCGGGAGCCCCGCCGCGGATCAGCCCATCCGCCGGGTCCATCCCGATGCCGAAGCGGGTCCCGTCCCGGTAGCGGGTCACGATCTCCTGGACCGCCGGCCGCAGATCATGCGCCAACGTCCCGTCGCCGGTCGCGCGCTCGTAGGCGCCGAGGGCATGGACGAACCACAGGGGGGCGTCGATCGCGTGGTAGGCGGGCTCGCCACCACCGGCCTCGGGGAAGTGGTTGGGAAGGAGCCCGTCACGGACGAGGCCCGCCCAGGTGCGGAGGATGCGACGCGCCTCCGCATGGCGTCCGGTCGCAAGCGCCAGGCCGGGCAGCGAGATCATCGTGTCGCGGCCCCAGTCCCCGAACCACGGGTAGCCCGCGATCACCGTGACACCCTCGCCCGGCTCCGTGCTTGTCGGATCGGGACGGCGGACGAGGAACCGGTCCGCGGCGAGGACGAGCGAGGACACGACGCGGTCGGTCGCGGCCCGCGGGCCTGCGGTCTCGATCAGGGTGCGATCACGCGCCGCGTGCCCGGAGGCAAGGACCGGGAAGCCGGCTGGGTGGGGGAGCGGGTCCCGGGATCCAGCCTCGGTGCCCAGGACGGCGGTGATGCTCTCACCCCGCTCGAGCTCGACGGTGATCATGAGCGCGTCGTGGAGGGTCTCGTCGGGGGCAGTACCGCGCGCCGACTCCTCGGGGTAGTGGACCGTGATGGCGCGCGCGGTGCGGACGATCCTGCCCCGGTCGATCGCGACCCGGAGCTCCGGGACGTCGCCCGGCCAGGTGACCGTCGCGGCGCGGCCGTCAGCTTCGATCGTCACGCGGGCGGGCGGCTGCACCGTCGCGCCCGGGTGGTGGTCACGCCCGGCGAGATGCGGCGTCAGCCTGAGCTCGCTCGGGCCATCCGCGTTGTCCTCGCGCGTCCAGCGCAGGGCGATCGCGTTGACGCCTGGTGGAAGCTCGGCATCGAGGCGGACGCGGATCGCATCCCGGGCGGCGACGCCCGGCGCCAGCGCGATCTCGTCGAGTCTCGCCTCGGTCCCGCCGGTGACGAGCACGGCCTCGATCGCGCCAACGAGCAGCACGCGCCCGTCCGGGGGCCGGGTCGCGGCGATGAGCCAGCCGTGGTAGCCGCGGGTCGGGGGTCCGGTCCGCGGCCCGAGCGCGTAGCCGCCGAGCCCGTTGGCCAGCAGCCACTCGCCGCCGGTGGTCACGGGGAAGGGATGTGGGCCAGGGCCTGGAGCAGCCGATCCACGAACGTCGCCTGGGCGGGGTTGAGACGACGACGTGCCTCGCCCGGACGCACCCAGGCCACGCGGTCGATCTCGGGGACGGTCACCGTCCGGCCGGACTTCGGTGGCCACTCCACCTGGACGAGCATGCTCCGGATCGCCGACGGGTCGAGGTCGCCCTCGACGCCGAAGCCGCGCACGACCTTGCCCGACCGCATCCGGACCTCGCCCAGGTCGATCGCGGGTCCGCCGGGGGCCGCGTGGCCGGTCTCCTCGAGGAACTCGCGGTAGGCCGCCTCGAGCGCCGACTCGCCCTCGTCGATGGCACCCTTCGGGAGCGACCAGGCGCCGGAGTCGCGGCGAGCCCAGATCGGGCCACCGGGGTGGGCGACAAGCACCTCGACCCCGTCATCGACGCGGCGGAACAGCAGGAGTCCGGCGGACAGCTTGGGCATTGGCTCGGTCCGGAACGCGGCGCACACGAAAGCGCCCGAAGGAACCGTACCGTACCGTCACGCCCACGCCACTGCCAAGCAAGCTCGGCCTTGTCGCAGCGGCCCCGGCACCATCCACCTCGCCGGCCTTGCGGCCTCGTCGGCGGCGGTTCGGGGACCCGGTCCGATGATTGCTCACCGGTCCGGCGTCGGTACCACCGGCCCCTTCGGGCAAACCGAACGATATCCCGCGCCCAGGTGGGCAACAACGGGCTTGTCCACGAATGTCGTCATCGGCCGCGGAAAGTTGTCCACGATTCGGCGTGATCGTGGACAACTTGTGGACAACCCCCGTCCGTTCTGCACCCCACCAGGGGGCCATGCAGCCGTCGCGGCGACGGCTCGGTCGCCGCTACCCCTCGTCGGCGACGACGCCGCGAGCCGCGCCGGCCGGCGCGACCTCGTGGTGCCGGAGGCAGCGCGCCTCGTAGGTCTCGACCGCCGGGGCGTCGAACCCGCCGATGACGATCAGGGGGTCGTCGATCGCGGCGGGCCGCCCACCGACGAGGCGCTGGGTCCGCGTGGCGGTCTCGCCGCAGACCACGCAGATGGCGCTCAACATGGTGATCTCGTCCGCGAGCGCGAGCAGCTGCGGCATCGAGCCGAAGGGCCGTCCGGCGAAGTCCGTGTTGAGCCCGCTCGCGATGACGTGGCGGCCGCTCTGGCGAAGCGTTTCGACCACCCTGGACAGCGAGTCGTCGAAGAACTGCGCCTCCTCGATGCCGACGAGGTCGACGTCCCGCTCGCGCGCGAGCGACAGGATCCGCACCGGCTCCGACTTCGGGACGAGCACCGACGGATAGCGCGCCTTCGAGCGGCTCTCCGCGTACTCGGCCGGCGTGCGGTCGTCCACGTCCGGGCGGACGAGCAGGATCCGGCGCTTCGCGATCTCGGCACGGCGCAGCAGGCGCAGCAGCTCGTCGGTCTTGCCGGACGACATGCACCCGGCGATGACGTGGAGCCAGGGATCGGCACGGAACAGCATCGCCCCCCGAATTTACCGGCTCACGCCGTCCCGCGGCGCCCGATGCAACGTGATTGGCAGTCGCGGCGGGAGCACCTGCACGGCGCCGGACCTCGATCGGCGGCATCCTGTCCCCATGGACCAGGCACGAGCCCGCACGCGCCAGCGGCCAGGCCGCCGCCCCGCCGACCCCGACGACGGCAGGCGCACCGAACGCGTCATCGCGGCAGAGCGGCGGATCGGGGCCGTGGCGCATCTGCTCGACGACATCGTCCGCGTGCCGGGGACCTCCACCCGCGTGGGCCTCGACCCCATCATCGGCCTGGTCCCGTTCCTGGGTGACATCGTGAGCGGCATCGTCTCCGCCTGGATCGTGGTCGAGGCGGCGCGCTTCAGGCTGCCGACGATCGTGCTGGTCCGGATGATCCTGAACACGGGGCTGGACTTCACGATCGGCCTCGTCCCGTTCCTGGGCGACCTGTTCGACCTCGCCTTCAAGGCGAACACGCGGAACCTGGAGCTGTTCCACCGGCACGCGACGGACCCCGGCGCGAGCACCGCCGGCTCCACCGCCCTCGTCGCCGGGGTGGTGCTCGTGTTCGTCGGGATGCTCTGGGCCGGGATCGTGCTCATCGGACGGCTCCTGTCGCTGGTCCTCTGACAGCCTGCCGGGAGAGCCGGCCGTGCTCCGCGTCCTCAGCCCGCCTGCGTGTCCGACCGCCTCCCAGCCGTCGTCGCGTTCGACGGGATTGTGGGCGTGGGCTACCGTTGTCAGGCGTCATCCGTCCGTTCGATCATCGAGGGCGCCACAGGAGAGGAGGCGCCGATCGTGCCAGTCGTGACCGGCCCGACGACATCCGGGTCGACGACACCGCGACCCGTGAAGGTCCCTGGGCCAGCCGCCGGAGCAGCCCCCGGGACGACATCCGGCCGACTGGTGGTGGTCTCCAACCGCCTGCCGCTGACGATCCGGCGGACCGCCGGGCGCTGGCACGGCGAGCGGAGCAGCGGCGGCCTCGTGGCCGCGATGGCGCCGGTCATGGAGCGCCTGGGCGGGCTGTGGGTCGGCTGGCCGGGCGAGCTCCCCGCCGGCGAGGATCCCGCCGGGCGCGACGCCCTGCTCCGTGAGTGGGAGGCCGAGCACTCGCTCGCGTCGGTCGAGCTTCCGGCGGGCATGGGCAGGGCCTACTACGAGGGCTTCTCCAACAACACCCTGTGGCCGCTCCTCCACGGCTTCCCGTCGCGAGTGACGTTCGACGCGGAGACCTTCCACGCCTACCGCGACGCGAACGAGCGGTTCGCCGAGGCCCTCCTCACGAGGCTGCGCCCGGACGACCTCGTCTGGGTCCACGACTACCAGCTGACCCTGCTCCCGGGTCTGATCCGCCGCGCGCGGCCGGATGCCAGGATCGCCTACTTCCTCCACGTGCCGTTCCCGCCGCCCGAGGTGTTCCGGATCCTGCCGCAGCGCCGGGAGATCCTCGAAGGACTCCTGGGCGCGGACGTGATCGGGTTCCAGACCTACGAGCACCTTGGGGCCTTCCGCCGGACCCTGCTCCAGGTGCTCGGGATCGAGAGCCGCATGGACCGGGTCGAGGTCGACGGCCGGGTCGTGGCGCTCGAGGGCCGGCCCATCGGGATCGTCCCCGAGACCTGGGACCGACTGGTGGCCGACAACCCGGCGGTCGCGCGCCGGGTGGTGGAGATCCGCCGGCAGTACGCGGGCCGGAGGCTCGTGCTGGCCGTCGACCGGCTGGACTACACCAAGGGGATCGTCGAGCGCCTGCGCGCCTTCCGCCACTTCCTCGAGGGACGACCGAGCTGGCGGGGCAAGGTCACCCTCGTCCAGGTCGCCGTGCCCTCGCGAGAGCGGATCCCGCGCTACGCCGCCCTCCGACGAGAGGTCAACGAGACCGTCGGCGAGATCAACGGGGAGCTTGGCACCGCCGAGTGGAGCCCGGTGATCTACCTCCGTCGCTCCATCTCCCAGCAGGAGCTCGCGGCCCTGTACACCGCGGCCGACGTGGCCTGGGTGGCGTCACTCCGCGACGGCATGAACCTCGTCGCCAAGGAGTACGTGGCGTGCCAGCGGCAGGGCTCGGGGGTGCTGCTCCTGAGCGAGTTCGCCGGTGCGGCAGCCGAGATGGGAGAGGCGATCCGGGTCAACCCGTACGACCAAGGCGGATCGGCGGACGCCCTGGAACGGGCGCTCACGATGCCCCAGGACGAGCGGCTCGAGCGCCAGGCGGCCCTTCTCGCCCGCGTGCGGCGCAACACCGCGGTCGCGTGGGCCGAACGATCGATCGAGGATCTCGCGGGCCACAGCGCCCTGCAGATCGTCGCCCAGGAGCCCACAAGGGAGCCCCCGCTCGTCACCGTGCGCGACACGTACACCCGGGCGCGGCAGCGGGCGCTCTACCTCGACTACGACGGCACGCTCGTGCCGATCGCGTCCAGGCCGGCCGACGCGGTCCCGGGTCCGGACGTCCTGGCGGTGGTGCAGGCCCTTGCCGCTCGCCCGCGGACGGTGGTCACGATCGTGTCCGGGCGCCCCGCGGCGGATCTGGAACGGTGGTTCGGGACCCTCGACGGGGTGTGGCTTGCCGCCGAGCACGGCGCCCTGATCCGGCCGCCGACGACCGGCGCCTGGGAAGCGCTCCGGCCCGGCACAACTGCGGACTGGAAGGATCGCGTCCGGCCCGTGCTCGAGTACTTCCTCGACCAGGCGCCGGGGGCGGTCATCGAGGAGAAGCAGCACTCGCTCGCCTGGCACTACCGGCTGGTGGAGCCGGAGTTCGGCGACTGGCTCGCCAACGAGCTGGCGGCGGCCCTCGAGCAGCAGCTCGCCGGCACGGAGCTTGCGCCGCTGCGCGGGAGCAAGGTGATCGAGGTCCGCTACGCCTGGGCCAACAAGGGCGAGGCGGTGGCGCACGTCCGGTCCACGCTCGGCGACCCGGACTTCGAGCTGGCGATCGGCGACGACCGGACCGACGAGGACGTGTTCGACCGGCTGCCCGAGACCGCCTGGACCATCAAGGTGGGGCCGGGTCCCACTCGTGCGCGCCATCGGCTGCCGGATCCGGCGGCGACGCTGGGCCTGCTGGCCGACCTGTCCGAGCGCTCCGGGTAGCTGCCGCCTGCGCCCTCCCTGCGGGCCCCGGGGGCGGCGCCCGCTCGCCCGGGATCGCCGGTAGCCTTCGCTCGATGGCTGCGATCTCGGCCGAGGGGCTCACCAAGCACTACGCCGGCGGCGGCCGCCTCCGTCGCGGGAGGCCGATCCGCGCCCTCGAGGACGTGTCGCTCGAGGTCCGAGAGGGCGAGATCTTCGGGTTCCTCGGGCCCAATGGGGCGGGCAAGAGCACCCTGATCCGTCTCCTGCTCGGCTTCCTGCATCCGACGAGCGGACGCGCCTCGGTCCTCGGCCTCGACATCGGGCGCGACAGCGTCGAGATCCGGCGGCGGATCGGCTACCTGCCCGGCGGGATCGCGCTCTATGACGGGCTCACGGGGGAGCGGCTCCTCGACTACGTCGCCGCGCTCGCGGGGCGCCCGTCCACGCGACGCGCGGCGCTGTGTGACCGCCTCGAGCTGAGCGAGCGGACCCTGCGTCGCCCGATCCGCGACTACAGCCGGGGGATGCGCCAGAAGATCGGCATCGTGCAGGCGCTCCAGCACGACCCGGAGCTCGCGATCCTCGACGAGCCGTCCGAGGGTCTCGACCCGCTCATGCAGCGCGCGTTCTACGACATCCTCGACGAGGTCCGCGCAGCCGGCCGGACGGTGTTCTTCTCCTCGCACGTCCTGTCCGAGGTCGAGCGCGTCTGTGACCGCGTCGCCGTCGTGCGCGCCGGGCACCTGGTCCTGCTCGAGGACGTCGGGACCCTCCTGGCGAGGCGACGCCGCCGGGTGGAGATCCGGCTCGACGGGCCGGCCCCGGACCTCAACGCCGTCGCCGGTGTCAGCGACATCGTGGTCGACGGCGACCGGCTGTCATGCGCGCTCGAGGGTGACCCGCGCGCCTTCCTCGCGGCGCTGGCCGAGGCGCCGGTCGCCGACCTCACGATCGAGACGGCGCGCCTCGAGGACGCGTTCCTCGAGCTGTACGAGGGCGAGTCGGTCGAGGAAGAGCTGGCCGCCGGGCCCGACGACTCCCGGACGGCCGCCCGGTGATCAACGGCCCGCTGCTCCGGCACACGTGGCGGACCCACCGGCTCCGGGTCGGCTGGATCGCGCTCGCGATGGCCGTGTGGGCGCTCCTGATGCCGGTGATCTACGCGACATTCGGCAGGCAGATGGAGGTCCTCCTCGAGTCCGGGATCATCCCCGACGCCTTCCTGCGCCTGCTCGGCGCGGATCCGTTCAGCCTCAACGGCGCGGTCGCGTTGGGTGCCGTCCACCCGATCGCGCTCGGCCTCCAGATGATCTACCCGGTCGGATTCGCGGCGTACGCGATCGCGGGCGAGCGCCAGCGGGGCACGCTCGAGGTCCTCCTCGCGCGCCCCGTCTCGCGCCGGGCCGTGTTCCTCACGCTGCTCCTCGCGCTCGTCGCCTTCGCCGTGCTGACGACCGCAGCGCAGGTCGCGGGGACGGTCGCCGGCGCCGCGCTGTACGGGGTCGCGGATCAGCTCGAGGCGTCGGCGCTCGTCTTCCTCGGCCTCAACACGGTGGTGCTGCTCGCCGCGCTCGCGGCAGTCTGTCTCGCGGCGTCTGCCGTCTTCGACCGCCCCTCGACCCCGCTCGCGATCGGACTCCTGGTCGTGATCGGCGGGTACGTCCTCGAAGTGCTGGGCACGCTCTGGCCGGATGCGGCGTTCCTCCAGCCGTACTCGCCGTTCCACTACCTCCAGCCGCTCGACGTGCTCGCGGGCCGGAACGTCAACGCGGACCTCGCCGTCCTGACGGCGATCGGGGTCGTGGCCGTTGCATTCGCGCTGGTTCGCTTCCCCCGGCGGGATCTCGCCGCACCGACCTGACCGGCGTCGTCGTGTGCAGGCGGCGCGGCGCCGTTTCCTGCACCATCAGCGCATGACCGACAACCGGCCGCCGCTGAGGATCGGCCTCAACCTCCCCACCTGGCCGCTCCGCGACGGCTCGTACGCGGGCTGGCCCGCGATGCGGCGGCTGGCCCGGTCGATGGAGGCGATGGGCGTCGACACGCTCTGGGTGCCCGACCATCTCCAGCGCACGACGCCGGGCCGTGGAACCTTCGGGTTCTGGGAGTGCTGGACGATCCTCACCGCGGCCGCCGAGGCGACGTCGCGGATCGGGATCGGGCCGTTCATCGCGTGCACCGGGTTCCGCAACCCGGCCCTGCTCGCGAAGATGGCGGCGACGCTCGACGAGGTCAGCGCAGGGCGGCTCGTCCTGGGCCTCGGCAGCGGCGTCCCGGCTCGCGACCCGTCCTGGTCCGCGTTCGGCTACGACGGCTCGCGCCACGTCGCGAAGTACGGGGAGGCCGTGGAGATCGTCACCCGCCTCCTGCGCGAGCGCGAGGTCAGCTTCGAGGGCGAGCACTACCGGACCGAAGCCGCCGAGATCATCCCGCGCGGGCCGCGCCCGGACGGCCCGCCGGTCCTCGTCGCGGGGCTCGGCGAGAGGACGCTGTCCGTGGCGGCGCGCTTCGGCGACCTCGTCAACGTGAACCGGGCCCTCGTCACGGCAGCCGATGCGCAGGACACCGTGGCCGCCGCGGCCCGGGCGTGCGAGGCGGCGGGGCGGGACCCGGCGACGCTCGAGGTGACGAGCTGGGTCCGCATCGCGGTCGGGGCGGACGGGATCGCCGTTGACCGTCCCGGCTGCATCCCCGGCGATCCGGCGACGGTCGCGGCGACCGTTACCGCCATCCACGCGGCGGGCATCACACACCTGACGTTCTACATCGGGGCCGCGGACGACCCCAGCCCGCTGCCGGCCCTCACGGACGACACGCTCGCGATGTTCGGACCGTTCCTGGACGCCATCCGCGCGGCCTGACGGGCGACGAGCAGCCGGCAGCGGGCGAATCAGGCAGGCGGACGGCCGAAGCCGCCCGCCTGGGGACCGCGAGGGACGGGGACTACGCCGTGACGAGGTCGGGCGGCGTGGTCCAGGAGTGGAGCGTCGCCACGTAGTTGGCGCGCTCGAAGGCTGAGGGATCGGCGACGTTCGCCGCGGTGGCGGAGCCGCGGAGCTGTGAGACGGACTCGTACTCGCGCGTCTCCATCCACTCGACGAGCTCCTGCTCGACGGTGTGGACGAACTCGGGGCCGTGCTTGAGGAGCGCGGAGGTCATCATTGCGACGTCGGCGCCGACGAGGAGCGCCTTGATCGCGTCCGTGCCGGCGTGGATGCCGGACGTGGCCGCGAGCGACACGTCCGGGCCGAGCTGCGGCCGGAGGATCGCGATCCAGCGGAGCGGCAGGCGCAGCTCCGACGGCCGGGACAGCTCGACGCGGTTGACGACGTCGAGCGTGTCGAGGTCGAGGTCCGGCTGGTAGAACCGGTTGAACAGCACGAGGCCGCTGGCACCGGCGTCCCGCGCGTTCGCGGCGAACCCGGCCAGGGCGGAGTAGTACGGGCTGAGCTTTGCCGCGACCGGGATCGTGACCGACGCGCGGACGGAACGGATGAGCGCGATGTCCATCGCCTCCCGGTCGGCCGCGGTGAGCTTCGGGTCGGCGGCGAGGTGGTACAGGTTGAGCTCCAGCGCGTCGGCGCCTGCTTCCTGGATCAGCCGCGCGTACCGGACCCAGCCGCCGGTCGAGGTGGCGTTGAGGCTGGCGATCACGGGGATCCCGAGCTCGCGCTTGAAGATCGCCAGTCGATCGAGGTAGCGGTCGCCCGCCGACGGGAGCGAGTCGATCGCGGGGAAGTAGTCGAGCGCCTCGGCGAACTGGTTCGTCCCGGCCTCCAGCGCCCGGGTGAGCTGGATCTCCTCGTTGAGGATCTCCTCCTCGAACAGCGAGGGCATGACGATCGCCGCCGCCCCCGCCCGCTCGAGCTTGCGTGCCGTGCCCAGGTCGCCCGTATACGGCGAGGACGAGCAGACGAGCGGGGAGCGGAGGTCGAGGCCGAGGTAGCGCGTGCGCAGGTCGACGGTCACGCCAGGTCTCCCTTCCCGTTGTCGGTGCCGGCGACGACGGCCTCGAGGGTCGCGTCGCCGTCCGTCGCTTCGGCCTCTGTCTCCGGGTGCGCCACGTGGGGCACGCTCCGGTGGATGCCGGCCAGCTGCTCGTAGTAGCGCCATCGCTCGTCGGCGTCGGCCTGGGCCAGCTCGGCGAGCTCCGCGGCACGCTCCGGGTCCGTCCGCTGGAGGATCGCGAACCGCGTCTCGGCGGCCACGAACTCCTTGATCGGCAGGGTCGGCTTGCCCGAGTCCAGCTTGAACGGCTGGCCGTCCTCCACCTCGCTCGGCTGGAACCGGTAGAGCGGCCAGTAGCCGCTCTTGACGGCGTCCTTCTGGTGGCTCATGGACTTGCTCATGTCGATGCCGTGGGCGATGCAGGTGCTGTACGCGATGACGAGCGACGGCCCCGGCCACGCCTCGGCCTCGAGGAGGGCCTTGGTCGTCTGGGCGTCGTTGGCGCCCATCGCGATCTGCGCGACGAACACGTTGCCGTAGGAGCGGGCGATGGCGCCCAGGTCCTTCTTGCCCGTGCTCTTGCCGGCTGCTGCGAACTTCGCGACGGCGCCGCGCGGGGTCGCCTTCGACGCCTGGCCGCCCGTGTTCGAGTAGACCTCCGTGTCGAGGACGAGGATGTTGACGTTGCGGCCCGACGACAGGACCTGGTCGAGCCCGCCGAAGCCGATGTCGTAGGCCCACCCGTCGCCGCCGATGATCCAGATGCCCTGGCGGGCAAGGTCGTTCGACAGGGCGATGAGCTGGCGGGCGTCCGCGGCCTGGTCGCCGGCGACACCCTCGAGGATCGTGCGCAGGCGCTCCACGCGGAGCCGCTGCTCGGCGATCTGGGGCTCGGTGTCCTGCGGGCTGTCGAGCAGCTCGCGCACGAACGCCTCGCCGACGACCGGCGAGAGCCGCTCGAGGAGGTCCCGTGCGTAGCTGGTCTGCGCGTCGAGCGCGAGGCGCATCCCGAGTCCGAACTCCGCGTTGTCCTCGAACAGGGAGTTGGCCCACGCGGGACCGCGGCCCTGCCCGTTGACCGTCCACGGGGTGGTCGGCAGGTTGGCACCGTAGATCGAGGAGCAGCCCGTGGCGTTGGCCACGATCATCCGGTCGCCGAACAGCTGGCTGACGAGGCGCAGGTACGGCGTCTCGCCGCAGCCGCCACAGGCACCGGAGAACTCGAACAGCGGCTCGAGCTGGGCCGCGCCCTTGATCGTGTCGTGCGGGATGAGGCTGCGATCGAGCGGCGCGATCGCCGCGAAGGTGTCCCAGCGCTCGCGCTCGACATCCCGGTGGTCGAGGTAGGGCTCCATGTTGATGGCCTTGTGGCTGACGTCCGACTTGCTCTTCACGGGGCAGACGTCCACGCACACGCCGCAGCCCGTGCAGTCGTCGGGCGCGACCTGGATCGTGATCCGGTGGTTGAGGAGGTCCCTCGACTTGAACTCCTTGCTCGGGAAGCCCTCGAGCGTCGGGGTCGCGTCATCGGCGTAGACCTTCATCCGGATCGAGGCGTGCGGGCAGACCATGGCGCACTTGCCACAGTCGATGCAGATCGCCTCGTCCCAGATCGGGATCATCTGGGCGATCGCCCGCTTCTCGTACCGCGTGGTGCCGGTGGGGAAGGTGCCGTCGACGGGGAGCGCCGACACTGGCAGCAGGTCGCCCTCGCCGGCCATCAGCCGCGCCGTCACGTCCCGGACGAAGTCCGGGGCGGTGTCGGGCACGAGCGACCGGAGCGGCAGCGCGGAGTCGACCCTGCCCAGCGTCACGCGGCCCAGCCGCGCGATCGACTGGTCGATCGCGGCGAAGTTGCGCTGGACGACCGCCTCGCCGCGCTTGGAGTAGGTCTTCTTGACGAAGGCCTTGATGCGCTCGACGGCCTCCTCGGCCGGGAGGACGCCCGCGAGGTGGAAGAAGCAGGGCTGCATGATCGTGTTGATGCGATTGCCCATGCCGGTCTCGGCGGCGACGGCCATCGCGTCGATCACCCACAGGTTGATCTGCTTGTCGACGAGCTGGTGCTGGATCTCGAGCGGCAGGTGCTCCCAGACCTCGTCCGGGCCGTACGGGCTGTTGAGCAGGAACGTCGCGCCGTGCTTGGCGTGGTCGAGGACCTTGACGCTCTGGAGGAGCCCGAACTGGTGGCATGCCACGAAGTCGGCCTGGTCGATGAGATACGTGGAGCGGATGGGCTCGGGTCCGAAGCGCAGGTGGGACGAGGTCACCGAGCCCGACTTCTTCGAGTCGTAGACGAAGTAGCCCTGCGCGTACAGGTCCGTGCCCTCGCCGATGATCTTGACCGACGCCTTGTTCGCGCCGACCGTCCCGTCCGATCCGAGGCCGTAGAACAGCGCCTGGACCTCGCCCGCCGGCCGCTGGTAGCGGAACGACTGCGCGATCGGGAGGCTGAGGTTCGTGACGTCGTCGTAGATGCCCACGGTGAAGTGGCGCTTCGGCTTCGCGGCGAGCAGCTCGTCGAAGACCGGCCGGATCATCGCGGGCGTGAACTCCTTGGACGAGAGCCCGTAACGGCCGCCGAAGACGCGCGGCGTCTCGGTGAACGGCGGGGTGTCGCTGTCCATCGCCTCGGCGAGCATCGTGACGATCGCCTGGTACATCGGCTCGCCGACGGCGCCCGGCTCCTTGGTGCGATCGAGGGCGGCGATCGCGCGGACCGTCTTCGGGAGCGCGGCCAGGACCTGCTCCACCGGGAACGGCTGGAACAGCCGGATGGTCAGCATGCCGACCTTCTCGCCGGCGGCCACCATCGCGTCCACGGTCTCCTCGACCGCGCCGGCGCCGGAGCCCATCACGACGATCACCCGCTCGGCGTCCGGGGCGCCGTGGTACTCGGCGAGCCGGTACTGGCGGCCGGTGCGGGCCGCGAGCTCGTCCATGACCTCCTGGACGATGCCGGGGACGGCGTCGTGGTACGGGTTGCACGCCTCGCGTGCCTGGAAGAACACGTCCGGGTTCTGTGCGGTCCCGCGCACGACCGGCGCCTCGGAGCTCAGGCCGCGCGACCTGAAGGCGAGGACGTCGTCCTCCCGGATGAGCGCGCGGAGGTCGTCGGCCTCGAGCAGCGCGATCTTGTTGACCTCGTGGCTGGTGCGGAAGCCGTCGAAGAAGTGGAGGAACGGCACCCGGGTGCGGAGCGTCGCCGCGTGCGCGATCGCCGCGAAGTCGTGGGCCTCCTGGACCGAGCCCGCCCCGAGCATCGCCCAGCCCGTCGCGCGGGCGTGCATCACGTCGCTGTGGTCGCCGAAGATCGAGAGCGCATGCGTGGCCAGGGTGCGCGCCGCGACATGGATCACCGACGGGGTGAGCTCGCCGGCGATCTTGAACATGTTCGGGATCATCAGGAGCAGACCCTGCGACGCGGTGAACGTCGTCGCGAAGGCGCCCTTCTGGAGGGCGCCGTGGAGTGCGCCGGCGGCCCCCGCCTCGGACTGCATCTCGACGACATCGGGGACGGCGCCCCACAGGTTCGGCTTCTTCGCGGCCGACCAGTCGTCACAGAACTCCGCCATGGGGGACGCGGGCGTGATCGGGTAGATCGAGATGACCTCGGAGAACGAGTAGGCGACGCGCGCGGCCGCCTCGTTGCCATCGAGGCATTCCCAGTGCTGGGCCATTGGCTCTCTGCATCCTTTCGGGTGACGCGGCCACCCGGCTGCGGGGGCGACGGGACTCGCGAGCGCGGCACGTGGCCGCACCCTGTGACGAGTGTGCACCGTCGAGGCAACGAGACCGGCGGCCAAGTGGACCGCAAATCACGACCGAGGGGCCCTGCGAATGGCCCGGGCCGCAGAGCCATCCGGCCCCCGCAGCGGCCGCTCGTCCCACCCCGTTTCCCACCTGACCCGCTCCCCTCGGCCCCGGCCCAGGTCCCGTCATCGAGTCCAAGGACGACTGCACGTCAGAGCCACGGGTGCCCGAATCGGGACTCGGCGGCATCACCGCAACCTTCCGCTGACAGGGAGTCGCCAGGCCCACCTGGTGCCGGCTGAAGGTTGCGACGACCGGACAATCGCCTGGACGAGAAGTCGTACGTGGACTAGCTGCCAGGTTCGGGCTGGGCCGGAGCGAGGTCGGGCTGGGCCAACGGGACCTCGGGCTGGGCAGACGCGACCTCGGGTGCGCCCGGCGCGATCTCCGGCGGGGCATGGCCGCCACCCCGGGCCGCGGCCGCCACGAGCCGCGCCGCTTCCGCGTCCCCTTCGGCCTCGGCCGCGGCGATCGCCTCGTCGGTCACGATCGAGCGCAGCACGAGCAGCGCCAGGATCATCGCGCCCGCGACGAGGAACACGACCTGCAGGCCGGCCACCTGGGCGATCAGCCCGCCGAGGATGGCGCCGACCGGCTGGCTGCCCCACGCGAGCAGCCGGTAGCTCGCGTTGACGCGCCCGAGGAGCGCGTCGGGCACGATCCGCTGCCGGAGCGAGACGGTGACGACGTTCCACATCACGCCTGCGGCACCCGCCAGCGCGAAGCTCGCCCCCACGGCCCACGCGTTCACGAGGATGCCCGGCAGGGCGGTGGTCGCGGCGCTCGTGATCACCGCGGCCGTCAGGAGGCGCGCCCGCCCGAGCCGCTTCTCGACGCGCTCCACCACGAGCGAGCCCGCGAGGCTGCCGAGCGCCAGGGTGGTCATGAGCACGCCGAACCCGAACTCGTCGAGGCCCAGCGGACCCGGCTCGACTGCGTACAGGACGAAGATCGAGAACGCGGCCATGCTCGCCAGGTTCATGACCCCGACCATGATCGCGAGCGTCCGCAGCAGCCGGTGGTCCCACAGATACCTGAGGCCCTCGCGGATGTCCTCGAGCATGCCCGTGTCGCGCTTCGCACCCTGGGGCCGGAACGACCCGGAGAGCAGGGCGAGCCCGACGGCCGCGAAGGCGAAGGCGAGGGCGGATCCCGCGAATGCGAGCCCGATCGCGATGCTGGCGAGCAGCCCGCCCAGCGGCGGCCCGACGAACTGGTTCATCGTCAGCTCGACGGCGTACAGCCTGCCGTTCGCCTTCGACAGGTCGTCGCGCGTGACGATGTTGGGCATCACCGACTGGGCAGCCGTGTCGAACAGCGTCTCGCCGACGCCCAGGACGAATGCGGCGACGTAGATCATCGCGAGCGTGTCCAGGCCGGCGAAGACGGCGACCGCGATGAGCGCGGCGATGGCCGTCCGCAGCACGCTGACGGCCACCATCGTCCGGCGCCGGTCGAGGCGATCGGCGAGCGCGCCCGCGAACAGGACGAACACGAGCCACGGCAGCCGTGACACGACCGCGACACCGGCGATCAGCACCGGGGAGTCGGTCAGCCGCACCGCCAGCAGCGGCAGGGCGATCATGAACACGCCGTCCGCGAGGTTGGACGAGGCGGACGCGGCCCACAGGCGCCAGTAGTTGCCGGGGAGGCCGCCCGACAGGCGCGACGCGAGCCCGGTGTTCGCAGTCATTGGTGGAGCGTAGCCAACTGGTTGACGTAAATCAACCAGTGAAATACGGTGACGGCATGGAACGACGCCCCGCAACGGCCGACGAGGCGCGTGCGCTCGCGAACCCGCTCCGGCTGCGGATCCTGCGGTTGTGCCTGGACCGCGGGATGACCAACGAGGAGCTCGCCGCGCGGCTGGGCAAGGACGCCGGAACCATGCTCCATCACGTCCGGATGCTCGTGGAGACCGGGTTCCTCGCCCCCGAGGCCGAACGACGGGGTGCACGCGGGTCCGTCGAGCGGCCGTACCGGGCGACCGGCAAGTCCTGGACGCTCTCGGTGGGGGAGGAGGCGGACGAGGACGGGACGCTCGCGCTGATCGACGCCTTTCGGGCGGAGGTGGCCGAAGTGCCGCGAGAGTGGCTCGTGGAGACGGTCCGGATGGGCGTGCGCCTGACGCCCGAGGCGCTCGAGGCGTTCGGCGAACGGTTCAAGTCGCTGGTCGAGGACCTCTACGCCGCAGATGATCCCTCGGGCAACCCGTACGGGTTGTTCGTCGGGCTGCACCGACGCGCGGACTGACCGCCAACTGCGAGTTCCGTGCCGGCACCACCGGGTCGTGCCCGCCCGGCCACGAGGCTAGGCCGCGGGCTCTTCAGCCGCGTCGCGGCCGCCGCCGAGGTCGCCCCGGACGGCTGCGGCGCCGTGGGCCGAGGACCAGGCGATCACGGCCTCGCGCAGGACGGTCGAGGACGGGCGGACGGCGAGTCGATCATCGAGACCGCGAATGCCGGTGCCCAGCTCTGCGATGCGACCGCGATACGACGGCCGGTCGCTGTCGGTCCGCGCGAACGGCGGATAGACGTCGAAGTAGCCGTCGGTGCTCACGACGATGTTCGACTCGGGCGGGGAGAAGGGCGTGCGAGACATGGGGCTGTCCAATCCGTCGGTGCGCGAAAGGGGACCAACGGAGCGAGAGTCCTGCACTTGCGACCTGTGACCCCACCATGCCCGCGGACGCCCGTTCCGTCAAATGGCGCTACGCGCCCGCCGCCACGCGGGCGTACGCTGGATCCATGGAGCTGCGACCGCTCGGGGCCACGGGGCTCCGGGTCACGCCGATCGGGCTGGGGCTGGCGGCACTCGGGCGACCCGCCTACATCACGACGGGCCGCGACCATGACCTGGGCGCTGCCGACGACCGCTCGATCGAGGCGATGGAGGCGCGCAGCCACGAGGTCCTCGATGCCGCGTGGGCCGCTGGAGTGCGCTACCTCGACGCCGCGCGCTCCTATGGATCCGCGGAGCGGTTCCTTGCCTCGTGGCTCCGGTCGCGCGGCGATCGACCCGGCGCTGGTCACGGTGGGCTCGAAGTGGGGCTACCGCTACGTGGGCGAGTGGCGGATGGACGCCCCGGTCCACGAGGTGAAGGACCACGGCCTTGCGATGCTGCGAGCCCAGCTTCCCGAGTCACGCGAGCTGCTCGGCCCGTGGCTGCGCCTCTACCAGGTCCACTCGGCCACGCTCGAGAGCGGGATCCTCGGGGACGCTGCGGTGCTCGCCGAGCTTGCCCGGCTCCGGGCGGACGACGGTCTCGCCATCGGGATGTCGGTGAGCGGCCCGCACCAGGCGGACGTCATCCGCACCGCGCTTGCGATCCGCGTCGACGGCATCAACCCGTTCGCCTGCGTGCAGGCGACGTGGAACCTGCTCGAGCCATCCGCGGGCGCCGCGCTCGCCGAGGCGCACGCCGCCGGCTGGGGCGTCATCGTCAAGGAGGCGCTCGCGAACGGACGCCTGCTGACGGAGCCGGCCGTTGTCGATGCCGGGGTCCGTGCCGGATCGGGGCCCGACGCGGTGGCGCTCGCGGCCGTGCTCGCCAATCCGTGGGCCGACGTCGCGCTGTCCGGCGCCGCGACGCCCTCCCAGCTGCGCTCGAACGCCGCGGCGGTCGACCTTGCGGGCGTGGACCTGGCACTCCCGGAGCTCGCCGAGTCCCCGGACGCCTACTGGGATGCACGGGCCGCGAGGAGCTGGTCCTGAGCGATCCACGGCCGGTGTCCCGCCTCGGGCACGATGGAGCGATGCGGATCCTGCTCTGGCACGGCTACCTCCTGGGCGGAACGGGCTCGAACGTCTACACCCGCCAGCTGGCACGCGCGTGGAGCCGGGCTGGTCATGACGTGACGGTGTTCAGCCAGGATCCTGCGCCGGGGCGCTACGACCTCGGCGGCGCGCGGGTCGTCCGGCCCGACACCGGCCGCCTCCTTCCCGTGTACGTCCTCGACCGGTACGAGGGTCGCGACGTCCGCCTGATCGGCGACTGCAGCCGGGCGGACCTCGACCGGTGGGTGGAGGCCAACGCCGGAGCCATGCGCGAGCACCTCCCGGCCGACCTCGCGTTCTGCAACCACGTGCTCCTGGGCGGGCCGGTCGGGCTCGCGACCGGGGCGCGGTTCGCGGTGAAGGCACACGGCTCCGAGCTCGAGTACGCGATGCGTGGCAACCCCGCGCTGGCCCGATGGGGGAGCGAGACGCTCGCGCACGCCACGGCCACGTTCGTGGGCTCGGGGCACATCCGGCGCGTCCTCGAGGACGTCTGCGGTCACGTGGAGAACGTGCACGAGGTCCCACCGGGCGTCGACGTCGACGACTGGCACCCCGAGGAACCCTCGATCGCCCTCGCGGCCCTGGTGGAACAGGCGCGACGCGACCCGCCGAACCCGTCGAACGCCGACGAGCGGCTCCCGGACGAGGGCAACGCGGACCGCATGGAGCGCTTCCTGCGCGCGGACCGCCCGACCGTCGTCTACTTCGGCAAGCTCATGCGCAACAAGGGCGTCCACCTGCTGCTCGAGGCGCTCGACGGACTCGACGCCCGAGCCGTGATCGTCGGGTTTGGCGACGACCGTGCGGCCCTGGAGCGCCGGGCGGGCCCGGACGTGCTGTTCACGGGCGCGCTGGAGCACCGCCACCTCGTGCACCTGCTCGCCCTCGCGGATGCGTGCGTGGTGCCCTCGATCTTTCCCGAGGCATTCGGCATGGTCGCCGCGGAGGCCGCGGCCGCCGGCTGCCCGCCGATCGTCGCGCGCCATTCGGGGCTCGCGGAGATCGCCGCCGGCCTCGAGGAGACGTATCCGGCGCACCTCCGCCACCTCGCCGCGTTCAACTCGGGCGACGCCGCGGACCTGCGGGCGACGCTCGCGGCGCTCCTCGCCCTCGGTCCCGCCGACCGGGCCGGCGTGCGCGCCGCAGCCCGACGCGCCGCCGTCGAGCGCTGGAGCTGGAGCAGCGTCGCGGACCGGCTCCTCGCACCGTTCGCCCCTTGAATCGAAGCGCCCCGCCTCCTCGCGGAGACGGGGCGCCGTCGTGCGGTGGGCGGGCGCGTGCCCGCCCCGGTCAGATGGGACGGACCGACGCGAGGCCCGCGAGTGCGAGCGCCGCGACGGCGATGACGCGCACGAGCGCGTCCAGGCGAGGGTGGGCCCGAGGCACACCAACCTCCTGACTTCGGCAGCCCGGCTGACTCGCTCGCGCGAGCCCCGTGGCTTTGCGTCCCCGGGTCACCCCGGGTTTGCCCTTGTCGGCCAGCCACCTGGCTGGGACGGCTCTCACCGCCTGCCCGGGACGCTACCGCCGGACCAGGGGCCCGTGCACCCTCCAACCCGTCAGGGTCCGCCCCTGACGATGGAGCCCCGGTACCCATGGGACCGGGCCGCGTCAAGCCGCCGACCGAAGGGAGCCTGAGCGGCTCCCGCTACCGGGCCGGGCGGTCGAAGAGCCGCAGCAGCGAGACGATCAGCGTCTCGATGAGCGTCCACGCGATGAGCGCGACGATTGCCGCGATGTCCAGGACGGAGCCGTTGCCGCCGGTCACGCTGTCGAGCTGGAAGATGCCCATGAACGGGTCGACGAACGGCTGCGTGATCGAGAGGATCGCGCTCACGATGTCGTTGTCGGGGTCCGCGTTGAGCAGGAGCAGGACGATCCGGAGGATCAGCAGCGCCTGCAGGATGCCGAACAGGAAGGCGATCACGCGCCTGACGGTGGACAGCCCGCTCCGGCGTCGGGGCGCGGGGGCGACGGGCTGCTGGACGACGACCGGCGCCGGTGTCGGCGTGACCGTCGGCGGGGCCGCTTGTGGCACCGGCGGCACGGGTGGCGCAGCAGGAGGTGGCGCCGACGGAGGCTCAGCCGGCGCCGGCGCGGTGCCCATTGCCGGCTCCTCCGCCGTGTCGGCGGCGACGAGTGCGGCCAGCGACGGGTCCACGACGGGCTCCGTCGATGCCGCATCCGCCTCGGGCTGGGCCGGCGCCGCGGGAGCTGCGGGTGCTCCCGGCGTCTCGGGCGTCTCGGGTGCCTCGGGCTCGGCTGGTTGGGAGGCCGCGGCGGCCTCGTCGGCCGGCGGCCCCGTGTCAGGGCGGATCGGATCGGTCATGTCGGGCACTCCCACGTGGCCTGCTGCTCGGATGTCGCGGGACGCGATTCCAGGGCAGGACCGACGGGCCGTCGCGCCGCCGATCCCCCCACAATCCTACCGGTGCCGGCTACCGCGATCCCCACGGGCTCCCTAGACGCGCACCTGTTCGAGGATCCGGACGAGGTACCGGGAGCGGAACTGCTGCGTCGCGAGGGCCTGGGCGGCGGGCGGCAGGCGCAGGATCACGCCCAGGATCGCGGCCATCGCCCGGTGGCTCAGGTGGGCGTGGTTGTCGAAGATGCAGTCCTGCAGCCGGCCGCGCTCGATGGCCATCAGGACCGTCCGGTGGAGCGTGTCCACCGGCGTGATGACCCGCTTCGGCCGCGGCTCCAGCCACAGCGCGGCGTTCGTGCACACCCGGGTGCACACGCCGCAGCCCAGGCACAGGTCGGTGGCGAGCTGCGCGCGGCGCTTCCTGGGGTGCGCGGGATCGTTGGCGGAGACGAGCGTCATCGCCTCGACGGGGCACACGTTGACGCACTTGCCGCAGCCGTTGCAGGTCTCTCCGTCCACGTGTGGCAGGAAGTTCGTCGTGTGGACCGGGTGCATCGACCCGAACCGGCGCTGCGCGATCATCGCCTCGCAGCAGCAGCCGCAGCAGTTGCAGATGAAGTTGACGTCGCGCTGGACGTTCTCCCCGAACTGCACGAGGTTCGCGTCGTATGCCTCGGCCAGGAGATCCATCCCCTCCGCCATGTCGACTCGCCGCGCGAACCCGTGGCGGATGAGGGCGTCAGCGGTCCCGCCGAACGTCATGCAGATCCCCTGCGGCGCGGCGCACGCGCGGTCGAGAAGCGCCATCTTCCGACGGCAGTAGCACAACCCGACGCCAATGTGCGCCGCGGTGCCGATGACCTCGCTGGCGCGCTCGTAGTCGAGGACGTGGACGTCGCCGCCGGTCGACGGGGCGCTGGATCGCGCGGCCCGGCGCGCGAGCCCGTCCTCCAGCGCAGGCTCGTTGACGAACGCGCGCCCCAGCTGGGTCTCGCCGTCCGTGAACAGCGCGACGATGAAGTCGTCCTCGACGGTGACGTACTGGTAGAACAGCTCGGCGAGGAGGTGCTCGTCGATGTCGTCGCGGGCGCGCATCATCGAGAACTCGAAGAACCCGGCCATCGGCGGCGGGAGGATCCACGTCGTCCCGCCGGGCCCCTCCATGTCGAGGAGGAGGGCCCGTGACGCGAGGCCGTCGAGGACCGTGCGTGCCTCGGCCTCGCGCATCCCCCACGCCCGGGCGGCTGAGCGCACGGTGACCGGGCGGATCGGGAGCCTCGCCACGAGCGCCGCCTCGCGCTCGCTGAACAGGAGGCGCAGGATCCGGAACAGGAGCTCGGACGGCGGCGCGCCCTGCGGGAGCCGGTTGAGCCGCTCCGCGAGCGCCCCGTAGGAGCCGTCCGTCAGCGTCGCGTGCGACATCGATGGCACCTCGCAGCCGCTCGCCACGCGCGACGCGGCGATGCGAGCATCAGGCCCGCCCGGATGCGGCGCCAGTGCCGATCCGCGCGCCAGCGCCACGCCGGATGGACCTCCCCCGGCGGTCCGGTTGGCGCGTTCCGCCGTCCGGCTATCGCGCCCCCTGCACCCAGGCGGCGATATCCGCGACGACGGTTTCGGCCACGTGCCCGGGTACCGTGTACTCGGCAGGGCGGCTGGGCCCCGTGCCCTCCATCAGCAGGTGATTGAGCGCCGGGTGCTCCCGGATGGTGACATCGTCGCGACCCGCGAGCGCGTCGCGCCACAGCGCAAGCTCGCTCGGCGGGACCTGGTAGTCCCGGCCGCCCTGCACGATCAGGACGGGGATCGGCAGGTCGCGCGCGAGCGCGCCCGGGTCGTAGCCGCGCAGGTCCAGCCAGTAGGCGGCGGGGATGCCCAGCGGGAGCTCCGAGGCCGGCGTCGACGCCGACAGGTCGGGGGACGCGAGCCTGGCCAGCTGCGCGGGGAGCGCCTCGAGCATCGCCTTCGCCTGCGGGTCCGCGCCACCCTCGTCGGAGGCGAGGTACGACAGCTGGGCCTCGATGAGCGTCTCGAGCGGGCTCACGTTCGCCTCGAGCAGCGCGATGCCGGCGACCCTGCCCGGCGCCGCCGCGGCGATCCGCGGAGCCACGTGGCCGCCCAGGCTGTGGCCGGCAACGAACACCCGGTCCGGGTCCACGCCCTGGGTCGCGCGCAGGAGATCCACCGCCGCAACCGCGTCGTCCACCGTCTCCTCCTGGACGGTGATCGTTGCCGCCTGCGACGCGAGCTGCGTGCCGTACTGCTTGGTGCGCTTCTCGTACCGCAGCGTCGCGACGCCCGCCGATGCGAGGCCCCAGGCCAGGTCGCGCAGGGGCTTGTTGGGCCCGATCGTCTCGTCGCGATCCTGGGGTCCGGAGCCGGCCACGAGCACGACGGCCGGGAACGGGCCGGCCCCGACCGGCATCGAGAGCGTGCCCGGCAGGGCCCACGGCGCGGCGCCGACCGTCACCTCGGTCTCGGTGAACGCCGCGCGATCGACGTACGCGGCTGGCGATGCGTCGTCGGCCTGCGCCGGGGACGGCGACGCGGGCGTCGCTGACCCGGGCACGGGCTCGCCGAGGTGGAGGCCGGCCACCTGGTCCGTGTCCGCCACGGTGACGATGAGCGGGACGAGCGCGTTCGCGAAGCGGGCCTGGACGGTGGCGTTCTGGTACGGCCCGCTCGCCTCGACGGTCACGCCGTCGATGGCGACGAACGCCCCGAACTGCGTCTCGAACTGGCCCCACAGCTGGGCGAGGACCGCGGCGGGAGCCGCGCCGCGCATGGTCGGGTCCTCCATCGCCTCGGCCGCCGCGGTGTCGCCGGCTGCGATCGCCTCGATGAAGGCCCGGCCGATCGCCGCCGGGTCACCGGGTCCAACCGGCACGGCCGGGCTGCCGGACGGGCTCGTGGACGGGCTCGCCTCACCCGCGCTGCAGGCGGCCAGTCCGAGGGCGACGAGGGCGATGAGCAGCCGGCGTCCGAGCACGCGTTCCTCCGATCGGCAGTCCGATGGTCGACGGTGTGATCTTCCGATGCGAGGGCAAGACGCACCACGGGTCATTCGGGCGGTTGGCGTCGGGACCCGGGCCCGAAGGGGGCACGCCCGGGGCTTGACAGCGATGGCATATGCGTAATACATTACGTATATGCCCGACAGCGACGATCTCCAGGCGCAGGCCGACGTGTTCGGCTCCCTGTTCGTGGTCATGCAGCACCTCACCCGGCGGACCGATGCCGCGCTCGCGGATCTCGGCCTGACGTCGAAGCAGTGGCTGCTGCTCGCGATCCTCGCGCAGGCGTTCAAGGGTCGCAGCCCATCGCTGACCGAGGCGGGGGAGCGGTACGGCACGTCGCGCCAGAACGTGAAGCAGATCGCGCTCGGCCTCGAGACCCGTGGCTACCTGCGGCTCGTCGCGGACAGCCGGGACGGCCGGACGACCCGCCTGGAGCTCACCGAGCAGGCGAGGGTGTTCGACACCCCCGAGATGCAGGCCCGCGGCGCCGCCCTCCTGCGCGATGCCTTCACCGGGCTCGAACCGCGGGACCTCCCCGTCCTGCAGGACATCGTCCACCGATGGCTGGCCGGCCTCGGTGGCTCCGAGCAGCGACCGGCCGCCCACACCGAGGAATCGATCCGATGACCAGCGCATCCACCCCCCGTCAACCGGTGTCCCGAGCGCCATACGTGCTGTCGCTCCTGCTCCTGGTCGCGGCGGGCTTCTCGGCGATCGCCTCGCTCGTGCGACCCGACCTGGTCCACGGCCCGGCCGTGAGCGTCGGGTCCCTGCGCGGGACCGCGCTGGTGGTCCTGGTCGTCGCGCTGCCGGTCCTGCTCGCGTCGATGGCCGCGGTCCGCCGCGGCTCGGAGCTGGCATTCTTCGGCTGGCTCGGTGCGCTCGCGTTCGTCCTGTACCAGGCCGTGCTGTTCCTGTTCGGCTCGCCGTTCAACGGCCTGTTCCTGGGTTACGTCGCGATGCTGTCGTTCGCCGGCTGGGCGCTGCTGGCCCTGGCACCGCAGGTCCCCGTCGGCGAGATCGCCTCGCGGTTCGGTCCGGGCACCCCGGTCCGGCTCGTCGCGGGCTACCTCGTCGTCATGGCGGGCCTGTTCCACCTGCTGTGGCTCAGGGCGATCGTGCCCGCGCTGTTCGCCAGCGAGGAACCGGCGTTCCTCGTCGGCACCGGCATGACGACGGGTCCCGGCCAGGTCATGGACCTCGCGTTCCTCCTGCCGCTGTGCTACCTGACGGCGGCCTGGGTCTGGCAGCGCCGGCCGCTCGGGCTCGTCGTCGCGGGTGCGCTGCAGGTGATGCTCGTCATCGAGGCCGTCAGCATCGCGGTGGACCAGTGGGTCGGCGCGATGGCCGATCCGGCATCGCCGGTCGTGTCCGCGGCGATGGCTCCGGTCTTTGCGGGGGTCGCGGTGGTCGCCCTCCTCATCCTGGGAGCCTTCCTCCGTGGGACCCGGCGGCCCGCAGACGCACCGGCGACCAGGCCGGCACCCGTCCCCGGCTGAGGCCGCGCTGCCGGCGAAGGCCGTGGACGCCGGGAGACGGGGACATCCGGCCCTGATCGCCCGTCGGCGGGCGGTGCTACATTCGGTGCCGCATCGCCCGCCACGGGCCGTGAGCTTGGAGACCCCCCTGTGCTGCCGCAACTGATCCAGGGGGGAATGGGGGCCGGCGTATCGAGCTGGACCCTCGCCCGCGAGGTGTCCTCGCTCGGCCAGCTGGGCGTCGTCTCCGGCACGGCCCTCGACTCGATCCTCGTGCGCAAGCTGTGGGGCGGGGACCCGGGTGGTCACATGCGCCGCGCGCTGGCCGCCTTCCCGTCCCGCGAGGTCGCCGAGGCCGTCATCGACCGCTACCTGCGCCTCGACGCCCCGGATGGGCCGGTCCGCGGCTCGCGCTACAAGCTGGCGCCGATGCTCCGGGCCCGGATGACGCGCGAACGCCAGGCGCTGATCGTCGTGGCGAACTTCGCCGAGGTGTTCCTCGCGAAAGAGGGGCACGACGGGGTCGTGGGCATCAACTACCTCGAGAAGATCCAGTTCCCGACGCTGCCCAGCCTGTACGGGGCGATGCTCGCGGGCGTCGACGTGGTCCTGATGGGCGCCGGCATCCCGGCTGAGATCCCGGCCTCGCTCGACCGCCTCAGCCACCACCAGCCGGTGTCGATCAGCCTCGACGTGCTCGAGGCCGCCGGCGAGCGGTACGAGCTGCACTTCGACCCGGCGGCGATCGGGCTCGGGGCAGCAGCGGTTGGCCGGGCCGAGCTGCGGCGGCCGAAGTTCCTGCCGATCGTGTCGGCGGCGACGCTGGCCAAGGCGCTCCTGCGCAAATCGCCGGGCGGTATCGACGGCTTCGTGGTGGAGGGCCCCACGGCGGGCGGTCACAACGCGCCGCCGCGCGGCCAGCTCCAGCTCTCCGAGCGTGGTGAGCCGGTCTACGGGGCGCGCGACGTCGTGGACCTGGACCAGATGAAGGCCCTCGGCGTGCCGTTCTGGCTTGCCGGCGAGTACGGGAGCCGGGAGCGGTTCACCGAGGCGCTCGCCGCCGGCGCCCACGGCGTCCAGGTGGGCACGGCCTTCGCGTTCTGCGAGGAGTCCGGACTCGACCCGGAGCTCCGCCGGCGGTTCCTCGCGAACCTCGTTCGCGGCGACGGGGACGTGCTCACGGATCCGGTGGCCTCGCCCACGGGCTTCCCCTTCAAGGTGGCCGAGCTCGCGGGCACGCTGTCGGAGCAGGCCTCCTACGAGGAGCGGCCACGGCTGTGCGACCTCGGGTACCTGCGGCGGGCGTACCGCCGGGCCGATGGGACGCTCGACTACCGCTGTCCGAGCGAGCCGGTCGACGACTATGTGCGCAAGGGCGGCAGCGCCGACGACACCGTCGGGCGCAAGTGCCTGTGCAACGCGCTGGTGACGAACATCGGGATGGGCCAACGGCGCCCCGACGGCTACGAGGAGCTGCCGATGCTCACCGCGGGCGACGGGATCGACGCGGTCCGGGCCTACATCACGCCGGATCGCCTCTCGTACCACGCCCGCGACGTCGTCGAGGCGCTGCTGCCCGGCTGACCCGCGCAGGCCGTCCGCCCGCCTCGATCACGCGCGTCCGTGGTGCCAGCACGCACCGAGTGTTGCGTGTCGGGCTGCCGGCAGCCGCGACGTGCCGTTGACAGGGGTCAACGAGGCGGCGCATGGTGCGCACCTGCAGCCGACGGTCTCCCGGACACCACCGGGGTGGAGGTCGGCGATCCCACTCCCGATGGCGCCCGACGAGGAGGAACATTGCCGGTGAAACGAACCGCGCTTGCCACGGCATTGATCATCGCCGCGACGGCCGCCGCACCCGCCGCCGCGAACGACAGTGGCTTCAGGACGTCGCAGGACCCGATGCTCGCACCGGTCATGGCCGGGGTGGAGGTGACGCCCGTCATCACCGTGGGCGAGGTCATCGACGAGTATCGCTTCGAGGCGATCCCGGACGGACTCGCGCTTCGCACCCGGGGCAGCGGGCGCGTCGACGTGTTCGTGAACCACGAGACGAGCAAGGTCCCGTTCCCGTACAGCGCGGCGGCACCCAGCGCCAGCGGCGAGAACGACTTCAACAACTCGCAGGTCAGCCGGCTGGTGCTCAACCGCAAGTCGGGCGGGGTGCTCAGCGGCTCGTATGTGATCGACAGCGATTCCGGCTACCAGCGCTTCTGCTCCAGCTACCTCGCGACGGCCGCCGAGGGCTTCGACCGCGACCTCCTGTTCACGAACGAGGAGGGCGTTGACTTCGTGCGCCGGGCCGAGAACTCGTGGCCGGTGACGAGCGGCAGCGCCGAGGAGGAGGAGATCGGCCTGGTCGTCGTCCTGGACGTGCGGACGGGCAAGCACCATCCGATCTACGGCATGGGCCGCCACAACCACGAGAACAGCGTCCCGCTGCCGGGCTACGACGAGCTCGTCGTGCTGTCGGGCGACGACACGTTCACCAACGGCGCGCTGACCACGGTGCCGGGAATCGACCCGGCCGCCGCTCAGTCGCAGCTGTACTCGTACATCGCCGGCGACACCGATGCGCTGCTCGCCGACCAGGGCGACCTGTGGGCGTTCGTCTCGGACGACCTCGCGGTCGACGACTACTACGACTTCGCCCCCGGCTCGGCCGCCACGGTGTCCGGCCACTTCGTCCAGGTGCCGAAGCACATCGCGACGGGCAAGAACCCTGACGGCAGCGAGATCAAGGCCGCCGACGTGGGCTTCCCGGCCCCGCCCAGCAACGGCTCCTGGCAGCGCGATCTCCGGACGACCGTTCCCACCGGTCTCGACGGCCCGCAGTGGGTGCTCGAGTACTGGAGCCAGCTCAACAACGTGTTCAACTTCGTCCGCGTCGAGGACATCGCCTACGACAAGCGGGACGGGATGGGCAACGTCGCGTACGTCGTGGACTCCGGTCGCGGCACCGCCGGCACCCCCGCCCAGGGCCTGTCCACCAACGGCCGCGTCTGGAAGATGGTCTTCGACCCCGCCGACCCGACCGTCGTGACATCTCTGTCGGTCTTCGTCGAGGGTGACGACAACCCCGTCAAGACCCTCGGCGAGGTGCACCAGCCGGACAACATCGAGAGCACCGCCACGGGCATCCTCCTGACCGAGGACCCGGGCTCCAGCCAGCAGTTCGACATCGGCTCCGCGGATCCCAACGCCACGACCGGGCGCCTGTGGTACGTGCCGTTCACGGGCACCCCGCAGGTGGTCGCGGCCGTTGACCAGTCCGCCGATGGCGGCCCGACTGACGTGGACGGCAAGCCTCTGGCCCGCCTCGGCGCGTGGGAGGCGTCGGGCATCGTGGATGCGTCCGCCGCGTTCGGCCCCGGTGCGTTCCTCGTTACCGTGCAGGCCCACTCGGTGTGGGTGGAGAAGGCGCCGGGCGACGACAACAACGGCGACGGTAGCCCGGACTTCACCTACAAGCGCGAGGGCGGCCAGTTGCTGCTGATCCGCATCCCCGGGATCTGATCCCGGCCCTCACCTCGGCACTCGAGGCCGAGCGGCAGCCTCACGGCGCCGCTCGGCCGTTTCGTGTCCGGGACGGGGCGGGGTCAGGGTTCCTGGCGCCAGAGCCACTCGCGGAGGCTGAGCCCCGACGACACGACCCGCGCGGCCTGGGTGCGGCCCACGTACCGGTAGTGCCAGGGCTCATGGCGGTAGCAGGTGCGGTCCGGGCTCGCGTCGGCCGGGTAGGACATCAGGAACCCGAAGCCAGGGGCATGTGACGCGAGCCAGTCGAGGTCGCCCTCGAAGTCGAGCGTCGTGCCCAGCTGGTGCTCCGAGTGGCCGGGCCGCGCGACGGTCGCCAGCGCCGCGTCCTCGCTGTAGCCCCTGGCGTAGCTCGTGAACGCCAGGACCTGCTGATCGAAGCTGCGGTATGCCGAGTCGACCGAGATCGACACCCCGTCCGCCCGCGCGGCGGCCGCCAGCGCCCTGAGATCCTCGATCACGAGGTCGCGGACCTTGCCCCGGCCGGCGATGCCGGCGTCGGTCACCGGGACGAGGTCGGGGGGAACCACGTCGGCGCGGAGCATGAGCGTCGTGTCGAGGATCGTGCGCGCCCAGTCGTCCGGGTCCTGGTGGGCGTGAACACGTCGCCGTGATCGCATGGCGCCGCCGTCACTGCCGGCGCCGCCACGGCGGGGGCGTCGCCCGGGTCGGCTGCACCCGGGCTCGCGACGCCCGACTCCGTCGTGCCCGGTACGGCGTGCCTTCGGCCGCCGCGATCGGGGAGGGGACGCCGGTCGCGGCCGCAACCCGTCCGTCGGGTTCCGCGCTCGCCGCGCCGGCGTTCAGGACGACGACGGCGAGAGCCGCGACTGCCGAGGACCCCGAGGAGCAGCGGCCCGATGAACCGCCTCCGTCCCCTGCGATCCCGCCGCGGGGGTTGGCGGCGTGCGCCCCGGCCGTGCCGGGCCGGGCCGCCCACGGGGTGCGCCATCGGCTGTCGCATCGACGCTCATGGTGGCACACGGACGGACCCGGGCCGGTCGTCGACCGGTCGCGTCAGCCGGTCACGAGGTAGGGCGAGGACCTGACGACCAGCTCGTCGGGCCCGCGGCTGTCGCGTCGCACCAGGACAGGCCGTGGCCGGACGAACGCCGCACGCGGACGGGCGGCGGTACATTCAGGGCCATGGACAGCAGCCAGCTCGCCCTCGTCGCCCTGCTCGCGGCGATGCTGCTCGCCGTCGTGCTGCCGTGGCGCTTCCGCGCACCCGGCCGGGCGCTGCGCAAACGGTTCGTCTCGCTCGGCTCACTCAAGGGCAGGACGCGCAAGGAGATCGTCAAGGTCGTCGGGCAGCCGAGCACGGAGACACCCCTCCCGGACGGCCGCACCCTCCTCCAGTGGCGCGCGACCGGCTACCACATCGCGCTCGTGTTCGAGCGGAACGGCCGCTGCTTCGGCGTCACGCACGAGTACGGACGCCGGATCGCGGCAGCCCCGCGCCCCGACGACGAGCGGCCCGCGGAGTAGCGGGCGCACTCGCGCCGGCGCCGATCAGCGGTCCTCGATCCCGACGTACGGCCGCTCGGGCGCGCCCGTGTAGACCTGCCGAGGACGCCCGATGCGGGACGCGGGATCGGTCATCATCTCGCGCCACTGGGCGATCCAGCCCGGCAGCCGTCCCATCGCGAACAGGACCGTGAACATCCGGGTCGGGAAGCCCAGGGCCCGGTAGATCACGCCGCTGTAGAAGTCGACGTTCGGGTACAGCTTGTGGTCGATGAAGTACGGGTCGGCGAGGGCGACCGCCTCGAGCGACATCGCGATGTCGAGCAGCGGATCGCGGGTCCCGGTCCGCTCGAGGATCGTGTCGGCGGAGCGCTTGATGATCGCCGCCCGCGGGTCGAAGTGCTTGTACACGCGGTGCCCGAAGCCCATCAGGCGGAACGGATCGCTCTTGTCCTTGGCGCGCGCGACCGCCTTGCTCACGTCCCCGCCGTCGGCCTGGATCGCCTTGAGCATGTCCAGGACCTCGGCGTTGGCGCCGCCGTGGAGCGGCCCCCACAGCGCGGCGATCCCGGCCGAGATCGAGGCGTACAGATTCGCGTGGCTCGAGCCGACGAGGCGCACGGTCGACGTGGAGCAGTTCTGCTCGTGGTCCGCGTGGAGGATCAGCAGCACGCGCAGCGCCTTCGCGATCTCGGGATCGACCACGTACTGCTCGGACGGGACGGCGAACATCATCCGCAGGAAGTTGGACTCGTAGTCCAGCGCGTTGTCGGGGTACACGAACGGCTGGCCGATCGACTTCTTGTAGGCGAACGCCGCCAGCGTCGGCATCTTGGCCATCAGCCGGATCGTGCTGATCTCGACGTGCTCGGGATTGAGCGGGTCCTCCGACGACTGGTAGAACGTGGACAGCGCCGCGACCGCCGAGGCGAGGATGGCCATCGGGTGGGCGTCCATCGGGAAGCCGTCGAAGAAGCGCCGGAACTCCTCGTGCAGGAGGGTGTGACGCGTGATCGAGGTCGTGAAGGTGTCGAGCTGCTCGGCCGTCGGAAGCTCGCCGTAGATGAGCAGGTACGCGGTCTCGAGGAAGGTCGACTGCTCGGCCAGCTGCTCGATGGGGTAGCCGCGATAGCGCAGGATCCCGTTCTCGCCGTCGAGATAGGTGATGGCGCTCTTCGTCGCCGACGTGTTCGCGAACCCGTAGTCGAGCGCGGTGAAGCCGGTGTCCTTGAGCAGCGCCGCGACGTCGACGGCCGGGCTCCCGTCGGTCGCCTCGACGATCGGAAGCTGGAGGGTCGTGTCGCCGATCTGGAGCGCCGCGGACTTGGCGGCATCGGCGCGTGGCTCAGCCATGGCAGTCATGGGACGTAATCCTCGTGCGAGTGAGGGCGGATGGCGCCCAGTCGGCACCGTGGCCGTCATCGTGGGCCGTTCAGCGCGGGGTTCCAGAGCCCTTCGGCCCGGTACCGATGGCTCCTCTCGGACCATCTCGCCGCCGGCCTCGATCCCGGCATCGATCCAGGATCGCTGATAAGGTCTCGCCCGCAACCGGCCATCGACAAGGATTTCAACCACATATCGCCGCCCCGGCGGGGCCTCCCGCCGTGCGGTCGACCGCTTGTCGATCGTCCCTGCGCGCTCATCCCCCTTCGGGGCGTGGATGAGCCCTCTCTCCCCGTGCCGGGCGGCGCTGTCCCATCGCCGCGACGGTCATCTGTCGCGTGGTGGCAGAGAGGAACAGCTTGGGTTTCCGAATCACCGGCCTGCGGGCCATCACGCTCGGCACGATCGTCGCGGTCGCCGGCGTCACCGTCCCCACCGCGCTCGTGGTGGGGATCTCACCGTCCGCCGGATCAACCGCGGCCATCTCCTTCTCGGACGTCGTCCTGCCCGACGGAGCCCCGGGCTCCGGACCCGCCGGACCGAGCTCCGCCTCCCGGCTCCCGACCGCCGAGCTCATCCTCGAGCCCGGCGACGAGCAGCCCCTGGCGGTGAAGGCCCCGGACACCGCGGCGACGTGGGCCGCGGCGGTTCCGCCGGTGGTGACCCAGCGCCCAGCCCGAGTCCGGCACAAGGCAGTGGCCGCCGTCGCGAAGCCGAAGCAGACCCAGACCGCGACCGCGACGGCGTCCGGCGCACGGGCCCGTGTCGTGCAGGTCGCCCTCGCCCAGCGCGGAGACCGGTACGTCAGCGGCGGAACCGGACCCGACACCTTCGACTGCTCCGGCCTCGTGCGCTACGCCTACCGCGTCGCCGGCGTCTCGGGCAGGCTCGGTGGCGGGCACTCGGCGGCCGCCATGTACGCCTGGGGCAAGGCGAACGGCCTCACCAGCCGGTCCAATCCCCGCATCGGTGACGTCGTGATCTATGGCGGCGGTTCGCACGCCGGGATCTACATCGGCAACGGCCGGATCGTGAGCGCGCTCAACTCGCGCCAGGGCATCCGGATCACCGGGCTCCATGCGCTCGGCGCGCCGTTCACGGCGTTCATCCACACGCGGATCTAGCGCTCGAGGATCAGCGTCTGCCAGAAGCGGCCGCGGTGGGATGCCAGGGACCGGAGGCCGGCCGAGGTGGCCACCTCCAGCACGGCGTCCGTCCGGTGGACGTGCACCCGGAACGGGTCGTGGCGGAACGCGCTCCAGCGGTTGCTCACGCTGACGCCGGCGCGGATCCAGGCGTCGTCGCGGGGCAGGACCATGCCCAGGCGCCGGCGCGTCCGCTCGGCCGCCACGCGGACGAGCGCCTCCATGTGCGGGTAGCAGCAGACCACCCGGTCCAGCGCGACGAGATCGGCCGGCGGCAGCTCCGGCGCAAGGGCGACCGCGTCACCCTTGTGGTACGTCACCCGCTCCGCGAGACCCCGACGGATCGCCTCGCCGCGCGCGGCGTCGAGGTACGGGCCCGAGGCATCCACGTCGACCGCGGTTGCGGCACCCGCCTCGAGCAGGGCGTGGTGGACGGCACCGACGCCGGCGCCGATGTCCAGGACGGTCATCCCGGCGACGCCGTCCGCGGTGAGTCCCGCGACGAGCCGCCTCGACCAGCCGGTCGGGCCATTGCGCCGGTAGTCGCGCAGGCGCTCGTCCGCACGATGCGCGTCGAACGTGTCGTCGTAGATGGTGGGGTCACAGCAGTCCACCCGCGAATGCTAGTCGTGCGGGCCACCAGACTCAACCGGCACCTGTCCGTCGCCCTCCGTACCATCGCGGCATGACACACGATCCATCGAACCTGCCGGTGCCGGTCAGAGCCCTCGAGCGCCTGATGCACCAGGCCCCGCTGGTGGCATGGGGCCCGGACGCCGCGGACCTGCCGTGGGGCGACCCCGCGTTCAGCGAACGGATGCTCCGGGAGCACCTGGATCAACGGCACGATCTCGCGAGCCGGCGGGAGTCCGTCATCGCGGACCAGGTCGACCGACTGGTCGAGTGGCTCGGCCTCCGGGCCGGGGACTCGCTGCTCGACCTCACCTGCGGCCCCGGCCTCGTCGCACGGGCATTCGCGAGGCGAGGGATCGAGGTGACCGGCGTCGACATCGCCCCGGCGGCCATCCGCCACGCCAGCACGATCACTGACGGCCTGCCCTGCACGTTCATCGAGGGGGACGTCCGTGACGTCGAGCTCCCGCTCAACGTCTTCGATGCCGCCGTCTACCTGTACGGCCAGATGGCCGTGGCGCGCCCGGACGACGTCGCCCGCATCCTCGACCGGGTCCGCCGGTCGCTCCGGGCCGGCGCGCCGCTCGCGCTCGAGGTCCGCGATCCGGCCACCGTCGATCGCTCGTCCAGTCGCTCCTGGTGGACGGGCACGGACGACCTGTGGGGCGATGGGTCTCACGTCCTGCTCCAGGAACAGGCGTGGGACGCGGACGCCCGTGCGACCGTGGAGCGGTACCACGTGATCGACGTCGCCACCGGGTCGGTGACGGTGCTCGGCGTCACGGAACGGGCCCTCGAGGTGGACGACGTGCGAGCGGCCACCATCGCGGCCGGCTTCCCGTCGGCCGACATCCACCCGGCGTGGGGTGGGCTCGCCTTCGACGGCGCGGCCGACTGGAACGTCGTCATCGCGCGCTGACCATGTCCGTCCGACACGGGTGCTGGTGTATCGTGCGCCACCACGCAGCACGCAGCGGGAGCGTCCCGCGCCGGATGCAGGGTGCTCCCAGCCGGCAGGATCGCCGGCCCAGCCCTGGAGGCAATCCCCGCAGATGAGCCTGACCACGCGCATGCCCGGGCGCACGGCGATCGCCATCCTCGCCGTGACGGCTGTGATCGCAGGTTGTTCCGCGTCGGGCGGTGCCACGCTGGCGCCGTCCTCCGCACCCGGCGAGACCGCCACCAACGTCGCCGGCGATCCGACGACCGACAAGCTGGCCCAGGTCCTCGATCGCGGCACGCTCGTAGGCATCTGGGAGCCGGACTACGCGCCGCTCTCCTGGAAGGTCGAAGACGCCACCCGGCCCGCCGGCACCAGGTGCCAGGACAACCAGCTTACGGGGCCCGAGGTCGCGGGGTACGACAACGACACCACCAAGCTCGTCGCGGAGCGGCTCGGGGTCGAGCCGTGCTTCATCACCGCCTCGTGGACGGAGGTCACCGGCGGTCACTGGGGCGACCGCTGGGACATCAACTACGGGTCCGGCTCGATCAACGCGGACCGGATGACACGCCTGTGGATGACCCAGCCCTACTACGCGGTCGAGAACTACTACTACGTCAAGAGCGACAGCCCGTACCGGGTGGCGTCCGACCTCGACGGCAAGGCCATCGGGACGTGCGCGAGCTGCACCCACGAGTACTACCTCAAGGGTGAGCTCGAGATCCCGGGCGTCGACATCGACGTCGCCGTCACCGACCCGCAGATCGTGACCTTCGTCCTCGAGCCGCCCGGGTTGCAGGCCGTCGCCGACGGCGACATCGAGGCATTCCTCGCCTCGGCGGTGATCGGCCAGCAGGCGCTCGCGGATGGGCTCCCGCTGCGGACCCTCGACGAGCCGGCGTTCGTCTACTACCCATCCGGGTTCGTTGACAAGTTCTCGGGCCTCGACGCCGGCCCATTCGTGCGCCGGGTGAACGAGATCGTGGAGGGACTCCACGCCGACGGCTCGCTCAAGGCGAAGGCGATCGAGTACTTCGGCGTGGACTGGGCGAGCCGTGCCGGTGCGTTCAACCTCGACGCCATCGGCCAGGTCCTCCCCTGACGTGCGGATCCCCGGGCCGTGGAACCGGAGTCTCCAGGCTCGCCTGGTCGCGACCTTCCTGCTCATCGCCGGTGCGACGGTCGCGGTGGTCGGCGTCGTCATCTATCTCAGGGCGACCGACGACCTGACGACGTCGGCGTTCGAGCGCCTCGACGCGGTCGCCGAGGTGAAGGCGGACGCGCTGGACCGCTGGATCGACGAGCAGCGGCGGAACGTGGTGTTCGTCGGGGCCATTCCCGGCCTTGGCGATCAGGCCGCGGTTCTCCTCGACCTGACGGCGGCCCCCTCGGGGCGTGAGGAGGCACGCGGGGTCGTCGCGAGGACGCTGGACGTCGTCGTGAAGCAGGCGTCGGACGCCGGGGAGATCCTGGTCCTCGACCTCGACGGTACCGTCCGACTCTCGACGGTCCCGGGCCACGAGGGCCAGTCCCAGGCCGAGGAGTACTACTTCACCAACGGCCTGTCGCACGCGACGGTGCAGAACACGTACGTCTCAACGCTGACGGGACGCCCCACGATCACCGTGAGCAACCCCCTGTTCGACGCGGATGGCACGGGCCGGCGCATCGGGGTCATCGCGAGCAACCTCAACCTCGAGCGGATCGACCGCATCGTCCTCGAGCGGACCGGCCTCGGCGCCGGCGGGACGACGTACCTGGTCGGCCCAGACCGGCGCTTCCTGCACGAACGCCTCAACGCGGGTATCGGCGACGACGGTGTCGCGTCGGTGGGCATCGATCGGGCGCTCGCCGGCGAGACCGGTCGCGCCGTGTACACGGACTACCGCGGCGTGCCGGTCATCGGCGTGTATCGCTGGCTCGAGGAGCACGACGCCGCCCTGCTCGCGGAGCTGCCACAGGCCGAGGCGTTCGCGCCGGTCCAGTCGCTCACCGCGGTCCTCCTCGGCGTCGGGGTCGTCGCGGCGATCCTGCTCGCGATCGCGATCTGGCTCGTCGCCCGCCAGGTCACCCGGCCCTTGTACCGCCTCGAGACCGCGGCGACGGCGGTGGCCTCCGGCGACCTCACGGCATCGGCTCCGGTTGCATCGGAGGACGAGATCGGCCGGCTCACGACGGCGTTCAACGGGATGACGGCGCAGCTCCGGGAGAGCGTGGAGTCGCTCGAGCGCCGGGTCGAGGAGCGGACGGCCGAGCTGACCGAGGCCCTTGCCCGACAGGCGGAGGCGGAGCGGCAGTTCAGGCGTCTCGTCGAGGAGCTCCCGCTGTCCGTGTACATGGATCGGCCCGACACCCCACTCGGGGGTGTGCTCTACGTGAGCCCGCCAATCGAGGCAATGTTCGGCTATCCCGCCGAGGACTGGCATCGCGACGGCTTCTTCGAGGGCATCCTGCATCCCGACGACCGCGATGGGATCGTCGTCGGACAAGGCACACAGCACGGGCTGGGCGACAGGGCGAACACCGAGTACCGGATCATGCGCAAGGACGGCCGCGTGGTGTGGATCCGCGACGACAACCGCCTCATCCGGGACGCGCAGGGTGATCCGGAGTACGTGCTCGGGTTCTTCCTGGACATCACCGCGCAGCACGACGCGGCGGACGCGCTCCGGCGCCAGAAGCTCTACTTCGAATCCCTCGTCGAGATCAGCCCGGCCGCGGTCGTGACGATGGATCGCGACGAGCGGGTGACCGGCTGGAACCCGGCGGCCGAGCGCCTGTTCGGCTACGCGCCGGAGGAGGCGATCGGCCGGCGCATCGACGAGCTCGTCATGGGCTCCGACGAGATGCGCGCGGAGGGCGAGGGGGTCGCGAAAGATGCCCTCGAGCATGGGCGATCCACGCGGATCACCCGCCGCTCCGGGCGTGACGGCCGCGTGGTCGACGTCGAGATCGTCGTCGTCCCGCTCGTCGTGGATGGCGACCACACGGGCTTCTACGCCGTCTACCACGACATCACGGAGCTCCAGCGCGCGCGCCACGAGGCGGACGCCGCGAACCAGGCCAAGAGCACGTTCCTCGCCGCCATGAGCCACGAGATCCGCACCCCGATGAACGCGATCATCGGCATGAGCGGGTTGCTGCTCGAGACCGGTCTCGACGAGGAGCAGGCGGACTACGCGGAGACCATCCGGACCTCGGGCGACGCCCTGCTCACCATCATCAACGACATCCTCGACTTCTCGAAGATCGAGGCCGGCCGCGTCGAGCTCGACGATGCGCCTTTCGACCTCGGCCGCGTCGTGGAGTCGTGCCTCGACGTGCTCGCGCCGACAGCCGCGCGCAAGGGGATCGAGCTTGTCTTCTCGGCGCCGGTACCGCTGCCACGGGTCCGCGGCGACGCGGGTCGGCTGCGCCAGATCGTGCTCAACCTGCTGTCCAACGCCGTCAAGTTCACCGAGACCGGGGAGGTGGAGCTGAGGGCCGGCGCGGTCGAGCTGCCCGGAGACCGGTGGCAGGTGTCGGTCGATGTCCGCGACACCGGGATCGGGATCACGGAGGAGCAGCTCGGCCGCCTGTTCCAGAGCTTCAGCCAGGCCGACTCGAGCATCTCGAGACGGTTCGGCGGGACGGGACTCGGGCTGGCGATCAGCAGTCGCCTGGCGGAGGCGATGCACGGCTCGCTGCGGGCGGCGAGCAGCGGCGTGCCCGGCGACGGTGCGACGTTCCACCTGGAGCTCGAGCTGCCCGCGGCCGGTGATGCGCCCGAGGCATTGGCTGCGGACCTGGTCGAGCTTCGAGGGCGGCGCATCCTCGTGGTGGACGACAACGCGACGAACCGCCGGATCCTCGCCACACAGCTCGGCCGCTGGGGGGTCGAATTCGGCAGCCGTCGACGGCGCCGACGACGCGCTCCGCGCGCTGCGTGACGGCGGCGAGTTCGACCTCGTGCTGACCGACCTTCGGATGCCCGGCACCGACGGCCTCGAGCTGGCAGCGGCGATCGCCGACGCGGTGCCCGGACGGCCGGTCCCGCCGGTGCTCCTCCTCTCGTCGGTCGGGGACCGGCTGCCAGCCGGCGCGCCCGTGGCCGGGAGCCTCGTCAAACCGGTCAAGCCGTCCGCGCTCCACGATGCGATCGTCACCGTCCTGGCCGGCCTCGCGGCACCGGCGCCCGCTCGCTCCGGCTCGGTGTCCGCCTTCGACTCGACCCTCGGCGCGCGCCACCCGCTGCGGATCCTCCTTGCCGAGGACAACGCCGTGAACCAGAAGCTCGCCCAGCGGATGCTCGAGCGGATGGGCTACACGGCCGACACCGTCCGCGACGGCGCGCAGGCGGTCGCCGCAGTGGGCGGCGGTGCCTACGACGTCGTGCTGATGGACGTCCAGATGCCGGAGCTCGACGGGCTCGAGGCAACTCGTCGCATCCGGGCCGGCGAGACTGGACGCCGAGTCCACATCGTGGCGATGACCGCAAACGCGATGTCCGAGGACCGTGAGGCCTGCCTTGACGCGGGCATGGACGACTACGTGTCCAAGCCAATTCGTCCCGAGGCGCTCGCGGCGGCGCTCGAGCGAGCAGGAATCTCGAGCCAGGAGGGTCGAGGCGCCGGCTGACCGCGCGCGAACGGGCCCCGGTCAGGGAGTGGGGCTGTCGCGCCGACCGCCCGCCGCGGCCAGGACGTCCCGCGCCTCGACCAGGTCGGCGGTGTCGAGGCCTTCGGCGAAGGTGGCATGGACGGGACCCAGGACCGCCCGCGCGGCGGCGGCGTCACCGTCCGCGAGGCGCAGGCGGGCCAGCCTCGTCGCCGCCCGGAGCTGCGCCGTCCGGGCGCCGAGCACTCCCGCGCGGTCGAACGCCAGCCGATACCACCGCTCGGCTTCGGCCGAGCCGCCACCCGTCTCCCCCTCGAGTGCGAGGTGCAGGTCGCCCTTGATGAGACGGAGCTCGGGCACCATCGACGCGCCGTCGCCGGCACCAAGGATCTCCATCGAGGCATCGACCGCGCGGAGCCCTTCGGCCGGCTGTCCACCGGCGGCACAGGCCCGGGCCTGCACCATCAGCAGGAACGGCCAGAAGATCGGCGGCGACCGGAGCTCGCCGTACAGGCCCATGCCGGCACGGACGTTTGCCAGACCCTCCTCGGGCCGGCCCAGATCGACCTGCGCCGCCCCGCGCAGGCAGGTGCCGGCAGCCGTCCAGATCCGGAACTCGTGCTCGTCCGCGAGCTCGAGGAGCCCGGTTGCGAGCTCGAGCGCGATGGCCGGCTCCCGGCGCCACAGGCGGAGCATGCCAGCGTGGAACCGGGCATAGGCGGTGGTGAACGGGTGGTCGAGCTCGGCGGCGAGGGCGAGCGCGGCGTCGGCCCGCGCGACGGCCTGATCGGGGAGACCCAGGATCCACAGCGTGAACCCCGCGGTCGTGAGACACGAGACCCGTGAGTCGTTCCCCACCCGCGCCGACCGGATCGCCGTCGGGACGTCGGGGAACAGCGCGATCGCCCGGTCGAGCTGTTCGAGCCCCCCGTGCAGGTCGCTGCCGGACATGAGGGTCGTGCCGATCAGCAGGTGGCCGTCGATGCGCATCGCCGCGTCCTGCTGCGCCTCGCCGAGCGCGAGGATCTCCCGCCCGAGACGGGCGGACTCGTCCAGCTGGCCACGGAAGATGTACAGGCTGGCGAGGCCGCGCAGCACGGAGAACTGGTGCCGGACATCCGCCGCCGCGCTCGAACAGCTCGAGCGCCCCGGCAAAGGCGGCATCGACCTCGGGCGTCACCCCCTTGGTCGCCATCAGGGCGCGAGCGAGCGTCGTCCGCAGCGCGATCTCCTGGTTGACTCGTTCGGGCGAGGAGGGGACGACGTCGAGGACCTCGAGCATGTCCGACGCGAGGCCCGCCGTGTCCAGGTACCAGCCGTGAACGTCGTCCAGGATCAGCAGCGTCCCCGCCATTCTCGTCGAGCTGCTCCAGGTCCCGCGCGCCGACCCAGTGGCGCCACGCGAGCCGCAGGTTGGCGACGTCCGTCGTCAGCGCCGTGAGCGCCACCTCGCGCCGGGCCCCGGTCACCTCGGCGCGCATCCGGCGCGCGGCCTCCGCATAGAACGTCGCATGGGCCTGCCGGGCGACGGCCGCCGCCCCCGGTCGCTGCTCGAGGCGGTCGATCGCGAACGCCCGGATCGTCTCGAGCATCGCCACGCGGGGCTCGTCGCCGGGCTCGTCGACGCGCCGGAGGAGGCTCTTCTCGACGAGCGCATCGAGCCCCTCGAACACGTCGATCTCGCTGCCGTCGATTTCGCCCAGGCGGTCCGCGACCGCCTCGACCGCGTCGACGTCGGCGCCCGCGAACACCCCCATGAGCTCGAACAGCCGCTGCTCGCCCGGCTCGAGCAGCTCGAAGCTCCAGTCCATCGTCGCCCGAAGCGTCTGCTGCCGTTCGGGAAGGTCGCGCGGACCGCTGCGGAGGAGCGCCAGCCGGTCGTCGAGCCGGTCCCGGAGCACGTCGGGGGAGAACAGCCGCAGGCGTGCCGCCGCAAGCTCGATCGCGAGCGGCAGGCCGTCCAGACGGCGGCAGATCTCCGTGACGGCCGCGGCGTTGTCGTCGGTGAGCTCGAAGCCCTGACGGACGACACGTGCGCGGTCCACGAACAGGCGGACCGCCTCGGACCCGGCTGCCTCGGCGGCCGATACGGAGCCGCGGCTCGCGGGCGGGAGTCCCAGCGGCGGGACCGGGAACAGCTGCTCGGCGCGGATGTGGAGCGCCTCGCGGCTCGTGGCGAGGACCGTCAGCCGGGGACACGCCGCCAGGAGGTGCGCGACGTCGCCCGCGGCCTCGATCACCTGCTCGACGTTGTCCAGGACGAGGAGCATCTCCCGCTCGCGAAGGCGGTCGGCGAGCTCGTCCCGGAGCGCGCGATCGATGATCTCGCCGATCCCCGTCGCCCGGGCCACGGCCACGAGCACGGCGTTCGCATCCCGGGCCGTGGACACGTCGACGAACGCCACGCCGTCACGGAACCGGCCGGCGAGGTCATGGGCGACCCGGATCGCGAGCGTGGTCTTGCCGGTGCCTCCCGGCCCGAGCAGGGTGAGCAGGCGGACCGATCCGGTCTCGAGCCGCTCCGTGATCGCCGCGATCTCGTCCCGGCGGCCGACGAGGTCGGCGACCCTCGTGGGCAGACCGGTCATCACCCCTCGCGCCGTGGCAAGTGGCGGGAAGGCGGACGGAAGGTCCGGATGGACGAGCTGGAACAGCCGCTCCGGCCGACCGAGGTCCTTGAGATGGTGCTCGCCGAGGTCCAGCAGGCCCGCCCCGGCCGGCAGCCGCTCGACGGCGAGCGCCCCGGCCGATGCGGAGAGGAGGATCTGGCCACCGTGCCCGGCGGCCATGATCCGGGCCGCCCGGTTGACCGTGGGGCCGAAGTAGTCGCCGCCCCGCTGCTCAGCCTCGCCGCAGTGGACGCCCATCCGCACGCGCAGCGCGCCGGTCTCGCCCCATCGCTCCGCGGCGAGCCCGCGCTGCGTCGCCAGGGCGGCGGTCGCCGCCTCGATCGCGCTCCCGAACACCGCCATCATGCCGTCGCCCGTCGTCTTGACCACGGAACCGCCGGCCGTCTCGATCGCCTCGCGGAGGATCGCGTCGTGGCGGCCCAGCGCACCCTTCATCGCCTCCGGGAACTGCTCCCACAGGCGCGTGCTGCCCTCGAGGTCGGTGAACAGGAACGTGATGGTGCCGGACGCCTGACTCTCCACGCCGCCTATCATCGCCCACCGTCCCCCCTTGTCGAGCGCCCGGCGGAGGCCTATCCTCTGCGCCTCGCGAGGAGGGACGGCCATGCGGCGGCAGGATCCCGGGGGACCCATCGGGAGGGCTGGCATCGCCCTCGTGATCGCGGCGCTTGCGGCGACGCTCACCGGAGCGCCCGTCCTCGGCGCGGATCCGGGTGGCGGCGAGCGGGTCAAGGTCATCGTCATGTTCCGCGAGCCGCCGGGCGCGGCCGAGGCCCGCGAGATCCGCGCGCTCGGTGGCACCGTCCGACACGTGTACACCCTGATCGACGGGATCGCGGCGGAGGTGCCCGCCCAGGCACTCCCGGGGCTCCGGCGCAACCCGCGGGTCCAGTCGGTGGAGCCCGACGGCACGCTCAGCGCGATCGAGCCGGCCGGCGTCGAGAGCACGGCGGCCGAGGCCCAGTACGAGTACGACAACGCGTGGGGCGTCGGACGGGTCGGGGCGCAGGCCGTCCACGAGGCCGGCATCTGGGGCCAGGGCGTGAAGGTCGCCGTCATCGACACGGGGATCGACTACATCCACGACCAGCCGGCCTCCGCGGAGCCGCCCGTGGTGGACCCGGAGTTCCTGTCCAACTACGCCGGCGGCTGGGACTTCGTCAACAACGACGACGATCCGATGGACGACAACGGTCATGGCACGCACGTCTCGGGATCGCTCGCCGCCGAGCGCAATCACTACCTGGTCGTCGGGGTTGCGCCGCAGGTGGAGCTGTACGGGCTCAAGATCCTCGACGCGAGCGGTAACGGCGACGAATCGAACCTCATCGCGGCGCTCCAGTGGTCGCTGGCGAACGGCATCGACGTGGTGAACATGAGCCTCGGCACGCCCACTGTGAACCTCGCGCTCGAGACCGCGGTCGCGAACGCCGGCGCGGCAGGGCTGCTGATGGTGGCGGCGAGCGGCAACACCGTCACGCTCCCGGAGATCTTCGGAGGCTGTCCGGTTCGCTACCCCGCGGCCTACCCGCAGGTCCTCTCGACGACGTTCACCAACCCGAACGACTCGCTCACGGGCTACTCCTGCACGGGGCCCGAGGTGGACTTCGCGGCGCCGGGCGACAACATCTTCTCGCCGGTGCCAGTTGGCACGTGCGTGAACTGCTCCCCAAACGGGTACCTGCCGCTGAGCGGGACATCGATGGCGTCGCCGCACCTCGCGGGCGTCGTCGCGCTCCTGCTCAGTGCCGGCATCCCGGACACGGGGACGCCGGGCCTGTTCGACGACGTCCGCGATCGCCTCTGCACGACTGCCGACGTCGCGTACGGGGTCCAGACCATCTTCGGCACCAGCACGCCGATCCCCACGTCCGATCCGCGCTACCCGAACTACTTCGGCTGTGGCGTCGTCGATGCCGCGGAGGCCGTGCTTGGCATCACCCCGCCGCCGCCTCCGGACAACCGGCCGCCCGTCGCGAACGCCGACAGCGCGACCGTCGCCGAGGACGGCGCGACCGATATCGCCGTCCTGGCGAACGACACGGACCCGGATCTTGACACCCTGACGGTGACCGGCGTCGCCAACCCCCCGCACGGCACCGCGACCGTCGTCGGCGGATCCGTCCACTACGTCCCGGACGCGGACTATTCGGGCCCGGACGCATTCGACTACTCGATCTCAGACGGCAACGGTGGCACGGACACCGCCACCGTGAGCGTCACCGTCACGCCGGTCAACGACGCCCCGGTCGCCAACCCGGACAGCGCGACAACCGCGCAGGACACCGCGGTCACGATCACGGTGCTCGGCAACGACACCGACATCGACGGCCCCGCGCTGTCCGTCTCGAGTGCAAGTGACCCGCCGCATGGCACGGTCGCCGTCAACCCGAACGGCACCATCACGTACACGCCGGACGCAGGCTACAGCGGTGCGGATGCCTTCGGCTACAGCGCCACCGACGGCTCTGCCGTGAGCAACGTCGCGACCGTCTCGATCACGATCACGGCAGCGCCGCCCCCGCCCCCGCCGGCGAGCACGATGCACGTCGCGGACCTCGACGCGACGACGTCGAAGACCCGGCGGGACTGGGGCGCGAAGGTCACGGTCCGTGTCCACAGCAACACGCACGCCAACGTGAGCGGGGCCGTGATCAACGGCACCTGGAGCGGCGGCGCGAGCGGGTCCGCCTCGTGCACGACGTCCAAGAACGGGACGTGCTCGGTGTCCGTGTCGAAGCTCGCCACGTCCGCCGGGAGCGTGACGTTCACGGTCACGAACGTCACGAAATCGGGTTCGAGCTACGCGCCCGCCGCGAACCACGACCCGGATGCAGACAGCAACGGGACCTCGATCACCGTCCTCAGGCCTGCCTGACGACAGCGCCCGCCTGCGTCATGGCGAGATAGGCCCTCTCTGCAAGCCTGAGATTCCGGTGCCAGGACGCACCGACCACGCACATGACGCCCAGTCGGGTGGCGGGAAATCCCGGTAGCCGAGGACCCCGCTCGGTGGGACCCTGTCGGCTTCGGCCGTCGGCAATCCGAGCTCTCCGACCTGGAGATGTCTGACCTGGAGGTACGTCCATGCGCCGCCGATTGAGCCTGGCCTGTGCCCTCGCGATGGTCGTGCTGATGGTGGTCGGCGCGACGCCTGCCGCCGGCGCGCGGACGGCCACCGACCGCATCACCGGGACGATCACGCTCGAAGGCTGCACGCTGCGGCCCGCCGAGCTCACGCTGCGGGCCCAGGATCTCGGCGGCGGCTCGCCCGCGAGCCGGAACGAGTCCGACCCTGATCCGCGGGCCGGCCGACTGGCACGTCTCTCGACGACTGGGGATCCGCACACCCTGCGGTTCGTCATCCCCGAGCTCGAGCCTGGGCGCACCTACTTCCTCGCGATCCGCGATGTCGCATCCACGGCCGGCGTTGAGTTCGGTCGCTGTGGCCGTCTGTTCTGGAAGGGCCCGTTCGGTGGGCTGGCGGTTGCCGGCGACGCCCCGGTTGCGATCACCGGCTACGCGGCGCGGACGCAGCTGGAGGTCTTCCGCCCGGAGACCGACTCCTGGGTTGGCGCCGACGCGATCGACTTTGCCGACCCCGTGGACGCCGTTCGCACGCTGCGCTGGCGGTCGAACATCCTCACCGCCACGGGCGGCGAGCTCCAGGTCTCGCTCGAGCCCTTCGCCGTCGTCGGACCGGACGGGACGTCGTGCGACGAACCTGCCGACGGGATCATCCACCGGCAGTCTGTCCCCGCGGGCCGCGGCAGCTGGGTGACGATCGAGGATGTGGACTTCGGCCGGATCCTGGGCACCGGCCGGGTGGTCGGCCGCGACGACGAGATTCCCGTGGATCCAGAACCTGACGGCACGATCGTGTCCGATGCCCAACGCCTCGCCGTGTCGATGGGAGCGCCGCTCTGGCTGCGGGTCGTGCCGATGCGGTCTTCGGGTGCCGCCTGCAACGCCCGGACCGATGGTGTGAGCGGCTGGGTCAACGTCGCCAAGGTCGTGAAGGAGATCCTGGACAACGTCGAGGAGGATCCCACGCTCGCGTTCGGCAATCCGCACGCCTACGATGCGCCGTTCTTCGACCCCAAGGGTCAGCCCAAAGGCAACGCCTACTCATACGTGGTGGTCAAGCCGCACACGCTGCCGACCCTGGCGCAGTACCTCAACCCGAACTACAAGGATCCGCTCGGCAAGAAGGTCGTGCAGCTTGGGATCTTTCCGTTCTCAACGGCGGCCACCCCGTCGGTCCTCCAGCCCGGTGACTACTTCTGGATCAAGCCCGGGAATGCCGGATGGTGGGACGATCTCTCGGACGCCGTGAGCAGCCTGGTCACCGGCGTCATCGACGGGATCGGCTTCCTCGTGGACAGCGCCGCCAAGGCGTATGCGAGCATCAAGGCGGCCGTGCTCAAGGTGATCACCGCGGTCGTCCTGTTCGTGCCGGGCGTCCAGGCAGCGTGCGACCTGGCACCGGCGGGCACCTGCGAGGCGGCGATCAAGTACGGGCTGGAGACGGCGATGGCATCCGCCGGGTTACCGCCGTCACTGCCGAACTGGAGCCAGGTCAAGCAGGGAGCCGTCGACTACGCGGCGGCGGAGATCGCGTCGCAGGCAGGCGTGCCCCAGGAGGTCGTCGACCAGGCCATCGTGCTGGCGCAGAAGGGCCTCGACGACATCGAGGCCGGCCAGGGTGGCTCGGGCGCCGCGTACAACTGGGTACAGCCGTACTTCGGCTTCGATCCGGCGGTGATGTACGTCACGCTGCAGAAGGCGGGCGGCGACCTCCCGGACAACCTGGTGCTGGGCCACGGCCAGCCCGGCGGCCTGTACGCGCCCGACTTCGCCCGGATCCCCACCCACTGGCTGGGCGCTGGGGACACGCTCCGCGTGCCGATGGTGCTCCAGCCGGATCTCAGCGACGTGCCGCCGCCGGTCTGCACGATCATCTACAACCAGCAGATCCCGTGTTCGACGTCGCAGAAGGCCATCTACTTCCGCGACGCCTTCAAGGCGCGGCTCACCTCGACGACGTGCCTGCCGCTCAACACGTCCACGAAGTCGCTGATCCAGGGATGGTTCCCCGTCACGCCGACCTCGGACTTGGCGATCACGTCGGTCGTATCGGTCAAGCCGGCGATCGATGTCACGTGGGGAGGGAAGTTCTTCACGAACTGCGGCGGCTGATGGGAGCGCGCCGCTCCGTCCGGGCGCCGACGGCAGCCGATCGGCCGCCCGGGATTTCGACTACGCGAAGAAGTCGACGATCGAGGCCGTGTCGTCGGAGAACGCCCAGCGCTCTGTGACTTGCCCATCGCGGACGTGGTAGATCTCCGCGGTGCGATAGGTGAACGTGCGGTCACCGTGCGTGGCCGTGGCGGTCCCCAGTGCGATGACGTGATCGTCGCTGGCGAGGACGTCGTGGACGTCCCACGCGATGTCGAACTTGCCCGAGTCATCCATCGACGCCGCGAGCTCGGCCTTGCCCCGACGGGGCTCGGCGCGACCGATCTCGTGCCAGACGACGTCGTCGGCCACGCGGCTCGCGGCACCTTCCATGTCTCCGGCGGACATGGCCTCGTTCATCTCGCGGACAAGGGTGGCGTTCGGATGCTCGGCCATGGTGGACCTCCGCCGGCCCGGCGTACGGGCGGCGACTGCGCGCGAGAGGGACGTCGCCGGACCGTTTCCCTATTGAGGGTACGCCTCGCATCAACCCCGTCCGCTCAGCACCGGAGCTACGGCGCGGCATGCCTGCGGCAGCGGGCCTGGTAGGTCTCCGTGCCGCCGACGTTGGCCTCCACGAGGGCATCCGGGTGCGCCTGGGTGGCGCCGAGCTTGACGTGGAAGACGGCCTCCTCGCCGCACACCATGCAGATCGCGGTCAGCTTGTCGACGCGCTCGGCGAGGGCCATCAGCGCGGGCAGCGGCTCGAATGGCCGGCCGTCGAAGGTGACGTCGAGCCCGGCGACGATGACCACCAGCCCGCGGTCCGCGAGCCGGCTGACGACGGGCACCAGGCCCGGCCCGAAGAACTGCGCTTCGTCGATCGCGACGATGTCCGCGTTGGCCGGGACGGCGGCCTCGATCTCCGCCGGCGTGGCGGCCGCGATCGACGGGAAGTCGCGCCCCACGTGCGAGGCGACACGATTGGCGCCGTGCCGCGTGTCGAGCGAGTGCGTGAACACCGCGACCCGTCGCCCGGCGATGACCGCGCGCCGCACGCGCCGCAGCAGCTCCTCGGTCTTGCCCGCGAACATCGGGCCGCAGACGACCTCGATGCGCCCCACGTCGTCGCGTGGCGTGTCGCGGGTCAGGCCTGCGACAGCCTGCCGAGCGCCGCAAGGACCTGCCGCGCCTGCTCCCGGTCCTTCTCGCTCGGATGCTCGTGGTCGGCCATGATCCCGCAGTAGACGTCGTGGATCGCCTGGCTCATGGTGTCCTGCGTCGCCACCGCGACCCCCTGACCCTGCAACGCGCGCAGGGCATCGTCCGGGCTTGCGGTGTGCATCGCGCTGTCCAGGGCTTCACGCATCGTCGACATGTGGGACACCTCCTGCGCGCAATCTGCGTGCGGCCGCCACCGGTGTCAATGGGGTGTCCCGGAGGCTCCGACCACCGTCGGCCGACGCCGCCTGGACGCCCGACGCCGCCTGAGCGATGAGCGCCGCCCGCCTGTGAGGCAACGAACCCTTCCATGGGGCGCGTCGAACGCCGAAATCGAGGCTCTGAGTCACCGTTGTTGTTGATTCCAGCCCCATTGGCCGATATCGATGACTCCGGAGCCCGTTTCCAGCTGCTCCTGGCGTCCAGGGGCGATTTCGTTGCCAAGCTCCTATGGTTGTCAAGTGGCGGCGAGCCAGCTGCTAGCGCCCTCCTGGAGGAGTCTGAACACGGGCCGTGCGATCCGGTGCTTGAGGCAGCGGATCGCCTCGCGCCAGCTCTTGCCAGCAACCCTCTTGCGCTCGATGTAGTCCCGTGCCGGCGGGTGGTGCCGCGCCTGTGACAGCGCGATCGTGTACAGCGCGCGGTTGAGACGGCGGTTGCCACCCCGGTTGAGCCGCATCCGCTGCACCTGCCCCGAACTCGCGGGGATCGGCGCGACGCCCGCGAGCATCGCGAACGCGTCAGGCGAGCGGAACCGCGCGACATCGCCCGCCTCGGCGACGATCCGGGCCGCGGTGAGCGGGCCAACACCCGGGAGCGCGAGCAGCGGGTGCCCGGCGACGAGCGCCGCGATCTCCTGTTCGAGCTCGTCCGCCCGGGCACCGAGCGCCCGGACCTCGGCGAGCAGTTCCCGGGCAAGATCGCCACGGACACCCGCCATCCCCGTGATCGCCGCCTCGACCGCAGCGAGCTCGCGCTTCGTGACGAGCCTGGCCGCGGTGCGACCGTATCCGGGCACCAGCACGACCAGGTGTGCGTGGAGCCGGTTCCGGGCCCGGGTCTGTGCGGCTATGGTCTCCTCGCGGGCATCGGCGAGGAGCCCGAGATCCTCGGTCACGTCACCCAGGCGGACCGGCGGGAGCGCTGCCTCGCGCAAGGTGACCCGGGCGATCGCGAGCGCGTCGCCGGGATCGCTCTTGCCGGCCCGGCGGGTCCTGATCCGCTCCCGGCGGCTCAGGTGCGGCGGCACCTCTCGCACGTCCACCCCCGCGGCGGCGAGGACGCGAGCTGCGGGGGCCCCGTACGAGGACGAGCCCTCGATGCCGACCCGGGTCAGAGTGCCGAGCGCCAGGACCCAGGCCACGAGATCCGCCAGCCCCTGCGGATCGCAGGCGAACTCCTGCTCGTCGAGCGATGTGCCGATCCTGTCGAGGGCGCATGCCGCGAGCGTGCGCTTGTGGGTGTCGATGCCGACCACTGACATGCCTCGTCCTCCGTGCGTACGATTGACGCGGGCCGGTCGGGCAGCAGTGCGTCGAGGTTCAAGCCACGCTCCTATGAGGCCACGGCCGGCCCACCTGCTCCCGGGACGAGGGCACTTGGCAACGAGGCCAGCCTGAGGGCGGCACTGTGACGCCGGGCCAGCCCGTCCCGTTCGCAGGGACCTTCCCACGCCGAGGCGAGGGCCGCACTCAGTTACGCACTGTGACGCGGGGCTCCGCTTGAGCCCGGCACGCTCGGCAGTGGCTCAGAGCGAAGCGAGGCGGCGACGGAAGGGCTCGATCGCACCCGGGCGGAGGACGAACGTGACCCGCTCGATGCCCGTCTGGCCGAGCAGGTGGTCGCGGACCGTCCGCAGTGCCACGTCCGCGGCGGTCTCGGCCGGGAAGCCGAAGATCCCGGCGCTGATCGCGGGTGAGCAGACCGTTCGGGCGCAGAGCTCATCCGCCACCGTGAGGACGTTCCGATACGCGGACGCGAGGAGATCGAGCTTGTTCTGGCCGCCGACGCCCCACACCGGACCGACCGCGTGGATGACCCACCGGGCGGGCAGCGCGTAGGCGTCGGTCCAGACGGCGGTACCGGTCGGCGTGCCCTCCGGGTAGCGGCGGCGCAGCTCGCCCGAGAGCTCGGGTCCCGCAGCCCGCCGGATCGCCCCGTCGACGCCGCCGCCGTGGGCGAGGGCGGTGTTGGCGGCGTTGACGATGACGTCGGCTGGCACGGAGGTGATGTCGCCCTCGACCAGCGCGACCACGCGCCCGGGTGCGATCAACCGCTCATCCATGCGTGGTCACCCTCGTCTGACTACCGCCCGTCGATCTCCTCGGGTCCGGGGATCTCGCTCCCGAAGATCTGGCGCCAGTTCACGTCGCGACGGTGCTCGTCGTCGAAGCCGAGCATCGTGCGGCCCTGGCGCCGGGCGTACGCGAGCGCGAGGAGCTCGAGGGGCACCGCGGTCACGATCGGGGACAGGAGCTCGTCGGGGGTCGTCCGGGCCGGCAGAACGACGTCGGCCACGGCGCACGTTGGGGCGTCGTCCGGGTCGCAGATCGCGACCGCGGTCCCGTCCACTTCCCGGACGGCACGGAGCTGCTCCCGGGCGCGGTCCACGCTCGCGCCCTCCGGCGCGACGACGATCGTGTGGCTGCCGGGCCCGGTGAGGAAGTACTGCTCGTGCGCCCACTCCTCGAGCTCCTGGCCCACCGCGTTGTGGCGCGCGGACTCGATGAGCTTGGCCATGCCGAACACGGCCGTCCCGTGGCTGGGCCCGCCGCCGATGATCGTGAGCACCTCGCCCGGCTCGATCCGCGCGGCGAGCGCCTCCGCCGCAGGCCGGGCGGCCGCGATCGTCCACTCCAGGGCGTCCCCGCACGCGGTGAGGGCGTCGAGGTGCGCGTCCCGCTCGGCCTCGTCGAGATGCCCGGCCGCTCCGCCGATCCGGAGCGCCAGGGCGTACAGCGCCACCAGCGACGCGAGGTACGAGAGCGTGCCGGGCCCGAACCCGACGTCCTCGTACCGGTACGCCAGCGTGCCGGTCGCCGCCCGTGCGAGCGGGCTGTCCGGAAAGTAGGTGAGCCCGATCGACCGGATGCCGCGCCGGCCCGCGAACATCGCCGCCTCGATCGTCCGCGTCACCTTGCCGGAGTTCGACACCGCGACCACGAGGGCATCCGCGGGGGCCGTGGTGACGGCGTAGCGCGAGAACTCGAGCGACTCCATCGCCTCGGTGGGGATCCCCGTCCAGCGCTCGAAGGCGAAGCGCGTCGCCATGCCCGCGTAGTACGAGTCGCCGCAGCCGACGAGGTAGATCCGAGACGGCACCGGCAGCGCGAGGCCGGCGGCCGCGTCGTACAGGTCGCGAGCCGCCCCGGCGCGGAGCCAGGCGGGCTGTGCATCGATCCCGGCCTCCATGTGCTCCCACTTGAGGTCCAGCTCGTCCTCATCCATGCGCATGGCGCAACTCCTGCAGGCGGTGGGTGGCGTCGATCCGGGTGACGTCGGCGAGGGGAAGGGCGCCACGGCCCTCGATGGCGAACGAGGCAGCGACGGTGCCGTGACGGGCGGCGTCGACCATGTCGGGTCGCGCGGCGTAGGCCGCGAGGAAGCCACCACAGTACGTGTCGCCGGCTCCGGTCGGGTCGACGACGCGGGCCGGTGCCGCCGGCACGTGGTGGACGACCCCGTCCGGTCCACACGCGACGCTGCCGTCGGGCCCGAGCTTGATAACGACGACCCGCGCACCCGCCGCCGCGAATGCCCGACCGGCCGCCTCCGGATCGTCGCGCCCGTAGAGCTGGCTCGCCTCCCCGCGGCTGGGCAGGAATGCGTCGACGTCCCTGAGCAGCGACAGCAGGGCTTCCTCGTTGCCGGCGATGTGATCATCGTGCGGATCGAGCGAGATCACACGCACGCCGGCGGCGCGGAGGTGACGCACGAGCGCGACCTGGATCGCGAGCGGCATCGGCGCCACGTGGCAGGCATCGACCTGCTCGAGTGACCGCGGAAGCTCGTCGGGCCGGATCGACATGTCCGCGTGCGACCCGGAATCCTCCCGGATCCCCATCCGGCGAACGTCACCGGGCTCGTAGCGCACCCAGTTGTGGATGTTCGGCTCCCGCACGCGCACGAGGTGGAGGTCCACGCCGGCGCGTTCCAGCCGATGGAGGTTCGCCTCGGGGAAGTCCGACCCGATCCGCGCCGCGATGCCGATCCGCGTTCTCCAGATGGCTGCCCCGAGCGCGCCGTACACGACGTTTCCCCCGCATTGCGCCGTCGAGGTGGTGCCGTCGGGCAGGACGACGTCGTCCACGGTGAAGTTGCCGAGCACCCGGAGCGCGCCGCGGTCCACGAGCGGTGCGGAGGACTCAGTCATCGGATGCATGGTCGGGCGGTCATCGGGCAGCCACATCATCGCGCACGACGGGGCGACTCCGAGGCACGGTCGCCGGGGGTCGACGTGGTGCACGGGAACCGGCAGCCGCGAACCTCCGCTTCGACTGACCGACCGTTGCTACCGTGACGCTACCGGTGGTAGCATCAGGGTATGAAGGTGAGTGTGAGCCTCCCCGAGGAGGACGTGCAGTACCTGGACGCGTATGCGGTCGAGCAGGGCCTGGACTCGAGGTCGGCGGCGGTCCATCGCGCCGTGCGCCTCCTGCGGACGATGGAGCTCGCCGCGACGTACGAGGCCGCGTGGGGTGACTGGGGTGCGTCTGGGGAGGCGGACGACTGGGATTCGACGACCGGCGACGGGCTCACGCCGTAATGCGACGGGGTGCCATCCACGAGGTAGACCTCGATCCGGTGCGCGGCTCGGAGGCCAACAAGCGCCGGCCCGCGGTCATCGTCAGCAACGACGCCGCCAACGCGACAGCCGCGCGGTTGGGCCGGGGCGTGGTCACGGTCGTGCCGGTGACCTCCAGCGTCGAGCGTGTCTACCCGTTCCAGGTCCTGCTGCGGGCCGACGCGACCGGCCTCGACCGTGACTCGAAGGCGCAGGCGGAGCAGGTCCGGTCAATCGCCGTCGAGCGCGTGGGCGCACAGGTGGGCGTCGTCCCACCCGATGTGCTGCGAGAGCTCGACGAGGCGCTCCGGATCCACCTCGGCCTCTGACGGGGCGCTCAGCCGAACAGCACCTGCTGGCCGTAGCCCGGTGCGCCCTCGAGCTCCAGCATGCGGCGTTTCGTCGCGAGGCCACCGGGCGCGCTGAACCCGTGGAGGGCGCCGTTCGCCGCGACCACCCGGTGGCAGGGGACGAGGATCGGGAACGGGTTGCGGGCGAGCGCGGCGCCGACGTCACGGGCGGCCTCGGGGTCTGTTCGGCCGATCGTGCGCGCAACCTCGCCATAGCTGCGGGTGGTGCCGGGCGGGATGGCTCGAGCGGCGGCGTAGACGGTGCGGTGCCAGTCGTCGAGGCCACGTTCGTCGAGGGGAATGTCGCTGAACTCGGGCGCGCCGCCGGCCAGCAGGGCACTCATGCCGGTCACGGCGCGGCGTACGAACGGGGGAACGTCGACGCCGTCTTCGAGTGCCGGACCGGGACGTCCGCCGGTGATCGGCAACAGGACTGCGGCGATCCCGGCGTCGCTCCAGCGGACGGCGCACCGCCCGAGCGCGGTGTCGAAGGTGACCATCGTCATCGCATCCATCATCCCGTCTAACACGGTAGGCGGCCCATCGGTTGCACGCGCGCTGGACTGGCCGGCGCCGGACGTGACCAGGTGACGCGCCGCCGGTCCGAGGACCAGTCGCCGTATCCTGCTCATGCGCGACCCAGGACCCAGCGCACCGACCCGGACGCCCGTGAGGTTGACCCCGTGCTCATGTACGAACTCATCGTCTTCCCGATCGACGAGCCGATGACCGCCGACGAGGCGGCAACTGCCGTCGGACGCCTGGCGGGCGGGTTCCAGATCGGCATGCGTCGCGACCACCGTCTGGATGCGTTCGAGGAGCGGATGGAGGAGGCCTGGCCCGTCCTCAAGGCGCCCGAGCGCGAGCGGCCGTTCGAGTTCGACAAGATGCGCCACCACGTGTTCATCGGCATTCCGCTCGAAGTGGCGGAGACGGTCGCGAAGGTCGTGGCCGAAGCCGCATGGTCGACGGGTGTGGCGGTGTTCGATCCGGAGCGCCACCTGGTCGGTCTCCCGGCCCCGATGGCCGACGCGCCGCTGCCGGTCGACGGCATCGCGGACCTCATCGTGTCAACGGACTCCGACGAGTAGGGCGGCGCCACGCGCCGCCGGAACGCCACGGCGTCGGATGGGACAATGCCCCCTGGCAGCGCATCATCAGGAGGCCACCGATGAGCGACACGCAGGCGGATATCGCCAACCGGCCCGCATGGGTCGACCTGTCGAGCGGCGACGCCGGGGCGTCGCGCGACTTCTACCGGGCGTTGTTCGGCTGGGAGGTCGTGGTCAACCCCGATCCCCAGTACGGCGGGTACGCGCTGGCGAAGATCGCCGGCAAGGACGCTGCGGGGATCGGCCCGAAGACGGACCCGAACGCGCCGACGGCCTGGAGCCTGTACGTCGGCACGGACGACGTCGATGGGCTCACAGGACGCGTCGACGAGGCCGGCGGCACGGTCGTGATGGCTCCGTTCGACGTGGGCGACCAGGGACGCATGGCGGTCTTCCAGGACCCCGCTGGTGCGTTCATCTCGGCCTGGCAGGGCAACCGGATGGGCGGCTTCGAGACGAGTGCCACCGGCGCGTTCGTCTGGGCCGAGCTCAACGCGCGCGGGGTGGACCGGGCGCTGCCGTTCTACCTGGCGGTCTTCGGCTGGGGCACGCACACGAGCCCGATGGGCGAGGGGATGCCCCCGTACACCGAGTTCCAGCGGGACGGCGCGACCATCGCCGGCGCCTGGGAGATGAGCCCCATGGTGCCGGCCGAGGTGCCGAGCCACTGGCAGATCTACTTCGCGGTCGACGACGTCGAGGCCGCGTTCGCGAAGGCCCTCGAGCTCGGCGCGCAGGAGATGGTCGCTCCGCAGGACTTCCCCGGCGGCCGGTTTGCGATCGTCGCAGATCCACAGGGCGCCAGCATCGGCCTGATGCAGATGGCCGGGTAGCGACCGCCGCGCCGCCGGAGCCTGCGCCGGAAGGATTGCCTGGCGTTCACGTTTTCGGGTTCGGGCTGCCACATTCCTGACTGCCACGCACGTTCGAGGTCGTCTCCGGGCCAAATCAGGCCGAATCCGGGCAGGAATGTGACTGCCACGCACGTTCGGGACGAAGGGGACGTGAGAACGTGACTGCCACGCACATTGGGTGCGTGGGCGGGTACGGAGCGAGGCGCTGCGCGGGGGCGAGGACGACTGCGCGCGAATGCCGTGGGACGGAGCCCGCTATCCCTTCGCCTGGACCTTCGCCCAGGTGTCCTTGAGCGTCAGCGTCCGGTTGAACACGAGCGCGTCAGGCGAAGTGTCGAGGTCCGGCGTGAAGTAGCCCAGCCGCTCGAACTGGACGGTCTCCCCGACGCGCGACTCCGCGAGCGCGGGTTCCAGCATCGCTCCGGTCAGCACCACCTCGGACGCCTGGTTGAGGTCCGCGAACAGGTCGCCGTCGGCGCCCGGATCGGGTCGCGCGAACAGGTGGTCGTAGAGGCGAACCTCGGCCGGGACGGCGTGGGCCGCCGAGACCCAGTGCAGGGTCGCCTTGACCTTGCGCCCGTCCGGGGAGTCCCCGCCACGGGTCGCGGGGTCGTACGTGCAGCGCAGCTCCACGACCTCGCCCGCCGCGTCCTTCACCACGGACGTGCAGGTGACGAAGTACGCGTTCCGAAGCCGTACCTCCCGTCCCGGGGCCAGTCGGAAGAACTTTGGCGCCGGCTCCTCCATGAAGTCGTCGCGCTCGATCCACAGCTCGCGTGAGAAGTCCACGGACCGGGTCCCGGCGGCCGGGTCCTCCGGGTTGTTGACCACCTCCATCGACTCGACGACGCCGTCGGGGAAGTTCTCGATCACCACCTTGAGCGGGGTGAGCACCCCGAACCGGCGCGGCGACGTCCGGTTGAGCACCGCCCGGACCTCGTGCTCGAGCATCGCGATCTCGTGGACGCTGTCCGCCTTGGCCACGCCGATGACCGCCGCGAAGTTGCGCAGCCCCTCGGCCGGGAAGCCGCGACGCCGCAGCCCGGCGATCGTCGGCATCCGCGGATCGTCCCAGCCGCGGACGTGGCCGTCGTTGACGAGCCGCAGCAGGACGCGCTTGGACAGCACCGTGTGCGTGAGGTTGAGGCGCGCGAACTCGTACTGGCGGGGTCGCGACGGCACCGGCAGGTGCTCGATCAGCCAGTCGTACAGCGGCCGGTGGATCTCGAACTCGAGCGTGCAGATCGAGTGCGTGACGCCCTCGATCGCGTCCGACTGCCCGTGCGCGAAGTCGTAGGTCGGGTAGATGCACCAGGCATCGCCGGTGCGCGGGTGGGCCGCGTGGAGGATCCGGTACAGGACGGGATCGCGCATGTTGATGTTGCCCGACGCCATGTCGATCCTCGCCCGCAGCACGCGCGCGCCGTTCGCGAACTCCCCCGCGCGCATCCGCGCGAACAGGTCCAGGTTCTCCGCCACCGGGCGGTCGCGGTACGGCGAGTTGCGGCCGGGCTCGGTGAGCGTGCCGCGGTGCTCGCGGATCTCGTCCGCGGTGAGGTCGTCCACGTACGCGTCGCCGGTCTCGATCAGGTGGACGGCCCACGCGTACAGCTGCTCGAAGTAGTCCGACGCGAAGTAGAGGTGCTCGCCCCAGTCGAAGCCGAGCCAGCGGACGTCGGCCTCGATGCTGTCGATGTACTCCTGCTCCTCCTTGGTGGGGTTTGTGTCGTCGAACCGGAGGTGCGTGCGACCGCCGAACTCCTGGGCGATGCCGAAGTTGAGGCAGATCGACTTCGCGTGGCCGATGTGGAGGTACCCGTTCGGCTCGGGCGGGAAGCGGGTCACGGGGACGGAGACCCGGCCGGCGGCGATGTCCGCCGCGACGATGTCGCGGATGAAGTCGGTTCGCTCCGGCACCGCCGGGATGGGGGAGGGGTCGGTGCTCATCGGGCGCGGCTCCTGCGGACCATGAAGGGAGGAGTCGCGGCTCACGCGGTGGCGCACCACACACCCCTAGGGATGTTGGCTGGCGCGCCAGGATTCGAACCTGGAACCCCCTGATCCAGAGTCAGGTGCCATACCGTTAGGCCACGCGCCAGCGACCGTTGCATGCCCTCACGAGGGCGCAGCCGAGTCTATCGCCGCTCGGCATCCCGGACAACCGCGCCGCCGGCCGCGCGCCCGCCGCCGTCGCACCCACTTCTCGGTCTCGACGGCCGCGAAGCCCATCGTGGACGCCACGAGCACCACCGCGAGCTGCCCGAGGGTCAGCGCCACGGTCTCGAAGATCGGCTGGACCACGGGGATGAACACCAGCCCCAGCTGGACGACGAAGGTGCCCAGGACGGCGAGCGTGAGCGGCATGTTCGACCGGAACCCGAGCCGCAGGAAGCTCTCGATCTCGGAGCGGACCGCGAGCGAGTTGCCCAGCTGGAGCAGCGCGAGCGTCGTGAACACCATCGTCTGCCACGGCCAGCCCTGGTCGATCGCGATGGCCTGGACGACGAGCGTGACGCCGGCCATCAGCAGGCCCACCCAGATGGCCTGCTGCCACAGGCCGTGGGCGAAGATCGACTCGTTCGACGCGCGTGGCGGGCGGCGCATCGCGCCGGGCTCCACGGGCTCCACCCCGAGGGCAAGTGCCGGGAGCCCGTCCGTGACGAGGTTGATCCACAGGATCTGGACCGCAAGCAGCGGGAACGGGAGACCCAGGAACGGGGCCAGCGCCATGACCCAGATCTCCGCGGAGTTCGTGGTCAGCAGGTAGCGCACGAAGCGGCGGATGTTGTCGTAGATCCGCCGGCCCTCCTCGACGGCGGCGACGATGGTCGCGAAGTCGTCGTCCGCGAGGACCATGTCGGCGGCCTCCTTGCTCACCTCGGTCCCGGTGATGCCCATGGCGACGCCGATATCGGCCAGCCGCAGGGCCGGCGCGTCGTTGACGCCGTCGCCCGTCATCGCCACCACGGCGCCCCGCCGCCGCCACGCGTCCACGATCCGCAGCTTCTGCTCGGGGTTCGTCCGCGCGTACACGGCGACGTCCTCGACGAGCCCGTCGAAGGTCCCGTCGTCCATCGCTTCGAGCTCCGCGCCGCTCAGGCTCCGGCCGCCCGGGCGAAGGACGTCGATGCGGCGGGCGATGGCGGCCGCGGTCAGCGGGTGATCGCCCGTGATCATGATCGGCGTGACGCCGGCCTCGCGACATGCGGCGATCGATGGGGCCGACGCAGCCCGTGGGGGATCGGCCATGCCGACGATGCCGATCAGCCACAGGCCGTGCTCGGCATCGTCCAGGTGGGCGGGGACGTCCGTGACGATGCGCTGGGCGAAGGCGAGGACGCGATACCCGTCGGCGGCGTAGCGCTCGGCCGCCTCCTCGGCCCGCTGGAGGATCCCGGTCCCGGTCCCGGCCCCGTCCAGCAGCGGCGCGAGCGCCTCGAGGGCGCCCTTGACGGCGACCCAGATCCGGCCGTCGCGCTCGTGGAGCGTCGCCATCCGCCGCCGCTCCGAGTCGAACGTCAGCTCCTCCACGCGGGGGCAGGCGGCGACGAGGTCCTCGGGGTTGATGCCGCGCTTTGCGGCAAGCGAGAGCAGCGCCGCTTCGGTCGGGTCGCCGGTGACGGTCCACGGATCGCCGCTGCGCGACGGCGCGCGGAGCGACGCGTCGTTGCAGGCCGCGGCGACGCGGCACAGATCGTCGAGGGCGTCGTCTTCGACGGGCACGGGGTCGAAGGTGCCCTCGGGGGCGTACCCATCACCCGTCACGCGGTACTCGGCTGCCGGTGTCCAGACGCGCTCCACGAGCATCCGGTTCTCCGTGAGGGTGCCGGTCTTGTCGCTGCAGATGACGCTGACCGAACCGAGCGTCTCGACCGCGGGCAGCTTCCGGATGAGGGCCCGGCGGCGGGCCATCCGGCGGGCGCCGAGCGCGAGGGCGATCGTCACGACCGCGGGCAGCCCCTCCGGGATCGCCGCCACGGCGAGGCTGACCGCCGTGATGAACATGACGTCCGCGGGCTCGCCGCGGGCGATCCCGGTGACGAACACCAGGCTGCAGACGATCAACGCGACGAGGGCCAGTCCCTTGCCCAGGGTCGAGAGCCGCTTCTGGAGCGGCGTCTGGCCTGTGCCGTGCTCCTGGAGGAGCTCCGCGACGCGGCCCAGAGACGTGGACATACCGGTGGCCACGACGATCCCGAGGCCGCGCCCGTACGTCACGGCGGTGCCGCTGAAGGCCATGTTCCGCTGGTCCGCGAGGAGCGCGGCCGTGACGTCGGGGAGGGGAGCGGTCGTCTTGCCGGCAGGCTGCGATTCACCGGTGAGGGCCGCCTCGTTGATGCGCAGCGACTGGGCCTCGAGGAGCCGCATGTCCGCGGTCACCACGTCGCCGGCGTCCAGCCGCACGAGATCGCCCGGCACGATCTCCGGGGCCGGGACGACGACGGTCTCGCCGTCGCGGACGACCCGGCTGGACGGGCTCGTCATCCGCTTGAGGGCGTCCATCGCCTGCTCCGCGCGGTACTCCTGGACGAACCCCACGATGCCGTTGAGCGCGACGATCGCGAGGATCACGACGGTGTCCTTGACGTCGCCGAGCAGGGCAGTGACCGCGGCGGCGGCCAGCAGGACGAGGATCATGGCGTTCGTGAACTGCTCGAGCAGGAGACGCCAGGCGGGCTTCGCCGGCGTCGTGCGGAGCTCGTTCGGGCCCGTCGCCAGGAGGCGGTCGCGCGCGGCGTCAGGCGCAAGGCCGCGGACTGGATCCGTGCCCATCGCCGCCGCGACTGCGGCGACATCGACGGTCCACGGCTGGGGCATCTCCGCCACCGTCGGCTTCGCCTGGCTCAACCGGTCGAGATCCATACCGCACCGACCAGCAGGACGTACGTGATGAGCAAGCCGATCGCGTCGGGCTCCAGGCGCCGGATCCGTGTCTCGGTCCCATGGATGACCGCCGCGAGTGCGAGCGCCATCAGCAGGATCGCGCCGACCCCCGCGACCGCCTGCCCCGGGGAGACCGCCGCAAGGATCGGCCCGGGAAGGTAGGCCACGTCCGCGGCGAACAGCGCGACCATGTTGAACGCGTTGCTCCCGAACAGGTTGCCGACGGCGAGGTCGTGCGCACCGATCCGGACGGCGGTGAGCGAGGCAACGAGCTCCGGCAGGGAGGTCGTGATCGCGAGGAGGAATGTCCCGATGAACGTCTGGCCGACGCCGGTCTCGTTGGCGATGCCCTCGGCCGAGAGGGCGACGAGCGGCGCAGTCATGAGAACGACGCCCGCGGCGAGGGCGAACCGGGCGACCACGCCCCGCAGTGACGTGCTGGCTTCGGCTTCCTCGCCCCAACCCGTGGGCGCCATGATCTCGCCCGTACCGTCGGGCTCGCGACGGCCTGATCGGCGCGTGCGCCGGATCCACCCGGTGGCTGCGAGGTAGCCGATCACGATGACGACGGTCTCGACCCCGACCCAGCCGATCGCGGGTGCCGCAGGGGTCAGGAGCGAGAGCAGCGCCACGGAGGTGAGGGCGATCGCCACGGACGCGAGACGTGCCTGCCCCAGCCCGACCCGCGTCCACACCCTGCCGCGATAGACGAGATCGATGATCGCGAGGATCGCCATGTTCGCCATGCTGCTGCCGAACAGATCGCCGACGGCGAGGTCGGGTGCCCCCGCGAGCGAGGCACTGACGTCGGTCGCGATCTCAGGGAGCGACGTCGCCCCCGCGAGCAGGAACATCCCGACGACGAGCCCACCCAGGCCCGTCCGCTCCGCGATCACATCCCCGGTCCGGGCAAGGACGATGCCCGCACCGGCGACCGCTGCCGCGGACAGCCCGAAGATGACTACGAGCGTGGGCAGGTCGAGGCCGGCAAACAGGACGGACACGGCGAGGCCTAGGCGTGCGGCACGAGCAGTGCGGAGACCCGCGCGTGGCGGGCGATCTTCTCAGCCAGCGGATCCCGGCCCGGACCGCGGGGCGGACGCGCAACAGCCACCACGTCGGCGCCGAGCTCCTCGGCTGCCTTCAGGGTCGTGACCAAGGGATGGCCGTCGCGGAGGACAAGGTCGAGCTCTGCCCCGCGGCCCGCGAATCGCTGGGCAAGCACGTCGAGTGCCTGGGATGCGTCCAGGCGAACCAGTCGCGACACCTCCTCACCCATCACCGGCTGAGCCGACTCCAGGCCACTCCGATCGCCCAGGAGTCCCAGCATCGTCAGCCGTGCACCGCTGAGCCACCCCGATCGGACGAGCCACCTCGCGCACGTCTCAGCCGCCTGGCGATCATCAACCACGAGCAGGATGTGTTCCGGGAGCGATCCGTGGTCTGCATGCACGGGACGGGCGACGAGCACCGGGCGAGTTGCGTGGGCGATGAGCGCATGGGTCACGCTCCCGAGGATCGCGGCCGCGAGGCCAGACCGGCCGCGTGGGCCGGCGACGATGAGGTCGAAGCGGTCCGTGGCGGCCATCTCCAGGAGCTCGGTGGCAGGATCTCCCTGGCGCGCCCAGGTGCGGACATGCATACCCGCGTCCTGCAGGCGCTCTCCGGCGTCGTTTGCGATGCGCTCGGCGGCATACAGCTCGCCTTGCTGGATCCCTTCAACGGCGAGTCGGACCGGCTCGCGGTACGTCTGCATGGCCCAGCCGAGGCGGGCCAGGCCGCGCCCGGCCACACAAACGACATCGATCGTGGGGGGGTCGGCGTACCGGAGGCGCGCGATCCAGCCCTCGGCGGTTCGCGCGGCGTCCGAGTCGTCGGTGGCGAGCATGATGCGCATCGCCATCGGCTCGACGGATGCCATTCCGGGCCTCCTTTCGTTCGATCGAGGCGAGGTGTCCTCCCGCGTCGCGCCGGCATCGCCGGGGGGACGCAGCGACCCGGAGAAACCTTCCGCACACGGGGCTTTGATGTCATCGCAGCCGGTCCGCTCGTCAGCCTCTCCGGGTCTCCTCGATGATCAGACAGGGGGGTGTGGGACGGGTAGGGCCGAACGGCTTGATCGACCCCGCGCGCGTGCCGTTGTGCGACACTCCGCGGAGGTCAGCCCAGGACGGGACGTCCACCCAGGCAGGTCCAGGAGAGAGCGATGCGGGTCCAGGATGTGATGACGCGGTCCGTGGTCTCGGTTCGGCCCGAGACGCCGCTCCGGGACGTCGCGCGCGTGCTCGACGAGAACCGGATCAGCGGGGTCGCGGTGACCGACGATGCGGGCACGCTGCTGGGTGTGGTGTCCGAGGCGGACTTTCTCGTCGAGGCGCAGGGCGGTCCCGCCGCTGTCCGCCGGTCCCCGATCGCGCGGCTGTTCGGCTGGGGCGGGGACACCGGGACACCGGGGGAGCGCCACTTCGCCGCGACCGCAGGCGAGCTGATGACCTCGCCCGTGATCACCATCGGGCCGGACGAGCTGATCCCGAATGCGGCAGCCCTCATGACGCGCGAACGGATCAATCGCCTGCCTGTGGTGGAGGACGGGAAGCTCGTCGGGATCATCACCCGCGCGGACCTCGTCCGCACCTACGTCCGCACCGACGAGCAGCTTGCCGCGTCGATCCGCGACGACGTCCTCGTCAACACCCTGTGGCTCGACCCGAAGGCGTTCGAGGTCTCCGTGGTGGATGGGGTCGCGACGATCCGCGGGAAGGTGGATCGACGGTCATCGGCGGAGATGATCGCGCGCACGGCCGTGCTCGTCCCGGGTGTCCGCGACGTGGTGTCCGAGGTGACCTGGACGGTCGATGACGGCGACATCCGGCAACCGGAGCGGCGCCCGGAGTTCCCATACAGCCCGGAGTGACCGGCGGGCACGGCACGGCCAGGGTCAACAGGTAGGGGAGCTGGCTGGCGCGCCAGGATTCGAACCTGGAACCCCCTGATCCAGAGTCAGGTGCCATACCGTTAGGCCACGCGCCAGCGGGCGTCGCGCATTCTACCGCACCCCACGACAGGGGCGGACCCTACGCGGCGCCGGCGACCTCGGCCGCCTGCGCACCCCTGGCGGTCGACCGCCGGACACCGTCGGCGAGCACCGCCGAGACGATCGCCGCGAGCTGCTCCCACTCCACGAGGAACGCGTCGTGGCCCTTGGTCGAGCGGATCTCGCGGTACCCGGCGTCCACGCCGGCGGCCGCGGCCCGCTCCACGAGCGCGCGGACCTGCGCCGGCCCGTAGAGGATGTCGCCCGGGATCCCGACGCCGGTGACGCCGGTGCCCGACGCCGCGAGGGCCCGATACGCGTCCACGATCCCGCCCCGGTCCCGGCCGACGTCATGGCCGTCCATGACCCGGACGAGCACCCGGTAGGTTTCGGGGTCGAACCGCTCGACGAGCTTGTCCCCCTGGTGGTCGAGATACGAGGCGACCGACAGCCGCCCGTCCGCCTCCCGAGACCGGCCGAAGCGCCCGTCGAAGTCCTCCTCGGAGCGGTAGGTCGTCATCGCGAGCTGGCGCGCGAGCGCGAGGCCGTCCGCGCCGTGCCGGTCGATGAGCTCGAGCTGGATGTGGTTCCAGGCGATCGCCATCGCGCCGGTCGCGGCGGGCGCCGCCATCGGCAGCAGGTGATCCACGGCATCCGGCCGTTCGAGCGCCACCTCCTGGGCGATCATCCCGCCGAGCGATCCGCCGGTGGCGAGCGCGAACCGCTCGATGCCCAGCTTGTCCGCGAGCGCCCACAGCGCCCGGGCCTCGTCGCGCGCCGAGACCGCGGGGAAGGACGCACCCCAGGAGCGCCCGGTGGACGGATCGATGGACGTCGGGCCGGTCGACCCGTAGCGACCCCCGAGGAGGTTCGCGCACAGCACGCCGATCCGGGTCGTGTCGAGCGCGCGCCCCGGACCGATGAGCGGCTCCCACCAGTCGCCCGCGGCGTCCGCGGATCCCGTGAGCGCATGCACGACGAGCACCTGCGGCGCCCCGGGCCCCGGCCCGTCGTGCCGGTAGGCGAGGGTCACGCGAAGGCGTGGGCCGCCGCCCTCGAGGAGCAGCTCCCCGAGATCGGCGGTCTCGATCCGCCCGGTCCCGAGCGGCAACCGGGCGGAGGTGACAGAGGATGGATCGGTCCCCGGGGAACGTGCGTCCCCGGGGTACCGCGTGCCGTCTGGCGCCATGACCGGCCTACGCCGTCACGAGCTCGCCCTCGGCGGAGGGCTCCGTCGCCGCACGGAGGGCCTGGTCGAGGTCGGCGAGGATGTCGTCGATGTGCTCGATGCCGACCGAGAGGCGGATGAGGTCCGGCGTGACGCCGGTCGACGCCTGCTCGGCGGGCTCCAGCTGCTGGTGGGTCGTGGAGGCCGGGTGGATGATCAGGCTCTTCGCGTCGCCCACGTTGGCGAGCAGGCTGAACAGCTTGACGCTGTCGATCAGCCGCTGGCCGGCGTCCGCGCCGCCCTTGATCCCGAACGTCACCAGGCCGCCGAAGCCGCCCTTGAGGACCTGCTTGGCGATCGCGTTCGACGCATGCGACTCGAGGCCCGGGTAGCTGACCCACTCGATCTCGGGGCGGTCCTGGAGCCACTGGGCGACCGCGAGCGCGTTCTGGCTGTGGCGCTCGATCCGCAGCGGGAGGGTCTCGAGGCCCTGCAGCAGCTGGAACGCGTTGAACGGCGAGAGTGCCGCCCCGATGTCCCGGAGGCCCTGGACGCGGAGCTTGAGGATGAACGCGAGGTTGCCGAAGGCCTCCGTGTAGCTCACGCCGTGGTAGGAGGGGTCCGGCGCCACGAAGTCCTCGTGGAAGCGGGGGCTGGCAGCCCAGTCGAACGTGCCGCCATCCACGACGACGCCGCCGATGACCGTGCCGTGGCCGCCGATCCACTTCGTTGCCGAGTGGACGACGATGTCGGCCCCGAGCTCGAGCGGCTTGGCGAGGAGCGGGGCGCACGTGTTGTCCACGATGAGCGGGACGCCCGCCGCATGACCCACGGCCGCGATGCCCGCGATGTCCGCGACGTCGAGCCGCGGGTTGCCGATCGTCTCGAGGTACAGCGCACGGGTGTGCTCGTCGATCGCGGCAGCCCACGCGTCGAGGTCGCTGCCGTCCACGAACTTCACGGTGATGCCGAGCTTCGGCAGCGTGTAGTGGAACAGGTTGTAGGTGCCGCCGTAGAGCGACGTGCTGGACACGATGTTCTGGCCGGCGCGGGCGAGGTTGAGGATCGCGAGCGTCTCCGCCGCCTGGCCGGACGCGAGGCCGAGCGCCGCCACGCCGCCCTCGAGCGCCGCGACGCGCTCCTCGAACACGCCGGTCGTCGGGTTCATGATCCGGGTGTAGATGTTGCCGAACTCCTGCAGCCCGAACAGGCGGGCGGCGTGCGCCGCGTCGTCGAACACGTAGCTCGTCGTGGCGTAGATGGGGACGGCGCGGGCCTTCGTCGTGGGATCGACGGACTGGCCGGCGTGGAGGGCCTTCGTCTCGCTGCGGAGGTTGCCGAGGCTGCTGGGGTCGAAGCTCATCTCGTCTCGTTCCTTCCCGATGGGGCGCCCGCTCGGCGCCGGTCGCTGGTGTGGATCCGGGTCGGTGTCGGGGTCGGCGGCCTGCCGTCGTGGGTGTCCGGAGCAACAAAAAACCGCGAACCTCACTGGTTCGCGGCCCCGGGACCTCGGCTCCGAAGTCCCCGTGTCACTCGCTGCTGATCAGCGCGGGGAACCTCGGCGCCCGTCCTCCGAACGACGGGGCCGCCCACGCATACACATGTCCCAGGTCAGGGTGGTGTGGCTCATCAGGCTGCGGATGGTGCGGGACGACGGCGCCCGCGTCAACCCCGCCGGCTCACGCCGCAACCGAAACGCAACATCCGGTGGGCCGCGGCCGGGGTCGAAGGGCTGGCGAATTCGGAACGGCCCGCCGGGATCCGGCGGGCCGTGATGGAGTCGAGGTCGGGAGCGTCTAGCTGCTCGTCGAGGGAGAGGCGGGCGCGTCGGGCGAGGTGCCGTCCGGGGCGACGTTCCAGCCGTGGCCGTGGCCACCGCGTCCCATGCCGAAGCCGCGGCCGAGGGCCTTGAGCTCGTCGGTGGTGATGCCGCCGTTGCCGAGCAGGTCCTCGAGCTGGCGGAACCGGCTGTCCTCGGGGAGCTGGTCGAACTCCTCCTGGGTGATCACGCCGTCCTCGAGGAACGTCCGCAGCTGCTCGCGCGTCGCCTGGCGTGCCTCGCGACGGGCGGTCCGTTCAGCCGTGAGACCGTCGAGGATCGCCTGCTTCTGGCTCTCGTTGATCGTGCCCTTCGCAACGAGGTCGTCCAGGACGTCGGTGAGGGCGGTGTCCTTGGGCGTCGTCTTCGTGTCCGTCGCAGGCGACGCGGACGGGGATTCGGCCGCCGGAACGACGGTCGTGTCGGTCGCGGCAGGTGCCGGTGCGCCGGTGGCGAGGACCGCGCCCGCGCCGGCGACGACCAGGAGGCCGGCGAGCGGCAGGACGAGGGTGGTCCGATTGAGCTTCATGCGCTGTCTCCGTGGGTGGTGTGGCGGGAGGTGACTGGGTGGCGGTTTCCGGCGGCACCAAGCAGCCGGGGCGCCGAGGTGATGGCTCAGACGATGGGCGCCGATCCTGAACCGGCGCCGCGGACCGGCTGAGAAGTTCCTGTGAGCGGGAGCCGCAACACGAACGTCGTGCCGCTCCCGGGCGTGGGCTCATGGTGGATCGAGCCGCCGTGCGCGGCGATGATGGACGCCACGATCGAGAGGCCGAGGCCGGAGCCGCCCCGATCGCGCGACCGACCGGGGTCGGCCCGGTAGAACCGGTCGAAGACCCGCGCGCCGTGGTCGGGGTCGATGCCCGGGCCATGGTCCACGACCCGCAGCTCGGCAACCGTCCCGTCACGGTGGAGGCTCGCCTCCATGGGGGATCCCGCGGGCGTGTGCACCCGCACGTTGGCGAGCAGGTTGCCGATGACCTGGCGCAGCCGGTCCTCGTCGCCGAGGACGGCGACCCCGGGATCGATGGCCTCCACGATCGGGCGGCCGGGCTCCACGGCGCGCGCATCGGCGACCGCGTCGGCCGCCACGCGCGACAGCTCAACGACGTCCCGCCGGAGTGGGCGCCCCTGGTCCAGGCGGGCGAGGAGGAGGAGGTCGTCCACGAGCAGGCCCATCCGCCGACTCTCCGTCCCGATCCGTTCCATGGCGGTCTGCAGCTCGGCCGGCTCGGCGAGGCCGCCGGCCCGGTACAGGTCCGCGTAGCCGCGGACGGCGGTGAGCGGCGTCCGCAGCTCGTGCGAGGCGTCCGCGACGAACCGGCGCAGCCGGTCCTCGCTCCGGGCCATTGCGTCCAGGGCGGCCTGCTGCTGGGCGAAGCTCCCCTCGATCTGGTCGAGCATGGAGTCGAACGCCGCGCCGAGGCGCCCGACCTCCGTGTCGTCGTGCGGGATGCCGGCGCGATGGGACAGGTCGCCCGCGGTGATCTCCTCGGCGGTGTGGGCGATGCGCTCGAGCGGCAGGAGCCCGCGGCGGACGATGACGTAGGCGAACGCGGTCATGGCCAGGATCGCGACGCCGCCCACGCCGAGGAGCGTGCGGGCGAGCGCTCGCGTGGCCTCCTCGACGCCGGCGAGCGGGGCGGCGAGCGCAATGACCGTGTTGCGCTGGCCCTGGCGCAGGACGACGCGGTACTGGAGCTCCTGCCCCTCGGATGCGCGGGTCTCGATGACGCCGTAGTCGCTCGCGGGAATGCCCTCCGGGTAGGCGGGCAGCACGGGGAGGGGATCGGGGTCACTCGCGAAGCCGGACGGGAACGCACGCTGGATGGCGCCGCGGCGGTCGAGGCGCATGACGGCGAGGCGTCGCCCGGCCTCGTTGTCGCCGGTGAGGTCTTCGAGGCGCTGGACGCGGTCCGACGCGCCGGCCACCGCGGTGAGCTCGCGATCCACGCGCTCCACGAGCGCCTGGCGGGTGAGCCCGACCAGCAGCACGCCGGCGATCACGAGGGCGACGGCCAGCGTCGCGGCGAGGGACGCGACGAGGCGGACTCGGAGGCTCATCGAGCGCTCACCGCTGCGCGTCCGTCCGGAGGACGTAGCCGAAGCCGCGGACGGTGCGCAGCAGCCTCGGGTCCGTGTCGTCCAGCTTCCGGCGGAGGTAGCTCACGTACGTCTCGACGACGTTGTCCTCGCCGTTGAAGTCGTACTGCCAGACGTGATCGAGGATCTGCTGCTTGGACAGCACCCGCTCCGGGTTGAGCAGGAAGTACCGCAGCAGCCGGAACTCGGTGGGGGAGAGGAGGATCTCGCGCTCGCCGCGCCAGACCTGGTGGCGGTCCTCGTCCATCTCGAGGTCGCGGTAGCGCAGCCGCGCGGCATCGCCGCTGGCCCCGCCGCGGACGCGACGCAGCAGGGCGCCGATCCGGAGCGTGAGCTCCTCGAGGCTGAACGGCTTCGTCACGTAGTCGTCGCCACCGCGGACGAAGCCCGTGACGCGATCGTCCTCGGAGTCGCGGGCGGACAGGAAGATCACCGGGACGAAGTCGCGCGCCTCGCGGAGCCGGCGGCAGACCTCGAACCCGTCGAGGTCCGGGAGCATGACGTCGAGGACGACGAGGTCCGGGTGCGCGGTCGAGGCCGCCTCGAGCGCCGCGTGCCCGGACGCCGCGGTGGTGACCTGGTAGCCCATGTACCGCAGCGCGGTCGAGAGCAGGTCCGTGATCGCCGGCTCGTCGTCCACGACGAGGACGTGCGCAGTGACGGTGCCGTTCAGATGCGTGGCGAGGGCGGCCATGCGCCTATTCCACGACTCGATCCTGAGAGGTTCCTGTGAGCCTGCCGTGGATCGCCCGCCGTCGCTGACGAGGCGACCCCGACGGGCGCATCATTCACCCATGTCAAAGCTGCCCGAGTCGTTCCGTGCCTACGTCGTCGACAAGCCCGAGGGTGGCGCGTTCTCGCGCGGCCTTCGCACGCTGACCCCGGCCGACCTGCCCCCCGGAGAGGTGACCGTTCGCGTCGAGTGGTCCAGCGTCAACTTCAAGGACGGGCTCGCTGCCCGTGAGGACGGGCGCGTCGCCCGCACCTACCCGCTGATCCCGGGCATCGACCTGGCGGGCGAGGTGGTGGCGAGCGACGACCCCGGCTTCGAGCCAGGCGCCAAGGTCCTCGCGAACGGCTATGACATCGGCACCGCTCGCCACGGGGGGTACGGCGAGCTGGCGCGGATCCCCGCCGCGTGGACGGTGCCCCTGCCGGGGGGGCTCAGCACGCGCGACGCGATGGCGATCGGCACGGCCGGGTTCACGGCGGCGATGAGCGTGGACGCGCTCGAGCGCCACGGTCTGACGGCTTCCGCCGGTCCCGTCCTCGTGACCGGCGCCGCGGGCGGGGTCGGGTCCACCGCGATCGCGATCCTCGCGGCCCGCGGCTACGAGGTCTGGGCGGCCACCGGCAAGCCCGACGAGCACGACCGGCTCCGGGTGCTCGGCGCGACGGGCTTCATGACGCGCGAGGAGGTCACGGCACCCGGGCGCCCGCTCGACTCGACGCGCTGGGCGGGCGCGGTCGACACGGTCGGTGCGGCGACGTTGCCGTACGTCCTGCGGACGCTCAAGCTCGGCGGAGCCGTCGCGTCGAGCGGCAACGCGTCGGGTGCGGAGCTCAACACCACCGTCTTCCCGTTCATCCTCCGGGGCGTCGCGCTCCTCGGGATGGACTCCGCGAACATGGCCATCGACGCGAGGCGAGCGCTCTGGCGCCGCGTCGCCGGGGACCTGCTGCCGCACGGCATCGCGGACGGAGTCACGGAGGTCGACCTCGACACGGTTGAGCCGGCGCTCGATGCGATCGTCGCCGGCCAGGCGCGCGGTCGGTGGGTCGTGCGGGTGGCGGGGTAGGGGATCCGGATCGGACGGGCTAGCCGTCCAGCTCGCCCCGCAGCTGGGCCACCGCGCGCTCCAGTGGCGCCCGGGCCTCGGCGGCGGCGTACGGGACCAGGCCGATCGCGTCGTCCAGCGCGATCTCGCCCGCGTGCACCCGTCGCGCCGCCGCGGCGATCGCGCGGAACCCATCGAGCGACGACGCGACGAACGGCTTTCCGGCGTGGTCGCCATGACCCGGGACGACGGTCGTCGCCGGGCCCACCAGCGCCGCCAGTGCCTCGACCGTCGCCGGCCAGTCCATCGGGAAGCCGTCGCCGAAATATGGGGCCGCCCCGTTCTCGAGCAGGTCGCCCGCGCAGAGGACGTCCGCGTCCGCGACGCGCACGACGATGTCGTTGTCCGTGTGGCCGCGGCCGAGGTACGTCAGCTCGACCTCGCGGTCGCCGAGGCACAGCGTCGCCTGCTCGCGGAACGTGTGGTCGGGCGGGTCGAGGACCACCTCGGCGAGGTCGGCGGCAAGGGCCGGCATGCTCTCGGCCGCGCCCGCCCGCTGCCGCTCGCCCGTCTGCAGGATCATCGACGCGCAGCGCTCGTGGCCCCAGATGGACACCGGGCGGAAGACGCTGTTGCCGAAGGCGTGGTCGTAGTGACCGTGGGTGTTGACGATCACCCCGACGGGTGGGGCACCGAGCTCCCGCAGGTCGTCCAGCAGCTCGCGAGCCTGGGCGGGGGTGGTCCGCGTGTCGACGACGAGCGCCTCGTCCGGGGAGAGGATCGCGACGATGTTCTGGTCGAAGAAGGCGTAGCGGCGCACGAAGATGCGATCGCCGATCTCGGTCCACGGGCTGCTCATGCGCGCATCCTAGCCCCGGGGCCCGGGAACGGCTACGCTCGCGGCACACGGAGTGCCCAACCGATGACCCTCTTGCCTGATGGCGTCATGACGCCCTTCACCTCGACTGCCCAGGTGGCCGACGGCACGCACCTGCGCACGCTCCACTGGCCGGCCCAGGGTGAGCCCGTGGCGACGGCGCTCATCGTCCACGGGCTGGGCGAGCACGCGGGCCGCTACGACACCGTCGCGCTGGCGCTGGCGGCGGCGGGGATCGACGTCCACGGGTACGACCTTCGCGGGTTCGGGGCCTCCGGCGGGCCGCGGAGCCACGTCGAACGCTGGTCGATCGTCCACGACGACCTCGGGGAGCGCGTCGAGGCGCTTCGGATCGCGTCCCCGGACAGGCCGCTGATCCTGTACGGCCACTCACTCGGCGGGCTCATTGCCTGCGGGTACGTCGTCCCCGGGTACGAGCGGGAGCTGCCGGACCTGCTCGTGCTCAGCGCGCCCAGCCTGGCGGACGACCTGCGCAGCCTGGAAGCACTCGCTCGCCTCGGTGCTGACGCGGATCGTGCCCAAGCTCCGGATCGCGAACGGCCTCCCGGACGGCGGCCTGTCGAGGGACCCGGCGGTGCATGCGATGGTCGACAAGGATCCACTCTCGATGTCCTCATCCAGCGTCCGCTTCGGCGCGGAGGCGTTCCGGGAGCAGGACCGCGTGAGCGCGGCACTCGCCGCAACCGACGCGATGCCCATCCCGACGTACGTGTTCCACGGCTCCGACGACCCGATCGTGCCCGTTCGCGCGAGCGAGGTGTTCGCTGGCATGGGCAACGCGACGCGCCACGTGCACGACGGCCTTCGCCACGAGTGCCACCACGAGCCCGAGCACGAGCACGTCATGGCTGAGGTGGTCGCCTGGATCGGGGAGCAGGGTGTTCCGGTCCGCGGGGGCGCACCCGTTCACCACGACGCCGACCACGACGCCCAGCACAGTCACCACGACGAGCCCGACGACCAGCCCGAGCCGCACGACGCCCACGTGCGCCACCGCCCCGAGGAGGCTCCGCCGCCGATCGCGGTGTAGACTCGGGCGACAACCGCATATTCGCCTCCGGGGAGCGCCCAAGCGCGCTGAGAGTGTGGTGCAGACCACAGACCCGCGGAACCTGATCCGGCTCGTACCGGTGTAGGAAGCAGGCCCGCTCGCGTCGACGCCGTCCCCGGTCCCCGGAGGCGGCGATCTTGTTGCCCCGGAGGCCCCGACGCGTACGTGAACACCAACCCGCGCTCCCGTATCGCCGCCATGCTCGGCGTGGCGCTCCTCGTCGGCGCCTGCGGCGGGTCGGGCACTGCCGCCGATCCGTCGCCGGGCCAGTCCTCGAGCGGCGCGGCAGTCGCATCGCCGACGACGCCCTCGGACCCGCCGACGGCCGGCCCCGGCCGACCCGCCGACGGTCCGCCTTGCGCTGGACTGGACGCCGAACACGAACCACCTCGGCGTTCTTCGTCGCGCGAGGCGAAGGGCTGGTACGAGGAGGCGGGCGTCGAGCTGGACGTGCTCCCGTACGGCGGGACGGCACCCGAGGCGATCATCGCCGCCCACCAGGCCGAGTGCGGGATCAGCTTCCAGGACGCCCTGACGTTCGCCGCCGCCGCCGGAGCGCCCGTCGTCTCGACGATGGCGATCCTCCAGCACACGGCACAGGAGATCGCAGTGCTCGAGGGCTCGCCCGTCACGCGGCCGAGGGAGCTCGATGGGAGGGTGTATGCCGGATTCGGCTACCCGAACGAGGTCCCGACCCTCCAGGCCGTGATCCGGGCCGACGGCGGAACGGGCGAGTTCGACGTCGTCACGCTGGACGCCGCCGCGTACGAGGCGCTGTATGCGGAGCGCGCGGACTTCGTGATCACCTTCAGCGCCTGGGAGGGGATCGAGGCGGACCTGCGGGGCATCCCGCTGCGGGCGTTCCAGTTCACCGACTTCGGCTTCCCGGACTTCTACCAGGTCGTCCTCGCGTGCGACCGGGACTGGCTGGCGGCCGATCCAGCGGCGGCGAAGGCGTTCGTCTCGGCCACCGTCCGCGGCTTCGAGCTCGCCGCCGTCGACCCGGAGGAGGCGGCGGACATCCTGGTCGCGGCCAACCCGGGCGTGTTCGACGCGAACCCGGAGCTGCCGATGGCGTCCGCGGTGTTCCTCGCGGATCGCGGGCTGTTCGTCGACGAGCAGGGCCGGGTGGGGACCCAGACCATCGACCGGTGGACCGCCTACTCGTCGTTCCTGTTCGAGCAGGGCCTGCTCACCGACGCCGACGGCAAGCCGCTCACCACGGCGCCCGACTACGCCTCCCTGTTCACGAACGACTTCCTGCCGTGAGGCGGCGCTGACCATGCGGGAGCGCCTCCCGGCCGTCCTGCTCGTGGCCGCGATCCTCGTGGCCTGGGAGGCGTATGTCCGGCTTGCCGGCGTGTCGCCGGTCGTGCTGCCGGGCCCGATCCGGATCCTGGAGGCCCTCTGGGAGTACCGGGCGGACGCCGTCCGGCACGCCGTCCCGACCATCCTCGAGACGGTGCTCGGGTTCGCGCTCGCCGTCGTCGGCGCGATCGGGGTCGCGGTGCTGATGGACCGGACGCCGGCGGTGCGCCGCGCCGTGGAGCCCCTGCTCGTGACCACCCAGACGATCCCGGTCGTGGCGCTGGCGCCGCTGTTCCTCCTGTGGTTCGGCTTCGGGCTGCTGCCGAAGGTGCTGATCGTGGTGCTGGTGACGTTCTTCCCGATCGTCGTGGCGCTGCTCGACGGGTTCCGCTCCGCGCCACGGGACGCGGAGGACCTGCTCCGGTCCTACGGTGCGACGGACTGGCAGGCGTTCCGCAAGCTGCGCTGGCCGGCCGCCCTGCCGTCGTTCTTCATCGGGCTGCGCATCTCGGTGGTGTACGCGGTCATCGGTGCTGTGTTCGGGGAGTACGTCGGGGCGCGCGAGGGCCTCGGGATCTGGATGCAGCTCTCGCAGAACGCCTTCCGGACGGACCTCGTGTTCGCGGCGATCGTGGTCACGTCCGCGGTCTCGCTCGCGCTCTACTGGCTGGTGGGGATCGTGCGCCGGCTCACGATTCCCTGGGCGCCCGGCGTCCGGCACGAGCCGGATCTCGCGGACCAGCCGTTCTAGACCCGGGCGTCGGCGTGGCGCCGCGGGAGCCACGTCACGGGACGACCGCGACCGGGCGGTGCGCGCGTGCGATCATCCGCGCCATCGCGTGACGAGCGACGAGCGATGGACGAGGTGGAGCGTGGCTGACGGCCGGACGATCGTGTTCTTCCCCGAGGGTGCGTACGGCCCGACGAACAACTGTGTCGGGATCGGCAACGTGCTGCGCGAGCGTGGCCACCGCGTGGTGTTCATCGTGGAGGAGTCGTTCGCCGGCAACCTCGAGGCGAAGGGCTTCGAGGAGCGGCTCATGCGGCTCGGGCCGCCGCCCGAGGAGGCCGAGATCCCCGGCCAGTTCTGGATCGACTTCATCCGCGACACGGCGCCGGTCTTCCGCAAGCCGACCATCGAGCAGCTCGGCGAGTTCATCGCCCCCACGTTCCAGGCGCTCATCGACGGCGCGAAGTACGTCCAGCCGCGGCTCGTCGAGATCATCGGCGAGCTGGAGCCGGACGCGATCGTCGAGGACAACGTCGTCTCGTTCCCCGCGGTGATGGCCGCGGGTCGCCCGTGGGTCCGCCTGCTCTCGTGCAACCCCAGCGAGGTCAAGGACCCGCTGATCGCCCCGTTCTCGTCCGGCTACCCGGTGGCGGACCGGAGCAGCTGGCCCGCGTTCCTTGACGAGGTCCGCCGGACGCACGGCGACATGTGGGCCGACTTCGACGCGTTCTGCCGCGACAACGGTGCCGGCGGCCTGACCTGGGGCGAGCAGGGCCCGGACTTCATGCACGAGTCGCCGTTCCTGAACCTGTACTCCTACCCGCTCGAGGCCGACTACGAGCGCAGGAACGGGCTCGCGCCCACGTGGCACCAGCTGGATTCGACCGTCCGTGCCGCCGACGCGACCTGGGAGCTGCCGGCGAACCTCGCGAGCCGCGGCGGCGCGCTGATCTACCTGTCGCTCGGGAGCCTTGGATCGGCCGACGTGGGCCTCATGCAGCGGCTGGTCGACCTGCTGGGTCGCACGGATCACCGCGTGATCGTGTCCAAGGGCCCGCTCGCGGACCAGATCACGCTCCACGACAACATGACCGGAGACGGGTTCCTGCCCCAGCCGGCGGTTCTGCCGATGGTCGACCTCGTGATCACGCACGGCGGCAACAACACCGTCGTCGAGTCGTTCCACCACGGCAAGCCGATGATCGTGCTGCCGCTGTTCTGGGACCAGGTGGACAACGCCCAGCGGGTGGACGAGACGGGGTTCGGCAGGCGCCTGGCCACGTACGACTTCGCCGACGAGGAGCTGCCGGCCGCCATCGACACGCTGCTCGGCGACGACGCACTTCGAGCGCGGCTCAGCGCCGTCTCGGCACGGATGCAGGCATCGCGCGGGACGCGTGCGCGCAGCCGACCTCATCGAGCGCGTCGCGCACACGCACGCCCCGGTCGCCCGGTAGGGTCGGGGCATGCCGCCCTCGTCGTCCGGTGCCGGCTCGGGCCCGCCTCCGCCGCCCACGGGGGCCGTGTCCGCGCCGAGCCCGTTGCGCGAGCTCCTGTTCGCGGATCTCCCGCCCGCGCAGGCGCGGCCGGTGTTCGTCCGCGGCGGGGTGTCGACCGCGTACCTCGTGGCGCTCGCGGACGCGGCGGCGTCCCGCGACACGGCAGGCGCCCTCGCGGCGCTTGCGGGTGCGCCGGCAGCCGACCGCGAGACGCGCCTCCACCTCCAGGCGTGGTCGCTCGCCCGCGAGGCGGGCGCCGACCCGGCCGCAGCCAACCCGGCCGCCGCGCGCGAGGTCCTGGGCGTCGTCGTGGACATGGGCCTGGATGCGGGGCTGGACACGCTCGCCGCGTACGCGGACGGCTCGGCGCGGTATCTCAACCACTCGGGGTCGGCGGTGGTCTGGGAGGTCCCGGACATGGCGGTGGGCCAGCTCGTTCGGGCACTGCTCAACGAGGCGGCGATCGTGGTCACGATGGGTGCGCCGCTCGACGGGCCCCGGTTCCCGCCGCCGGCGCCCGGGGCCACGATGATCTCCGTCCTGACGCGGGGTGGCATCTACCTCGGCACGGGCCCCATCGACGCGATCACCGCCGATCCCCGGGGTGGTCCGGTGATCAGTGCCGCCTCGGAGCTGCTCGCGCTCCTCGTCCAGCGGTCCCAGCAGGCGAACCCGGCGGCCGGCTGATCCGCGGACCGGCCCGCCGCCGTAGATCATCAGCCAGACTGCACGTGGCGACCCGTCGCATGGGACGGTCTTTGCTGGAAGAGCGGCAGCGGTTGGCGCACAATCTGCGGACGCATCCTCGACCGTGGCCAGTATCGCCAGCTTGTGCGCCCCTTGGAGGCCCTCGTGACCGAGACCCTGAACCCCGTGAAGACCTACCAGCAGTTCATCGGCGGCCAGTGGGTGGACGCCGCCTCCGGCGAGACCATCGCCGTCGAGAACCCGGCGACCTACGAGGTCGTGGCCCACGTCCCGGCCTCCGGCCAGGTGGATGTCGACCGCGCGGTCGACGCGGCGGAGACGGCCTTCGGCGAGTGGGGCCTCACGACGCCCCAGACCCGCAGCCTCGCCCTGCTCAAGATCGCCGACGCGCTCGACGCCAACGCCGAGGAGCTCGGGCTCCTCGAGTCCAGCCAGACCGGCAAGCCCAAGGCGATCGCGATCGACGAGATCGGCGTGTGCGCCGACCTGTTCCGCTTCTTCGCCGGTGCCTGCCGCGTGCCCGAGGGCCTCGCGGTCACCGAGTACCTCGACGGCCACACGTCGATGATCCGGCGCGATCCGGTGGGTGTCGTCGCCTCGATCGCGCCCTGGAACTACCCGCTGTACATGGCGGCCTGGAAGCTTGGGCCGGCGCTCGCGACCGGCAACACCGTCGTCCTCAAGCCGTCCGCCCGGACGCCGCTGTCGGCGCTCCGCTTTGCCGAGATCGTCAGCGACATCCTCCCGGCCGGCGTGCTCAACGTCCTCTCGGGATCGGGCTCCGCGATGGGCGATCTGCTCGTCGCCCACCCGAAGGTGCGGATGGTGTCGATCACCGGCGACACCTCGACCGGCAAGCACATCGCGGAGATCGCCGCGGGCACCGTCAAGCGGCTCCACCTGGAGCTCGGCGGCAAGGCCCCGGTGATCGTGTTCGACGATGCGGACGTGACCCTGGCAGCCGAGACCCTCAAGATGGCGGGCTACTGGAACAGCGGCCAGGACTGCACGGCGGCCTGCCGCGTCATCGCCGGGCCGAAGGTCTACGACGCGCTCCTCGCCGAGCTCGCCGACCAGGTCAAGTCGATCAAGTGGGGCAACCCCACGACCGAGGACGAGCTCGACATGGGCTCGCTCATCGCGAAGGCACAGGCCGACAAGGTCGAGGGCATGGTCAACCGCGCGCTCGACGCGAAGGCCGAGCTGGTCGTGGGCGGGACGCGGCCCGACTGGAACGGCGCGTACTTCGAGCCCACGGTCATCGCGAACCCGGACCAGCGGTCCGAGATCGTCCAGGACGAGGTCTTCGGGCCCGTCGTCACCGTGCAGCGGTTCTCCGACGAGGAGCAGGCGGTCGCGTGGGCGAACGACGTGAAGTTCGGCCTCGCGAGCTCCCTGTTCACGGGCTCGATCGGCCGGGCGATGCGCGTCGCGCGCCGGCTCGAGTTCGGCACGGTCTGGATCAACGAGCACTTCACCCTGTCGTCCGAGACGCCGCACGGGGGCGTCAAGCAGTCCGGCTGGGGCAAGGACGGCTCCAAGTACGCGCTCGAGGACTACACGGTCGTCAAGCACATCACGATCAACACGGGCGTCTGATCGCCGCGCTCGCCCGATCTCGCACCCCGCGCAGCCGCCGGCCCGTCCGGCGGCTGCTTCGATTCCCGTGACCGTCGACCGCTCGGCGATCTCGGCCGCGGTCCGGGCGCTCGACCTCGACACACTGGCCGCGCGCCGCTGGTACGCCACGAAGGACGCGGTGCCGGTGTCGGCGTCGCTCGCCCACGCCTTCGCGCTCGCGGACGACGCGGTCCTCGCCCTGGTGGACGTGCGGCTGGGCGACGCCGGAGACCGGCCCGACCGGCTCGAGCGCTACGCCGTGCCGTTCACGCTCGCCGATGCCGGATGGCGCGAGGCGGCGGAGGGCGACGGCGTGTGGCGCGCGCTCGCGGCGGCGATCGCCGAGGGACGGACGATCGCGGCGCTCACGCGTGACGGGCTGCCCGCCGACGCCGCCAATGCCCCCGGCGGCTCGGCGGCGGGCGCCTCGGGCCAGGTGTCGGCGGCGCTCGTCTGCCGCCCGTCTCCGGGCTTCCCCGACGCGTGGGGAGATGCGCCCGGCGGCGTGCGCACAACGGCGGAGCGCGCGTTGGGTCGTGACCAGTCGAACACCTCGGTCGTGCTGGGCGAGCGGCTGCTGCTCAAGGGCTATCGCCGGATCCAGCCGGGCCTCAACCCGGACCTCGAGCTCACGGCGTATCTCTCGGAGGAGGCGCGGTTCCCGGGCGTCCCGCGGCTCGCCGGGTGGGCGGAGGTCGTGACCCGGGAGAGCGGCGCATCCACGGTCGCGATGCTCCAGGCGTACGTCGCGGACGCGGAGGACGCGTACGAGAAGATCGCGGAGTTCCTGGCGGACCTCGTCGCGGCGCCCGGCTCCGTGAGCATCGAGTGGGCGACCGAGATCGCGGCGGACCTCGGGACCCTCGTCGCCGGGCTCCATGCGGCCCTCGCCGCCCCGCCGCCCGACGCCCCGGACCTCGCGCCCAGGGAGGCGACGCGCGAGGAGATCCGGGCGTGGCGCGTGGACGCGCATCGGCAGCTCAACCTGGCGCTGCCGGCGGTCGCGGCCGTGGATCGCGAGGCGGCCGACGAGCTTCGGCGCGAGGCCGCCGCGATCGCCGCCCGCGTGTCGCGCTTCGAGGCGGTCGCGACGACACCCCTCGTGATGCGTATCCACGCGGACCTGCACCTGGGCCAGATCCTCGTCGGCGACGACGGCTACCGGGTGATCGACTTCGAGGGCGAGCCGATCCGGCCGACCGCGGACCGCCGCCGGCCCGACTCGCCCCTCCGCGACGTGGCCTCCCTGCTGCGCTCGCTGGACCACGTGGCACGCAGCGCCCGGCGCCGGGCGGACAGCCGGGAGGGCGGCCCCGTCGTGCGGCCCGGACTGGACGTCGACGCCTGGATCGAGCGGGCTCGCATGCGCTTCCTCGCCGCATACGCCGATGGGCTGCGCCGTTCGGGCGCACCGATCACGGTCGACCTCGACCTGCTCGACGCGTTCGAGGTCGCGAAGGAGTCGTACGAGTTCGTGTATGCCGCGACGGTCCTGCCGTCGTGGCTGTGGGCACCGCGTGAGGGGATGCGCTGGCTGCTCGCGCACGGGGAGCCGGGGTGAGCGCGGCGCGGACGCGCGTCGACGCCTTCCTCGACGACATCCTCGCCGGCCCCGACGAGCTTGCCGGCGCCCTCGACCGGCACCGGCGGGGGATCGGCGCGCTGCCCGCGAACGCGCTCGCGAGGCGGCGCTGGCGGTTCATCGGCATGGGCAGCTCACGGTTCGCGGCGCTCGATGCCGCCGCCGCGATGCGGGCGGCGGGCCGGGACGCGGTCGCCGAGCTCGCCTCGGCGTCGTCATTGTCGACGCCCGGCGAGGACACGCTCGTGGTCGCGATCTCGAGCTCCGGGCGGACGCCCGAGGTGGTCGCCGCGGCCGAGCATCACCGGGGCACGTCGTACGTCGTCGGCCTGACGTCGAGACCGGACTCGGCGCTCGCGGGGCGCGCCGACGTGGTGCTGCCGCTCCTCGGAACGCGAGCCGAGGCGGCGGGCATCGCGACGCTCTCGTACCGGTCGACCGTCGCGGCCCTCCTGCTCCTGGCGGCGACGGCCGTGCCCGGGCTGGCGGGGAGCGGCCTCGCGTCGGCGGTGCCGGCGCTGGAGCACCTGGTGCGCGACCGGAACGGGCGGCTCGCGGAGGCCGCCGGCATGCTCGGCACCGGCCGGCCGGTCCACGTCCTCGGCGACGGCGCGCGCATCGGCACCGTGGAACAGGCGGCGCTGCTGCTGCGCGAGGCACCGCGGCTGGACGCCGTCGCGTACGACACGGGGGACTGGCTGCACGTCGGCCTGTACACGCAGTTCCCGGGCGATGCCGTGCTGCTCCTCGCGGGCGCAGCCGCGGACGACGAGGTGATCGCGACGATCCACGCGCGCGGCGGGGTCGTGGTGGCCGTGGGCCCGAAGCCCGCCGGCGCGGACCTGCACATCCCGCTCCCGGACGGCGTGCTGGCGGATCCGGCCGTGCGCATGCTCGTGGAGCCGGCCGTCGCGGAGCTGCTCGCGGCCGAGCTGTGGCGCCGCACCGATGCGCGGGTCCTCGGCGAGGGTCCGGCCGGGACGTAGCGCGGGACGCGGTCGCTAGGCGATCCCCAGCACCCGGGCGAGGATCGCACCGACGACGAGCGCGAGCCCGAGGGTCGCGGCGCTGATCCCGACGGCGATCCGCGTCCCGAGCTCCCCACGCAGCGCCGCGAGGGTCGCGATGCACGGGATCGACAGGCTCGCCACGACCGCGTAGACGAACAGCTGCTGGGGCGTCATCAGCTCGCCCAGGCCCAGCTCCCGCCCCGCCTGGGCCGCGGCGAACACGATCAGCAGCTGGAGCGCGAGCTCCTTGCGCAGGAACGCGAAGACCATCGCCACGCCCGCGATGGCGGGAAGGCCCAGCAGCCCCTCGACCGCGGGCCCGATCGCGTCCGCGAAGCCCTGCCACAAGCCGGTCTCGTAGACCAGTCCCAGCACGAGCGAGCCGACGAGCATGATCGGCGTCGCGGTCAGCACGAAGCCCCGGAACCGCCACCACGCCTTCGCCGCGACGAAACGCGGGACGGGCGCGCGGAGCGGGGCAAGCTCGAGGACGAGCGGGGCCTGCCGGCCCGGGATCAGGGCGTTCGCCCCGACGCTGGCGGCGATCGTCGCGACGGCCACGACCCCGAACGCGGCGACCGCGGCGCCCACGCCCGCGAATGGCGCCAGGGCCGCGATGACCACGGCGGAGCGTGCCGAGCACGGTGTCAGGGTGATGAGGAACGAGCCGAGCACCCGCTCGCGCCGGGTCCGCAGGACGCGCGTCCCATAGATCGCGGGCACGTTGCAGCCGGCCGCGGCGAGCAGCGGGATCGCCGTGCGACCCGGCAGGCCCAGCGACCCGAACACCCGGTCCATGAGCACCGCGGCACTGGTGAGGTACCCGGAATCCTCGAGCGCGGCCAGGAGCAGGTAGAACGTGAGGACGTACGGGATGCCCACGGCGAGCATGCCGAGCATCCCGCCGTCGACCGCCCACAGCGCCGCGTTCGCGAGGACGGGGAACGGGATGATCGCGGGCACGACCGCCGTGAGGAACGGCGATACGACGGCACCCCAGAGCTCGCCGAGGATCGCGGCCAGCCAGCCCCCGACGTAGATGACCGCGAAGAATGCGGCGAGGCTGATCGCGAGGAACAGCGGGATGCCGGGCCACGGCGCGGTGCTCCACCGGGCGAGCCGGTCCGCGAACGGCTCGGGCACCTCGTGCCGGACCTCCGCCTGGACCGCCCACGCCGCGGCGGTCGACCAGCGGGCAGGCTCGAGCTCGCGGCCGTGGCGGATGCTCGCCCCGCCGCGAGGGCTGATCAGCCCGCTGAGGACACCTGCCTGGAGCGGTTCGAGGACGGCCGCGGCGCCGAGCGATCGGGGTTCGACGGTGAGTGCGGCGGCCGTGTCCGCGAGCCGCCCCTGGAGCGGATAGGGATACATGGGGGCCGGCACGGTCGCCCGCGGCGAGCGCTCGCCCGCCTGGACGGCGCGCTTGCGGCCGGCAAGGCGGACCGCGTCGCGCAGGACGGGCTCGACGCCTGTTCCGGCGCGTCCGCACGTCGCGTGGACCGGGGCGTTGAGCAGCTGGGCCAGGCGTCCGGTGTCCACGGAGACGCCACGCTTGGCGGCCTCGTCGGTCAGGTTGGCGGCGACGACGAGCGGGAGGCCGAGGTCGCGGCAGGCGATGGCGAGGGGCAGGTGGCGCGCGAGGTTGCCGGCATCGACGACGACGATGATCGCGTCGGGCCGTGCCTGGAGGAGGAGCGTCCAGAACGGATCGTCGCCGGCCGGCTCATCGTCAAGCGAGCGTGTGCCCGGCAGGTCCACGAGCCACGCGTCGCCGCCGTCCGCGTGGACGAGGACGCGCTGGAGGGACACGGTCGTGCCCGGGGCGTTGGCCGTCTCGAGGAAGCGGTGGCTGGCGCGCGCCACGAACGTCGACTTGCCGACGTTCGGCCGGCCCACGAGGGCGATGACGGGCAGGTCGTCTGCCGTCCGCGCGGGGGTCGCTGCGGCTGGGTGGCAGGCGGCCGTCGTCACCAGGCGGGCTCTCGAGCGGGGGACCAGGGCTCGGTGGCCACGTGCGCGGCGACGCTCGCCGACAGGGCCAGCCTGGCGCGCCCCAGCTCCACGACCACGGGGCCGCCGAGCGGCGTCCGTGCGGTCACGACGACGATGGCGCCCGGCAGGAGCCCCTCGCGCTCGAGCTCGGCACGGACGGCCTCGGCCACCTCGACGATGCGCCGGCGCCAGCCGATCGGGGCGTGGGCCAGGGAGGCACGGGAGGCAGGATCCGCCGGGCCGGAGGGTCGGGACGCGAACGGGGACGGGGTCATGTCCGCAGTAGGCGGGATGGGCTGCGGCCGCGGAAGGGAGGAATCGCCCGTGGTTCCCGGGACCGCGGGCCCGGGGGTCACGGGACCCGGGATCGGCCGTCTCGCACGCACGGTGGAATCCCGCACGAATTGCCCAGATTCGGACCCTGTCGGGAGGCCGTGACGAGCACCAGGTCCCGGGCCGTTTGGGACCGATCGTGGGCCCAATTGCCCTGTCGAGCCAACCCCGATCCGGCGGAAGAATGGCTGGACCTTCGAGAAGGTTTGGGAGTTTCGGGAGGTTTCGCATCCGATGCGGTCGGGAACTGCGCCTGGCGAGGAGACCTGGGTGACGCTCACCGAGGCCTGCCGCGTGCTCGGCGTCTCGCCGTCCACGATCCGCCGCTGGGGCGACACGGGCATGGTCCGGACCTTCGTGACCCCCGGTGGCCACCGCCGCTTCTCCCGCCCGGGACTCGAGGCGCTGCTGCCCGACCGGCCGAAGTCGCGCCCCTCGCTGGTGGACCTCGGCGAGACGCCGGGCCGGATGGCACGGGGCTACCGCCGCGCGGCCGAGAGTGGCCCGGGTCACATCCCGTGGATCGACGAGCTGGACGACGCGCAGCGCGACCGGTTTCGGGGCTACGGCCGCGGCATCGTGACGGCGCTCGTCTCGGCACTCGACGTCGACGACCCGGTGCGCCGCCAGGACCTCCTGCGCGATGCCGAGGACGTGTGCGTCGAGTACGGCCGGGTCGCGGGTCGCGAGGGCCTCGCCTCCGTGACCACCGCCGACCTGTTCCTCCGCTTCCGCCGGCCGTTCCTCGCGGAGCTGGGCTCGCTCGCACGCCGCCGCGAGTTCGACGCCGCCGCGACGTCAACCCTCATCGCCGACGCCAATGCCGCGCTCGACGGCCTGCTGCTCGCCACGCTCCGCGGCTGGGAGGCCGCGGCGCTCGGCGCGGGCCGCCGGGGCCGGCGTCCCGCCTCGTCCATCGGGAGCTCCTCGTGACAGACCTCGCCAGCGTCCCCGATACGCACGCCCCGTCCGCCGCGTCCCCGGCGGACGGGAGCGGCGCGTCCGCGATCATCACCGGGCTCACCGCGCTCGTCGCGCACGCGCGCTTCGTGCCCAGCGAGGCGCGGGAGGCGTTCGCGGACGCCGCGGCCCTCACCGCAGACGATCCCCGCGCGATCCTCCTGCGCACGTGCCATCGGGTCGAGCTGTATGCGGTGGACGAGCCGCTCGACGGAGCCGGCCCGTTGCGCCTGCCGGCGCTGCCCGAAGGAGCCCGACGGTACGACGGCGTCGCCGCGGCGAGGCACGTGTTCACGGTCGCCGCCGGTCTCGACAGCGTCGTGGTCGGCGAGGACCAGATCCTCCACCAGTTGCGGGAGTGCCTGTCCGACCGCCACCTCCCGGGTGCGGTCGGGTGCCCGGTCCAGGTGGGCTCGCCCAACCGCTCGGCGATGGGGCTCCACCCGGTCCTCGAGCGCCTGTTCCAGATCGCCCTCCACCTGGGCCGCGAGACGCGGTCCTGGCGGGAGGGTCCGCCCCGCTCGCTCGCCGACGTCGCGCTCGACCGCGTCGTGCCGGTCACCGGCCCGCTGCTCGGCCGTCGTGTGCTGGTCGTCGGCGCGGGGCGCATGGCCAGGCTGTCCGCGCTCGCCGCGGCCCGCCAGGGTGCGCACGTGCTCGTCGCGAACCGCAGCTCCGATCGCGCCGCCGCGCTCGCCTACGACGCTGGGGGTGCGCCCGCCGCGTTCGGACCCGCCGCACCCCTCCCGGACGTGGACGCGATCGTCGTCGCGATTGCGGCCCGCTGGCCCCTGTCCGCCGCCGCCCGGCGCGAGCTCATCGCGGGCCCGCAGCCCGTGATCGACCTGTCCTCGCCGCCGGCGCTCGACGCCGGGACCCGCGTGGCGCTCGGCGACCGGTACACCTCGGTCGACGACCTGGCTCGCAGCCCGCAGGACGAGCTGCGCAAGCGCCTGCGCATCCGCTTCGAGCGCGTCCTCGATGACGCGGAGCAGGCGTTTGCCCAATGGGTCCGCGCCCGGTCCAGCGTGCCCGCCATCCAGGCCCTGACCGACCTCGCCGAGGAGCGCCGGGCCGAGGAGCTCGAGCGGCTGTTCCGGCGGATGGATCTGCGCGCCGAGGACCGCGAGCTCGTCGAGCAGATGAGCCATCGCCTGGTCGCCGGCCTCCTCCATGCCCCGCTCGTCCGGCTTCGCGACGACGGCACCGGCGAGCTCGAGCGGGCCGCGCGAACCCTCTTCTCCCTGTAGCGAACGTGATGCGTCCCATGACCCGAACCCTCCGCATCGGCACACGAGGCAGCCAGCTGGCGCTGGTCCAGGCGAACTGGGTCTCGGCCCGCCTCGCCGAGCGCGGCGTGCCCACCGAGATCACGATCATCCGGACCGAAGGCGACGACAGGCCGGTCGACACCGCGTGGGGCGAAGGCGCCTTCGTGGGCCGCATCGTGGCGGCGCTGCTCGACGCGACGGTCGACCTTGCCGTCCACTCGGCCAAGGACGTCCCGACCGACGAGCACCCGCGGCTCGTGATCGCGGCGTACCCGCCGCGCGAGGATCCCCGGGACGCCCTCGTCTGCCGGGAGCGCGGGACGACGCTGGCCACGCTCCCGCGTGGCGCGAGGGTCGGCACGGACAGCCCGCGCCGGGTCGCCTTCCTCCGCGCCGTCCGCCCCGACCTCGAGATCCACCCGCTCCACGGCAACGTGGACACGCGCCTCGCCAAGCTCGACCGCGGCGACTCCGACGCGCTGGTGCTCGCGGTCGCCGGCCTCACGAGGCTCGGTCGGGCGGACCGCATCGACGACATCCTCCCGTCGGACGTGGTCGTCTCCGCGCCGGGCCAGGGCTCGCTCGCGCTCCAGGTTCGGAGCGACGATCCCGAGGCGATCGCCGCCGTCGGCCTGCTCGACGATCCCACGACGCGCGCCGCCGTCCAGGCCGAGCGCGCGCTGCTCAACGCCACCGGCGGCGGATGCCGCTCGCCGATCGGCGCGCTCGGACGCGTGACCGGCGAGGACCTCGTCATTACGGCCGCCGCCGAGCGGACGTGGAGGCCCTCGCCCGAGGCGATCCTCGCCATCGCCCCCGTCGCCTGGGTCCGCGGCACGGCCCCGGTCACGGCGAACCGCGAGCTCGCCGCTCGCCTGGCGGCCCGGATCGTGACCCTGCGCGAGCGTCCCCGTGTCCTTGCCGGCCGGCCCGATGGACAGGCTGGCGCACTCCTCATGGCGCTCGATGAGGCGGGCGTGGATGCCGTCAACGTCCCGGCGATCGAGATCGTCCCGGCCGCGCCCGGCGGCGAGCTCGACGCAGCGCTCGGCGCCGCGACGGGCGGCGAGCGGATCGTCGTGACCAGCGTGAACGCCGCACGGGCGGTCGTCGAGGCGACCATCCGTACCGCGACGGACCCGCGGCGCTTCACGTGGGCCGCCGTCGGGGATGCGACAGCCGCGGTCCTCGCGGCGGCCGGCGTCCGCGACGTCTTCGTGCCGTCTCGCGCGGATGGCGTCACCCTCGCCGCCGAGCTGCCGGTCGCCCCCGGCGAGCCGATCCTCCTCCCGCGCACCGACATCGCGGACGAGACCCTGCCCGACGCCCTGCGTGCGCGCGGCGCCACGGTCACGTCGCTCGTGGCGTATACGACCCTCGAAGGGCCGCCGGCGTCCGGAGACCGCCTGCGGGCCGCGTTCGACGACGGCCCCCTGGACGCGATCATCGTGACCAGTGGCTCCACCGCGCGAGGCCTCCTCGCGCTCGCCGCCGACGGGGCCGCCCGCGACCGGCTCCGTTCCGCGCCGGTCATCGCCATCGGGGATCCGTCCGCCGCGGCCGCCCGTGACGCCGGCTTCAGGACCGTCGTCGTGGCCCCGTCGTCAGAGCCAGCCCTCATCGCCGCGTTCACGGCCCGCTCGCTCGGCGTCATCCCGGCCTCAGTCACCGAGCCCCAGCCCGTCTCAACCGGAGGATCCCGATGAGCCTCGCCGTCGAACGCCCCGGCGCCGTGGACCCGGCCCGGCCGGGCCACCGACCCCGCGCACCGCCTGCGCCGGACGCGGCGCACCGAGACCCTGCGCGCCTTCGTGCGCGAGACGCGGATCCACCCGCGGCAGCTCGTGGCGCCGCTGTTCGTGCTCCCGGGCCGGGGCCTCCGCGAGCCCGTCGGGTCGATGCCCGGCGTGGAGCGGGTGACGCCCGACGAGGCCCTGCGCGACGCGCGCGACCTCGAGGCCCTCGGCATCGGCGGCGTCATCCTGTTCGGCCTGCCGGCCGACAAGGACGGCGTCGGCACCGGCGGCTGGAGTCGACGACGGCATCGTCCAGGAGACCCTGCGCCGGTTCCGGGACGCGGACCTGGATCTCGTCCTGATCGCGGACACGTGCCTGTGCGAGTACACGGACCACGGCCACTGCGGCCCGCTCCTGGCCGACGGCCGCGTGGACAACGACGCGGCGACCGAGCTGTACGCGCGGACCGCCGCGAGCCAGGCGGAGGCCGGCGCGGACATCGTGGCACCGAGCGGGATGATGGACGGCCAGGTCGCCGCGATCCGCCGCGGCCTCGACGCCGACGGGCACCACGACACGGCGATCATGGCCTACGCGGCGAAGACCGCCAGCGCCTTCTACGGGCCGTTCCGCGACGCCGCGGGATCGACGCCCAGCTTCGGCGACCGGCGCGGCTACCAGATGGATCCTGCCAACGGCCGCGAGTCGCTGCGCGAGATGCAGGTCGACATCGACGAGGGCGCCGACATGCTGCTCGTCAAGCCCGCCCTGCCGTCGCTCGACATCGTCGCCGCCGCCCGCGCCCGCTTCGACGTCCCGATCGGCGCGTACCAGGTGAGCGGGGAGTACGCCTCGATCGAGGCCGCCGCCCGCAACGGCTGGCTCGATCGCCGTCGCGCCCTCACCGAGTCCACAACCTCGATCCTGCGCGCCGGCGCGGGCTTCGTGATCACGTACGCGGCCGCGGATCTCGCGACCTGGTCGCGGGAGGCCTGAACGAATGACCGTCACCGTCCCCACCCGCCAGGGCGTCCTCCGCGAGGAGGCCAAGGACCTGTTCCCGGGCGGCGTCAACAGCCCTGTTCGGGCGTTCCGCTCCGTGGGGCGTGCGCCGCTCATCCTCGAGGCGGGGCGAGGCCCGAGCGTCCGCGATGCCGACGGGCGCTGGTACCTCGACTACATCGGCAGCTGGGGGCCCGCGATCCTCGGCCACGGCGAACCCGCAGTCGTCGAGGCCGTCCGGGCGGCCGCGCTCAACGGGTTCGCACTCGGAGCCACATCGCCGGGCGAGATCGAGCTCGGGCGGCGGATCCGCGCCGCGATGCCGTCGATGGAGCGCCTCCGCTTCACCTCCTCCGGCACCGAGGCCGTGATGAGCGCGATCCGCCTGGCGCGTGGCGCGACGGGCCGGGAGCTCATCGTGAAGTTCGCCGGCGGCTATCACGGCCATGGCGACAGCCTGCTGGTGGAGGCGGGCTCCGGGCTCGCGACGCTCGCGATGCCGGGTTCGGCGGGCGTCACCGAGGCCGCGGCCCGCGACACCATCGTCATCCCGTACAACGACCCGGTCGCGGTCGCGCAGGTGTTCGCCGCACACCGGGGCCGGATCGCCGCCGTCATCGTCGAGCCGGTCGCCGCCAACGTGGGCGTCGTCGCCGCCGGCCCCCGGGTTCCTCGAGACGCTGCGCGAGCAGACGACCGCGAACGGCGCGCTGCTCATCTTCGACGAGGTGATCACCGGGTTCCGCCTGGCGAAGGGCGGCGCCCAGGAGCGGTACGGCGTCAGGCCGGACCTCACGACGCTGGGCAAGATCATCGGCGGCGGCCTCCCGATCGGCGCGTACGGCGGCCGGGCGGACCTCATGGCGCACATCGCCCCCGAGGGCGGGGTGTACCAGGCGGGGACGCTGTCCGGCCACCCGCTGGCGATGGCCGCCGGCGTCGCGACGCTGGACCTGCTCACGCCCGACGTGTACGAGCGGCTCGAGGCGACCGGTGCCGCCCTGGAGACCGGCCTGCGCGAGGCGGCCGCCCAGGCCTCGCGCGAGGTCTCGATCTCGCGCGTCGGCTCGCTGCTGACGGTCTTCTTCCGGCCCTCGGCCCCGCGCAACGGCGCCGAGGCGCTCCTCTCGGATCGCGAGGCGTACGCCGCCTTCTTCGGGGCGATGCTGGACAACGGGGTCCTCCTCCCGCCGTCGCAGTTCGAGGCGTGGTTCGTCGGGGCCGCGCACGGCGAGCCCGAGGTGCGCGAGACGCTCGCCGCGGCACGGAAGGCGTTCGCGGCATGAGCGCCGAGACCACGGCCGTGCCGATCCCCGTCCCCGCGCCCGCGCCGCGCCCGGACGCACGCTTCCTGCGCGCGACCCGCGGCGAGGCCGTGGACGCCACCCCCGTCTGGTTCATGCGCCAGGCCGGCCGCGCGCTCCCCGAGTACCGCAAGATCCGCGAGCGGGCGACCCTGCTCGAGATCACCCGCGACCCCGCGCTGTGCGCCGAGGTCACGCTCCAGCCGGTCCGCCGCCTGGGCGTGGACGCGGCGATCCTGTTCGCGGACATCACGACCCCGTTCGGCGGGCTCGGCGTGGACTTCGACATCAAGGAGGGCGTCGGCCCCGTCATCGAGCGCCCGATCCGGACGCTCGCGGACGTCCAGGCGCTGACGCCGTTCGAGCCCGGTGCCGCCGTCGCTCCGCTGCTCGAGGCGATCTCGATCATCCGACGCGAGTCCCCGGTGCCGCTGATCGGCTTTGCCGGGGCCCCGTTCACCCTCGCCTGCTACCTCGTCGAGGGCGGGCCGTCGAAGGACTTCGTCCACACCAAGAAGCTCATGCACGCGCAGCCGCAGACGTGGGCCGCGCTCCTGGACGTCCTGGTCGAGACGACGATCCGCTATCTCCGCGCACAGGTTGCCGCCGGTGCGGAGGCGGTCCAGGTGTTCGACTCCTGGGTCGGCGGGCTGTCGCCGCTCGACTACGAGCAGCGCCTGTGGCCGTGGATGAAGCGCCTGTTCGACGGCATCGCGGACCTCGGCGTCCCGCGCACCCACTTCGGCGTGGGGACGACCGGCCTGCTCCGGCTCCAGGCGTCCGCGGGCGGCGACGTGATCGGCCTCGACTGGCGGATCGCGCTGTCCGAGGGCCGGCGGCTCGTCGGCGACCGAGCCGTCCAGGGGAACCTGGACCCGGTGCTCCTGCTGGGACCGTGGTCGGGCGTCGAGGAGGGCGCCCGCTGGGTGCTCGCCGAGAACGACCGACGACCCGGCCACATCTTCAACCTGGGGCACGGCGTGCTCCCGTCAACCGACCCGGACCACCTGGCCCGCCTCGTCGACCTCGTCCACGACCACGGAGCGTCCCGATGACCCGCGATGCCGTCCTGCTCATGGCCTACGGCTCCCCCGACCGGCTCGACCAGGTCGAGGCCTACTACACCGACATCCGGCGCGGGAGCCCGCCGCCGCCGCACCTGCTCGAGGAGCTCAAGGGCCGCTACGTCGCGATCGGCGGCGGGTCGCCCCTGAGCCGCATCGTCGAGGAGCAGCGGGCGGCGCTCGAAGCGGAGCTTGCCGCACGGGGCACGCCGATGCCCGTGTATGCGGGGATGCGCCACATCGAGCCCCGGATCGGCGACATCGTCAAGGGCATGGCCGCCGACGGCGTCGAGCGGCTCGTCGCGATCGCGATGGCGCCCCAGGCATCGTCGAACGCGGCCGGCTACCGGCGGGCGGTCGACACGGCGCTGGCAGAGATCGGCGATGGTGCGCCCAGCGTGGAGTTCGTCCGGTCGTGGCACGACCAGCCGCGGTTCATCGAGGCGCTGGCGCAGACGACACGCGAGGCGCTCGCGCGCTTCGAGGATCCCTCGACGCCGCTCGTCATGTTCACCGCGCACAGCCTGCCGGCACGCGTCCTCGCGGACGGCGACCCGTACCCCGACGAGCTGGCGGCCACGGCGCGCCTGGTCGCCGAGGCACTGGGTCTCGAGCGCTACACGTTCTCGTTCCAGAGCGCGGGCCGGACCGGTGAGCCGTGGCTCGGCCCGGACATCCTCGAGGAGATCCGGCGCCTCGGCGCCGAGGGCACGACCGAGCTCGTCGTGCGGCCCGTGGGCTTCGTCGCGGACCACCTCGAGGTCCTCTACGACATCGACATCGAGGCGCAGGGCGTGGCCCGCGACGCCGGGGTCCGCCTCGAGCGCGCCCGCTCGATGAACACCGACCCGACCTTCATCGCCGGCCTGGCCGACATCGCGGCCGCGGCGCTTCGTCCCGTGGCAGTCGCGTAGGCGGCCGGAGGAACCTCCCATGACGACAACCATCGATCCTGTCCCCGCCGGCCGGCCCGGCGGGCATCCCGGCACGGTCGGCCACCCGGGCGGCCACCCGGGCGGCCACCCCGGCGGCATCACCGGCGTCGGCGCCGTGCGCGCAGAGGGGTTCGTCTACGACCGCGCCCCGATGCTCGTGTACTGGGAGACGACCCTCGCCTGCGGCCTCGCCTGCCGCCACTGCCGGGCCACGGCCCAGGCCGAGCGCAACCCGCTCGAGCTGACCACCGACGAGGGCTACGCGCTCCTCGACGAGATCACGAGGTTCGGCCGCCCGTATCCGCACGTCGTGTTCACCGGCGGCGACCCGCTCAACCGCCCCGACCTCCACGAGCTCGTCCGGGCGGCGACCGCGCGCGGGATCGGCGCGTCCCTTGCCCCCGCCGCCACGCCGCTCCTGACGCAGGAGGTCATGGAGAGCCTGCGCGACGCCGGCATCCAGAACATCAGCCTGAGCATCGACGGCTCCGACGCGACCCGCCACGACGGCTTCCGGATGGTCGAGGGAACGTTCGACAAGACCCTCCAGGCGGCAAAGTGGGCTCGCGCCGCCGGTCTCCCGATCCAGGTCAACACGCTCGTCACTGACGAGACGCTCGAGGACCTGCCTGCGGTCTACGAGCTGCTCAAGGGCATGGACATCATGCGCTGGAGCCTGTTCATGCTGATCACGACCGGGCGGGGGAGCGGCCTCAAGGAGATCACCCCTGGGCAGTCGGAGAAGCTCAACGCCTGGCTGTTCGGCCTCTCGAAGGATGCGCCGTTCCAGGTCAAGACGACCGAGGCCACCCACTACCGGCGGCTGGCCATCCGCGAGATGCAGGCCGCCGGCATGGACGAGGACGAAATCCGCGCGACGTCCGTCGGGCGCGGGTTCGGGATCCGCGACGGCAACGGGATCGTGTTCATCAACCACGACGGCACGGTCAACCCGAGCGGGTTCCTGCCGATCCCGCTGGGGAACGTTCGAGAGACCTCCATCGTCGACCTCTACCGCGACCACCCCGTGATGCGCGACCTGCGCAACCCCGAGGGCTTCAAGGGCCGCTGCGGCGTGTGCGAGTTCGCCCGGGTGTGCGGCGGCTCGCGGGCCCGGGCGTACGCCTGGACCGGCGACCCGCTCGAGGCGGATCCGCTGTGCCCGTTCGTCCCGTCGGGGACCGTCCCGGCATACGGCATGCCGCTCGCGCCCGCGACCGCGGGCGCCTGAGACGGCGGCCACGACCATGAGCGGCGTCCTCGTCGTCGGCGGCGGCATCAGCGGCCTCGCGGCCGCGCGTGCCCTCGCACGTGACGGCGTCCCGGTCACGCTTGCCGAGGCGGGGCCGCGGCTCGGGGGCAAGATCGCGACCGAGCGCGTGGACGGGTTCACGATCGAGCACGGCCCGGACTCCTTCCTCGTGACGCGTCCCGCGGCCGTGATGCTCGCGCGCGAGCTGGGCCTCGGTGAGGATCTCGTGGGCACGAGGGATCCGCGCGCCGTGTACATCCGGCACCGCGGGGAGCTGGTGCCGATGCCCGAGGGCCTGGGGCTCGTCCTTCCGACGAAGGCCCTCCCGTTTGCCCGGTCGAAGCTGTTCTCGTGGCCCGAGAAGATGCGCATGGCCCGCGACGTCGTCTGGCCGCGAATGCTCCCGCCCGACGATGTCGCGGTCGGCACGTACCTGCGCCGCCGCCTGGGCTCACCCCTCGTGGACCGTCTCGCGGGCCCGCTCGTGGGTGGCGTCTACGGCACCCCGATCGACGAGCTGAGCCTCGACGCAGTGGTCCCCCAGCTGCGCGCCGCGGAGCTGGGCCATCGGAGCCTGCTCATCGCCGGGCTGTCCGACGGTCGCGCGATGCGCAGGGCGATGGCCGCCCGGCCGAAGGGCGCGAGCAGCCTGGGCGTGTTCGCCTCCCTCCGTGGCGGGATGGACACGCTCACCGACGCACTCGAGGCGTCGCTCACGGCCCTCGACGTGGACGTCCGCGCCGGGCTGGGCGTCCGCACGCTCGCGCGGGCAGGCGCCGGCGTTGCGGCACGGTTCATGGACGGCTCCCTCGCCCGGTTCGACGGCGTGATCATCGCGGCACCCGCGACCGTCGCGGCCGTCCTCCTCGACGACGAGCTGCCGGCGGCGTCGCGCGCCCTCGACGCGATCCCGCACGGGACCTCGATCCTCGTCACGCTCGCGTACCCGCGGGACCGGGTCGCGCACCTGCTCGTCGGCCACGGCTATCTCGTCCCGCCAACGGAGGGCGGCGCGATCGCGGCCTGCACCTGGACGTCGGAGAAGTGGCCCGACCGGGCGCCGGACGGCACCGCCCTGCTCCGGATGTTCGTGCGCGATGAGGGCGAGTGGACCTCGCTCCCCGACGAGGCGCTCATTGCCGCCGCGCGTGCCGACGCCGAACGGACGCTGGGGATCGCCGGCGAACCGCTGCTCGTGCGGGTCGGCCGCCACGAAGGGTCGATGCCGCGCTATACCGTGGGGCACCTCCGGCGTGTCGCCGCGATCGACGAGGCCATCTCGGCGTGGCCCGCCGTCACGCTGGCGGGCGCCTCGTACCGGGGCGTCGGCCTGCCGGACTGCATCACGCAGGGCGTCGCCTCGGCGGGGCGTATGGGGGACCGCATCCGTGCCGCGGATCCGGTCGCCGCGGCTTCCTGACCGTCAGCCCCCGAGGGCCGTGCGCAGCGCCGGGAGCCGGTCCATCGTCTCGAGGTCGAACGGTGATCGGAAGATGAGCACGGGGTGGGCGAAGCCCGCGTCCCGGTAGCGCGCCAGGGTCTCGGCGACCTCGTCGACGGTGCCCGCTGCCATGAGCCGCTCCTCGCCCTCCTGGGGGACGTGGCGCTCCACCCAGCGGGCCCAGTCGCGCTCGGCCTCCTCGCGGCTGGAGCGGATGACGATGTTCGCGTTCACCGTCCGCTCGATCTCGCGCGGGTCGCGCCCCACCACCTCGCACGCCGCGCGGAGGATCGCATCGGACGCTGTGAGCTCCTCGACCGTGCCGTAGGCGTTCCACATGTCGCCGTACCGGGCGATCAGCGGCAGGGTCTTCTTCGGTCCCGAGCCGCCGATCAGGATCGGCAGATGCTCCTGCACTGGCCGAGGCGTGCACACGGCATCGTCGAAGCGGTAGAAGCGCCCCTCGTGCGTGACGCGCTCGCCGTCGAGCAGCCGCCGGATCAGCGGGACTGCCTCGCCGAGCCGGTCCAGGCGCTCGCCGAATCCCGATCCGAAGTCGAACCCGAAGGCTGCGTGCTCGCGCTCGAACCAGCCCGCGCCGATGCCCAGGATCGCGCGCCCGCCGCTGACGTGGTCGACGGTTGTCGTCATCTTGGCCGTGAGACCCGGGTTGCGGAGGGTGTTCGCGGCCACCATGAGCCCGAGCCGGGGCCGCGTGGTGACCGCGGCGACGGCGGCCAACGTCGTCCAGCCCTCGAGCTTCGGGTCCGGCCAGTCCCCCTCGTCGGACAGGAGGTGGTCGTCGATCCAGAGATCGTCGAACCCCGCGGCCTCCGCCCGGAGCACGGCCTCGCGCAGCTCGGGCCATCCCGTCCGCTGGACCCAGTACGCCGCGCCGAACCGCATCGTCATCGAAGGCCTCCTCGCCCGTATCGTAGGTGCGTGGACCCCACGCCCGTCGTCGCCGAGCCCGTTCCGCCCGCCCTGCGGGACGCCGTGCTCGCCTGGTACGACGCCACCGGCCGCGAGCTGGCGTTCCGCGCGACGTCCGATCCGTACGCCGTCCTGGTGAGCGAGCTCATGGCCCAGCAGACGCAGGCGGCGCGCGCCGCCGAGGCATGGACCACGTGGATGGACCGGTTCCCGTCCGTGGAGGCGCTGGCGGGGGCGTCGGTCGCGGACGTCCTGCGGGCGTGGGCCGGCCTCGGCTACAACCGGCGGGCCGTCCACCTCCACCGAGCGGCGAAGGCGATCGTCGCGGAGCACGGCGGCCGGGTTCCGGACACGGTCGAGGGTCTCGAGTCTCTCCCGGGCGTCGGCCCGTACACGGCGCGCGCGGTCGCCGCGATCGCCTACGGCGTCCCGGTGGGGGCAGTGGACGTCAACGTGAGGCGGGTCCTGGGGCGGATCGCCGCGGGCGGTGCCGAGGCGTACACGACGGTCGAGATCCAGGCGGTGGCGGACGCGGCCGTTCCGCACCGGCGGGCGGGGGACTGGACGCACGCGCTGATGGACGTCGGCCAGCGCGTGTGCAAGCCGCGAAGGCCGAATTGCGCCGACTGCCCGGCGATCGCCTGGTGCCGGTACGCCGCGGGGGAGCGCGCTGCTCCTGCGCCCGTCCCCTCGGGTGCCCGCGCGGCCGTCCGGCGCTCCGAGCCGGCCTTCGAGGCGACCAATCGCTGGCTCCGTGGCCGGATCGTCGAGCGTGCACGGGGATCCGCAGGCTGGATCCCGTTCGACGAGCCGATCGGCGGCCACGGCGAGGGCGCCGTCCGGACCGCGGTCCTGGCGCTCGCGCGGGACGGGTTGCTCGACGTCCGGGAGACCCCGACGGGGATCGAGGCGCGCCTGCCGCGGTAGGTCGCTGGCGGTACCCTTCGGGCGTGCCCACTCGATCCGTCCCCCTGCCCGCCGACGACCCGACGCTCGCGACCGCGAGCCTCGACGTGCTCGCGCTGCGCTGGAAGGACGTGGCGGCTCGCGCCGCAATCTCGGCAGAGGTGATGACGGGCCTCGACCGCAAGGCGCAAGGCCTCGGGATCTCCGGCGAGACGCTGATGGAGCACGCCGGGACGGCGGTCGCCGCGGCCGCGCGGGCACTCCTCGAGCACAACGCGCGGATGGACCGGCCGGTCCTGATCCTCGCGGGGCCCGGCAACAACGGCGGTGACGGGTTCGTGGCGGCGCGCAGGCTCGCCGAGTGGGGTGTGCCATCCATCGCCGTCCTCGTGGCCGCCGAGGAGAAGCCACGAGCGGCCGATGCCGCACGCAACTGGAAGCGCCTGGACGGCCTCGACCAGGTCACGAAGATCCACGCGTCCGTCGCGCGCGACGTCGCGATCCTCGGCCAGGGCATCGACAAGGCGGGCGTTGTCGTCGACGCACTGCTCGGGACCGGCGTCCGTGGCCAGCTCCGCGACCCGGTTCGCGAAGCCGTCGGGGTCATCCGTCGGGCCCGCGACGCTGGTGTCCCCGTCCTCGCCGTCGACACGCCCACCGCGGTCGATCTCACCAGCGGCGATCCGTCCGACCCCGTCGTCCGGGCGGACCTCACGATCACCTTCCACCGCCCGAAGACCGGGCTCCAGGCGCGCATCGGGAAGGCGCTCGCGGGGCGGATCCTCGTTGCGCCGATCGGCATCCCGCCCGAGGTCGACCGTGCCTGACGTCCGCCAGCCTGGGCTGCGCGAGGTGCTGCTCGTCGGCATCGCCGTGATCCTGACGGTGCTCGTCGCGGCCGGGGTGACCGCGCTCCTGCCACGCGAGGGCCAGGACGTGGTGTTCCACACGCCGCTGCTGATCGTCGTCCTCGTCGGGGGGACGGCGTTCGTGCTGTGGCGGATCCTCCGATCGCCGGGACCCGGCCCCGGCGCCTGAGCCGGTCCGATGACGCACGCGGCCGGCCCTCATGACACCCGCCCGCCGCTCGCCCGCCGCGGCGCCGACCTCGAGCGCCTCGCGAACGAGCCATGGGACCTGGTCGTCGTCGGTGGCGGGATCGTGGGCGCGGGCGCGTTCCTCGACGCGGCGAGCCGGGGCCTCAAGGTCGCGCTCGTGGAGCGGGACGACATCGCCGTCGGCACGTCGTCGCGGTCGAGCCGCCTGATCCACGGCGGGCTCCGCTACCTGCAGCAGGCCCAGCTCGGGATCGTGCGGGAGTCGCTCGCCGAGCGCGCGCGCCTGCTCCGTCTCGCCCCGCACCTCGTCCGCCTCGAGGCCTTCCTGTTCCCGCTCTACGGGCCGCCGCTCGTCACGCGTGCCATGTACGAGGTCGGCCTGACCGGCTACGACCTCCTCGGCTCCCGGAAGTCCGCCGGCCGGCACCGCCACCTCGGGCTCGAGGAGACGCTCGAGTACGCCCCAGATCTCGTGCGCAGGGACCTGCGCGGCGCGCTGCTCTACCACGACGCCATGGAGGACGATGCACGGTTCACGCTCGCCGTCGTCCGCACCGCCACGACCCGGTGGCCCGACGCCGCGCTCGCGGTGACCCGCGTCCGGGCGACCGGTCCACTCCGCGACGGTGAGCGCGTCACGGGTGCCCGCGTGGAGGACGGGCTCACTGGCGTGGCCTTCGACGTCCGCGCTGCCACCGTCCTCGACGCGACCGGCGTCTGGAGCGCGATGCCGGATCGCCCGTTCGGGGCAGGTTCCGTCCCGGTGCTGCCCGCCCGGGGCTCGCACCTCGTCATCCCGCGCGACCGGATCCCCGCAAGGGGCGGCATGACGCTGCGGCTCCCGGGTCGTACCGCGTTCCTCGTGCCGTGGCCGCGGCACTGGATCGTCGGCACCACTGACAGGCCGCACCACGGACCCGTCGACCGGATCGCCGCGACCGCGGAGGACGTCGACGAGATCCTCGGCACGCTGAACGGGGCGATGGACCTGGCCCTCACCCGTGACGACCTGGTGGGGACGTTCGCCGGGCTCCGCCCGCTGATCGCGCCGTCGGACGCGAGCTCCACGGTCCGCATCTCGCGCGGCCACAAGGTCAGCGTGGAGGCGCCCGGCCTGGTCCGCGTGAGCGGCGGCAAGTACACCACCTACCGGGTGATGGCCCGCGAGGCCGTGGACACGGTGCTGGGCGACGTCGCACGGACCCGCCCGAGCGGGACCCGGCACCTGCCCATCCACGGCGCGGCGACCCGCGCCGTGCTCGACGGCCTCGCCGCCCGCCTGGCCGCCGACGAGGGGCTGACCCGCGACCAGGCGACGTCCCTGGTGGATCGCCACGGCACGGATGCGGCGGTCGTCGTCGCCCTGGGACGCGAGCACGACCTGGTCCGCCCGCTCGTCGCCGGTGAGCCGTACCTCGAGGCGGAGATCGCGTGGGGTGCCGACCGCGAGATGGCCCTCTCGCTCGACGATCTGCTCGCCCGGCGACTGCGGCTCGTCCACGTGCTGCCTGATCGCGGCGAGGCCGTCGCCCCCCGCGTCGCGGAGATCGCCGGACACGTCCTCGGCTGGAACGCGGATCGGCGTGACAGCGAGGTGGCCGTGTTCCTCGAAGGCGCCCAGCGGGAGTTCGGAATTCCCGGGGACTGAGCGGCCGGCGGGCGCGACCCGGTGGCGCGCCGGCGCCACGCACGAAGGTCCTGCCACAATCGAAAAATTGGGTGTCGCCACGGTTGCGGTTTATGGCTAGACTGCGCCCGAGCGCGGCCCAGCCGCGCCTGCTCACACTCGATCGCACGTTCGACACTTGGTCTCCTCCGGAACGCACCACGCACACTCGAGGACCCGGGCAAGAGGCGGCGACAACTGGAGGAGATCGGCACGTGGCCGACAAGACCCTGACCTGTTCCGACTGCGGGATGGAATTCGCCTTCACGGAGCGCGAACAGGCCTTCTACGCCGAGAAGGGATTCACGGAGCCCCGACGGTGCCCCTCGTGCCGCGCCAGCCGCAAGGCAGCGCGCGCGGGCGACAGCGGCGGGTATGGCGGTGGCGGCTCGTACTCGAGCGGCGGCGGCTATGACTCCGGGTACGGCGGTGGTGGCGGCTATTCCGCCGGCGGCTACAGCAGCGGCGGCGGCTACGGCCAGCGAAGCAGCGCCCCACGCGAGATGTTCGAGGCGACGTGCTCGAGCTGCGGCAAGGAGGCCCGCGTGCCCTTCCGGCCGACGAACGGCAAGCCCGTCTACTGCTCGGACTGCTTCCGCACCCAGCGGGGCGGCTGACCCGACCAGGCGCATCGAACGAGACCGGGTCGCGGCGTCCGCGGCCCGGTCTCCTGATTCCAGGGCTCGGCAGGCGATCACCGGTCGCGCTTGCGAGGACTCCTAGACTGCACCCAGTCCCCGGCGCAGCCGGGGCCACAGGCGGAGTTGACCGTGCGGCCTGGCGTCCTTGCCCGACGAGGAGCGACCTGGCTCCTGCTCGCCGTGGCGCTCGCCGCGGCCATGGGCTTCGTGATGCTTCGGGCGACCCTGCCGTCCGACGGGGCGCGGGTCGCGTTCTACGGCGATGCGTGGTCGTTGACCGGGATCCTGATCGACCCGATCGATGCGCCGGCTGCCGGCCTCGCGGCCGGGGACGTCGTCGTTGCCGTCGACGGGCGCCCGATGGACGCGTGGCTCCGCGACGTCGTCGCCGGCGCCGTTCCGGACCCCGACGCCGCCGGTCCGATGCCGTACCGCGTGACCCGTGACGGCAGCACGGGCACCGTCGCCGTCACGTGGGCGCCGCCGCCCGTGGGTGCGACGCTCCTGGCCGGCTGGAGCGTGCTGCTGTTCTCGATCACGACGGCCGTGGTCGCGGCGTTCGTGTTTGCGCGCCGACCGGGCGAGCCCGCCGCGACCGCGCTGATGCTGTGCGCGTGCGGTGCCGCGGGCAGCAGCCTGCCGTGGTTCCTCGGCACGACGGTCAGTGACGTCGTCATCGGTCCACCGTTCCTGCTCCACGCGCTGGTGACCGGTCCCCTGTACATGCTGATGTGGCCGGCGGGCATCCACCTCGCGCTCGTGTTCCCGTCGCCGGCGGACGCTGTCCGGTCGCATCGCATGCTCGTGCCTGCGGTGTACGCCGTCGGGCTCGGTGCCTACGCTGCGGGCATGGCCCTCTCGGCCGCGGCGAGCGCATCGGCCCTCGAGTGGGTCGGTCGCTGGCCGATGGTCCAGGTCTCGATCGTCGTCCCGTCCCTCGCGCTGATCGTCGCGGTGTTCGCCGTGCGATACCGCCGGACGACCGAGCAGGCGGCCAGGGCGCGGATCCGCCTCGTGACCCTGAGCGTCCTCGTGAGCGCCAGCCTGGGTCTCGTGCTGTTCCAGGGCGCGGAGCTCGTGCTCGGCACGAGCCTCCTGCCGCCCGAGGCGGTCGGCCTGATCGCGCTCCCCCTGCCGCTGGGGTTCGCCGTCGCCATCCTGCGCGATCACCTGTTCGACATCGAGGTCGTCGTCAACCGGACGCTCGTCTACGGCGGCATGACGCTCGGCGTGCTCGTCGCGTACGTCGCGGCGGTCTACGGCCTGACGGCGATTGCCGGCGACGAGCCCGGCTTCGCCGGCTCGCTGCTGGCGACCGGTCTCGCGGCCCTCGTCGCGCTGCCGTTGCGCGATGTGCTGCAGCGCGGGGTCAACCGGGCGATGTACGGCTCGCGCGACGAGCCACTGCTCGCGATGCGCCGCCTCGGGACCCGCCTGGAGTGGGCGGTCGACCCGGAACGCGCGTTCCCGGCGGTGGCCGAGACGGTGGCGGACGCCCTCCGCCTGCCCTACGTCGGCGTGGAGGTGGCGGACGAGGTCGGGCGCACCGCTGTCGTCGCCGAACGCGGGAGCGCGCCGGGGGTCATCGAGGCGATGCCGCTTGTCCACGGTGGCGAGACCGTGGGGCGGCTGCTGCTGGGCGTGCGAGCCGGCGAGCGCGGGTTCCGCCCCGCCGAGCTGGCCCTGCTCCACGACCTGGCGCGCCAGGCCGGTGCCGCGATCCACGCCCAGCGGCTGCGTGACGACCTCGCTCGCTCGAGGGAGCGGCTCGTCGTCGGCCGCGAGGAGGAGCGGCGACGTCTCCGGCGCGACCTCCACGATGGCCTCGGACCGACGCTCGCGGCGATCGGGATGCGTGCCGAGGCGGCGGCCGCGCTGCTCCACGACCGCCCCGAAGCAAGCCGCCCCCAGCTCGAGGCGCTTGGCGACGAGGTCCAGGTCGCGCTCGCAGACGTCCGGCGGCTCGTCGACGGCCTGCGGCCGCCGGCGCTCGACGAGCTGGGCCTGCTGGGGGCGATCGGACAGCAGGCGGCGCGCCTCGACGCCGGGATGGGTCGTGACCCGGGGGCTGCCACGATCCGGGTCGAGGGAAACCCGGCGCCGCTGCCAGACCTGCCCGCGGCCGTCGAGGTGGCCGCGTACCGGATCACCGTTGAGGCGATGACCAACGCCGTCCGGCACGCCGGCGGGCGGCTCTGCCGCGTGCGGGTCGAGGCGGGGTCCCAGCTCACGATCGAGGTCACCGACGACGGTCGCGGCCTGCCCACACCGCTCCGGGCAGGTACGGGGATCGAGTCGATGCGGGAACGGGCGGAGGAGCTGGGTGGCGCCATCGCGATCGAACCGAGGCCGGGCGGCGGGACCAGGGTCTTCGCACGGCTGCCGCTCGACTGGGCGACTCCGGCATGACGGCCGGGTCCGCGGACGCCCCCGACGCGACCACGCGCGTGCTCGTCGCGGACGACCATGCCGCGTTCCGGGCGGGGCTCCGGACGCTCCTCGAGACGGACGAGCGACTGCTGGTGGTGGCCGAGGCGGAGACCGGCGACGCCGCCGTGGCCGCGACAGGCGAGCTGCACCCGGACGTCGTGCTGATGGATGTCAACATGCCCGGCCTGGACGGAGTCGAGGCCACCCGCCGCATCGTGGACATGGCGCCGCATGTGGCGGTGCTGGTGCTGACCATGCACGACGATGACGAGACGGTGTTCGAAGCCGTCCGCGCGGGCGCGCGGGGCTACCTGCTCAAGGGCGCCCGGCGCGCAGACCTGCTCCGGGCCGTCCATGCGGTCGCTGCCGGCGAGGCGATCTTCGGGCCGGTCGTCGCGCGACGGCTGATGGCGTACTTCACGCGTCCCGCCGCTCGACCTGATCCCGCCGCCTTCCCGGAGCTGACCGAGCGTGAGCGGGAGATCCTGGGCATGGTCGCGGAGGGCCGGTCGAACGCCGAGATCACGGCCGAGCTGGTCCTCTCGCCCAAGACGGTGCGCAACCACGTGTCCAGCATCTTCTCCAAGCTCCAGGTCCGTGACCGCTCCGAGGCGATCGTGCGAGCGCGCGAGGCCGGGTTGGGGGGCGACGACCGGCGCCCGGCCTGACGCCGTTCGACCGGCAGCCTGCCCGTCACGGATCGGGACACGGATCGGGACACCGGTCCCATGACGCCGGGACTGCCGGGGCAAGACCCTGTGTCGCAGCCGGCCCGGGAGTGGCAGACGCCCCCGCCGACGACTCGGAGGCCATCCCATGCGCGTCCTCGCACGAAGCATCGTCCTCGCCCTCGCCGTCTCGGCGATCCCGCTGGCGTCCGTGGCGGCCCACGAGTGCATCGTCGTCAACCGGTCCGAGACCGGCAACCAGCACGCCTCCGGGTCGGGCCGCTGGATGACCGTCACGCTGGAGCAGATCTACGAGGAGACCGAGCAGTTCGGCTTCCCGGACCTCTCGGCGGCACAGGTCACCTACGCCGCGGACCTCGCCTCGTCGATGGGTGTGCCGGACAGCTTCACGTTCCGCAGCGACACGCTCATCCCGCCCAGCGAGGCCTGGGACGAGCTCGGCCACGCGACCGACGGCAAGGGGATCGACCACTTCTTCGACGTCTACGGCGAGCGCCTCATCGGCGCGCTGTTCGACGCGCTGGCGAACGCCTGACCCACGGGCGTTCAAGGACTGTTCCGATGATCACCGCCGGCGCCCGACGCGCCCACCCCATCACATGCGCTGTCTTCGCGGCCTGCGCGACGGTCCAGGTGTTCCTCGCCGGCCTCGGGGTGTTCGACGACCCACGGGTCTTCGTCACCCACCGGGAGTTCGGCTACCTGTTCGGCTGGCTCACGCTCGTCGTGCTCATCCTCGCGCTCGTCGGCCGCCTTCCGCGCCGGATCGTGGCGCTGAGCGCGCTGCTGCTGGTCCTGTTCGCGCTCCAGTCCGTGTTCGTCGCGCTGCGCGTGGACGTGCCGGCGGTCGCCGCACTGCATCCGCTCAACGGGTTCGCGATCCTCGCGCTCGCCGTCGCGACGGCGCGCGGATCCTGGGCGGTAGTGCACGAGCCCGCGACCGCCACGGGCGCGGAGCGGCGGGTCGAGGCCCTCGGCGATGCCTGACGCCCTCGTGGTCGCGGGCGCGCTGCTTGTCACCGCGCCGCTCGTCGGCCTCGCCCCCGTGGCGTACCCGCCGCTGTTCACGGTCTGGATGGCGCCGCGGGAGCAGCACATCGCGATCGTCGGCGCCCACCGCCGGGCGTGGCGGCTGCTCAACGCCGGGTTCATCCTCGCGACGGTGGGCACCGCGGGCGGCCTGGCGGCGCTCGCGGTCGCCCTCGAAGGGGATCCTGGGCTTGCGGCGATCGTGACCGCCCTTGCCGCCGGGTACGCCGTCGCAGGCACCCTCTGGTGCGCCGTCCTGGCCATCCGCGCGCGGACGACGCCCGCACTCGACGACCTCGGCGCGACCGCGGAACCGCCCGGCGACGCCGAGACGCTGCTCGGCGCGGCGACAGGCGGCCTGTTCGTCGCCTTCGCGCTCGTGACGGGTCCCGTGCTCGTCGTGCTCGGCGTCGTCCTCGGACTGACAGGGACGGTTGCGGCCCCCGTGGCATGGCTGGCCGCTCTCATCGCCGCCGTGTCGACCGGGTCGCAGCTCGTGACTGGCGACACGATCCCGGCCGTCCTCTATCTGCCGACGTTGCTGATCGGCATCGCGCTGCTCGCTGGCTGGACCTAGCGAACCGTTTCGGAGGGAGACACACATGGGCTCGAACATCGATCCACGTCTCGCCGGCACGAGCCTCCGCGCAAGCGGCATCGTGGGCGGCATCGGCCTCGCGTTCCTCGTCGGGATGTTCGCGGCGTTCGCCGCGGGCGCCCGGTCGACGGGCATGACGCTCGGCTGGATCAACGACGTCACCGGGGTCGTCACGCTGCCGCTGGCCGTCCCGGGCATCCTCGCGCTGCATGCCCAGGTGCGGCCGCACGCCGGGACCCAGGCGGATGCCCTGCTGCTGGTCGGGGCCGGGGCCGGCGGCTCCATCGTGGTGCTCCAGGTGCTGCTCGTGACGGGGGCCGTCCCGTTCGAGCAGCAGATCGGACCGGTGTCGCTCGCGTTCCTCGTCCTCGGGGCCTGGTTCGTGCTCTACGGCCGCCTCGCCGCGCGGAGCGGCGTCCTCCCGGACGGCACGCGTCTCGGGGTGCTGGCCGCGACGTATGCCGGGTACCCGGTGTGGGCCTTCCGGATCGCCCGCGCGCTCGAGACCCGGGCCGGCGCGAGCGCGACGCCGGCGACCGCCTGACGCACACCAGGCACCGCATACCGAAGGAGCGTCCCATGTACTCCTGGCTTGTCCTGCTGCACCTGCTCGGGCTGGCCGTGTTCCTGCTCGCGCACGGGGTCTCGGTGTTCATCGCGTTCCGGGTCCGGAGCGAGCGGAGCCGGGACGTGGTCGCGGCGATGCTCGAGCTCTCGCGGCGAGCCGCGCAGGTCGTGTACCTCGGCCTCGCCCTGCTCCTGGTCGGGGGCATCGGGGCGGCCTGGTCGGCCGGGATGCTGGCCGCGCCGTGGCTCGTCGCGTCCTATGTCGTGCTGGTCGTCGTGCTGGTGGTGATGTTCGCGATCGCGTCGCCGTACTACCACGGCCTGCGCGCGGACCTCACCGGGACGGACGACGCGCCGCCGCTCGACGACGCGGCGCTCGCGGCCCGGCTGCGCACCCGGCGCCCGGAGGTGCTCGCGACCACGGGTGGCATCGGCCTGATCGTGCTCGTGGGCCTGATGACGCTCAAGCCCGGCTGAGACGCCGAGGTCCGCCGGTATACCATCGGTCACGACGTCTGACCCCGTCGCGCGGCATCGCGGCCCCGATGGCCGCCGCCGGCGACCGTATCCGGAGATCCCCTGACCGTGGCCGTCGGCTCCTCGAACGACTTCGACCTCGTCGTCCTCGGCGCGGGAACCGGTGGCTATGCCGCCGCCTTCCGCGCCTCGCAGCTCGGCCTCAAGGTGGCCCTGGTGGACGAGGACAAGCTTGGCGGCACGTGCCTCCACCGTGGCTGCATCCCGACCAAGGCGCTGCTCGAGAGCGCGGCGTTCAACGAGCGCCTCCGGCACGCCGCGGACTTCGGGCTCAACCTCGGCGGCGAGACCTCCATCGACTACGCGAAGATCGCCGCGCGACGCGACCAGATCGTCACCCGCATGTGGAAGGGCGTGACGAGCCTCGTCAAGAAGTACGACGTGACGTGGGTCCCGGGCCGCGGCCGCCTCGACGGGGCGCACAAGGTCCGCGTCGTGCAGCCGGGCGAGGACGGTACGCCGGGCAAGGGCGGCGAGCGGATCCTCAACGCGACCGACGTCATCCTCGCCACCGGCTCGCGCGTCAAGAGCCTGCCTGGGATCGTCCCCGACGGGACGCGGATTGTCACCTCGGACGACGTCCTGCGGATGGACACGATGCCCGCGTCCGTGATCGTCATCGGCGCGGGTGCCGTGGGCACCGAGTTCGCCTCGATGTACCACGACCTCGGGGCGACGGTCACGCTGCTCGAGTACCTCCCGGCGATCGTGCCGCTCGAGGACCGCGACGTGAGCAAGGAGCTCGAGCGGACCTTCAACCGGCGCGGCATCAAGGTCATGACCAACGCACGCTTCGACGCGGCCTCGGTCATCGCGGACGACGTCGGGCGTCCGCCTCACCGTCGGTCCCGAGGGCAAGGAAGCCGCCGAGATCTCGGCGGAGATGCTGCTCGTCGCGGCGGGCCGGGCCACGAACGTCGAGGACGTGGGGCTCGAGACGACGTCCGCCGAGGTGGACCGGGGCATCGTCAAGGTCGACAGCCACATGCGGACGAAGGAGCCGCACCTGTACGCGATCGGCGACATCGTGGGCGGCCTGATGCTCGCGCACACGGCGGCGCACGAGGGCATCATCGCGGTGCACACGATCGCGGGCGACCCGGACGTCCACGGCATGGACTACGTGAAGCAGCCGAAGGCCACCTACTGCCGCCCGGAGATCGCGTCCGTCGGCCTGACCGAGCAGGAGTGCGAGGCGCGCGGCCTGCCGACGAAGATCGCGAAGGTTCCCTTCCAGGCCGTCGCCAAGGCGCTCATCGGTGGTGAGTACGAGGGCTTCACCAAGATCATCGGCAATCGAGACACCGACGAGACGCTCGGCATCCACATCATCGGACCGCATGCCACCGACCTGATCGCCGAGGCCAGCCTGGGGCTGATGCTCGAGGCGACACCGTGGGAGTTCGGCGCCGCGACGCACGCCCACCCGACGCTCTCGGAGATCCTCGGCGAGACCGCCATGGCCGTGGACGGACGGTCGATCAACTTCTAGGCCGGTCGCCTGGCCGGCGTCGCCGGTGGCAACCCGGCATCCGCTCCACCTTGAGCCGGAGGACGCGATGACGGTCACGGACCGCAGCGGCGACGCCGCGACGAGCCCCCTCGCCGCCTCTGTCGGGCTGACCGATGCCGACCTGCTCGAGATGTACCGGACGGTCGCCCTCGCCCGGGCGGTGGACGAGCGGATGTGGATCCTCAACCGGGCGGGGCGTATCCCGTTCGTGATCAGCGGGCAGGGCCACGAGGGCGCGCAGGTCGGCCTCGCGTGGCCGCTCCGCCGCGGCCACGACTGGATCGCGCCGTTCTACCGCTCGATCGCCACCTGCCTGGCGTTCGGCATGACGCCGCGCGACCTCATGCTCGCGCAGTACGCGAAAGCCTCGGACCCGTCCTCCGGCGGGCGCCAGATGCCGGGTCACTACGGGCACCCGGACCACCACATCGTGTCGGTGTCGTCGCCCGTCGCGACACAGATCCTCCACGCGGTGGGCATCGCGCTCGCGGCCAGGATCCGGGGAGTCGACCAGGTCGCGATCGCGATCATGGGGGAGGGGAGCTCCAACCAGGGTGACGTCCACGAGGCGCTCAACTTCGCCGCGATCCACAAGCTGCCGTTCGTGTTCGTCGTGGAGAACAACGGCTACGCGATCAGCGTGCCGGCTGAGAAGGAGCTGTCGGTCAAGGATGTCGCGGTGCGTGCGAGCGGATACGGCATCCCGGGCGTGATCGTGGACGGGACGGACGTGCTGGCCTGCTACGCGGCGGGGCGCGAGGCGGTGGAGCTCGCCCGGTCGGGCGGCGGTCCCACGCTGATCGAGGCCAAGGTGACGCGGCTGACCGCGCACAGCTCGGACGACCAGCAGACGAAGTACCGCTCCGACGAGGACCTGGCGGAGGGCCGCGCCCACGATCCGCTCCCGATCTTCCGCGCGCAGCTCGCCGAGGCGGGCATCCTCACCGACGAGATCGAGACCGCGCTGGCCGCGGAGATCCGCGCCCTGGTCGAGGACGCGACGGACTTCGCCGAGGCAGAGCCGGACCCGGACCCGTTCACGGCGGTGGACGGCGTCTATGCCGAAGCTTGGCCGTCGGAGGCGCCGCCGCCGTGGCATCCGTCCTCGGCGTCCGGGCCCGCCGAGACCGGCGGAGCGCACTGATGGCGATCCGGACGTTCATCGAGGCCATCCGGGACGGCATGGCCGAGGAGATGCGCCGCGACGACACGGTCGTCGTCCTGGGCGAGGACGTCGGCAAGAAGGGCGGCGTGTTCCTCGCCACGGACGGCCTGTGGGCCGAGTTCGGCGACGACCGGGTCATCGACACGCCGCTCACGGAGTCGATGATCGTCGGGGCATCGATCGGGGCGGCCGTCAACGGCCTGCGGCCGATCGCGGAGATCCAGTTCGCGGACTTCATCCACCCGGCCTTCAACCAGATCGTGTCCGAGGCGGCGCGGATGCGCTACCGCACCAACGGCGGCGTCGGCGTCCCGATGGTGATCCGCGCGCCGTACGGCGGCGGCGTGCACGGGGCGCTGTACCACTCGCAGTCCGTGGAGGCGTTCTTCACGCACGTGCCGGGCCTCAAGGTGGTGATCCCCTCGACGCCCTACGACGCGAAGGGCCTGCTGCGCACGGCGATTCGCGACGACGACCCGGTCCTCTTCTTCGAGCACAAGAAGATGTACCGGAGCGTCCGTGGCGAGGTCCCGGCGGGGGAGTACACGGTGCCGCTCGGCAGGGCGCAGGTCCGCCGGCCGGGCCGCCAGGTCACCGTCGTCGCGTACGGGCTCATGGTCCTGTACGCGCTCGAGGCAGCCGAGCGAGTCGCGGACGAGGGGATCGACGTCGAGGTGATCGACCTGCGCTCGCTCCGGCCGCTGGATCGCGACACGCTGCTGTCCTCGGTCCGCAAGACCGGCAAGTGCCTGGTCGCGTACGAGGACAACCGGTTCGGCGGCTACGGGGCGGAGATCGCGGCGATCGTCGCGGAGGACGCGTTCGACTACCTCGACGGGCCCGTCACGCGGATCGCGGGCCCGGACGTCCCCGGCGTCCCGTACAACCATGCGCTCGAGGACTGGTTCATGCTCAACCCGGTCAAGATCGCCGACGCGATCCGGACGCTCGCGGCGTACTGATGGCACCCGCGGCTGAGCAGCTGGCAGCCGTCGAAGCCCGCCTGCGCGCGATCCTCGTGCCGTACGAGGACCGGCTCGAGTGGGCCACCATCTACAACATTCCGACCCTGCGCAAGGCCGGCGCGAGCGCCCACGACTGGTTCGCGTTCGTGAAGCCGGCGTCGAAGCATGTCGGGCTCTACCTGCTGCCGATGCACCGGCATCCCGAGCTGCGCGAGGGGCTCTCGCCCGACCTCGCGAAGCGGCTGACGGGTGCCTCCGCGTTCACGTTCAAGGCGCTGGACGAGACGCTGTTCACGGAGCTCGAGGGCGTCGTCGCTCGGGCGTTCGAGGTCTACACGGCGGAGAAGTAGGCGGGATCTGCGACGCGCCACGGCCAGCAGGTGCCCGGCTCGAACGGCGCGGCACGACTTGGTCGGTCTCCCGCAAGTGGCACGTACGTGCCGGCAAAGCCTGGTTGGTCATCCTCCTCCGCATGGACGATCGCGCGCTCGGGCGGCGCTTCCGGGTGGTCCGTCACCATCTCGACTTGCGGCAGGCCGATGTCGGCGAGGCGGCCGGCCTGAGCCAGGACGTGATCTCGCTGGTCGAGGTCGGACGGATCGAGGACGTCTCGGTGCGGGCGCTCCGTCGACACGCGGCAGCGCTCGGCGGCGAGCTCCGGATCGAGCTCCGGTATCGAGCGGCCGAGCTGGACCGGCTGCTCGACGAGGGCCATGCCGCGCTCGTCGGCGCGGTCTCGGCGCGCCTGCGCGATCTCGGCTGGGAGGTGCGGCCGGAGGTCTCGTTCGCGGTGTACGGGGAGCGCGGGGCGATCGACGTCGTCGGCTGGCACGCCGAGTCGGGCACGCTCCTGGTCGTCGAGGTGAAGACGGAGCTCGTGTCGATCGAGGAGACGCTCCGCCGGCACGACACGAAGGTGCGGCTGGCCGCGCGCGTGGTCGAGGAGCGGTTCGGGTGGCGTCCTCAGCGCGTCGCAAGGCTGCTCGTGCTGCCCGAGCAGCGGACGGCGCGGCGACAGGTCGAGCGCCATGCGGCCGTGATGACGCCGGCGTACCCGGTGCGCGGTCACGAGGTCGCGGCGTGGCTGCGCTCGCCGTCGGGGTCGGTGTCGGGGCTCGTCTTCCTGCCAGCGACGAGCGACGGTCGTGCTCTCGGCGGCGCTGTCAGGCGCCGCCGCATCGGCCGAAGGCGCGGGGCCCACAGGCCCTCGTGAGCTCACGGTTCGTTCCGCCGCGTACGACGCACCTTCGTGCACGTCAGCGTGACCCGGCTGAGCGCCCGCCATGCACGAACTGGCATCGTCCGTGGCCACCGATACGGCGCTGCGGCCTGGTTGCACGATCCCCCTTCGTAGGCGGCGATGCTCCCGGCCTGTGCTGCCCCGCATCACGATCGTGGCTCGTACGTGACGGGCTGCGGGCTGCGGGGCCCGAGATCGGCGCGGCCGGGCAGGACCCCGGGCGACAGGAACCCCGGGCGACGAGACCCAACAGGGCGAGCGGCGCGGATCGCGTCCAAGGAATGTGGGCACCGACTGGCGGGATGCGCGACACTAGGGGCAACGAACCGGGCGTGCCCAGGCACGGCGTCCCAGCGGAGGAACAGACCACGTGGCCAAGGTGACGATGCCGCAGCTCGGCGAGAGCGTCGCGGAAGGGACGATCGGGCGCTGGCTCAAGCAGCCGGGCGACACGGTCGAGAAGTACGAGCCCCTTCTCGAGGTCATCACCGACAAGGTGAACGCCGAGGTCCCGTCGCCGTTCGCCGGGGTCCTGAAGGAGATCCTGGCGGAGGAGGGCGACACGGTGCCCAACAACGCCGAGATCGCGATCATCGACACGGGTGACGACGCCCCCGCCGCGGACGCGTCGGCCGCCGCGCCGGCAGCCGACGCCGCGACTTCGGCCACTGCCGAACCCGCTGCCGACGCAGACGCTGCCCCCACTCAGCCGGCCGAACCCGCCGTCGCCGCCGAATCCTCACCCGCCCCGGCCCCGGCACCGCAGCCCGCCGTCGCCGCCGCGGCCGGCTCCGCCCCATCGGCCACCGCGGCCGTCCCGGCGCTGGACGCCGATCCGAACGCCCGCATGACCCCCGCCGTCCGACGCCTGCTTCGCGAGCACAACCTCGAGGCGGCCCAGATCAGGGGCACGGGTGGCGGCGGACGGATCACCCGCGAGGACGTGCTCGCCGTCGTCGAGGCGATCCGCACCGGCACCGTACCCGCGGCCCCGCAGGCGCCCGCGATGGCCCCGCAGGCGCCCGCGATGGCCACGCAGGCGCCCGCGACGGCCCCGGCCGCCACGACACCCGTCGCGCGCCCTGCCGCCGCATCGGCTGCCGCCACCAACGCCGGGATCAGCTTCCCCGCCGGCGCGGACGAGGTCCTCGTCCCGATGACCCAGATGCGCAAGGGCATCGCGGCGCAGATGACGCGGGCCCTCGCCGCCCCGCACGCCTACGTGCAGATGGAGATCGACGCCACGCGTCTCGTCCGCCTCCGCGAGAGCCTCAAGAAGGGCTACCAGGCGAAGGAGGGGATCGGCCTGTCGTTCGTCCCGTTCGTCGTCAAGGCGTCGGCCGAGGCCCTCAAGCGCAACCCGACGTTCAACGCCACCTGGACCGACGAGGGCCTGCTGGCCAAGCGCCGGGTCAACATCGGCGTCGCCGTGGCGGTCGACGAGGGCCTCATCGTCCCGGTGATCCGGGACGCGGACACGCTGTCCATTCACGGCCTCAACGTCGCGATCAACGACGTGGCCAACCGCGCCCGGGCGAAGAAGCTCCGCCTCGACGACTTCGGCGGCGGGACGTTCACCGTCGACAACACGGGCTACCTCGGCACGAACCTCGTGATGCCGATCCTCAACGTGCCCGAGGTGGGCATCGTGACGATGGAGGCCATCACGAAGCGCCCGGTCGTCGTGAGCACGCCCGACGGCGACGTCATCGCCATCCGGCCCGTGATGAACATGGTCCTGGGCATCGACCACCGCGCCAACGACGGCGCCGGCGGCGCCGCACTCCTGCGCGACATCAAGGCCTGGCTCGAGAGCGTCGGCCCGGACACCGCGATCTACTAGGCACCGAGTCCACGATGGCCCGCGAGCTGCCGATCCTCGATCCCAACCCGGGCCACGGCACGGCCGCCGCGCACCACCTCTCGATCGCCATCGGCGGCGGGGGATCGTTCGAGCCGGCCGCGGACGGCAGCCGCGCGCTCCGCAGGCACCCCGACTGGATCAAGTCCCGGATGCCCTCGGGCGAGAACTACCACGAGCTCAAGGGCCTGCTCACGGGGCTCAACCTCAACACCGTGTGCGAGGAGGCCCGCTGCCCGAACATCGGGGAGTGCTGGGACCAGCGCACCGCGACCGTGATGATCCTGGGCGACACCTGCACGCGTGCCTGCGGCTTCTGTGCGATCAAGACCGGCAAGCCCACCTGGTTCGACGACGATGAGCCGCGCCGCGTCGCCGAGGCCGTCGCCGGCATGAACCTCGACCACGTCGTGGTCACCAGCGTCGCCCGCGACGACCTGCCCGACGGTGGCGCGGGCGCCTTCGCGGCGACGATCCGCGAGCTTCGCACCCGGAAGCCGCTGATGGGGGTCGAGGTCCTCATCCCGGACTTCAACGGCGAGGAGCAGCCGCTGCGGACTGTGATGGAGGCCGGCCCGGACATCCTCAACCACAACCTCGAGACCGTGCGGCGGCTCCAGCAGCCGGTCCGCAAGCGGGCCCGCTGGGACCGGACGCTCGGCGTCCTCGAGCGCGCGAAGGCCTACGCCGCCGAGTACGGAACGGACGTCCACACGAAGAGCAGCCTGATGGTCGGCCTCGGCGAGACGCGCGAGGAGCTCACCGAGGCGTTCGAGGCGCTGCGCGCAGTGGACACGGACATCCTCACGATCGGCCAGTACCTGCGGCCCACGCTCGACCACCTGCCGCTCGAGCGCTACTACCACCCCGACGAGTTTGGCGAGATGAAGGACGAGGCACTGGCCCTCGGCTTCAAGCACGTCGAGTCGGGCCCGCTCGTCCGCTCCAGCTACCACGCCCGGGACCAGGTCCCCGGCGCCGAGCTGCGCAACCTCCGCCGCCGCGCCACGCTCGACGCCGACGGCCGCATCGTCCCGGAGACGCTCGCGGGCTGATCGCGGCCGGCCGGTGGGCCACCGGCTCAAGGGCCGGCACGCTATCCTTCGGGCGTGCCGTCCGTCCTGAGTCGCAAGGTCCCGCTCGCCGAGCTCCACTGCCATCTCGGCGCGGCCGTCACTCCGTCGATCATGTGGTCGATCGCCCACGCCCAGGGCATCAAGCTCCCGACCCGCGACTACTGGGAGTTCCGGGATCTCATCACGGTCCATCCGCGGCGGCCCAAGAGCTTCGACGGCTACCTGCAGCTGTTCCACTGGACCGAGCTCATCCAGTCGAGCCCGATCGCCGTGGAGCGCGCGGTCTACGAGGTCATCGGCGGCGCGTACCGCAAGAACAACATCACGACCATGGAGCTCCGCTTCAACCCGATGAAGCGGAACCGGGGCGGCGAGCAGGACCTCGATCACATCGTCGCCGCGGCCGTCCGTGGCATGGACAAGGCGACGCTCGAGTACCCCGTGAAGCCGGGCCTGCTGTTCTGCCTGGACCGCGCGTTCCCGTTCGAGCTCAACGAGATCATCGCGGAGAAGGCGATCGCGTGGCGCGACCGCGGCGTCGTCGGGATCGACATCGCCGGCCCGGAGTCCGCGACCTTCCGCGTCGCCGACTACCGCCGCGTGTTCCGCAAGGCGCGCCAGTACGGGCTCGGGATCACCGTCCACACGGGCGAGTCGGGGCCGGTCGAGGAGGTCGGCCGGGTGATCGAGATGCTCGAGCCGGACCGGATCGGCCACGGGGTGAAGGCCGCCTACGACCCGCGGACGATGGCGATGCTCCGCGAGCGCGGGATCGTGCTCGAGATCTGCCCGACCTCGAACCTCAACACGGGCGTCGTGTCCAGCTGGGAGGAGTTCCGCTGGATCTTCGACCAGTTCCACCGCAACGGCGTGCGCTACACGATCAGCACCGACGGCCCCGAGATGCTCAAGACGTATATCCGCGACGAGCTCGCGACCCTGAGCCGCCTGGGCATCCTCGGTCTCGAGCAGCAGCAGCAGGTCGCCGCGACCTCGCTCGCGGCCTCGTTCGTGCCCAACGTGTCCGACGTCCCGCTCCCCGTGCGTGAGCCCGCCCGCCGCCAGGTCGTGGAGCGCGAGGAGGGGTAGCCCGCCCGCGTCGCGGATCGTCGCCCGCGTGGTCCGCCCGGTCGCACGTGACCCGTCGCGCGGCAGGGCCGCGAGCCACGCACGATCAGTCGGGACGCGCCGTCCCGCCCACCCGGTACTCGCAGCACCGGTCGCCGCCGGCGATGTGCCGCTCGCGCGTCACCTCCGCGCCGAGCACGCCGCGGAACAGCTCCAGCTCGGCCTGGCACGCTCCGGGGTTCGCCTGGGCGACATCGAGGACCGCGCAGTTGTGCTCGAGCAGGCGGATCACCCCGTCCTCGATCCGGGCCTCGGCCAGGTAGCCAAGCTCGTCCTGGATCCGGGCGAGCTCGCGCACGCGGGCCTCGAGCGGCGCGTCGGCCGGCAGCGTGGCCTCGATCTGCACCCGGAGGCGCGCCTCGGCCTGCCGGCGGCGGGCGGCGAAGACGTCCTCGACGAGGTCCGCTCCGCCGATCTCGAGGATCGCGGCGAGCAGCCCGGTCGCGAGGCCGTCGTAGTTGGAGGGGAACAGGTCCTGCGCCTCGGGCGTGACGTCGTACAGGTGACGGGGCCGGCCCACCCCGTGGCGGACGGCGGTGCGCGTGACGAGGCCGGCGCTGTCGAGCGCCCTGAGCTGCTGGGCGACGCCGCTGCGACTGGCGCCCAGCGCCGTCGCGATGGCGTCCGGCGCCGACGGGCCGTTCCGTCGCAGGTGGAGCAGGATGGCGCGCCGCAGCGCGGGCGCCGGGGCGCCACCCGGTGCGTGGGACGCGGGATCGGGCTGCGCAGGAGACGCGGGCAGGGGCGCGATGGGCTCGGACATCCGGGGAGAGGCTAACAAGAACGGGCGCGCGGCGTACCGGCGCCACGGGAGTAGGCTTCGCGCATGGACTTCGACCTCTCGCCCGACCATGTCCTGCTGCGCGACACGATCCGGGACTTCATGGAGACCGAGGTGGCCCCGGTCGTCGACGAGCACGAGCGTGCCCGGCGGTTCCCGGCGGAGGTGGTCCGGCGCATCGGGGAGATGGGCTGGCTGGGCATCAACGTCCCCGAGCGCTGGGGTGGCGCCGGCATGGACACCCTCTCGTACGCGCTGGCGATCGAGGAGATCGGCCGTGTCTGGGGCTCGCTCGGGCTGATCGTCGCGGCCCACACCAGCCTCGGTTGCGGCCCGCTGCTGATCGCCGGGACGGACGAGCAGCGCGACCGGTACCTGCCGCCGCTCGCGAGCGGCCGGGTCCTCGGCGCATATGGCCTGACGGAGCCCGGCGCGGGCTCGGACGCCGGCGGGACGCGCACGACGGCCCGTCGCGAGGGCGACGAGTGGATCCTCGACGGCCAGAAGCGGTTCATCACGAACGCGGGCCACGCGGGGACCTACATCCTCACCGCGCGCTCCGGCAGCGACCCGGACGGCTCCGCGGCGATCTCGGCGTTCATCGTCCCGGCCGATTCGCCCGGGTTCTCCGTCGGACGGCTCGAGGAGAAGATGGGTCTCCACGCCTCGGCCACCGGCGAGCTGCTGCTCGACGGCGTCCGCGTCCCGCACGCGAACCTGCTCGGCGACGAGGGCAAGGGCTTCCGGGCATTCCTCAAGGTGCTCGACGGCGGCCGGATCTCGATCGCCGCGCTCGCGCTGGGTCTCGCGCAGGCGGCCTACGACGCCGCCGTCCCGTACGCCCGGACACGGGAGCAGTTCGGGCGGCCGATCGGGTCGTTCCAGGGTGTCGCGTTCATGATCGCCGACATGGCGACCGAGATCGAGGCCGCCAGGGCGCTCGTCCACAGGGCGGCGTGGCTCAAGGACCAGGGCCGGGAGTACGGCCTCGCCGCAGCGCAGGCGAAGCTGTTCGCGTCCGAGGTCTCGTCGCGGGTCACGAACGCCGCGATCCAGGTCCACGGCGGGTACGGCTACGTCGAGGACTACAAGGTGGAGCGATACCTGCGTGACGCGAAGCTCACCGAGATCGGGGAGGGGACGAGCCAGGTCCAGCGCCTCGTGATCGCGCGCAAGATCCTCGGCCTCCGGGTGATGTGACCTGCCGTCCCGGCGCTAGTTGACCTCGACCAGGCGCACCATGAGGCGGTACTCGCTGTTCTTGCCGACGCACGTCTGAAGCGTCATCGACGGCACGCTCTGCGCGGCCCACGCCCAGCTCGCCGAGGTCGTCGGGAGGGTCTTCTTCCACCAGCGAACGGTGTACGTGTGGATCTTGCCCTTGCCGTCGGCGTAGATCGCCTTCATGCCCTTGCGCAGGCGCCCGCTGACGTACGCGTCGTGGAGGGGCTTGAACACGCTGTGCGCGTGGCCCAGCAGGTACACGTTGTTGCGGCCGGCGCAGCCCCACCGGTAGACGTAGTTGTCGGGCGCGCGCTCGCGGTCGCAGGGGAACCAGGAGACCGAGCGGTTGATGCCGAGCGCCGGGATCCAGACGTGATTGCGGCCCTTGTAGACCCGCGGACCCGAGGTGGTGGCGGCAGATGAGCCGCCCGGCGAGCTGCTGGACGCCTTCTCGGGGCCCTTGACGGCCTTGACCGCCGCCGGGATCCGGACCGGGCGTGCGGGCGCCGAGATCTCGGTCTTGCGCGGTGCCGCCATTCTCGGGGTGACCGGGTCCTCGGGTGGGCGGCCCACCGACACGGACGCCGGCGTGCCGGCGCGGACCGCGGCCTGGACCGGGGCTCCGAAGCCGAAGCCAGCCTGTGCCGTGGGCACGCCGACGGCTGCGGCTGCGGCCGGAAGGGCGCGGGGGGCGGCGCCGTCGGACGGTCGGCTGCCGACCGCGACGGCCGCGACGGCGGACACTGATTCGATGGCCAGGAACAGGGCAAGGACCGTCGACAGGGCACGTCGGCGGCGGGTCGGGATCTCCATGCCCCGAGCATCGACTCGAGCCCGCGCCGCCTCGACGGCTCCGTCGTCATCCCGTCGGTAGGAACCCGGTCACGGTACCGGTGCGGTTGTGTGCGGTCGGGTGGGGAGGGTGCCAGTACCCCGTTGGGACCCGGTTGCGAGGGGTCGGGTGCAGATCGGTCGGGTCAGCCGCCGGTGCCCGCCGCCGTCTCCAGCACCTCCCGGATGGCGGCCTCGAACCCGGGCGCCCAGGGCCCCTGGCCGGCCAGCACGTACGGCGACTGCTGGATCTCCTCGTACGTCTGCGGATCGGTCACCCATGCCTGGGCGCATTGCCCGATCGAATCCCGGTTGCGCTCCCAGGCGGCCCGGTTTCGGAAGATGTAGATGTAGATCTTGACGGGCGTCGACTGGTCCAGGCCCTGCGCGCTGAAGCTGATCGACGCCGGGATGAGGTCGGGGTCCGTGCAGCCGGCGTCGCCCGAGACCCAGTCGTCGAGCACGACGCCCGCGACCTTGAGCCGGCCCGTAAGGCCCGGGAAGTCCGTCGGCGTGGCCGGCGGCTCCGTCCCGATCAGGTCACCGCAGCCCGCGACGACGACCAGGGCAAGACCGAGCGCCGCGGCCCGGGCGAGCGCGCGGAGCCGCAGTCGGCCAGGACGTGTGGGTGCCATCGCGACGAGGCTAGCATCGGCACCGGCTCGATGGCGTCGCCGGGGCCGGTCCTCCTAGCCGCGGGTGCGGCGCTTCGCCTCCCGAAGGCGGGCCAGCGTGTCGTCGGGCGCGTCCGGCGCTGTCGGAGGGGCGGCCGGCCTCGAGGGTGCGGGAGGCGCCGCTGGTGCGGCCGAAGGCGCCGGATCGGCCGGTGCGGTGGCAGACGACGGCGGTGGTGCGGGCGGCGCCGCCGCAGTCGGGGGCGCGGCGCCATCGCGCCCGGCGGCCTCGCGCATGATCGCGGAGCGGGCCCCGGCAGACCCGGCTCGCTCGCGCGCCGCGAACAGGTCCTCGGTCTGGCTCGTGCGCACGGCGACCCGCCGCCCGCGGACCCGGTCCGACACCCAGCGGCGGCCGTCGGCAAGCTCACGACGGCCGAGCGAGACCCGCCGCAGGGCGATGTCCAGCGGCCACAGCAGGAGCGCGAGCACGAGCAGCCATGGCCACAGGTCCGTGAACCGGCTGGTGGTCCGCAGGTCGTGGACCCAGACGGCGGCCGGGGTGTCGACCGTGCGCCCGCCGGTCGCGTTGCGGATCGCCGCCAGCAGCGGCTCGTTCGCGCCGAGGAGCCGGTACTCGGCCGGTGTCGGCGCCACGAGCCCGAGGGTCCGTCCCAGCGGGTCCTCGCCCGGCTTCGTCTGCGTCACGCGCACCGCGTAGGCGCCGCTCTCGAGCGCCGCGACCGGCGTCTCGTACACCCCCGGCGCCACCTGGCTGAGATCAACCGACGTCGTCGCGAGGTCCGGGCCCACGAGGGCCACCGACGTGCGGTAGAAGTCGCGACCCGAGCCGTCCTCGTTGACGCTGTCGACACGCAGGTACGTCCGGCCGCCGCGGTCGACGAACGAGGCCTCGATACCGCCGCTCTCCTCGCCGGGGAACGTCCAGCCGACCATCTGGCTGAAGAACGGCGCGAACCCGTCCCAGGCGAGCCAGTTCCTCGCCCACCGTCCGGTCGAGTCGGAGGTCCATGCCACGGACCGGCCGAGGCCGTACTGCCACTGGGCGAGGAGCGGGTCGTCACGCGAGGTGACGAGGATCGTCTGCGCGGCCGACTTGGCGGTCGTGCCGTTGTAGCCGAGCAGGCGCGGGAAGCCCCCGTCGATGCCCCGCAGGATGGGCGACTGCGCGGTGAGGATCGGGAAGAACGCCTCCTCCACGATCTGCTGGCCCGAGACCTGCTGGGTCTCCTTGAGGAAGATGTCCGGGATGGACGCCGGGTTGGCGGCGTTGTAGAACCGCCCGCCGCCGTTGCGCGCGAGCTGCTCCAGGAACGGGTTCGAGCCGCCGCCCGCGCCGACCGTCGAGAGGGTGATCCCCGCGGCCTTCATGTCCTTGATGATCCCGTCGTACTGGCCGGAGCTCGACCAGCCGTCGGTCAGGAGGATGATGTGCCGCCGGGTGGCCGTCGCGGTCTTGAGCGAGTCGACCGCCTGGTCGAGGCCCGCGAAGATGTTCGTCTGGCCGTTGGGCGTGATGGCGTTGACCGACCCCTGCAGGTCCGCGATCCCGCCCAGCGGCGCCGTCTTCACGACCCAGTGGGCCGACTCGTCGAACGCGACCACGCCGAGCTCGTCCTGGGCCGTCAGCGCGGAGGCTGCCCTGAGGATCGCCTCCTTGCCGATGTCCGTCTTCCTGACGCCGGCGATGCCCGCGGCACCGCCGCCCATCCCGCCGTCGAACGTGTTGCAGTGGCACGCGTCCATCGAGCCCGACTTGTCGATGACGACGACGAGGGCGACGTCGGGCTGCTTCTCGCGGTCCCGGACGCCCATGTCGACGGGGAGCGTCTCCTCGAGCGCGGTGTCCGTGTAGCCGCCCGCGCCGTAGCTGCGGGGCCCACCGACCATGACGAGGCCCCGGCCGAGATCACGGACGAACACCTGGAGCGCGGTGAGGGCCTGGTCGGTGAGCCGCAGCCTCGGCACGTCCACGAGGATGATCGAGTCGTAGTCCGCGAGGCCCGCGAGGTCGGCGGGCAGGCCCTCGGGGATCACCGTGTCCACCTGCTGGCGCTCGGCCTCGAGCGCGGCGACGAGCTGCGCGGCCACATCCTCGTCGCCCTTGACGACGAGGACCCGGGGCTCGCCCTTGACGATCGTGTTGGCGTCGGCCCGGTCGTTCTGGTTGAACGTGTCGCGTGCCGCCTCGACGACGATCCGGAACCGCAGGAAGCCCGGGTCGCGGGGGGTGAACACGAACGCGATCCGGTTGGTCCCCTCCGCGAGCTGGACGGCTTCGGTGGACGCGAGCTCCCCGTTGACGAACAGCCGCGCCGTCGCCGGCTGGGCCACGGTGGACGTGATCTCCGAGGTGACCTCGATCGACTCGCCGAGGCGGGCGGTGGACGGGGACGAGAGCCGCTCGACGAGCACCTCGTCGCTGCCGCCCAGGCCCATGAGCCGCGTCTCGACCTGGATCCCGCGGGCGGCGGCGAGCGCGGCCTCGGTCTGGCCGGAGCCGGTCGTGTCGTTGCCGTCCGAGAGCAGCACGATCCGCTTCTGGGCGTCGTCGGGGAACAGGGCGGCGGCCAGCCGGAGGGCGGCACCGACGTCCGTCGCGGACCGCACCGGCGTCGACGCGATCCGGTCGATCTCCGCGAGGTCGGATGGCAGCCGCTCCACGAGCGCGTCGCCGCCGAACGCGACGATCCCGGCGACGTCCTCGTCCTCCTTCTCGGCCAGGGCCTCGCGCACGTAGGCGAGCGACTCCTCGCGTCCCGCGGTCCCCACGGAGTCCGAGAGATCGACGACGAACACGACCGCGAGCCGGTCGACGGGCAGCACGAGCTGGAACCCGGCGAGCGCGAACACGAGCGCCGACAGCAGCCCGATCCGCACGGCGAGGGCCGCGCGCCGCCGGCCCGCGCCCAGGCGTCGCCGCGACGTCAGGTGCAGGACGACGACGACCGCGACCAGGAGCGGCAGCAGCAGCAGCGCCAGCGGCGCGTCGAACGCGATGCCCATCAGGGGTTCCTGCCCGGCGTCGCCGGCCGCGAGCGACCGAACCTCGCCGCGAGCGACCGGCGGAGACGGGCGAGCGTGTCGCGCTCGTAGACGAGCCACTCCGCGGTGAGGATGATGAGTGCCACGAGCACGATCGGGATCCACAGCTCGTCGCGAGCGTTCGGGCGCTCGACGGCCGCCGCCCCACCTGACCCTGTCCCGGGCTCCGCCGCCGCCCGCCCGAGCGCGGTGAGCTTCCCCGCGTCGCCCGGCGCGATTCGCGACTCGTCCACGTCCAGCATGTCGACGGCGAACAGCACCGGCGCCTCGGGGTCGGCCGGTCGGAACGTCGGTGACGCGCCCGGCGATGCGACCGCGCCCGCCCCGGCCGACGAGGACGGCGACGATGACGCGCCGGGTCGGCCGAGGGCGCCGCCGACGCATCCGGATCCGGCATGCCCGTCACGCTGTACACGCCGAGGAGCTCGGTCCGGGCGAACGTCACGCTCGCGGCGTCCTGCGTCGGCGCGACGAGCTCGTCCACCGAGCCGTCCGGCCGCGTCACCCGGACGCCGGTCGCGCCGGCCGGGATCGGCAGCGTCACGGGCGCGCCGGGCGCGATCGCCTCCTGGGGCACCACGGAGCCGCCCAGGAGCTCGCCGGCGAGGTTCGCGAGCAGGACGGGGAAGGCCACCTGGAGCGGGAGGTCGGACCGCCGGGGCTCGAACGCGAGGACGGCGGTCGGCCGGCCCTCGCGGCTGCCCGCGTACAGCAGCGGCGACGACGCCGGGGCCCTGGATGACCGGACGCGCCCAGGCGGGAAGCTCCATGCGCTTCGCCTCGGCGACGTGCACGGTCGACAGGTCGACGTAGCGCAGGATCGGGTCCGAGGCGTCGAACCCGCCGATGCCGGGGTTCGTGAGCGTTCCCGTCACGGCGCCCAGCGGGGATGTCCGGGCGGCGCGATCGCGAGGATCGGCTTGTCCGGCAGCTCGGCCGGCAGGTAGCCCTCGAAGATGACCAGGTCGAACAGCTCGGGCTTCGTCGCCGCGCCGTACTTCGCGGGGGTGACCCCGTAGAGCTCGGTGTCGGGCAGGTAGGACAGCGCCGTCTCGAGGTACGGGTCGCCGTCGCTCACGAGCAGCACCGTTCGCAGCCGGGCCGGCGGGACGATCGCCCATGCCCGATCGTCGACGGCGAGCGGGTCGGCCGCGACAGAGGACGTCTCGTCCTTCGCCGTGAGCCGGACCTCGATCACCGTCGCCGGGTTGTCGGGGTCGTCGATGTCGTCGATCGAGACGTCGGTCCGGCGCTGCGGGTCGAGCGTGAGCGTTCGCGACTCGCGGAGACGGCCGTCGGCATAGAGCTCGATCCGGCGATCGACCATCTCGAGCCCGAGGTTCGCGACGGAGACGAATGCGCTGTGGGACAGGCCGCTCGGCGCCGTCCGGACCGCGAGCGCGACGATCGCCTGGTTGTTCGAATCGCGCCCGACCTGGAGCACGCGCACCGGCGCCTCGAGCGAGCCGGTGGGGGGTGTCGCGAGCGCGGCGTCCGTCGCGACGAGGATCTCGGCGTCGCCGGAGCGCGCCGCGAGCGCCGACGCGAGCCGCAGTGCGTCGCCGAGGTCACCCACGTCCGAGGTCGGCTGGATCGCAGCGATCGCCTGCTTCACCCGGCCGAGGTCGGACGTCCCGTTCGCGACCACCTTCGCCGTCCGGCCCGCTGCCACGACGCTGACCTTGCCGCCGGCCGGGAGGTCCCTGAGCGCATCGAGCGCGAGCGTCTTCGCTGCTTCGAGCCGGTTGGGCGTCACGTCGGTCGCCGCCATCGAGGCCGAGGTGTCGATCACGAGCACGATGTCGCCCGCGAGGCCGGCCGGACGCTCCACGAACGGCCGGGCGGCGAGCAGCGCCAGGATCGCGACGAGGAGCAGCTGGAGGAGCAGCAGCAGGCTCCGGCGGAGTCGTTGCCATGGCGCGTTTGCCTCGACGTCGGCGACCAGCTGCTGCCACAGCAGCGTGGACGGCACCACCGCCCGGTCCCGGCGCAGCTTGAGCAGGTACATCGCGACGACGACGGGCAGGAACAGCAGCCCGGCGAGCGCGAGCGGCGTGAGGAAGCTCACGTCAGCCCACCACCCGTCGACGGCGGAGCTCGGCGAACACGAGGTCCGCGAGCGGGATGTCCGTGGACACGGGCACGTACGAGACCCGTCGCTTGCGCGCGAGCTCCTCGAGGTCCTCCTGCCACGCCGCCAGGCGGGCCCGGTAGTCGTCGAGCGTCGCGAGGTCCACGGTGACGTCGACGCCCTCGCCCGTCTCGCTGTCGACGAGCCGCAGGTCGCCCTCGAGCTGCGGATCCAGCTCGTCGGGGGAGAGCGTGTGCAGCACGATGAGCTCGGAGCCCGTCGCCGCGAGCTCGCGGATCACGCGGTCGGCCGCCGGGTCGAGCAGGTCCGAGATGAGGACGACGACACCGCGTCCGGTGAGCATCGCCGCGGCGTGGCGCGCCGCGGCGAGCAGGTCCGTCGGGCCCTCGGCAGGCTGGATGGTGGACAGGTTGCCGAGCAGCCGGAACACGCGCCCCGAGCCGCGCAGACCGCTGTGGCGCCGGGCGCTCCGCCCGGTGAGCGCGGTCACGACGACGCGGTCCTCGCCGGCGAGGGCGATGTACCCGAGCGCGGCGGCCGCACGCTTCGCGAACAGCAGCTTCTGCGGGCGCCCGAAGGCCATCGACGGGCTGGCGTCGACGAGGAACGTGATCGTCACGTCCTCCTCCTCGACGAACAGCTTGACGAACAGCTTCTCGAGGCGGGCGTAGACGTTCCAGTCGAGCTGGCGCAGGTCGTCGCCGAGGGCGTAGTCGCGGTAGTCGGCGAACTCGACGCGACTGGCCGCGCTTGACGCTCCGGCGGCCGCCCTTGAGCCCGCCGCGCACCGGCTGCTTCATCAGCAGACCGAGGCGCTCGAGCTGGCGCAGGAACCCCTCGTCGAAGACGGTCGGGTCGAGCTCCTCGGGCAGGAACGCCTTGACGCCGGTCGGGCGCGGCGGCGCGATCGCCTCGACCGGATCGGGTGCGGCCGGGCGATCGTCCACCGGTTCCGGCGGCGGAGCGGGGGAGAGGGTCATGGTCGCGGGTCGCCGGGTCGCCTACTCGACGGCGGGCGGCGCGACCTCGTCGAGGATCACGCGCACGACGGCCTCGGTCGTGATGCCCTCGGCCTCGCCCTCGAAGTTCAGGATCACGCGGTGGCGCAGCGCCGGCAGCGCGGCGGCCCGGACGTCGTCCACGGACACGTTGAAGCGGCCGTCCATGAGCGCGAGGATCTTGCCGGCGGCCACGAGCGCCTGGGCGCCACGCGGGGAGCCGCCGTAGCGGACGTACTGGCGGACGAGCTCCGGCGCCCGCCGGTTGTCGGGGTGCGTCGCCGCCAGGACGCGACACCGCGTACGCCGTGATGTGCGGCGCGATCGGCACCGCGCGGGCGAGGCGCTGCATCTCGACGATCTCGGCTGCGGTGGCCACCGGCTTCGCGCTCGGCGCGTCGGCGCCCGTCGTCCGGTCGATGATCGCGACCAGGTCCTCCTCGGACGGGAACGGGACCATGACCTTGAGCAGGAACCGGTCGAGCTGCGCCTCCGGCAGCGGATAGGTGCCCTCCATCTCGAGCGGGTTCTGCGTCGCGAGGACGAAGAACGGCGGCTCGAGCGGGTACCGGTTGCGCGCGACGGTGACCTGGTGCTCCTGCATCGCCTCGAGCAGGCGCGACTGGGTCTTGGGCGTGGCGCGGTTGATCTCGTCGGCGAGGACGAGGTTGGCGAAGATCGGTCCCGGCTGGAAGCGGAAGACGCGTGCCGCCGCCCTCCTCGATCAGGATGTTGGTGCCGATGATGTCGGCCGGCATCAGGTCGGGCGTGAACTGGATGCGGTTGAACGTGCAGTCGATGACGTCCGCGATCGTCCGCACGAGCATCGTCTTGCCGAGGCCCGGGACGCCCTCGAGCAGGACGTGGCTGTTGGCGAGCAGGCCGACCAGCGTGTGGCGGACGAGCTCGCGCTGGCCGACGATGACCTTGCCGATCTCGGTCTCGATCGCCCGGGCGCGCTCGGCGAAGGCCTCGGGGGCGAGGCGGGGCGGGGCGGCCGGCGGCGTTGCGGCGCCGGCGGAGGCGGGGGATGCGTCCATGGGTCCTCCGGTGTTCGTTGCCGTGACCGGTGCGTCGTCCGTCACTGCCTGGGATCGAGCGAGCTGAAGTAGTCGCGGACGTAGTCCTTGACCGAGATCGGCACGTAGGACCGGTCGAGCGTCGTCTGCGCGTAGCCGTAGAAGTCGGCGAACACATCCGCGTACGGGACGTACGAGCCGTTGTTGCTGCCCTGTCCCTGCTGGTTGCCCTGCTGGGTCTGGCCGTCACCGCCGGTCCCGGCGACGTAGGACGGGTCGCCGGGCTTGCCGAGCCGGTCGAACGGCGCGAACACGGAGCCGAGGTCCCCGCCCAGCTCGCTCGGGCGGTTGGGGTTCACGGGTCCTCCCGGCAGGCCGCTCGAGGAGCCCGTGCCGAGGTGGCTGGCGTTCGAGCCGCCGCCGCCGAGCGAACCGCCGCCCTGGCCTTGCCCCTGGCCCTGCCCCTGCGCCTTGCCCCTGGCCCTGCCCTGCCCCTGGCCCTGGCCCTGCCCCTGGCCCTGCCCCTGCCCCTGCCCCTGCCCCTGGCCCTGGCCCTGCCCCTGGCCCTGCCCCTGGCCCTGCCCCTGCCCCTGGCCCTGCCCCTGGCCCTGGCCCTGCCCCTGGCCCTGCCCGCTCCCCGGCGAGGCCCCCGGAGATTGGCCGGCACCCTGGCCGGTGCCGGGGCTGGAACCCGGCGACTGGCCCGGCTGCCCCTGCTGGCCGTTGCCCTGCTGGCCGCCGGCGTTGGCGAGGCTCCGGCGCGCGTCCTGGAGGCTGGACGCCGCCGTCGCGAGGTCGCGGTTGACCTGGACGCGATCGCCGGCACCGGCGAGCGCCTCGCCGAGCCGGTCGAGGGCAGCCTTTGCGCCCTGCGTGTCGCCCGCGGGCGAGGCTGGAGGCGGCGTCACGGAGCGCCGGCGCCGGCGGCCGCGTCGGCCTGGCTGGCCGCGCCCTGGAGTGCGGCGAGCTCCCGCGCGAGCGCCTCGCGCTCGGCCTGCGTCATGTCGTCCAGCTCGTCGCCGAGGGCGTCGAGGTCCTCCTGCGTCTCCTCCGGATCGCCGCCTGCGTTCGCCTGCGGGTCGCCGGTGGCGGCGCGTGACAGCGACCGGGAGAGGGCCGCGAGGGAGGCCGCCACGCTGCTCGTTCGCCGGATCGAGCTGCGCGCGGACGTCGTCCTCGACGGCGCCCAGCTGGGCGAGGTTCAGATCCAGGTCCCCGGGATTGGCGCGAAGCCGCTCGGCGAGCTCCCGGAGCTCCTCGGCCAGGCGGGACCGGGGGTCGTTGGCGTCGTCGCCCTTGCCCTCGAGCTCCTCGGCGATGTCGTCGATGCGCTCGGCCTGCCGCTCCGCCTCCTCGCGGACCTGGCGGTTCTGGGCGATCACCGCGTCCTGCGGGTTGGGCAGGAGCACGGCAGGCACGACGAGCGCCAGCGCGACGAGCGCGACCAGGGCAGGGCGCCGGGCGAGCCGCGGCCGGAACAGCCCCGGGTCGACGACCCGCAGGCGGGCGACCGCGTCGCGCCGCTGGCGGCGGACGAACCGGTCCTCGGCGTCGTGCAGATCGAAGCCTGCGCCGACCTCGATCGAGTCGTCCAGGACGCTCGTCCGTGTCGGCCGCCGCAGTCGCCGGCATCGAGCCCGCGAACGCGAGCGCGGACGCGATCGCGTCACCCGAGCCGCCCTCGGCGTCGACTGCGAGCGCCGTCTCGCCGATGGTCGGCCGGACGCGGACGACGAGCACGAGCAGCACGAGCAGCCCCGCGATGGGGATGGCTGCGGCAACGAGTGGCGCCTGCTCGAGCGGCCAGACGCGCTGCGCGCCGGCCAGCACGAGCTCGATCACCGCGACCGCCGCCAGCACGTACCACGCGCGACGCACGGCGCGCCGGAACCACAGCCGGCGCCGATGGACGACGAGCCCGGCTCGAAGCTCCGTCAGCGCCGGGTCCAGCGCGATCCCCAGCGTCGCGGGATCGGCCGGGACGAACGGGGCGCCCGTGACGCGTGTTGCCCCGGCAGCGGGTCCAGGCTTGCGAATCGAGGGCATCAGGCGTCACTCCCGGCGGGCGCGGGTCGCGGACGGCGCCTGCCGACCCGCCAGCGCCGGGTCGGCGAGACGAGCTGGACGGACAGGACGATGAGCAGGATCGAGGCGATGCCCATGGCCGCGAGCGAGCGCGGCCAGTAGCTGTCGCGCCGCGCGCCGAACTGCTGGTCGAAGCCGCCGACCCCGTCGTTGAACACGGGCTGCTGGTTCGTCACGCCGCCGATGACCTGGCAGCTGCCGCCGAAGCCGGTCTCCGTCCCGCACATGACGTCGACCTGGGCGATGAACGGGTTGAACCACAGGAGGGCCTCAGGCGGCCGCTTGGTCAGGGACTCCACGAAGCCGTCGTCCCCGCGGGGATCCGGCAGGAACCCGCTGTTGTCGGCCATCGCCGACCAGAAGATGAACAGGAACCCGGTCCCGGCCGTGAGCGCGATCACGGCGACGAGGTTGATGACGGTCGCCGCCTGGGTGCGCTTCACGAGGGCCGACACGAACAGGCCCAGCGACCCATAGAAGACCGCCGTCACGAGCAGGACCACGTAGCCGCGCACCATGTCGTCCGGGGCCACGCCGCCGAAGGTGAACACGAGCGCGGTCACCGGGATCGAGGCGAGCAGCAGCAGCAGGATCCACGACAGGGCCGACGCGAGCTTGCCGAGGACGATCGCGAGCGACGAGATCGGCGTCGTGGACAGGAGGTCGAGCGTCTGCTTCTCGCGCTCCAGGCTGATCGCGCCCGCCGTCGACGCGGGTGCGAGCACGAGCACGATGAGCGTCAGCAGCATCAGCATCGCGATGAACAGCGCCCGCCCGATCTCGGCGGAGGCGGTGAACGCGGCCCCGAAGCCCCCGGTGAAGGTCCGCTCCATGAGCGACTCGATCATCCAGGCGAAGCCCGCGACGAGGAGCAGGTAGATCGTCAGGATCACGAACGCCCGGCGGCCACGCATCCGCCCGCGGAGCTCCTTGACGCCGATCGCCGTGATCCCGCCGAACACGTCGCGCACGGCGCCGAACCGGCGATGACTGCCCATGGTCGCGCTCACGGCTGGATCCACCCGGTGGGTGCCGCAGGTGTCGCCGGCGGTGCGATGGGTTGCGGGTCCAGGGCGGTGACCTGGAGGAACAGCTCCTCGAGGTCGCTCGCCGCGCGTGAGAACGTCGCCACCCGGAGGCCGGCCGCCACGGCCGTCGCGAGCAGCCGGGCCGATCCCTCGTCGTCCCCGTGGAAGCCGAGCTCGATGCTGCGATCCTCGAGCAGGTCCGCGGTGACGACGTCCTGCTGGACGGCGAACCACGCGCGCGCCGCCTCGTGGGCATCGTCGTCGCCCAGGACGCGGACGCGGAACACCGCGCCCACCCGCAGCCGCCGCTCGATGTCGGCGACCCGGCCGTGGGCGAGCACCTGTCCCCGGTCGATGATCGCGACCGAGGTGCACAGCTCCTCGAGCTCGGGGAGGATGTGCGACGACACGAGGATCGTCTTGCCCAGCGCACGGAGCTCGCGCAGGAGCTCGCGCAGCTCCACGCGGGCCCGCGGATCGAGCCCGGATGCCGGCTCGTCGAGGAGCAGGACCTGCGGGTCGTGCACGAGCGTGTGGGCGAGGCACAGCCGCTGCTGCATGCCGCGTGACAGGCCCTGGACGTAGGTGTCGCGCTTGGAGCCCAGGTCCACGAGGTCCAGCAGGTCGCCGATGATCCGCCGGCGCCGGTCCGCCGGGATCCCGTAGCAGCGGGCGAAGAAGTCCAGGTACTCCCAGACCTTCATGTCGTCGTAGACCCCGAAGCTGTCCGGCATGAACCCGAGGACGCGCCGCACGTCGTTGGGGTTCCGGCGCACGGACGCCCCCGCGATCTCGGCGTCGCCGGCATCCGGGACGAGGAGCGTGGACAGGATCCGCAGCGTGGTGGTCTTGCCGGCCCCGTTCGGACCGACGAGGCCGAAGATCTCGCCCTGGGCGACGTCGAGGTCGAGGCCGCCCACCGCGAGCGTCCGGTCGTAGCGCTTCACGAGGCCCGTCGCCTTGACGATGCTCATCGGACCGTCCCCGAGATCACGACCTGGAACTGGAAGTAGGTCGGGTCGGGCCGCTCGTTGACGAACCGGATCCGGACCTCGCCGCTCGTCGCGTCCGTCCAGCGCGCCGCGTCGGGGAGCTCGTACGGGCGCCCGGCCGTCAGGTGCTCGAACTGGACCCACTCACCCGTCCGGATATCGAGTGCCTCGATGTCGGGAAGCGCATCCTGCGGGAGCTCGCAGTCGGGCGCGGCCGGATCGCAGCGTGTCGTCACCGCCGCCGGTTGGGGCCGGCCGCCGGGCATGTTCAGCTCGCCCCCGAAGGTCATCGCGACGACGACCGATCCGGGCGTGAACGAGCCCTCGAAGGGCAGCGGCCGCCAGGCCAGCTCGGCGGTGCCCGTCCCGAGCTGGATCGACCACGGGTCGCGCGAGAAGAAGTTCGCGTCCGCGTCGACCACGCTCGTCCGGAGCAGGTCGCTGCGGAACGTCGTCTGACCGGAGATGGTGAATGGGAGCGGCACCTGGTACAGGACGTTGGCGACCTCGCGGACCTCCTGGTCGTCGATGCCGACTGCCAGGACGGGGTCGTTGCCCCAGGCGAGGAACGTGACGGCATCCCCGGGCAGCGAGAACTGCGAGCCGCTCATCGGGTCATAGGAGAGCTGGTCGATGACGGTGCGCCGCACGAGTCGCCGCTGCTGCGTCTCGTTGAGCGATGAGCTGTCGAACGACAGCGGGCCGACGACCCGCTCCGAGAGCGGGAAGTTGTTGTTGGGATTGGCGGCCAGGGCGAAGCTCACGGTGATCGTCTGTCCGGGTCCGATGTCCTGGAGCGTCGTCGCCGAGGATCCGAGCACGAGCGCCGGCGCGAGCAACGTTCGATCCGAGGTGTTCGTGATCGTGCCCCCGATCCGGCCATCCGCCAGCTTGAGGTCTGCCTCGATCGCGGGCGCAACCGCGCTCGCCTCGGCGCGCACCGTGCGCAGCGAGCCGAACCCGACCGCGAGGTCGCGGACCCGGGACGGGTTGCCCTGGAGGACGTCGAGCCCTGACGCGGTTCCGGCACCGAAGACGTCGCCGTTCATCGGGGTTCCAAGCAAGGCGTCGCCGTCGACGGTCACCTGGAACGTCGAGCGCGAGGGGCTGAAGATGCCGAGGTACGTCTGCGCCACGGCCTGGTCCGTTCCGGGTGCGCCGCGCACGATCGCAACCTGGTGGAGGATGACGTCCGAGCCGCGCAGATACGCCCCGATCCCGAACGCGCCGACGGTGAACACGGCGATCAGGGCGGGGACGGTCACCCACGCCCACTCGCGTCGGTCGAGCCGGCTCAGGACGAGGTAGTTGACGGGTCCGACGAGCAGGATGTAGCCGAGCAGCAGGACGAGCAGGCCCGTGATCGGCGGCAGCGCGAGGCTTGGCAGGTTCGAGACCGCGCCGACGATCTGCTGATCATCGGCGAGCGAGTTCGTCCCAGCGGTGCGGGGAGGGAGCAGCTTCCGCCACATCGGCCCGTCGAGCGTGTCGCCCTCGGCGATCCATGAGGTCGACGGGTCGAAGCCGAGGAGGGTCACCGACCCGGCGCCGAACGTCATGTCGGCGGCGATGACGCGATCCCCGGACGTCGCCAGGGTGCGGCCCCGGCCCGTATCGCCTGCGTACGCCGCCAGCGTGGCCGCGCCCTCGGGCACCCCTCCGAGGAATGCGCGCAGTGATTCCGGGTCCACGTCGAGGATTGCCGTCGGGCGATAGGGGAGGAGGTCGTCCGGCATCGCCGTCAGGACGTCGGCGCCCGCGGTCCCGCCGACGATCACGAGCCGGCCACCACCGGCGATCCAGGTCCGCAGCGCCGCGAGCTGTCCGGGCGTCAGGATCGAGACGTCGGTGTCCTGCCAGATCAGGCGATCGAGCGCGGCCCAGGCCTGGATGCGCTCCGGCAGGTCGGCCGGCGAGAGCGGGACGATCACCGGCCGCACCCCGTTCTGGTTGGGCAGCAGGTCGAGCTGACCGACGACCTTGGCCGGGTTCTCGGCCACCACGCCGACGACGAGCTGCGTCTGGTCGTGGAGGGCGACGGCGACCTCGGACGTCGCGACGACGGCCCCACCGCTGACGAGCTCGACGATCATCTTGCCGCCGAATGTGGGCGGCATCGCGTACAGGAGGTACTGCTTGCGTGAGCCCGTCGCGAGCTCGGCGGGCGTCCCGAAGCGCGTCCGTGAGTTCGCGCCACCCGCGATCCGCAGCTCGCCGTCAACCGTCGGACCCGCGTTCTCGACGTCGACGGCGATCGCGAACCAGGAGCCGGTTCGGACGTGTCCCTGCAGCAGCGCGCGCGCCGTCATCGTGAGGCCGTCGGCCTGCGCGGCTGCGGCGGCGGGGACGGTCGGCAGCAGCCCCAGCAGCAGAAGCGCGGTGGCGGCGAGCGCGACCACGGCGCGCGCGGGACGTGACGGGCGGTGGGGCACCAGGGCTCCTCGGCCGGTGGGATGGGTGGGTGGTCGGAGCATCGACGCGCGGATCGCGGAAAAAGTTGCACCCGGTCGCCGGGAGTGGCCGTGCGACCGCGCCTATCGTACGATGCAGTGACCCCAGGTCCCCGCACGGGCTGCCCGTGCATTGCGCCCGTCACCCGCGCCCCCCGAGGAATCCGTGCCCGACATCAAGCCCTTTCGCGCCCTCCGCTTCGATCCGGATGTTGCCGGCGACCTCGGGCTGATCGTGGCACCGCCGTACGACGTGATCGACCAGGGGCTCCACCTGCAGCTCCTTGCGCGCCACCCGAAGAACGCCGTCCGCCTCGACCTGCCGCTCGCCGAGGCGTCCGATGCCGACCCGGACGACAAGTACCGGCGGGTCTCGAGGACGCTGGCTGCCTGGCGGACCGACGGGACGCTGCGCAAGGACCCGCGTCCCGGCGTGTACGTCTACGAGCAGGTCTACCGGGTCCCGAACACGAACCTCGAGCGGACCCAGCGCGGCTTCTTCGCCCGGCTCCGGATCGAGCCGTTCGGGCCCGGCAGCGGCGTCCTCCCGCACGAGCGCACCCTGTCCGGGCCGAAGGAGGACCGGTACCGGCTGCTGCGCGCCACCGGGCTCAACACCTCACCGGTCGTCGGGCTGTACGAGGATCCCGCGCGCACGACCGGACCTGTGCTGGCCGGGATCGTCGCGCGGCCGGCGCTCGCGGACGTGACCGACGACGACGGCGTCCGCCACCGTCTGTGGTATGTCACCGATGACACCGACGACGGCGCCGGCGTCGGTGCTCACGACCGCCGCCGGCGCGGGCCCCGTCTACATCGCCGACGGGCACCATCGCTACGAGACGTCCGTGCGCTATCGCGACGAGCGGCGGATGACGCCCTCGGGCGAGGAGGATCCCGCCGTTCGACTTCCTCCTGATGCTGTTTCTCGACGCCGCCGACGAGCTCACGGTGCTGCCGACGCATCGTGTCGTCCGAGGCCTTGGTTCGGACGGGCTCACGCTGCTTCGCGACGGGCTCCCGACGCTGTTCGCGGTCACGCCGTGCCTCGCAGGGCGAGCTCGTGCGCCGCTTCGAGGCCGCCGGCGAGCTCCCGGGGGGCGAGGGCCGCTTCGGCGTCGTGACCCGCGAAGGCGCGTGGCTGCTCGAGGCGCGCCGCGACGCGTTCGACGGGCTGCTCGGCGGGGGCGGCGAGGCTGTTCGTGCGCTCGACGTCAGCCTGCTCGCGGCGACGCTGGACTCGGTGCTCGGCATCGACGCCGCGGCGGTGGCCGGTGGCGAGCGGATCAGCTACAGCAAGTCCGCAGCCGAAGCCGCCCGCTGGGTCCACGCAGGCGAGGCCGGCGCCGATGCCGCCTTCCTGCTGGAGCCCACGCCCGTCGCCTCGATCCTCGCCGTGTCCCGCGACGGCGACGTCATGCCCCAGAAATCGACCTACTTCTATCCCAAGGCCCTCACCGGGCTCGTGCTCAACCCGCACGAGTGGTAGGCCGCCACCCGACGCTGATGCCTGACCTGACCTCCTCCGACCGCCTCCTCTCCCGCACGCCGCCCCCCGGTGGGCGCCCGGTCCGCAAGGACGAGATCGAGCTCGTCGAGCGCGGCCTGTACGTCGAGTCGTGGCTGCCCGAGCGCCGCTCGAGGCGCAAGCCGATCCTGTTCGTCCACGGCGAGCTGTGCGGCTCCTGGGTGTGGGAGCGCTACCTGCACCACTTCGCGGGTCGTGGCTGGGAGGGTCATGCCCTCAACCTGCGCAACCACTTCTGGTCGCAGACGGCCGATCCCGACACGCTCGACGTCGGTACCTACACCGAGGACGTGGTGGCGGCGATCGAGCGCCTCGGCCCGAGCACCGTCGCGGTCGGTCATGGTCTCGGCGGGCTGCTGGTGCTCAAGGCGATCGAGCGGGTCCCGGTCTCCGCCTACGTGCTCATCGCGCCCGAGCTGCCCAAGGAGATCCGCGATCCGGTCCGCCAGCATGTCGTGCGGGACATCCCGGACGCGTACGGCCGGTCCGCGCTGGGCTGGGAGACCCTGCCCGAGAAGCTCCAGCGCGAGCACCGCGACCTGACGCTCGCCGACGTCCTGCGGATCCAGCACCTCCTCGGCCAGAAGGCGTTCGAGTCCGGGCGTATGAAGCGCCAGGTCCTCCAGGGCGTGCCGGTGGACCGCTCCGCGCTCCCGGATGTGCCCCGGCTCGTGATCGGGGGCGGGCTGGACTCGTACGTCCCGGAGGCCGAGGTCGAGCAGCTCGCGGAGTGGCTCGACGCCCCGTACGAGCCGTTCGGCGCCCACTCGCACTTCGGGCTCGTCCTCGGTGAGCAGAGCTACCTCCAGGTCGCCGAGACGCTTCGCGGGTTCCTCGAGACCAACCGCCTGTAGGGCCTTCCCGCGGCGGTCGCCGGGGCCAGCGATTGCGGGGTTCGACGCCCCTCTGGTATCCTCCGCCCCCGATCGGACCTTCACGTCCCGTCCGTGCCGCATTCGTCTAGAGGCCCAGGACACCGCCCTCTCAAGGCGGAGATCACCGGTTCGAATCCGGTATGCGGTACCAATTCGCGCTCATCAGACCCGATCCAGCTGCGGATCGGGTCTTTCGCTGTTCGAGACAGGCCGGACGCGGCTCAGCGCCCGAGCGGCGAGCAGATCTTCGGGTCCGCGCAATGGGAAGGGTTGCCCCCGACGATCGTGGCGACGACCGTCATCGCCCGGATCTCGGCCGGCGTTGCGGTCGTGACGTCACCGCGACAGGATCGTCACGTCGCCCAGCGTGCCCGGCGCCAGGTGGCCCCGCCGGGACTCGTCGCCCAGGGCCCAGGCGGCGTCGACGCGTCACGGCCCGGAGCGCCTGTTCGGCGGTCAGGAGCTGGTCGAGCAGGTAGGGCGGCGTCGCGCCGCTCATGCGCGCCGCGGCCGTCCATCCCGCGCGGCGACCTGGTCCACCGGTCGACCCATGTCATCGGTGAGCGTGAAGTCCGGGAAGGTCCACGGTGCGTCTGACGCCGAGGCGACATGCAGCCCGGCGTCCACGAAGTCGCGCCACCGGGTCGAGCCAGCCGAACTCGGCGTCGGGATCGTCGCGGTCGAACTGGGCCAGGAACTCCTCGTCCGCCACCCAGTCGGCGGCGCCGTCAAGGTGGATCACCGTGCGCGAGGTCCATGGCGGCCAGGCGTGCCAGCTGCTCGTCGGTCACCTGGACGGCGTGCTCGATGCGATGGTGGAGCGGGTTCGGCCCGCTCGGGCCGAGCGCGGCTTCGAAGGCATCGAGGACAAGGCCCTGGGCCGCGGTCCCGATGGCGTGGACCGATACCTGCCAGCCGGCCTCGTTCGCCCGGCGGATCGTGGCGGTGAGGTCGGCCGGCTCCCAGAGCACGATCGGTGCCCCAGCCGTTGTCGAGGTGGATCTTCAGCGCCCTGCACGCGGAGGCGGTCGTCGACGCGTTCGGGCTCACGCGACTCGTACCAGTCCCCGTAGAAGTCGTTGCCGAAGTTCAGGGCGAGGTACGCGTCGACGCGGAGCGGCAGCGCGTCGTCAGCGGCAAGACCGGTGAGCTCGTCCAGCCGCTCCGGGTTGACCCACTGCTCGGAGATCGAGGTCCAGCCACGGGTGAGGGCCAGGTCCATGGCCTCGGCTGCCGAACCCACACCGTAGTAGTTCGCGGTCGCCGATCCAGTGGGCGTGGGCGTCGATGAAGCCCGGGTACGCCACGTTCTCGCCGATGTCGACGACCGGGACCTCGTCGCCGGCGCGCGCCAGCACGTCGTCCCTGGTGCCGACCGCGGTCACCGTCCCGTCCTCGATCAGGAGGGCTTCGGCGATGGGCGGGTCGCTCATGGTCACGATCCGGCCGACGATGGCGAGCGATCCGCTCCCGGGCGGCGTCGCGCTCGTGGTGGCGGTCGGAGCCGCGGTGCTTGCCGCGGCCGGTGACGACGTGGTGACCGGGCCGCTGGCCGCGCAGCCGCCGGCGCCGAGCAGGCCGGCCAGGCCGAGGAGGAGCCAGGCGCGTCGCGCGCTCACGTGGCGGGAGCCCCGAGTCCGTCGCCGCTCCTCATCGCGTCGCATTGAGCATCTCGAGCAGGGTGTCCTCGGCCGCGGCCCGATCCGCCGCGCTGAGGTACTCGACGTTCGGCGCCCCCTCCACCGGCCGGGTGAACCCGGCCTCGGGGCCCTCCGCCTCCTCGACGTCGACCCGGGCCGGGCTGAATGAACCGAGCGGGTAGTCGGCCGCCATCGCCGCGGCGAGCGGATCCCACAGGAAGTAGGTGCCATCGGTCATCCACGGGTGCCCCGCGAAAAGCTCCGTGAGCACGAGCGCGCCCGGGCCGGTCGCCTCCTGCTGGACGCGTTTCGCGAACGCCTCCGTGAGCGGCACCTGGTTGGTGCCGTCGAGGCTGATCAGGCGGACCGTGAGCCCGGAGTCGATCACCGCCTGGAGGGCCGTCGGGTCCACGTAGACGTTCCACTCCGCGACCTCGTTGTCGGCCGGACCGCCGAAGGCCACGTTGCCGGGGACGAACAGCGCGCCGCCCATCGCGTACACGGACTCGATCCGCTCCGCGATTTGCGGCTGGCCGGTGAGCGCCTCGGCGAGGTTGGTCAGGGGGCCGAGGGTCAGGACGCGCAGCCCGTCCACGGCGTCGGCGGTCTCTGCGATGAGCCGCACCGCGTCCCCGGCAACGGGCTGACGCGACGTCGCGGGCAGCGCGAGCCCGGAGCCGCCATCGACGCTCGCTCGCCACTCGTCCGGGAAGGCATGGTCGCCGGCGATGGGCGTCTCGCGCCCGCACGCGACGTCGATCTCGGGCGCCTCCAGGCGCTCGAGCAGGCGCAGCACGACGTCCACGCCGGGACCGCAGTGGGCCTCGCCGGTCCCGGACACGGTGATCGCCTTGATGTCCACCCGGGGCGAGGCGACGAGGAATGCGAGGGCCACGAGGTCGTCGGGCGCGACGTCCGTGTCGATGAGCAGCGGCACCGCGCCGGCGGTGGCGTCGGTGCGCCCCGGGGTGGCCGGGCTGCCAACGGCGTCGGGCGCGGCGTCGCCGGCGGTGCAGGCGCCGACCACGACCACGCACACGAGCGCGATCGGTAGCCAGCGTGCGAGCAACGAACACTGGTCAAGCCTCCGGGTGGACACCGACGCAGCGGCGGCAGCCGCCGCGACCTGGTCCGGGGACGATCGATCGCGCCTCTCGGCATGATGGACGCGCTCGGAAGGGAGACTGCTCGAGGCCGCCTGACGGTTCAATCTTCGCAGGAGCCCTCGGGACGTCGGCCCGGCGCGCGCCGTGGGTCCGGCCTGACACCAAGGGGGAATGTGGGCGGCGTTGCCGCCCACGGAAGGTGTCGCCGCGTGCCCGGCTACGGCGCCTCGAACGTGGCCGACCCGGCGAGGGTCCGCATCTCTTCGACGAGGTCGGCTGGGGTCGCCGGGCTGTACGCGGCGTCGAGGATCACGATCGATCCGTTCACGTCGAGAATCCACAGCTCGTCGATCTGGCCCGGTCCCTGGGCGTTGCGCGCGAGCTCGGTGCCGTCCCCCGCCGCGGTGCCATAGAAGGCGAACTGGTCCTCGTCGCAGTCGCCGAACTCCTCATCCCGGGTCGCGCCCGGAACCTCGTACGACAACGGGACCTGGACGGTGACTGCCTTGCCCGAGTATCCGCCCACGGTGACGTCGACCGGCTCCGTGGCGTCAGTCGCCGCTTGCGCCGCCGAAGGCCGCGGCGATCTCGTCCGGCGTGGTGGCGGGCGTTTCGGGGATGGTCGTGGTCCAGCGACACGGATCCCCGTAGACATGAAAGCCGGTCCCGGCAGGCCAGGCCCACGCGAGCAGCAGTGCCCCGACCGTTTGCGGCGGGTCCAGGCTGTCGTCGTCCTTCGACAGGGCGTCGAAGTCCGACAGGGTGAACCAGCCGGGCGTTGACACGTTGACGGTCGTCTGGACGGGGTCGTCGGTGCTGCTGATGAGGAAGGGGCCCTCCGGGACACCGGACCATGCTGCCGGCGACGGTGCCGTGTCGGCGGTCGGGGCAGGCGTCACGGGCGCTGGCGACGGCGTCGGCTCGACGGTCGGTGGTGCACCGACCCCGCCCGGCGCGGAACCTCCCACGAGCTGGGTGCCGACGACGAGGACGCCGAGGACGGCGGCCGCGCCGAGGCCGATGGGGACGATCTTGTTCATGGTGGGCAACCTCCACGGGCCGATGAAGACCCGTTGTCGTTTGTGTTCGATGTCGGCTCGGACGGCGTCGTAGACCTGGTCGTGGAGTTCCTCACCGCCTTCGAGGAGGAAGTGGTGGATCATGCGATCGGGATCGCGCGACGCTGTCATGCCAGTCGCTCCTGGGATGTCGCGGTGGCCCTGGCGTCAGCCTCGATGCTGGCCCGGAGCGCCCGTGTGGCGTGGTGCAGGCGGGACTTCGCCGTCCCGACGGGGAGACCGATTCGTGCCGCCACCTCGGAGATCGAAAGCCCGAGGTAGTGGTGGAAGACGAGCACCGCCCGCTGCTCGACCGTGAGCCTCCGGAAGGCCCGTTCGAGCAGATCGCGGTCGTCGGATGTCAGGTAGTCGTCGGGGCTCAGCGCGCCGGCGACGGGGAGGATCCGCAGGCCCTCGGACCACCGCTTGCGACGCCTGGCCTCGGTGTAGCACGCGTTGGTGAGGATGCGGTGGAGCCACGGCTCGAAGCGGGACGGATCACGCAGGGCGCGAAGCTCGGTCCAGGCCGTGATCAAGGCGGCCTGGACGGCGTCCTGTGCCAGGTCGTGGTCGCGGAGGATCCGTACCGCGATCGCCTGACATCGGTCGCCGACCGAGCGCGCCAGCGTGTCGAACGCTTCCGCGTCGCCCCGCTGTGCCTGTTCGACCAGCTCTTGCTGCACCCGTCCCTCCGTGGTGGCCGATCGGCCCCCAGTGGACCGATCGGTGAATAGAGCGATCTGGGCAGCCTAGCTGTTCAATCTCGGCGCACCCGTGTTCAGGAGGACCCGCCGGAGCACCGCGATGACCTAGACTCGGATCGGGGTCCCACCGTCGCACAGGAACCGCGCATGCCGTCGTCCGCCGATCGCCGTCTCGTGATCCTCGCCGAGGGAAACTTCGGCTTCCATCACGGCAAGACCGCGATGGGGGTGATCCGGTTCGGGACCGACAAGGTGCTCGCGGTCATCGACTCGACGCAGGCCGGGCGCAACGTCCGCGAGTGGCTCGGCGACTCCGGCCACTACGACATCCCGATCGTGGCCAACCTCTCTGATGCGCTGGGATTCCTGCCGCGGGCGGACGGGCTGCTCCTCGGAATCGCTCCTACCGGGGGCAGGCTGCCCGACAGCTGGCGCCAGGTCGTCCTCGCGGCGATCCGGTCCGGGCTCGACATCCACTCCGGGCTGCACACGTTCCTCGGCGACGACCCGGAGTTCGCCGAGGCGGCAACACACGCGGGCGTCCGGATATTCGACTACCGGCGGCCGCCCGAGCGCATGGAGACGGCCGTCGGGCGGCGCCACGCGCCCGGCAAGCGGGTGATCCTGACCGTCGGGACCGACTGTGCGATCGGGAAGATGTCGGTCGCCCTCGAGCTCCGGCGCGCGGCCCTGGCGGCGGGGCGATCGGCGACGTTCGTCGCGACCGGCCAGACCGGGATCATGATCGAGGGCTGGGGAGTGGCCGTCGACCGCGTGATCGCGGACTTCCTCCAGGGAACCTGCGAGTGGCTCGTCGAGGAGGGCGAGCAGCGAGGGGACTGGGTCATCGTGGAGGGGCAGGGGAGCCTCGACCACCCGGCCTACAGCAGCGTCACGCTGGGCCTGATCCACGGCACGACACCCCACGCGATGGTCCTCGTCCACAAGCCCGGGATGGCCGACCACGACTTCGACCACGTTCCCGATGTCCGGTTCCCGATCGCCCAGCTGCCGTCGTTCATCGCGGCCCACGAGGGGATCGCAGGGCTGGTCGCCCCGTCGAAGGTCGTCGCGGTCGCGCTCAACACCTCGCTCATCCACGACGAGGAGGAGGCGCGCCGGATCGTGGCGGCGACCGCAGCCGAGACGGGGCTGCCGTGCGACGACCCGGTCCGGTTCGGCGGCGCAGCGCTGTGGCGGGACATCGAGGCGGCCACCGACGCGCTCCCGTGGGTCAGGCTCCCGGACGAGGACGAGGGTCCGGGAGTGGGCGGATGACGTTCTCGATCCGGCTCCGGACGCTCCGGCTGCCGCTGCGCGACCCGTTCGTCATCGCGCGCTCCTCGCACGGCGAGGGGAGATCCGTGACAACCGTCGTCGCGGAGCTGCGGGACGAGACGGACGGCCCGGGCGGTCCCGTGGGCATGGGCGAGGGGTACCCGGACGCGTTCTACGGGGACACGCCCGAGACGATGCGCGCCGTCGCACCGCGACTCCTCGACGCCCTCGAGCCGGTCGCGGCCGGCCTCCACGGGTCGCTCGACGAGACGCGGCTCGCGCTCGAGACCGCAGGGGTGCTGATGGCTGAGTCGATCGCCCATCACGGCGCGATCAAGTGCGCGATCGACATCGCGCTCCACGACCTCGCCGGAAAGCGGCTTGGACTGCCCCTGCAGGCGCTGCTGGACGTGGACGGCGAGCCGCCCCCGACCGACTTCACCCTGGGGATCGACACGCCGGAGGTCGTCGCCGAGCGGGCGCGGCGTGCCGCCGACTTCCCCGCGCTCAAGATCAAGGTCGGCGGCCCCGCGGACCTGGAGACGCTGGCGGCGGTCCGCGCGGTCTACGCCGGCCCGATCCGCGTGGATGCGAACACCGGCTGGACGACGGAGGGCGCCCTCGCGGTGCTGCCGGAGCTCGTGCGCCTCGGCGTCGAGCTCATCGAGCAGCCGTTCCCGGCCCGACGGCTGGACCAGCTCCGCTGGCTCCAGGAGCGCTCGCCGCTGCCGATCGTGGCCGACGAGAGCGCCGTCACGATCGAGGACCTCGATGCCCTCACGGGTGTCACGGCCGGGGTCAACGTCAAGCTCGCGAAGTGCGGCGGCGTCGGCCCCGCCAAGCGCATGCTCGAGCGGGCACGCAGCCTCGGCTTCCGGACCTTCCTCGGCTGCATGGAGGAGACGTCGATCGGGATCGCGGCATCGGCGGCCGTCGCACCGCTTGCCGAGTGGGTGGATCTCGACGGGTGCCTCCTCCTCGGCGAGGATCCTGTCCGCGGCCTGGAGATCGGCCCGGACAAGCGCTGGCGCCTTTCCGACGCCCCCGGCCTGGGCCTGGTGTTCGACCCGGGCGCACGCCCGTAACGCATCCGAGCCGCTGCGCATCCACAGGATTGGCCGGCCCCGGTCCGGCTGTCCACCAGCCGCCGGGCGGTGTGGAAAACTCGGTGGGCAACATCGTGGAGAAGGCCCTTCCGGCAGTCACCCGGACGACGTAGCATCTGGAGACACCCCGGCGCCAACGGAGAGGTTCGAGGGAGGCGCGCCGGTCACACCAGGCTCAACCCGCCGGTGGACGGGAACGACCCGCCCGTGCGCCGGACGACCCCCGCGCGCCCGCCGGGAGAGGAGGACTCGTATCGATGCTGCCCGCCGGCCCCGCTGCCCTTCCAACAACGCCCGAGGCCGAGGCCTTCGTGCGGTTCTGCTACCAGCGTCGACGGGTGGGCTGGCCGGAGCTCTATGACGAGATGTGCGCGGTCGCGACACGCGGCCTCTATCAGGGCATGGGCACCGATGCGCTGGCGGAGATCGGCGTCGGGTTCAGCCTGTTCGAGACCCCGCGCCTGGCGCAGCTCGTGATGCGGGTGGTCGCCGATGAGCAGGCCGCGCGCAGGGCCGCCAAGGCCGCGACGTGCCCCATCGCACCGCCTGCGACGCCGACACACGTCCTCGAGGAGCCGCAGCCGTCGGCGGAGCGGAGCCGCGTCGACCTCGAAGGGTCCCGGGTGGTGGCGGCTCCCGCCGCCTGACCGATCCGTCAGGCGCGGATGCGCCGCCGGGCCATCTCCCCTTCGATCTGGCGCTCCGCCTCGACATACCGGTCGATCTGTTCGCGGAGCTGGTTCGCCTCCGGCGTGTACAGGTGCACCTGCTGCTGCAGGATGTACGACAGGCGCCGACTGGTCATCCTGACGTGGTCCAGGTTCTTCATCAGGACCAGGGGGTCCATCGAGGCGAGATCGGTCGGGGGATACATCTGGTTCATCGATGGGTCATGCTAGCCCAACCGCGGGGGTCGTGGCGGGTCTCGCGAGCGTCGACGGCAGCAACGGAGGGTTCGAGGTGAGCGGTCCGATCGTCTTCGTGTCCGACCTGGGCCTGCGTGACGAGTTCGTCGGCGTCTGCCATCTCGTCGTGGCGCGCATCGCCCCGGACGCCCACGTCGTCGACCTGTCGCACGGGGTGCCTCCGCACGACGTGCAGGCAGGCGCGATGATGCTCGCAAACGGCATGGCGCACGCGGGTCCCTACGCCGTCGCGCTGGGGATCGTCGATCCGGGTGTCGGCACGCCCCGCCTGGCGATCGCCGTCAAGACCGCCGAGGGGCCACGGCTCGTCGGACCCGACAACGGCCTCCTGTCGCTCGCCTGGAAGGCGCTCGGTGGCGTGACGATGGCAGTCGAGATCGATGCTGCGGTGGTCGGGTCGGCCAGAGTCTCCGCGGTGTTCCATGGCCGGGACCTGTTCGCGCCCGCCGCAGCCCACATCGCTGCGGGGATGCCGCTCGAGAAGCTCGGACGGTCCATCGACCCGGCGCAGCTCGTCGCGCTCGATGTCGAGAATGCCGAGAGCGGCCCCGGCCGGATCCACGGGGCCGTCGTCGACGTCGACCGGTTCGGCAACATCAGGCTCAGCGCACGGCCGTCCGACCTCGAACGGGCCGGTTTCGAGGTGGGGTCGATGGTGGAGGTGGCGACGACCGCCACCTCGATCCGCGCTCGCCGGGTCGTTGCCTACAGCGACGTCCGCCCCGGCGAGTACGGAATGCTGGTGGATGCCTGGGACTGGGTGTCGGTGATCCGCTACGAGGCGAGCGCTGCGGCCGGCATGGGGGTCACTCGCGGTGACCCGATCTGGATCGCGACAGCCCAGTAGGGATCCGCGCGGGTAGCGTGACGGGGCGCCGCGTGGGCGACACCCCGCCGGTGCTCTCCGGTGTCGTGGTCAGGCGCCGTCGCCGGACCCCAACGCCGGCGCGCCGCTGCCGAGTCCCTTGAGCTCCGCGAGGCGCGTCTCGACCTCGATCTCGTCCTCGCCGCTCTCCAGCTCCGCGAACTGGTCCTCGAGCGACGACATTCCGACCTCCTCCATGCCCCGGGCCTGCGCCTCCTGGCGCCGGATCCGCTCCTCGAAGCGGTTGAGCTCCGAGGTCGGATCGAGGACCGAGACGTCCTTGAGGGTCTGCTGGACCTGCATCTGGGCCTGGGCCATCTTCGCCCGGCTCACGAGCTCGTCACGCTTCTGGACGAGCTCCTCGCGCTTGACGCGCAGCTTGTTGAGGCCGTCCTTGAGCTTGTCGGTGAGCTCGGTCTGCTGCTCGATCTGGCGGTCGAAGGTCCGGACCTGGTCCTCGAACGAGATCTGGTCGTCGCAGCGCCAGCTTGGCCAGCTCGTCGAAGCGGTTCGCCTCGGTCGCGTTGCCCTCGGCGCGAAGGGCGTCGGCGCGATCCGAAGCGGCCTTCGCCTTGTGCAGCCACTCGGCCGAGGCCTCGCGGGCCTCCCGGGCGTCGTCCTCGAGGAGCCGCAGGTTGCCGACGGTCAGGGCGACCGCCTCCTCCGCCTCCGCGATGTTGCTGGTGAAGTCCCGGATGAGCTGGTCCAGCATCTTCTCCGGGTCCTCGGCCTGGTCGAGCATCGAGTTCACGTTCGCGCGCACGAGCTGGCCGATGCGCCCGAGGATCGAGGTCTGTGCCATGAGCGGTCCTCCAGGTTCGTTGATGTCCTGATTGTCGGCCCGCCCGGGTGGTCCCGTCGAGCCCGCGTGATCGATCCGGCCGCTACCAGCGGCCACCCCTGACGCGGCCTCCGCCTCCACCGCCGCCCCGGCCACCACCACCGAACGGGCCAGGGAGGCCGATGCCCCCGCCCCTGCCGGGAAGCCCGAAGCCGCCTCCGCGCGCGCCGCCGCCCGGCGAGCCGCCCCAGGGGCTGCCGCCCCAGCCTGAGCCCCGCCCGCCTCCACGGAGCACGCCAGCGAGGACACCGCCCAGCACCGCGCCGATGACCTCCGCCTCCGGCGACCCACCGCCGCGGGTGTACGGACCCGCGACCGGGCCGCGACCGGCGTCCCAGCCGTCGAACTCGGCGGCCGCGAGACGGTAGGCCTCGTCCGCGAGCTGTGTCGCGCGCTGAGCGGAGGCAATCGCGGCATCCGGGCTGGATCCGGCCAGGCGCGCAGCCTCGGACAGGCGCAGCTCGGCCTCCGCGACCCGTGTCCGTGCCTCGCGCCCGACCCCATGCCGCCTTGTCGTGATGTAGTCCGCCGCCCGGTCGACGTGGCCCCGAGCCGATGCCACCGCGCTATTGGCCATCGCGAGGCGTCGCCGGCGGTTCGCCTCGGTCTCGCGAAGGCCGGCGATGATCGCATCGGCCGCCTGGTTCGCGGCGGTCGCACGCTCGAGTGCAGCGAGGGGATCGAGCGGAACCGCCTCCGCGGCGCGACGGGCCTCGCCCAGGAGACGTTCGGCGGCCTCCAGCGCCGCGACCGGGTCGACAGGCTGCGAAGCCGCCTCGGTGGGCGCCGCCGGCGGGAGGGTCCGCGCGTCGGTGACGCCCGCCCGCGCCGTCGCGACGTCGGCGGCCGCCGCGGAGAGCTCGGCTGGGAGCTTCGCGGCGGCCTCGTCCAGCCGTTGTGCAAGCCGCTCCACGGCCTCGACGAGGCGGGTGGCCCGGGCGGCGGCATCCTGGCCCCTGCGGAGCGCGACCACGGCATCGGCGCGCCTCGTGGCCGCGGCAGCGCGGCCACGCTCGACTTCCGTGGCTGCGGATGCGATGGCCTTGTCGGCCTCGGTGACATTGCCGAGGATCGACGCGACGGCCGACGGCGCGTACGCGGCACCGATCCGCTCGTGGGTCGCCGCGGCCGTGTCGCGCCGGGCGCGAAGGGCATCGACCGATGCGGCCAGGGCCTCCAGCTGGGCCGGCGCCGTGCGCTCGAGGTCACGCAGCTGGTCGAACCGCTGCTCCTGCTCGTCGAGGAGCGTCGCCGCGTTCGCGGTCCGGGCGAGGATCTCGGACAGCATCTGCTCCTGCTCCGGGGGTGTCTCGGGCTCGGCGTCGTCGAGGCGCTGGCGGATCTCGAACGCCGTCCGTAGCTCGCCGGTCGCATTGGCGATGGCGAGCCGGTATGCCGTGACCTCCTCCTCGCCCCACTGGGCCGCGGCGAACTCGACGTCGTTCTGGGCGTCCTTGAGCGCCTCGTCGGTGGCGAGGAGCGCCCGGTTCGCGTCCTGTGACCGCTTGTGCCGGGCCACGCCTTCGGCCTTCGCCCGCGCCCGCCGTGTCCAGATCGCCCGGACGAGGAGGATGGCGCCCCCGAGAAGCAGGAGCGCCGCGAGGAGCGGGGTGATGTTGAAGCCGCCACCGGAGCCGGCCGCACCTTCGCCGTCTTCGCCGTCGGGCGACGATGTCGCACCACCGTCCGGTGGCGCCGTGGGGACGAGGTCGCCCGCCGCCGCGATTTCCAGCGCATCCGCCCCGGCGATGGCCGCGTTCGCGAACGCTCCTTCGGCCAGCAGCGGCTCGACGGCATCGGTGAGGATGGCGTCGATCTCCTCCTCGGTGACGCCGCCCAGGGACGGACCGACCCACATCGCCTGCGAGCGATCCTCGATGGCGACCAGGTGGAGGGCGTCGTTGCCGCCGAGGGAGTTGTCGTCGGCGAGCCGCTCGGTGAAGGAGGTCACGTCCTCGGCCCCGGTCGTGTCGACGAACGCGACGAACAGCTGGACGCCACCGGTCCGCTCGAGATCCTCGAGCGCGATCGCGACCTCCGACTCCTCCTGGGGCGTCAACACGTCGGCGACATCGGTGACGCGGTCCTGGAGCCGCGGGAGCTCGTCCGCGGCGATCACGGGCGCGATCGGCGCCAGGAGCGCGGCGAGGGCGACCAGCACGCCGGACATCGCGGCACGCTGGCGACGCGAGCCCGCCGACGGTACGGACGTGCGTTGACGGAGGCCTGAGTCGGCCCAGGATGGAAGGGTCATCGGGATTCCCCTGCATCCTACCGCGCGAGGCGTCCGTGCCACGTACCGGGCGGCCCGTCGTTCACGGGCCGGGCGTTACAGCGGGCGCAGACGCGTCGGCGGCCACGCCCAGTCGAGCGGGAGATCCGCGCTGGCGAGCGCTCGCCGGCGGCCTGCCTCGGTCGACCCGAGCACGAGGATCCGGTCCGTCTTCGTCGCCCGGCCCGCTTCCTCGCCCCAGAGGCGGGTCATCTTGCGGTTGGCGGCGACCTCGTCACGCACGAGCCCGGCGAGCCGATAGCCGGCGGGATACGCCGCCTCCTCCCAGACCCGCTCCGCGAGCGCGTGGCCGGCGGCCGACGGCTTGCCGCGGTCCATCTCCACGTCGCCGATGACGAGGACGGCGATCCCGTCGTCCGTGAGCGCCGGACGCAGGTCCACGAGCACGTCGCGCATGAAGGCGATCCAGGGTTCGCGGTGGTGCGCGTCGTCGAGCTGCTCGTCGATCGCCCGGGCGTCGAAGCCCAGGACCCAGGTGCGCAGCCAGTTGTAGTAGCCGTACTTGAGGACGCGCAGGTAGGGCGGCGAGGTGATCGCGAGGCGCGCCCGGTCGGGGAGCCCACGAGCGCGCAGGGCGGCGCGCGACCGACGCCCGGCCGTTCGTGCGTCGCCCGCGAGCGCGATGCCCTCGGGGGCGGGCAGCGGCTGGCGGTAGAGGCGTTCCAGCTTGGCCGAGAGCGCGTCGAAGACGTTCTTCTCGGGCGGCAGATAGCCGGTACGGGCGACAAAGTCCCGCACGTAGCGCGGCGCCATGCTGAACGTGTTGGGCATGATCGTGGACAGGTAGGACGGCGTCTTGCCGTGGAGGATCCCGGCGAGCGCCCCCGCGAGGAACCGGTCCGTGCGGTCGTCGAGGCTGAGCTGGCTCCGGACGAGAAGCAGCTGGCCGAGCGTGCGGGGGTGGAACGCGAGGGCGACCTCCTCCGGGACGGCCTCAGCCCGGCTCTCCGGCCCACCCCGGGACCCTGCCGCGGGCACGTAGGCGGATGGGTGCCCGGGCCTCGCGACCACCCGCTCGCCGAGGGTGAGCCAGGCCGCGGCGTCCGCGTTCCAGGCGAGCCTGAGCGCTGCGAGACGGGTCCGCGCCTCGGCGGCCGTTGCCGGCTCCACCTTCGCCGCGGTCAGGACCTGAGCGAGTGGGTTGAGGTCGTTGCCGACGCCGATGCGTCCCTCCGCGAGCGCCTGAAGGGGTGCCGTACCGCGGCCGGAGAACGGGTCGAGGACGACGTCGCCGGGACGGCTGTACCGGGCGATGAACGCGTGCGCGAGCGATGCCGGGAAGCTCGCGAGGTACGAGCACATCGGGTGGAGGCTGTGGCCCCACAGGCGGGGCTGGTCCTTCCACTCGGGCGCGATCGCGAGGCTGGGCAGCTCGCTCGGCAGCTCGAGGGCGAGCTGCCCCGGGTTCAATTGGGCAGTTTGGTCGGGCATTCCCGGGCTCGACGGGTCCGCGCGGGCGTGGGCTCCCCGCGCGAGGGGCCGGGAGCATAGCACGCGGGATTTCGGGGTTCCGCTATGGGTCGAATGCCGCATTGCGAGGGGCCGGACGGCCGTCCGGGACGGATCGGCGTCCGGAGCGCGAGTAGACTCTGGGCGGCTCGCCCCCGTAGCTCAGCGGATAGAGCGGCCGCCTTCTAAGCGGTTGGTCGCAGGTTCGATTCCTGCCGGGGGCGCCATCCGTCCTGCTGCACCGTCCGGCAATGCTGCCGCCGGGGTCGATGCCGGCGCCGGGTGTCGCCGCTGCCAGCGCGCCACGAGAAAGGCTGCCAGGGCCATGAGCCCGAGGACGTCGACGAACCCGAGGACGGCGATCAGGGGCATCTCGATGTCCCCGGAGCGGACGTTGACGAAGAATGCGCCGAGCGGGGTCAGGAGCGGCCAGACCACGAGCAGGTTGCGGATGAGCGCGTACGCCACGACGTACACGATCCCCAGCCCGAACAGGAACACCATCTCGGTCGGCGCCATCCCGTAGCCGACGTGGTAGAGCGCGTACAGGCCGGCTACACCCCAGACGCGACGTCGGGCCGGTCGCGCCAGGCGCGGTACAGCAGTGCGATGCCGAAGACGACGGCGAGCACCGGCAGCAGCTTCTCCGCGTCGAGCGGCGGCAGGTCCATGCCCAGCGTCTCGCGGAGGACGTAGTAGCCACCGATGAGGATCAGGACAATGCCGAGGATCACGGTGCCGACCCCGGTGCGCCGGACGCGTTGCTGACCTGACACGGACCTGTCCTCCTGGGCACGGGGCGTCCGGGGACGTCGGCGCTGAGAGTGTGGATGGCCGACGGGATCGGTCCTGGTCCACAGAGTCAAGTGTCGTGGGCTCCAGGGCGAGGCCACCCGCCCGTGAGGGACCGGGCGGACCACGCCGGGCCCTGCCAGCGGGCGCGGGACGGGTGGGTTGCGGGCCTGACCCGGTGCCTCCCCGCACCGAATCTGCGTGCTGGGGCGTGCGCGGCCCGGCTGAGAGTCCCACAATGCCGATCGTCACGCGGTCCGGGCTCGCCCGCCGCGTGGACGCCCGGGGGCCGGCGATCGCGAACGATCGACGCATGGTTGTGCCCCCACGCGCCGTTCGCGCGGCGCCGGCCCGTCAGGGCCTGCGTCGGTAGTCGCTGCCGCCCCGCCGTACCATGCGTCAGGTCAGGTCTGGCGTGGCCGCCCGCCCCCGCGGTGGTACCACCGGGTAGTCGAGAGTACGGCTTCACGACGCGGTGCCCGAACCCGACACTCCGCTCAACAGCGAGCCGGACCGCACCGCAGTGCCCAACGCACGGCCGGCTCGAGCTTGGAGAAGAGGCAGTCCCCAGATGGCGTCTATGGCACTCAACGATCTTGGCCCGATGCTCACCGCGAGCGAGGTCGCCGAGATGCTCCACCTTCACGTCAACACCGTGAAGCGGCTTGGCGATCGCGGCGAGCTTCCGTTCTACCGCGTCTGCAAGCGCGGCGACCGCCGCTTCCGCCTCGAGGACGTCATGGCGTTCCTCGCCCGAAACCGCTAGCGACGGAGGCCCGACGACGCGATGCGTCCCTCTGACCGCCCTCGCAACCCGGCAGCGTCCGAACCCGCGCTCCGGCGCGGGTTTGTCGTGCTCGCCGCGGCCCTGCTCCTCGTCGTCGCCTCGACCGGAGCCGCTCCCCGGGCATCGGCCTGGGCGAACGCAGGCGACGGGTACGGGACGCACGACTGGATCGTCGACCAGGCCCTGGACATCCTCGACGCTTCGGGGAAGTCGTACGCGTGGTTCGACCGCACCAAGGCCCTCCGTGCGACGGACGATCCGGACACGGTGGAGGTCGAGGCGGATCCGACGCGCGACATCGAGCACGTCTACAAGGACTCGGCCAAGCGCGGCGGCGCCGTCCAGCGGATCGCGGACCACTACTCGGCCGCGATCGCCGCGCACAAGGCCGGTGACTACGCCGACGCGAGCGTCCAGCTCGGCATGCTCGCCCACTTCTACGGCGACATCCTCCAGCCGTACCACACGTCCGCCGCGGCAACCACGAAGGTGTCCGCGCACTACGACTATGAGTTGGCGGTGAACGATCGGACGCGCGCCCCAGGCGATGCATCCGGCTGGTCGAACGCGTCGCAGACGGTCTCGACCCTGTCCAACATCCGGACGACGGCGATCGCCGGGGCCGCCTACTCGCGAGCCCGGTTCGCGGATCTCCACTCGGCATGGACGGCGTCGGAGAGCACGAGCAATGGCACCGTCTCCCGGATCACGGGGGAGGTTCTCAAGCGCGCCGCCAAGGACCTTGCGAGCGTGATCTGGTCCGTCTCGCAGGGCAAGGGCGAGGCCCCCGACGTCGCATCGCTGAGCGCCAGGGTCAAGTGGATCGGCGTCAAGAGCGGCGAGCCGTACCAGGCGGTCTACACGACGGCGAAGGATGCCGCGGGACGCGGGATCGAGGGCCTCGAGGTCCACATCCCGTGGCCGAAGGTCGGTGGCGGGACGGAGCTGCTGCGCACCTGGACAGACTCGGCCGGTTACGTGAAGCTGACCGTCGCCGTGGGCAAGCTGCCGCTGCTCGTCCGCCAGGACGTGCCGGTGCGCGTGATGGAGAACGGCACGACCACGACGCGGACGCCGTGGTTCATTCCCAGCCCCAAGCTCGGTGACGGCTCGGCGGGCTTCAAGACCGCGATCAGCGATTCGACGCCGTCGGTCGGGCAGAAGATCAAGGTGACCACGCTCGCGCGCAACACCTCGGGCCAGCCGGTGCCGGGCCTCCTGGTCACGTGGACCTGGAACTACAACGGCAAGATCATCAAGACGACGGGGATCACGAACTCGGTCGGACGCGCGTACAGCTACCGTACGATCGTGTCCACGACGACGAGGACGACGGTCAAGATCACGGCCCACACGCAGTCCTACAGCAGTAACCGCTACTCGTACACGAGCTTCAAGCGGAACTGATCGGGATTGGCGCGGGCTGCTAGCCCTTCAGGGCCCGCTCGAAGGTGGCGAGCGACTCCTCGATCTCGGTCACGGTGACGTCCAGCGGCGGGATCCAGCGGATCACCTGGTGGTGGACGCCGCAGTTGAGGAGCAGCAGCCCGTCGTCGACGGCGCGTGACGCGACGACCTCCGATGCGACCCCGTCGGGCTCGCGGGTCGCCCGGTCCTTCACGAACTCCACGCCGATCATGAGGCCCGGGCCGCGGACGTCGCCGATGCCCTGGTGCTCCGCCATCAGCTCGCGCAGGCCGCCCGAGAGCTCCGCGCCGCGCAGCCGGGCGTTGGTGACGAGGTTCTCGTCGCGGATCGTCTCGAGGACGGCCACGCCGGCCGCACACGCGACCGGATTGCCCCCGTAGGTCGTGCCGTGGGCACCGCGGCCCCAGCGCTCCTGGAGCTCGCGGCTGGTGATGATCGCGCTCAGCGGCAGGCCGTTGGCGATTGCCTTCGCCACGCACACGACGTCGGGGACGATGCCCGCGTGCTCGAACGCCCACATCTCGCCCGTGCGGCCGAACCCGGACTGGACCTCGTCGGCGATGAGCAGGATCCCGTGCTCGTCGCACAGCGCCCGGAGCTGGCGGAGGAACGCGACCGGCGCCGGGTAGTAGCCACCCTCGCCCTGGACGGGCTCGATGACCACGGCCGCGACCTGCGACGGGGCGACCGTCGTCGCCAGCAGCGTGCGCAGGTGGTCCATGCAGGTCTTCGTCGCGAGCGCCTCGTCGCCCCCGAAGTCCCGGTACGCGGCCGGATACGGCGCGAAGTACACGCCCGGCAGAAGGGGCTCGTAGCCGGTGCGGTAGTTGAGGCTGGAGGTCGTGACGCTCGTTGCCCCGATCGTCCGGCCGTGGAAGGCGCCCCGGAACGCGATGATCCCCGGCCGGCCGGTGACGCGCCGGGCGAGCTTGATCGCGCCGTCGATGGTCTCCGAGCCGGAGTTCAGGAACAGGACCGCGTCGAGCGGGTCCGGCACCGTCTCGGCGAGCATCCGCGCGAGGGTCACGGTGGACTGCGCGAAGCCGATCGCGTGGACGGGCCCGATCAGCCGGTCCACCTGGGCATGGATCGCCGCGGTCACGCGGGGATGGGTGTGGCCGAGAGCGGTGACGGCGATCCCGTTCGCGAAGTCGAGGTACTCCTTGCCCGCGGTGTCGTACAGGCGGTGCCCGATCCCGTGGGACCAGCTGCCGTCCATGTACCGGCCGAGCACGGGCGACATGTTGGGGGCGGCGAGGGCTGCGAGATCCAGGTAGTCGTGAGAGGTGTCCACCCGGGGAGTATATGGAGGCGCATTGGGCGGCCCTGCGCCTTCCTGACTCGTACGTGGGTCAAGAACCGGTCCATCGAGCGTCGATCGCCCCGCAATCGCGCGGTCCGTCATCAGTTGTCTGAGGGAGATGGCCGCTCCTGACTCATGCCCGGGTCGGGCACGGCATCCGAGTCGAGGCGGTGCCTGAGTCGCGGACGGGGCCGGGGCGGCGGGCGACGGCGGTAGGATGCCCACGCGCCCCGCCGTCACCCCGCTCCCAGAGGCCACGCCCGTGATCGACTTCAGCCTGAGCGACGAGAACCGCCTCGTCCGCGACGCCGCCCGAGCCTTCGTCGAGGCGGAGATCCTGCCGTTCATCCGGGAGTGGGACGAGCGGGGCGAGGTCCACCCCGAGATCTTCGCGAAGATGGGCGAGCTCGGGTTCCTGGGCGCTCCGATCCCGGAGCAGTACGGCGGCTCCGGGATGGACTACGTGTCGTTCGCGCTGCTGTGCGAGGAGCTGGAGCGGGCCGATACGGCGTTCCGGGTCGTCCAGAGCGTCCATGTGGGCCTCAACAGCCTGACGCTCCTCCAGTGGGGGACCGAGGAGCAGAAGCAGCGCTGGCTGGTGCCGCAGGCGAAGGGCGAGAAGCTCGCGACGTTCGGGCTGACCGAGCCGGGCGTCGGGACCGATGCCGGCAATCTCCAGACGACGGCCCGCCGGGACGGCGACTCGTACGTCCTCAACGGCCACAAGATCTGGATCTCGCTCGCGGATCTCGCGGACCACTTCCTCGTGTTCGCGTCGGTCGACCGCGAGAAGAAGCACAAGGGCGTGACGGCGTTCGTGGTGGAGCGGGGGATGCCCGGCCTCACGACCGGGACGCTCCACGGGAAGCTTGGGATCCGGGCGGGCAACACGGGTCTCATCGACTTCGAGGACTGCCGCGTCCCGATCGAGAACCGGATCGGCGAGGAGGGCGAGGGCTTCCTGATCGCGATGAGCGCGATCGACCAGGGCCGGTTCACGGTCGCCGCCGGCGCCGTCGGACTTGCGCAGGCGTGCCTCGACGCGTCGGTCAGGTACGCGCACGAGCGCGAGACATTCGGCCAGGAGATCGGCCGGCACCAGCTGGTCAAGCAGATGATCGCCAACATGGCCAAGGGGACCGAGATCGGCCGGCTGCTCGTGTCTCCAGGCCGCCTGGCTCAAGAACCAGGGCCTGCGCAACACGCGGGAGACGTCGCTCGCGAAGTGGCACGCGACGGACCACTCGGTCCAGGCAGCGCTGGATGCGATCCAGATCCACGGCGCGAACGGCTACTCGAACGAGTTCCCGGTGGAGCGCTACCTGCGCAACTCGAAGGCCGCGGTGATCTACGAGGGCACGAGCCAGCTGCACACGCTCATCCAGGCCGACTACGCGATGGGCTACCGCCACGACCGCCCGCTGCGCTGCGAACCGTGGCCGGCGCAGGGGTTCACGCGTCCCGGGGGATAGGCATCCCTGCCAGGCGTACGAGGCTCATGGCCCTGCAAGCCGTGCCGTGCGCACGGCACGCGCCCATGCGCCAGCCCGCTCGCTGCGTCCGCATTCGGTCCGCGCCTGCCCCGCTTGGTTCGCGCAGGGGTCGAGTCCGCCGGCGCCGTACGCGCGCGTCCCCGCGCAACCCATGCCGGTGACCGCGCCCGCAAGACCAGCACCCGGTCTGAACACGACGACTCGTCAGCCCCGATACGGCGCATCGAAACCTTCGCCGGTCGTCGTCGGCATCTGGCGATTGCGCGACCGCCCAGGGATCGCACGCACGTCGGTCAGTCCGAGCGCAGGGCATCGACCAGGGGGAGGGCCAACCCATGGGAGAACGCGTAGTGGCCGTCGGCGATCTCGTGATTGGTGAGTACGACGATCACCGCGCCATCCTCGGGCAGACAGGCGGCCCACGACATGTAGCCGGGCAGCTGTCCGGTGTGCCCGATGCCCTCCGCGTACCCGCTGGCTGGGTTGTACAGGCCGAGTCCGTACCCCCCGAGGTCCGTCGGCTCGAACGCCGACATCTCGGTGAGCGACATCTGGGAGATGACCTCGCCGGCGCAGAGCGCACGCCACCACTGCGCGAGTGACCTCGAGTCCGAGGCGATTGCTCCCGAGGCGTGATACGCGGTCGCGCTGGCGAGCGACGGGAGGTAGCCACCCCTCGCCCCCAGAACGGCAGTCGAGGCTCCCGCGGGCATCGCCATGGGCCCGTTCGGACGCTCATCGGGTTGATAGACGAGCCGCTCCAGCCCGTCGACGGCGAGTGCGCCGTCCCGGAGCACGTCGGCGAGCGGGCGTCCCCGCAGGTGCTCGATGGCGAGGCTGAGCAGCAGGTAGTTGGTCTCCGTGTAGGAGAAGGAGCTACCGGGGGGTGTGCGCTCTGCGGGCAGCAGCTCCAGGATCTCGGCCGGCTTCCAGACCCGCTGAGGCTCGGTCTCCTGGCTCCGATAGAGCAGGTCGTAGTAGTCAGGGAGTCCGCTGCGGTGGCTGAGCAGGTGGCGGATGGTCGCCCCGTTGGTGTCGAACCCGAGATCCCGAGGCAGGTGATCGGCCGCTGGGTCGTCGAGCGCCCATTCGCCAGCTTCGACCATCAGCATGACCTGGGCGGCGACGACCGACTTGGTGATGCTCGCGACCGCGAACTGGTCGTCGACCTGCAGGTCCCGGACGCCGTCTGCCTTGCCCGTCGTCCCGCTCCAGGTGCCCTCGGCGGTCATGACCGTCGCTGACATGCCGCCACCGCCGGTCACATCGTGGGTCGCCAGGCCTGCCTGGAGCTTGTCGGCAAGCTTCAGGGTCACCGGATCCTCGCTGATGGCGGCAAACCTCTCGTTGGGAAAGCTTGCCGCCTGTCCGGCGGACTCCGTCGATCCAGGAGGGGCCGTCGTCGCCGTCGTGGAGGTCGTTGAGGCGGGTCTGGAGGACCCACAGGCTGCGACGAGCAGGAGCACGAGGACGACGGTCACGTCGCCGACGACTCGAACCCCGGAGATCAAGGCGCCGGTCGCCGTCACGGCGCGCGGAGCTCGAGCGAGTCGAGGGTCGGCGCTGCGGCCGCGACGACCCGTTCGAAGCCCTGCTCCGAGCTAGCGATTGCGATGCCCAGGATCCGTGCCGACATCCCTTCGGGGAGGTCGACAAGGTAGACGCGCATCCGCCCGTCCTGGTAGAGATGCCGGGTCCCTTCGACGACCCTTCGCCCGAACCCGAGCTCGCGGCAGCCCGGCTGTGCGGTCTCGGAGGCGTCGAAGACCACGTCCAGCTGGAGGGCGTCAACCCCCGAAACTCGCACCGCCACAGGTGCGGTCGAATCGATGTCCGGGCTGGACGAGATCGTCCGGGCGAGGGCCTCGGCATCGGCAGGCGCCGGCCGTGGCCTGCAGTCGGGGTCGACCGGCTGGGGGTCGGCCACGACCATCATGGAGCTCCGATCGAGACCGAAGGGCATGAATGTCGCAACGTCCGCGCCCGGGTCCCACGCTTCGCTCCAGGGCGGCGCGGCCACGCCGAACGACACCTCACCGCCGAGCAGGCTGTACGACATCGTGGCCGCGGGCCGTCCGTTCTCGGTCGTCGGGAAGACGTCCGACTCGAAGGGAAGGCCATACATGAGCCCCAGGCGCCCGTCCTCCTGGCGGACGACGACGAATGTCTGCTCGACCTGCGTCCCATCCTCGGCGAACAGGCGGACCCTGGCCTCGGTCCAGCCGGTGGGCCAGACCGGTCCTCGCTGGCGGTCGAACTCGTACCGCTCGTACGGAGACCCGCCGGTCGTGGCATACAGGATCGGAGCTTCTACGTCGTCGAACCCCTCCGGATGGCGGTGCACGTACTGCTCGGCTCCTTCGCCGGCCACCCGTGCGTCGAGGAACGCCTCGACGAGCGCGCTGACCTCGGCATCGGAGGGTGGTGCCACCTGCTCGACCTGGCGAAGCTCGAGATGCGGGTACAGGTGCTCGTAGAAGGAGCTCGGCTCGACGGGCTGCAGCGTCTCCCAGCCGGCCACGACCCAGACCGCGGCAGGGCCACGGACCCCGGGCTGCTCCAGGTCGATCCGCACCGTCTCGTATCGGAAGTCGTCGATCGTCGGCGCGCATCCACGGAGCTCATTGACGAACGCGTCGGCGAAGGCGTCGTCCGCGTACAAGGGGTTCGTCCGACCCGGCGCGCAACGGATGAGCACGACCTCGCGGTACGGACCTCCAGGTTGCCCAGCGAAGGTGCCACCCCTTCCGTTGGTGAACTCCTCCCAGCCAAGCTGCTCCCGGACGAAGCGCACGACAACCACGGACTCCCACGGGTAGAGGTTGTCGGCAGCGGCCAGCTCCGGGTCGACCTGCCACGTGTAGGCGGGGTCGCCGGCGTCGGCCCGCTCCTGGGCGGCCTGGACCTCGGCGACGGTCGTCTGCGGCCACATCCCGGCCGAGCTCGTCGAGCCCGGAGTCGGGACAGCGGCCGCGCTCGGGGTTGCTGGACCGGCGACGGTCGATCCGTCCGGCGGGCGCCGAACGACTTCCCCGGCCAGGAGCCCGACCGCCACCACGAGCGCAGCTGCGACCGCGCCGCGGGCAACGATGGGCAGGCGCACCGCCCTCCACGCCGGCCACGGGGGACGGCGCTGTCGGGTCGTGTGAACCTCCTCGAGGGCGGTCAGCAGCGCGTGGTCGGAGATCCGGGTGGGGCCGTCTTCGAGCCAGGCTCGAGCGGTCAGGTCGAATTCGTTGTCGTTCATGCCATCCGCTCCAGGGATGTGGTGCCGGCGCTGGTCGTCCGGGCATCGGCTTCGAGGGCCGCCCGGAGCGTGGACGTTGCGTATCGGATCCTCGACCTGACCGTCTCCGCCGGGACGCCGAGGCTCTCGGCGATCTCGGGGACCGACCAGCCGAGGTAGTGGTGAAGGACGAACGCCGCGCGTTGCTCCGTCGGCAGCCGGCGGAACCCGCGATCGAGCGCATCGCGCGTGACGATGTCCTGGGTGGTGTCCCGCGTCGCCGGCCCGTCGACGGGCAGCATCACGATGTTCGCGGTCCACTTCGAGGCGCGTTTGGCCTCGGCATAGCAGGCATGGACGAGGATCCGATGGAGCCATGCCTCGAAGCGCTCGGTTTCGCGGAGTGCCGGCAGCTCCCGCCACGCGGTGACGAGCGTCTGCTGGACCGCGTCCTCGGCGCGCCCGACGTCACGGAGGATCCGGTGCGCGACGGCGAACAGCCGGTCAGCCGAGCCGCGGGCGATGGAGGCGAAGGCCTCCTCGTCCCCGGACCGGGCCGCCTCGACGAGGGCGAGGTTCATCCATCCGGCTCCCAGTGTGCGGCCCCTGGTGGGACGCGTCATCCACTATGAGTGCCGCTCATCGCTAATCGGGGTGAAGATCGCGGCGTGGAACGGGCGACTGACTCGCGACGGGTTCGCCTCAGCTCGCGAGGTGGGCGACCTCCGCGGTCATGCGACGCGCGATCCCGGACACGATCCGGAGCAGCATCGCTAGGAACACGGTCGTCGTGGCCGGGTCCGATCGGGCGAGCGCGTCGAACGCCTCGGCGGTCAGGACGTACGCCTCCACCTCCGTGTCGCAGACGACGTCCGCGGTCCGCCGCTCGCGGCCGAGGAACGCGAGCTCGCCCACCAGCTGCCCCGCCTCGAGCGTGGCGAGCCGACGGGCGTCGCGCGCCCCGACGGGCACCCACACCGACAGTCGGCCGCCGGTGATGACGAACAGCTCGTCGGCCGGCTCGCCGTGGCGGACGAGCGTCTCGCCGGACGCGGAACTGGCGCCGGTCCATGACGCGCTCGAGGCACGCGAGGGTCTCACGGTCCAGCCCGGCGAACGCCGGGTGCTCGGCAAGCGGCACGTGCCACCGCTCCGGCCGGGAGCCGATCGCCGGACCCTTGAACCGGCTCAGCACGACGTCCTCGGCCCACTCGAGGGCGAGGTCCATGTCGGGGAACCGGCGGGGTGGGCCGAGGCGACGCTCGGTGAGCGCCTCGTCGACGAGCGTCAGGACGTCGCCGTGCATCCCGACGCTGCTCCACGCGACGGCAGCGCCACGGGCCCCGAGCGCTCCGACGAGGTCCGCGAGCAGGCCCGCGACCGCTGGGTCGATGCGCTGCACACGGCGCAGATCCACGACGACGGCGTCCGCCGCACCGTGGGCGGGGAGCGCCTCGCGGGCGAGCGTCTCCACGGCGACGAAGCCGAGGCTTCCCTGGAGCTCGATGACGAGCGAGCGCTCGCCGTCGGCCGAGATCCGCTCCCGCTCGTGCGTGCCGCGCGTCCGCTTCGAGGGCAGCGTGACGACGTTGGCCCGCGTACGCACGGCGCTTGGCGCTCGCATGCCCCGGACCAGGTGCAGGTCGAGCTCGCGCGCGAGATCCCGGCAGACCGCGACACCGCGCACGCTGTTGCCCCGCGCGTCGACGGGCGGGGACCACACCCCGATTCCCAGCTGCCCGGGAAGGACGGCGAGGATCCCACCGGAGACGCCGCTCTTGGCAGGGATGCCCACGTCGTACATCCACTCGCCGGTGCCGTCGTACATGCCACAGGTCGCCATCACCGAGAGGACGTCGCGTACGGTTGCGTCCCCAGCGGCCACCTCGCCCGTGATCGGGTGGCGCCCCCCGTTGGCCAGGGTCGCGGCGATCAGCGCGAGGTCACGCGCGGTCACGGACACGGCACAGACCTTGAAGTACGCGTCCACCACCGAATCCGGGTCGTCGTCGGGGATCGCGCCCGTGCCCCGCAACAGGTGGGCGATCGCGCGGTTGCGATGCCCCGTGTCGCGCTCGGACGCGTACACCGCCTCGTCGACATCGAGGTCTCGTCCGGCGAACCGGCCCATCGACGCGACGAGGGCTGCCAGCCGGCCCTGGTCCGGGCGGTCGGCATCGCCGGCGTCCGGCATCATGCCGACCGCGGTGATCGCCCCGGCGTTGACCATCGGGTTGAGCGGCATCCCGGTGCCGGCGCCGACCGAGATCGCGTTGAACGCGTCGCCCGTGGGCTCAACGCCGATCCGCTCCCGGACCGCCTGGGCTCCGAGGCGGTCGAGGATGGCGGCATAGGTGAACGGCTTGGCGATCGACTGCACGGTGAACGGCGTCCGCGTGTCGCCGATCTCGTACACCGCACCGTCCACCGTGGCGATGACGATGCCGAATGACGCGGGATCCGCGTGGGCGAGCTCCGGGATGTACGTCGCCACGGCCCCACCGATGTTGGTGCGGTGTCGCTCGTGCACGCGTCGCAGGAAGGCCAGGACCGGGGAATCCGCCGGCGGGGCCGCCTCCTCGGGACCATGGCGACCCGCGAGCGGCCCGGGGAGGTCCGCGAGGTCAGCGGACCCAGGCAGGCGCGGGCCACCGGCGGCAGACGCATGCGCTCCCGGATCCAACGCGTGCGTCATCGGCGAGCCTCCTCGGCCGTCCCCGGGGCCGGAGGGTTCCCGGTCGACGTCGGGCGGACGCTAGCGGTCCGATCCGAGCCCGCGACAAGTAGCGGGACGGTGTCGTGCCGAACGACAAGCGAAGTGCTACCCGGGCACAACGGCGATGGTCGCGGGCGGGTGCCGGGCGGGTACCGGGTGGACACCGGCTCGGGGCGTCGGCGGCGTCCGCGCGGCCGTATGATCGCGACCTCATGACCCCGTCCGGCGTCCCGGCACCCGCACCCGCGCCTGATCCATCGCCCGCCACCCCGGCCGCGGAGCAGAGCCGCCTTCGCCGCCCGGCCCGCCCACGCCGAGCCCGGACGGCTGGTCGGATGCGACGCTTGCCACGCTCGCCCTCGTCGCGGAGACGATCGTCGAGGGCGACGGTGATCGACGGGCTCGGCTTGCCGCGGAGGCGCTCAACCTCGCCGCCGACCCGTCCCAGGTGCGCCAGCTGCGGCTCGTGCTCGCGGCGTTCGAGTCGCGGGCTGCCAACCTGCTGCCTGACCGGCCGGCCGATCCGCTTCGGCGATCTCGACCAGTCGGACCGGGAGGCGTACCTCCTGGCGTGGGCCACGTCGCGACTGCCTCAACGGCGGACGGCGTACCAGGGGCTCAAGCGGCTGCTCGCCTTCCTCGCCTACGCGGACCCGGGCGAGACGGGCACGAACCCGCGGCTCGCGTCGGTCGGCTACGTGGAGGCTCCGGAACCCGTCACCGACGACCCGACGCCGATCCGCCCGCTTGACGTCGCGCGGCTCGGCGGCGGCGAGCGATGCCGGGACGCCGCTCGTCATCACCGCGGACATCGTGATCGTCGGCTCGGGGGCCGGCGGCGGGGTGATCGCCGCAGACGCGGCGCGGGCCGGTCGGTCGGTCGTGGTGCTCGAGGCCGGGCCGTTTCTCGCGGAGCCCGACATGCCGGTCGACGAGCTCACGGCGTTCGACCGCCTCTACCTCAATCACGGCTTCAACGTGTCCTGGGACGCGGCGATCATGACCCTCGCCGGTACCGGGGTCGGTGGCGGGACGATCGTCAACTGGATGACCTGCATCGCGCCTCCCGACTCCACGAGGCTGCATTGGGCTCGGTCGCACGGGCTCGAGGACTTCGATGGGCGGGTCGTGGACGACGACATCGCCGCCCTCGAGCGCGAGATCGGCGTTTCCGACGCGCCCAACATCCCGCCCAAGGACGAGCTCCTGCGTCGCGGGTGCACGGAGCTCCGCCAGGAGGTGCGCGACATCCGGCGCAACGGGATCGGCTGCGGGGACTGCGGGCGGTGCGGCTTCGGCTGCCGTCGCGGCGCGAAGCAGTCCGGCCTGCGTGTCCATCTCGCCGACGCGTGGCGCGACGGCGCCCGGATCGTGCCCGACGCGCACGTGGAACGGGTGCTCGTCGAAGGCGGGCGCGCGGTGGGCGTCGAAGCGCGGGTGATCGTCGCCGGCATGCCGCGGACGCTCGTCGTGCGGGCCCCCCAGGTGGTCGTCGCCGCGGGCGCCCTTCGGACGCCGATCGTGCTCGAGCGGTCCGGGCTGCGGCACCCCGCGATCGGGCGTCACCTCCGCCTCCACCCGGTCGGGGTGATCGGCGCGTTCCTCGACGAGGACGTGGCGATGTGGCGCGGCACGATGCAAGGCGTCCGGGCCCTGCATCACCTGGACGTCGACGGTGACGGCCGGGGTGACGGACCGGGCGACGCGCCGGGCGGGTTCATCGTGGAATCCGCGCCCGGCACGCCGGGGCTCATCGCGCTCGTGTTCCCATGGGAGGGCCGGGACGCGTTCACGGGGCTGATGGGCCGGATCCGGCAGGTGGCCCCGATCATCGGGATCGTCAGGGAGCGCGGCTCCGGACGGGTGTCGCTGTCGCGCGCCGGGCGGCCGCGGATCGACTACACCCTCGCGCCCGAGGACCGGCGCACGCTCCAGGCGATGCTCGCCGAGGGGGCGCGGATCGCGTGGGAGGGAGGCGCCCGGGAGATGGTGGCGGTCGGGACGCCGCCGTCGTGGTTCCGGGCGCAGGGCTCACCCGAGGATGGGCGGGCATTCGACGCGTGGCAGGCGTCCCTGCGCCAGTTCTCGTTCGCCCCCAACCGGGGCTCGGTGGTCTCGGCACACCAGATGGGATCGGCGCGGGCGGGGAGCGACCCAGGCGCCTACGTGGCCGACCCATGGGGCCGCGTTCGCGCGGATGGCTCCCGACCGCACCATGACCGGGTGCTCACGGGGCTGTACGTCGGGGACGCGTCGCTGTTCCCGAGCTCGCTCGGGGTCAACCCGATGATCACGACGATGGCGCTCGCACGCCGCGTCGCGCGGACGGTCATCGCCGAAGGATGACCGGCGGTCCGTGCCGTCGCGTCAGTTCGTGGCAGCAGCCTCGGCGACTGGCACCTCGACCCGCGCCCGGGCCTCCGCGCGGCCAGTGCGAGTCCGGGCTGTGACGATGAGCGCGACGGCCGCAACGATCACCACCGCTGCGACGACCGTCCGCGGCGTCAACGGCTCCGAGAGCACGATCGCGCCGAGGATCACGGCGATGACCGGGTTGACGTAGGCGTACGTCGCGACCTTCGGCAGCGGCGCGACCGCGATCAGCCAGGCGTAGGTCGTGTAGCCGATGAGGCTCCCGACGAGCACGAGGTAGACGATCCCCGTCCAGCTCGTCGCCGACACCGCGGTGATCTCGAACCCGGTCCACTCGCCGGTGAGCGCCGCGAGGACGGCGAACAGGACGCCCGCGGTTGTCATCTGGATGCCGCTCGCGAGGAGCGCCGGCGCGGGCTGGACGGCTCGCTTCGTCGCGTACAGCGTCCCGAGGGCCCAGAACATGGGCGCGATCACGAGCGCGACGAGGCCCGCCGGATCGAGGTCGCTCACGCCGTCGGCGGGCCACGCGAGGATCGCGACGCCCAGCATCCCGACGGCGATGCCGGCGGCGACGAGGGGTGCCACGGGCTCCCGGAACAGGACCCAGCCGAAGATCGCGAGCCACATCGGGACAAGCGCGATCAGGAGCGCGGCGATTCCGGTGGGGATCGTCTGCTGGCCCCAGGCCACGAGGCCGGTCCCGCCGATGAGCAGCAGCCCGCCGACGATCGCCGCATCGCGGACCTCGCGACCGGACGGGCGCCGGACCCGACCACGGTGGTGAGCGACCACGAGCAGGGTCAGGAGCACGCCCGCGGGGACGAAGCGGAAGAACCCCATCACGAACGGGGGCACGGAGTCGATCGCGAGCTTCATGCCGAGGTAGGTGGAGCCCCACACCACGTACAGCACGAGGATGCCGATCCAGACGGCGAGAGGGCTGGCGTGCTGGCGGCTCACTCGGGGCGCTCCTGCATGGCGGAATTCGGGGAGTGTAGCGAGTAGGCGGTCATTTGCGCTAGTCCATTAGGCCAAGTTGCGACTCGGTTGCGAAGGGCCCGGGGTGGTCCTCGAACCGCCGCCGGCGGCCGCTCGGTGACCTATGCCGCCGACTCGATCGCCGTCGGGCGGCACACCTTGCACGGCCGGTACCCGCGCGCTCCGGCTTCGCGGAGTGATCGGAACGAGACCCGGTAGCGATCCTGCGTCCGGCGCGCGTGGCGGCAGGTCGGCCAGCACACGATGCGCGTCGTCGTGGAACCGGTGAGTCGCTCTCCGCGACGCGCGGCGTCCTCGAGCGAGTCCGGGTCGAGGCCCTCGGCCGCGAGGATCGTCCGCTTGTTGTCCGGCCCGCCCAGGCTGTACTGGCCGATCGTGCCGTCGGTCCGGACCACGCGGTGGCACGGGACGATGAGCGGGACCGGGTTGTGCCCGAGGGCCGTCCCCACGGCACGGACCGCCTTCGGCCGCCCGATCTCCGCCGCGATCCAGCCGTACGGCCGCACCTCGCCGCGCGGGATCTCCAGGGCCTTCGTCCACACGGCGACCTCGAACTCGGTGCGGCCGCGCAGGTCGAGCGGGATCCGAACCCGGGGTTCACCCGCCAGGCGGCGGCCGATCGCGTCTCGAAGCGTGTCAGGGAGGGCGTCCGCGATGGTCGTCCGGCGCCCGGTGCGGGCCTCGTGGCGAGCCGCCGCCTCGGGGCCGGAGTCCGCGAGCTCGACCTCGGACACGCCACGGCCGTTCCAGGCGACCCACAGCGTGCCGACCGGCGACTCGAGCGGCGCCATCCGGTCCGCGAGCCCGGTCTCGACGAGCACGTGCTCGGCGACGTGGACGGGGGCGGGGGCGCCGAGCACGGACGCGAGGCCGCCGGGCGCATCGTCGGTGAGGCGGATCGTGGGGGTCATGCGGTCAGCTCCTCGAGCTCGTTGGCGGCGACGGCGGCCCGCAGCATCGCGAGACCACGCGACACCTGGGCCTTGAGCGTGCCCTCGGGCCGGCCGAGGACCTCGGCCAGCTCGGCGTACGAGAGGTCGTCGACGTGGCGGAGGATCACGGGGATCCGGTAGCGGTCGGGCAGACCGGCCAGCAGCGCAGCGAGGCGCTCCCGGTCGGCGGACGCATCCGCGAGGCCGGCCGGATCGGTCGACGCATCGGCGGCGGGCTCTCGGCCGGCCTCAATGAGCGGCGCGAGGGGCGTGGTTGGAAGCGGCCGGCGGCGGACGCGGTTCCGGCACAGGTTCACGACGATCGTCGCGAGCCAGGGCCTGAGCCGGAGCTCCCGGATCCTCGCAGGCTCGTAGTCCGCGAGCGCCCGGTACGCCCGGACGAGGGCGTCCTGGGCCACCTCTTCGGCATCGTGCGGGTCACCGAGCGTCCGCAGCGCGATCGCATAGCAGCGGTCCACGTGGGCGCGGACGAGGGCCTCGAACGTGCCGTCGAGGTCGCGCGCGAGGCGTTCGGTGAGATCGGTGTCGTCCATCACCTGTCAGAACCCGGTCCGGCGCCATCCGGTTGCATGGCGGGGGAGTGGCGGGACGGGTCCGCCGGGCGATCCTAGCACTCCGCTTCGGCGACCCGGCGCCGCCCTCCGGCACGCTGGCCGGCCCTGTCCGCGTGTCACAATCCGACCATGCGCACCGACGACCGGTTCGACGACATGGTCACGAGCCTCGGGGGGTTCTACCGGACGTGGTACGTGTACGTGGGGCTGGAGCTCGGGCTCCTGCGATGCCTGCGCGACGCCGGCCCGGCCGGTCTCACCCCCGGGGAGCTCGCGCAGCGGACCGGCACCCAGCCCCAGCCGATCCGGGACTGGGCGTGGGGTGCCGACGCCCACGACATCGTCGAGATCCGGGACGGCCAGGTCACCCTCCCCGACGACGTCGCGCTGGTGCTGCTCGACGCGGATCGCTCGGAATACCTCGGGGGGCAGTTCCTCCACGCGGCGATCGGCAGCCTCGACTTCGAGCACCTCCTCGACGTGTTCCGGACGGGAACGCCGTTCGCCCAGCGGCCCGACCGGTACCGCGCCGCGATCGAGCGCCTCACCCTGCAGGACATCGCGGTGTTCTTCCAGGAGGTCCTCGCCTCGCTGCCGGAGCTGGTCGTCACGCTCCGGCCGGGCGCGCGGATCCTCGACGTCCACTGCGGCGGTGGCCGCTGGCTGATCGCGATGGCCCGCCGCTTCGCCGGGACGACGCTCGTCGGCGTCGAGTTCGAGCCCGACTCCGTCGAGCGGGCGCGCGCGAACGTCGCGACCGCGGAACTCGCCGAGCGGATCACGATCGAGGCGGGCGACATCACCGCGATCGGTCACGCCGGCGTGTTCGACCTCGCCTACTTCCAGTACGCGCTCCACCAGCTGCCCGACGCCCCGGCCGCGCTGCGGTCCGCGTGGGCGGCGCTGCGCGAGGGGGGCTGGCTCGTCGCGCTCGACTGGTACATGCCCACGGACCCCGACGAGCTGCGGTCCCGCCACGGCGAGCTGATCGCCGGCACCCAGCTCGACGGGCTGCTTGGGGGCACTCGGCTCGCGACGCGCGCAGAGGCTCTCGCGTGGTTCGCCGCGGCGGGCCTCCCGTCCGCCGAGCTGATCGACCTCCCGTCCGGCGCCACGGCGATCGTCGTCCGTCGCTGAGGCACGCGGAGCGCCTACCCCTCGCCCGTGACCTCGAGCGAGCCCCGCATCGCCGGGTGGAACCGGCACACGAACGGGTACGTGCCGGGCACCAGGTAGGTGACCGTCGCCGAACCGCCGCCGCCCGCGATCGCGCCGCTGTCGCAGCCCCCCTCGGCGAACGTCACCGTGTGCGGGACGCTGTCGGCATTGGTCCACGTGATCGACTCGCCTGCGGCGACGCTGAGACCGGACGGGTACGAGAAGCCCTTGATCTCGGCCGCTGCCCCGGTCGTGCCCTCGACGACCTCGCAGACCGCGGCGGAGGGCGGGGCCGCGGTGGCGGGCGCCGAGGATGGTGCCTCCGACGCCGGACCGGTCTCGGCCGCCGGCGTGCCCGGTGCCGTGGTGGCTGGCGCGACGGTGGCGGGCGCAGCCGTCGGGGTCGGCGCCGCGGTGGCGGCTCCTGAGCCGCAGGCGGCGAGGACGAGGGCCGTCGCGGCGAGGAGCATGGCGATCGCTGGACGTCGGGTCATGGACGATGCTCCGCTCGGCCCGGACGGATCCCGGGGTGTCACGGGCTCGATACGGCGTCCGGAGGCCGCCGGTTTCGCCTGCCGGGCCGGTCATGGCCCTCGGGCTATCGTTCGGGACGTGACCCGGCCGATCGCGCTCGACCCCGCCACGGTGCTTGCCCTCGAGCGCCACGAGACGAACGCGCATGCGATCCCGAGCCGGGAGGTCCGGGACCAGGGCGACGCGCTCGTCCTGTTCGACCCGCGGGACCCGGACCCGTTCTGGAACCGGATGGTCAGCGTCCGCTGGCCTGCCACGCCCGGCGCATTCGACCGCCGGCTCGCCGAGGCGATCATGTTCTTCGGGCTGCTCGACCGGACGCCGCATGTCTGGCCGTCGCCGGCGCACTCGGCGCCGGGCGATCTCGTGGACCGGCTGTACAACCACGGATTCCGCGACGTGGGTGGTGGCCACGTGATGGTGCTGCCCGATCCGGGCTCCGTCGGCCCGGTTGCCCCGACGGAGCTCCCGCCCGGTACGACGCTGACCGCGATCCGCCGGTCGGGAGACGCGTCCCCCGGCGACGTCGAGGATGTCGCGCTCGTGCTCGCCGAGTCCTTCGGTGCCGCCCCCGGCCGTGCCGCGCAGCTCGCCGCGGACCTGCGGCTCACCCTCGACGACGCGCGGATCACGCTCGTCCTTGCCCGCGTGGACGGGGAGGCGGCCGCGGTGGCCAAGGCGACGTCGATGGACGGGTTCACGTACCTCTCGTCGATCGGCACGCGCCACGCCTTCAGGGGTCGCGGCCTGGGCAGCCTGGTGACGCGGCACGCGATCGCCGCGGGCGGCGGGCGGACCTCGCGGTTCGCGTACCTGGGCGTCTGGAGCGGCAACCTTCCGGCGCTGCGCCTCTACGAGCGGCTGGGCTTCGCCTCGATCGGCGAGGCGCCGGACCTCCTGCTCGAATGACGCTCTGGGCACGGCTCACCTGGCAGGTGCCGGATCCGGCGTCGTTCGCGCCCGCCCTCGGCGCGCGCCTGGGTGTCGGCGTCCGCGAGGGTGGGGGAGCGCCGGGCGCGTTCGTGATCCCGCTCGGGGTGGCGCTCCTCGAGATCCGGCCGTGGGTGCGCGAATCGCCGCAGGACGAGCCGCGCGACGCCGGGCGCCTGATGCTCGAACCAGTGCCCGGCGGCGAGGATGCGCCCGCGGGTGCCGACGGCGTGCCGCTCGTGCTGGCGGGCGTCGGCTGGGCCACCGTGGAGCTGGACCGCGCCGAGGCCGACCTCGGGCCCTGGCTGGGCGAGGCCGACCCGCCAGCCGGTGGCGCCGGGGGCGGGCCGCCGGCCGCCGTGCGGGACCCGCAGCTCGGCGCCGTCGCGCGCGTCTGGCGCGGCGGCGGCCTCCCGGGCGATCGGTTCGTGCTGCTCGAGCCCGACACCGAGGGCCGGCTCGCGGCATCGCTCGCGCGCGACGGGGAGGGGCCCTGCACCATCTACCTCAGGCCCGCGGTCGGCCTCGCTGCGTGGGCGGCCGGGGCCCGCGACCGTGGCGTCGCCCTGGGCACGACGCAGGTCGGACCGCTCGGCTCGGCGCGGCTCGTGCTCGGCGGGCCCGTCGCCGGGCCGCATCTCCTCCTCGTCGATGCCCCGCGTCCCTCGAATCGCAAGGCTGCCGCGAGTACCATCGCTCCATGAACGACGTTGCCCAGCTCACGATCCGCGCGGCCACCGACGAGGACGCGGAGCGGCTCGCGACCCTCCTGACCGACGAGGGCTACCCCGCGGGACCCACCGACCTCGCCCGGCGCATCGGCCGCTTCTCCGGCCCTGACTCCCGGGTCCTCGTCGCCGAGCAGGCCGACGAGGTCCTCGGGCTCGTCGCGTTTCACCTCGTGCCGCGGTTCGAGACCGAGGAGCGCTTCGTCCGGGTGGTCACCCTCGTCGTCGATCCCGGCGCGCGGGAGCGCGGAATCGCGAAGGCGCTGCTCGCCGACGTCGAGCGCATCGGCCGCGACGAGGGTGTCGCGTTCCTCGAGGTCACCGCCGGCCATCACCGGCCCGAGGCGCGTCACCTGTTCGAGTCCGTCGGCTACGACGCGACCGTGACGACCTACCTGCGCAAGCGGGCCTGAGCGCGCCGCCCGCGCCGCCAGGCAGCCGCCGTCCCCGCCCGTCGCTGTCGACCCTTCTGCGTCCCGTGCGATGACGTTCCCGAGACTCCGGCTCCGCGACGAGGCCACGGGGCTGCTCGACCTGCCCTGGGAGCTGCCGCTGCGCGACTGGAACGAGGCTGCTCACGTGTTCCGGGAGCTGCCGGTCGGTCCGTCACGCCACCTCGTCCGGTTCCTCGTCGTGGGCGGGCGGGTCCATGCCCTCAAGGAGCTCCCGATCCGCGTCGCGGAGACCGAGTTCGCGATCCTGCGTCACCTGGAGGACGCCGGGCTGCCCGCGGTCCGTGCCCTCGGCCTCGCGGAGCGACCGGCCTCGGACGACGCCATCCTCGTGACGGAGTACCTGCGCCACTCGATGCAGTACCGGCGGCTGCTGATGCGCTTCCGGCAGGTGAGCCCCGCCTACCGAGACCGCCTGCTCGACGCGATGGCCCTGCTCCTGGTGGACCTGCATCGGGGCGGCGTCTACTGGGGCGACTGCTCGCTGGCGAACACGCTCTTCCGCCGTGACGGCGACCGGATCCAGGCATACCTCGTCGATGCCGAGACGTCCGAGGTGCATCCCGCGCTCTCGGACGGGCAGCGCCGGTTCGACCTCGACATCCTGGTCGAGAACGTCGCCTTCGGCCTCGCCGATCTCGCCGTGTACCAGGGTCGCGAGGACGAGGTGGACGAGGCGATCGAGGCCGCCGAGTGGGTCCGGCACCGGTACGAGGCCGTGTGGGCCGAGCTCTACGCGCAGCCCGAGCTCATCCCGGGCGACCGATGGGCGATCCGCGCACGGCTGCGGGCGCTCAACGATCTCGGGTTCTCCGTGGATCTCGAGGTCGACCCTGTTGGCCCTGCCGGTTCGGTCCGGCTGCGGACGTCCGTGACGACCCGCCGCTACCACGCGAACGAGCTGGAGCGCCGCACGAAGCTCCGGGCGCTCGAGGGGCAGGCGCGGATCCTCCTCAACGATCTCGCGGAGTACACGGCGTGGATCGAGTACTTCGAGCAGCGGGCGGTGCCGATCGACCCGGAGGAGGCCGCGGAGCGCTGGCTGCGCGAGGTCTACCGGCCGACGCTTGCCCAGATCCACGGGATGGTGGGACCGGAGCGGGACCTCGTCCAGGCCTACTGCGACGTGCTCGAGCACAAGTGGCACCTGTCGGAGCAGGCCGGCCGCGACGTCGGGCTGTCCGCCGCGGTCGAGTCCTACGTGGCCGAAGGCGCCCCGGCGCCGGAGCGGACGGAGCCCGGGATGGACCTCGTGCTCGAGACGCTCGACGTCGAGGCCGACGATCCCGACTGGGCGGGAGGCGGCACCAGCTGACCCGCGGGCCCAGCGGGATCAGCGGCCGCGGGGATCCCGGGGGACGGGCTGCGGGGCGACGGCCAGCGTCGGATCGACCTGCGGCCGGACGGGCGACGGCGCCGCGTGGTGCTCCCGCCGGCGGACGAGCCGGGTGAGAGACCGCAGACCGCCCGGCTCCTCGTCGAGCGTGGTCAGCCGTTCCGGGTCGGGGAGCCGGACCGCGTGCACACCCTCGGCGATCGCCGCTGCCTCGTCCGGGTCCATCGGCCCACCGAGCTCGCGGGCGAGGAACCGCACCGTCGCGGCGCGGTACTCGGGGAACTCGTACAGCCACGAGTGGCGCCCGTCCTCAACCCGCAGCGTCTCGGTGACCGCGTCCGGCCGCGCCGCCCGGCGAGCCGTCTCGAGCCGGGCAAGGTCGCCCACGGGGACGACGCCGTCGTCCGTGCCGTGGACGAGCATCACGGGCTGCTCGATCGTGCGGACGGCGTGGGTCGCGCTGATCGAGCGGACCGTGTGGCCGCGCGGCTGGAGGTAGACCCGGGTGGTGAGCCAGGCAAGCGGCCATGCGATCGGCCCGGGGATCGGGAGCCTGGCCAGGCGGAACGTCTGGCGGGTGAGGCGGTGCGGGTCGGCGGGGGCCGCGACGGCGAGGACCGCGGCGACATCCGGATCGGCGGCGGCCGCCACGAGCGAGCCGGCGGCGCCCATCGAGTGGCCCAGCAGGCCGATCCGCGTCGACCTCGGGGCGGCGACGCAGCTCCGCGACCCCGGCCCGGGCATCGGTCGCGTACTCGCCGACCGTCATCGGCAGCTCCTCGGGACCGTTCGCGCCGTGGCCCCTGACGTCGAGCGTGAGCACGTGGAAGCCGACCTCGTGGAGCACCTGCGCGTGCGGGAGCGTCCGGTCCCGCGACGACTCCCACCCGTGGACGAGCACGACGCCCGGGGCCGGGTCCGGTCCGGCCGGGATGTACCACGCGGGGATGTGCAGCCCGTCGGTCGTCGGGATGTCGATCGCCTCGAAGTCGAGGCCGACGAAGTCCGGGCCGTACACGGGTGGATGGCGGCGCGGATAGCCGGCACGCACGCGGTAGACGAGCGCGAACCGGTAGGCGAGCGCGAACGGCAGCGCCGCGAGCGCGGCGACGAGGCCAGCACGGCGGGCGCGACGGAGCGGGGTCACGACGCTAGGTGACCCTGACGAGGGCGAGATGTCAAGCGGGGCGGGGTTTGGGCGCGGGCTACACTCGGACCGTGCCTTCCAAGGATCCGCACGCCGTGCTCGGGGTCGAGCCCGGCGCAACCCCCGACGAGATCAAGGCGGCCTGGCGCCAGCTGGCACGCCGCCACCACCCGGACCTCACGGGCGACGACCCGGAGTCCGCTCGCCGGGCCACCCGCCGCATGGCCGAGATCAACGCCGCCTACGCGGCGCTCACCCGTGCCGGCGAGACGATCGAAGGGCAGCGCGCACGCTCCACGGGTGCCGGCCGGGGGACCCGCGACCGTGGCGGCCCCGAGCGCGGGACCCGCGCCGCGACCGGTGCGACACGCGATAGAGGAGGGCCGCCGCCACCGCCGAGGACGCGCCCCGTCACCGGGCGGCTGGACCTCTCGGACACCGTCCACCCGCGCAACCAGACGATCACGCCGCCGGGCACGAGGATCCCGCTCACCGGCCAGCCGCCGCTCCGCTGGGACCGTTCGGAGCCCGAGCTGCGCGCGTCGCAGCCGTCCGGGCCGATGGAGATCCGGCGAGATCCGCGCTTCGTCCCGCCGACCGCCCCGTCGTTCGACGACGCGGTGGGGATCGAGGTGGACTTCGGCAAGTTCCACGGGCACACGCTGGGCGAGATCGCGGCCTTCGAGCCTTCGTACATCGACTGGCTCGCGGGGACCGTGACCCGGGACCCGGAGCTCGCGATGGCGGCCCGCGTGATCCGCGCGGAGCTGGACCGCCGGGGCATCGTCCGGTCGCACCGGCCGGCGCGGCCGGGATGGCAGTCGAGCCCGTTCCGCTAGCGGACACGAACGTGCCCCCGGCAAGACGCCGGAGGCACGGGACGAAGGCTCGATCAGTGCGACCGACCCGCGACACGGGCCTGCTGGCCGGATCCTCCATGGTTACTCGACTCGTGATCCGGGGCTCGGTACCCCCGGGCTCGTCGAGCGTCCCCGACGGCCAGGTCGTCCGGCCCCATGACCCGTGGCCGACGCCCCAGGTTTCCCCCGGTTTGTCGCGGGATCGGTGCGTTGCGAACGCATGGACAACGTACGGCCCAGCGGGTCGGAGGGCAATGGGTCGCGGGTCAGGGGGCCGCGACGGGCGATGGTCAGGCGCGCGCTGGCACCGCCCGGACCATCGGGTCACGGCGCCGGTGAGACCATCGCCGGGCTAGGGATATCGACGCATACCGCTGGCGATGCGGACGTGAGGCGGCGTGCCGCGGCGGCATCGACCGGCGGTCACCGGTACGCTCATCCCGTGCCCCGGATCGTCCTGCTCCTGCTCGCCGCGCTCTCGCTCGT
>CAVQRM010000002.1:0-353021 GCA_963715245.1 uncultured Chloroflexia bacterium
ACGCTCCAGCGCCGGCGTTGAGGCGAGACCGCCCACGTACGCATGCGCAATGGTCTGGCGTGCCTCCGGGCAGTCCTCGGCGAGGCGCTCCAGTCGGTCGATGAACTGCTCGGCGTGCGAGAACATCAGGTCTTCGACGAGATCCATAAGGAAGCCCTGATCCCACGGCCCCTGCCCGCACAATCCTGCGCGCAGCTCGCCCCATCCCGCCTCGGGGTCAAGGCGGATCGCCCTGTGTAGTCGGCGGCCATCCGGGTCAGAGATGAAGAACTCCGACAGCTCATCGTCCTCGGAGACCAGACCTGGACCGTAGTAGTCGTCTCGGTCCTGCATCGCCTCACGCTCACGGCTCGTCGCCAGGAGATGATCGAAGAACCGCTCGCGTGCTGGTTCGATGCCAGCGCCCTTGGCACTCACGAACTCGCGGAGGGCGGGGATGTCGCTGTCCGTCAGACCGGCGTCGCGAGCCGTTGCGAGCATCAACAGCACGTCCATGCCCATGAGGTCGTAGCCGTTCTCGCCAGCCTGCGGCCACCGCCGCGACTGCCACAGAGCCCGGGCGTCCTCGAAGACCTGCCGCGGCTTCCGGGCACCGGTCTCCCAGGCTGTGAGGAGCTCGTCGACCACTCGTCGAACGTCCCGCTCGTCGTCCATCGTCTCCTGCCTCACCCCGTTCAGCCGGGGCGGATCGCGACGTCGACGAACTCGAGTGACTGATCGTCCCACTCCATGATCGTCCCCACCGGACCATCGAAGCCGGAGTCGAGGACGCGGAAGCGGTCGGCGAGTTCCGCGAACGGAACCGGCCTGAAGTTGGCCAAGTCGGCAACGTAGGCCGTCGGCTCATCGCCCGCGAACACCAGCCATCCGCAGAACTGAGGGTCGGGTACGTCGGCGTGCTCGAGCCTCCGTGGCCAGGCGTCGCCCTCCCACACCCGGCGGCTCACGATCACCAGCGCCTCGGGATGAATGTAGGAGGGGTCCGACTCGTCGACCCAGCGGGCGGCGACGTGCTCGGGCCGGAACGCCAGGAGATCGTCGGCTTTGAGGCCGACCAAGTAGTCGGGGTCGTTATCGAGACGGCCGACGTAGCCGCTGCCACTGGCCCCGACCACTTGGACCCACATGCGCTCCGCCTCGGTCCGCCCGGCCGGCGGGTCGACAATGAAGACGAGCTTGACCAGATCACCCGGCACGAGCGACTCGCGCACCGCGCGTCGCGGAATGGAGAAGGTGCGCGGATGCGTACGGTGCTCCGCCTCAACGTCGAGGAGCTGCGGAAAGGCCACCATCCGTCCGTTCACCACCACGCGTGCTGTTCGTGATCCGTCACGGAGGATGGTAGCCAACGGCCCGGCGTCACGTCGATCACGAAGGTGCTCGACGCACCGGCGCTGACGTACTGGAAGATGAACCAGGTCGCGCAGGCGGCGATCGCCGGCGCCGAGCGCCTCATCGAGGACCGCGAGGCCGGCAAGGTCGACGCGGCGGTGAAGTACCTCACGACCCTGTCGACGTCGGCGATGGACCGCGGCTCGCGGATCCACGCCGTCGATCGAGCAGATCCTCCGGCGCGAGCCGGTCGACGATCGACCCGCGCGACGAGGCCGCGGTCGCCGGCGCCCGCGCCTGGCTCAACGCGCAGGTCCGCGAGCACGGCCTCCGGCCGCTCGAGGTGGAGGCGTTCCTCCTCCACGAGACGCTCGGCTACGGCGGGACGTGCGACCTCATCGCCGAGCTCGACGGCGAGGTCTGGCTGCTCGACTGGAAGACGGGGTCGTCGGTCGCCACCCCTGACGGCACCGTGTACCGCGACCACCGGCTCCAGCTGGCGGCGTACGCGAACGCGGAGTTCATCGCCCGGCCCAACGACCCGGAGCGGTACGCCCTCCCCGCGATCACCCGCTACGGGCTCGTCCACGTCACCGACGGCGGCACGCGGCTGTACGAGGCGGCGGTCACGCCCGCGGGACTGGATCGCGTTCCGCGCCTGCCTCGCCCTCCACGGCTGGTCGAAGGAGAAGGCGGGGTGAGCATCGACAGGCAGCGACTCGCCGGGTGCTCGGTCGCGGCCCTCGCCGTGATCGGCTTCTGGACCCTCGTGGTGGCCGCACTCTGGTGCCTCTGCCGGGTGGTGTGGCCGTGACCACGATCCTCGCCATCGACCCCGGCTCGTACCAGTCCGCCTGGCTGCGCTTCGACGGCGGCCGGCCGCAGGGCTTCGGGATCACGGCCAACGACGTCCTCGTCCGGGCCCTGCGGGCGGGCGGCCTGCCCGACGTCGTCGTCATCGAGAAGGTCGAGTCCTACGGCATGGCGGTCGGCGCCGAGGTGTTCGACACGGTCTTCTGGGCGGGGCGCTTCGCCGAGGCCGCCCACCGGGTCCCGGTCGTGCATGCTCCCGCGGCGCGCCGTGAAGCTCGCCCTGTGCGGCGACTCGCGCGCGAAGGACGCCAACATCCGCCAGGCCCTCATCGACCGCTTCGGCGGCTCCGCGGCCGTGGGGCGCAAGGCGGCGCCGGGTCCGCTGTACGGGATCTCCCGCGACGTCTGGTCGGCCCTGGCGATCGCCGTCACCTACTCGATCCAGGGCGCGTCCGAGCAACGGCGCGGCATGAACGAGCAGGGTGGGCGGCAGGTCGTTGGCGCCCCGGTCGTCGACGGACGCACCGGGTCCGTCAACGTCGTCGTCCTCGCCCTCGTCGCGGCGCTCTTGGACCTTGAACAGCGCCGGAACCGAGGTAAGGTGCGACCTCCGATGGACCGAGACCGATCCGCATGAATTGCTGCCTGCCGACCTCCCTCGACGGCGTGGCGGGCCTGCGGGCGGCCCGCTGGTTCCGCGAGAGCACGGCAGGCCAGTACGACAACTTCGGCCCGGAGGCCCAGCGCGAGCAGCAGGACCGGGTGATCGAGCGGTGCGGACTCGTCGACACGCGGCCTCGAGTGGTCGGTGGCCGCGTCCGGCTGGACCTCGGCCTGGCGGACGCCCGCCTGGGAGGCGATGCTCGCGGCCGCCCGGGCCGGCGCGTTCGACCTGCTCGTGGTCGGCTATGTCTCCCGCTTCCTGCGCAACCTCAAGCAGACGCTCATCGCGATCGAGGACCACCTCGCGGCGGCGGGCGTCGCCGTCCTCTTCGCGGACGAGCGGCTCCTGACGAGCGATCCCAACAACTGGGACCAGTTCGTCCGCGAGGCGCACGAGGCCGAGGCGTACAGCCGGAAGCTGTCCAAGCGGGTTCGCGAGGGATACAGCACCAAGCGTCGTCGGCTCGGCGTCCCGGGTGGCAATCGGGCGCCCTTCGGCCTCATCCGGGAAGGCCACCCGTCCGTGCTCCGGGTCGACGAGGACAAGGCCGCCATTGTCGGGCGCGCCTACGCGCTCGCCGCGACCGGGGCGACCGACCGGGAGGTGGCAGCGGCCACGGGCTTGAAGGAGACCCACGTCGGCGAGATCCTCACGAATCCCGTCTACGCCGGGCGGCTCCGGACCGGCGAGACCCTGGGCATCGCACCGCTGATCGACGCAGGGCTCTGGTCGCGGGTCCAGACGGCCCGGGAGCGACGCCGCACGCGGGCGCCGGGACGGATCGTGAAGCGCCAGTACGCGCTCCGCCTGCGCTGCCTCGGCTGTCATCGCTTCCTGTACGGGGACGTCGGTCGCTACCGCCATCCATCGCCCACGTGTGAGGCGTTCCGGGCGGCGGTGCCGCTGATCCGGCGGCAGCGGACCGAGGCCCACGACACCCGGATCAAGGGGCACTCGTACCCGCAGGCCTGGTACGAGGGAGCGATCGGCGCGCTGCTCGGGGAGATCGGCTCGGTCGACGAGGCGACCCTCGCCGAGGTCGTCCGGCTCCACGCCGCCTACCGGCCGGAGGTCGACGAACTCGCCCTGGCGCGGATCGACCGGGAGCGCGAGGCCGCGACCCGGAAGCTCGCCCAGACGCGCGACATCGCCACCTGGCAGGCGGCGATGAGCCGGCTCGACGCGGCCGAGTCGGTCGCGCGTCAGCCGGCCGCTGGCGGTCGCCTCACGCCACCCGAGATCGTCGCCTACCTCCGCTCGCTGCCCGCCCTGTGGGCGGACTCGGGGCCCGATGCACGTCAGACCATGACCACGGCGATCTTCGCCCGGACGGACGTGCTGGGGTTCGAGCGGATGGAGTACGAGCTCACATCGGACGCGATCGCCTTGGGACTCGATGCCGCGCTACCGGCGGTCTTCGAGCTACGAGGCCAGATCGGTGAGTTTGGTCGGGGCGAGAGGATTTGAACCTCCGACCTCATCGTCCCGAACGATGCGCGCTACCAAGCTGCGCCACGCCCCGACCGAAAGTGCCCGCTGAGGGGCGGGCGAATGATAGCGCATGAGGGCTGACCCTTCGAACGGAGCCCCTTGACCGGGCGGAGGGTAGGATCGCCCGGTCGCGAACCATCATCGGCCGGCGATGGGCTCCGCGAGCTCGCGCCACGCCCGACCTGAGGTAGCCCTGGTGTCCGTCAACTTCGGTCGTCGCAGTCGCGCCAGTGGCGCCATCACGCTTGCATTCGTTTCCACGATCGCGCTCGCTGCGTGCGATGGGGCGGTGCCGATCCCGTCGATCGAGCGACCTTCGTTCGAGCTGCCGTCGATCGAGGTTCCTTCGTTCGAGCTGCCGTCGATCGAGCTGCCGTCGATCGAGCTGCCGACGCCCGAGCCGACGCCGGAGCCCACGCCGGAGCCCACGCCGGAGCCGACGCCGGAGCCCACGCCCGAGCCGACGCCGGAGCCGACGCCGGAGCCGACGCCCGAGCCGACGCCCGAGCCGACGCCGGAGCCCACGCCGGAGCCGACGCCGGAGCCCACGCCGGAGCCCACGCCGGAGCCCACGCCCGAGCCGACGCCCGAGCCGACGCCGGAGCCCACGCCGCGAGCCCACGCCCGAGCCGACGCCGTCACCTGCGACCTCGGCCAGCGTCGAGCCGAGCCCCGCCGCAACCGCGTCGCCTGAACCTGAGCCTGGCGACGAGGGCGGCGGCAATGTCGGGATCCTCCTGCTCGTCGTGCTGGCTGTCGTCGGTGGTGGCCTGATGGTCTACGCGTGGATGAAGTCGAGGGATAGCGGGCCGCCGGATGGCACCAGTGCCGGCGGGCCGTCGGATGGCGCCGCCGATGGACCCCCAGGGAGCTCGACGCCTCCCCCGCCGCCGGTCGGTGGCCCGCCTCTGCCTCCGCCACCGCCTCCCGCCCCGTAACCGGCGTCGTCGATCACGGCATTGAGGGATGGCGCTATCGACCGCCGCCCCCTAGCCGTGCCGGCGTCAGGCGTTCGCCGCTGACATCGGTCCAGGCGAGCCCGGCCGCCTCGGGCATCGGAACCGCCCCGTCGCGCAACGCTCGGAGCCACACATGCGAGGACGCCGGGTACCGGGCCGCGAACAGGGCCGCGAGGCCGCCGATCAGCGTCCGATTGCGCTGCGTGCCGCGGACGATGAGCATGCCCTGGACCCTCCAGGCGGGACCAAGACGATCGCGGGTGGCAAGCACCTTCGCCTCGAGGCTGCGCATGACGAGCCCTCCATCAAGCACGAGGTCCCAGACCTCGACGACAGCCGCTTCCCGCCGCGCAGGGCGCGTCAGCAGGACGTCGATCGACCGTGGACGTGGGCCGTCTCCGGGAAGCGCCGACTCGGGCTCGGCGATCCATCCGCCCTCGGACGCAGTCGCGATCACCAGGTTCTGCCGCTTGAGGTGCTCGTGGTCGCGAGGGAGGCTGGCCCCGGACGCCGCCTCGAAGAACGCCGCCAACTGAAGGCCCACCGCAGCTCCGCAGGCCGCCCATGTAGCGATCCCGGTCGCCGATCCATGGCCGCCCTCGAGTCTCGCGATCTCGGGCTGCGACACGCCGGCCCGCGCGGCGACTTCGCGCTGGAGCAACCCGGCCAGGATGCGTGCCTCGCGCAGCCCGATACCCAGCCGCTTCGCCGCGGCGTCCGCCCGCGCGCGACCGGTCATCTCGTAGCGCGTGGCACGGCTGGAAGAGGGCTGCCTGCGCATGCCCGCCAGTCTCGCGGTGCGCGCTTACCGGGAACTTGCGGTCGTAGGCATTACCGCCGGTGCTATCTGCGGGCAACGCGCGAAGCGTCGACGCCGGGACCCGGCGCTAGATGCCGCCTGATGAGCGTGGGTGATGCGAGCGGCCACAGCAGGCAGTTGGAGGGCGACTGCGCGCCAAGGATCCCGACCCTGGCAGCGGATAGCACCCGGGGTAATGCGCGGCGGGGTGCGCGGGCGCGGCGGGGTGCGGGCGCGGGTGCGCGGGCGCGGCGGGCGTGCGGCGGGCACGGCGCGGGCGCGGCGGAACGGGGTGCGGGCAGGGTGCGGGGTGTGCGCGGGCGCGGCGCGGGCGCGGCGGAACGGGGCGCGGGCAGGGTGCGGGGCGTGCGCGGGCGCGGCGCGGGCGCGGCGGAACGGGGTGCGCGCGTGGCGCGGCGGAACTGGCGGGCGCGGCGGAACGGGACGGACCCTGGGATCGAGCAACGCCCCCGGCCGGAGCCGGGGGCGTTGCAGGGGGCGGATCCTAGTACTGGAACAGCAGCTCGCGGTACTTGGGCAGCGGCCAGAGGTCGTCGGCGACCAGCGTCTCGAGCGCGTCGGCGATCTCGCGCAGCGCGTTCTGCGCCGGGATCACGACATCGACGAACACGCGCGCCTCGGCCTGGACGCCGCCGGCCTCGTGCGCCTCGTGCTGCGCGTGCTCGAGCTCGTGGATCCGCTCCACGAGCTCATCCGTGTAGCCGGCCACCGTCTCGGCGAGGTGCGTGACTGCCTTGGACGCGCCCGCCGCGGCGAGCCGCCCGAGGTACGAGACGGCCGCGGGCAGGATCATCGTCTTGGCGATGTCCAGCGACGCGTTGGCCTCGATGTTCTGGACCTTGACGTAGCGCTCCCAGTTGATGTCGGCGCGTGCCATGAGCTCGCGCTCGGACAGGACGCCGAAGCTGGCGAACAGCGCCTTCGCCTTGTCGGTCGTGAGCGACGGCAGCGCGTCCACCGTCGTCCGGTTGTTCGGGCAGACCGCGCCTGGCCGCCTCCGCGTGCCACTCCTCGGAGTAGCCGTTGCCCTCGAACAGGACCTGCTTGTGGCCCCGCACGATGCCGGAGAGGATGGTGCCGAGGCCGTCGAAGTCGCCCTGGGCCAGCTCCTCCAGCTCGTCCGCGAGCTGCTTGAGCGAGTCCGCGACGGCGGTGTTGAGCACCGTCTGCGGCCAGTAGATCGGCGCGGACGAGCCCACCGCGCGGAACTCGAACTTGTTGCCGGTGAAGGCGAACGGCGAGGTCCGGTTGCGGTCCGTGGCGTCCATCGGCAGCTCCGGCAGCGAGGTGACGCCGAGCTTCGACCGAGCCGCCCCTCTTGGACGTCGACGCCGCGCCCTGCTCGAGCTGGGCGATGACGTCCTCCAGCTGCGAGCCGAGGAAGATCGACATGATCGCCGGCGGCGCCTCGTTGGCGCCCAGGCGGTGGTCGTTGCCGGCGTCCGCGATGGAGGCCCGGAGCAGGTCGGCGTGCACGTTGACGCCCCGGATGACCGCGATCAGGAACGGCCAGGAACTGGGCGTTGGCGTGCGGGTCGTTGCCGGGGTCGAGGAGGTTCTCGCCCGTCGTCGGTGCGCCATCGACCAGTTGTTGTGCTTGCCCGAGCCGTTGATGCCGGCGAACGGCTTCTCGTGGATGAGGAACATGCAGGCCGTGCTGCGGCGCGAGCCGCCGCATCGTCTGCCATCACGAGCATGTTGTGGTCGGAGCCGACCGACGTCGGCTCGTAGACCGGCGCCATCTCGAACTGGCCGGGGGCCACCTCGTTGTGGCGGGTCTTGGACGGGATGCCCAGGCGCCACAGCTCGCGGTCGAGATCCATCATGAACGCGAGGATCCGCTCGCGGATCGAGCCGAAGTACTGGTCCTCGAGCTCCTGGCCCTTGGGCGACGGGGCCCCGAACAGGGTGCGGCCGGTCAGCACGAGGTCCGGGCGCTGCTCCGCGAGGCGGCGATCGACGAGGAAGTACTCCTGCTCGGGGCCGATGTTCGTGAACACGCGGGTGGCCGAGGTGTTGCCGAACCAGCGCAGGACGCGCAGCGCCTGCGTGCCCAGCGCCTCCTGCGACCGCAGGAGCGGGATCTTGTGGTCCAGCGCCTCGCCGGTGAACGAGACGTACGCCGTCGGGATCGTGAGCGTGACGCCGTTCGGCTCCACCTGGAGGAAGATCGGCGAGGTCACGTCCCAGGCGGTGTAGCCGCGGGCCTCGAAGGTCGCCCGGATGCCGCCCGACGGGAACGAGCGACGCGTCCGGCTCGCCCTGGAGCAGGTTCTTGCCCGAGAACTCGGCGATCGTGCGGCCGTCGCCGGTCGGGGCTGAGGAACGAGTCGTGCTTCTCGGCGGTGGAGCCGGTCATCGGCACGAACCAGTGCGTGTAGTGGGTGGCGCCGTGCGCCATCGCCCACTCCTTCACGCCGTGCGCGACCGCGTCGACGATCGCCGGGTCGAACGGCTCGTGGCCGTCGATCGTGCGCCGCAGCTTCAGGAAGATCGGCTTGGCGAGGTACTCGCGCTGGGCCTCCTCGTGGAACACGTACTGGCCGTAGATGTCGGCGCCGGCGTGCTCGAGGTAGTTCTGCGTCTGGGCGACCTTGTGGCTGGCGATGCTGCGAAATGGCCGTGGTTCGGGCGGTCATGGCTCTCCCTGCTCGCGGACGGGTGTGGGTGGTCGGGTGAACGAGGACGGTGACTAGAAGGCTTCGAGGTAGCGGTCCAGCTCCCAGCCGGTGACCTGGGTCCGGTACTCGTCCCACTCGGCCCGCTTGGCGGCGATGTAGTGGGACAGGATGTGGTCGCCGAGGGCCTCGGCGACGACGGGGTCGCGCTCGAGCTCGTCGATGGCCTCGCCGAGCGTTCCCGGGAGCTCGCGGATGCCCTTCTCGGTGATCCGTGTGGCGTCCATCTCGAACAGGCTCTCCTCGACCGGATCGCCGAGGGTCAGTCCGCGCTCCACGCCGTCGAGACCGGCGGCGATCATCGCGGCGAACGCGAGGTACGTGTTCGACGAGGGATCCGGGCAGCGGACCTCACACCGGGTGCCCTCGATGGACTTGCCCGGCGAGATCATCGGGACCCTGATCAGCGCCGAGCGGTTGGTGCGGCCCCAGGTGATGTACGTCGGGGCCTCGTAGCCCGGGACCAGCCGCTTGTAGCTGTTCACGAGGGGGGCGAGGACCGCGATCATCCCGCGGGCGTGGGCGAGGATGCCGGCCATGTAGCTGCGCGCGACGTCGGACAGGCCGTACGGCTCATCGGGGGCGGCGAACGCGTTCCGGCCGTCGGCGATCGAGAACAGGCTCTGGTGGGTATGCATCCCGGAGCCGTTGATCCCGTGGATCGGCTTGGGCATGAACGTCGCGTACAGCCCGTGCTGCTGCGCGATGGCCTTGAGCGCGAACTTGAAGGTGATCGCGTTGTCCGCGGTCTTGAGCGCATCGGCGTACTCGAAGTCGATCTCGTGCTGGCCGGCCGCGACCTCGTGGTGGGCGGCCTCGACGCTGATCCCGAACGCCTCGAGCGCGTCCACCATGTCCTGGCGGACCTCCTGGGCGAGGTCGGTCGAGTAGTCGAAGTAGCCGGCCTGGTCATGCGGGAGCGGCGTGATCCGGCCGTCGTCCCCGCGGCGGAACAGGAAGAACTCGAGCTCGGGCCCGGTGTTGACGATGTAGCCGAGGCGTCTCGCGCGCTCCACCTGCCGGCGGAGGACGTACCGGGGATCGCCCGTGAACGGCTCGCCCCGCGGGGTGAACACGTCGCAGATGACGCGGGCGGTGCCCCGCGGACCCGATCCAGGCTGCCACGGCAGCTCGTTGAACGTCGTCATGTCCGGGGCGAGGTACTGGTCCGATTCGGCGATCCGCGTGAAGCCCTCGATCGAGGACCCGTCGAACCACGTCCCGTGCCGCACCGAGTCCTCGAGGCGGTGGATCGGGATCGTGACCGCCTTGACGACGCCGAGGATGTCGGTGAACTGCAGCTGGATGAAGCGGATTCCGCCCGCTCGCGCGGCCTCGATCTGCGCGAGCGCGTCGCTCTTGTCCTCGATCGCCAATCGCCGCTCCTGCATCTCGTCCTGTCCCGGGCGCCGCTTGTGCGAGCAGCACGAAGCAGCGGTGCGTCGCCGGGTGATTGCAGGAGTCTAGGGGGTGTCGGGGCCTCGCGGACGTGCGTTATGCCACGCTCAGGTGCCCCTTTGTTGTGCCGATTGCACGATTCGGACGGCGATGGACAGGGCGAGGCGGAGCTCCGGATCACCCAGATCCCACCCCGACCGGGCCTCAAGGTTGCGGACGCGGTACGCGAGCGTGTTGCGGTGGATTCCGAGGTGTGCCGCCGCCTCGCCGGCCGCGCCGTAGTCGAGGACCGCGCGAAGGGTCGCCAGCCGTTCACGCACGCTCGCGGGGCGGCCCGCAAGCAGCGGATCGAGCAGCGCGGTCGCCTGCATCCGATCGTCGGGCAGCGTGCCCAACGACGACAGGAGCCGATAGGCGGCCAGCCGGTCCGAGCGCGCGACCACCGGCGGCTCGGCGAGCCGCTCGACGGCATCGAGCGTCGCCCGGGCCGCGGCCTCCTGGCCGGGACGGGCGGACGCCTCGCTGAACGGCTCCGAGATCGCAACCGGGCGGCCGAGATGCTCTGCCACGCGGCCGGCGATCCGCAGGCCCAGCGGATCGCCCGGCTCGAGCGCGGCGATGGCCCGGAGGTCGAGGCTCTCGCTCGTCCCGCGCAGCGAGAGTCGCCGGGCGGCGAACCGGAACCGCAGCTCCTGGCGGATCTCCTCCCGGGTCGGCTCGCCCGGGACGGATTCGGGCTGCCGCGCGACCAGCACGACCCACGGCGGACCGTCCGACGGGAGCGCGTCGGTGCGCGGCGACTCGTCGCGTGCCTTGCGGACCTGCGACTCCACGAGCAGCTCGAGCGACAGGAGCGGCGCGACCCGCTCGGTCGCGATGGTCTCGAGGTCGGTGACGGGACGGTCGCCGAGCAGGACGAGCCAGCCGGACGGGGTGGTCTCGCCCGGGGCGCCGGGGAGCGGGACGCGCTTGCCGCCCGACAACGGGCGGGCGAGGTACGCGGCCACGGCTGCGGCGGCATCGGGCACGTCCGCCGGGGCGTGGAGCGCGATGGTGTCCGAGCGCCGCCCCTCGAGCGCGACGGCTCGGCGCAGGAACCCCCCGATCGCCGCCGTGAGGGCCTCCACGCCCCGGCCCGCCATCGCGAGCTGCGCGAGGTCGGCCTCCAGCACGGACGATTGGCGCTCCAGCTCGCCGCGCCGATCGATGAGGAAGCCGATCAGCCGCTTCTCGAGGGTCGCCGGATCCAGGCCGTGGACGCGGATGGCGGGCAGGCCGGCCTCCGCGGCCGCCCCACCGAGGTCCGAAAGGGTGTCGCGCGCCGTGCCGGCCGTGGCGTCCCGCGCATCGCCGGCTGGCGGTGGCACGAGCAGGAGCCCGGCCGCGCCGCTCCGTGCCAGCGTCTGGGCGAGGTCGACGAGGTCTGCCGGCGCAGGCGCGACCACGACCAGCGAGCTTGCCGGGACGATCACGAGGTCCGAGGGCTCGAGGACGTCGAGGGCCGGGACGCGCGCGCGCAGGACCCTGACCCAGCTGACGCCGCGGGCCCCTTCACCGTCCGGCACCGGCGCGCCGATCGACTCGGCGTCCGGGAGCAGCGTCGCGAGGATCTCGTGGAGCGTGGCCATCGCCCGGAAGTGTGCGGGAGGTTCGGACCGCGCGTGAAGCGCCGCTGACGATGCGTACCTGCCAGGCCGTGCGTTCCCGGTCCCGCCCCGTGCCTGCCGGGCAGCAACCCGGGCAGCCCGGGCCGCGGATGAGGGCGTCGCAACCGCCCCTGCAACGAAAGCGAGCGAATCCGTGCCGGGCAGGCATGGATGCCTGATGTCGTTGAACCGGTCCGACCCTGAGCGACCCATGAGGCACGGGTTCGCTGCCTGCCAGGCACGGGCGGGAACGCCCGCAGCCGGGCGGCGGGGCCGCGCGCTCAGCCCGGGCGGCGGGCCGCGACGAGATCGTCCAGGACCCGCCCGAACTCGCGCTCGACGTCCACGTACCGGTCCGCGCGGACCACGAGGGACAGCCGGCCGGCGGCGTCGAGCTTCGCCCAGATCCGCCGCCGTGGCATCCAGAACGTGATCAGCAGCCCGACGATCAGCAGCCCGGCCGCCGTCCAGACCATCCACTGGCCGGGATCGCGCTTGGCGATCAGCAGCGTGAAGTCCGAGAACCCGCGGAGCTCGACGCTGAAGTCAGTCCCCTCGGGCGTGTCCGCCTGGCCGCGGGTGAGCGCGATCGGCTCCAGGCCCACGACCTGCGGCGTCCCGTCCGCGTTGACCCCGACGGCCCGGAACGGCAGCACGAGCAGCACCCCGACGCCGTCCGCTCCGCGCTGGAGCAGCAGCTGGAGCGCGACGTCCCGCCCAGGCACGGCGAACTCGGCAAGCGGGAACCCCGCGGCCTCGTCGGTCATCGGGATCGGGCCCGTCCACAGCGGCCGGCCCTCCGCGTCGCGGATGACCACGTCCGGCGCCGGCCCGAACCCGTTCTGGTGGAAGGTGTACCCGTCCACCTCCAGCGGATCGTTGACCCGGATCGTCTTCTCGGCCACCTGCTGCCCGTCGCGGTACACGGCAAGCCGGGTCGTGAAGTCGCTCGCCTGCCCGGTCTCGAGGAAGCCCGGCGCCTCGAACCCGAGGTTCCGGACGAGGAGCAGCCCGGGCGTCCCGATCGGCTGGACGGTGAGCGACTCCCCCTCCGCCACCACCAGGCCCTGCTCGTCGCCGAAGCGGGACGTGACGGCCGCCGCGACGAGGAACAGGACGAGCCCGGTGTGCGTGAGCAGCGTCGCCATCTTGACCCACCGGTGCCGGTCGCCGTAGAGGTACGTGGACCCGCCGACCGCCTCCTCGCGGACGACGAACCGGTGCCGCCTGAGCACCGCCGCGACCGATGGCGCGTCCACGCCGGCCATCAGCGCCCGGTCCGGCAGCATCGGGTCGTAGAACGGGTCCGGCTGGACGACCCGGATCTCCGCGCTCTGGCGCCACAGCCGCGGCGTGCGGTCGATCGTGCACGCGACGATCGAGATGATCAGCACGACGAGCCCGACGCTGAACCACACCGACGAGAACACCTGGAACAGCTGGAGCCGCTCGAGCACGTCGACCACGGCCGTCCCGAACACCGGGTCGTAGCGCGCGTGGAGCCGGTCCATCTCGTTCGCGTAGTCGGTCGCGCGAGCGGAAGGCGAACCCCGGCAGCTGGGCGAGCGTCATGCCCACGACGGCGAACAGCGAGAGCACGATGATCTGGACGACGGCGAAGTTGACCGACGTCAGCAGGCCCCAGATGGCGTTGCCGATGCGGGCGAGCGGACCGGGAACGGGGCGCGCGGCGGGACGGCGCGCGGCGATCGTCGCGATGGGTCGGCCTCCTACCGGGCCGTCGCTGGCGAGGCGCCTGCGGGCGAGGCCGGCTCGGACGAACCCGGCGCGGCCCCCTCGGCCCGCGCGGTTGCCGCCCGAGCCGCCGCGAGCGCGATGCCGAAGTCCGCGAGCAGGTCCGCCTCGTCCTCCAGGCCCACCGAGACCCGGAGCAGTCCCTCGGTGATCCCGGCCGCGGCCAGCGACGCCGCGTCGAACGATCCGGTGCGAGCTCGACGGCGGGTGGACGACCATCGTGTGGACCGAACCGAGGCTCGCCGTCCGCTCCGGGATCAGGAGGGCTGTCGAAGAACACGCGATCCCGCCTCGCGCCCGCCGGCGAGGTCCACCGACAGCATCGCGCCGCCGGCGTCGAGGATCCGGCGCGCGACCTCGCGCTGGGGGTGGCTGTCCAGGCCGGGATACGTGACGCGGTCCACGCCCGCCTGACGCTCGAGGAACATCGCGAGTGCCATCGCCGACCGCGCCTGGCGCTCCATCCGGACGGCGAGCGTCGCGATGCCCCGCAGCACGAGGAACGCGGCGAACGGCCCGAGCGTCGCCCCGGTGTCGATCTGCGCGGACCGGACGGCCGCGATCCGGTCGCGCGGACCCACGACGGCGCCCGCCATCACGTCCGAGTGCCCCGAGAGGTACTTCGTGGCGGACTCCATGACGAGGTCCGCGCCGTGCTCCAGCGGTCGGCAGATCGCGGGCGAGGCAAACGTGTTGTCCACGGTGAGCAGCGCCCCGTGGCGGTGCGCGACCTCCGCGAGGGCGGGAATGTCCGCGACGACGCAGGTCGGGTTGGCGATGGTCTCCACGTGGATGATCCGGGTGGGCGCGGCGACGAGGGCGGCCTCGACGGCACGCACGTCGGTGGTGTCCACGTAGCCGATGTCCACGCCCAGCCGCCCGAAGGCCGCGATCGCCTGGGTGCGAGTCGTCCCGTAGCCCACCTGGCCGATGAGCACCCGGTCCCCCGCGCGGAGGAGCGACAGGAAGGCCGCGTGGATCGCGGCCATGCCGGTGGCGAGTGGCGATGCCGGCCTCGGCGCCGTGGAGCTCCGCGATCGCATCACCGAGGGCGGTCACCGTGGGGTTGTCGATGCGGCTGTAGGCGTAGCCCGGCTGCTCGCCGGTCAGGACCGCGGCCAGCTCCTCGGCGTCGCCGGCGGCGAACGTGGCCGTCTGGTAGATCGGGACGGAGGTGGGCTCCTGCGTGACGCGGGGCACGCGCGACGCCGCGCGGATCGCGCGGGTGGAGGGGCCGGGCCGGGGTCGCTCGTCGGTCACCGGCCGATCCTACACCGGCTCGACGCCACCCTCCGCTGACAGGGTCCGACGCCCTATCGCGTGCCCCACTGGTAGCTCTGCTTCATCAGGCGCAGGTACACGAAGGTCTCGGTCTCGCGGACGCCGTCGATCTTGCGCAGCTTCTCGGACAGGAACTGGAGCAGCGCCTCGTTGTCCTCCGCGACCGCCTCCACGAGGATGTCGTACGAGCCCGCGGTGACGACCACGTAGTCCGTCTCCGGGAACGCGGCGATCTCCTCGGCGACCTCGATCAGGCGGGCCGCCTCGCACTTGATCCCGATCATGGCCCACTGCTGGAAGCCGAGCTTGAGCGGGTCGGTGACGCCCGACGACCTGCATGATCCCCCGCTCGATCAGCCGGTTCGTCCGGGCGCGGACCGCCGCCTCCGAGACGCCGAGGTCGGCCGCGATCTGGGTGAACGGCCGCCGGCCGTCCTCCTGGAGGTGCTCGATGATCCGCTTGTCGAGATCGGAGACCTCCGCGCCGTTGCGCGCGCCGCGGGTCCCCTGGCCTCGCTGGCGTCCTTCGGTCACGTGCCCGCCTCCCAATCGCCGGACCTTGCCGGACCCTCGGCCGATGGACCGAGTGGGCGCGGATGCTAGCACTCCGTCGTCCGCGCATCGAGCCGCTTTCCTCGTGGCGCGACGCGATCTGCGTCAGGCGCGACGGGTTCTGCGTCAGGCGCGGTCGAGCAGCTCCAGGACGGGGGCGAGGGCGGCGACGGACGCCTCGGTGATCGGGTCCACCACCAGCTGGACGTGGCCGATCCCCTCGCGGGCGTAGGCGAGCAGCTCCTGGGCGATCACGTCGGCCGGACCTTCGAGCGGCGTCACCACCTGCCTGGGGTCCGTGTCGCCCATGACGCGTCCGGTCCCGCCCGGCATCCGAACCTGGACCGCGACGGTCCGCTCGATCGACGCGGGATCGCGTCCGGCGGCCACCGCCGCCGCATCCACGAGGTCGCGCAGGCGCGCAACGCCCGCCGGCGCGTTGCCGGTGTCCGCATACCAGGCGTTCCAGGCGTGCATGTACGGCGCCGTGGCCTCGAGCATCCGGGGCCCGGAGGACCCGATCAGGATCTCGGGTCCGCCCGGACGGGCAGGCGTCGGCAGCAGCTCCGCCTCACGGGCGGTGAAGAACTCGCCCTCGAAGTCGATGAATCCGTCGCGCAGCAGCGTCCGGACGATCGTGAACCACTCCTCGAAGCGGCTGATGCGGTGGTCGAACGGCGCCCCGAGCGCATTGAACTCCACCGGGTTCCAGCCGGCGCCAAGGCCGAGGACGAGCCGCCCGCCCGAGATCTCGTCCACGGTGGCGGCCTGCTTCGCGAGCATGAGCGGGGCGTGGAACGCGCTCGCCGCCACCAGCGGACCCAGGGCGACACGCTCCGTCGCCTCGGCGAGGCCGGCGAGGGTCGTCCAGGCCTCCCACGGCCCACGTGTCTCGCCGGACGCGTAGCGGTAGAGGAGGTGGTCGCCGACCCAGATCGAATCGAAGCCGGCCTGCTCCGAGGTGCAGGCGATCGCGCGGAGCTCGGGCCAGCGGACGTCGCGCTCCACCTCGGGCAGCTGGACGCCGACCCCGATGGGTCGACCGGGTCGTCGGGGGATCATGGCCCCAACGCTAGCGCACACCCGGTGCCGGCGCGTCACCCGGCCGCGTCACCCGCCGACGACGTGCGTCCCGTCGATGAGGCTGAGGATGACGTCCACGTCGGCGGTGCCCACGATCTCCCGGTACTTGGCCCTGACGATCCCGTCGCCGTCCACCACGAAGATCCAGGGCATGTCGGTCGCGGGCCAGACCGCGTCGCCGAGGCCGAACGCCGACGCCCACTTGTTGAGCGGCGGATCGGCGAGGTCGCCCGAGAGCACCGGCTCGTCCGTGATCACCTGGTACTCGAACGGCTCGAGATGGATGAACGGGACGTCCGTCCAGCGATCCACGAGCACCCGGACCATCGACAACGCGCGGCCGCAGGCGGGCGACACCTTGAACCGCGACGAATCCACCACCAGCACGTAAGGCTTGCCGGCCGCCCTCGCGTCGGCGGTCGACGTCGTCGACATCCGGAGGTCGGGTGCCGGCTGGGTGGTGATCGCGAGCGCCTGGCCGCCGACATCCGCCAGCGTGGGCGTGTCGATGTCTGGCGCGGGCTGCCCGATGGGCGCCGTCGTGCCCGGATCGAGGGCCTCGACGTTCACCGAGCCCGTGGACCCGTCGGCGCCCGTGAGGTCCAGCCGCCACCAGCCGGGCGACGGGATCGCGACATTCGCGACGAACGATGGGGACCGCGCACCCTCGGGCAGCACGGCGACGACCGGGACATCGGGGCCGGCCGCCGCCCCGTTCGCCCCGACCACCCGCGCCGTCAGGGGCACGCTTCCGTCGAGCGGCGTGCCCGACGCGTCCGTGATCGTGACGATGACCGGGGTCTCCGGGCCGGACCAGACGCTGCTCGAGACGAGGAGCACGCCGAGATCGACGCCGGCTGGGGCGGGCGACGAAGCCGCGACCGGGGCGGTCGGCGCCAGGGTCGGGGAGGACGTCGGCGGCGCGGCGGCCGATGGCTCGACCGGCAGACTCGCGGGCGGCGGCCCGGACGGTGGCGGCGTCTCCTCGAGGAGCTCGCGCACCGCGGCGGCGATGGGCTCGGGCCCGGTGCCGAACGGGAAGCGCGCACGAAGCCTCCCCTGCGCGTCGACGAGGTACACGTCGGCTGTGTGTGCCATCGCGTAGCCGCCGGGCGAGCCCTCGTCCACCTTCGCGTACTTGACCCCCCACGCCTGGGCGTTGCGGAGGATCTCGTCCGGCGAGCCGGAGAGCCCGACGTACTGCGTCGGCAGATACCGCACGTAGGACGCCATCGCCTCAACGTCGTCCCGCTCCGGGTCCACCGACACGAACACCGCCCGTGGCGCGTCGCCGACCTCGGCGAACACCTTGTTCAGCGTGCCGACGGTCGTCGGGCAGACGTCGGGGCAGTGCGTGTAGCCGAAGAACACGAGCGCAGGGCGGCCCTCGAGCGACGCCAGCGTGAACGGCCGGCCGGTGTGGTCCGTGAGCTCCAGGGCCGGCGCGTCGGTGACCTCCGCGTACGCGTACGACGCGGGATCGTCCGTTGCGGGGGCCCCGGCTCCGCCGTCCCGGGCACCGATCACGAGCGCCACCAGCCCGGCGGCGAGCACGCCGATCACCACCAGCACCACGACGCCGAGGATGACCGGGCGGCGATCGACCGGCTGTGACGTCGAGGGTTGGACCGGGGCGGGAGGGACGTTCATCGGCGGGGTGGGCGGACGCGGCGTGCGCCGTCAGCCGACCCGGACCTCCGCGGTGATCTCGACGGGACCGGTCTGCTCGAAGGTCAGCGTGAGGGTGACCTGGTCGCCGGGCTCGAGCCCCTCAAGCAGGTTCATGAGCATGACGTGGTAGCCGCCCGGCTCGAGGGCGACCGTCCCCCCGGCGGGGATCACGATGCCGTCGACGTGCTGCATGCCGGTCATCCCCGAGCCATCGCTCGTGGTCTCGTGGAGGCTCGCGTCGTTCGTGATCTCGGGCGCGGAGACGCCGACGAGCTCGTCGTCCGCCACGCGGCCGTTGGTGATGGTCATGTACGCCGCCGTGGTCCCGCCGGCCTCCTTCGCGCGGATCCACGCGTCGGCGATCGTCACGAACCCGCCCGCCGCCTGCGTGGGCGTCCCGCCGGACGATCCGCACGCCGCAGCGACGAGTGCCAGGACCAGGGAGAGGGCGATCGCGACGGCCCGCGCATGCATGCTGGAGGTGCCTCCGGGGACACCGGCCCTTCTGCGGACCGGCAACGAGCATCGCAGGCGCGACGCTCAGCTCCACTGTACCGACGTCGCGAAGAATCCGTGCCGGACGGCTCCGCAGTGTCCGCGGCGCACGCGATGATGGCGTCATGCAGTACGGCATCGTCATCACCCATGGGGACCCGCGGACGCAGGCCGAGCTCGCCGCCGACGCCGAGCGCGCGGGCTGGGATGGCGTGTTCACGTACGACGCGATCGCGATCGGCGACAGCGACATGTACGACCCGTGGGTCATCCTCGCGGCGATGGCGATGCGGACGGACCGGGTCCGCCTCGGGGCGATGGTGTTCGCCCCCTCCCGGCGACGCCCGTGGAAGGTGGCCCGCGAGGCCACCACGCTCGACGTCCTCTCCGGCGGCCGGCTCGTGCTGCCGGTGGGCCTCGGGGCGCTCGACGACCAGGGGTTCGGCGGCGTGGGCGAGCCCGTCGAGGCGCGGGTCCGGGCGGAGCTCCTCGACGAGACGCTCGCGATCCTCGACGGGCTGTGGACCGGCGAGCCGTTCGGCTTCGATGGTGAGCACTACCGGTTCGCGCCGATGACGTTCCGCCCGACGCCGGTGCAGCGGCCACGGATCCCGATCTGGGTCGTCGGCGCGTGGCCGCACGCCCGGTCGATGCGGCGGACCACGCGCTGGGACGGGATCGTGGTCCAGGCGCCGGGCCCCGACGGGCAGCCCGGTGGTCCGGACGTGCTCGCCGAGGTCGTCGGCTGGCTGGGCGGCGAACGGGCGAAGGCAGGTCGCACCGGCCCGTTCGACATCGTCGTGGACGGCACGACTCCCGCGGGTGATCGACGTGCGGCCGTGATCGAGGCGCGACGCCACGCGGACGCTGGGGCCACGTGGTGGATGGAGTCCGACTGGGCCGCCGTCGACCCGGACGCCGTCCGCCGCCGGATCGTCGCCGGGCCGCCGCGCGAGGGCTGACCCGGGCATCCCGCGGCCATCGCGAAGGTCACGGGACAGGACGCCGATCGGGCTATTCCGGACCGGCGGGAGGCGCCGCTACGGTTGGTCAATGGCCGTTGCCCCTCCGCACCGCCCCGAGCCGCCCGCGCCTTCGCTCGCCCGCCGGGTTCGCAGCCGCCTGGGCGCAGACGGCTCCACGCCTGGCCGCTGGATCCGTGCCGGGCTCGCCGCGCTGCTCGTCGCGACGATGACCTTCCCGGTCTCGAGCGAGGTCCGCCCGGCTGCGGCCGGCGTCGCACCCGGCTGCACGTACGCCGACGTCCTCTCGCGCTATCGCTCCCAGGCCGACTGGTACCGGTCGCTGCTCGACACCAGGTACCGCCTGTCGAGCAAGTCGGCCCCGTCGGACCTCGTGTCCGCGAGCCGGTCCGGCGCGTCGGGCTACGGCTACATCCGGAAGCTTGCCCTCGCGGACCTCACCGCGATGTACCGCGCCGCGCGCGCATACGGGGCGCCGTTTGCCATCCAGTCCGCCTACCGGAGCTACTCGTCGCAGGTCGCCACGTTCAACATGTGGGTACGCAAGGTCGGCTATGCGAAGGCGAAGCTCGCATCCGCCAGGCCCGGCCATTCCGAGCACCAGCTGGGCACGGCGCTCGACCTCAAGACGCCCGGCGGCTCGGCGCCCTGGTACTACGCGGACTGGGGCCAGACGAAGGCGGGCGCGTGGCTTCGCCGGAACAGCTGGCGGTACGGCTGGGTCCTGAGCTACCCCAAGGGCAAGTCGCCGAGCGCCACCTGCTACAAGTACGAGCCGTGGCACTTCCGCTACGTCGGCCGGACGATCGCCGCGAGGATCAAGTCCTCGACGCTCGCGCCGCGCGAGTGGCTCTACCTCAAGGGCGCGACGACGACGTGGACGGGCGGCCTCCCGTATCCGCCGCCGTCGCCGTCGCCGAGCCCGAGCCCGAGTGAACCGCCGAGCGCCTCCCCGTCCCCGAGCGATGCGCCGAGTGACGTCCCGAGCGAGGGACCGTCCGAGGCGCCCACCGCGGTCCCGTCAGATGCGCCGTCGGCCGCACCGGACAGCGTCCCCACCACGGAGCCGTCGGCCGAACCGTCCGAGGCGCCGGCGGACGCGGCGAGCATCGCTCCGTAGGCCCGACGGCCCGCGGGTCCGGATCCCGGGGGATCGTGCGCCTACTGCGGGTGCTCTTCGCGGTACCGGGCCGAGAATCGCCCGCGTCGCATCCAGATCACCATCGCCACCACGAACCGGGCGATCAGCGACAGCCCGTAGAGCGTGCACCAGATGCACACGGCCTGGATGACGAACACCTGGAGCGTGAGGAAGTAGACCTCGAAGATCACGCCGATGAGCGACAGCCCGTAGTGGAAGTCGAGCAGCAGCGGGTGGTCCGTCTTGATCCACGCGAGCGCGAGGGTCAGCAGGATGAGCGACAGGATCACGCCGAACACGGCGACGGGGATCCCGCCGATCCGCGCGTACTCGCTCTGGGCGACCGTCTCGCAGCCTTTGAGCGGGCCGCACACCGGCACGCCGCCACCGACCTCGACGATCGCGAGGTAGCTCGCGATGGCCAGGCCCACGACGTCGAGGACGGCGAGGATCCAGCCCGGGTGGATGGAGCGGAGACGGTCGAAGCGCCTGGGCGCGGTGGTGGTGTCGGCGGTCATCACGGGTGCTCTCGTGCGTAGCGGTGACGCGGGACGCTGATCGACAGTCTAGGGCGTCACGACGATCCACCACTGTCGACATCATCCTGGAGTCCATCGCCCAGGCTGACGGCAGCCACCTGGCTCGCGGCGACCGGGCGAACGGCACGTGCGCGAGGGGGCCGAGGGTCCCCAGCACGCGCCATTGGGCCCGTTGCGCCGTCCGCCGAGGAGGGACACCCTAGACGGTGCACCACCCGACCGCCGTCCCATCACGCCCGCAACCGTTCGAGGCCCCGATGACCGCCCTGTCTCCCGCCCCCGTGCCGGCCGCGTCCGACGCCCGCGTCGACGACCGCCACCCGCTCGATGCGATCTTCAACCCCCGCTCGATCGCCGTGATCGGCGCAACCGAGAAGGAGGGTTCGGTCGGCCGGACGATCCTCTGGAACCTCCTCTCGTCGCCGTTCGGCGGGACCGTGTACCCGGTCAACCCGACGCGCCCGGCGATCCTCGGCGTGAAGGCGTACCCGAGCATCGCCGCGATCGGCGAGCCCGTGGACCTCGCGGTCATCGTGACGCCCGCAAAGAGCGCGCCGCAGCTCGTCATCGACTGTGGCGAGGCGGGCGTCAAGGGGATCATCATCATCAGTGCCGGCTTCAAGGAGGTCGGCGAGGAGGGCGTGGAGCTCGAGCGCCAGGTCCTCGAGGCGGCGCGGCGGTACGGGATCCGCGTCGTCGGGCCCAACTGCCTCGGGATCATGAACCCGATCGGCCGGATGAACGCGACGTTCGCGGCGGGCATCGCGAACCCCGGGCGCGTCGGTTTCATCAGCCAGTCGGGCGCCCTGCTCACGGCGATCCTCGACTGGGCGGCGCGCGAGGACGTCGGCTTCAGCTCGATCGTGAGCCTGGGCTCGATGCTGGACGTCGGCTGGGGCGACATCATCGACTACCTCGGCGACGATCCGAACACCGACAGCATCGTCATCTACATGGAGACGATCGGCGACGCGCGGGCCTTCCTGTCGGCGGCGCGCGAGGTGGCGATGACGAAGCCGATCATCGTCATCAAACCCGGCCGGACCGCGCAGGCAGCGAAGGCCGCGGCCTCGCACACCGGCTCCCTCACCGGCTCCGACGATGTCCTCGACGCGGCCTTCCGGCGCGCCGGCGTGCTCCGGGTGGACTCGATCAGCGAGCTGTTCGAGGTCTCCGAGATCCTCGCCAAGCAGCCCCGGCCGACGCGGCCGGAAGCTGTCGATCGTGACCAACGCGGGCGGACCGGGCGTCCTCGCCACCGACGCGCTCATCGGCGGGGGCGGCGAGCTGACCGACATCAGCGACGAGACGATGGCGGCTCTCAACGAGGTGCTGCCGGCGGTCTGGAGTCACAACAACCCGATCGACATCATCGGCGACGCCCCGCCCGAGCGATACGCCAGGGCACTCGAGATCGCCGCCGCGGACCCGGAGGCGGACGGCCTGCTCGTCATCCTCACCCCGCAGGCGATGACCGACCCCACGGCGACCGCGAGGGCGCTCGTGAAGCACGCCCGCATCGAGGGCAAGCCCGTGCTCGCCTCGTGGATGGGCGGCGAGGACGTGGCCGAAGGCGCCGCCATCCTCCGCGAGGCCGGGATCCCGACATTCGCCTACCCGGACACCGCCTGCCTGCTGTTCAACCACCTGTGGCGCTACGCCGATCGCCTCAAGTCGCTGTACGAGACGCCGCGGCTGCCCGGCGCCCCCGAGCGCGGCGAGTCCCGCGAGGAGGTCGACCGGATCATCGCGGACGTTGCCGAGGAGGGCCGGACGCTCCTGACGGAGTACGAGTCCAAGAAGGTCCTCGCCGCGTACGGGATCCCGATCACGGACACCGAGCTCGCCCAGACGCCCGACGAGGCGGTCGCGGCAGCCGAGGAGATGGGCTACCCCGTCGTCGCGAAGCTGCTGTCGCGCACGATCACCCACAAGACGGACGTCGGCGGGGTCGTGCTCAACCTGCAGACGGCCGACGCCGTCCGCGAGGCGTTCGAGAAGATCCGCGACGCCGTGGCCGAGAAGGCCGGTGCCGAGCACTTCGAGGGCGTGACGATCCAGCCGATGATCAACTGGTCCGGCTACGAGCTGATCGTGGGGTCCTCCCCGGACCCGCAGTTCGGTCCCGTCCTCCTGTTCGGCATGGGCGGCCAGCTGGTCGAGGTGTTCAAGGACCGCGCGCTCGCGCTGCCCCCGCTCAACATGACGCTCGCCCGGCATCTCGTCGACGCGACGACGATCGCCCAGGCCCTGAAGGGCGTCCGCGGCCGCAAGCCGATCGACAAGGACGTCCTCGCGGCGCTCCTCGTCCGATTCAGCCAGCTCGTGGCGGAGCAGCCACGGATCGCCGAGATCGACATCAACCCGCTGCTCGCGTCACCCGAGCGGATCCTGGCGCTCGACGCCCGGGTCGTGCTCCATCCGTCGTCCATCGCGGACGCGGATCTCCCACGCCTCGCGATCCGGCCCTATCCGCACGAGTACCTGCGCGAGACCGTCACGGACAACGGCGTGCCGCTCACGGTCCGCCCGATCCGCCCGGAGGACGAGCCGGCGGTCGTGAGCTTCCACGCCGGGCTCTCCGAGGAGACGGTCAAGGCCCGGTACGGCAAGGTCCGCTCGCTCACCGAGCGGACGGCCCACGAGCGCCTCACGCGGATCTGCTACGTCGACTACGACCGCCAGTTCGCGCTCGTCGCCGAGGTGCAGACGCCTGACGGGCCGGTGATCGCCGGCATCGCCCGCGTGTCGCGGATCGCCGCCTCGGAGGACCGGCACCTGACGCTCGTCGTCGCTGACGCCTGGCAGCGGCACGGGATCGGCGCCAAGTTGGTGCAGTCCGCGATCGCGGTCGCGCGCGGCGAGCAGGTGGCCAACCTCGTCGCGGAGGTGGCCCCCGGCAACGTCCCGATGCGGGAGCTGCTCGTGTCCGAGGGCTTCTCGATCACGGACCGCGGAGCCGTGCTCCTGGCCTCGCTGCCGGCCCGGTAGGCGGGGGCGTCAGTCGCGTCGCTTGCGGCGGGCGGCGGTGCGCAGCTCGAACACGCCCGCCAGCTGCAGGAGGCTGACGGCGAACACGAGCAGGAGCAGCCCGAGCCGCGTCCCGGGCTGGAGGCCGGGCTCGCCGCTGATCGTGGCTCCATCAGCGAGTGCCGCCGCCGTGTCTGGGAGCTCGTCGAGCAGCGCGAGGATCTGGCTCGTCGTGTGGGCTGCCCGCGCCGCGTCGGGATACGGCTCGCCGCCGTACGCCTCGTCCTGGAGGAGGTCGTCGGCGAACGCCCACGCCCCGGCGACGCGCTCCCACGCCAGGAGCCGGCCGTAGATCGACGGCGTCGCCCCGTCCAGCCAGTCCTCAGCGGCAACGAAGAGGCGGTCGCCCACCTGAAGGCGGTCCCCGAGGAGGTCGATGTTGCAGGACAGGTGACTGAGGGTGTGGCCGGTCCATCGGAGCTCGTCCTGGGCGACCGACCCACGATGGACCCGATCGACGCGCACCGTGACGGTCCACGACGACCCGTCGCCCTCGCCTGCCGCACTTGTCTTCTCGTCCGGATCGAGCAGGACATCCTCCACCGTGGCGGCGATCGCGTAGTCGATGTCGAGCGGGCTGGTCGCCGGGGCCCGGGGGAAGCACTCCGCTGCCACCGGTCCGGCCGCGAGGGCAGCGACGGCCGCCGCGAGGACGAGGGCGGCGACATGGCGGAGCGGTCGGGGTAGCACGTGGCTGTGACGGCGCGGAGACCCCAAGCCGTGACGGTCGTCGTCGGCCTACGCCGTGACGCGGGCCTCGAGCAGTGATGTGGCGATGGCCTCAGCCCAGCGGTCGATCGCGTCCCAGTCGCGCCAGTCGCCCTCGGGCATCAGGCGGCCTGCGATCTTCTCGCCGAGGCCCATGTGGCTGAAGTCGGCGGTCTCGCGATCGTAGGCGCCGGCGAAGACCTCGACGCCACGTGGCGCGAGGAGCACGCGGAAGGCCGCGACCTCCTTCGGGTCGGGCTGCTCGGCCTTCACCGCGCGGTCACCCAGCGGCCCGCTGCTGAACAGCCAGACCGGCATCGTCTTGAGCTCGTCCTGGTGGCGGTAGACGAACTTCGTCGCGTCGTCCAGCCAATGCCCGGCGTGGACGGCACTGCCGATGACGACTGCGTCCGCCACCGCCAGCGAGGCGAGCTCTGTCACCGGGTACGTCTCCGCGACGAGCCCTTGCCGGCCGAGCACCTGGGTGATCCGTTCCGCGATGCCCTTCGTCGCTCCGAACTGGCTGGCATGGACGACGAGCACGCGCATCGATGACCTCCTTGCCGATCCGGCAGGGCGGATCGCGTGCGTCATCGTCACCCCGGTCCCGGGCTGCCCGGTAGGGACAACCGGCCCGATGTCAGCGGGCAACCACCGCCGCGTCGACGTCCACGCGCGGATGGCCGCTTGTGCCACTCACGACGATGCGGACGACGTGGGTGCCCACCGAGCTCCACGAGGTCGCGAACACGACCCGCCGGTACGCGGTGGTGCGCGAGTAGAGACTCACGGTCGTTCGGTACGTCCCGTCCACGTAGACCTTCGCGCTGCCGCGGCTCGGGCCCTTCGGCGCCACCCAGGCGAATGAGCGGCCCGTGATCGTGAACTGGGCCCAGCGGCCCTTCACGGTCGTGTAGCGAGCCTTTCGGCCCGAGTGGCTCGAGAGCCTGGAGAGCGACCAGCTGCCGCCATATGTGGCGGTCGGCGACGACTCCGAGTAGCGCTTCGGCGTGAACGGCACGATCGTCGACGCGTAGTTCCCGCCGCGGTCGCGCGCGGTGACCTGGACCTCGTACGTCGTGTTGAAGGCGAGCGTCACACTGGTGTTCAGTGCCGTGGTGGCGCTCGTGATCGTGCTCCATGCCGACGCCCCGGCCGCGCGATAGCGGACCGCGTAGGACTCGATGCCGTTCACGTCGCTCGACGCCGGCCACTCGATCCGCATCGACACGGTGGTGCTCCCGATCGTCGAGCCGGTCCTTCCCTTGACACGCACCACAGACGGCACCGACGGGGGGGTGACGTCAACCGCGTACCGCGCGTCCGCCACGCGGCCGTAGCGGGTGAGGCTTCCATCCGTCCGGGTGTTCTTCCAGCCCGAGTTGATGAGCTTGCTGCGGAGTGCGGCCGCGTTGTCCAGGAGCGCCGGATTGACCTCCGCGAGGAGGGCCGCGATCCCGGAGACGTGCGGTGCGGCGAACGAGGTCCCGTCAACGAGCGCGTACTCCCCGGGGTTCTCCGCGACGTACGCCGCGACGATCTGCTGGCCCGGCGCGGCGATGTCGACGAGGGACCCGCGGTTCGAGAAGGTCGCGAGGTAGCCGTCGGGCCGCATCGCCGCGATCGAGAGGACGTTGGGCACGTCGTACGCCGCGGGATAGAACGGGTCGGTCGTGCCCTCGTTGCCCGCGGCACCGACGACGAGCACGCCGGCGTCGTTCGCGCGCCACACCGCCTCGAGGAGCGCGGCGCTGAAGAAGTCCGAGCCCCAGGACGCGTTGATCACGTCGGCGCCGTTGTCCACGGCGTAGTCGATGGCGGCGACTGCCAGGCTTGTGCTCTCGCACGCTCCCGCGACGAGCCAGCGGACCGCCATCAGCTTCGCCTCGGGGGCCACACCGGCCATCGCGATGTCGTTCGACGCGGCACCGATCACGCTCGCGACCGCGGTGCCGTGCCAGTCCACACCCTGGACGTGCAGCTGTGTCGACGGCGCGTCGCCGCACAGGTTGACGCCGTTGACGTCGTCGACGTAGCCGTTGTTGTCGTCGTCGATCCCGTTGGTCTCCCGGCTGCCACCCAGCCCGTCCGGACCGCTCTCGCCGGCGTTCACCCAGCCGCGGCCCTCGAGCTCCTCGTGCGAGAAGTCCAGCCCGTCGTCCAGCACGGCGACGGTGACCCCGGCGCCCGACGCCTGTGCCCAGCCGCCGGTGGCGTCGATGTCCATGTCGCTCCGGCAGGTGCCGAGGGTGTACGGGCCGACGCAGTCGCCGCCATGGTTCTCGAGACCCCACTGGAGTCCGGCCCGCCACGGCTCCGTGGACGGGTCCGCTGCGATTCGGACCGTCGCGTCCGGCTCGGCGTACAGGACGGCCGGGTCAGCATTGAGGGCCGCGACGGCGGCCGGGACGGACTGGCCTCGATCGGGTCTGACCACCTCGAGCCGGGCGGACGGCACCGTGCGGACGTGCGACACGCGCGCACGTGCCTTGGCGTCGGCGCGATGCTGCGACGAGGCCGTGGGGCGGTAGCGCACGATCACCTCGGTCGCCTCGCGAGGCGATGCAGACGGAGCGGCGACGGTCGGCAGCGAACGGGGCACGTCGGGATCGGCGGCGAGCACGCTCGCCGGTGCCGGCGCCACGAGGGCGACGACGGTCGCCAGGGACACGGCCACCGAGCGTGCGCGGCGCCCCAGCCTCCACTCCCCGATCACCGGCTCCGCACCTCCGCTCACCCGCGGCCGCGATGCCGCTCACCGGATCATCCTCCATCTCTGGCGTTCTCGCCTAGGAGCCGAAGGTCACCCGCGCCGCGAATGTGGGGCTACGCGCGCACGTGGGCTCCCGCTGTACGGCGCCGACGCGCTCAGGCGTTCGCCTGGAGGACCGGCAGGGCGCGCGGGGCCGGGCTGCTCGACGCCGAGCACCGGCGCGAGCTCGCCGGCGATGTGCCGGAAGCGCTCCACCGCCTCGGGCCGGAGCCAGTAGTAGACGTAGCTCGCCTTGCGCTCGGAGCGAACCCAGCCGGCCTCGCGCAGGACCTTGAGGTGGTGGCTGACAGTGGGTTGCGCGACATCGCAGCAGGCGGTGAAGTCGCACGCGCAGACGCCGTCACCACCGGCAAGCTGGCGGAGGATCGCGAGCCTCGTCGGATCGGCCGCGCCCTGGAGCAGGAGGGCGTCCGGGTCGGTGATGCGCTTCATGCCGACAGGGTATTGACAACTATCGATATCGTCAAGTATCAATACCACAGCAACGCGACACCGAGCCAGCGGCTCCCGCACGAGGATCACAATGAACACCACCGCCGACCTTGCCCGGATGCTCCAGGCGGAGCGCGAGGCACGCATCCGCGAGGACCACCTCGCGGCGGTCGTCAGCTGCGCCCGCCACTGCTGCAACACCTCGCTCTCGAGCCGCCTCGCGCGGGCTCTGCGCCTGGCCCCCGTCTCCTGCTGAAGAGGACACCACGATGACCGTCTCCGCCAATCCCATCCACGACGAGGTTCGGGCCCGGTACGCGGAGGCCGCGCTCCAGGCCGGCAGCGGCGGCTGCTGCTCGGATGCGGTCCAGGAGTTCGGGCCCGAGCTCTACTCCGCGATCGAGCGTGCGGAGCTGCCCGAGGCCGCGGTCCTCGCCTCGCTCGGCTGTGGCAACCCGATCGCGGTCGCGGAGTTGCGCGAGGGTGAGCGCGTGCTCGACCTCGGGTCCGGGGGCGGGATCGACGTCCTGCTGTCCGCGAAGCGGGTGGGCCCGACCGGCCGCGCCATCGGGCTGGACATGACCGACGAGATGCTCGCCCTCGCCCAGCGGAATGCAGCCGAGGCCGGGGCGACGAACGTGGAGTTCGTCCGGGGGACGATCGAGTCGATCCCGCTGCCCGCGGAGTCCGTGGACGTGGTCATCAGCAACTGCGTCATCAACCTCGCCGCGGACAAGTCCGCCGCATTCCGCGAGATCGCCCGGGTCCTGCGGCCGGGTGGCCGGATGGGGATTACCGACATCGTCGCGGATGATCGCCTCACGGCGGCAGAGCGCGCCGAGCGGGGGTCCTACACGGGCTGCATCGCGGGCGCACTGTCCTTCACCGAGTTCCGGTCGGGGCTCGAGGCCGTCGGTCTCACGGACATCTCGCTCACCCCGACCCACGACGTGGCGGACGGCATGGTCAGCGCGATCGTGAAGGCGACGAAGCCCGCCGACGCGAAGCCGTTCGTCGATCTCGCCGCCAGGGCCGAGCTGCCGATCGCGGAGGCCGGGGGCTGCTGCGGCGGGACCGGTTGCTGCTGATGCGGATCGAGCGAGCGTCGGCGTCCGACATCCCCGCCATCGAGGCCCTGCTCGCTGCGGCTGGGCTCCCGCTCGACGGTGCGGCCCAGGCCTTCGGCCTTGGAGTGGTGGCACGCTCCGTCGCTCCCGGCTCGGCTGCCAGCGTCGTCGCGGCCGCCGCCGTCGAGCGGTACGGCGCGTCCGGGCTGCTCCGGTCGGTCGTGGTCGCGCCGGAGGTCCGCGGAACCGGCCTCGGCCGGGAGATCGTCGCGGCCGCCGAGCGCCTCGCGCGCGACGAGGGCATGGGGGAGCTCTACCTCCTGACCGAGACGGCCGTCGACTGGTTCCCGCGCCTGGGATACGAGGTGGTCGATCGCGCCGTGGCCTCCGCGGCCGTCGGCGCGTCGATCGAGTTCACGACGGTCTGCCGCGACACCGGGGTCCCGATGCGACGCGCGCTCGTGCGGGGCGCCTGAACGATCCGCTCCTTGCTGCCTGACCGAGTCGTCAGGACTGCGGCGGGGTCGGCGTCCCGGGGGCGTCCGGCGACGGCTGCCGGGCCCCGAGCCTGCCTTCCAGCCTCGAGTAGCGCTGCTTGCCGAGCTCTGACAGGAACCCGGCGATGATCCCGACGCCGACGACGATGTAGCCCACGGTGAACAGCTTGGCCGCGTCCGTCGTGGGATGCAGGTCGCCGAATCCGACCGTCGCCAGGGTGACGACGCTGAAGTACAGCGAGTCCAGCGGCGACCAGCCCTCGAGGATGCTGTAGACCACGGTGCCGACGGCAATCGCGCCGACTGCGCTGAGGACGAGCGCCCTGCCCTCCGGTCGGCGTGCCAGATCGCGCATCGGACTGAACATGTGTGGCCTCCTCGTGTCCCGGGGCTCGCGCCCGACACCCGCTCGCATGGGTTCGCGCGTCCACAGTGCACCGTCGCCGGGCGCGCCGCACGCCACCCGAGGCTGGGGGCGAGGCCGCCGCCTCGCGATCGTCGAGGGGAGCGACGGGCGTGGGTGCACGGGCTGGGTGGTCGGGGCGGTGGGATTTGAACCCACATCCTCGTGCTCCCAAAGCACGTGCGCCACCGTTGCGCCACGCCCCGACGAGTCTGTGCCCGGGAGCGGAAGCAATTCCGTATCCGAGCAGCGGGGACCTAGGCTACACCGCTCGCATCACACGCGGCTATGACGCGGGGCCCGCGCGTCGCTTCATGCCCAGCGGGGAGCAGCAGCGAGTCCTGGCCTCGAGATCAAGGAGCGTCGGGCGGCTCCAAGCGAGCGCGGCTGCCCGACCGTCGGCGGCGCGGCCTGGGCTGGCAGCGGCTCGCGCAGTACGGCACCCTAGTTCACGCATGGGACCACGGCGGCGTCGGCGCGAGGGGCGCCACGGACGCGTCGCCGGGAGTCGGGTGAGGAGGGTCAAGCGGAATGACGGCACAGGCGCCGGTGCTCCGGGAGCACGGCAACGCCTACAACATCTTCATCCTCGTCCTGACCCTGTTCTCGCTCGCGATCATGGTCCTGCTCCTGCTGCCGCTGGACGAGGACACCATCCAGCTGCTCCGGGTCTATGACAACGCGATCTGCTTCATCTTCCTTGCGGACTTCGCGTACAACCTCACCGGCTCCAAGCCGAAGCGTGGGTACTTCATCGGCGAGCGGGGCTGGCTGGACCTGCTCGGCTCGATCCCGTCCATCGGCGTGTTCCAGGTCGGCGCGCTGCTCCGACTTGCGCGCCTGAGCCGCCTGGCTCGCATCGGCAAGCTCCTGGGCGGCAAGAACCGCAAGGCGCTCGTGGCGGACGTGCTCGAGAACCGCGGCGAGTATGCGACGTTCATCACCCTCCTCTCGGCGGCCAGCGTGCTGGCGGTCGCCAGCCTGCTCATCCTCCAGGCGGAGGCAAAGGCGCCCGATGCGAAGATCGTCACCGGCGGTGATGCCCTGTGGTGGGGCCTCGTGACGATCACCACCGTTGGCTACGGCGACTACTACCCGGTGACGCTCATGGGCCGGATGGTGGGCGTGTTCGTCATGTTCGCGGGCGTCGGGATCATCGGTGCCCTCGCCAGCATCCTCGCCAGCATGCTCGTGCCCCCGCCCAAGGACCCGCCGGTGCCGGAGCCCGTGGCGCATGGCAACACCCCCGAGGCCATCGTCGAAGAGCTCGCCCTCCTCCGCGCCGAGATCGCCGAGCTTCGCGAGGCTGTGACCGCAAGCCGCACCAGCTGAGCGACCCGCCGCGATCCGGTCAGGCGGCGCGACCCGGTCGGGACCAACGCATCTGGCGTGCACCGGCGCGGCGATTGACAATTCGGACGTCGAACGCTGCGATAGGCGGACACGATGGACGCGATCGGGTTGTTGCTCTCGGCCACACTGGTTGTGGCGGTGTTCGTCGCTTTCGATCTCGCCGTGCGCCTCGTCTGCGACGCGATCGACGACGTCAGGTACTCCGTCGCGCCGATGGTGCTCGGCGGCCTCCACGCGTGGGGCGATGAGCGGAACGGGCCCCCCGGGCCGGTCGGTGGTGCGACCGGCGGGGACGATCAGCCGCCCCCGCCGGATCCAGGCCCGGACGTGACCGACCCGCGGGTGACCGATGGCGGCCTCGTGGTCCCGGTGACCCGCGCGATGCGGGCGCGCATCACCCGCTCGAGGTGAGCGGCTCCAGTGGTGCGCCAACGCACCGGGCAGCGTCGGAATCTCCACTAGACACGGTGGGTCCGGTGCGGATACTACCCATCAGGCTCGGTTCGAGGGAGAGAGACAGGGGCGCGGTGTCCTCCGCGCGGGGACCCTGGCCGGAACCAGGCCGTGAGGTGCGCGCGTGGAGTTCCGTGTCCTGGGCCGGCGAGCGGCCGCTATCCTGCTGGCCTGCTGCCTGGCCGCCCCGGTCGTCGGGAACCCGCCACTGGTGAATGCCGCGTCCCTGCCGGCCGGTTTTCAGGAGACGGTCGTGATCGCCGGCCTGAATGCGCCGACGGTCGTCCGGTTCGCGCCCGACGGCCGCGTGTTCGTGGCCGAGAAGAGCGGGATCATCAAGGTCTTCGACTCGCTGTTCGACACGTCGCCGACCGTGTTCGCCGATCTGCGGACGAACGTCCACGACTTCTGGGACCGCGGACTGCTCGGGATGGTCCTCGACCCGGGCTTTCCCGATGAACCGTATGTCTACGTCCTGTACACCTATGACCACATCCTCGGCGACACGGCGCCGGCCCCTCGCTGGGGTGACCAGTGCCCATCGGTGCCGGGAGCGACCGGTGACGGCTGCGTGGTCAGCGGCCGTCTGTCGCGGCTTGAGGCCGCCGGCAGCTCCATGACCGGAGGCGAGCAGGTCCTGATCGAGGACTGGTGCCAGCAGTACCCCAGTCACTCGATCGGCTCCCTGGAGTTCGGGGACGACGGCGCGCTGTATGTGAGTGCGGGCGATGGCGCCAGCTTCAACTGGGCCGACTACGGACAGGACGGGTCGCCAGTCAATCCGTGCGGAGATCCGCCGGCGGGCGTCGGCGGCGCGCAGACATCGCCTACCGCCGAAGGCGGCGCATTGCGCAGCCAGGACGTCCGCACGACGGGCGACCCGACGGGCCTCGACGGAGCAGTCCTGCGCGTGGACAAGACGACGGGCGCGGGCGCGGCAGGCAATCCGTTCGCGACCAGCCCCAGCCAGAACGCCCGCCGGATCGTCGGCTACGGGTATCGAAACCCGTTCCGGATCGCCATCCGTCCAGGGACCAACGAGGTATGGGCAGGCGACGTGGGCTGGTCAACATGGGAGGAGCTGAATCGGCTCGTAACGCCGGCCGACGGCACGGCGGACAACTTCGGGTGGCCCTGCTATGAAGGCGCCGGGCGCCAGGGTTCCTACGATTCGCTCAACCTCAACCTGTGCGAGAGCCTGTACCTGGCCGGCAGCAACGCGGTCGTTGCGCCCTACTACACCTACAGGCACACCGACTCGATTGTCAGCGGCGAGGCCTGCAGCAACGGCCAGGGCTCTTCCACCGTCGGGATGGCCTTTTACCGTGGTGGCGCCTACCCGGACACGTACGACGGAGCGCTCTTCTTCGCCGACTACAGCCGGGATTGCCTGTGGGTGATGATGGCCGGTGCCGACGGCCTCCCCGACCCTGCATCACGAGCCAACTTCGTCACGCCTGCGGCCAACCCCGTCCACCTCGAGATCGGGCCGGCCGGCGACCTCTTCTATGTCGACTTCACTGGCGGCACGATCCGCCGCATCCAGTACTTCGCGTCCAACCAGCCACCCACTGCGAGCTTCACCGTGAGCCAGTCGTCGGGCCCCACACCGCTTGAGGTGACCTTCGATGGCACCGGCTCGAGCGACCCGGACGGCGATGCGCTGACGTATGCCTGGGACCTCGATGGCGACGGGGCATTCGACGACGCCTCGGGCGCGACGACGACCCGGATCTACGGGAGCGACGGCAACGTATCCGTCCGCCTCCAGGTCACCGATCCATCGGGTGCCAGCCACGTCAGCCCGGCGACCACCATCGCCGTCGGCAACGACCCGCCGACGGCGTTCATCGACAGCGCCACGGAGCCGTGGAGCGTCGGCCAGAGCATCGCCTTCAGTGGCCAGGCGACCGATCCCGAAGAGGGGACCCTTGCCGCCTCTCGCCTGTCATGGCAGGTGGTCCTCATGCACTGCCCGCAGGACTGTCACGAGCACCCGCTGCAGACGTTCACAGGCGTCGCATCAGGCTCCTTCGCGGCACCCGACCACGAGTACCCGGCGCACCTCGAGCTGCGCCTCACGGCGACCGACGCGCAGGGGCTGAGCCAGACTGCGGTGCGCGAGCTCCATCCCTCGACGGTCGACTTGACCTTTGCCACGACACCAAGCGGGCTCAATCTCACGGTCGGCGGAGCGACAGAACCGGCACCAACGACGCGGCGGGTGATCGTGGGATCGACGAACTCGGTCTCGGCCGACTCGCCGCAGGTCGTCGGCGGGGTGAGCTACCTCTGGACCGGGTGGTCGGACCTGGGCGCCCAGAGCCATTCCATCACCGCGCCAGCTGTCGCCCGAACGTACACGGCGACCTACGCAGCGGCGACCGATCTCGCCGTCTCGCAGGCGGCCGCCGTCGCGAGCGGGCGTGTCACGTTCACCGTGACGACGCGCAACCTGGGCCAGACCGGGGCGGCGAACGTCGCCGTTGTCGATACGCTCCCCTCGAAGCTGACGTTCTCGGCGTCGAGCTCGGCCGGCTGCACCTTCGTGGCCGCGACGCGGCAGGTCACCTGTCCGATCGGCACCCTGGCCGCGGGTGCGACCACCACGACGGTGATCGTCGCGACCAACGGCAAGGCCAAGGGCCAGGTGAGCAACGCCGTGCGGGTGACCTCGGCGACGCCCGACACGAACGCGGCGAACGACACGTCGGCGATCACCGTGAAGCTGCGCTGACCGTCCAGGTCGGCGACGCGGATGAATCGGCGCGCCGTGACCGCCCGCGTGGGACCGGAGCGCCGCTGTCGGCGGCCCGGAGCTAGAGCTCCACGCCCCGGAGGACCGGCGACATCCGCGCCGCGGCACGTGCTCGGTGCGAGATCGCGTGCTTCTCGGCCGCGGACCACTGCCCGAGCGTCTGCCCGCCCGGCGGCTCGGACCACGGTTCGAAGATTGGGTCGTAGCCGAAGCCCCCGTGCCCCTTCGGGCCCGCGGCGATCCGGCCGCGGCACGTCCCGCGGCGGACGACGATCCGGGGGGCGCCCCGCGGCCCGACCTCGTCCGGCAACGCGAGCGCGAGGACGCACACGTACCGCGCGCCACGGCGCTCGGGCGGCAGGCCGTCGAGCTCCCGCAGCAGCTTCGCGTTGTTGTCCTGGTCGGTGGCGTCAGGTCCCGCGTAGCGTCGCGTGCGGACGCCCGGGCCCCCGTCGAGGGCGTCCACCTCGATGCCGGAGTCGTCCGCCAGCGTCGGCAGACCCGACCGGCCCGCGTAGTAGCGTGCCTTGATCCGGGCATTCGTCTCGAAGGTCTCGCCGGTCTCCTCGGGCTCGCCCGGGATCCCCACGTCGTCGGGCGAGACGAGCTCCACGTCCGGGCCTAGCGCGAGCAGTTCCTGCAGCTCGCGCAGCTTGTGGCGCGACCGCGTCGCGACGAGCAGCCGTCGCGGTCCCGACCGCCCGCCGACTCGCCGCTGAGTCACCAGGTTGCTCCTCGTACACGAATCGGTGCCGGAACCGTGAGCTGGCGAGCAGGCTCGTGCGGCGACGGGATCCGCTTGACTCCCAGGTGAGTCAGACGGCCCGACGGCGACGAAGCTCGGACGCGACGCTCGGGCACGCCTAGCGCCGCACCGTCGCCAGCGCCGCGGCCTGTGCTTCGAACAGCGTGCTGGAGCCCATCGTTGGCGAGGTCCAGGAGCTCGTCGAGCGATGCCCGGTCGAACGGCTTGCCCTCGGCCGTCCCCTGGAGCTCCACGTACGCGCCGGCATCCGTGCCCACGACGTTGAAGTCCACCTCGGCGCGGGAGTCCTCGGAGTAGTCCAGGTCCAGGTACTTGACGCCGTCGATGATGCCCACCGACACGGCCGCCACGTGCCCCACCAGGTGCCGCTCCATCCCGTAGGTGATGAGCGCCGCCGCCAGCGCCACGTAGCCGCCCGTGATCGATGCCGTCCGCGTCCCGCCGTCGGCGACGATGACGTCGCAGTCCACCGTGACCGTCCGCTCGCCCAGCCGGCTCATGTCCACGACGCCGCGCAGGGACCGTCCGACCAGCCGCTGGATCTCGTGCGTCCGGCCGCCGACCTTGCCCTTCGCCGCCTCGCGCTCGGAGCGCTCGGCCGTGGCGCGCGGGAGCATCTCGTACGTCCCGGTCACCCAGCCGGTGCCCTTGCCGCGCAGATGCGGCGGGACACGGTCCTCGATGGTGGCGGCGCACAGGACCTGGGTGTCGCCGAAGCGGATGAGGCAGGATCCCTCGGCCCACTTCTGGACACCGAGCGTGATCTCGACCGGCCGCAGGTCGACGGGCGTGCGACCGTCCGCCCGCACGACGCCGCGATTGCCGAACCCCGGCGGGGGTTGTCCGATGCTCATGTCGTCGCCTCCCGGCGCTCGTCCGCCTTCGCGGCGTCCCAGAGCGCATCAAGCTCCTCGAAGGAGAGGTCGCGGAGGGCCACGCCGCGGGATGCGGCCGCCAGCTCCACGTGCCGGAACCGCCGGCGGAACTTCTCGTTGGCGCTGCGGAGCGCGCCCTCGACCTCGATGCCGGTCTTGCGCCCGACGTTGACGAGGACGAACAGCAGGTCGCCCAGCTCCTCGGCACGATGGGCGGGATCGTCGGCCTCGACGAGCTCCCCGACCTCCTCGCGGACCTTGTCCAGCACGCCGTCGATCGAGGGCCAGTCGTAGCCGAGATTCGCCGCGCGCTCCTGCATCTCCTGGCTGGCGGCGAGCGCAGGCAGGGACCGGCTGATGCCATCGAGCGCGCTCTTCGGGGCCTCGAGACCGGTCTCGTCCGCGGCGGCGGCCCGCTCGCCTGCCTTGATCCGCTCCCACTGGCGGTTGACGTCCGCCGCGGTCCGGGCCTCCGACTCGCCGAACACGTGGGGATGGCGCCGCACGATCTTGGACGCGATCGCTGCCCACACGTCGGTCATGTCGAACACGCCCTCCTCCGCGGCCAGCTGCGCGTGGAGCACGACCTGGAGCAGCAGGTCGCCCAGCTCGCCCGCCAGCTCCGGCGTGGCACCGGCCTCGAGCGCGTCGTAGACCTCGTACGCCTCCTCGAGCAGGTGGTTGCGCAGCGACTCGTGCGTCTGCTCCCGGTCCCACGGACAGCCGTCGGGCGCCCTGAGGCGGGCGGAGATCCAGGGCATGCCCCACGGGGAGGCGACATCCGCGACCGGGTCGACCGGGGCGAGGTACAGCGGCTCTGCCAGATCCTGTGCGCGCAGCACGCCGACGGTCGTCCCGTCCGCGAGGCCGAACCGCCCGACGGGATGATCGGCCGGGTACAGGCGCCGGAGGACGGCAACAGGGTCGTCCCCGTCGCGACCGTGACGTCCCGGGAGCGGCACGGGTCCGGCCTCGGCGTCCACGCTGACCCGGACCCGCGCGGCGGGCACGACGAGCACCGCGACCGACGGCTCGATCGGCGTGGCGACGAGGCGCTCCGCGACGACGATGGCGATCCCGCCGGACGGGTCGAGCCGCCAGCGGAGGCGGGCTTCGGCGAAGAGCGCGTCCAGCATCGTGCGGCTCGCCTCAGCAGCTCAGGACGTCACGCCGCTGGTGATCTCCGGGTCGCGCGAGATGTCGAACAGCTCCTTCTGGCGGGAGTACCAGATCGGGAATGCCGTGGACTCCAGGACCTCGCGCTGCTCGGCGTCCGGCTCCCGCGTCTCCTCCTTCGCCACGAGGTACAGGTAGAGGCCCTCGCCCTCGATGACCAGGGGGTCGCTCACGGTGCCGATCGGCGCCGCGAACACGGCCTGCTCCTGCTCCTCGGTGAGCTGGCCGCGGGCGACCCAGCCGAGGTCACCGCCCTCGGCGGCCTCGGCCTTGTCGGAGTTGTCGCGCGCGGCATCGGCGAAGGTCAGGGTCCCGGCGTCGATGTCCGCCTTGAGCCCGTTCGCCCACTCGAGATCGGTGGGGAAGTGCATGACCTGGATGACGTGCCAGCCGAAGTCCGACTTCACCGGATCGAGCAGCTGGCCCTCGGTCAGGCCGGGTGCGAAGATCGCGGCTGCGAAGGCCGGGTCGATGGAGTCCTCCGGGGCGAAGTACGGGAGCTTGCCGCCGCTCTGGGCCGCCGCTCCCTCGTCGCTCTCCGCCCGAGCGATGGCGTCGAACCGGCTCGGATCGGCCTTCACGGCAGCCCATGTCGCACGGGCCTTCGTCTCGGCAGCCTTCCAGGCCGGATCGTCGTCCGCCACCTCGCCCGCCGTCTGCGGATCGCCGTTGGGCGAGTACAGGATGTGGCGGGTCCTGACCGCGCCGTCGAGGGTCTCGGACGTACCCTCCTGCATGAAGATCTCCGACACCTGGCGCTGCGCGCCCGGGGCGAGGAAGGTGGCGAGGACGGCCTCGTCAAGCTTCGAGCGCAGCGCGTCCCGCCGGAGCGCCGCCCGGAAGTCCCCAACGCTGATGCCCTCGGCCTCGACCTGGGCCTGGAGCGTGGCATCGACGACGGGAGGGGTGATCTCGGTTGCCCGGCCGACGCGGAAGATGCCGTCCGCACCCTCGATGACGGCGGTGGGCGTGTCCTCCGCGGCCGCCATCACGGCCTCCACGAACGCCGGATCCAACGCCGCGTTCTCGTCGATGAAGCCGAGGTCGCCACCCTGGTCCCGCGTCTCGTCGGTGGACACCGCCTTGGCGACCTCCTCCCAGGCCTTGCCGGCCTGGAGGTCTGCGAGCGCCTTCTCGGCCGCTGCCCTCGCCTCGGCCTTGGCCGCCGCGTCGGGGACGGTCGAGCTCTCGGCGGTGGTCGGCTCCACAGCGATCACCCAGGCGTGCCGGAGCTCCGGCGTCGTGGCCTCCTCGGTGAGCTTGGCATCGATGTCCGCCTCGCTCACGGTGACGCCCTTGTCCGCGGCGAGCTGGTCCATGATCCGCCCGTCGATCAGCTGCTCGAGGGCGATCGTGCCGCCCTGCTGCTGGCGCTGGTCGAGGATGCTGAGTCGGGCCTGGGCGTCCGAGCTGCGGATCTGGCCGGCCGTCAGGAGCGTCCTGATGCGTCGCTGGGCGTAGTCGTTGCGGAACGTGTTGATCTCGACCTGCGTGTTGAACTCGTCCTTGGAGATGGACTCGCCGTTCACGGTCGCGGCCGAGGCGAGGTGCTCGTTGTACCAGGACGCCCCGAAGGCGATGACGAGCAACAGGAGCGCAACGACGATCGTGATCCCGAAGCCGATGTTGAGCAGCATCGAGCGACGGTCCCGATCGTCCAGGGCGCGAGCGCGGGTGCCGGCCGGACGGCCGCGGAACGACGTCATGGGGTGGAGGGTTCCTCGTGGTTGGATGCCGTCACGGCGACGGAGTCTGAGGCGCTGACGGCGCGGCGCGCAATGGTACCCCATGCGCGCGCGAGGCCCCGGGGATCACCACCGTGCTACGCTCGCGGCCGTGACCGCCAGATCCGAGGCACCTGCCTCCTTCCGGTCGTCGTCGGTTCGTCCCGGAGCGCTGGACCTCGTGGCAGGCGGCATCCGTGAGGTGCTCTCCCGGCGGCGACTGATCGCCTACATGGTCCGCGCCGATCTCAAGAAGAAGGGCGCGGATACGCTGCTGGGCAACGTCTGGTGGGTGATCGACCCGCTCATCCAGATGCTCATCTACTCCGTCCTCGTGACGATCGTGTTCGACCGGGGCGTCGAGGACTACGGGCTGTTCGTGTTCGCGGCGATCCTCCCCTGGAAGTGGTTCGAGTCCACCGTCAAGGACGGGGTGACCTCCGTCACCGGCCAGGAGCGCCTGATCAAGCAGATCTACTTCCCCAAGCTCGTGCTGCCCGTCTCCGCGGTGGCCGCCGGCGTCGTGAACTTCGCCTTCGGCCTCATTCCGCTCGTGGGCCTCACGGTGGTGCTGTACTCGGACCGCCTGAGCGCGTGGCTCCTGCTGATCCCGCTGGTCGCGGTCGTCCAGTTCGTGTTCTCGCTCGCCGTGGCGATCGCCATTGCCGCCATCAACGTGTTCTACCGCGACGTCGGAAACCTCGCCCGGCACGTTCTGCGGTTCTGGTTCTACCTGTCGCCGATCCTGTACGGCGCCGACCTTGTGCTGGACTCGACGTTCGCCAAGGAGAACCCGTGGGTCGCCACGCTCTTCAACCTCAATCCGTGGACGCACCTCATCGAGTCCTATCGCAACCTGGCGTATTTCGGCACCGCCCCGGACTGGGTGGGCCTTGCCGTTCTCACCGTCGTGTCGCTCGTGCTCGTCGCCGGAGCGATCCTGCTGTTCAAGCGGGTGGAACCCACCTTCGCGAAGGTCCTGTGAGCCAGCCTGCAGGCGCCGCTTCGGGGCGGGGACACGAGCCCCAGCAGACGCCTGCGATCCTCGTCGAGGATCTCGGGGTCCGCTACAGCCTCAAGCTGACGCGGAAGCGGACATTCCGGGACTCCATGATCCGCCGCGTCCGCCGCGACGGGGACACGGACTTCTGGGCCCTGCGCAACGTCTCGTTCGCGGTCATGAACGGTGAGTCCGTCGGCGTGATCGGCCCCAACGGCGCCGGCAAGAGCACGCTGCTCCAGGTGCTCGCCGGCATCCTCGTTCCCTCGGAAGGGGTGGTGGAGGTGGACGGCCATATCTCGAGCCTCCTGACCCTTGGCGTCGGGTTCGACCAGGACCTGTCAGGCACGGAGAACATCCGGTTGGCGGGCGCCTTCATGGGCATCCCCCACCAGGATCTCGAGGCGCGCCTGCCGGGGATCATCGAGTACGCCGAGCTTGGCCAGTTCATCGACGCGCCGATCAAGACCTACTCATCGGGGATGCGCGCGAGGCTCGGGTTCTCGATCGCCACGTCGATCGACCCCGACATCCTGCTCCTGGACGAGGTGCTCGCCACGGGCGACGCGGCCTTCCGCGAGAAGAGCAAGCAGCGCGTCCTCGAGCTCGTCCGCGCCGCCAAGGCGATCGTGCTCGTGACCCACGACATGAACTGGGTCGTCGAGTACTGCAACCGCGCGATCCTGCTCGAGAAGGGCGCGATCGCGATGATGGGCTCACCGGACGAGGTCGTCGCCGTCCACCGGGAGCGGATGGCGGAGCGGAAGGCCGCGGCCCGCGAGAAGGGGGTCCTGCAGCTCAAGCGCCGTCGCGCCTGACGCCCGTCCGTCCCTCAGCGCTTCCGGCGCGCGCCTCGCACGAGCCCGGTCACGAGCCCGAACGCGGCGCCGGCCGCCAGCGCACCACGCCAGTCGAGCAGTGGGCGCACCTCGCCCGAGACGTGCTGGGCGATCATCACCAGGACCGCGGACGGGCGGTTCACAACGACGCGCTGGGCGATCATGGTCCGCACGATTCCCTGCTCCAGCGTCGCCTCGCGCGCCGCGATCGACCCGGCGAAACCCTGCGTGACGCGCGCCTCGCCGGCGAGCACGACTCCGACGCTCCCGAACTCCACCGCGAGGCGCTCGGCCCGCGCCGCACCGACGCCGCCCCACTCGACGAACACGTCCTCGGCGGACAGGGCCCCGATCCCGCCGAGCCGAACCTCGACCTGGCCCGCCGTCGCCCCCGCGATCCCACCCCGCTCGAGGCGTAGCACGGGCACCGGCTCGACGCCGTTCGCATCGTCCGCCGCGGGGGTCTCGGGCGGCGTGGGCCCATCCGGCGTGGCCGTCGGGGCAGCCTTCTTGCGGGCGCGGGGTACGTCGGGCGTCTGATCGGACATTGCGAGACCTCGGTGATGGCGTGTCCCGCGAGCCTACCGTACCCCGGGGGGGCCGGCCCCCGGGCCGGTCGTCACGTTCCCCTCCGGCCACACGTCGACGGCATGTGGGCTATCCTCCGCGCGGACCGGAATGAGGCCAGCGGGCCTCGCGTCCGGGGTCGCGTCCCACGACGACACGACCGTGGAGCCTGCGTGAACCACCATCACGATGCGTACCCGGACCTGCAGCGATGACGAGGTCCGTCATCGGCGCCCTGATCGGGTTGACCCTGGCCCTGGGTGTGGCCGTCGGGGTCGGCGCCGGCCTCGTGCTCACCTCCTCCGAAGCCGAGCCCAGTTCCGGCGCGGCACTCGGGTCCCCCACGGCCGGCGCGCCCGCCACCGCGACCCCTGAGCCGACACCCACGCCCTCGCCGACACCGACGCCGCTGCCCTCGTACCCGCCGCTCCCCACCCCGGCACCGACGCCTGCGCTGGTCGCAGCGCCGCTCACGGGACGCATGGTCTCGGAGGCGCGGGCGACTCGCCACGTCGTCGCGGTCATGATCGACGACCAGGCCGCCGCGCGTCCGCAATCCGGCCTGACCTCGGCCAGCGTCGTCTGGCAGGCCCCCGCGGAGGGGGGCATCCCGCGCTACATGGCGCTGTTCCAGGAGGGCAACCCGAAGGCGGTCGGCCCGGTCCGCAGCTCCCGCTACTACTTCATCGCGTGGGCGTCCGAGTGGCGCGCGTCGTATGTCCACGTCGGCGGTTCGCCGCAGGCGCTCGCGTTCCTGCGGTCGTCGAAGGGCAAGGGGTCGTACGTCTACGACGCGGACGGGTTCCGCTACGAGGGCCGCTACCTGTGGCGGGTCACGTCGCGCTTCGCACCGCACAACGTGTACACGGACGGCGAGAACCTGCGCAAGCTGGCGAAGGTCGTCGGCGCGAAGGCGACGACCTACAAGCCGGCGTGGACCTTCGCGCCGGACATCGCTCCCGACCGGCGACCGAAGGGGGGCACGATCGTCGTCCCGTACCTCGCGAACCGCATCACCTACAAGTACGACCGCGTGACCAACCGGTACCTGCGCTCGGTCAGCGGCGAGAAGAAGCAGACCGACGCGGCGTCGAAGAGCCGGGTCGCCCCGAAGAACGTGATCGTGATGTTCGTGCGCTTCGGCCCGCTCAACGACGGGTCGTCCAAGAATCGGCTCGAGGCGAGGTTCACCGGCTCGGGACGCGCGTACATCGCGACCAACGGCTCGACCGTCAAGGGAACATGGAAGAAGGCGTCCGTCCGAGGCAAGACCAGGTTCTATGGGCCGGACGGCAAGCCGGTCGTCCTCACGATCGGTCAGACGTTCATCCAGGTCGTCCCGACCGGGACGAAGCTGACGATCAAGGACGGCAAGGATCCGCCGCCGACCGCGTCGGGAAACGCCGGGGCGCGGGGCGCGCTCGAGGAGTAGCGACCAGACCGTGCGGGTCGCTCAGAGCAGTGGTCCCGGCCCTGCCACGTCCGCCCACGCCTGGCGGGTGTCGTGCGCCACATCCGCCCAGGTCCGGGGAGCCGCCCCCTGGTCGAGCGCGGCCGCGACGAGCCGCGCGTGCAGCTCGTCGTCAAGCCAGGCCGCCCGCAGGGCGGTCGCGAGGCGGGCGGGATCGCCGGGCTCCACGAGGATGCCCGGCCGCGCCGACGGTCTCGGGCAGCGAACCGACCGTGGTGGCGATGACCGGCACCCCGACGGCGAGCGCCTCGAGCGCGGCAAGGCCCGTCGCGTCGGAGCGGACCGGCTGGACGAGGCAGCGTGCACCCGCGACCAGCGCCGCGAGCCGAGCCGCCGGGAGCCCCGGCGCGTAGGCCATGGCATCCCCGACACCGGCCCGCGCCGCAGCGCGCGACAGCGCAGCCCGGTCGTCCGGGGAGGCACCGACGAGGCAGATCCGGGGCGGCCACGGCACCGCGCCGTGCGGACCCGTGGGGACGGCCTCGGCGGCGAGCCGGCCCAGGGCGTCGAGGAGCGTCGGCAGGTCCTGGCGCGCGTCGTAGCGGCCGGCATAGACCGCGTAGCGCGACCCGAGCCCGAGCCGCTCCGCCTCCCACGCCGCGCCGGTCGCCGCACCGGGACGGAACTCGGGACGGGCTGCGAGCGGGACGACGCGCATCCGGGCCCTGGCGCACGTGGAGCAGGCGCTGGGCCTCGATCGCGGTCGCGCGGCTCGGGACGAGCACCGCGGCCGCATCCCTGAGCAGGCGCGCCCGGATCCGCTGGCCGAAGCGGGCCGCAGGGCCGCGCTGATAGGCCGCAGGCATCGCCCACGGCGCGAGGTCGAGGACCGCCGCGACGATCGGGATCCCGGACGCGATCGGGAGGGCACCGGCGGCGGCGTGGTAGACGGTCCCGGCGGCGCCACCTCGCTCGGCGCGCCAGCCGGCCCCCAGCGATGCCCCGCGGAGCAGGATCGGGTCCACCGTGAGCGCGCCGGAGCGCAGGAGCCGCGTCGGCGGCAGGAGGCGCCGGGCCGCGACCTCGAGGTTCGGCCAACGGTCGGTGGGATCGTCCCGCTCGGCGGCGAGGAGGAACGCGAACGACTCCCCGGGGCGCGGATCCGCGTCGAGCGCGGTGAGCAGCTGCTCGAGGTAGACGGCGGTCAACGGCGCGCGCTCCGGGTCCTGGACCGGGCGGAGGTCGATGACGACGCGCACGCCGTCGGCGGCCGCGCGGCGCGTGGCGCCGCTGCCCGGTCGCCAGCCGGGGCGGCTCTCGAGCGTCACTACCGTCGCTGCACCGGGGCGCGGCCACGGAGCTCGTCCCAGCGCAGCCCCATGACCACGAACAGCGCCTCCACGACGATCCGTCGGCTCATCTTCGACTGGCCGACGCGACGGTCGCGGAAGGTGATCGGCACCTCGGTGACCCGCGCGCCCAGCCGCGACGCCCGGTACGTCATCTCGATCTGGAACACGTAGCCGCCGGCGCGGACGCCGTCGAACGGGACCGACGCGAGGGTCGTCGCTCGCCAGGCCTTGAACCCGCCGGTCAGGTCATGTGGACGGAGGCCAAGCACGACGCGCGCGAACAGCGAGCCACCGCGCGAGATGATCCGCCGGACGAGCCCCCAGTCCTCGACGCCGCCCCCGGCCGTGTAGCGCGACCCGATCACGAGGTCGGCGCGGTCGGCGGTGATGGGCTCGATGAGCGACGGGAGCGCGGCCGGATCGTGCGACCAGTCGGCATCCATCTGGACGATGATCGCGGCGCCGCCGCGCAGGGCCTCGCCGAACCCGTCGAGGTACGCCCTGCCCAGGCCCTGCTTCGCCGCCCGGTGCTTCACGCGGATGCGCGGATCGGCGGCGGCGAGCCCTTCGGCCAGGTCACCGGTGCCGTCCGGGGACGAGTCGTCCACGACGAGCAGCGTCCCGCCCGGGAGCGCGTCGAGAATTGCCGCGCCGATGCCAGGCAGGTTCTCGGCCTCGTTGTAGGTCGGGAGGACGATCCAGGTCCCGGTGCCGATCGGCTCGCTGCTCATGCGCGGCCAGTGTAGGGGCGCACGGCCGGCGCGGTGCGCCCGCGCACCATGAGCCCGTGGCCGTCCCTCACGAGGCCACCTTGATCGCGATCGACGTGCTGTTCGTGCGGCCGTCCGCGTCCTTGGCGGACACCTTGACCCGCCCGCTCCCAACGGCGCCGGACTTCACGCTGAACGTCGCCTTGTACGACCCGTCCGCGAGCTTCGTCGCCGTCACCGTCACGCCGGTCCTGCCCGGCTGGGTGAAGGTGACCACGGGCTTCGTGCCCAGCGGCTCGATCGACGTGAACCGGACGGTGAGCGTCTGGCCGGGCTTCACCGTCGTCGCGGACGGCGTGACCGTGAACGCGGTGGCCCACACCCAGCGGGTGAGCTCGAGCTTCGAGTACCGCGACGTCACGGTGAGCCTGGCCTTGTACTTGCCCTGGGGGGCGTACGTGCCGTCGGCGAGCTTGCCGTTCCATGTCCAGCCCCGCGCCCCCGCGGACTGGTCCTTGCCCTTCCAGACGGTGCGCACGAGCGCGCCGGTGCGGTCGTAGAGCCGGAGCGTGGTGGTGGCATCGCGGCTCAGCGCGTACGACAGCCTGGACGTCGGCCGGATGGCGTCCTTGTCCTGCGGGAAGAAGTGGCGCGACCAACGGAGGGCGGTCGCCGTGCGGTCGACGACGACGGTCGTCGAGGCCCGACGCCGGTTGCCCGCGGCATCCCGGACATCCACCTTGAACGTGTACTTCCCGTCCGCGACGCGCGTGCCGTCGGCCCTGCGCCCGTCCCAGGTCGCCTTCCATGCTGTGAGCCCGGACACCCTCCACGACCGGATGAGCGTCGTGCCCTTCCACAGGCGTGCGGTGCCGGACGCCCGCTCGCTCGAGGACCACGACAGGACGGTCGTGTCGCGGGTCCCGTCGCCGTTGGGCGAGAAGGCGTCGTACGACGTGGCGGGCTTCACGGTCGGCGCGGTCGTGTCGACGGTCAGCGTCCACGACCGGCGCGCGATGTTGCCCGCCATGTCGGAGACGGCGAGGGTCGCGGTGTAGCGACCGTCCGCGACGCGGGTGCCTGCGTCGTCCAGTCCGTTCCACGTGAACGCGACGGTGCCGCCCGTTCCCGACGCGGTCCGCACCCGGCTGCCGGCGGCGTTTGTGATCGTCGCGGACCAGCGGGACGCGCCCTTCGAGCCCACCGACAGCTTCGTCGTGTCACGGGTCCCGTCGCCATTTGGCGAGAGCAGCTTGTACTGCACCGAAGACGCGGTGATGGACGGTCCCGCGGTATCCACGCGAATCCGGTACAGCGCGATCTGCGCCGCGGTGGCCGGGCGGGACGACGGGGCACGATACGTCTTGCCGTCGGCGACGCCTCGGAGCTGGAGGACGTAGGTGCCGTCCTTCACGCGGGTCCCGTCGATCTTCCCGTCCCAGTTCCAGCTCTGGGCCCCAGCGGCGCGGTCCGGCACGCGGCGGGAGCCAGCCAGCGTCCCGTCCGTGCGATAGACGTAGAGCGTGAGCGTGTCCATCGCCACGCCGTTCCGCCAGCGGAGCTTCAGCGCGTCCTTCGAGCCGTCGCCGTTGGGCGAGAAGGAGCGCGTGGCGACCTGGGACGACGCCGTCCCCACGGCGCTCGTGCTCGCTGATCCGAAGTCGAGGTCACGGATGCCCGCCTTGACGGTCGTGCTGTTGGGGGCGCGATACGCCTTGATGAACGTCGTGGACGAGTTCGACGCGGCAACCCAGACGCCGCGCTCCACGAATGACACGGCCGACCACTCCTTGATCGGCTGGGTGACCTCGTACCAGGTGTAGCCGTCGGCCGAGACCGGGCCCCGGGTCACCGCGACGAGCGTGCCCGCGTCCAGCGCGCCGAGCCGGGCCGCGGAGGTGTCCGGTCCGGTCCGGTAGGAGAGCCCGTCGGCCAACACGCGCCCGAACCCGCCCACGGCGAGCTTCGGCGACTCGGTCCACGTCGAGGAGACGTTCCACGAGCCGAGGTGGCCCTTGCTGTCCTTCGCGCGGACGCGGAACGCGTACCCGGTGCCGTGGGACCCGAGGAAGACGTCGGACGTCGCCCGGGTGCCGGTCAGCCATGTCTCCCAGGCGCCCCCGTTTCGCGAGACCTGGACGTCGTACGACACGACGCTGCTGACGTCTCTCGCGGCCCACTTGACGACGAAGCCCTCGTCGACCTGCGTGGTGGCGACGTTCCTGATCCCGGCGACGGGGGCCGCCTTGTCCACGAGGAACGAGTCCGACAGGGCACGGTAGAGCTCGCTGTGACCGCCGTCGTAGCCCAGGGCCCACATGCCGGTGCCGCGGAGCCCGTAGTCGTTGACGAGCGCGTAGCGGCGCTTCATGGACGACGCGTCGTCGTAGTAGATCTGGCGCCAGCTGGTCACGCACCCGTACGTGTCGGTGCAGTTCTTGCGCCGGTACACGACGTAGGGGCTCTGCTCGCTGCTGTCCCACCGGCGCCCGTACTTCTCCACGTAGGCGACGACGCTCTCGTAGTTCACCGCGCTGCTGTACCCGTGCTTGAGACCGCTGATGTTCTTCGACCGGACGGTGTCTGATGCCGTCGACCATGCACGGCCGTACCACGGGATGCCGAGGATGACGCGGCTCGGGCTCACCCGCGACGTGTAGGCGCGCACCGTGTCGGCGAGGTCGTACTTGGGTCCGGACAGGGGGTCGATGGAGCCGGACGTCGCGGAGCCGGACGTGCGGTAGTCGTAGCCCATCACGAAGATCGCGTCGGCGGCGCTCTTCCCGACCGAGGCCTCGAGCGGGTAGTTGCCGATGTAGCCGGTCGTGTCGTACACGATCTGGTAGCCCGACCTGATCTTGTTGAACTCGGACCGGAAGGTCTTGAGCAGGGCCACGAACTCGTCCCCGTACCCCGAGGCCAGTGGCTCGAAGTCCAGGTTGACGCCGTCGGCGCCGCGGTCGCGGACGGCGGCCACGGTCTGCTTCACGAGGTTGAGCCGCGCGGTGGAGCTGCCGAGGAGCGCCTTCTGGACGCTCGCCTGGCTGCTGGTCCAGGCGAACACGCTCACGGTGAGCACGACACGCGTGCCCTTCTGGTGCGCAGCGTTGATGACCCGGGTCATGTTGGAGCTCGTCCAGCCTCCCCATCCCGTGGTGCTCGTCCCGTCGGCGTCCTTCTTCTTCAGGTTGCCCTTGGAGGTTGCGCCCACGGAGAAGTACGCGATCGTCGAGAGGACGTCGTAGTTGAGCTTCGTCGAGGCGCCCGAGAGCTCCCAGTACGGGAGGAACCCGTAGACCTGGCGGCGAAGCCCCGATGCCGCGGCCAGGTCGAAGTCGGGCTCCGCGGCGGGCTCGGCGAACGCGGCAAGGTTGGCGGGGACGGCCGCTGCGCCGGCAGGCGCGTCAACAGGGTCCTGGGCGGGCGACGGCTCCGCCGGCTCCCCGGCACCGCGACCGTTCCTGCCGTCGGTGCCCTTCCCGCCAACATCGGTCCAGCGCGATCCGTTCGGCATCTTCGCCATGTCGCGACCGGACGCGCGTCCCGCGGGTAGCGGGCCCGGCTCCGCGCCACCGACCGGCCAGCGGTCGTCCTTGCGCGGCGTGAACCCGACCTCCACCCGGGCACCGGGCGTGAACTCGAGCTCGTCGTCCTCGTGCTCCAGCCACTCCTCGTAGGCGATGGACGGGACGTCTTCCGGGACGTCGTCCGGGGCGTCGTCCGGGGCGTCGGGGGCGGGGACGGCGGGACGGGACGGGACATCTGGCAGCAGGTCCCGGGCTGTCACCGTGGGCGGTCCGGGCATCACGCCCGCGACGAGGATCGCGACCAGCGCTCCGACGATGGTGGGGCGGCGATGACGGAGCGCGGATCGGGGTCGAATCACGGCCATCCTCGTGGTCGGGTGAGGCCCCGCGCCGGCCGCCTGACCGCGGGGCGCGGGCCCGTCGGAGGCGGTGATCGATCGAGCCGTCCCGGCGGGACCGTCACCGTAGCCCCGGCGCGTCTGCCGGCCCATCACCCCAAGGTCCCGCCGGGACCCGGTACGGGTGGGTCAGGTGCGGTCCGGTGTGGTCGCCGCGGAGCCGGCGGTCAGTGCAGCGGGAAGTAGGTGTTCGTCAGCTGCTTCCGGCCACCGGAGTCCCAGCCGTACGCCTTGACCCGCATCGTCCCGGTGCCGCTGGACCGGAGCGTGACCGTCACCCGGTACGAGTAGGTGCTGATCCGCTTCGCGGTGACGGCCCAGCCACCGATGCCCGGCTGGTAGAAGGCGACGCGCGGGGCGGCGCTCAGGATCTCGGGCGAGGTGACGGTCACCGTGATCTTCTGGCCTCGTCGCGGCGTCGTGTCGCTGAGCTTGATCCGGAACGCCTCGGTCATCACCGATGCGCTCTGCGAGGCGCCCAGGGTGCCGTCCGTGGCCGTGACCAGCGTGCGGTAGGTGCCACGCGGGACGAAGGCGCCCGCGTCGTCACGGCCGTCCCAGGACTGCTTGTGGGTGCCCGCGTCCATGGCCTCGTCGGCCCGGAAGGTGCGAACCACGGTGCCCTCGGCGTTGATCACGGCCCAGGTGACGGTCGCCGGGGATGCGAGACGCATCGAGAACGTGGTCGTCATGGCGAGGTTGTCGCCGTCCTGCGGGTAGAAGATGCTCCTCGAGGAGGCGACGTGGCCCAGGGATCCGTAGACGTCCACCGCTCGTGTCTGCGGCTCGCTCTCGTTCCCCGCCCGGTCGCGCGCGACCACGACGAGCGTATACCGGCCGTCCGGCACGACGCCGTCGTCGCCCTTGCCGTCCCACGTCATCGTGACCGACGAACCCGTGACCGTGCCCGAGAGGCGGTCGACCACGTCGCCGTCCGCGTCGACGACGTCGGCGACGACCGAGCCGGGCTCCGTGGACGAGGCCGAGAGCGAGATCGTCTCGCGCGACCCGTCGCCGTTCGGCGTGAACAGCGGGACGTTGTCGGAATCGGCATCGGCGAGCGACAGGTCGGGCGCCTGGGTGTCGACCACGACCGGGCCGTCCTCCACCAGCGGCCCGTTGCCCCAGTCGTCGACCGCCTCGAGCTGCCAGGTGTAGGTGCCGTCCGCGACCCGGTTGCCGGGATCCCAGGTCAGGGCCGCGACGTCGCCGGTCCCGCCCCGGCTGGCGACCGACGAGCCCTCGTCGTCGAGGACGCGGATCGTCCAGGCCGAGGGCTCGGACAGCTCGAGCGTGAGGTCCCACTCGTCCTGCGACCCGTCATCGTTCGGGGAGAAGACTCCGGCCCCGTCGTCCATGTCCCAGATCCGCGGCGCGGCGATGTCGCGCGGGCGCAGGTGCGTTCCCGTCATCCATCCTTCGACACCACTGTCGGTATGCATCCGGAAGATGGGCGAGCCGTCCCACGCCGCCCCCCACGCCTGCTCGTCGAGGCGGACCCTCGCGTCGAGCGGGAGGGTCCTGACCGGGTCGACGCCCAGGCCGGCCGATTCGGCCGAGCCGTAGACCGGCGCTGCGTCGGCCGTCACGCTGGCGTTGCCCGGGACCACCCACGTCGTCGGGTCCGCGGAGGTGCTCGCGTACGCGGCACCGGTGACGTCCTGGGTCGTGAGCGTCATCTTCCCGGCGATCGAGCGGTAGTACTTGCCCACGCCCTCGCGATCGAGCTGGTACGTGTAGCCCGGGTTCCGGGTCGACTCGTAGGTTCGGACGTCGCCGTTGAAGTCCGGCGCGTTGCGCCAGTACTCGTCCATGGTCTGGCGCGTGGTGAACAGCGCGTTGATGTAGTACGGGTTGTGGCTGTGGCCGTTGGCGATCACCGCTCGGGCGCCGGCCTTGATGAACGCGGCAGCGTAGTTGTCGACCCGCTGCTTCGCAGTGGACAGGCTGGGCTCCGCCTGGCCGGGCTCGGAGTTCCCCGACGCGTAGCAGAGGTGGAACAGCAGGACGACGGCGTTCTTCGCCGGTGTGAGCGTGCGGATGGACGGCTCGCCGTAGTAGCGGTTCTCGTAGTCGCTGAGCTTGCCGTCACCGTTGTTGTCGTAGTTGAGCCCGAAGCCGTCCTTGGTCGTGTAGTTCGCGTCGTAGGTGTAGGGGCTCGGCCAGCCGTTGCCGTGGCCCAGGTACACGATGATGGATGCGCCGTTGACGGCGCTCTTCACCTTGCTCCACGTCGCGCTGGGGCTGTAGACCTTGACCACGTTCGACGTGAACTTGACGGCCTCGTTGTAGACCTCGTTCGCGTACGAGCGGTACTTCGCGGTCGCGCTGTGGGTCGCGCCGACGATGATCGCGACCTTGGGCTGGGTCGCGGCATTGACGACGGGGGCGGCGGCGGGGGCGAGGGTCCCGAGACCCGCGACGAGGGCGGCGACGAGCGCGAATGCAAGCTTGCGCAACGGTGAGGCTCCGGTGACGGTCGGCGCGCCCGTGCGATGAGATCCGGGCGCCGGATGAATGCCTCACAAGCCTCGTCCCGCGCGGCCCGCAGGCCAATGGAGGGATCGTCAGGTCGGCGCTGGCCCTTTGGAGCCGCCCTCGATGGAGTCTGGTGGGACGAGGTGGAGTCCGGGGCGGTGCGCGGTGTGCCCGCGGCGGTGCCCCACCGCACCGGCGGGTCAGCGGCGCCCGCCCGTGCCGGCGCCGGATCAGTGCTTCGGCAGCGACCGGACCAGGGCGGGGGCCGCGTCCGCGAACGCCTCGCGCCAGTGGCGCATGGGCTCCCCCGATGGGAGACGGGTCGGCTCGAGGACGGCCCACAGCGGTGGCGTGGACGCGCGCTGCCAGGTCGATGCGGGGACCTCCTGGAGCGGAACGGCGATCCGCGCCAGGCGGAGGACCTCGCGCGCCCAGTCCGCACGCGACGCGCGTCCGCTGTTGACGAGGTGGTGGATGGCCCACCGGCGCCCCGCGGGTGCAAGCTCGTCCGCACCGAGGAGCTCGGCGATCGCCTCGGCGAGGTCGGGGGTGTAGGTGGGGCAGCCGATCTCGTCGCCCACGACCCTGAGCGGCTCGCCGGCCGCCCGCGCGCGCAGGGCCGCCGCGGCGATCTTGGCCGGGAAGTCGTTGCCGGGCGGCCCGTGCAGCCAGCTCGTTCGGACGATGGCCAGCCGCGCCGCGCCACCCGCGTCCTCGAACGCTGCGGTTGCCTGGCGCTCGCCCCCGAGCTTGCTCGCGCCGTACGGGTTGGCGGGGCCGGGCTCGTCGTCCGCGGCGTAGCCGACCCCGTCCGTGCGGCGCCCGTCGAAGACCTCGTTGGTGGACACGAGGACGAGGTCCACGCCACGCGCGGCACACACCTGTCCGAGCACGCCGGCCGCGTCCGCGTTCCGGCGCATCGCGGTGGCGGGCTGCCGGGCGCAGCCGTCGACGTCGGTCCAGGCAGCGGCGTGGACGACCACCTCGGGGCGGTCCCGCTCCAGGAGGGCGGTGACGGAGGCGGCGGTGACCGTGTCCAGGTCGAACGCCGGCCGGGACCACGCGATCGGACCGGCGGGACCCGTGAACGGCGCCTCCTCGAGCGCCTCGATCATCGCCCGCCCGAGCCGGCCGGCGGCACCGGTCACCACGACGCGCACCGGGTCAGCCGCCCGAGATGATGCTCGCGTCGTCGGCCGCGTCGACGACGTCGACGACCTCGCGGCCCGCCGCGAGCCGGTCACCGTACTGCGCCTCGTAGTAGCTGTCCCAGTCGCCCGAGCGGGCGCTCGCAACCCAGTCCGGGTGATCGCGGTACCAGGCGACCGTCGCCGGCAGGCCGGTCTCGAAGTCGACAGCCGGCGACCAGCCGAGCGCCTGCAGCTTCGCGCCGTCCATCGCGTACCGGCGGTCGTGGCCGGGCCGGTCCGGCACCGTCCGGACGAGCGACCAGTCCCGCCCGGCCGCCACCAGCAGCCGGCCGATGACGTCACGGTTGGGGAGCTCGGTCCCGCCCGGGAGGTTGTACGCCTCGCCTGACGCCCCGTGACGGAGCACGAACTCGATGCCCGACGCGTGGTCGGAGACGTGGAGCCAGTCGCGAACCTGCATGCCGTCCCCGTACATCGGGAGCGGCTCACCGGCGAGGGCGTTGGTGACGAACAGCGGGATCAGCTTCTCGGGGTGCTGGAACGGGCCGTACGTGTTGGAGCCGCGGGTGATCACCGCGTCGAGCCCGTAGGTGATCACGTAGGCGCGCACGAGCAGCTCGGACGCCGCCTTCGCCGCGGCGTACGGGCTCCGTGGGGCAAGCGGATCCGTCTCCGTCGAGCGGCCGGCTGGGATGTCGCCGTAGACCTCGTCCGTGCTCACCTGGAGGAAGCGGAGCCCGCGACCCGCCGCGACCCGCGCCCGGACCGCCTCGAGCAGCACATGGACGCCGATGACGCCGGTCCGCAGGAACGCCTCCGGGTCGAGGATCGACCGGTCGACGTGGGTCTCGGCGGCGACGTTGACGACGGCGTCGGCGTCCGCGACGAGGCGCCCCACGACGTCCGGGTCGGCGATGTCACCGTGGACGAAGGCGAACCGCCCGGCCTGCTCCGGATCTGCCTCGACGGTTGCGAGGTTCGTGCGGTTGCCCGCGTAGGTGAGCTTGTCGAGGACCGTGACGCGCGTCCCGTCCCGGCGGGCGAGGAGCTGGCGGACGAGCTCCGAGCCGATGAAGCCGGCGCCGCCCGTGACGAGGAGGTGGGCGCCGGGTACGGGCGTCACGCGGGATCGCCCGGACGCGCCACCGGCGGCAGGAGCGCGCCGGCCTCGTCGTCGTGCTCCGCCATCTCCGCTGCGCGAAGGAGGCTCGGCACCGTGCCGGCGTCGGTCCACGTGCCCCGGTAGACCTCGGTGAACAGGCCGCCACCGGGGATGTAGTGGTTGAGGACGTCGGTGATCTCGAACTCGCCGCGGCCCGACGGCGCGAGGCCCTCGATGACCTCGAACGCATCGGGACGAAGGAAGTAGACGCCGACCGGGATGAGGTTGCTCTTGGGGTGCGCGGGCTTCTCCTCGAAGCCGATGACCCGGCCGTCCTCGTCCAGCTCCGCGACGCCGAACCGATGCGGGTCCGGGACCTCGTACAGGAGCGTGCCGGCGCCCCACGGCCCGGCCTCGAATCGCTGCGCCGTCTGCGCGAGGCCGTCCCCACGGAGGATGTTGTCACCGAGCACGACGCAGAAGGCGTCATCACCGATGAAGTCGCGGGCCAGGCCGATCGCGTGCGCGATGCCCAGCGCGCCGCGCTGGTAGCGGTAGGTCAGGTCCAGCCCGAAGTGGCGGCCGTCACCGAGCAGCTCGACGATGTCGCCGACGCTCTTGCCCCCGACGATGACCATGACCTCCCGGATCCCCATGCCCGCGAGCGTGTCCAGCGGGTAGTAGATCATCGGCCGGTCGTAGATCGGCAGGAGGTGCTTGTTGGTGACGATCGTGAGCGGGAACAGTCGGCTCGCGGTGCCGCCGGCGAGGACGAGTCCCTTCATGTCCGGGACAGGCTAGCAGGTACCAGGATCGGCCCGGAGAGCGCGTCGCGCGGACATGCGACAGGCGTACCCTGACGGCGGTCCACCCGTCACCGTCGCCAAGGGGAACCGTGCTCGCAACCGTCGTCGTGCCCGTGTACAACCCCGGCGACGACATCGAGCCGTGCATCGCGTCGTTGCTCGCCCAGACCCTGCCGCCGGACGAGTACGAGATGGTGTTCGTGGACGACGGCTCGACCGACGATACGCCCGCGCGCCTCGACCGCCTCTCGGCGGAGCACCCCAACGTCCGCGTCATCCACACGCCGAACTCGGGCTGGGCCGGGCGGCCCCGCAATCTCGGGATCGACGCGGCCCGCGGCGAGTTCATCCAGTTCGTCGACCAGGACGACGCGCTTGCGCCGGAGGCCCTCGCGCGCCTCACCGCCATGGCGGTGCGGAACGGCTCGGACATCGTGCTGCCCAAGGTCGCCAGCGACTTCCGCGGGGTCGCGCTCCACGTGTACCGGCGCAATGTCGAGGCGGGGACCATCGACGACACGCCGGCGATCGACAGCCTGACGCCCCACAAGCTGCTGCGGACGGCATTCCTGCGCGAGCACGGGATCCGGTTCCCGGAGGGTCGACGGCGCCTCGAGGACCAGCTGTTCATGGTCCGAGCGTACGTCCGCGCCCGCGTCATCTCCATCCTCGCGGACTATCCCTGCTACCGGTACCAGCGGCGCGGCCACGGGACCAACGCGGGCGACGCCCTGCCGGACCCGGCAGGGTATCTCGCGAATGTGCGCGAGGTGCTCGACGAGGTCGTCGCGCACGTCCCGTCCGGGGAGACCCGCGACCGGCTCGTCGCCCGCTTCTTCCGGATCGAGATCCTCGGGCGCATCACCGAGCCGAGGGTGACGCCATGGGACGCGCCGGGCGACACGGCCACGCGGCTCGCAGCGCAGCGTGACTACCGGCGGTCGTTCATCGAGGCCGCGATCCCGGTTGCGAGGGACTTTGCGAGCCCGGGCGTCGAGCAGCGCTTGACGCCGCTCCAGTGCGTCCGGCTGCGGCTGCTCCTGGCCCACGACGTCGAGTCGCTCATCACCATCGCGGAGCGCCTCGTGCCGTTCCGCGCCGAGGCGGTCGTCGAATTCGGCCCGCACCGGCCGGGGTGGGGTCGTCGTGGCGATCGCGGCGCGGATCGTCAACGGCGACACCGGAGCCCCGCTCGAGCTGCGGGCTGCGGACGGCCGGTGGCTGCTCGATCCGGCGCTGACCGAGGGCATCCTCGCGGACCCGCTCGACGTCACGGACGCACTCGGCACGACGAGGCTCGTCGTCCTGGCCCGCAACCTCGCCACCGGCGAGGAGGTCGCGATGCGGTCGACCTCGAGGGCCGAGCCGGGGACCGCCGATGCCGGAGCGCGTCCAGCAGGACGGCCCGCGAGGCTGGCCATCTCTGCCGTGGCGCGCCTGAACCCGGCGCGCGGCGCCGCCGGTGCACCCGTGAGCGACGGGACTTGGGAGATCCGCGTGCGAACGGTCGCGTTCGGACTGGACCGATCGGCGGCCGTGACCGTGGAGGCGGGAACGCGCCTGCCGGGGCCCGCCCTGGCGGCCTCGGGCGGGCTCGTGAGCCCCGGTCGTGCGCCGGATGGACGGTTCGTGTTCGACGTGACCCGCGGCCTGTCAACGGCGGAGGTGCTTGTCCGGCTCCCCGCGAGGAAGGTTGCCATGGGGGGCTTTGAGCTCGAGGTCAGGCTGCGGGCGGCAGTCCGTCGCCGGGACCTCCCGCCCCCACCGCGGCTCGTGATCCTCGAGGGCGGACGAGAGCAGGTGCGCCCGACGTCGATCTCGACCAGGAACGGCCACGTCGTGATCCGAGGCCGCGTGGCGACGCGCCCGCGCCTGCGCGCCGTCGACGGGCGCCTGGCGCTGCACTTCGACGGCGGAGCCGTCGAGGGCCCGGTCCTGGACCTGGGCGTGATCCGCGGCACGCGTCTCGGCCTGCGCTACCCGGACAATGCGGTCCGGGTGCCCATCCATCGGGCACTCGCAAGCGCGCTGCGACGAGCCCTGCGGCGGCTGCGTGCCCTGCCGCGACAGCGAGCCGATGCCGGGCGGGCCGCCGGCTAGGGTCGCGCCGTCGGCCTCGCCGTGGCGGCGGGTGCGGGGGTGTAGCAGGGGACCTCGCCCTCAGGAACCGTCCCATCCTCGCCGCATGGGACTGCCTGCTCGTCGACGGGGGGCAGGCCGCCCTCGTAGTCGGTGATGACGAGGGCAAGCTCGAACGAGTCGAGATTGGCGGCCGGGGCGAGGAACGCGGTCTGGACGACGTCGTTCGCATCCCGCTGGACGTCCACGACCGCGCCGATCACGAGTCCCTTGGGATAGGGCGACCGGATACCGCCGTTGAACTCGATGCCCGGCGGTGAACACCTCCTCGTCGATGCCGACCTCGACCGCGGAGTCCACGTTGCGCATGACGAGCACGCCGCCCGCCTGACCCGACGATCTCGCCGGACGCGCCCGGAGCCGAGGAGCTGGCCCACCACGGTCGACGTGGAGTCGCTGATCAGCGTCACCTTCGCGAACGTCGGCCCGACGTCGGTCACGCGGCCGGCGAGCGCGCCGCCCTGCACGACGACGACGTCGCCGAGCTCGATCCCGTCGTCGCGTGCCCTTGTCGATGGTCACGATCCGGCGCGTCTCGAGCGTCTCGCGCCCGATCACCCGGGTCGCGACGCGTCTCGTGGTCGAAGCCCGCTCTGCAGCTGGAGCAGCGCCGTGAGCTGCGTCGTTCTCGCAGCTTGACGGCCCCGAGGCGCGAGTTCTCGTTCGCCAGCCGCTCGTTCTCGTCGCTGCAGCGACGCGTTCTCGAGCGCAGCTGGTCGATCTCGGATGACCGCTCGCGGCCACGTTGGCGACGGACCCCGCGACATCGACGCGATGGCGCGCCTGGAACGGCCGCAGCGCGAACGAGAGGCCCGCGCTGGAACTCCTGGATGTACGGGTTCGCCGGAGAACGCCATCAGCAGCAGCGTGATCGCGATCAGGATCGTGAACACGATGCCGCGGCGTCGGGCCTGTCGGTTGTTGGCGAGCGAGGTCATGGCGCGGGCTCCGGGAGCGAGTCGGGGGTGCCGGTGCGTGTCGCAGCCCGTCACCCACCGGGATCGACGATCAGCGCGGCGGGCGGCTGTAGGTGTCGGCGACGAGGACGCGCTCCATCGACGGGCTCGTCAGCTGCTGGAGCACGACGCCGGTCCCGCGGGCCACGCACGTGAGCGGGTCGTCCGCGACGTGGACGGGCATCTGCGTCGCCTCGGCAACGCGGCGGTCGAGACCGGCCAGCAGCGCACCGCCGCCGGCGAGCACGATGCCCTGGTCCATGATGTCCGCCACGAGCTCCGGCGGCGTCTCCTCGATCGTGTCCTTGATGGTGTCGACGATCTGTGCCACGGACGACCTCGATCGCGTCGCGGATCTGGTCGGCACCCACCTCGACCGAACGCGGCAGGCCCGTCAGCAGGTCCCGGCCGCGGAGCGTGACGCGCTGCGAGTCCCAGTCGCCCGGGTAGGCGGAGCCGATCGCGATCTTGATGTCCTCGGCCGTGCGCTCGCCGAGGAACAGGTTGTACTCGCGCCGGGCGTAGCCGACGATGTCCACGTCCATCTCGTCGCCGCCGATGCGGATCGACCGGCTGACGACGATGCCGCCGAGCGAGAGCACCGCGACCTCGGTGGTGCCGCCGCCGATGTCCACGATGAGCGAGCCGGACGGCTCGGACACGGGCAGCCCGGCCCCGATCGCGGCCGCCATGGGCTCCTCGATCAGGCGTGCCCAGCGGGCCCCGGCGTTGAGCGCCGCGTCGCGGACGGCCCGCTTCTCGACCTCGGTGACGCCGGACGGGATGCCGAGCAGCATCCGCGGGCGCGGGATCAGGCCCACCCGGTCGTGCACCTTGTTCACGAAGTACTTGATCATCTGCTCGGTGACGTCGAAGTCGCTGATCACGCCGTCGCGCAGCGGGCGGACGGCGATGATCGAGGCGGGCGTGCGGCCCACCATCCGCTTGGCCTCCGCGCCGATCGCGAGGACGCGCTTGGTCTTGGCGTCGATCGCGACGACCGACGGTTCGGAGATGACGATCCCGCGGTCGCGCACGTGCACGAGCGTGTTGGCCGTGCCGAGGTCGATCCCGATGTCGCGGGAGAAGAGGCCGAGGAGACGGTCGAGCATGCTGGCGAACAGTTCCTTGCTGGCTGACTCGGTCGCCCGGCGTGGTGCGGGCGCAGCGGCCGGGGACGGCCGCGGGGATGGGTCGGTGGAGGCGGGTGTCGCGGGTCGTTGGGCCCGCGCGCGAGAGGAGGCGGGCGAGCCCGAGCAGTATACCGGTGCTCGCGCCGATCCCCGGCGATCAGGAACGGCGGGCCTCGGGCACCCCCGACGGTACTTCCGGCGGCGGTGCCCGGTACCTCGGGCGGCTGGTCCCGGTACGCATGGCGGCAGACGATGGCCGTGGTTGGATCGCCCGGCCGGAGACCGGGACACCGACCGTCGTCTGGAGGGACGACAGGCCATCGGCAACCCGGGACGCGCCCTCGTCCCGGCCGACGACCTGGTGACGGGTGGAGGCCCGTCGGACATCGGATCGGTCCCCCATCCGGCAATCCGGTCGTACCCAGGAAGTGCCCCCTGATGGACGCCCAGACGCTCGAAGTGAGCCTTGGATTCCCACGTCTCCCCAAGCGGGCGACGTACCACGGCGTGCTGCGGCGATCCCCCGCGGCCGACCCGGGCGGTGGTCGCACCGCCGCCGTCGCGGATCACCGCGTGGCGCTCCTCGTCCTGACGGCCGCGTCCATCGTGGCGGGCATCGGTGCCCTGGTGTGGACCACCTTGGCGATCCCCGTCCTGCCGGCCATCGAGCCGGGGCTCGGCGGCACCGTCCTCGCCGGCCCGAACGGCGGTGTGCTGCTGTGGATCGCATTCGGGCTCGTGGGCTCGCTGCGGATCCTGCCGGCGCCCGGCGGCGTCACCGTCTGGACGTTCCACTTCCCGTTCATCGCCGCGGCCATGGTCCTCGGCGGCCCGACCGCGGGCGCATGGGTCGCCTTCCTCTCGACGCTCGAGCGCCGGGAGCTCGAGACGCAGCCCTGGTACGGCGCCCTCGCCAACCACGCGGTGATCGCGTTCGCCGCCGTCGTCGGCGGGCTCACGGTGCTTGTCCTCGACGGCGCGCTGATCCGTCTGCTCGACGATCGGAACCTGGCTCGACTCCTCGCAACCGCGGCAGGCACGCTCATGCTGGCGCTCGTGTCCAACGCGATCGCCGCGGCGACGATCATCCTGCGCGAGCGTCTCAGCGTGTCCGACTTCGTGGAGCTGTTCGTCCAGGCGTTCGGCCGGATGACGATCGCGGAGATCGGGCTCGCATGGGTGTTCACCGTGGCGTACCTCGCCGTCGGCTGGTGGGCACCCCTCGCCCTGGCGGTGATCATCCTCGCCGTATGGCCGGGTCGCACCGAGGGTCCTGACCCGCTGACCGGTCTGCCGCGCCTCCGCGCGTTCGAGGAGGCGCTGGACACGAAGCTCGGCCGGATCCGCCGCGGGTTGGCCCCCGGGGGTCTCGTCTGCTTCATCGACCTCGACGGGTTCGGCCTCGTCAACAAGGACCCCAAGCTCGGGTTCGCCATCGGCAACGAGGTGCTGCGCGAGATCGGCACGCGGATCCGCGGCCAGGTCCGGGCGGCCGATGTCGCGGCTCGCCTCGGTGGCGACGAATTCGCCGTGTACTTCTCGGGTGCGTTCGACGCGGAGGCAGCTGTCCGGATCGCCCGCCGGCTCGAGACGGCCATCCGCCGCCCCGTCCTCACGAGTGCCGGCGTCGTCGAGGTCGGGGTCTCGATCGGGATCGTCAACGTGAACGGCGGGACCGCCGGGAGAGGGGCGGCGGCGATCATGGCGGAGGCCGACGCGAGGAGCCAGGCGGTCAAGCGCGCCGGCGGCGGTGTGTGGAGCGGCGTACCTGGCGGGGCTCCAGCCGCGGACTGACGCCCGTGACCCTCAGCGCCAGATGGGCGCGCCGCCGTGCTCGCCCTCGAGCAGCCGGCCGGCGGCGAACCGATCGGGGGTGAACGGCGAGATGTCCACGGATCGGGCGGCCCCATCGAGGATCAGCTCGCTCATCGCGAGGCCGACTGCAGGCGCGGTCTTGAACCCTGTCCCGCTGTGCCCGCAGTCGAGGTAGAAGCCGTCCGGGCCAGCCGGCCCGAGCATCGGGCGCTGGTCCGGACCCGTCAGTCCGTCCTGGCCCGAGTGCGACGTGCGGAAGGTGCCGTCGATGAGCCCCGGAACCCGGCGCACGATCCGCTCCGAGGCGCGATCCCGGAAGTCCGGGGCGGCGGCGGAGGTGTCCCGGTCGGGTGAGCCACCCATCTGGTTGTCGTCCTCGAGCCCCACCAGGACGAGCTCGGCGCCTTCGGGGCGGAAGTACATCGAGTTGGCGATGTCGATCACGACGGGGATCGGGCGGGGGACGGATGCGGGCACGCCCAGGTAGCCCGGTGTCGTGGCGCCAGACGACGAGCGGGATGTCCACGCCCGCCAGCGCCGCGACGTGACCCGCCCAGCCGCCGGCGGCGTTGACGACGACCGGCGCGTCGATCGCGCCCTTCGACGTGACGACGCCCGCGACCCGTCCGCCGTCCGTCCGGATCGCGGTCACCTCGGCCCCCTGGAGCAGGCGGACCCCGCGCTCCCGCCCGGCCCGGATGAACCCCGATGCCGTCATCGACGGGTCCGCGTAGCCGCTGTCGGGCTCCCAGGCCGCGACCTCGTCGTCGTCGACCGCCAGCCCGGGCGCCAGCTCGCGCATCTCCGCCGCGCCGACGACCCTGCTGTTCGCCCCCATGGCCCGGTGCGCGGCGACGTTGGCGTGCACCCGCGCGGACGCGTCGCCGGGCTCGATCCACAGGAAGCCGGCCCGCGTGAACCCGCAGTCGCCGCCGACCCGCGCCGACCAGTCGCGGAACCACTCGAACGAGATCGCGGCGAGCCGCGCCTCGGCGAGGAGGTCGTAGTAGATCCTGACGAGCCCGGACGAGCGGCCGGTCGCGCCCGCGGCCACCGTGGCCCGCTCCACCACGACGACGGACGCCCCGCGCGACGCGAGATGGAACGCGAGGCTCGCGCCCTGGACGCCCCCGCCGATGACGATGACATCAGCCGTATCGGTCATTCCTGCTCCTGTTCCGCGCTCGCATCCCCGTCGCGACCAGTATCCGGCAGCCGGCGGGCGCAACGGGCAGCGGCCCGCCGCGTCGCCCATGTGGACACGGTGACGACAATGAGGTCGCCGGGGGAGCGAGGGGCAGCGCAGTGCGGGATCAGGAGATCGTCCCGGGCGTCCGGATGTACCGGATTCGGCGCGCCAATGTCGTCGCCATCCTCGAGTCCCGGGTCACCCTCATCGATGCGGGGCTTCCGGGCACGACGCGACTCCTCGAACGGGCCCTGGCAGCCAGCGGCCGATCCCTGGACGATGTCGAGCGTGTCGTGTGTACGCACGGCCACCCGGACCACGCTGGCGGCGCTGCCCAGCTCGCCCGGCTGGGCGCGGACATTCTCATGCACGGCGCGGATGCCGGGACGCTCGCGACCGGGTTCGGCGACGTGCTACGGCGTCCGAGTCGAGGACGGTTCTTTGCGGCGATGACGCCTGAGCCGCCGGTGACGACATCGATCGCCGACGGCGAGATCGTGCCCGCCCTCGGCGGGCTGGAGGTCATCCACACACCCGGCCACACGCCCGGCAGCGTGTGCCTGTGGGCGGCGCGCGATGGTCTGCTGTTCGTCGGCGACGTCCTCCAGTACCGCTTCGGCCGCATCAGCTTCGCGAGCCGGCTCTACAGCGACGATCACGCTGCGGCACGCCGCAGCGTGAAACGCCTCGCCGGTCTGGACGTCAGGACGGTCGTCTTCGGGCACTACCCGCCGCTCACGGTGGGGGCGCCGCACGCGCTGGCACGGCTTGCCCGGGAGGCAACGCGAGCCTGAGCACGCCTGGACCCGGCGATCGGGTCGCGGAGGGAGCACGTGGACACGCTGCAGACGCTTGTGACCGAGGGGGCCCGACGGTTCGACAACCGGCCGGCGCTCCTGATCCGTCCCTCGTTCCGGACGCGGACGTGGCGCTACCGCGATCTCGCCGTGACGGTTCCGCGCGCCGCCGCCGTGCTCGCCGCGGCCGGGCTCCAGCCGGGCGACCGCGCGATCATCTGGGCGGTCAACCGGCCTGAATGGGGGCTCGGCTTCCTGGCGCTCGCGCATGCTGGCGGGGTCGCCGTGCCCCTGGACGTGCGTCACACGGTGGAGTTCGGACGAAAGATCGTTGCCCAGACCGAGGCCCGGCTCGTCCTCGCATCGAGGCAGACCGAGGCCTCGGCGCAGGCGCTTGGACTGCCGATCGTGTGGATCGAAGCGCTCCCCGACCTCGCGCGTGCGGCCGATCCTCTGGCTGCCGCGCCCATCTCCCAGGACACGCTCGCGGAGATCGTGTTCACGAGCGGCACGACTGGCGAGCCCAAGGGCGCGATGCTCACACACGGCAACCTGATGGCCTGCGCGACCGCGATGAGCAAGGTCATGCACGTCGCCCCGCAGGACCGGCTCCTGTCCGTGCTGCCCCTGTCCCACCTGTACGAGCAGGTCCTTGGCTTCATCGGCCCGCTGCTGGTCGGGGCAAGCATCGTCTACCCGGTGAGCCGTCAGCCGGCGGTGCTCCTGCGGACGTTCCGTGACTTCGGGGTGTCGATCCTGCTGATCGTCCCCCAGGGCCTCCGGCTCCTCGACGGTGCCATCGAGCGCAAGGTCGACCAGGCCGGCAGCCGAGGCCGGTTCGAGCAGTTGCACCGACTCGCCCGACGGCTCCCTCGCGCGGGACGACGGATCCTGTTCGCGCCCGTGCTTCGGGAGTTCGGGGGCCGTCTGCACACGGTCGGCGTCGGCGCGTCCGCCCTCGAGGTGGACGTCGCGCAGCGCTGGATGGACATGGGGATCGACGTCCTCCAGGGCTACGGGGCGACCGAGATGGGACCCGTCGTGAGCTTCACACGGCCCGAGCGGAACGTCGTGGGGACCGTCGGCGAGCCGATTCCCGGCGTCGAGGTGCGGATCGCGGACGACGGCGAGATCCTGGCGCGAGGACCGAACCGGTTCGCCGGGTACTGGAACAACCCCGAGGCGACGGCGGCCGCGATCGATGCGGACGGCTGGTATCACACCGGTGATCTCGGCTCGATGACCGCCGACGGGATGCTCCAGTTCCGCGGGCGCAAGAAGGACATGCTCGCCCTGCCCGACGGCCAGAAGGTCTACCCCGAGGACGTGGAGGCCGTGCTCAGGGCCGACGAGCGCCTCATCGACGCGACGGTTGTCGGCTGGCCGGCGGGGCCCAACCTCCGTGTCCACGCGGTCCTGCTGCTGGAGGATCCCTCCCTCGCCGACGCGATCGTCAAGGCTGCGAACACCCAGCTCGCCGCCCACCAGCAGATCCGGGGAACGACCGTGTGGCCGGACCCCGACCTGCCGCGGACGCATACGCTCAAGGTCCGCAAGCCGCTCGTCCTGGAGCGTCTCGACGAGCTCACGGTGCGCGCCGCCGCGATGGCAACACCCCGGAAGGCGACCGCGGCACCTGGGGCGGCGGCCGTGGAGGACGTCGACCCGGTAACGGCGCTCATCGCGTCGGTGGCCGGTCTCCCGCCCGTCGCGGTGGCGCCGTCGGCACGCTTGTCGAGCGACCTCGACCTCGATTCCCTGCGGCGGGTCGAGCTCCTCGGGGTCATCGAGGAGGACCTCGGCGTGTTCGTCGACGACGACGCCCTTCAGCCCGACGCGACGGTTGCGGACCTGATCGCGATGGTGGACGCCGCCCGCGAGACACGACGCAAGCCCGGCTCCTGGTCGTGGCCCCTCAGCCCGGCGATCCGGGCGCTGGGCCTCACCTTCCAGGTCCTGCTGATGTACCCATTCGTGAAGGTCTTCTACCGCGTCCGAACGACGGGACTCGAGCACCTCGACGGGCTCGAGGGGCCTGTCCTGTTCACGCCCAACCACTGCCTGCACCTGGACAACGCGATCATCCTGAGCCGGCTCCCGATCGGTGTCCGATGGAAGCTCTCGGTGGCGGCCGCCGCCGACACGATCTACGAGAACCGGATCCAGGGCGTGCTCGCCTCGGTCATCGCAAACGCCTTCCCGCTCCAGCGCGAGGGCGGGGTACGTCGGAGCCTCGAGCTCCTCGGCCAGCGCCTCGATCGAGGGTTCAACATCCTTCTCTACCCGGAGGGAAAGCTCACGCTCGGCGGGCCGATCCAGCCGTTCAAGGCAGGCGCCGGTCTCATCGCCGTCGAGGGAGCCACGCCCGTCGTCCCGGTCACGCTCCGGATCCACCGGATGTCCGTGATCGACCGGCGCCGCCTCCCCGCGTCCTTCCGCGGTGACGTTGAGTTCGTCATCGGTCAGCCCATCTGGTTCGATGCGGATACGGACCACGCCGCCGCAACAACCCGTCTCGAGTCGGCAGTTGCCGCGCTCCAGGACGGTGGAACGGGTCAGGGCTGGACGCCGGCCGGCTCGCCGCTCGCGGGATAGACGGTCGTCGACGACACGCAGCCGGAGCCCGGGTTCGGCTCGAGGGTGACAGTCCGGGTCCCCTCGATCCCGGGGCGCTCCTGGGCGGTGCCGGCGAGCCGCCAGCTGGCAAGGACCAACTCCGTCTCGAGCGTCGCGGCGGCACCGCGCGGCACGGTCTGCCCGGCAGCCTCGCAGTCGACGGTCTGCGTGGTCGTGGACGTGAACACGTAGCGGTCGTCTGCCAGGGTGAACTCGCCCCTGCCGATCTCCGCACCCGCGGCGTCGGTGATCCGGACGATCGCGTCGCACGCACCAACCGGACACGTGAGCGCGATCTCGTAGGTCTCGCGCACGATGGTGCCCGGCCGCGCAAACGTCACCGTCCAGACACCCTCGGGCCGGTAGCCGGCCGCGAGCGGCAGGCCGGGCACGGGGGTCGGAGTCGGCACGGGCGTCGGGGTCGGCGTCGGAGGCACCGGCGTCACGACCGGCTCCGCGGCGCAGGCCGCGAGCGCCACCACGAGCGCACCCGTTGCGACCAGCGCGCGGCCCCACCTCGTTCGATGGACCCCCGGCATCGTCATCTCCCCGTGATCGTCGCCGGATCGTCCGCGGCGACGTTCCGCAGGATACGTCGTGGGTCAAACGAGGCCGTGGCGGGAGTCGCCGGTGCCGGTCACCACGACGACGGCGTGGCCGCAGCCCGGCGGCTCCCGGCGGGCCCAACGGTAGCCGGTCGGTCGAAGGTCACCCCGCGATCGCGCAGCGAGACCCAGGCGTCGTGGCCGATGACGAGGTGGTCGAGGACGTCGACATCGAGCAGCCGGCCCGCCGCGATCGCCTCGGCCGTGAGGTGGAGGTCGTCCGGGGACGGGGTCGGGTCGCCGCGACGGGTGGTTGTGCACGAGCACGACGCCGGACGCGTCGAGGCGCACGGCGTCGCGGAACAGCTCCCCGACCCGCACCAGGGACGCCGAGACGTTGCCGACGTAGACGGTCGACACGCGCTGGACGACGTTCTTGGCGTTGAGGCTCAGCACCCGGAGCTCCTCGCGCTCCAGGCGGCCCCATCTCGATGCGGAGCCGGTCCGCGACGTCGCGTGGCGACCGGATCGTCCAGCGCCCGGCGGGCCAGTCCGCAACCGAACGGCGCCCGAGCTCGAACGCCGCGGAGAGCCGTGCCGCCTTGGCCGCGCCGAGGCCCGGGACCGCGGCGAGCTCGACGTCCGACGCCCGCGCGAGCGCGCCCACACCGAGGTGCCGCGCGAGGAGCTCCTCCGCCAGGTCGATGGCGCTGCGGCCGCCGCCGCCCGTGCCCAGCACGACGGCGATGAGCTCGGCCGCCGCGAGCCCGCCGGGTCCGCGCAGGGCCAGCCGCTCGCGCGGACGCTCGGCGGCGGGGAGATCCCGCACGGACCGGCCGGCGCGCCGATGGGGTGGCGCCTCCGCCACCGGGGCGTCGTCGAGCGTCATGGGCCACCTGCTGCTGCCGGGCGGGCGGGACGGGTGAACGCGACCGAGGCGTCCCCGGGGTCCGGACGACGGAAGCCCGCCGATTTCCCCCGCCGTCCGGACCCGGGAACACCACGAAGAGTACGGACGGGTCCTTACCCGCGGCTCACTGCGAACTTCGCGGGCGCTTGCACACGACCGGGGGGCGCCCGCGCCGCGTGCTACCCGGCGAGCGCGTTGCCGGCGACGTACAGCAGCAGCACCTGGATCCCGTTGAACGCGCCGTGCAGCCCGATGGCCGCGTACAGCGACCGGCGGGAGAGGAACAGCCAGCCGAGGGTCACCGCGACCGGCAGCAGCGCGACGAACGAGAACAGCCGCGCGCTGGAGGCCGACCTCGAACGAGGCGTCGAACAGCGTGAGCACGTGCGCGATCGCGAAGAACACCGCGCCCCGGATGATCGCCGGCCACGCGGCACCCATCGAGCGTGCCCAGGCGGTCGTCGCGAACCCGCGGAAGAAGAGCTCCTCGCCGATCGGCGCGAGGATCATCGCCGAGGCGAGGTTGAACGCGAGCCCGACGCCGTCGACGGGCACGGGCAGCGGGCTCGGCGTGCGCTCGAGGAAGGCACCCAGGATCGCGCCGAGGACGATCGTCACGATGAGCACCGGCAGCGCGAGCGACCGCGCCCAGCAGCAGGTCGCGGAGGGCTCCGGCATCCGGGCGGACGACCCCCATCTCGGCCCAGGACAGCGAGCCCGGGCCGACGACGAGCAGTCGGATGACGACGACGTACGCGACCGTCGTGAGCAGCAGCGAGATCGTCGTCGCGGCCGGGGTGGTCGGGTCGAGCCCGAGGGCCGACAGCGGAGCAAGCACGACGAGGACCGCGAGCAGCGTCACCGCGAACACGACGACGAAGGCGAGGACCGGCGACGGGCCACGGTACGCGAGCTCCAGGCGCCCGCTCCGCTCGACGGCCTGCGAGCCGGCCGCGGCGACGAGCCCCAGCCCGAGCACCACGAGCCCGACAAGGAACAGCCAGCGGGCCGCTCCGCCGCCCGATGCCATGAACGACACGAGCAGGATCGCCAGGCCCATGACGGACCCGACCCACCCGATCAGGTAGAGGGCCGGGACGCGGCGGCCCTCGAGGCTGAAGGTCGAAAGCGTTGCCGTGGCCGCGGGGCCTGCCGCCTCGTCGGCCAGGGACGACGAGTCGTCAGCCGGGGAAACGAGGTCGGGCGGCGGCCGCGGCTGGTCGGTCAAGGCTCCGGGACGGATCCCGGTGCCTGCGACGCCGGGCTGGACCCGGCCCGCAGCGTTGCCGCGCGGTTGCTCGACCGCGCCGCGGGAGCAGGCGCCGGGGAGAGCGTCGGCAACGGCGGGGCCTCAAGGCGCTCCGGCGTGGTCGTCGCGATGGGCTCGTAGGCCGCGATGTCGCCGCGCTCGAAGTCCTTGCCGCACCACGCGCACAGCGACCAGTCGAGACCGACGAGGCGGCCGCAGTTCGCGCACACGCGGTTGAGGCGCGTCCGGCACGACGGGCAGATGATCCATTCCTCGTTGACCCGCCGGCGGCAGGACGGGCAGGTCTTGATCGACTCGACCTCGGCGAGGAGCGCCTCCTCGGCCAGGTTTCGCTCGTAGACCTCGCCGATCTTCTCGTGCGGCCGGACGATCCGGTAGACGATGATCGCCGAACAGGAACAGGAGCGGGGTGAACAGGACGATCAGGGCCGCCGCGAGGTACGGCAGGACCGGGTTCTCGCTCCGCAGCTGCATGTCGCGGAAGGCCCAGTAGGCGGCCGCAAGCCACAGGATGACGATGTAGACGGCCATGCGCCTGGATCGCGAGCTGGACGATCGGGTTCTCGAAGAAGCCGCCGATCGTGTCGCCGATCGTGTTGAGAATCTCTTCCATGCGGTGGCGTGTGGCCTCCAGACGGGGCAGGGCGCGCCCGAGGGCTCGCAGCGAACGGCAGTGTAACAGGGGTCACCCGGCAGGACCGGGCTGCGAGGATGACGCGCCAGGCGCCGTCAGGGTGACGGCCCACGACGCTGCCGTCCGGGGCAGCTCCAGCGTCCACGCGGCGTGCGCGGATCGCGGCCCCGACACCCGGCCAGCACGAGCGGCCGAGCCAGGATCGGCCACCCAGACGAGCACCGCGATCAGGATCGTGAGCGGGTCGCGGCCGCCCGTCGAGGATGTCGAGCGCACGCGGTCCCACCCGAGCGGCGGCGGCCGCCACCGGCGCGGACCACCAGCAGACGCGGATGCGCGAGCCCGACGAGCGCCGTCGGCAGCACGCGATGGCCCGCCGGACGAGATCCGCCCAGCCGAGCAGCCACGAGGCGACGACCGGGCCGACGCTCGAGGACCAGGCGGCGCACGCCCAACCGCGGCAGCGGCGTCGCTCAGCAGCCAGACGAGATCCAGACCGCCACGACCAGCGCAGCGGCACGCCGGCCACCACGCGGAGCGGCAGCGGCGTGACGAGGTCGTCGGGCAGGACCAGCTCGCGGTAGGCGGCGTCGTAGACGCGGCTGCCAGGCGAGCATCATCGCGACCGCCACCGGTACCAGCGACGAGCAGCCGCACGATCGCGACCCGTCCCCGAGCCCGGCGCACCCGTCGCTCCGGATCCGGATCGAGGATCCCCTCGTCGCGCCGCGGCCTCGAGCGCGACGTCGATCCCCTGCCGCTCCGCCCACGCCCCGATCCCGCACCCCGGCCACGAGCAGGACGAGACCGGCGAGCACCCCCCGACGATCAGCGCGACCAGCGCCGGCGACGGCGTCCCCGAACACGAGCGAGCTCACCGGCCCGCCGAGCGCGTTCTGGACACCGGTCGGCGTCGGCAGCACGAGGATCGGGACCGCGACCAGCACCAGGCCGCCGCCGGCGAGGAAGCCGGCCAGGCCCGACCGCCCACGAGAGCGGGCCGGACCAGCGTCACGACGACGGCGCCGGCGATCGACCGCGCGCCACGCAGAGCCGACCGGCGGCTCCGAGGCCGCCGGCCAGCCCGCGCACGGCGGACGCGGCGGTCACGGCGTGACGGCGGGGCCGGCGATCCCGGTCAGCTCCCCGAGCGCCCAGGGCGGTCTCCACCAGGTCCATCTCCGTGCCGTAGGTCGCGAAGTCGCCCTGCGCGCAGCGCCGCCTGCGCCAGCTCGAAGTGCGTGTTCGCGTAGTCGATGAGGCCGGCGACGTCGGTCGGCAGGTCGCGTCGGGCGGCGCGTCGGGCCCGGGGGTCGCGGTCGGACCGGGCGATGCGCCGGGCGACGGCGTCGGGGTTGGCGTCGGCCTCGGGCCGGGATGCCGCGCCCTGCCGCTCGAGGAGCAGGTTGAGCGCCTCGGCCAGCGTGTCGCCCCAGACGATGGTCGTCGGGCTCGCGACGACGATCTTCTGGAACTCCGGGAACGCCGCCGACGTGGACTGCAGGTACACGGGCTGGAGGTAGAGCAGCGACTCGCCGACCGGCACGACGATCAGGTTGCCGCGGATGACCTGCGCAGCCGCTCTGGTTCCAGAGCGAGATCTGCTGGCTGATCTGCGGATCCTGGTCGATCCGGGCCTCGATCTGGGCCGGGCCGAAGATCGTCGTGTCGCTCGGGAAGCGGTAGACACGGACCTCGCCGTAGTTCGGCGCGTCGTTGCGGGCGGCCACCCACGCGATCATGTTCGGCCGGTTGGCCGGCGATCATCGGCTGGAGCAGCAGGAACTCCGCCGCGGGCTCGCCGGGCATGCGCATCACGACGTAGTAGGCCTCGGACGGGAGGCTCTGCTGGTTCGTCTGCTTGGCCGGCACCGTCCAGCGGTCGGTGTTGTTGAAGAACGTCAGCGGCTGGTGACGTGGTACTGGCCGTACATCCGGGTCTGGACGTTGAACAGCTCCTCGGGCACGCGCAGGTGGGCCTCGACGTCCGCTCCGGGAGCTCGACATGCGGCCACGAACAGGCCGGGGAAGATCCCCTGCCAGGCGCGGATCAGCGGGTCGCTCGGGTCGGCGACGTAGAACCGCATCGTGCCGTCGTACGCGTCCATGACGATCTTGACGCTGTTGCGGATGTAGTTGAACGACTCGGGGAACAGGCCCGATTGCTCGCCCAGCTCGCCGCTCCTGAACCAGGTGGCATGCGGGAAGCGGTCGCTGATCGTGTACGCGTCCTGCACGTAGACGAGGTGGCCGCGCTCGTCGACGACGAGGTACGGGTCCTTGTCGAAGCGCAGGAACGGGGCGATCCGCGGCAGGCGCTCGTCGAGCGTCCGGTGGAACAGCAGCTGGCTGTCGCTCGTGATCTGGTCCGAGATCAGCAGGTCCAGGTCCCGGAACCGGAGCGTGAACAGGAGCCGGTTGAGGGTCGAGTCGAGCGGGATGCCGGTGTCGCCCGACCACGAGGTGGTCTCGTCGACTGGGCCCGCGGTCGATCACGGGGGAAGTCGAACTCGGCCTGGCGGGCCCGGACGACCACGTAGTGATCGTCCCGCTCACCGAAGTAGATGCGCGGCTGGGTGATCTCCGGCACGCCCGGGCTGGAGACCGGCGGCAGGTCGCGGATCCAGAGCCTCGGCTGGCCTTCCTGGGTGACCTCGTTCACGGGCACCATGGCCAGGCCGATGCCGTGGGTGTAGATGATCCGCTGGTTGACCCAGCTCGTCGCCTGCGGGTTGCGGTCGATCGCGAGCTCGCGCCCGGAGAGCATGACCTGGCGCAGCTCGCCGTTGATCATGTAGCGGTCGGTGTCGACGTCGAAGAAGTCGTAGTACTGGCGGACGACCTGGAGCTGGTCCAGCGTCGTCTGGAGCGGCCGGTAGTCCCACAGCCGCGCGTTGGTGAAGGTGTCGGCCTCGTTCTCGATCGCGGCCTGGGTGAGCGGGGCCTCCCCGCCGTACGACCGCGTCTCCCAGTCGTCGAGGCCGAAGGCGAGGCGGGTCATCGCGATGTTGTTCGCGATGTACTGCTCCTCCTGGGCGAAGGTGTTGGGGTCGACGGAGAGGCGCTGGACGACCTCGGGATAGAGCCGCCCGAGCAGCAGCGACGAGGCGAACCAGACGGTGACGACGAGGGCGAGCGGCCAGATCCAGCGCGTGAACGCCGCGGCCACGAGCAGCGCGGCCGCGATCCCGGACAGGAACGTCAGGACGTCGTAGGCCATGAACCGGGCGTTGGCGTCGGTGAAGGAGACGCCGGTGGACACGCCCTGGGTGCTGTACACGAGCTCGAACTTGTCGAACTGGTAGCCGAAGGCGACCGACAGCAGGTACAGCCCCGCGAGCACCGCGAGGTGGACCCGGACGCGGGTGACGAAGACCTCGCCGCCCTGGGTCGCCGCCAGCAGGTAGCGCGCGCCCGCGACCGCGAGCGCCGCGAGCAGCAGGCCGTTGAGCAGTGACTGCACGAAGCGGAAGAACGGCATCTCGAACAGGAAGAAGGAGATGTCGCGGCCGAACACCGGGTCCGTGACGCTCGCCGTGGGCGAGAACGGCACCCGGTTGACCCACAGGAGCATCGTCTCCCAGGACGCCGCGACCGCGCCCGCGACCCCGAGGGCGAGCAGGGCCGCGAACAGCGCGATCACCCATGTGCCGATCGGCACGAGGTCCGGCATGTCGTCCGCCTCGAACACGAACGTCGGGCCGGATCCCTGGCGCTGGCCGCCGCCGAAGGGACCGCCACTGCCACCCAGGCGCGAGCTCTGCTCGGCGCGCCGCTGGGCCTCGGACAGCCGGTCGGTCCACTCGCGCAGACGACCCGGCCTCGCGGGATCGGGCGGCGGGGCGAGCTTGCCGGCGAGCCAGAGGTTGCCGAGCAGCACGACGAGGGCGAGCAGCAGCCCGACGGCGAACAGCCCGAGCTGCGCCCCGAGCCGCGTGAACAGCACGCTCTCGAAGCCGACGCTCTGATACCAGATGATGTCCGTCCAGAGGTCGATGCCGACGCTCGCGAGCAGCACCAAGATGACCGCGACGATGATGACCGCGGTCAGCCCGAGGCGGCGCAGGATTCCGCCCAGCGTGGGCGGGCGCGCGCCGTCGTCGGGGCCGCCGACGGGCGCGGCGGGATCCTTCGGGGGACGCGCGCCCCCAGCGCCCGGCATCCGAGCCCGAGGGCCACCCTGGCGGCGGCGCGGTCGGAGCGGGACGGGCTCGTTGTCTGAGGCTGCGGCGTCCTCGTCCGGGCCCGTACTGCGGTCCGGACCGGCGTCGGGCTCCTGGTCACCGTCGGGAGCACCGCCGTCGGGGTCGTCGCCGGCGTCCTTCTTCGGCGCACGGCCTTCGGCCTCGGCGCGCTTCCGCTCCAGCTCGCGCATGAACTCGTCGAACAGATCGCTCATCGCACCACAGTCTGCGTGGGTATCTCGGCCGGAGGCCTCGGGACGGTTCCGACCTGCTCAGGTTCGCACGAATTCGCGAAACGGACGATCCGTGGCCACGGGACGGAACCCCGACGACGTGCCTCAGGGGCGGTGGAGCGACTCCACCGAGCGCCGGAACCCGGCAAGCACCTGCTCGGCGAGCTCGTTGGGGCGCATCGTCGACACGAGCGCGGGCTCGAACCGGAACGCCGTCCGGATCGCGAGCGGGCAGCGCCACGGACGGGCGTCGTCATCGGGCGGGACGAGCGGGGTCAGCCGGATGGCCAGCCGGCCGTTCTCCTCGAGGATGAGCCCCGACAGCGAGCCGGCGAACGACGGCCCGAGGCGCATCAGCGGCGGCTCCGGGGGTGGACCGCCGGCCGGGGCGACGTCGCGGAACGAGACGACGCCCTCGTCGTCCGTGACCCACAGCACCGCGAGCCACCAGTCGTCGGGACCGTCGACCGGCCGGGCCATGCCGGCCTGGAGGCGGCGGTCGCCGATCCGCAGCTCCTGCTCGCGCAGGAATGAAGGGCCGGGATGCGGGAGGCGGTCGGGCACGGGCCCGAGGATACCCGGCCTCGGGCGGGAGTCCGGGCGTGCGCGGCGTCCGGCGGGCGCGGCGTCAGGCGGGCGCAGCCTCAGGCGGGGGCGGGCGGCGGCGGCGGCGCGGGCTCCTCGTCGGTCGCCGGCTCCGGCAGGTCGTCAACGGTGAGTGCGGGTACCGCCTCGTCCGCCTCGTCGCCAAGAGCGGAGAGGTCGATCCCCTGCTCCAGGACCACGTCGGTCTTCATCGAGACCGCCTCGGCCTCGAGATCGGCGCGCTCGGCCTCCAGCTGGAGCCGGCGCATCTCGAGGCGCACCGCATCCGCAGGAGGGGCGAGGGAGGCAGCTTCGGCCTCGCCCCCGACCTCGACCGGGACCTCGCCGGTGATGAACGAGAGCAGCCGGCCGCGCGGCCGCGCGACCTCCGACCGGGCCCGCAGGATCGCCTCGGTGTCCAGCGTGGTCACGCCCTTGATGTCGTCGATCGTGGTCGCGCTCGTCAGCGTCGCGCCACACGATGGGACAGACGGGCAGGTCAGGAGCGGGGAGCTCGGCCGAGCACCACTGGCAACGCGGTGCCGGGCCGGTCATCGGGTCGGCCATGTGCGCATCCTACTCGACCGTCCGGCACGGGAATCCACCCGATTCTCCTAGTCGCCGCCCGGACCCGGAATCACTCCCATTCGATGGTCGCCGGCGGCTTCGACGAGATGTCGTAGACGACCCGGTTGACGCCCGGTACCTCGTTCACGATCCGCGACGAGATCTTGCCGAGCACGTCGTACGGGAGCTTGGCCCAGTCGGCGGTCATCCCGTCCTCGGAGGTCACCGCGCGGATCGCAACGACGTTCGCGTACGTCCGACCATCGCCCATCACGCCGACGCTGCGAACGGGCGTCAGGATGGCGAAGCTCTGCCACACGCTCCGATACAGGCCCGCGGCCTTGATCTCGTCGATCACGATCCAGTCGGCGTCCCGGAGGGTGTCGAGGCGCTCCGCCGTGACCTCGCCGAGGATCCGGATCGCGAGCCCGGGACCCGGGAACGGCTGGCGCTGGACCATCGCGTCCGGGCAGTCCGAGCGCCTGCCCCACGAGCCGCACCTCGTCCTTGAACAGGTACCGCAGCGGCTCGACGAGCTGGAACCGCAGGTCCGCCGGGAGCCCGCCGACGTTGTGATGGGTCTTGATCTTCTGGGCGGTCTTCGTCTCGGGCGTGGTGCTCTCGATCACGTCCGGGTAGAGCGTTCCCTGGGTGAGGAAGTCGATCTGCCCGAGCTTTGTCGCCTCTTCCTCGAACACGCGGATGAACTCGTCGCCGATGATCCGCCGCTTCTGCTCGGGGTCGGTGACGCCCGCGAGGCGGGCGAGGAACCGCTCGCGCGCGTCGACCATGACGAGGTTCATGCCGAGGTTGGCCTCGAACGTCACGCGCAGGAGCTCCGACTCCTTCTTGCGCATCAGCCCGTGGTCCACGTAGATGCACGTGAGGCGGTCGCCAACGGCCCGGTGGACGAGCGCCGCTGCCACGGCCGAATCGACCCCGCCCGACAGCGCGCAGATGACCTTGCCGTCGGAGCCCGTCTCGCGGGCGTGCGCGTCCACGCGCTCGCGGATCTCGGTCACGGTCGTGTCGATGAAGTTGGCGGAGGTCCACGCGGGCGCGATGCCGGCGATCGCCGTGACGAAGTTGCGCAGGACGTCCTTGCCGCGCGGCGTGTGCGCCACCTCGGGGTGGAACTGGATGCCGAACAGGTTCCGTTCGGGTGCCGCCAGGCCCGCGTACGGCGTGGAATCCGTCTGCGCGGTGGCGTGGAACCCCTCCGGGATCCGCGTGATCGAGTCGCCGTGGCTCATCCACACCGGCTGCTCGCGGTCGATACCGGCGAACAGGCCGTCGTCCCTGGTGATCTGGACGGTGGCCGGGCCGTACTCGCGCTTCGAGGCCGGCATGACGTCGCCGCCCAGCTCGAGTGCCATCATCTGTGCGCCGTAGCAGATGCCGAGGACCGGCAGCCGGCCGCTCCAGATCGAGGAGTCCGGCTTCGGGGCTCCCTCGTCGTACACGGACATCGGCCCGCCGGACAGGATGATCGCGCGGACGCCACGCGCCTCGAGCTCCGCGAGCGGCGTGTCGTGGGGGAGGAGCTCCGAGTACACGTTGAGCTCGCGGACGCGCCGGGCGATGAGCTGGGCGAACTGCGAGCCGAAGTCCAGGACCGCGACGACGCCGGGCTCCGGGACCGTCGCCGCGACCGGCGGCGGATCCGAGGGTGCGCGCGTGGGTGCTGGTGCGTCGAGGGCGACCTCGAGGTATGCCTCGACCTCCGCGTCATCCGATCCGAGGACTCGGTGACCGGCATTGGCCAGCTCCCCGTGGACGGTCTTGCCGCGCTCCGCGTCTGGCGACGGCTCCTGCTCCGACTCGGCCAACGGCCCCTCCAGGATGGTCTTGGGTGGCTTTCTGGAAGTCTACCGGGCAGCCGGGTTGCGGTTGGGGAGCGACCGGCGGTTCTCGAGGCGTATCGTGCCCATCGATGACCTACTCGATCGTCGCGCTCGACCAGGCCACCGGGGAGCTGGGTGTTGCCGTCCAGACGCGCTGGTTCGGCGTCGGAGCGGGCGTCCCATGGGTGGAGCCAGGCGTCGGAGCGGTGGCAACGCAGTCGTTCGTCGAGGTTGGCCACGGGTTCAACGGCCTGCGGCTCATGCGCGATGGCGCGACCGCGGGCGAGGCGCTCGAGCGCGTGCTGGCGACGGATGCCGACGAGGCCATCCGGCAGGTCGGGATGGTGGACGCGATGGGCCGATCCGCGGCCCACACCGGCCTGCGGTGCGTGCGCTTCGCATCGCACCTCGTGGCGCCCGGCGTGTCGGTCCAGGCGAACATGATGGAGCGGGCGTCCGTGCCGGCGGCGATGCTCGCGGCGTTCCTCGGCTCTGACGGGGATCTCGCGAGCCGCCTGCTGGCGGCGCTCCGGGCGGCCGAGCGCGAGGGGGGCGACCTGCGTGGCCGCCAGAGCGCGGCACTCGTCGTCTCGCCGGGACGATCCGACACGAGGGAGCGGCCGCAGCCGTGGGCTCGTCGGTCCGACCTGCGCGTGGACGACCATCCCGCGCCGCTCGAGGAGCTCCGGCGCCTGCTGGACGTCGCCCGGGCCTACGACGCGATGGACGAGGCCGAGGGGTCCGCGCTCCGTGGCGACCTCCCGACGGCCGCGGCGGCGCAGGCCCGCGCCGTGGGGCTCGCGCCGGGCGACGACCAGGTGGTCCTGTGGTCGGCGGTGTGGCTGGCGGTGGCCGGGCGGACCGAGGAGGCCCGGACGGCCCTGACGGCGGCGACCGCCGCCGAGCCGCGGTCCGGGGAGCACCTGCGCCGCTTTGCCGAGGCTGGGCACCTCCCCGGCGGCGAGGACACGCTCCGGCGGCTCGGGCTCGCCTGACGCGGACATGAATCGACGACCGACCGCCCTGCGGAAGGGAGCACGGCGGTCGGTCGTTGAATCGGAGGAAGCTCGATATTCGGTTGTTCTTCAGTTGTGACGATCGCTCGGTCCGGGGGAGGAGGCCCGGTGCCGTCGCGTTCGATGGCCGTATCCTGCGCGCCGCCGCGCGGCCGACCCATCGTCACCGGTGGTATCCCGCGCACGACGAATGACGTAGCGGATACGCTGCCACGATGGCCCGCTATCCGATCCGCATCGGCAACCGCTCGCGCCTGCTCCTGCGCGTCGCGTTCGGGGTGACGCCCGATCGGGCGTGGGCGGAGATCGCGGACGGGGTCGTCCGCTGCCGCTTCGGCCGGTTCGAGCTCGTGGCGCCGCTCGCGACCGTCGCCCGCTGGCGGATCGAGGGGCCGTGGCGGTGGATCACCGCGATCGGCGTCCGGATGAGCATCCGTCACCGGGACGTGTCGTTCGCCGGGAGCCGCGCGGCGGCGTGCGCCTCGACTTCCGGGCGCCGTTCCACTGGACGATCTTCGACGTGCCGGCGGCCTACTTCGGCGTGGAGGACCTCGAGGGCTTCGGGGCGGAGCTGGCGGCGCTGGGGATCCCCGGCGAGGACGCGCGCACGGCGTAGGGCCGGCGGCCTACTTCCCGCGCAGCTGCCAGGACTTCCCCTCGGTGACCACCGACGGGGCGTAGACGATCTCGACGTCGTGCATGTCGGCGATCGTGCGGGCGCCGAGGGCCGCCATCGACTGGCGGAGCGCCCCCATCAGGTTCTGCGTCCCGTCGGTGACGTGCGACGGCCCGTTGAGGATCTGGTCGAGCGGCCCGACGGTCCCGACCCTGATCCGCGTGCCACGCGGGAGGACCGGCGACGGCGCGGCCATCCCCCAGTTCGTCCCCCGGCCCGGCGCCTCGGCGGCACGGGCGAGCGGCGACCCGAGCATCACCACGTCCGCGCCCGCCGCGATGGCCTTCGCGATGTCCCCGCCACGCTTCATGCCGCCGTCCGCCACGACCGGGACGTACCGGCCGGTCTCGGCCAGGTAGGCGTCGCGCGCTGCCGTCACGTCGGCGATCGCCGTGACCTGCGGGATCCCGATCCCCAGGACCTCGCGGGTCGTGCACGCGGCGCCTGGCCCGACGCCCACGAAGATCGCGACCGCGCCCTGCTCCATGAGCAGGAACGCCGCCTCGGCGTTGGTCGTGTTGCCGACGGCGACCGGGATCGGCATCGACCGGGTGAACTCCTCGAGCGCGAGCGGCTCGTAGCCCGACGCGAGGTGGCGCGCGGACGAGACCTGCGACTGGACGAGGAACAGGTCCGCGCCGCGCGCGGCGCAGACCGGACCGTACGTCCGCGCGATGCCCGGCGTGGCCGAGAACGCGGCCTTCGAGCCCACGGCGTGCAGCTCCTCGATGCGGCGGGCGATGAGCTCCTCGCGGATCGGTGCCTGGTAGGCCTCAGCGAGGACGTCCTGGACCCGGTCATCCGGCGTGGCGATGATCCGGTCGAGGACCTCGGTCGGGTCGTCGTACCGGAACTGGACGCCCTCGAGGTTGAGGATCGAGAGGCCGCCGAGGCGCGCCAGCTCCCCCGAAAGGCGGACATCCGCGACGGCATCCATCGCGGCGGCGAGGACCGGGATCGAGAGCTCGATCCCGCAGAACTCCTGCGCCAGGACGACATCGGCCGGATCGACGGTGTCCGTGCCCGGGGCAAGCGAGACGTCCTCGAACCCGTAGGTCGGGCGGATCGTGTCCACCTTCGAGCGGAAGACCCGCCGGTTCGCCAGCGTCTCGGTCATGCCGTCGTCCTCTCGCGCAATCGAAGTCCTCCAGTGGTGCGGCACAGTCTACCCGCGGCGCGCGTGGCGCCCATACTGCTCGGGGCGCACCCGCACGCCGCCGAATGAGACGAGGGACCCCGATGGCCAAGGACAGTGAGCAGGGTCGAGCGTCCGCATCCGCCGACGCCGGCGGAGCCGCACCTCGCAAGCCGAAGCTGAAGGCGAAGGACTACGAGGCCGAGCTCGCGAAGCTCCAGGTCGAGCTCTCGAAGCTCCAGGAGTGGATCAAGGCCCGCAGCCTCAAGGTGGTCATCGTGTTCGAGGGCCGCGACGCGGCGGGCAAGGGCGGCTCGATCAAGACGATCACGATGGGCCTCAACCCGCGCATCGCCCGCATCATCGCGCTCCCCGCGCCCACCGAGCGCGAGCGCACCCAGTGGTACTTCCAGCGCTACGCGGCCCACCTGCCCGCGGGCGGCGAGATGGTCCTCCTCGATCGCAGCTGGTACAACCGCGCCGGCGTGGAGCGGGTCATGGGCTTCGCGTCGCCGGAGGAGATCGAGGAGTTCTACCGCTCCTGCCCGGAGTTCGAGCGGATGCTCGTGCGGTCCGGGATCATCCTCATCAAGTACTGGTTCTCGGTGAGCGACGCCGAGCAGGAGCGCCGGTTCCAGGCACGCATCGAGAACCCGACGAAGCGCTGGAAGCTGTCGCCGATGGACCTCCAGTCACGGACGCGGTGGGTCGAGTACTCGATCGCGAAGGACGAGATGTTCCGGCACACGGACATCAAGCAGGCGCCCTGGTACGTGGTCAACGGCGACGACAAGCGGCGCGCCCGGCTCAACGTGATCAGCCACCTGCTGTCGCTGATCCCGTACGAGGACCTCACGCCCGAGCCGATCGTCCTCCCGCCGCGCGAGCCGGATCGCGGCTACGTCCGTCCGCCGCTGGACGAGCAGACGTTCGTGCCGGAGCGCTTCTGAGCGTCAACGGACGGACGGCCGGCGGGCGATCCGCGTCCCGTCCGCGTCGAGCGCGAACCAGGGCTCGAGGTCAGGATCCAGGAGCTGCTCCCGGACGCGGCGGATCGAGTCGGCGTAGGACGGCCAGATCGCGATCCGCGGCGCCTCGGCGGCCGGGACCCAGCGGAGCCCGTCGTGCTCCCACGACTCGCGCGGCAGGGCATCGGGCCGCACCCGGGCGGCGAAGATCGCGCTGACGACGACGGCATCGGTGCCCTCGTCGTAGAACGGGGCGACCTGGTCGAGGTCGTAGAAGCGCTCGATCTCCTCGGGCCCGAGACCCGTCTCCTCGCGCACCTCGCGCATCGCCGCGGCGGGGATGCGCTCCCCGGGCTCCACGCCACCGGTCACGCACTGCCAGAGACCCGGGAAGATCCGGTGCGGCGCGCGGCGGATGAGGAGGATCTCGAGACGGTCCACAGGCGAACGATCGTCGGTGGGCGCTGCAGGCGGGACCACGCGGAAGACCCAGCACTCGACGAGGTCGGGGCGCAGGCTCACGACACCGACCCTTGGTCAAGGAGCGCCGCCTCGAGCCGTTCGAGCTGCTCGAGGTGCATCAGGTCGTGAATGCCGGAGAACAGGAGCCACTCCCCGCACCGCAGACGTCCCGACGAGCGGGTGGTCGAGCGGGCAGGGGTCGGTCTCGTGACCCGCGATCGTCCGTGCCGCCCGGTCGACGATGCGCTGGCTCGTGGCGATCCGCCGGAGCAGGTGCTCACGCGTGGCATCGTCGTCGCCAGGGACGCCAGGCACGACCCGCTTCGCGTCCGCCGGCCAGCGCCCGCTCGCGGCGAGGGCACCCGCCATCGCGAGACCCGCGCGGGCGTCCGCCGTGTGGCCCAGCGCCTGGGCGACGTTCCAGTCCCCCTCGCCGCCGGGCATGGTGAAGGCCGCCTCGGGGAGCGCGGCGACGACCGACTCCAGCGCCCCCGCGACGGCGGCCAGCTGGCGCGCCACGGCGTCCGCGCTGCCGCCACCCGCGCGCCGCCGCACCTCGCGCCGGACGCTGAGCAGGCGGCCCTCCTCCACGCCGCGCCACGCAGCCACGATGTCCGGGGCGGAGATCGCAAGGTCGTCGAACCGGCTCACGGTGCCGAGGGTAGCGGCCGCGCGGCGCCGCGTTCGCGTGATCCGACACCCTCCACCAGTGGCTCCGACAGGGGCGTTCGTGCACCGCTTTGTGGAGAGAGGAGCGGTCACGGCCCGTGTGCCGCAGTACCATCGTCCCTCGATGGGCACCCCGCGCAGACCGATCCGCAGCGCGCTCCGTGGCAGCGTGCGCGCGATCCTTCCCGTCCTGCTCGCGGCAACGACCGCGACCGCCGGCCTGGTGGCAGCACCCGTCGCCCGGGTGATCCCGGCCCCGCAGGTCGCCGCCGCGGCCGACTTCAGCGACGGCTACTTCCGCGAGTTCACCGCGTTCTCCGGCCTCAACAAGCCGGTCTCGATCCGGTTCGCGGCGGACGGCCGTGCGTTCGTCGCCGAGAAGGGCGGCGTGCTCAAGGCATTCGACTCCGTGACCGACACCACGCCGACCACCGTGATCGACCTGCGGGGCGAGGTCAACTCCTACTGGGACCGTGGCCTGCTCGGGATCGCGATCGACCCGGACTTTCTCACCACGCGGCCGTATCTCTACCTGTACTACGTCTACGACGCCCCGTTGGGTGCGACCGCGCCGGTGTGGAACGACGCCTGCGCGGCGCCACCCACCGGCCCTGGGGGGACCCTGGACGGCTGTGTCGTCAGCTCGCGCCTCGACCGGATCCGGCTCGACCCCTCCACGAATGCGCTGGTCGCCAACTCCCGTACGAACCTGCTGTGGGACTGGTGCCAGCAGTTCCCCAGCCACTCCGGTGGCGGCATGGCATTCGGCCCGGACGAGCAGCTCTACCTCGCGACCGGTGACGGCGCGGCCTTCACGATCTCCGACTACGGCCACCGGGGCGGGACGAGCCCGGACCCCGTGAACCCGTTCACCGAGGTGAACCCGTGCGGCGATCCGCTGACGGTCACGTCGCCGCCGGACACGACGCCGTCCGTGAACCCGGCGACGTCGGAGGGTGGCTCGCTTCGCTCGCAGGACCTGCGGACGATGGGCGACCCGCTGGGTCTCGACGGGTCGCTCATCCGCATCAACCCGGATACCGGCCTCGCGTCCGCGGGCAACCCGCTGATCGCCAACAGCGACCTCAACGCTCGCCGGATCGTCGCGCACGGATTCCGCAACCCCTTCCGGCTGGCGTTCCGACCCGGCACCTCCGAGATCTACCTCGGAGACGTGGGCAACCACACGTGGGAGGAGATCGAGCGCGTGATCGTCCCGACGTCGGCGAGGACGCCCACGACGATGCCGAACTTCGGCTGGCCGTGCTACGAGGGAGCCGCGACGAGCTCGTGGCAGACGGTGGTGGGCGCGCAGCTGTGCACCGACCTGTACGCGGCAGGTCCGACCGCGGTCACGAGCTCGCTCTACGCGTACTCGCACGTGGACACGAAGTCGCCGACCGGGCCCTGCTTCGCCCCCGATGCGACCGGGAAGGCGGGGTCCGCCGTGACCGGCGTGGCCTTCTACGGAGGTCCCTCCGAGTCGGCCGTGGCGTATCCGTCGCGGTACGACGGCGCGCTGTTCTTCGTGGATTACACGCGCGATTGCCTGGCGGCCATCCGCGCCGGTGCCGGCGGCGTGCCGGACCCGTCGCAGGTCGAGCAGATCGCGTCGGGGCTCGCGAACCCGGTGGACCTCGTGACCGGCCCGGGCGGCGATCTGTACTACGTCGACATGGACGGCGGACGCGTCGTGCGCATCCGGTACCTGGTGGCGCCAAATGCCAAGGCGACGGCGACCCCGAAGGTGTCGCTCGCCCCCGTCACCGTCCGCCTCGACGGCTCGACATCGACGGATCCGGATCCCACCTCCACCCTCGTCGCCTGGCGCTGGGATCTCGACGACGACGGCGCGTACGACGACGCGACCGGGCAGACGTACGACTGGGCGATCAGCGTCCCCGGGGTATATCCGGTGAGCCTGGAGGTCGAGAACTCAAACGGCTTCACCGACACCGTCGACCTCGTGGTCAACGCCGCGAACGCGCCGCCGGTCCCCGTGATCGACACACCGAGCGCCGCGTTGACCTGGGCGGTCGACGACACGATCAGCTTCACCGGGCACGCGTCGGACGCCGAGGACGGAGCGATCCCGGCCGCGGATCTCTCGTGGGACGTCGTGATGATGCACTGCCCCGCGGACTGCCACGAGCACGTGGTCCAGACGTTCGACGGGGTGGCGTCGGGCTCCTTCCCCGCGCCCGACCACGAGTACCCGTCGCACCTGGAGCTGCGGCTCACGGCGACGGACAGCGCCGGCGCGACGACACGAGCCGCCATCGAGCTGATGCCGAAGACGGCGACGATCTCGGTCGATTCCGTGCCGGCCGGCGTCCCGATCGCCGTCGGCGCTGACCCCGTCGTGAGCCCGAGCGTCACGACGGTGATCCGCAACGGATCGGTCTCGATCAGCCCGCCGCTCGTCACGAACGTTGGCGGGACCCGCCACCGGTTCAGCACCTGGAATGACAGCCTCGTGCGGGTCCGCGATGTCGTGGCGACCGGACCGATCTCGCTCACCGCCACGTACGTGCGCGACGCCCCGGACACGTGCAGCACCGCCACCACGTCGTCGTCGACCGGCGCCTGGCTGTCGGACCGCGCGAGCGGCAACGGGGACGTGGACTGGTTCAGGTTCACGCTGACCTCGAAGCGGCGCGTCGTCATCACCGCGGGCGACCTGCCGGTGCAGGCCCGGCTCGATCTCTACTCGTCGTGCTCGAAGCGGCTCACGGGCGCGGACCAGAGCGGCACCCGGTACGAGGAGCTGACGCGGGTGCTCGCAGCGGGCACCTACCGGGTCAAGGTCAGCTTCCCGACAGGCGCCCGGGCGGACACGCCGTACGCCGTGCGGTTCCGGGCGATGGCATCGGGGATGCCGGTGAAGAGCACGAGGATCACCGCAGGTGCGGGAGGCGGCGGGCCGATCCGCATCGTCGGCGAGGTGCTCAACAACACGGGCGCCAAGCGTGGGCGAGCGACGGTCACCGCGACGTTCAGGGACAGCGCGGGTCGGACGGTGGCCACGCTGCGGGGGCTCGGCTTTGCGCGGCGCCTGGCCGATGGCGGGGTCACGCCGTTCGTCATCTCGGGGACCGTCCCGGCGTACGCGTCGATCCGGTGGTCGGTGACCACCTCGTCGCTGACCGCCTATCGGGCCCTGTCCCTCGGATCGCTGACGCGGACCACCAACCAGGACGGCTCCGTGACCGAGCGCGGGACGGTGAAGAACACCGGGACCACGACCGCCACGAGCGTGATGGTGGCCAGGACGTGGTATGACCCGCGGGGCGAGGTCCTCGAGCGCGGCTACGCGTACGTCTCGCCATCGACGCTCGGGCCCGGCAGGACCGGCACGTTCACGGTGCTGCGCCCGTCGCTGGCGGGGGTCCAGGGGACGCGGACCCAGGTCAGGGCGAGGTAGCTCAGCCGGGGAGCAGCTGCCGCAGGGCGAACAGGACGTTGGCCGGTCGCTCGGCCAGGCGGCGCATGTACCAGGGATACCAGGCCGCACCGTAGGCGATGAGCGTCTTGACCCGGTACCCGGAGCGAGCGAGCCGGCGCTGCTCCTTGGCGCGGATCCCGTACAGCATCTGGATCTCGAACCCGTCCCTGCCCACACCCGCGGCGGCGGCATGCGACGCGATCTGCTCCACGAGCTCGACGTCGTGCGTGCCGAGACCCAGGCGGATCGGCCGGTTCCGGCTCTCGCGCAGGAGCGTCACCGAGATGCCCAGGAAGTTGGCGTCGACCTCCTTCTTCGACCGGAAGGCAACGTCCTTCGGCTCATCGTAGGCGCCCTTCACGAGGCGGATCGCCGGGCCGAGCGGGAGCAGCCGCTCCACGTCCTTGGCGGTCCGGCGGAGGTACGCCTGGAGGCAGATCCCGGTGCTGGCGTGCGAGGCGCGGAGCCGCTGGTAGAGGTCCATCGTCCGCTCGACGTAGGAGCTGTCCTCCATGTCGATCCACAGGTAGGACCCCTGCGCCTCGGCGGCGGCTGCAAGCGTCCGCAGGTGCCCGAAGCAGACGTCCTCGTCCACGTCGAGCCCGAGCTGCGTCGGCTTGACGCTGATCTCGCCGTCGACCCCGGCCTCCCTGATCCGCTCGAGCAGGAGCAGGTAGTGGTCCACCACGGCCTGCGCCTGGTGCAGCTCGGTGATGTTCTCGCCGAGCTTCGTGTACAGCGTGCCGATGCCCAGCACCTGGAGGTCGGCCGCCACGCCGAGCGCGTCCTCGATCTCCTCGCCGGGCATGAACTTGCGGACGGCCCGCTGCATGAACGGCAGGTTCGGCAGCCGCTCGCGCAGCCAGGCGTTGCGGGCGAACCACAGCAGGATCGAGCGAAGGATCCGGTTCACAGGCGTTCGAAGCGCTCCACGGGCAGGACGAACACGGTGGCGCCGCCCACCTCGACCTCGAGCGGGTACGGCATGAAGAACTCGCCGGGCTCCATGATCGGCGGCATCGGGTTCACGATCTGGGTCCGGGCGTTGCAGTTCGCGCGGACGATGGCCACGACCCCATCGACCTGTCCGTCCTCGACGCCGACGATGACCGTGGCGTTGCCCTGCTTGAGGAACCCGCCGGACGAGTGGAGCCGGGTGGCCCGGTACTCCCGCTCGAGCAGGGCATCCACGAGCGTGCCGGCGTCTTCGTTGTGCACGATGGCTACGACGAGCTTCATCCGCGCGAGCATAGCCGACGAGGCGTGACGCGCATGACGTCGTCCCGTCCTGTCCTGCACGCTCCCCGGGTCAACGGCGCCGACCGGCGGTGTACGATGCCGACTCGCCACGAACTGGCGCGAGGGGTTGCTGCCGGCGGATCCGGTCGGCCCGCGCCATCGGGGCACATCACGGAGGCACTCGTGTCCGAACCCACCGCCGGCACCGGCCCGCTCACCGTCCTCTCCGCGGGCGCGGCGGCCCTCGCGCGTGCGGACAACCTGGACCAGGCCCTCGGCGTGATCGTGGAGGCGGGCGCGGCCGCCGTCGGCGCGCCCATGGCGGCCGTCTTCGTCCAGGACGGCCCGGACGGCGCGCTGGAGCTGCTGCTCACGCTCGGGATGGCCGACGACAGCATCGAATCGTTCGCGGGTGAGGTTGCCACGAACCCCGAGCACCCGATCCACCGGGCGGCACTCGACCGGCACGGCACGCTGAGCCGGACCGGCCAGACGCCCGACGGCCAGACGATGACCGGCGCCGACCTGCCGCTCGTGGTCGCGAGCGGCGGCGTCGAGGCGTGCGTGGGCGTGCTGACGCTCGGCTGGCCGGGCACGCACGAGGTGGGCACCGGTGAGGAGACCCTGCTCGTCGGGATCGCCGACCTCGCGGCCGCCGCGATCGCCGCATTCCGGACGGCGTCGATCGCCGCCGAGCGCGCCGAGTGGGCCGAGCGCGTCTCGCACACGGATCCGCTGACGGGGCTGTCGAACGCCCGGACGCTGGGGCGCGTGCTCGAGCTCGAGGTCGCGCGTGCCCAGCGCCAGCAGTCCGAGGTTTCGGTCGCGCTGTTCGACATCGACGGGTTCACGGCACTGAACGACACGGCCGGTGCCCAGGCGGGCGACCGGGCGCTGCGCGAGGTCGCCGCGGTGCTTGCCGAGACGGTCCGGCTCGTGGACACGGTCGCGCGGACCGGTGCGGACGAGTTCGTGCTCGTCGCCCCGGGCTCGGCGGGTGTGCTCGTCGCGAAGCGCGTGCTCGAGGGGATCTCGAAGCTCGAGGCGTTCGACGGCCACGAGTTGTCCGTGAGCGCGGGTGTCGCCCGCTTCCCCCAGGACGGGACCGATGCGGGATCGCTCATCGAGGCGGCACGGGCCGCGCTCGTGAGCTCGTCGGAGCCGGCCACGGTCGCGGAAGCCGGCGCCTGATCCCGGGGGTCGCCACCCCCGGCCCGATCGCGCCCTGCTCGACCCGGTCGTGATCCCCGGTCGTCAGCCGTTCCCGGCGGCTCGGGACCCGATGCGGCCCAGGCACGGGATGCGATCGCCGAGACGGCGCACGGCCGCGAGCGTCGCGGCGAGCACCACCTCCTCGTCCTCGCTGGCGTCGACGATCACGTAGCGCTCCGGTTCCGCGGCCGCGAACCCGAGGAACGCCGCCCGGACCCGCTCGTGGTAGGCGACGTCCTGGAACGCCTCGAACCTCGTCACCTCCGCGGACTTGCGGGCGAGGCCGACCTCGACGGGCAGGTCGAGCAGGATCGTGAGATCGGGCCTGAGCCCACCCGTGGCAAAGTGCTGGACCGCCGCGAGCTCGTCCATCGGCACCCCCGATCCGGCGCCCTGGTACGCCATCGACGAGTCCGCGTAGCGATCGCACACGACGATGGCGCCACGGGCGAGGCCGGGCTCGATCACCTCCGCGACGTGCTGCGCCCGGGAGGCCGCGAACAGGAGCGCATCGGCGCGCCCGGTACGGTCGATCCGGGGTTCCGTGTCGAGGACCAGGCGGCGCATCTGCTCACCGAGCGGCGTCGAGCCGGGCTCACGCGTCGCGACGACCTCGCAGCCCGCGTCAGCAAGCACGGCTGCAAGGCGTCGGAGCAGGCTCGACTTGCCGGACCCGTCCGGTCCCTCGAGGGTGATGAACACGCCCTCCCCCGGGCGCTCGATGTCGTGCGGATGCGCAGCCACGGCCCGAGTGTAGGTGACGCGCCGGATCGCGGACCCTTCGCTACGCGTCCGCCCGCTGCCACTCCCCGAGGTGCGTCGCGACGGCGTGAAGCAGTCCCGGCACGCCGGCCGCGACGGGTGGCGACAGCTCCAGGCCGAGCTCGATCGCCTGTGGCTCGAGCCCGATCACCCGCACGCGCCGTGGCCAGGCATCGAGCACGTGGAGCGCCCCGAGGAGCTCGCCGGCGCCGAGATCGTGGACGCTCATCACCTGCTCGTGGCGGATGAGCGAGCCGCCGTCGAGGTCGATGAGCGTGCCGGGCGCCTCGGCTGCGTTGATGGCATCCACGACAACGAGCCCATCGAGGCCCATGAGATACGGGAGCAGCCCGAGACCGACCGTCCCGCCGTCGATGAGCTCGACGGCGTCCGGGTCGGGCAGGGACGCGAGCAAGGCCGGCTCCGCCACGAGCCGCTCCACGACGAGCGCGCCGAGTGCCTCATCAGTCTCGAGCCGGTTGCCCAGCCCGAGGACCGCGTACCGGCTCATGCGGGAACGGGCTCGGAATCCCGTGCGAAGGCACGAGCCAGGGGTTCGGGGATCGCCTCGTCACGCCACCAGATCCGCGCCGCCACGGCATGGCCACCCCGATCGGGCAGCGGCATGCCGCACGCCGCACAGAACGGGTGGCCCGCCACGACGTCGTTCGAGACGCCGCACAGCGCGCACTCGACAGGATCGGCGAGGACGGCGATCGGAAGGTGACCGAGCCCACGCGCCCGCAGCGCCAGCTCTGCGTGGAGCGCGGCCGAGTCGGGCCCCACGTGGATGGGATCGTGGATGGTGATCTCCAGGCCAACGGCTGTGGCCGCGGCGCGCCCGCTTGCGAGGGCCTCCGTGACGGCGGCGGCCAGCAGGCCCGCCTCATGCATCCGGCGAGTCCTCCGGGGTGCCGTTGCCCCGCGATCGAGCCCGCTCCTCCGGTGCGTGCCCGACCAGCCCAAGCGCCTCGACCGTCTGGTCCGTCCTGATGTTCTTGTAGCCCGAGAAGATCGACGACACGACGCCGTTGCGCTCCTCGATGTCGACGAGGATCGCGCTGTAGACGTGGTGGATCGCGAAGGCCGCGAACAGGAAGGTGAGGAGGTAGTGCAGCACACGGACCGTCTGGATCCCGCCGGGAACGGACCCGCCCCATCCGAACAGGATGGAGATGATGCCGCCCCCCTGCATGATCCAGCCCATGAGCAGGAGCCCGGTCAGCACCTGCGCGAACAGGCCGACCGAGACGATGGTGTAGGCCAGTCCGGCGAGGTGGTTATGACCCGTGTACGGGACCGGGTGCCGGCGCCGGAACGTGTAGTACTTGCCCATCTCGCGCATCCAGTAGAACTGCTCGCGACGGTGAGGAATGATCTGGCCCCAGCTGGAGAACGAGTTGCCCACGAAGCCCCAGTAGAACCGGACGGCGATCGAGAGCGAGAACACGATCGCGAAGATCTCGTGCCAGAACCGGACGTCGGCCATCTGCGTGGCGGCCTCGACCGGCCTCGAGGGGACGAGGAACGGGGAGTGGATGTACAGGCCGGTGATCCCGAGCGCGACGATCGAGATGACGATCAGCCAGTGGGTGACCCGGACCGGGACCTCCCAGACGTAGATCGGCTGCGAACCGATGTACCCGGTGTCGTGGCCTGCGGGGCGCGTTGTGGCCGGCGGGCCTTCGGATGTGACCGGCCGGGGATCGGCGGAGACGTCCATCAGCGCACCTCCACGCGCACCCGCTCCCTGCCCGTGGCGTCCACGACGTGGACCGCACACGCGAGGCACGGATCGAAGGAGTGGATCGTCCGGAGGAGCTCGAGCGGCTTCTCCGGATCCGCAACAGGCGTGCCCTCCAGGCTCGCCTCGTAGGGGCCGGTGACGCCCTGTGCGTCGCGCGGGCCCGCGTTCCAGGTTGACGGGACGACCGCCTGGTAGTTCTCGATCTTTCCGTCCTTGATCCTGACCCAGTGTCCCAGGGCGCCACGCGGAGCCTCGTGGAACCCCCAGCCCTGGGCTTCGGCGGGCCAGGTGGACGGGTCCCACTTGGCGCCGTCGTGGATCCGAAGATCTCCCGTGGCCATGTTCTGCGCCAGCTCGTCGAGCCAGCCGTCCATCATGTCCAGCAGATAGACGGTCTCGAGCGCACGGGCTGCCACCCGTCCGAGGGTGGAGAACAGCGCCGCCGGCTGCAGCTTGAGCTCGGCGAGCGCGCCGTTGACCAGCTCCTGGATCCGCTGGTTGCCTGCTGCATACCCGACGAGCATGCGGGCCAGCGGCCCGACCTCCATCGGCATGCCGTCGTAGCGGGGCGACTTGAGCCAGGAGTACTTGCCCTCGAGATCGAGCGCGTCGTACGGCGGCTGGGGGCCGGTGTAGTTGGGCGCGGTCTCGCCCATCCACGGGTGCAGGGCAGCGTCGTCACCGCCCTCGTAGTCGTAGTAGGAGCGGGCGATCGCCTCGGTGATCTTCATCTGGTCGAGCGGGAGGAGCGTGCCGATGTCGCCCCCGACGATGACGCCGCGGTTGAAGCCGAACGCCCCTTCATCCGTCCGGTTGCCGCCCTGGAGGCCGCCGTACGAGAGGTAGTTCCTGTGCCCGGCGCCCAGCTGCCACCACTCCGGGTAGAAGCTCGCGACGGCCTTGACGTCCGGGACGTAGACCTGCTCCACGAACTCGCGCATCGTCCTGATGCGCTCCGCCATGAAGCCGATCCGCTCTTCGTTGATGACGTTGGGCGAATTGGGGTCAACGGCGGCCGCCATGCCCCCGACGAGGTACGTCTGCGGGTGCGGGTTCTTGCCACCCAGGACGGCGTGGACCCGGATGACATCCCGCTGCCACTCGAGCGCCTCCAGGTAGTGCGCGACCGCCATCAGGTTGGCTGCGGGTGGCAGGCGGTATGCGGGATGGCCCCAGTAGCCGTTGGCGAACAGGCTGAGCTGGCCGCTGGCGGCGAGCTTCGCGACCCGTGCCTTGATGCCCTCGAAGTACACCCGAGAGCTCTTGCCCCACGGCGAGATGGACTGCGCGAGCGCGGCAGTGGCGCCCGGATCCGCGTCCAGGGCGCTGACCACGTCCACCCAGTCGAGCGCATGCAGGTGATAGAAGTGGATGACGTGGTCCTGGATGTGCTGCGCCCCCGCGATGAGGTTGCGGATGAGGCGGGCGTTGGGCGGGATCTCCACGCCCAGCGCGTCCTCCACCGCGTACACCGACGCGTGCGCGTGCACGGTCGTGCACACCCCACAGATCCGCTGGGCCCAGATCCACGCCTCGCGCGGATCGCGGCCCTTGAGGATCAGCTCCATGCCCCGGAACATCGTTCCGGAGCTGTACGCCGTCGTGACTGCGCCTCCGTCAACCTTCGCCTCGATGCGGAGATGGCCTTCGATCCTCGTGACGGGATCGATGACGATTTGGTCTGTCATCGTCCGCTCCTACGCCTTCGTGCCGGGGGTGTCGTCGTCGGCGGACGCTGCCGGCGGCGGTGGGGCCGGCGCAGCCGGTGGCGCCTCCGGGACCGCTGGTTCAGTGTCCGGGACCACCGTCCCGTCCGGGCTCACCGTGGCCATGCGACGCTCGTTCGTCCTCCGGGCCACGACGCCCGCGCCGTGGATGGCGGTGCCGACGGCGACCGCGCCGATCGCCACGAGGCCGATCGTCTGGGCCGTCGTGTCCACGCCGAGCATCTTCACATCGGGCAGCCGCTCGTAGAACGGACTCATCCGCTCCCAGAACCTCGGGGACGCGCAGGCCACGCAGCCGTGGCCTGCACCGATCGGCCAGTTCGTGCCGTCGTTCCACCGGACGATGGGGCAGTTGAAGGTGGCCTGCGGGCCCTTGCAGCCCATCCTGTACAGGCACCACCCGTTGCGGTGGCCATCGTCGCCCCACGCCTCGACGTACCGGCCGGCATCGAAGTGGGCGCGGCGCTCGCACTGGTCGTGGATGAGATGGCCGTAGGCGAACAACGGCCGGTTGTACTGGTCGAGCGCCGGCGCCGAGCCGAACGTCAGGTAGTGGACCAGGGTCGCAGCGGTGTTCGCCGGGTTGTGCGGACAGCCTCCGAGGTTGATGAGCTTGTCGCTGCCGACGATGTCGCCGGTCCCGACGGCGCCCGTCGGACCCAATCGCGGGAAGCCGCCGTCCCATGCGCAGGCGCCTACCGCGACGACGAGGGCGGCGTTGGTGGCCATCTCCTCGAGGATCTGGACGGCACTCCTGCCGCCGATCGTGCAGTAGACACCGTTGTCCTTGGTCGGGATCGATCCCTCCACGATGAGGACGTAGGGGTCCGAGCCGGTGCGGATTCGCTCGAGGTTCTCCTCGGCCTGCTTGCCGGCGGCGGCCATGATCGTCTCGTGGTACTCCCACGACAGGACGTCGAGGACGACGTCCGCGACCGTCGGATGGCTGCTGCGGAGCATCGACTCGGAGTTGCCGGCGCAGTCCTGGAACTCCAACCACACGACGACGGGCTTGCGCTGTGTCTCGAGCGCCCGGACGATCTGCGGTGTCATCGTGTGTGGCAACGCGAGGAGCGCGGTCATCGCGGACGCGAACCCGAGGAAGCGGCGGCGGCTGATCCCGCGGGTCAGGAGCGCGTCCGTCAGCCAGTTCGGCTCGGATGGCACGGGCAGGTCCTGCGGCGGCGGCGCGACACTCGCGCCCGCACCGGGGACGGGGCTTACGGAGAGCCCGCCGGCATCGCCCATCGTCGTCTCCTCCTCCAGGCCTGGTGGGAGTGTCGGGCTGGTCGGCCCGAACACCCTTGCGGGGCCGGCGGTTCCGTTTCGGCGTCGTTGATCGCCCTCAGATCGTCAACGTCGATGGTCGTCGGTGGGGCAAGACTCGGGACCGGAGGCACATCGCCACAGGGCCTAACGGCGCCCGTGATGGGGGCCGAAGGTCGCGCAGCCGAATCGGCGTCGCGAGCCCGAGGCGGCGGCCCGAGTGGCCCGTGAGCCCGAGCGGGCTCGCAGTGGAGGACGGGGCGAGGTCACGGGCGCAGGCTGACGTTGGGCATTACGGCCTTCACCCTAGCGCCACCGAGCGGTGACCCGCGATACCCTCGCCTGCAATGAGGGATCTGACCAGCCGGGCCCTCGACACCACAACCGCCAGGGGCGCGTCGTACGCCGACGTCCGCGTGGTTCGCCGGGTCGAGGAGTCCATCACGATCAAGACGGGCCGCCTCGAGGGCGTGTCCGGCGGCGAGAGCGAAGGCTTCGGCGTCCGCGTCCTCGTGGACGGGGCGTGGGGGTTCGCGGCCAGCCATCACCTCGGCATCGACGAGGCGGATCGCGTCGCCGCGGAGGCCGTCCGGATCGCGAGGGCGAGCGCGACGGCCCTCCGCGACCGCGTCCGCCTGGACGACCGCCCCCCGGCCCATGGCCGCTACGAGACGCCGGTCGTCGAGGACCCGTTCACCGTCCCGCTGGAACGCAGGATCGGCGACCTGCTTGCCGCCGACGAGGCCCTCCGGCGGACCGACGGCATCGCCTGGACCGAATCGATCCTCGGCGCCCAGCGCGAGGAGAAGACGTTCGCCGCGAGCGACGGCAGCTACACGGAGCAGGTGATCACCCACGTCGGCGCGGCCATCGAGGCGAACGCCATCGACGGTGACGAGCACCAGCGCCGGAGCTACCCGGACAACGGGGGCGCCTGGGCGTCGGCCGGGTACGAGCACATCCGCGCGATGGACCTGGCGGGCAACGCCGTACGGGTGGCGAGCGAGGCACGCGAGCTGCTGCAGGCTCCGCCGCTCCCCGCGGGAACCCGGACGATCGTCCTCCACCCCAGCCAGCTGTACATGCAGGTCCACGAGAGCTGCGGCCACCCGACCGAGCTCGACCGCGCGTTCGGGACCGAGGCCAGCTACGCCGGGACGAGCTTCCTCATGCCGGACATGCTCGACACGTTCCGCTACGGCTCGGATCTCGTCGACATCGTCGCCGACGCCACGGTCCCGGGCGGCCTCGGCAGCTTCGGCTGGGACGACGAGGGCGTCGCGGCGCAGTCCGTGCCGCTGGTCAGGGAAGGGATGTTCGTCGGCTACCTGAGCTCGCGCGAGACGGCGCCACGGATCGGACGGCAGTCGGGTGGCGCGATGCGCGCCGACGGCTGGAACCGGATCCCGCTCATCCGGATGACAAACGTCAACCTGCTGCCGAAGCCCGGCATGACCTTCGACGACATCGTGGCCGACACGGACGACGGGCTGCTGTTCGAGACCAACCGCTCGTGGTCCATCGACGACCGCCGCCTCAACTTCCAGTTCGGGACGGAGGTGTGCCGCGAGATCAAGGGCGGCAAGATCGGCCGGCTGTACCGGAACGCCACCTACACGGGCATCACGTACGAGCTGTGGCGGTCGATGGACGCCGTGGGCGACGCAAGCTCGTGGCAGATGTGGGGCACGCCCAACTGCGGCAAGGGCGAGCCGCCCCAGTCGGGCCACGTGGGGCACGGCGTGAGCGGGGCCCGGTTCCGCAACGTGCGCGTCGGGGTGGTCTCGTGAGCGAGACCCACGGCATCGGGGGCGACCCCGAGGAGGCGCTCCGCCTCGCCGAGCGTGTCGTGGCAGCCGCGCAGGCCGCCGGGGCCACGGACGCCGAGGCGCTCGTCGTCGCCGGCGAGTCCGCGCTGACCCGCTTCGCGAACTCCGAGATCCACCAGAACGTCGCGAGCGCCGAGGTGTACGTCAACCTCCGCTTCGTGCGCGGCAAACGGATCGGTGTCGCGAACACGGGCCGTATGGACGACGAGGGCGTCCGATCGCTCGTCGAGCGTGCCGCGGCCATCTCCTCGAACGTCGCCGAGCTCGAGGACTGGGCCGGGCTGCCGGTGGCCGACGCACCGCAGCCGCTCCCGGAGGCATGGTCGAGCGGCACCGCCCACGCCACGCCGGAGCTCCGCGCGGAGAGTGCGCGCGCGGTCATCGCCGCCACCGATGAGGCAGGTGTCACGGCCTACGGCTCCTTCTCGCACGACGCCGAGGCGGTGGCGGTGGCGAGCTCAACGGGCATTCGTGCGGCCGAGCGGCGCACGACCGCCCAGCTTCTGGTTGTGACCATGGGGCCGGACGACGGGACGGGCTACGCCGAGCAATGCAGCGTCGATGCGACCGCGATCGACGCCGCCGCCATCGGCCGCGAGGCCGCCGAGCGCGCTCGGGCAAGCTCGAACCCCGTCGAGATCGAGCCCGGCGACTATCCCGTCGTCCTCAACCACTACGCGGTCGTCGACATGGTCGACATGGTCGGCTACCTCGGCCTCTCGGCGCTCGCCGTCCAGGAGAACCGGTCGTTCTACGAGGCTGGCAGGCGCGTCGCGTCGCCGCTCGTCTCGCTCGTCGACGACGGGCGCGACCCCGCTGGCCTGCCGGTCGGCTTCGACGCGGAGGGCGTCCCAAAGCAGCGGCTCGATCTCCTCGAGGCCGGCGTCTGCCGGGACCTCGCCTACGACGCCCAGACCGCGGCACGCGCCGGGCGCCGCTCGACCGGCCACGGCCTGCCGGCCCCGAACCCCTACGGCCCGTTCCCGACGAACATGGTGATGGCGGCCGGGGACACCTCGTTCGAGGACCTCGTCGGCGGCCTCGACCGAGGGCTGCTCGTCACCCGCTTCCACTACACGAACCCGGTCCACGGCAAGAAGGTGATCATCACGGGCATGACCCGGGACGGGACGTTCCTCGTGGAGGGGGGCAAGGTCGTGGGACCGGTGCGCAACCTGCGGTTCACGATGTCCTACCTCGACGCCCTCGCGAACGTCGAGGCCGTGAGCCGCGAGCGGCGGTGCATCCGCGGGTTCCTGGGCGGGAGCGTCGTGCCGTCGGTGCGGCTCTCGTCGTTCAGCTTCACCGGCGCCACGGCGGAGGGCTGACGCGGTGGGCATCAGCGATCGGACGACCGCGGACCTCACGCTCTACGCGGAGGCGGACGGGTCCGTGTCGGTCGACACCGGATCGCGGTTCGTGGCCGTCGGCGGGGACGACCTCGAGCGCATCCTGGACCGCCTCGCGGCGGACGGCGGCACGCTCCGGCTGCTCGGCGGCACCGGTCGCGCCGACGACGGCGACGAGGCGCCCGAGCTCGAGAGCGATCCCGGCATGGGTGCCGCGTCCTACGTCCTGGGCCTGGCCCACGCCCGCGGCCTCACCGTCGTCCGCGACGAGGGCTGACCGGGTCCGTCTGCCGCAAGGCGTGGTAGACGTCTACCGTGACGATGGTAGAGTTCGACCATGGGTCTGAACATCAAGAATGACGAGACCGTGCGGCTGGTGCGCGAGCTGGCCGACGAGCTGCACGTTTCGCTGACCGCAGCCATCAAGGACGCGGTTGAAGCCAGGCTGACACAGCTGCGCAGCGAGCCGAAGCATGCCTTCGACGTGGACGAGATCCTCGAGGCCTGGGGCGAGCTGGGTGATCGCCTTGGAAAGGACTACCTCAGCCAGGACTTCGATGCACTGCTGTACGACGAGAAGGGGCTGCCGAAGTGATCATCGACACGTCCGTACTCGTCGCGCTCATGCTGCGTGAACCCGACGCCCCTGTGCTGACAAGGCTCATGGCCGAGGCACCGGTGCGGCGACTCTCGGCGGCGAGCTTCGTGGAGCTGTCCGCGGTCATCGACGGACGCCGCGACCCGGTGCTGTCCGGGGCGCTCGAGGCTGACCTGCGCCTGCTCCGCATCGATGTCGTGCCGTTGACGCCACCCCAGGCACGGATCGCCCGCCAGGCGTACCAGCTTTTTGGGCGCGGCTCCGGACATCCCGCGCGCCTCAACATGGGGGACTGCTTCGCGTATGCCCTCGCCCGTGACCTGGGTGAGCCCCTGCTGTTCAAGGGCGAAGACTTCACCCTGACCGACATCGAGCTGGTGGTGGAGCCGGTGCGAAGCCGGCGGCTGAGCGAGGTTGTGGCGAGCTATGCCGGTGAGGTCCGCTGACCGCTACCAGGACACGAGCTTCCAGATCTCGGGCTCCGGCTCGCCCGGCCGTCCGCCGACGTCCGCGAACAGGGCGACCGCGCGCTTGAGGTGCACCATCGCCTCCTCGGTCCGGCCGGCGGCGTGGAGCTGGTCGGCGAGGTTGTTCTCGACCGCGGCCTCGAGGTGGGTCTCGCCGGTCCGCCGGCACTCGACGAGCGCGTCCTGGAGCAGCGTGATGGCGGCGTCGTGGTTGCCGGCCGCCGACTCCACGAGCGCGAGCCCGTTCCGGGCGGCGATCGACGCGCCCGGAGCAGCATCCGCGGACGCGTTGGCAGCAGCGACGGCCTGTCGGAGCGCGGTCCGCGCTGCGTCCAGCTCGCCCCGCTGGAGCGCGACGAGGCCCTGGAGTCGGCGGCGGCACCCGTCGTCCGCGCGTCGGTCGATCCACTGGCGGGATCGAGGGCCCCGTCAGCAAGGGATGCTGCCACGTCCAGATCGCCCGCCCGCAGGGCGACCACGCCCCGCTCCACCAGCACCGCCGGCCGTAGGCGCTCGTCCGCCCCCGCCAGCGCCGCATCCAGGTGACTCGCGGCAGTGGCCACGTCCCCGCGCCGAGCATGGACCTGGCCCAGCCGCAGCTCGATCGCCGGTAGCGCGCGCTCGGAGGCGACAGCCGCCGCAGCTTCGAGCGCCGCCACGGCCCCGGCGTAGCTCGCCGAGTGCCGTCCGGACCTCGCCGATCGCGATCTGCAGCCCAGCCACGTCGCGGGTGACCCAGTGCCAGGGACGTCTCGAGATGCTCGAGCGCTTCGCGGTTCGCGTACACCCGTCGCGACCCGAGGCCGGCCTCCCGGTATGCCTCGGCTGCTGCCGCGTCGCGTCCCGCGGCCGCTCGTGACCCGCGATCTGCGCCAGCCGGCCCGGATCGTCGTGACCCGCGTCGGCACGCAGCACCTCCGCGATGCGCCGATGGAGCAGCCGCCGTCGCGACAGGCCCGATGTCCTCGTACGCCGCGTCCCGCAGACGGGCGTGGCCGAAGTCGAAGGCCGGCTCACCGCCGCGTGCCAGCTCGCGGACGATCCCTCGCCGGACGAGCTCCTCGAGCGCGGTGACCGTCTCGTCCTCCGCGCGGCCGCTTGCCGCCGCGGACGGTCGCGAAGTCGAACGAGCGGCCGATGACCGCGGCGGCGACGAGGACCTGGGCGGCAGTCTCGGTGACGCTCGCGAGTCGCTCACGAAGGAGCGCACTGCACGCCTCGCGGTGGTGCGTGCGTGTCCGCTCCCGGACCCGCCATGAGCGCTTCGACGACGTACAGGGGTAGCCCCTCGGACTCCGCGGCGAGCGCCGCCGTATCCCAGGACGGAAGACCCGCTGCGGCCGCTGCGTCGACGAGCGAGCCCACCACGACATCGTCCAGCCGCTCCAGTCGGATCGAGGTCGCATCGCGGCAACGCTTCCGACGGCGTCCGCGAACGCCGTGGTGTCGCCCGTCGAGGTCCTCGGGACGCCACGTGAGGAGCAGGAGGATCGGCCGACCCGCGAGCCGCCGGGCGAGGTACAGGAGCGCCTCACGCGAGGCGTCGTCCGCCCAGTGGAGGTCCTCGACCGCGACGATCCCCGGGGCGGGACCGCCGGCGAGCGCCGCGAGGACCCCGGCGACCGCCTCGAGCAGGCGCGCCCGCGCCGCCGGTGAATTGGCAGGACCCGTTGGCGCGACAGCGGCCGACACCCCCGCGGGCAGGGGCACGAGTCGTTCGACCTCCACGAGCATGGCCGGGACATCCGCGAGGCTCCGGCGGCACGACGGGCGCGCGAACCCCGTTCGGAGCAGCTCCGACGATGGGTGCGTAGGCGATCGACCCCTCGGCCGGGAACGCTCGTGCCGTGAGCACCCTCGACCCGTCGGTGGCCGCGTCGGCCAGCAATGTCTCCACGAGCCGGGACTTGCCGATCCCGGCCTCGCCGGTGACCGGGCGACACGTCCGTCCGCGTGCCGACGCGCGGAGCGCGTCACGGAGCGACACGAGCTCACGGCGTCGACCCACCATCGGCAGGCGGCCGGCCGTTCGGCGATCGATGCCGGGGTGCGACCGCGGCGGATGCTCGCATGCCGGGCTCCGTCGGGCTGGAGGCGGAGCCGCACGCTCCGGGCCCGAACCGCTCGTCGCGGATCGCCTCGTACAGGTCGGTCGTCTCGGCGAGCGGGGCCACCCCAAGCTCCCGCTCGAGGATCGCGACGGTGGCCCGGTACTGGCGGATGGCGCCCGCCCGGTCACCGCCTCGGGCAAGAGCAGCCATGAGCCGTCGCCGTGCGGGCTCGTCGAGCGGATCGAGCTCCACCAGGCGGGTTGCCGGCTCGTCACCGCCGCGGGAGCGTCGCCGCGCTCCTCCGCCGCCGAGACGAGGCGCTCGAGCACCTCGACGGTGCGTCGCTCCACCGTGACGGCGCGCGTCGCCCGCCAGTCGTCGAAATCGGGGCTGTCCCGGAGCGAGAACCCGGCGAGGAACGGGCCGCGCGCCAGGGCGGCCGCCTCCGCCAGGGCATGGGTGTCGCCGCTCGAGGCACCGGCCTCGAGTGCGGCGAGGTCGAGCCACACCCCGTCACCGTGGCCCGCGAGGGAGACCGCCGAGCGGTCCACGCGCAGCCATCGGCCGCCGAGCGCCGCCTTGAGCACGGACAGGGTGCGTCGCAGCGCGCTCCGTGCGGACTCGTCGTCGGACTCCGGCCAGAGCATCGCCGCGAGCTCGTCCCGCGCGTACGGGACGCCGCTCGACCGCCAAGCAGCGCGACGATCGCGACGGCCTTGCGCGTGTCGACGCGGAGCGGCTCTCCGTCCACGAGGACCTCGAGGGGGCCGAGAACGCGAATGTCGAGTGACATGGCGCGTAACGGTACAACGTTGGTGGCGAATCCCGTAACGTTCCGGGAACGCCCCGCCCCGAAGATCCGATGCCATGATCGCGTCCCGTGCCCGCCTCGTCCTCCTCGTGTGGCTGCTCGCCGTGGCCGCGATCCTCCTTGCCTCCTGGGTCGCGCTCGCCGACCCGCGCAACTCGGCGGAGTGGGAGGAGGTCGTCCTCGTGCCGGGGCTGGGCTTCGGCTTCATGACGGTGGGCGCCATCCTCGTGGCGCGCCGACCGCGCGAGCCGGTCGGGCGCATCTCCCTGCTCATCGGGCTGGTCGCGGTGATCGCCACCGCGCTGCGGTCCGTCGCGATCGCGCTCGACCAGCTGCCGGGACCGATCCCGGATGCCGGTGCCGCAGCCGCGGCCGTCTCGGCCCAGCTGTCGAACACGGTCGTCCTCGCCGGCGGGCTCCTGCTCGTGCGGTTCCCGAGCGGCCGCGAGCACGACCGGTTGTCGGCGCTCGCCGACTCCCTGTTCGTCCTGTCTCTCGCGTGCACGACCGTCGTGATCGTCGCCCCGGGCCTCCTCGAGTCGACGGCGATCGCGCCGACGCGCAACCCGTTGGGCGTTGACGGCCTGAGCCGCGGGACGGCCGCCGCCATCGCCAACGCGGGACTGTTCGCCTACATCGTTGGCCTCGGGGTCACCGTCGCGGTGCTCGTTCGCCGCTATCGGCGATCCGGCCCGGTGATCCGCGCCCAGATCCGATGGGTGGCCGCCGCGGGCGCGGTGCCGCTCGTGGTGTTTCCGGGCCTGTTCCTCGGCCCGGCGTGGCTCTGGAGCCTGTGGTTCCTCTCGTTCGCGCTGCTGCCCTGGGCCATCGGCATCGCGATCCTCCGCTATCGCCTGTACGACATCGACCGGATCATCTCGCGGACCCTGGCGTACGCGGTTGTGACGGCCCTGCTCGCCGCCGTGTTCATGGGGGTCAACCTCGTGCTCCAGTCTGCGGTGGTGGGCGTGACGGGCGGTGGGGACACCATGGCGATCGCGGTCTCAACGCTCCTCGTGGCCGCGCTGTTCCAGCCGATCCGGCGGCACGTCCAGGCACCGATCGACCGGCGGTTCAACCGTGCCCACCAGGACGCCGAGCGGGTGGTGGGATCGTTCGCGCACCGGACGCGCGACGAGGTTGACCTGGCGCGACTCCGGGGCACGGTGGTGGGCGTCGTCGTGGAAGCGGTTGGACCCGCGGGCGCGAGCATCTGGCTGCGGGCGGATCGCCACGCGCCGGGACCCGTCGCGGATGCCGTGGTGGTTGCACCGTGACCGCGTCGATCCCCCGCCTGCGCCGCCCGGTCGCCGCCATCGCCTGGCTGCTTGCCGTTGGCAACCCCGTCGCGATCGCGCTCCTCGTGGTCGTGAGCCCGATGCCGGAGCAGGACGCCTGGGCCATCCCGTTGTACGCGCTGATCGTCACGAGCTGGGGCCTCACCGGGGCGTTCCTCGTCACCCGGCGACCGGACAACCGGGTCGGCTGGGTCATCTGGACGGCCGGCGTGGGGATCGGGCTCGCGCTCGTCGGTCAGCAGTGGGCGTTCCTCAGCCTGTCGGTCCATGGCGGCTCGCTCCCCGCGACCGCAGCGGGGGCGACCCTCGGCCTCCTGTTCGCGCCGTCGCTCTACCTCGTGATGCTCGTGCCGCTGCTGTTCCCGGACGGGCGCTTCATGTCCAGGCGGTGGGCTGCCGTGGGGGCGCTGCTCCTGCTCTCGAGCGCGTTGACGCTGATGGGATCGGCGATCCAGCCCGGCGAGCTCGAGGGAACACCGGGCTTCGCCAACCCGCTCGGCATGCCCGGCCTGGCCGGGCTTTCGCAGACGCTGATCGACCTCGGCGGGATCGGGTCGCTCGTGTGCCTTCCGGCGGGCATCGCGGCGGCGATCGTGCGGTATCGCCGCGGTACCCCCGTCGAGCGCACGCAGCTCAAGTGGTTCGGCTCGGTGCTCGTGCTGGCGTTCGCGATGTTCCTCCTCGCGACGGCGCTGCCCCAGCCGTACGGCCAGTGGGCATGGATCGCCGCGAGCCTCTCGATGGGCCTGATCCCCCTCGCGATCGGCGTCGCGATCCTCCGGTACCACCTGTACGAGATCGACCGGATCGTGAGCCGCACGATCGCGTACGCGCTGGTGACGGCGCTCCTCGCGGCGGCCTTCGTCGGGACAAACCTCGCACTCCAGGCGGTTGTCGCGAGCGCAACCAGCGGCAGCACGCTCACGGTCGCCGTGTCCACGCTCGTCGTGGCGGCGCTGTTCCAGCCGCTTCGCCGCGCGATCCAGCGACCGCTCGACCGACGGTTCAACCGCGCGAGTGCCGATGCGCAGCAGGTCGTCGAGGCACTCTCCGCGACGGTCCGCGACGAGGTTGACCTCGCCCGCCTGCGGGACGCCGTCACGGGCACGGCAATCGAGGCAGTTCGTCCGGCAGGTGCCGGACTGTGGCTGCGGCGGTCGGCATGACCACGATCCGCCCACGGGATGGCGTCCGGTGACACGGCGCGCGCACCTGGTCGCGAGCGCCACCTGGCTGCTCCTCCTCGTGACCGCGATCGGGCTGATCTGGCTCGCGGTCGCCTACGACGGGCTCGAAGGAGTCCCGGACTCCAGCGACTTCACCGCCTTCGCGATCCCGCTCGCGGCGATGGCCGTCCTCACTGGCAGCGTCGGCCTCCTGATCCGGCTTCGTCGGCCGGACAACCCGATCGGCCTGCTGATGACCCTGGGGCCACTGCTCATGCTGAGCGGGTTCGCGGGGTACGCGATCGGGGCGTATCGCGGGCAGGCAGTGGGTGCAACCGATGTGATCGGCGGCCTCGCCGCGGCGTGGGGTGGGGCGGCGGTCGTGCCGGGGATCTTCATGACCTACCCGGCCGTGGTCATCCTCTTCCCCGATGGGCGGTTGCCGTCCCGCGGCTGGCGCTTCGCGATCGTGCCGGTGCTCGCAGTGCTCATCGGCGGGTCCCTGCTCTCGCTGGTCACGCCAAGATCGCCCGAGGACCTGCTCCCGGCGAACCCGCTGGCGATCCCGGCGCTGACGGTCGAGCTGAACGCTGCGTCGAATGCCGTGAGCACGCTCGCACTGGTGGCATCCGTCCTCCTCGCGATGGTCGCGGTCTTCGTGCGCTTCCGCCGGGCACTGGGCGTCGAGCGCCAGCAGCTCAAGTGGCTCGTCGCCTCGGTGGCCCTCGCGGGCGTGCTCTTCCCGCTCTCGTTCCTGACGGACGTTGGGCCCGCCGGCCTCGTCGACGTCGCGAGCGTGGTGGCGGTCGCGCTGATCCCAGCGGCGATCGGCGTGGCGATCCTCCGCTACCGCCTGTACGAGATCGACCGGATCGTGAGCCGGACGATCGGCTGGGCCGCCGTGACGGCGATCCTGACGGTCGTGTTCGTGGGCGTCGTCATCGGGCTGCAGGCGTTGCTCGCCCCCCTGACCGATGAGAGCACGCTCGCGGTGGCCGCCTCGACGCTCCTTGCGGCGGCCCTGTTCCAGCCGCTGCGACGGCGAGTCCAGCGCACGGTTGACCGTCGATTCGACCGCGCCCGGTACGACGGTGAGCGGCTGGCAGGCGCGTTTGCCGAGCGGCTGCGCGACGTCGGGAACCTCGACGGCGTCGGGGTCGAGCTGGTCATGACGACCGCCAACGCCGTCCGTCCGTCCGTGCTGGCCCTGTGGCTGCGCGAGCCGGGGCGATGACGCCGTCGACCGCCGACCCGCGACGGAGGTGGCCGTGGGTCGTCGCAGGGACCGCGTTCCTGGTGCCCGTCGCCGCGATCCTCCACGACGTCCCCTCGTCCCGGCCGGTGGATGCCGTGTTGACGCTCCTCCTCTACTCGGCAGCCGTCGCATCGCTGCTCGCTGTTGGGGCGCTGCTCGTCCAGCTGAAGGGACGGCTGCAAGGTCCGTGGACCGGACGGCTGCCGGTGACGCCCCGTAACGATCCCCGAACGGCCGGTTGCTGCACTGGTGCAAGGCTGCTCACCCGTGCAGCCACCACACAAGGAGTCGACCATGCACCGCGTCCTGACCCGCTCGATCCTTGCCGGAACCCTCGCCGCCACGATGCTCGCCGGGACGGCGCTGGGACACGAGTGCTTCGTCGTGAGTCGCTCGGACACCGGCGACATCAAGGCGGGCAGCAATGCCAAGGTCTGGCTCACGGTCGCCGAACTCGCTGGCCTGTTCGAGCTCGCCGGAGCGGAGATCCTGCAGCTGCCGCCGCTCACCGAGGACCAGATGGACTGGGCGGTGGAGCAGGGGCTCGAGGCAGGGATGCCCAGCCAGTTCACGATCTTCATCGGCAAGAAGACGATCGCGGAGGGCACGCCCGCGATGGACAGGCACGGCGCAGACGCGAAGGGCATCGACCACGCCTTCGATTGGCTCCCGGTGGTCGCCGAGATCTACCTGGCGGCCCTCGAGCAATAACCCGATCCCGCGTGGCCGGCCTGCGCTCCGAGCCCTGCGCAACGAGGACCCGGCCGGCGCGCCGGGTCCTCGTCATGCCGTCCACCGTCACCGTGCGGGTGGCGAGCACCGCCGTGCGGGTCCGTAACGTCCGCAACGACGCGTCCTCGCAGGTTTCGTAACGATGTCCGAACGACCACCGGAGAGGATGGCGCCGATGACAGCCGTGACTCGCCCCTTCCGACGCCTACTCGGCCGGTCCGTGACGGGCCCGACCCCGGTGGCCGATGCGCTCCCCGTCGTCCCGGCGGAGCAGCCGGGCGTCGCCATCGACATCCCTGAGACGGACCCGCTGTTCGCGTACCTCCAGTCCGCCCCCGGGCCGGTGGACGTCACGCGCCTCGAGCTCTCGTCGGCCGCGCTCGAGCGCCTGCGTGGGGCCGGCGTGGCGCTCGTGGTGCCGCTGGTGACCCAGGGGGAGCTCATCGGGACGTTGAACCTCGGGCCCCGTCTTTCGGAGCAGGACTACTCCACGGACGACAAGCGCCTCCTCGCGACGCTCGCTGCGCAGGCCGCGCCCGCGATCCGCGTGGCCCAGCTGGTCCGCGAGCAGGCCGCCGAGGCCGCCGAGCGCGAGCGCTACGAGCAGGAGCTCAAGGTCGCGCAGCTCATCCAGCAGCAGTTCCTCCCGCGCGAGCTGCCGAACCTGCCCGAGTGGCAGATCGCCGCGTACTACGGCCCGGCGCGGGTCGTCGGCGGCGACTTCTACGACTTCATCGACCTTGGCGAGGGTCGCATCGGTGTCGTCGTCGGCGACGTCACCGACAAGGGCGTCCCGGCGGCCCTCGTCATGGCCCGCACGCACTCGATCCTCCGGGCGGAGGCGCCGCGGCTCGTCGACCCGGGCAAGGTCCTCGCCCGCGCGAACGAGCTGCTGGTGCCCGAGATGCCGGCGCGCATGTTCGTCACCTGCCTCTACGGCGTCCTGGAGCCTGCGACCGGCCGCTTCACGTTCGCGAACGCCGGTCACAACCTGCCGTACGTCCGCACGGCGGACGGCGTCATCGAGCTCCGCGCGACCGGCCTGCCGCTGGGCCTGATGCCCGGGATCGTCTACGAGGAGACCGACAGCGTCGTGAACGCCGGCGAGGGGATGCTCCTCTACTCCGACGGCCTCGTCGAGCAGCACGGCCCGGGTCGCGAGATGTACGGCTTCCCGCGCCTGCGCGAGGCGATGGCGACCGACGACGCCGGCAGCGCGCTGCTCGACCGGATGCTCGACGAGCTCCATGCGTTCACCGGCCCGGGCGTCGAGCAGGAGGACGACATCACGCTCGTCACGCTGCGCCGGTCCGCCGGCGCCGGCGAGAGCGCCTGGTCAGAGGCGCGCCAAGAGGTGCCCCTCACGCGCGACGAGGTCCCCGCTCCGGGCGAAGTCGACCCCGACGAGGCGGCCGCAGAGCCGCTCATCGCCTTCTCCGTCGAGGGTGCGATCGGCAATGAGCGGGCCGCCATGCAGCGCGTCGCCGATGCCGTCGCGCCGCTGGGCCTCGAGCCCGCCCGCCTTGAGCGCCTCAAGACCGCGGTCGCGGAGACCGTGATGAACGCCATCGAGTACGGGTCGCAGGGCGATCCGTCCGTCCCGGTCGAGGTCCGCGTGGACGTCGACGACGAGACGATCCGCGTCCGCGTCACCGACCGCGCCCTGTCCGGGCCCGTCCCGGACGCCGAGATGCCGGATCTGGACGCGAAGCTCGAGGGCAAGCAGAAGCCGCGTGGCTGGGGCCTGTTCCTCATCCGCCACATGGTCGACGGCATGGACGTCCACGCCGCCGACGGGCTCCAGACCGTGACGCTCACCCTCGCCCGGTCCGGGCGCTGACCAAGGAGGCCGCCATGAACGACACGAGGCTGGCCGTGGAGGTCGTGACCGCGATCCCCGGCGAGGCCCGCCTGGCGATGCGGGGCGACGTGGACATCGCCGCCGACGAGGCGCTGGCCGCGGCCTACGCCGAGGCGACCGCCGCCGGTGCCACGCGCGTCGTGCTCGACTTCGCCAACGTGGACTACATCAACTCCACCGGGATCGCGCTGATCGTCCGGCTGCTCGCCGAGGCCCGCCGCGACCACCGGGAGGTCATCGCCCTCGGGCTCTCCGACCACTACCGCGAGATCTTCCGGATCACGCGTCTGTCCGACTACCTCACGATCGCCGACACGACGTCGGCGACGCCCGTCCCCGAGGAGGCTGCCCGATGAGCGACACCACCGTCGACGTGGTCCGTGACGGCTCGACCGCGATCCTCCGCATCCGCGGCGAGATCACCGGGGGAAGCGAGCCGCCGATCATGGCCGCGTATGCCGAGGCCGGCGATGCCCGGTCCATCGTCCTGGACTTCAGCCAGCTCGAGTACATGAACTCGGGCGGGATCGGGCTCCTGGTGACGCTCCTCGTCCGTGCGCAGCGGGCGGGCCAGAAGCTCCTTGCCGTCGGCCTGACCGAGCACTACCGCCAGATCCTCGCGCTCACCCGCCTCGACGAGGCGATCGCGATCCACGACGACGAGACCGCCGCGCTGGCCGCCGCGTCCGCCTGAGCCAGGGCGGCCACCGCCGCCGACCATCGAGAACGGAGACTCCCATGACCACGCCCGATCCCCGCGCGCCCCGCGACCAGGAGTCGTGGGCCCGTCCCGTCGACCGCCTCACCACCACCGCGACCGGCGCCGGCTCCGACACCGTGACCGGCAAGCGCGTCGCCGGCCCCGTCCAGGGCTTCGGCCAGATGTGGCAGAAGACGTTCGCGATCCGCGTCCCGGGCGACGAGCACAGCCCGGAGAGCGTCATCGCCCACTGGAAGGAGCGCTTCCCGACGTTCTGGCCGAAGGGCGCGAAGTTCTACGCCCCGCTGGCCGGGATCTCGCCCGGCGAGGTGGCCCTGCTCGAGGTGCCGCCGGTCCCCGGGTCCCCGGTCAAGATGTCCACGGGCGTCATGGTGATCTACGCTGACCGCGAGTCGTTCACGTTCATGACACCGGAGGGGCACGCGCTCGCCGCATGGATCACCTTCTCCGCCTACCGCGACGGCGACGAGGTCGTCGCGCAGGCCCAGGCGCTCGAGCGGACGAGCGACCCGTTCATCGAGCTCTCCTACCTGTTCGGCGCGAACCGCGCGAACGACGGGTTCTGGGAGAAGACGCTCGCGAACCTCGCGACGATCGCTGGGGGTGGCGAACCCGATCGTCGAGACCACGAAGGTCTGCGTCGACAAGCGCCGGCAGTGGAAGTACGCGGGCAACGTCCGCCATTCGCCCGCCGTGCACATGGCCGTGTCGACCGTGACGGCGCCCGCGCGGTGGGTCCGTCGACGCCGCGTGGCAAGCTGACGCCCGCCGCGTGAGCGAGCGCGACCTCGACGCCATCGTCGTCGGGGCGGGCCCGAACGGGCTCGCCGCGGCGATCGAGCTCGGCCGCGCCGGCCGGTCCGTGCGCGTGTACGAGGCTGCCGACGAGGTCGGTGGCGGCACGCGCTCCGCCGAGCTCACGCTGCCCGGATTCGTCCACGACCCGTGCGCGTCGGTCCACCCGCTGAGCCTCGCGTCGCCGTTCCTCCGGTCGCTCGACCTCGCGCGGCACGGGCTCGAGTGGGTGCAGCCGGATGCGCCGGTCGCCCACGCGCTGGCACCGGGTCGCAGCGTCGTGCTGGAGCGTGACCTCGCGGCGGTGGACGATGCGCTGGGCCGGGACGCCGATGCCTGGCGCCGGCTGTTCGGCCCGCATGTCCGCGAGTGGGAGCGCCTGGTGCCGGCCATCCTCGCGCCGATCATCCGCCCGCCGCGACACCCGATCCTCCTCGCCCGGTTCGGGCTGCCGGCGCTGCTGCCGGCCACGTCCCTCGCCCGCCTCGCGTTCCGCGAGCCGGCCGCCCGCGCGCTGTTCGCGGGCATGGCCGCCCACTCCATGCTCCGGCTCGGGCAGCCGATGAGCGCCTCGTTCGGTCTGGTGCTCGGGCTGCTCGCGCACGCGGTCGGCTGGCCGGTCGCGCGCGGCGGGAGCGGCGCGATCGCGGCGGCCCTCGAGGCGGAGGCCCGGTCGCTGGGCGTGGAGTTCGTCACGGGCCATCGCGTGGACGCCATCGCGGCACTCCCGCCAGCACGGGCGTATCTGCTCGACGTCACGCCCCGCCAGGTGCTCGCGATGACCGGCGACCGGCTGCCCGCGGGCTACCGGCGCCAGCTCGAGGGGTTCCGGTACGGGCCCGGCGTGTTCAAGATCGACTGGGCGCTCGACGGCCCGATCCCGTGGCGCGATCCGGCCACGCTTCGCGCCGGGACCGTCCACCTCGGCGGCTCCTACCGCGAGATCGCCGCGTCCGAGGAGGCCGTGGGCCGCGGCCGCCACCCGCAGAAGCCCTACGTCCTCCTCGTCCAGCCGACGATCGCCGACCCGTCGCGAGCCCCCGAGGGCAAGCACGTGGCGTGGGCCTACTGCCACGTCCCGAACGGCTCGACCGAGGACATGACGGAGACGATCGAAGCCCAGGTCGAGCGCTTCGCGCCCGGATTCCGGGACGTCATCCTCGCCCGCGCGACGAAGGACGCACCGGCGATGGAGGCCTGGGACGCAAACTACGTCGGCGGCGACATCAACGGCGGCATCGGCGACTGGCGCCAGCTCCTGTTCCGCCCGGTCGTCCGCTGGAACCCGTACACGACGCCGGACCCGGCGGTGTTCATCTGCTCGTCCTCCACCCCGCCCGGCGGCGGCGTCCATGGCATGAGCGGCAGCCACGCGGCACGGGAGGTCGAGCGATCGCTGCGCAGCAGGTGACGGCTCCGCGCGGCCGCGCCATCCCACCCGTGAGCTCCCTGTTCGCGGTCGCCTGCACGCTGCTGGTGATCGTGTGGTCCATCCGGTTCTCGAACCCTGGTGGCATCGTCATCGCCGCGGTCTACGCGCTGCCGGGCCTGTTCCTGGCGCTGCGACGGCCCGGCCAGCCGCTCGCGTGGCTGCTGCTGCTGATCGGCCTGGGGCTCGCGCTCGGGACGTCCGCGACGACGGCGTCCGTGGATGAGCTGCTGGCCGGCGAGGCGGACACGATCGGGCAGCTCACCGCCTGGGGGCAGTCGGCGGGCTGGGTGCTCTTCTTCACGGCGTTCCTGGGGATCCTGCTCACCTTCCCCTCGGGGACGCTCCCCGACGGCCGGTGGCGGGTCGTCTCGCTCGTGCTGATCGCCACCATCGCGCTGTGCGGAGGGTTGATCGTCCTGGCACCGTCGACCCCCGTCGACTTCCCTGGACAGCCCGTCAGTGTTTCCGTGCCCAACCCGTTTGGACTGCCCCTCCTGGCCCAGGTGAACGAGGAGACCCCCGGTGTGGCGCTCCTGTTCCCGATGCTCCTCGTGTGCCAGGTCGTGGCCCTGGCGGGCATGGTCGCGCGGTCACGGCGCTCCACCGGGCTGGAGCGCCTGCAATACCGCTGGCTGGGGTCGGCGGTGGCCGTGGTGGTGCTCGGGATCGTGGTCTGGATGTTCGTGGCGCAGGTCTGGCAGACGGACCTCGTCCTCCTGCCGGCCATCATTCTCGGACTGACCTTCCCCGCGATCCCGATCGCCGTCGTCATCGCCGTCCTCCGGTACCGGCTGTACGAGATCGACCGGCTCGTGAGCCGCTCCATCGGCTGGGCGCTCGCGACGGCGGCGATCGTCGGGGTGTTCGCCGCGGGAGTGCTCGCCTTCGGTGGGATGCTCAGCGGCCTCGCGCAGGGCCAGGCGTTGGCGACAGCCGCCGCGACGCTGCTCGCGTTCGCGCTGTTCCAGCCACTCCGGAGGCGACTCCAGCGAATCGTCGATCGCCGGTTCGACCGCCCGCGGATCGAGGCCGAGCGCACGCTCCAACGGCACGGCGAGCGGCTCGGGCACGAGGTGCAGCTGGACGTGATCCAGCGGGGCGTGATGGAAACGGTGGTGGCAACTGTCCGCCCGTCCTCCGCGGGCCTCTGGACCCGCACGCCAGGCCGGGCGGCTGGGCCCCGACGATCCGCGCGAGATACCGAGTCGGGAGGATGATGTGAGCGCAGTACGCGCGCGACTGTGGTGGCTGCTCACCGGACTCAGCCTGATCATCGTCCTGCTCGCAATCGGCGACATCGCCGGGGGAGCTGCCTTCGAGCCCGAGGGCTCGCGTGCCATGGGCAGCGTGACGCTCGCTCAGATCGAGGCAGCGAGTCCCGGGGCGATGCGCGTCCTCGACTTCAAGGCCCGCGCCGGCGGCGTCGTCCTCCTCGCCGTCGGCGTCCTCCTCTCCATCGTCGCCTGGATCCCGTACCGCGCCGGCCTCCGGTGGGCATGGTTCGCGATGTGGGTGCTCCCGGCCTGGGCTGCGGCCTTCGTGGTGATGCCGACGCTCTACGGTCTTGCCCCTGGCCAGTCGCTCACCGGCCCGATGCTCTCAGGGCTCGTCATCGCGGCCATCGCGGCGGGAGCCCTTGTCCTCGACGCGCCGCGCTTCAAGGATCCGGCGACCAACGGCCGTTGACGACGCCCCCCACGCGGCGCAGCATCGCGCCCAGCCGGGGACCCGGCTCCACGAGGGGCGTGCGATGGACCTGTACGCGACGAAGGGTGCCGTCAACGCGCGGCTGGTCCCGCTCGTGGACCGGCTCGCTGCGGCGGGGGTGACGCCGGACCAGGTGACGCTCGCCGCCGTCCCGGTTGCCCTCCTCGCCGCTGCCTGTCTCCTCGCCTCGCCCGGCATCCCGGTGCTCCTGCTGGTCGTGCCACTGCTCGTCGTCGTCCGGATCGTGCTCAACCTCATCGACGGCAACATGGCCCGCCGGACCGGGAAGATCCACGCTCGCGGTGAGCTGTACAACGAGGTCGGGGACCGGCTCGCCGACATCGCCTTCCTGGCGCCGGTCGCGTTCCTGCCGGGTGCGTCGCCACAGGTCGTCCTGCTCGGCGTCGTCACGGGTGTGATGGCGTCGTATGTCGGGATCACCGCGAAGGCCGCGGGGGGCGAGCGGATCTACCGCGGCATCCTCTCGAAGCCCGGGCGGATGGCGCTCCTCACGGCCTGCTGCGTGGTGGCGTTCATCCTGGGGCCGGAGGACACCCGCGCATGGGCCGCGTTCGGTCCCCTGCTGCTGCTCGGGACCGCCCTGACGCTCCTCGAGCGGATCGTCGTCGCGATCCGACGGCTCCCGTAGGCACCGCGTGTCGCCGCTCGATGCCGCGTCGCTCGTGCTCATCGCGGGCGCCGCGCTGGGTCTCACGGGTGCGAGCATCTACGCGCTCCTGAACCGCCACAAGACGACCGGGCTGACGCCGCGGACGGCGCTGGCGCGGGCCGGCTCGTACGCGGCCCTCGCGCTCGTGCTCCTGGCGGCCGCGCGGGCAGGCGTCGCGGGTCTCGCCGTACTGTTCGGGATCCTCGGCGCGCTCGCGCTTGTCGAGTGGTGCCGCCTGTTCGAGCTGCCGGTCCACCACCGGGTCGCCATGGCCATCGCGAACGTCGTGATCATCGCGGCGATCGCGATCGGCGGGGTCGGGGCCGCGGACTGGCTCGTCGGCGGGCTCGTGCTCGTCGGGGCCACCTGGCCGGTGATCCGCGCGGACACCGGGCGGGCGATCCGCGACCTCGGGATGGCGGCCGTCGGCGTCGTGCTGATCAGCGTGATGCTGGCGCACGGCGTCGCGCTCGGCGTGGAGCATGGCGACGCCGGGATCGCGCTCGTCCTCGCGCTCGCCGTCGGCTGCGCGTTCGCCGACGTGGGGGCCTTCGTCGTCGGGCGACGGTTCGGGCGGACGCCGCTCGCGCCCCGCCTGTCGCCGAACAAGACGCGCGAGGGCGTGGTCGGCAACGTCCTGGGCGCCGCCGTCGGGCTCGTGTGGTTCGTGCCGGCCCTCGTGCCCACGTTCGGCTGGCCGTTCGTGCTCGCGCTGGTCCCGCTCGTCGCCGCGGGGATCGCTGTGGGGCGACCTGCTCGAGAGCGCGGCGAAGCGCGAGGCAGGCGTCAAGGACGCCGGTGCCTGGCTGCCGGGGTTCGGCGGGATCCTCGACCGGATCGACTCGCTGCTCATCACCCTCGCGCTCGGGTACTGGATCGCGCGGCTCTGGGGGGCAGGCTGATGACCGCGGCAGGCGCCGCGGGGCTGGCAGTTCTCGCGGGCCGCGGTTGCCGGTCGCGAGCTCACCGCGCGGCTGATCGGGCCGGCGCTCGGCTGGCTCATGCACGGGCCGGTCGTGGTCGGGGCGGAACACCTCGCCGAGCTCGACGGGCCGGCGATCATCTGCCCCACCCACGCGAGCCACTTCGACTTCTCGGCGGTGCGACTCGCGCTGGGGTCGCGCCACCGGCGGCGCCTGGCGGCGGCCGCGGCCACGGACTACTTCCGGATGAACCCGGTGCGCTGGTTCCTCGCCGCGTGGCTCGGATCGTTCGCGTTCAACCGGGCCGGCAAGGGCGGGGCGGAGTCGATCTCCGCGGCGGAGGGACTGATCGGCGCCGGCTGGCACGTCCTCGTGTTCCCGGAGGGGACCCGGACGACCACCGGCGAGATCGGTCCGTTCCACCCGGGCGTCGGGCTGCTCGCGCGGCGGGCCCGGTGCCAGCTGGTCCCGATCCGGATCGTCGGGATCCGCGACGTCCTGCCGAAGGGCTCGAACCGCCCTCGGCGGGCGCGGGTGGAGGTCCGCATCGGCGAGCCGCTGCGACCCACGCCAGGCGAGGGCGCCCGGGAGCTCACCGCCCGCCTCGAGGCCGCCGTCCGCGCGCTGTGAGCGTGCCAGCCGCGACGCCGTCACGGAACCGGCAGCGTCACCATGCCCCAGTAGACCGCGTAGCCCACCACGTACGCGACGGCATAGACGATGAGCACCAGCCGGTCATGGCGCCGCACGAACGCCGGCGCCACGCGGCCGACGATCGCGAGCAGCAGCATGCCGGGCACGATCCGCGTGATCCGGTTGAGGACGACGCCGGCCGCCAGGGCAACCGGCGTCGCCGGGACCCGTCGCCCACGCGTACGGTGTAGACCTTCAGTGGCGTGCCGGGACCAGCGACGGCCATCGACGCGGGTGACCCGTCGGCGACCGTGGCGGAGGCCTCGACAAGCATCGACGGCGGGATCGCAGGGAGCGAGAGCAGCATCGCCTCGACTGCTCCCGGGGCGGCGAGGGACATGCCGTACAGCACGGCGCTCCCCGCGAGCGCCCCGACGAGGAGCGCGCCGAACAGCGGCGCCGCCCGCCGCGGGACGACGAGCACGAGCAGGCCGAGCCCGACGTCCGGGATGATCGGGAACGCGATCGCCTCGGCGAACCCCCACGCGCCGATGAGCAGCAGGCCCGCCCGACCGGAGGCGACGTCCTCGAGACGCCCCAGCGGCCGGCGCATCGGTCAGCTGCCGTCCGAGACGCAGAACTCGTTGCCCTCCGGGTCCGCCATGACCGTCCAGTGGATGGACCCCAGCGAGCCCTCGCGGAGCACGCTCGCCCCCAGCGCTTCCAGCCGGGCGATCTCGTCGACCCGGGACTCGGTGCGGAAGTCGAGGTGGACCCGGTTCTTCACGATCTTCGCCTCGGGGACCTTCTGGAACAGGATCGGCGGCCGGCCGGGCGCCTTCTCCCGCGGCGCGAGGCCCACGTACTGCTCGTTGACCTCCTGCCGGTCGTAGTCGAGGGCCGCCTGCCAGAAGTCGACGACGGCACCGTGATCGGCACAGTCGATGACCACCTCGGACACGCGCAGGCTCATCAGTCACTCCCTTGCTGCTGTGGACGCATCATCGGATACCGGCGCGCGCGGCGCGACGTTCCCGGGGGGAGTGCCCGCTCCCGGCGAAGTGCCGGCACTGAACCGCACGTGCGCCGCAGTCATGTTATTGGCCCTCAACGGTCGTGATCGTGCGTGGCGGTCACGATCAAACCGAGAATCGACCCCCGCCGACGGCGAAACCCGTCGCGAATGTGCGCAGCCATCACGTGCGTGGCGGTTCGCGCTCGAAAACGTGATCCGCACGCAAGACGCGCGGGCCGCCGTGGAGCCTTCGTCGCCGGAGGCATGTGCCCCGTCGGGGACGCATCACCGCCAGGCGGTCCGGGCCTCCTCGGGGTAGAGGCGGACGCGGCGGTACGGCTCGCGGCCACGCGACCGCGAGACGAGGTTCGCCCGCTCCGCCATCTGGTGCTGGAGCCGGCGGATGTACGCGTTCTGGGGCGAGAGCTCGACCGGCTCCTGCTCCTTGATCACCATGCGGATCGCCTGCTCCGTCTCGGACAGCGCGACCTCGCGCGGGTCCACCTCGAGCGAGAAGATCGACGTCAGCGACGCCTGCATCTGCGCGATCGTGTTCGCCTTGAGCACGTAGATCGGCAGGCCGCGGTCCTCCACCTCGCGCAGGGCGGGGGGCTTCTGGCGGTACTCGGAGCGGAGCGTCATCGCGACGTCCGCCTCGTCGGGCTCTCGGGCGATGATCACCGGCAGCTGGAGATCCTTGATCGCCTGCTCGAGGCGCTTGCGCGAGACGCCGTGCGGGAACACGCGCAGCGTCGGCAGGGAGCCGTCCGTGACCGTCCGCGCGGCCGCGCCGAAGCCGTCTCGTCCTCGTCGTCCTCACGTCCGTCGCCGTCGCCGCGCAGCCGAGCCGCCGTCGAAGGAATCCGACCCCGGCACCATCCGGGCGATCCGCTCCTCTTCGGCGGCCTCGAGCTCCGCGGCGTTCACGGGGCGGGTGCCCTCGTCCTCACGGAGGGCGTTGAGCGCGCGGGCAGCCTCCTCGCGCCACGCCTTCTGGCGCTCGAGTTCGCGGGCGTCGCGCGCCCGGACGTCGAGCGCCGCCGCCGTGACGTTCTCCGCCCGCTCGAGGGGCCCTCGATCGGCGATCTCGCCGGCGACGAACGGCGCGACGGGCGCGGCGGCGAACCGCTCGCCGGGCATCACCCCCCGCGTGCTCAGCGGGCCCTGTCGGTCCCCCTCCTGGGTCCGGGCGCCACCGCGCTCGGAGCCGCCACGGGTGCCGCCACGCCAGCCGCCGCTCTGGCCAGGCCGATAGCCGGGCCGGGCCTGCGGCAGCCGGTCCTCACCGGCGTACCCGCCCGTCCGGTACGTCGAGGCGCCGCGCCAGCCGGGCTCCCGGCCCCAGGCGCCCGCGCCGGCGCCCGTCAGGCCGCTGAACCGGTCGCCGGCGGCCACCTCCCGCGCGGAGGGCCTGGGCCGTGACTGGGAGCGGTGCACGCCCTCCTCGTCGCGCCACCGGAGCTCCGGCGCGACGGGCTCGCCCAGGAGCATCGCGTCCACGGTCTGCGCCACGTCGTCGTGGACGAGCACCTTCTCGCGGTCCTGGATCTCGACGATCACGTCGAACGTCGGCGGCTGCTTGCGCTCGAGGACGCTCTTCTGGGACCGGCGGCGGCGCGCTTCCTCGTCGCCGAGGGTCACGCTCTGAATCCCGCCGATGAGGTCCGACAGCGTCGGGTTGAGCATCAGGTTGTCGAGGTTGTTGCCGTGCGCCGTGCCGATGAGCTGGACGCCGCGCTCGGCGATGGTGCGGGCGGCCTGCGCCTCGAGCTCCGTCCCGATCTCGTCGATGACGATGACCTGGGGCATGTGGTTCTCGACCGCCTCGATCATCACCTCGTGCTGGAGGCTGGGCGTGCGGACCTGCATCCGGCGCGCCTTGCCGATCGCCGGATGGGGGATGTCGCCGTCACCCGCGATCTCGTTCGAGGTGTCCACGACCACGACGCGCTTGCGCTGCTCCTCGGCCAGCACGCGGGCGGCCTCGCGGAGCATCGTCGTCTTGCCGATGCCGGGGCGGCCCATGATCAGGATCGACTTCCCGGTCTCCACGAAGTCCGCGATGATCTCGATCGTCCCGTAGACCGCGCGCCCGATCCGGCACGTCAGGCCGACAACCTTCCCGTTCCGGTTCCGGATTGCGCTGATCCGGTGGAGCGTCCGCTCGATCCCCGCCCGGTTGTCGTCCCCGAAGGACCCGATGTGGTCCACGACGTACTGGAGATCCGCCTCGACGATCTCGCGCTCGAGCAGCGTCACCTCGGACGCGGGATAGCGCGCCTCGGGACGCCGGCCCAGGTCCAGGACGACCTCGATCAGCGACTCGCGGTCGGGCAGGGCATGGATCGCATCGACGATCTCCGGCGGCAGGGCCGCGAGGAGCACGTCCAGGTCGTCCATCGTCTCGCGCTGCCGGTCCTGGGATCCCACGCTGTGCTGTCCTCCTTCCATCCGCTAGCGGACCCCAGCCGGCACGAGGCGCGGCTCGGCAACGCGGACGAGGGTTTCCTTCATCAGGAGCGTGACGGTGGCGACCGCGGCGAAGCCCTCCTCTTCCAGGCGCCGGTCGATCGGCGCCTCGTACGTGCGAACGGGCGCGAGCACGCCGTGCCGGTGGCGCCGGTCCGTGTCGACGCGCGCGCCGATGACGCCCAGGGCGTACCGCAGGAGCGGCACGACGTCGGCGTCCGGCCGGGCGAGCAGCTTGAGATAGTGCGGCTGGTCCTCCTTCGCGACGCCGAGCTGGACGAACGCGTCGAGCTGGGTGCCGTCGGCCCCGCCGCCGGGCGCCTCCTGGACGAACGCCTCCACGTCCGCGAACCGGAGGATCGGCGCGAGCGAGCTCCGCGGCACACGCCAGTCACGCCCCTGGCGCTCCCAGTCGAGGATTCGGATCGACTCGAGTCGTTGGACGGGCCTGGGCGTGACGCTCGCGTACAGACGCGACAGCGCGAGCGCATCCAGCGCGACCGCGGGCCGGATCCCAGCCCCCGCAGCCTCGGCGTCCGGCGTCGGCGCCGGCAGCGGCTCGGAGGGATCGCGGTAGAGGACGCACTCGTCGCCGTAGCGCATGAAGCCCGCCTGCATGAACAGCTCCACGTTGTCGTCCGCATCCGCACACGCGACGTGGAACCGCGAGATGCCGCGCTTCGCCCCGTCGCGGAGCAGGTGCTGGACGAGCCGGAACCGGACGTCGCCCGCGTCGAGCCCGCCGACCGCGTCCAGCTCCACGACCGTCCACTCGTCGCGGCCGCCCTCGCGCTCGACGCGCAGGAGGCCGGCGATGCTCCCGTCGCGCTCGAACACGTAGAGCACGTCGTGAGGCTGGAAGGCACCGAGCGGGAGCCGGAACAGGCTGAACACGCCGATCGGCGGGCCCGAGACGGGGAGCCCGAGCGACCGCGTCCCCTCGCCGTCGGCCTGCGCGAGCCGTGAGAGCTCGCCGAGCGCGGCGAGATCCGTCAGCCGGGCGGCCCGGACCTTCGAGGTGCTCCTGGCCACGGCCGCCTACCGTCCCTGCTGCGTGCGGCGAGTGGGATGGGGCCGACGGCCGGTCCCCTCGCCCGGGTCCGCGTGCTCGGCCGCGAGCATCGCGACGAGGCGGTGGAAGCGCGTCTCCCCGGCGAGCTCCGGGTGGAATGAGGTCGCGATGACGTTCCGCTCGCGCACGGCGACGATCCGCCCGTCGTCGAGGCGCGCGATGACGTCCACGTCGGGCCCGACGGCCTCGATCACCGGGGCGCGGATGAACACCGCGTGGACCGGCGTGTCGCCGAGAAGCGGGACGCTGAGCTCCGTCTCGAACGAATCGAGCTGGCGGCCGAAGGCGTTGCGCTCCACCGTCACGTCGAGCAGGGGGAGCACGGGCTCCTCGCCGCCCTCGATCTGCTTCGACAGCACGATCATGCCGGCGCACGTGCCGAAGATCGGCGCACCGCCCTCCGCGAGATCGAGGATCGGCTGCGCCATGCCCCAGCGGCGGATGAGGTTGCGCATCGTCGTGGACTCGCCACCCGGGATGATCAGCCCGTCGACGTCGTCGAGATGCTCCGGCAGGCGCACCTCGACCGCCTCCACGCCGATGGCGCGAAGGGCGGCGACATGTTCTGCGAAGGCGCCCTGGAGGGCGAGGACTCCGATCTTCATCGCGCCGGCCCGCTGCCGGTTCGTCCCCCTACCAACCGCGGACCGCGAGGCGCTCCTGTTCCGGGATGGCTTCCATCGCGATCCCCCGCATCGGGGCGCCGAGTCCCTTGGAGACCTCCGCGATGATCGTCGCGTCCTGGAAATGGGTGGTCGCCTGGACGATCGCGTTCGCCATCCGCGCCGGGTCCTCGCTCTTGAAGATGCCGGAGCCGACGAACACGCCCTCGGCACCCAGCTGCATCACGAGCGCGGCATCGGACGGAGTGGAGATGCCACCGGCGACGAAGTTGACGACGGGCAGCTTCCCGGCTTCGGCGACCGACTTCACGAGCTCGTACGGCGCCTGGAGCTCCTTCGCCGCGACGAACAGCTCGTCCTCGCGCATGCCCTGGAGCCGGCGGATGTCGGCCAGCACGCTGCGCAGCTGCTCGACGGCCGCCACGACGTTGCCGGTCCCGGCCTCGCCCTTCGTGCGCATCATCGCCGCACCCTCGTTGATCCGGCGCAGGGCCTCGCCGAGGTTGCGGCAGCCGCAGACGAACGGGACCTTGAACGCGTGCTTGTCGATGTGGTTGCGCTCGTCGGCGGGGGTGAGGACCTCGGACTCGTCGACGTAGTCCACGCCGAGTGCCTCGAGGACCTGCGCTTCAACGAAGTGGCCGATGCGCGCCTTGGCCATGACGGGGATGGTCACGGCCTCCATGATCCCGACGATCATCGCGGGATCGGACATGCGCGCGACGCCCCCGGCGGCGCGGATGTCGGACGGGACGCGCTCGAGCGCCATGACGGCGACGGCGCCCGCGTCTTCGGCGATGCGGGCCTGCTCGGGGGTGACGACGTCCATGATGACGCCGCCCTTGAGCATCTGGGCGAGGCCCTTCTTCGTTGCCCAGGTCGAGGTTTCGGTCATGGTGTGTTGGGCTCTCCGGGAGGACGCGTGACTCGTCGGCCGGCCGGCTGGCCCCGGGGTCGTCGCCCGTTCGAACCGGGAAGGTCCGACGTCACCGCCGAATTATCACACGGAGGCCTGCAATCGCCCAAAGCCCTTCGCCTCGACCCGGAGGCGACCAGAGGTTCGGTCAGTCACCAACCGACGTGGTGTTGGACCAAGCTCGCGCTGCGCAGTCCTGCCAGTCGTGCGTGGGCATACCAGCCGAGTTGGTGCGTGTCGGGAATTCGGCCCGGATCAGGGCCTACGACCACGCGGGGTGGTGAATGTCAGGGGCTCGAGCGATGGCCCGGGCGTACCGGCCAACCGCAATCAGCGGACAAGCGTGCGCACGACCCCGGACATCAGCGTCGTCGCGCGGCGAGCCGACGACGGGGAGAGCCGGCTCAGCGCCTCGACGAGGCCGAGGACGTCGTCGTCGGGCAGGCCGTCGAGGAGCTTCACGAGGCGCAGGATCGTGTCGTCGGGGACGTCGCCCAGGAGGCGCAGCGCGCGCTCCAGCTCGGTCGGCTCGAGGCGGCTGACGAGCCCCACCGCCCGGTCGAACAGCCGGACGAACACGAGGAACGTCGACAGCCAGTCCCGCAGGACGATGAGATCCTGGTCGCCGGGATGCGTGGCCAGGGCAAGGTTCGCCTCGGTCAGGGTCTTCTCGAGGACGACGATGATCGGGTCGCCCTCTCGGACCTTGCGCTCCGCGACGACCCGGCCGAACCAGCGCCAGTGATCGCCGATGGCCATGTACGCCGTCCCGGCCGGCCCTCGCTTGCCCACGCGACGCGGCTCCGAGACGCGCTCGACGAGACCCCAGGCCTCGGCCTCGGCGAGGGCGAGCGATGCCGCGCGATGACTCAGGTTGAGCGCCTCGCGGACCTCACGCTCGGTGAGCGGTTCCTGGCTGGTCATGAGGTATGCGTGGACGCGGGCGATGGCCGGCGCGACACCCCACGCGGCACCCATCTCACCCCACGCGTCGGCCAGGCGGAGGCGGATCTCCTCGGCGATCGGCGTGGTGGGGCGCGGAGCGTCGAGCGCGCGGGCGGCGTTGGTCACGGGCGAGCGTCCTGGTGCGGTGCGAAACCTGCTCACACAGGATAGCCGATTTCGTCGGTACCGCTCACCCGCCGGTGACGAAGAACTCCTCGTTGAGCAGGGGGAACGGGTCCGAGTCGTCGTCCGTGGCGCCCGGTTCCGCTCGTCGCGTCCCGCCGATGGGTAGAGTTGCCACATGCCAGCCGCCAGCCCGTCCGCACGTCGCCGCGCGCTCGAACCCGCCTTCGCCACCGCACGCGCCCAGGCTGAGGACGGGACCGCCCCGTTCGTCATTCTCGGTGTCGCCGGCGCCGACGGTGTCGTGCGCCTGGAGTCGTTCACCGGCGATGGTCTCCCGCGGATCGGGATGGACGCGGTCTGCCTGCTCGCCTCGATCACCAAGCCGATCGTCGCAACGGCGGTCATGACCCAGGTCGAGGCCGGTCGGCTTCACCTCGCCACACCGCTCGCCGAGTGGGCGCCGGACATCGTCAACCCGCGCTGGGACCCGGTGACCGCGTGGCACATCCTCACGCACACGAGCGGGATCGGCGATATCGACCTCGAGGCGATCCTCCAGCACGGCGAAGGCCGCGCGGACATGCTCCGCCACATCGCGAAGGTGGGCCAGGCCACGCCGCCGGGGTCGACGTTCCAGTACGCCTCGTTCCCGTTCGACGTCCTCGCCGAGGCCCTGGGCACGACGCTCGGGCGCTCGTTCGAGGACGTGATCCGGGACGAGGTCCTCACGCCGCTGGGGATGACCGACACCACGTTCGATCCCAGGCCCGACCCGCGCCTCGCCGGGCGCGTCGCCCCGATCCTCGTCGGCAACTGGGACGGCCGGACGTCCAGGGAGGATCCCGGGCTCGTCGCCGCGTTCACGGACCTCCACCTGATGGGCGGCGGGCTGTGGAGCACCGCCGCGGACCTCCTGCGGTTCGGACGGGCGATGCTCCGAGGCGGCGAGCTGGACGGCGTGCGGATCCTGTCCCCGGCGTTCGTGGAGCTCATGACCCGCGAGGTGACGGCGCCGCGCGGGGTCACCTGGGGCGGCCTGGGCGTCGTGCCCGATCCGCAGCAGTCCTCGCACTACTCGATCGGGTGGGGCCGGCCGGGCGTCAGCGGTCCGGCGTCGGACGCGGCGTTCGGGCACGGCGGCGTCTCCGGGACGCGACTCTGGGTCGACCCGGCATACGACCTCGTCTACGTCTACCTCACCGGCCGGTGGGGCCTCCCGCTCGCGCCGATCGACGCCGTGGAGCACGCGATCTACGCTGCGCTGTCCTGACACCGCCCGGCACGGTACATTGCGCGTGTTCACACGGAGGATCCATGGCCGACACGAAGCAGGCCGACGCGATCAGCACGGCCGGCACCCGCGAACAGCTCCTCACGCTCCACAAGGAGGCCCGTGCCCGGCGCAACGCCGCGGTCGGGGGCAGCCACGAGTGGGAGCAGGCGCAGGCCGAGGTGGGTCGGATCGAAGTCGAGATCGCCCGCCTCGAGCGGGCCATGGACCCGCCCAGGGTCTGACGGCGAGAGGAGTCTTCGACCGACACCGCGTTCCGCTCCAGCGCACGAATCGCCAGGGCCGTACCGGCCGCCGGGGGTGAATCGGACCGTTCCGACGGTCCTGCTAGAGTGCGGCCAATGGACGGCGTCGTGCTCGTGCTGAACCAGAACTACGAGCCGCTGAACGTCTGCAACATCCCGCGGGCGTTCCGGCTCCTGTTCGGCTCGAAAGCCGAGATCATCGAGTACAACCACGCCGAGATCCGCACGGTCCGCGAGGTCTACCGCGCTCCGTCCGTGATCCGCCTCCAGCACCACATCCGCCGGCCGCGGCCGCGCGTCAAGCTGACCCGGCGCGAGGTGTTCGTCCGGGACCGCCACACCTGCCAGTACTGCGGGCGCACCGGCCACGACCTCACGCTCGACCACGTCATGCCACGCCACCGCGGCGGCGCCCATTCATGGGAGAACCTCGTCGCGGCCTGCAAGCCGTGCAACCACCGCAAGGGCGGCAGGACGCCCGAGGAGGCACGGGTCCGCCTGATCCGGCCGCCGTTCGAGCCGCGGAGCGATGTCTACTCGCTGTTCACGCCGTACCTCGACGACGACCGCAACGAGGCCTGGAGGAACTACCTCTTCCTCGGGCGCAACTGACGGCCCCCGTGGCCGATCCCGAGGTCGCCGCGGCACGGCTCGCCGCCGCCGTCCCGGGGCCCGTCGTCGAGCTCATCGAGCACCTGCACGCACACGGCCACGCCGCATTCGTCGTGGGCGGATCGCTCCGCGACGCGCTGCTGGGCCGAGAGCCCAGCGACTGGGACCTCACCACGGATGCGTTGCCCGACGAGGTCGTCACGCTGTTCCCGGGTGCGGTCTACGAGAACCGGTTCGGCACGGTGGCGGTCCGCCGCGGCGACGACGTGTTCGAGCTCACGACCTTCCGCTCCGAGCACGAGTACGCGGACTTCCGCCGCCCGCACCGGGTCGAGTTCGGGGATGACATCGAGGCCGACCTCGCGCGGCGCGACTTCACCGTCAACGCGATCGCCTGGGGCCGGGCAGCCGGGCCGGCCGAGACCGGGACGGGGGTCGGGGCGGCCAATGTCCTCGTGGACCCGTTCGGCGGGCTGGCGGACCTCGACGCCCGGCTCCTTCGCGCCGTCGGTGATCCCAACGCCCGCGTCCGCGAGGACGCCCTGCGCATGGTGCGGGCCGTCCGCCTGGCCGCGACGCTCGAGTTCGAGATCGAGGTAGCCACGCTCGAGGCGATCCGCGCCAACGCGCCGCTCGTCGCCCATCTCTCCGGGGAGCGGATCGGCGCGGAGCTCGCCAAGCTCCTCGCGGCGCCGCGGCCGTCGATCGGCCTCCGGCTGGCGGAGGAGACCGGGCTGCTTGCCGTCCTGTCCCCCGAACTCGCGGCCCAGCGCGGCGTGCCCCAGAACAAGGTCCCGGGCGAGGACCTCTGGGACCACACCCTGCGGACGGTCGACGCGGCGCCGGCCGATCGACCGGTGATCAGGCTGACTGCGCTGCTCCACGACATCGGCAAGCCGGCGACCCTGTCCGACGGGCACTTCCATCATCACGATGTCGTCGGGGCCCGGCAGGCGGACACGCTGCTCCGCCGCATGCGCTACCCGCGAGCGGCGACCGAGGAGGTCGTGCACCTCATCCGCCACCACATGTTCACGGTGGATCCGGACGCGACGGACGCGGCCGTCCGACGGTTCATCCAGCGCATCGGCAAGGACCGGATCGACGCGCTGTTCGCCGTGCGCCGCGCGGACGACATCGGCAGCGGCGTCTCGCCGGACGACCCCGACCAGATCGCCTTCCGGGCGCGCATCGACGCCGAGCTGGCCGCCGAGGCTGCGCTCGACCGGTACGCGCTCAAGATCGACGGCACGGACCTGATGCGCGAGCTGGGCCTCGAGCCCGGTCCGCGACTGGGGCGGATGCTCGATGCGCTCGTGGATCTCGTGATCGCCGACCCCGGGCTGAACGACCGCGCGACGCTGCTCCTCCTCGCGCAGGGCATGCTTGCGGACATGTACGACGAGACGCCCGCGTGATCGAGCTCCTGCTCCAGGCCGAGCGGTCGCTGGCGATGGGGCTCGTGGACCAGGCGGAGCGGTTGTACCGGCAGGCCGCGGACGCGGACCCGCGAAACTCGATCGCGGTCGTGGGCCTGGCACGGGTGGCGCTCGAGCGCGCCGACGACGCCGAGGCCTGGCGCCAGGCGCAGCGTGCGCTCGCGATCGATCCCGAGAACGCGGCAGCACGGCGCCTGGTCGAGCGGCTGGAGGAGGTGTTCGCACATCGCGGCCAGCCGTTGCCGGAGCCGGTCCCCGATGGCGCGTCCGCCCTGGCACCTGCAGCCGCGGGGGTCGCGACGGAGGTTGCCCAGGTCGCGCCCGCCGTCGAGACAACGCCTGCCGTCGAGCCCGCCCCGGACCCGCGTCCCGCCGCCGCGGTCGCGCCCGGTCCGCGACCCGCCGCCCATCGGCCCCCGGCGACCCGGCCAACCACATCCGCCCCCAGGCGCGGCCTGGTCGACCGCCTGCTCGGGAGGAAGCGCACGTGAAGATCCTCGTCACCGGCGGGGCCGGCTATGTCGGCGGCGTGTCGGTCGATGCGCTCGTCGAGGGTGGGCACGACGTCATCGTCCTCGACGACCTGTCGACAGGCCACGAGGCGATCGTGAACCCCGCGGCCCGGCTGATCCGGGGCTCGTACGGCGATGAGGCCGCCACCCGCGCGCTGCTCGAATCCGAGTCGATCGACGCGATCCTCCACTGCGCCGCACGCTCGCTCGTGGGCGAGAGCGTCCGGGACCCGGCGACGTACTACCGGGACAACGTCGCCGGCGGGATCGCGCTGCTCGAAGCCGCCCGCGCCGCCGGCGTGCGGCGGGTCGTGTTCTCGTCGACCGCCGCGGTCTACGGCGTCCCGGAGCGCACCCCGATCGAGGAGGGCGACGCCCTCCGCCCGATCAACCCGTACGGCGAGACGAAGCGCACATTCGAGGGCGCGCTCCACTGGTACGGCCAGGCGTACGGGTTCCGGAGCGTGATCCTCCGCTACTTCAACGTCGCCGGGGCCACCGAGCGGCTGGGCGAGATCCACCGCCCCGAGACGCACCTCATTCCGAACGTCCTGCTCGCGGCCGAGGGCGGGCCGGCGCTGACGCTGTTCGGCGACGACTACCCGACGCCCGACGGCACGCCGGTCCGCGACTACATCCACGTCTCGGACCTCGCGGCCGCGCACGTCGCAGCGCTCCTGGCAACGGCCCCGGAAGATGCTCGGACCGGTCCTGCCGAAGGCGCCTGCGAGCCGCTCGTCTGCAACCTCGGGACGTCAAGCGGGTTCTCGGTCCGGGACGTGCTCCAGGCGGCCGCCTCGATCACGGGTGACGAGATCCCGCACACGGTGGGGCCGCGCCGTGCCGGCGACCCGCCGGTGCTCGTCGCGTCGAACGCCCGGGCACGCGAGGTTCTCGGCTGGGAGCCGCGCCGCTCGAGCCTCGAGGAGATGATCGGCTCGGCCTGGGCCTGGCGACGTGCGCACCCCGACGGCTACGGGGACTAAGGGCGTCCGGAGCTCGACGGGATCGCGCGCCCGCCCCCGTCGCTCCGTTTGCCGCCCGGCGCCGCCCCGTGAGCCGTCAGGCGGGTGAACTGGCGCACCGTGCGCCGATCCGACCGCTGGGAGGGACGGCTGTCGCAGGGGGGCGCTCGTGGTGCGACGGATGTGCCGCTGCGCGGGCAGCCGGCCACTCCGTGCGCCGGAACACCCGCTGAGCGGGACGGCGTCCGGCAGCTCGCCGGGCCGGGGTGAGTCGGCCGGGGTCAGCGGGCCGAGGTGATCGGGTCGAGGTGATCGGGTCGGCCCGAGGGCCCGACGGCTACCGGCGATCCTCGAGCGGCGCACGATCGGGCGAGAGACGCGCGGGCGGCGCCTCCGGGTGGCCGCGCTGCCCGACACCGGGCCCGAACCCGGACCGGGCCCCGCACCGGTTCCCGAGCCGGGACCGCTCGGCTCCCCACCGTCGGACCCGTGGATGTGCACCTCGCCGGAGCCTGCCCAGCGGTCGCTCACCGGACGCACGAGCCACAGCCCGATGAGCATCGTCACGATCAGGCTCAGGATCGCGACCTGGTACGCGCCGGTCCCCATCGAATTGAGCAGCAGGTAGACGATCGCCCCGTACAGCGCCTGCCCGATCACCTGGGACGCCTTCCCGACCAGCCCGTAGATGCCAAAGAACTCGCCGACACGTTCCGGCGGCGACAGGCGGACCATGAACACCCGGTCCGCCACCTGGACGCCGCCGAGGCCGGACCCGAGGATCGCGCCCGCGAACAGGAACAGCCCAAAGCCGATCGCCGTGGGCACGGGGTCGCCGGTCGCGGGATCCGTCCCATTGAGCGACAGCGAGATCGACCCGAGCACCAGGCCCACCGCCCACGAGGCCAGCACGATCATCAGCGTGCGGCGCGGCCCCAGCCGGTCCGTCATCGCGCCCCAGACGAACGACATCGCGATCGCGACGATCGTGAGCGACAGCAGGATGAGGTTTGCGACCGTCGCCGTCAGCCCCACGGCCTCGACCGCGACGACGCTCATCACGACGATCACGGTGTTCACCGCGTCCGAGTAGAAGAACCGTCCGACCAGGAACCGCGGGAGCCCCGGGACGCCCTTCGCGTGCCGGATCGTCGTCCGCAGCTGCTGCCACGACGCCACGACTACCGCAGCGGTCAGCTTCTCGGCGTCGGGCGCCGGACGCTCCCGGACGATGACGAACAGCGGGATGGCGAACAGCGCGAACAGGACGCTGGTCAGCAGGAAGCGCGCCTCGATCGGGATGTCGAAGAAGAAGATCAGCAGGCCCACGAACACCGTGCCGCAGTAGCCGATCCCGGTCCCGATGCCGCTCAGCCTGCCGCGCGTCTGCGGGGTGCTGACGAGCTTGATCGACGCGTCGTAGTAGATGAGCGCGGCCTGGTACGAGAAGTTCGCGATGATGAACAGCGTGACGCCGAGCACCGGCCCGCTGAGCCCGATCACCGCGTTGGGCACGATGCACAGGGCCGTGAACGCGAGCAGGAACGGGAGCCGGCGGCCGCCCCGGTCCGAGAGCGCGCCCAGGACCGGCGACACGAGCGCGTTGATCCCGACGCTGACGATGATCGCGATGCTCAGGACCGCCTGGCCCGTCGCCGCGCCGAAGCGCGAGTCGTCGGTGAGCCACAGGCCGATCGCCCCGGACACGACCGCGAACGAGAAGATCGTGTTCGCGAAGTCGTACAGGGCCCACGAGGCCTTCGCCCGGACCCGGAGGTTGGGGTCGGAGGTGGCGGCGGGTTCGGACGGGACCGCCGGGGCCGTGGTCGCCGACATCGGTGAGCCTCACGCTGATCGGGCTGGGCCTGACACGCCCGCCGATGATAGGTGGCACCGATGAACGCGCGGGAGGTCGTTTCGTGACGTCGGGCCCGGGCGAGTAGGATCGCGCAATGAGCGACGAATCCTCCGCCCGCGCCATCGCCGAGGCGTGGCGCCCCCAGCGGCCGGGGCGCCGTGCCGCGAAGGACATCCCGGACGCGATCGTGGAGCCCGACTGGGGCGGGATGCGGGTGGTCGCCGCCCTCACCGTCGACGAGGCCGCGCTCTACCGCGATGGCGGCGAGCTCCCCATCCCCGACGAGCTGCTGCGGGCGCTCCTGGACAACTTCGGGGCGCTCGAGGCCGTCGTCGAGGGGCACGTCACCACGACCGCCCTGCGCAGCAGCGAGGGCGCGTATCCGACGATGCCCAAGGTGGAGCGGCCGCCGATCCTCGTCCCGCGGGCGCTGCGCAAGAACGTCAAGGACGATCCATACGTCCACGCCCGCGACTACGAGGCCGCGGCGGCCCGCCTGGAGCCGCTCGTCAGGGAGGCTCTCGAGCGAGGCGACCGCCACGCCTTCGTCGCGACGGACCTGCTGTGGGTCGACGGCGAGGGGCTGCTGGACGTGCCGCTCCTCGAACGGCGGCGGCTGCTCGAGGGCGTGCTCGACGAGTCGTACCTCGTCCGGCTGTCCACGTACGTCCGGCCGTCGGCCGTCCTGACCCTCGTGACCTGGGGGTCGCTCGGGTTCGCGGACCTCTCGTACCGCGCCGCGAACAGCCACTACCTCGCGGGTGAGGAGAACCCCGACTGGGCGGTGACACGCGCACCGGACGCGCCGATCGGCGTCCCGAAGCCGGTCGCGCCGAGGTAGGCGCGCCGAGGTGGTCGCGGCGAGGTAGGGCAGCCGCCAGTGATGCGGCTGCAATCCGACGGTTTCCTCAGGATGGTAGGGTGGGAACGTGCCCGCGACGACGCTGACCCCCGCCATTCGGGAAGAGATCGCCCGGCTTGGCGGCGCCGACATCATGGTCGGGATCCCGAGCTTCAAGAACGCCGCCACGATCGGCTATGTGGTGCGCGCGGCACATGCCGGCCTCGTCCAGTACTTCCCCGACCTCAAGCCCGTCCTCATCAACTCGGACGCGGGCTCCCCGGACGGGACACAGCGCGTCGTCATCGAGACCGAGCCGCCTGACTACGTGGAGCGCATCCTCCTCGTCCGCCCGACGAACCGGCTCGACCGGGTGACCCTCACCTACCCGGAGATCGACGGGATCGGCGGCAAGGGGGCGGCCCTGCGGACGATCTTCGAGATCGCGGCGGCGCTCGAGGTCCAGGCGCTGGTCGTCGTGGACAGCGATCTACGGAGCATCGTCCCTGAGTGGATCGAGCTCCTCGCCGGCCCGATCCTCAAGGGCGGCTATGACTTCACCGCCCCGCTGTATGCCCGCTACAAGTACGACGGCACGATCACGAACACCGTCACCTACCCGCTCACTCGTGCGCTCTACGGTCATCGGATCCGCCAGCCCATCGGTGGCGACTTCGGCGTGAGCGGGGACCTCGTCCGCCACTACCTCGAGCTGGACGACTGGACCGAGGACATCAGCAAGTTCGGCATCGACATCTGGATGACGACGTCCGCGCTCACCGGCGGGTTCGCCGTCTGCCAGACCCGCCTGGGCGCGAAGGTCCACGACCCCAAGGACCCCGGCGCAGACCTCGGGCCGATGTTCCGCCAGGTGGTGGGCACGATCCTCCGCCTCGCCGCGACGCACCCGGAGGCATGGCTCGGGATCCACGGCTCGCACGATGTGCCGGCGTACGGGTTCGAGCGGATCATCGATCCGCCGCCGCTCGAGGTGAACGCGATCCGGCTCCTGTCGGAGTTCCACAACGGGTCGCTCACCGTCGCCGACACCTGGCGCCGGACGCTCGCCCGGGAGAACGTGGACATCGTCCTGACGCTCGCCGCGGAGGCAGGTCAGGCGGCCGACACCGCGAGCCGCAAGCTGGGCATCGGGGGCGAGGGCGACAGCGTGCAGGCCACGACGGTCGAGATGGCCGAAGCGCTCGGCACCTTCCACTTCCCGGACGACCTGTGGGCGCGCTGCGTGTACGACCTCGTGCTCGCCACCCGCACGGGCACCGTGGACACCGCGCAACTGGTGGCCGCCCTGACGCCGATCTACTTCGGGCGTGTCGGCAGCTTCGTCATCGAGAACCGGAACGTGACCACCGCCGACGCCGAGGAGCGCGTGGAGCGCCAGGCGCGCGAGTTCGAGCTCCTCAAGCCGTACCTCGTCGAGCGCTGGAAGGCGCTGGACGCGGCGGCGGACGACGAGGCCAGGCGCGACGAGGCCGAGGCCGCGGGCGGAGGTGCCGCCTGATGGCCGGTGAACCGCTCCCGTCGCGCATCCTGATCCCCGTTGCGAACCCGCTCACCGCGGAGGAGCTGATCCGCATCGGCGCATCGCTGCTCGAGCCTCGGACGGGTGAGCTCACGGCGCTCGGGATCGTGGAGGTTCCCGAGGGGATGCCGCTGTCCGAGGGCGCGACCCGAGCCCGCCAGGCCCGGCGCCTGCTCCAGAAGGTGCTCGACTACGCACCCGAGGGCACGGTCATCCACCCGCTCGTGCGGATCGGACGCCATGCGGCGGCCGGCATCGTGGAGGCCGCCGCGGAGCAGGAGGCGGACCTCATGATCTTCGGCTGGGGCGGCAAGTCCGGCCCCCACCGGGATTCCAGCTCGCCCGTCATCTCGCCCACGATCGACGAGGCGGTTCGCGATTCGCCGTGCGACATCGCCGTGATCAAGCAGCGTGGCGCAAAGGACATCCGACGGATCCTCGTCCCGGTCCGCGGCGGACCCCACGCGGAGCTCGCGCTCCGGGTCGCGGATGCGCTCGCCCACCGGCACGGGGCCACCGTGGCGGTGCTGCACCTCGTGCCGTCCGGGGTGACCGAGGCCGTCCGCGCCCAGGCCGAGCATGCCCTTGCGGCCTTCGCTCGCCAGCACGTGACCGCGAAGTCGGAGCCGATCCTGCGTGAGTCGCACAACGTCCGGGCCACGATCCTGCGGGAGGCGGAGCGGGCAGACCTCGTCGTGATGGGCGCATCGGCACCGCCGGGCGAGGCGGGAGCATCGCTGTTCGGCACGCTGCCGGAGGCCATCGCGCAGCGGGCGAAGCCCACCGTCATCGTCGTCAAGACCCGTGACGCGATCAGCCGGGCGACCTTCGAGCAGCTCGCCCAGAAGGCAGAGTCGCTCGCGGCCGCCGACCGGCTCGCCGAGGAGTCGCGCGCGGTGCCGGCGAAGGTCGACCGCTGGTTCGCCGAGGCGAACTTCCACCACTCGGAGTTCAGCGACATCGGCCGGCTCACCGCGCTCAAGCAGAAGCAGGGTCTGACGGTCTCGCTGGTGCTGCCCACGCTCAACGAGTCCGAGACGATCGGGCCGATCGTGCGCCGGGCGATTCGCGAGATGCAGGAGCGGTACCCGCTGCTCGACGAGATCCTCGTGATCGACTCCGACTCGACGGACGACACGCGCGAGATCGCCGAGGCCGAGGGGGCGCGGGTCGTGAGCCACCCTGACGTGCTGGCTCGCTACGGCTCCTTCCGGGGCAAGGGCGAGGCGCTCTGGAAGTCGCTCTACGAGACGACGGGCGACATCGTCGTGTGGGCCGACACGGACGTGCGGAACTGGCATCACCGGATGGTGTATGGGACGCTCGGGCCGCTGCTCGTGGAGCCGCGGCTGCAGTACGTCAAGGGCTACTACCAGCGCCCGATCGTCGAGGGCGGGGTCCTCAAGGAGGGCGGCGGCGGCCGCGTCACGGAGCTCGTCGCGCGGCCGCTGATCAACCTGTTCTTCCCGGAGCTGTCCGGGTTCATCCAGCCGCTGTCGGGCGAGTACGCCGGCCGGCGCTCGCTGCTCGAGCAGATCCCGTTCTTCACGGGGTACGCGGTGGAGATCGGACACCTCATCGACGCGTCCGAGCGCGCCGGCATCGAGGGCCTCGGCCAGGTGGACCTGGAGCGGCGGATCCACCGCAACCAGGAGCTCGAAGGCCTGTCCCGGATGTCGTTCGTGATCCTGCAGGGGGTGATGAAGCGCCTCGAGGAGCGACGGCGTGCCCGCCTGTTCGCGGAGCTCGGCTCCACGATGAAGCTGCCGCGCTCAGGTCGCGGGCGGCTCTCGCTCGAGGTCCATGAGCTCGCCGACCACGAACGGCCGCCGATGATCCGCATCCCCGAGTACCTGGAGAAGCGGCGCGCCGCGACCGGCGAGGGGTCCTGAGCCTCCCGTGCGCGTCCTGATCGCCCCGGACTCGTTCAAGGGATCGCTCACCAGCGTCGAGGTCGCGCGGGCGCTCGCCGCCGGGTGGCGACCGCGCCCGTCCCGACGACGAGGTCGCGCTCGCACCGCTCGCGGACGGCGGGGAGGGGACGCTCGTGGCGGTCGAGGCGTCAGGCGGCTGGCAGTGGCGGGACGCGGAGGCACTCGACCCGCTGGGCCGGCCGATCCGCGCCCGGTGGCTCGCGCACGTGGACGGCACGGGCGGCCTTCGTGGAGATGGCGACCGCGTCCGGGCTGACGCCTGGTCGACGCGGCGGAACGCGACGCCGCGCGCGCGACGAGCCACGGGACGGGCGACGTGCTGCGCGCCGTGCTCGACGCCGGGATCCGCGACATCGCACTCGGGATCGGCGGCAGCGCGACCAGCGACGGCGCGGCCGGCCTGCTGCGTGCCCTCGGGGCCACGATCACCGACGACCTTGCGCGCGTCGACGTATCCGGCCTTGATCCCCGCCTCGCCGAGGTCACGCTGCGGATCGCATGCGACGTCACGAACCCGCTCCTCGGCGAGCGCGGTGCGGCCGCCGTGTACGGCCCGCAGAAGGGTGCGGCGCCCGATGCCGTCCCCGTCCTGGATGCCCGGCTGGCCCGCTTCGCGGACGCGCTCGAGACGGCGACGGGACGGCGCGAGCGCGAGACACCCGGTGCGGGTGCGGCGGGCGGGGTCGGGTTCGGGCTGCTCTGCCTCTCGGACCGGTTCTCGGACCTGCGGCTCGAGCCCGGGATCGACCTGGTCATGGCCGAGGCGGCGTTCGACGACAAGCTCTGCCGCAGCCGACCTCGTGATCACCGGGGAGGGCCGCATCGACGAGCAGACCGCGTTCGGCAAGACCGCGCTCGGTGTTGCGAGACGGGCGCAGGCCGCCGGCAAGCCGTGCATCGCGGTGGGTGGCGGGGTGAACCCGGGCGGCATCGACGCCCTCGCGGCGGTCGGCGCGATCGCGGTCCCGGTGACGGAGCGCCCGCAGTCGGTGGAGGAGGCGATGGCCGCCGGAGGCGCGCCCCTGGAGCGCTGCGGTGAGCGGATCGCCCGCCTCCTCGGTGTGCTTGACTAGCCGGGTGAGCCCCCGCGTGACCGGATCGACGAAGACCGTGCCGAAGACACCGAAGAAGCCCGCGACGAGGCGGCCGCGCAAGCCCGCGGATCCCGTCCGGCAGTGGGCGATCTACCTGCGCCGGTACCGGCCGGGCCTCCAGCGATACGTGCTCGACGGCCTCACCAGCCAGTACGGCGAGCAGCGCTGGGAGGCCCGCCTGGACCCCACGAGCGAGCTCATCCTCACGATCCTCACCCAGAACACCGCGGACGTGAACGCCGAGAAGGCGTACGAGGCGCTCCGGCGCGCGTATCCGAGCGACAGGACGCCGGAGGAGCACCATCCCGGCATCGGGTGGGGCGGTGACGGCCTGTCGACCGCGCCGCCGCCCGACTGGACGGCGGTCGAGCACGCGCCGCTCCCCCAGCTGGTCGACGTCATCCGCCCGGGCGGCCTTGCCCCGCAGAAGGCGCCCCGCCTCCAGGCGACGCTCCGCCACATCCGCGAGCAGCGCGGCGACTACGGCCTCGAGTTCCTGGGCGACATGCCAGCGCTCGAGGCGCGCGACTGGCTGACGAGCATCGACGGGATCGGCAAGAAGACCGCCTCGATCGTGCTCGCGTTCTGCTTCGGGATGCCGGTGATGGCCGTCGACCGCCACGTCGAGCGCGTGTCCAAGCGGATCGGCCTGATCCCCGAGAAGGCGACCGCCGACCAGGCCCACGACCTGTTCCTCGGCATCCTCGAGCCCGACGAGATGTATGCGGCCCACGTCCTGCTGATCCACCACGGGCGCGCCCTGTGCCATGCCCAGAACCCGAAGCACGACCTGTGCCCGATCCGGGACCGCTGCCGGATGGTGGACCGGAAGGCACCCTGACCCACCCGGGTCCGCGAACTGGAGATCCCATGCCGAGCCCGCACCTTGCCGCCGTGCTGTCCGACCTGCTCCGCGCCGACTTCGCTGCCTCGCCGGTCAGCGCGAGCGGGTTCGGCCTCACGGCGTACGACGACCGACTCGACGACGTCTCGGCAGACGCGTTCCGTGCCCGCGATGCCGACGCGGCGGGCTTCCTCGCGAAGCTCGAGGCAATCGATGACGAGGGCCTGACCGCCGACGAGCGGATCGACCGCGATCTCGCACGGGCGGTGCTTCGCGGCCGGCTGATCATGGCGCCGTTCGAGGCCTGGAGGCGCGACCCGGTCACCTACTCGACCCCCATCACCGGCGGGGTGTTCGCCCTGTTTCTCCACCGGCTCCGGGGCGAGGCGGACATCGTGGACGCGTCGATCGCGAGGCTCGAGGGCGTCGGTGCTCTCGTCGACGCGGGCATCGCGAACCTTGATGCGAGCCTTGCCCATCCGCTCATCGTGGAACGCGGCCTGAACGCCGCGAAGGGCGCAGTCCGGTACGTCCGGGACCTCGCCTGGCTGGACGTCCAGGACCCCGCGGGCCAGGCACGGATGCGCGCGGCGGGCGGCGACGCCGCGGTCCACCTTGAGCGCTACGTCGCCCACCTCGAGTCGTTCCTCCCGAGCGCCTCCGGCAGCTGGCAGCTGGGCGAGGAGGGCTACTCAAGGATCCTGCGCGAGCGCGAGGTGCTCCCCGACGACGCACGCCAGCTTCGTGAGCGGGGCCAGCGCGAGTTCGACCGCCTCGACGCCGAGATGGCGGCGCTGGCCCGCGACGCCACCGGCAACGCCGACTACATCGCCGTGCTGCGCGAGAACGACACACACCACCCGCCCACGGAGCAGGCGATGCTCGAGGCCTACACCGAGTGGACGGAGAAGGCGCGCCGGTTCCTGGTTGACACGAGGCTCGTGACGCTCCCGGCCGGCGAGAGCTGTGCGGTGGTTCCGTCACCGGTGTTCCAGCGACCGGTCGTCGGCGTGGCGTCGTACATCGCACCGCCGTCCTTCTCGGACCGTCTCAAGGGCCACTTCTTCGTCCCGTTCGCACCCGACGGCGCCTCCGACGAGGAGATCCAGGGCCGGCTCTCGAACAACTCGTACGGCTCGATCCCCACGACATCCGTCCACGAGGCGTACCCGGGCCACCACTGGCACCTGGTCATGCGCAAGGCGAACCCGTCCGAGGTCCGGCGCGTCTACGGGACGCCGTACTTCAACGAGGGCTGGGCGCTGTACAGCGAGCGGGTGATGCGCGAGCGCGGGTTCTTCGAGGATCCGCTCCACGAGCTGCAGCACCTCTCCGCCACGCTGTTCCGGGCGGCGCGCATCATCGTCGACACGTCGCTCCACCTCGGTGAGATGACGTTCGAGGAGGCGGTTGCCTTCATGCGTGACAAGGCAGCGCTCCCGGCGCCGGTGGCGATCGCGGAGGTTGGCCGCTACTGCTGGTGGCCGACGCAGGCGTCCTCGTACCTGACCGGCTGCCTCGAGATCCTCGACATCCGGCGGCGATACCTCGAGGCGCGCGGCTTTGCGGGCGTGGAGGCGAAGGACGTCCCGGTCGAGGTGATCCGCGACTTCCATGACGCGATCACGTCGTCGGGCTCGCTTCCCCTGGGCCTCGCGGACCGTTCGGTGATGGGGACGCTCCCCGCCTGACCACGCTCCCGGCACGCCGGCCGGCGCACACTGCGCGCCATGACCGATGAGGTCCTCGTCATCGTGGCCGTCCGGATCGCCGGGTCGCTGCCGGTGCTCCGGTGGCCGCTCGCGGGCGGCATCCTCGCGGTGCTCGTCGATCTGTCGGACCTGCTCCTCATGGACGTCCTCGACCTCGGCGGCGTCCCCGACTACCAGCGCCTGGACAAGGCGCTCGACCTCGTCTATCTCGGGACGTTCACCGCGGTCGCGCTCCGGTGGCAGGGGCCGGACCGCTGGGTGGCGCTCGCACTCCTCGGCTGGCGTCTCGTCGGGTTCGTCGCGTTCGAGCTGACCGGGGAGCGGTGGCTCCTGCTCGTGTTCCCGAACGTGTTCGAGGTCTGGTTCCTCCTCGTCGCGGCACTCCACCACCGCTGGGACCCGGTGCCCTGGACACCGGCGTCGCTGCTCGGCGCGCTGGCGGGCCTCCTGCTCGTCAAGGAGGTCCAGGAGTGGGCGATCCATGGTGCCCGCCTGTTCGACGGCATCACCGCGCTCGAGGCGATCGACCTCGTCTGGCAGCGGCTCACCGGCCGCTAGCCCGCTCGCGTACGATCGCGGGGTGAGCCCCACCGCGCGCGTCCCCCTCATCCTGGACGTCGACACCGGCGTCGACGACGCCCTCGCGCTGCTCTACGCCGTCGCCAGCCCCGAAGCGGAGATCGTGGCGGTGACCGCCCTGTCCGGGAACGTCCACGTGGACGACACGGAGCGCAACACCCGGGCGATCCTGGAGCTGGTCGGGCGAGGCGACATCGAGGTCGCGGCCGGACGCCCGGTTCCTCTCCTGCGACCGCTCGAGATCACGCCCGAGACCCACGGCCCGCATGGGATCGGCTACGCGGAGCTGCCGGAGCCGGCCCGTCCCCGCTCGACGCGGTTCGCGCCCCAGCTGATCGTCGACGAGGCGAGGGCGCGGCCCGGCGAGCTCACGCTGGTCACGCTCGGCCCGCTCACGAATCTCGCGATTGCGGTGCTCATGGAGCCGGAGCTCCCTCGCCTGCTCAAGCGCTGGGTCCTCATGGGCGGGGCCTTCAGGGCGCCCGGCAACACCTCGCCCACGACCGAGTGGAACGTCCACTGTGACCCGGAGGCGGCGCGGATCTGCTTCGCGACATGGCAGGCTGCGGTGGACGCGGACCCGGCCACCCCCCGGGCGCTTGCCCTGGGCCTGGACGTCACGGAGCAGGCGCGGATCGGCAGCGACCATGTCGTCGCCCTGGCACGACGCGCCGGGAGCACGCCGGACGACAGCCTGGACCCCGATCGCGGGCCTGGCGACCCGGAGCGGCACAGCGGCGCGAGCAACCCGGTCATCCGCTTCGTCGCGGACGCGCTCCGCTGGTACTTCGAGTTCCACGCCCGCTACGACGGCTTCTACGGCGCCTTCATCCACGACCCGCTGGTCGTGGCGATCGCCCTGGACCCCTCGCTCGTGGCGACGCAGCCGGTCGCGGTCGACGTGGACACGGCCCACGGCCTCGGTGACGGCCAGACGATCGCCGACTTCCGGGGGCTGTGGGGGCGGACGCCCAACGTCGACGTCGCGGTCGGCACGAACGCCCAGGAGTTCCTCCAGCGCCTCGTCGATCGGGTCGGGGCCCTGGCCGCGACGCGGGGATAGGCGACCGCCACCGGCCGACTCGGCCGGCGGCCTGGGCGGATCGGGCCGGGCGTTCGGGCCGTTCGGCCGATCCGTCCGGGTGCCGTCCGAGCGACGATTCGAGGTGATCGGAGGTCCCCGATGCGTATTCTGCTCGCCATCGACGGCTCGGTCTCGAGCGACCGTGCCACCCTGCTCGTCGCCAGCTTCCCGCTCGACCCGGGCTCGGTCGTCCGCGTGATCTCCGTCCAGCAGCCGTACATGGACGTCCTCGCCCTGTCGTGGGCGTCGGTCGGCGACAACGGGGGCAGGATCGAGACCGAGGAGCAGATCGACGCCCGCCACCATCGCGAGGCGATCGAGCGCGCCGAGATCTCGCTCAAGCGGCCGGGCCTCACCGTCGAGGGGTTCGTCGTCCGCGGACGGCCCGCGAGCGCGATCGTCGACGAGGCGTCCGCGTTCGAGGCCGATCTCGTGGTCCTCGGCTCCCGGGGGCACGGCGCCATCGCCACGATGCTCCTGGGCTCCACCGCGTCGGAGATCGTGGACCACGCCCCGTGCCCGGTCCTCGTCGCGCGGTCGAACTCGCTGGGGTCGATCGCCTTCGCCGACGACGGGTCGAAGACCGCCCGCGCCGCGGAGACGGTGTTCACCGCCTGGCCGATCTTCGCGGGCCGCGGCATCAGCGTCCTGACCGTGGCCGAGACGGCCGTCCCGGTCGCCGCCGGGTTCACGCCGGGGCTGTACGACCAGGTCCTCGCCTCCTACTCGAGGTCGGTCGAGGAGGCCCGCGAGGAGGTTCGCGAGGAGTCCGCCACCGCGGCCCAGCGCCTGCTCGCGGCGGGTCTCGACGCGGAACCGGTGGTCCTCGAGGGTGACGCCGCCGCGGAGATCGTCCGGTTCGCCGCCGAGCGCGGCACGGGCACGATCGTCATGGGCACGCGGGGCCACACGGGTCTCGCCCGCATCTTCCTGGGGTCGGTCGCGCGGAACGTGCTGCTCCACGCGCCGTGCTCCGTCCTCATCGTCCGCGGCACCCGCTGACGACCTGACGACGGGCGCCGTCAGCCGGCGGCGACCGCTTCGCGCACCTCGCGCGCGATCTCGACATCCTCGCGCGCCGGGATGACCCATGTGCGCACGACCGCCCCGTCGGGCGAGATCTCGCGGTCATCGTCACCGGGTGCCTGGTTGCGCGCCGCCGCGACCTCCACGCCGAGGAAGGCGAGACCGTCCGCCGCCATGGCGCGGACGGTCGCCGACCGCTCACCCACGCCGCCGGTGAACACGAGCGCGTCGAGACCGCCGATCGACGCGGCCATCGACGCGATCGCGCCGCGGAGCCGGTGGAGGTAGACGTCGAGCGCGAGCCGCGCCCGCTCGTCACCGGCCGAGACACCGCCGAGGATCGCACGCATGTCCTCGGACCCGCCGAGTCCCAGCAGGCCGGACCGGTGCTCGAGCCCGTCGGAGAGCTCGTCGAGCGGCATGCCGGCATCGCGCGCCAGCCACAGCACGAGCCCCGGATCGACGGTCCCGGAGCGGGTCGCCATCACCAGGCCCTCGAGGGGCGTGAAGCCCATCGTCGTGTCGACCGACCGGCCGCCCAGGACGGCCGTCAGAGAGGCGCCCGCCCCGAGGTGGCAGGTGACGACCCGGAACGCGCCGTCACCTGCTCGGCCGCACAGCTCGGCGGCCCGCCGCGACGCATAGGCATGCGAGAGCCCGTGGAACCCGTACCGCCGCAGCCCCCAGCGCTCGCGCCACTCGGCGGGAACCGCGTAGGTGGCCGCGGCGGCGGGGAGGGTGGCGTGGAACGCCGTGTCGAAGCAGGCGACGTGGGGGATGTTGGGCAGCACGGCGCGCACGGCCTCGATCGCCGCGAGCGACTTCGGCTGGTGGAGCGGCGCGAGCGCCGTGAGCCCGGCGACCCGGGCGACCACCTCGTCCGTGAGCACCGCGGCCGTGGAGAACTCCGTGCCGCCGTGGACGACGCGGTGCCCCACCGCCCCGATCGATTCGTCGCCCCACCCCGCCACCGCGTCGGCGACGAGCTGCGCGTCTGCAGCCCCGCGAACCGCCGGCAGGTCCGCCGTCGCGACGGGCGTGTCCGACGGGTCGAGCAGCCGCAGCTTCAGGCTGCTCGATCCCGCGTTGACGACGAGGATCCGCGACGGACCGGGCGCATTCACGCCCGACCCCGGTCCGCGGCCGCTACGCCGTCGGCCACGCCCAGTTCGCGATCTCCGGGGCGTCCTCGCCCTCGACCCGCGTGTAGGCGCGGGCCTGGATCCGCTTGTCGACCATGAGCTGGCGCACGTGGCCGGCCTTCGACGCGAGCCCGGGCACCCGGTCGATCACGTCGATCACCAGGTGGTACCGGTCCAGGTCGTTGAGCATCACCATGTCGAACGGTGTGGTCGTGGTCCCCTCCTCCTTGTACCCCCGGACGTGCAGGTTCGAGTGGTTCGTCCGGCGGTACGTGAGGCGGTGGATCAGCCACGGGTAGCCGTGATAGGCGAACACGATCGGCTTGTCCTTCGTGAACAGCGAGTCGAACTCGGTGTCGGTCAGGCCGTGCGGGTGCTCCGAGGTGGGCTGGAGCCGCATGAGGTCCACGACGTTGACGAAGCGGACCTTGAGCTCCGGCAGGTACTGGCGGATCAGGTCCACCGCGGCGAGTGCTTCGAGCGTCGGGATGTCACCCGCGCTCGCGACCACGACGTCCGGCTCACCGCCCTCGTCGTTGCTGGCCCAGTCCCAGATGCCGATCCCGCGGGTGCAGTGGAGGATCGCCTCCTCCATCGTCAGCCAGTTGGGGCTGGGCTGCTTGCCCGCGACGATCACGTTGACGTAATGGCGGCTCTTGAGGCAGTGGTCGCCGACCGAGAGCAGCGTGTTCGCGTCCGGCGGCAGGTACACCCGGATGACGTCGGACTTCTTGTTCACGACGTGGTCGATGAAGCCCGGATCCTGGTGGGAGAAGCCGTTGTGGTCCTGTCGCCAGACAAGCGAGCTGAGGACGTAGTTGAGCGACGCGATCGGGCGGCGCCACGGCATCTCGCGGGTGACCTTGAGCCACTTCGCGTGCTGGTTGAACATCGAGTCGATGATGTGGATGAAGGCTTCGTAGCAGTTGAACATGCCGTGCCGGCCGGTGAGCAGGTAGCCCTCGAGCCAGCCCTGGCACTGGTGCTCGGAAAGGACCTCCATCACCCGGCCGTCCGGGGCGAGGCTGTCGTCGCCCGGGATGATCTCCGCCATCCACGTCCGGTCGGTCACCTCGAGGACCGCCCCGAGGCGGTTCGAGGCTGTCTCGTCCGGCCCGAACATCCGGAAGTTGTCGGTGTTCTTCGCCATGACGTCCCGCACGTAGGTGCCGAGGACGCGAGCGGCCTCGGACGTCGTCGCGCCCGGCGACGGCACGTCGACCGCGTAGTCCCGGAAGTCGGGCAGGATCAGCTCGCGCAGGAGCTCGCCGCCGTTCGCGACCGGGTTCGCGCTCATCCGGCGGGTCCCGGTCGGGGGCAGCGCGGAGAGCTCCGGGCGCAGGTGGCCGGCGTCGTCGAACAGCTCCTCGGGCCGGTAGGAGCGCATCCAGTCCTCGAGGATCCGGCGGTTCTCCGCGTTCGTGCGGACCTCGCTCATCGGGACCTGGTGGGAGCGCCAGTTGCCCTCCACCTGGTGCCCGCCGATCGTCTTCGGACCGGTCCAGCCCTTGGGCGTCGTGAACACGATCATCGGCCACTTCGGCCGCTCGGTGACACCCTCCTCCCGCGCGCGGCGCTGGATCTCGCGGATCTCGTCCACGACCTCGTCGAGCGTCGCGGCCAGCTGCTGGTGGACGGTCGCCGGGTCATCGCCCTCGACGAAGTACGGCTTGTGGCCGTAGCCCTCCATGAGCGCCGCCAGCTCCTCGCGCGGGATCCGGGCGAGGACGGTGGGATTGGCGATCTTGTAGCCGTTGAGGTGGAGGATCGGCAGCACCGCGCCGTCGCGCGCGGGGTTGAGGAACTTGTTCGAGTGCCAGCTCGTGGCGAGCGGGCCCGTCTCGGCCTCGCCGTCGCCGACCACCGCGCACACGAGGAGCTCGGGGTTGTCGAATGCCGCGCCGTACGCGTGTGACAGCGCGTACCCCAGCTCGCCGCCCTCGTGGATGGAGCCCGGGGTCTCGGGTGCGACGTGGCTGGGGATGCCACCCGGGAAGCTGAACTGGCGGAACAGCTTGCGGATGCCGTCCTCGTCCTTCGTGATGGACGGGTAGACCTCGCTGTACGTCCCCTCCATGTACGCGTTCGCGACGATCGCCGGGCCGCCGTGCCCGGGGCCGATGATGTAAATCGCGTCCAGGTCCCGGGACTTGATCACCCGGTTCATGTGGACGTAGATCATGTTCAGGCCGGGTGTCGTGCCCCAGTGGCCCAGCAGCCGCGGTTTCACGTGCTGCGGCTCGAGCGGGCCCCGCAGGAGCGGGTTGTCGAGGAGGTAGATCTGGCCGACGGACAGGTAGTTCGCGGCGCGCCAGTACGCGTCGAGCAAGCCGAGCTCGTCGGGGGAGAGGGGCTGGGCGGTGGTCGGGGAGATCGAGTCGGTCGAGGTCATCGGCGGGGGTCTCCTGTATGCCACAACAGCCTACCCCGCCAGCGTTTCGATTCGATGATCGCGGCGCTCGTTCCTTGGGGGCTGCCGTCAGTCGTCCCGGCGCAGCGCGACCACGAGCAGCAGGAACGTCGTCTCGAGGATGTCCACGCCCGCGATGACGAGCGCGACGACAAGCGGCAAGGGGTGACCGATGAGCCAGCCGGCCGCCGCAGAGAACGCGGCGACCGCGAGGAACACGTACCGCACGCCGCGGATGAGCCCTGCGAGGTCGCGCGTCGCGAGCCCGCCGGGCGCGAGGTGACGGCTCTCATCGATCCGGCGGACCGCGCGGACGATGCACAGCAGCGCGACCACCACGCTCGCGCCCACCAGCGCGGCCCGGACCAGGGCTGGTGGCGTCGCGACCACCTCGAGAAGCTCGCCGCTCCAGCCGAGCAGCGTCCCCCCGACGAGCGCGAGCCCGCCGGCGAGCAGCCACAGCAGCCGGCCGCGGTCGAGGGATCCGGACGCGCCGGACGGAGGCGCGGTCACACGACCTCCAGGGCGACCTCGTGGATCGCCCCACCGGCGATCCGCCAGGCCCGCAGGGACGGTGCCCCGGTCGCGGGATCGACCTGGTCGTCCGCGAGCGAGACGAGGATGTACAGGGCGTCGGGGTAGAACGCGAGCCCGATGTCGGTGGGCGACGGGACGGCCGGCGACCGAACGTGCGAGTGGGCGATGCCCCACAGGACGTGGTCCTCGTCGTCTGCCGCGACGGTGACGCGGAACAGGTCGTCGGGGTGGATCTCGTAGCGGTAGGGGGAGGCAGCCTTGTTGCGGCAGGCCTCGTAGCGCAGCGCAGCGCCCCCGCCCGACGCGTACCCGTCCCCCACGATCAGGCCGCAGGCCTCGTTCGGGTACTCCGCGCGAGCCTGGGCGACGAGCGCATCGGCGAGCGCACGCGGCAGGCGGGCGGCGGCCGGCCCCAGGTGCGTCACGTCGGGCTCCTCGCTCACCACCAGTTCACCCCGCCCTCGAAGTCGTCCTCCATCTCGTCGAGGTCGCGCTCGAACGTGCCGGCGGACAGGTACTTCCACCCGCCGTCGGGGAGCAGCGCCACGATCGTCCCGCCGCCCTCCATCCGGACCGCCTCGCGCGCGGCGGCCACGAGCACCGCCCCGCACGACGGGCCGGCAAACACGCCCTCCCGGAACACGAGGTCCCGCAGCGCCGCGACCGCGTCGCGGTTCGACACGAGGTACTTCGCATCCAGCAGGTCCGGGTCGAGAATCTCGGGGACGAACCCCTCGTCGAGCGACCGCAGGCCCTGCACGTTCTCGCCCGGCAGCGGCTCGGCGGCAACGATCCGGACCCCGGGCTTCCGCTCGCGCAGGTAGCGCCCGGTCCCCATCAGCGTGCCGGACGTCCCGAGGCCGGCCACGAACACGTCGATCTCCGGGCAGTCCGCGAGGATCTCGGGCCCGGTCGTCTCGTAGTGCGCCTGCGGGTTCGCGGGGTTTCCATATTGGTAAGGCATCACGAACCGGGGATCGGAGGCGGCGATCTCCTTCGCCATCGCGATGGCCCCGTTCGATCCCTTCGCCCCCGGCGAATCGATGATCTCCGCCCCGAACAGCGCCGCGACCTGCCGCCGTTCCGCGGTGACGTTGTCCGGCATCACGAGCGCCACCCGGTAGCCCTTCCGTCGCCCGATCATGGCGAGGGCGATCCCGGTGTTCCCCGACGTCGGCTCGAGGATGATCGAGTCGGGCGAGAGCAGCCCGCGCCGCTCGAGGTCCTCGACGAGGTACTTCGCCGCGCGGTCCTTCACCGATCCGGTCGGGTTGTACATCTCGAGCTTCGCGTACAGCCGGACCCGCGGGTTGGGGCTCATCCGCGGGATCGCGACCAGCGGCGTGTGGCCGATCGCATCGAGGATCGACTCGTGGCGACCGCCGTGGCGCTCGCCGCCATCGTGCGCGGCGGCGTGATCCGCGGCGCCGCGGTGCTCGACCGTGCGGGTCACCCGCCCGCCATCGCGGGGAGCAGCCGGACCTCGTCCCGATCGTCGACCGGCGTGCCCGTCCCGTCCAGGTAGCGGACGTCCTGGCCGTTCACGTACACGTTGACGAATCGGTTGAGGTCGCCGTCCTCCGTGAACAGCTGGTCCTTGAGCGAGGGGTACGTGCCGACCAGGGCGTCCAGCACCTCCCCGATCGTGGCACCGGGCGCCTCGACCTCCCGCGCCCCGCCCACGTTCGCGCGCAGCACCGCCGGGAACTTCACGGTGCTCATCGGGCACCCAGCGTGAACACGCCGTCGCTGAACGTCGACACGGCGAGCGGCGTGCCCGCCTCGCGCGCGGCCTTCGCCTCGTCGGAGCAGACCGGGCACTTCGGATCGCGGCGCAGCTTGAGCTCGGTGAACTCGGTCTCGAGGGCATCGAACAGGAGCAGCCGGCCAGCGAGCGTCTCCCCGATGCCCAGGAGCAGCTTGAGGACCTCGTTCGCCTGGAGCAGGCCCATGATCCCGGGCACCACGCCCAGCACACCGGCGACCGAGCAGCCGGGGGCGAGCTCGGGCGGCGGCGGCGTCGGGTACAGGCAGCGGTAGCACGGGCCCTCGTACGGGATGAACGTCGTGAGCTGGCCCTCGAACCGGAACACCGACGCGTGGACGACCGGGATCCCGGCCGCTACCGCAGCGTCGTTGAGGATGTAGCGCGTCTCGAACGTGTCCGTGCCGTCGAGGATCACGTCGTACCCGGCGATGATCCGGTCCACGTTCGCGGCGACGAGCATCTCCTCGTGCGCGACCACGGTGACGTCGGGGTTGAGCGCCGTCGATCGTCTTGCGGGCCGACTCGACCTTCTTCTCGCCGACCCGGTCGTTGGTGTGGATGATCTGCCGCTGGAGGTTCGACAGGTCGACGACGTCGAAGTCGACGATGCCGATCGTGCCGACGCCGGCCGCGGCCAGGTACAGCGCCGCCGGCGAGCCGAGGCCACCCGCCCCGATCAGCAGCACCTTCGAGCCGAGCAGCCGGGCCTGGCCCGGCGGTCCCCACCTCGGGGATCAGCAGGTGGCGGCTGTAGCGCTGCTTCTGGGTGTCGGTGAGCTTCGGGGGCGTCGTCCAGTCGAGGCCGCCACCCTTCCACGCCTGGAACCCGCCGCTCATCGACGCGACGTCGGCGTAGCCCATCGCCGCGAGCGTCTGCGCCGCGAACAGGCTGCGGATGCCACCCGCGCAGTACAGGATCACGGGCGTCGTGCGGTCGGGGACCGCGGCCTCGATGTCCTGCTCGATGTAGCTCTTGCTGATGTGCGTGGCACCGGGCACGTGGCCCTGGTCCCACTCGGAGGCTTCGCGGACGTCGATGAGCGCGACGCCGCCGCGCTGGCGGCGCGCGTCGGTCTCCGCAGGCGTGACCTCACGGATCTCGGCGCGGGCTTCGCGGAGGAGCTCGGAATAGGTCTTCGGCATGGGGGCTGGTGATGCTCCGGTGGACGACGGGCCGACGGCGGGAGGACCGGCGGGGCGGGACGCAGGGTTGCGAGGGAGGAGTCGTTCCTGGACCGGTTCGCGCCGGGGGCGCCGACGGATGCGCGGGAACGGCTGGGGCGCCGGCTCAGGCCGGCCGGCGACACACGCAGCGGCCCATCAGGCGGGTTCCTTCTCGGGCAGCGGCTTCGCGCCCACGTCCGCGAGCAGGTGCTGCAGCGAGTCGAAGCTGAGCATCGCGCACTTGAGCCGGGCCGGGCTGATCTCGATGCCGAGCAGGTCCAGGAGGTCCGTCCGCCTGGATCGCCGCCACGTCCGCGACGGGCTTGCCCTTGACCTCGTCGGTGAGCAGCGAGGCGCTGGCCTGGCTGATCGCACACCCGCGACCGGTGAACCCGACGTCCGTGACGACCCCGTCCTTCACCGCGAGCTGCATCGTGATGCGGTCACCGCACAGCGGGTTCGCACCCTCGAACGACGCGCTCGGGTCCTCGATGACCCCGAAGTTGTGGGGCCGCCGGTAGTGCTCGAGGATGTAGTCGCGGTACAGGTCGTCCATGGCGTCGCCCGAGTGTAGCGCCCGCGCCAATTCCGACCAGATCGCCGGTGATCTAGCGCCGCGCGCGCTGGTTGGCGCGCCTCGCGGCCGTCCGCAGCCAGCCGGCAGCGCCTGGACTTCCTTCAGCCCCGCGGCGAGCGCGTCGATGTCCGCGGTGGTCGTGTAGACCTGGAACGAGGCGCGGGCGGTGGCCGCGAGGTCGAGGCGCTCGTGCAGCGGCATCGTGCAGTGGTGACCTGCGCGGACGGCGATGCCGAACCGGTCCAGCACCTGGGCGACGTCGTGCGGGTGGACGCCCGGGATGTTGAACGGGACCACGCCGCCGCGCTGGTCGGCGCCGGGGCCGTAGATCTCGATGCCGGGCACCTCGCGCGGGAGCACCTCGAGCGCGTACGCGGTCAGCTCCCGCTCGTGGTCGCGCACGTTCGCCATCCCCACGGCCATCAGGTAGTCCGCCGCGACACCCATGCCCGATGTGGGCCGCGATGTCCGGCGTGCCGGCCTCGAACTTCCACGGGACATCGTTCCAGTCGGAGCGGCGCAGGTGCACCTCGCGGATCATGTCGCCGCCGCCCATGAACGGCGGCATCGACCTCGAGCAGCTCCTTGCGGCCCCACAGCGCGCCCGAGCCCGAGCGGCCCGAGCGCCTTGTGCCCGCTGAACACGTAGAAGTCGCAGCCGATCGCGGCGACGTCGACGGGCAGGTGCGGCACCGCCTGCGCCCCGTCGATGAGCACGAGCGCGCCCGCCTCGTGGGCCTTGCGCGTCATCTCCTCGACCGGGTTGATCGTGCCCAGCGTGTTCGACACGTGCGTGAACGCGACGAGCTTGGGCTTGAGCGCGCAGCAGCACGTCGAACACGTCCTGGCGCAGGATCCCGTCGTCGGTGATCGGGATGAACTCCAGGTCCGCGTCCTTCTCCTGGGCGAGGATCTGCCACGGGACGAGGTTCGCGTGGTGCTCCATCTCCGTCAGGACGATGACGTCGCCCCGGCCGATGTGCTTCCGGCCCCACGAGTACGCGACCAGGTTGATCGCCTCGGTGGCGTTGCGGACGAACACGACCTCGTGGGGGTCCGTCGCGCCGATGAGCTGCGCGACCTTGACGCGCGAGCCCTCGTACGCTGCCGTGGCCCGCTCGGCGATCTGGTAGATCCCGCGGTGGATGTTCGCGTTGTACTCGCGGTAGTACGCGTCGATCGCGTCGATCACGGCCCTCGGCTTCTGGGACGTCGCCGCCGAATCCAGGTAGACGAGCGGGTGCCCGTGGACCTCCTGGGCGAGGATCGGGAAGTCGAGCTTGACCGTCGCGGGCTCGATGGGGCCGCCGGACGCGACCGGGCGGGGGTGGAGCGGCTGCCGTGCCGGGGCGCGTCTCGGTCGTCATCTGGTTCGCTACCGGACGGCGCCGGCGGGCTCCGGCTCGAGCGGGACGGTGAGCGCCTCGTCCGGCATCCCGATGTCCGTCCCGTTCTCGCGGAGGATCGGACCGTAGCCCTCCTCCTCGAGCCGCAGCGCGAGGTCCTTGCCGCCCGAGGTCACGATCCGCCCGGCCGCGAGGACGTGGACGACGTCCGGGGTGATGTAGTTGAGCAGCCGCTGGTAGTGGGTGATCAGCAGCACGCCCATGTCCGGGTTGAGCTGGGCGTTGACGCCCTCGGCCACGATCCGCAGGGCATCGATGTCGAGGCCCGAGTCGGTCTCGTCGAGGATCGCGAACTCCGGCTCCAGCATCGCCATCTGGAGCATCTCGAGGCGCTTCTTCTCGCCGCCCGAGAACCCGTCGTTGACGTAGCGGGCCGCGAAGCTGTCGTCCATCTTGAGGAGCGCCATCTTGGCGCGCATCCTCTTGCGGAAGTCGAGCATCGAGACGCCGCCCTTGATGGCGTCGGTCGGATCGATGTCCGGGTTCTTGTCGATGCCCTGGAGCTTCGCGTTGAGCGCGCTGCGGACGAACGAGGCGACGGTCAGGCCGGGGATCGCGGTCGGGTACTGGAACGCGAGGAACAGGCCGAGGCGGGACCGCTTGTCGGCCGAGAGGTCGAGCAGGTTGTAGCCCTTCCACAGGACCTCGCCGCCGAGTACCTGGTACGCCGGATGGCCCATCAGCGCATACGACAGCGTCGTCTTGCCCGAGCCGTTGGGGCCCATGATCGCGTGGACCTCGCCCTTGCGGATGGTGAGGTTGATCCCCTGGAGGATCTCGAGGTCGGGCTTGGCGGCGGGCGCGACCCGCAGGTCGCGGATGACAAGCTCGCGGTCGTTGGCGTCGGTCACGAAGTGGCTCCTGTGAGCGTGGGTTCGGGTGTCGGGCCGGTTGCGGAGTCACCGCCCGACCCCGCGCCGGCCGGGGACGCGGCCGTGGCGCGGGGATCGAGCGTGATGTGGCGGACCGGGACGAGGTCCGCGAGGGTCATGCTGTCGAGCGTGTCCGTGATCGCGTCACGGACACGGATCCAGAGCACGTTGACGGTGCACTGCGACGAGCGGTCGCAGGTGTCGTGTTCGGGCTCGTCCGAGGCACAGATCATCGGCGCGATCGGACCCTCGAGGGCGCGCAGGACGTCGCTCATCCGGATCTGCGTCGGATGGGCTCCCAGCTCGTAGCCGCCGCGGGCGCCGCGCGTGGACACGACCAGGCCGGCGTCCCGGAGGCTCGTGACGAGCTGCTCCAGGTAGGCACGCGGCAGGTCCTCGTCCGCGGCGATCTCGGCGAGGCTGGCGGGCCCCGTCCCGTACCGCCGTCCGAGCTGGACCATCAGCCGCACGCCGTACTCGCCCTTCGTGCTGAAGGCGACGGCGCCGGATCCGTGGAAGCTTGCGCGCTGCGTCAGGGGAGTGTCCTCGTCGGGAGTCGGAGGTTCCCCGGGGGGACGCCCGCGGCGGTGGTACCGCCGCGCCGGGGAAATCCGACCGATTTCGTCGGGATTGAGTCTAGACCCCACCGCGAGGAGCGTCAACGAGTGGCGCTTCGGCACTGGTGGACGGCGGTCGGCAGCCCGCACGCTTCGTGCAGGAAGTGGACAGGAGGAACCAGATGTTCAGGACAGTCCGCCTGATGGCACTCGCCGCCATGGTCGGGGTGGTAGCCGACCGCGTGTATCTGGAGCTGAGGAAGCCGGCGGCCGAGCAGTTCCCGTGGCTGCGCCGCCAGGTCAACGAGAACGTCAACCCCTGGCTGCTCGAGCACAACATCCCGGGCAGCGCCAAGGCCGAGATCGCGACGCTCGAGCACGTTGGCCGCGTGTCCGGGGCGACGTACCACACGCCGGTCCACCCGACGCTCCGTGGCGAGACGATGCTCATCCCCGTGCCGCTCGGCGTCGGCTCGCAGTGGGCGCAGAACGTCCTCCACGCCGGGCGGGCGCGGCTGCAGCTCCACGAGCACCTCTACGACATCGACCGGCCTGAGCTGATCACCGTCGCCGAGACCGGGTTCTTCGCCCCGCCGATCGCGGCGCCGTTCGACCGGATGGGCTGGCGATACCTGCGGATGCACGTGGTCGCGTCCACGCCCGGCGCGTTCACGATGCACCATCACTCGCTGGAGTCCGCGCTCGAGGCAGAGCCGTCGCTGACGGAGCCGTTCGAGATCCCGATCGAGCCGAAGATGGTCGACCGCGAGACGACGCCCGCCTGACCGCGCGCAGCCCTCGCGGCCGGATCGGGCTCAGGGTGCGCGGCGGGCGGCGAGGCCGTCCAGCAGCAGCGCGAGCCCGAACTCGAAGCGATCATCGGCGGTGCCGGCGAACAGCGCCGGGGCCGCCCAGGCGACCGACGGGTACGTCCCGGCGGCGAGCGCCGTCGTCTCCTCCGCGGCGGCGCTCGCCCGCGCTCGTCGTTCATCGCCGGTCGTCCCCGCGAGGCCGACCGCCTCCCACAGCGCGGCGCCCGCGACATAGTTGCCGAGCGCGTGATTGGCGAACGCGGCGTCCTGCGGCCCGAACCCCGCGGAGCGGAAGATCGAGAGCGCCCGCTCCAGCGTGGCGAGCCCACCGCCCGATCCCGTCCTGGAGGTCAACAGGACGGTGAGGCTCGGACGTCGGAGGAGAACGGCTCGGACGTCTCGCGCAAGCGCTTCGGCATCGGCGCGCCAGTCGCCGCTCGGCGGCGTGTCCGGGATCTCCGAGACGAGCCTCGCGAGCACGAGGTCCAGGAGCTCCTCGCGCCCCGAGACGTGGCGGTAGAGCGACATCGCGCCGGCCCCGAGGCGCTCCCCGACGGCTCGCATCGTGAGCGCGTCGACACCCGCCTCCTCGACCAGATCGACCGCGGCCGTGACGATCGCCTCGCGGGTCAGTGATGCCCGGGCGCGCCGGTGAGCGATCGAAGAATCAGGGCTTGACATGCCTGCAGTCTAGCGCTAGCGTACGTTGTACGCAAGTGCGTACGTTGTACGCAACCATCGCTGAGAACAGGAGCAGGGTCGTGGATCCGAACATCGTCAAGCTCGTGGCGGCAGGGGTGCTCGGCGCGCACGGGGTCGGGCACATGCTGGGCTGGATGCCGGCATGGGGGATCGCGCAGTTCGAGGGCGTGTCCAGCCGATCGTGGCTGCTGGGCGGGCTCGTCGGGGACGGCGGCGCACGTCTGGCCGCAGGAATGGTGTTCCTCGTCCCGACGGTGGGGTTCGTGGCGGCTGCCGCAGGCCTGCTGCTGGGCCAGCCGTGGTGGCGCCAGGTCGCTGCAGGGTCGGCCGTCGTCTCGCTCGCGGGGACGGCCCTGTTCCCCCAGGCGTTCACGACGGGATCGACGGCGGGCTCGGTCGCGGTCAACCTCGTGGTGCTGTACGGGATCCTCGTAGCAGGCTGGGGCTCGGACACGGCAGCGATCTGACCGGCGCCCGGGGGGCTCGTCAGCCGGTCCGGATCAAGCAGCTCCGCCGGGACCGGGACCGGGACCGAGTACGGGACCGGTCGCAGCCGGCAATCGGCATCGTCGGCGCCTCGATCGCACGGGATCCTCGGCACCGGGATCACCCACGGTGCTATCCGGGGCCGGATCCGCATCCGCTCGTCCGACCCCGGGGCAATACCGACGGTGCGATTACCCACGGTGATCATCGGCGCGCGAAGGGCTGGGATTCGAGAGGGCGTCGGCCCTCTCGCGCTCGGATGCCGGCGGATAGCACCAGTGGTGATGCGGTGGTCCGGATCCCACACTCAAGGCGCGACGATGGACCAGCGGCGCCAGGGCAGATCCGGACGAGCCAAGCACCGTTGGCCGACGCCGCTGCCCGCGATTACCCTCGGGCGAACCATCCGGGCCGCGGTCCCGTACTGTGGGCGTGATGACTCGACTCGCCCTCCCCATCGCCCTGGTGGCTGTGCTCGTGGTCGCGGGATGCGCCGCCGACGTTGAGCCGGAGCCCGTGACCGACCCGCCGGCGGTCAGCGCGCGCCCGACGCTCGCCCCCGTTGACCCGAGCGCCGTCGCCGAGGAGGCGGTGTTCGGCCGATGGCGACCTGCGCCGATCAGGCCCACGCCGGAGCTGGCAGCACTCGTCGAGGGTGCCTGCCGCGAGGACGAGACCACAGGCGACCTGCCGCTCGCCGTGCTCGATGCCCGGGGCCAGGGCCTGTTCACCCTCGTGTTCGCCGACGGAGCATCCGCCGTGCTGTGCCGGGCCGCGGTCGCGCAGGCCGACCGGGCCGTCGACGTTGTCGTTCAACCGGTCGACGAGGCGGCGGGGGCCGATGTCCCGGCCACGCGGGAGCTCGGCATCCACGACGTCGAGCTCGTGGACGAGTCCACGAGCCCGCGCTGGGTGGCCGTGGGCATGGTGGGCGACGGCGTCAACTCGATGGCCGTCAACTTCGACGACGCGACATGGAGCCAGGCGTCGATGGCCAACAACTGGTACGCGACCTGGTGGTCGGGCACCGCCGAGGCGATCGGCATCGCCGCGGTCGACACCCGCAACACCGTGATCACGAGCTACGCGCCGTAGGCGGGGCCGGGACGGCAGGGGCGGATCCTCAGCCGTCGAGCGGCCTGCGCTGGCGACGCCGGTGCGGGATACGACGGCACGTCCTGACCGCTGCCGCCCGATAGCCGAGAAACGTCGCGATGGCCGCGAGCTCCCTCTCGAGCGCGTCGCGCTCCGCCGGCAGCACGGGCTCGAACAGGTCAAGGTCCACCGCGAGCCGACCCCGCTCCCCGCGATGCGCCCAGGCGCCGACTGCTCGCCCGCCGCGCAGCACCATGGCGAGACCGTTCCCGTCGCCGTCGAAGACCCGGTCGTGGACGTCACGATCGAGGAACCGGGCCCGGCCGTCGAGCGGGTAGCCCATCGTCCAGGCGTCCCACTTCGGCACGAGCGACAGCACCGGCGGCACGGGCGTTGCCAGCTCGAACCCCGGCAGGTCGTCGGCGTGGAGCAGGAGCCGTCCGAGCGCGGGGCGTGGGCCGCGAGCGCGTCGGCCGCAGGACCTCGCGTCCAGCCGGCCCACCAGGCGAGGTCCGCCACGCGCGCCGGCCCGAACGCCCGCAGGTACGCGCCGGCGAGCCAGGCGCGCGCCTCGGCGGCCGGCGGGGCCGCATCGACCGGCGCGGGCCTAGCGGGGCGGCCGAGCCGTCGCCGAGCCACACACGCCGGTCGACGTACCGCAGCGCGTTCGACGAGAGGGACGCGCCCCCGACGGTGACGAGGTCGCCGTGCGCGGTCAGGACGGCAAGGACGGCGCGGAACCGGTCTCCGGTCGCCCAGGAGGGGAGGTCGTCGTCGCCCGCGGCCAGGCGCTCGCGCAGCGCTGCGGGGCTCGCCGGCGCCGCCGCCGCGGCAGGACGGGTCGGAACCCGGCAGCTCGCCATCGGCGACCCCTGCCGCCCGCAGCAGCCAGGCGAACCGCGTGTCCGGGACCGACGTCGCAACCGCGATGCGCGCCGCCTGTGATCGCGCCACCAGGAACGCGGACGTGCGCATCGCCCGCACCCGTACGGCTCGCCTGTCTCCTTCGAGTGCCCGGATCGCATCCGGGGTCACGCCGCGGCTCCGGGCGCGGATCGACAGCGGTCCGGTCGGCATCGAGCTGTACACCCCGACGACGGCCTCGATCGCGGCGAGGGCGGACGGAGCGCTGCCGTCGAGGTGCTGTCGCCGGAATGAGAACGCGGTCACTCGAGGGTCGGCGGCTGACATCTGTCGAGTATCGGCTGTCGATCGGCCCGAGCCGAGCAGCAATCTCCCCCGAGCGGGTCACGGTCCTTCGAGCACGGGGTACGACCGTCCTATCGTGCACGGCGGCGAGCGTCGATACGGTGCGTCGTGACAACCCTCGCCCGCTCCTGACATCGGAGCCGCGGGCGAGCCTACCGGGGAGTACTCACGACCCGCCGCATGGCGCTCGCCCTCGACGACAGCACACCGGCCGGCCGGCCCAGCGCGACCGGCCAGCGCGGTCACGCCCACCGCGGCGGCGCCGGTGGGTCGACGGCAGGCGCGGTCGCCCGCGCCGAGGCGCTGCGACGGGTCGTCGCCGAGGTCAGCGCCAACCTCGAGCTGGACGAGGTCTTCGAGGACGTCCTCGGGTCCTCGCACGCGCTGTTCGGGGCGGAGGTGGCGGGGCTGTGGCTGCTGGAACACGGCCGCCACCCGTTCCGGCTGGTCGCCCATCGCGGCCTGGACGAGGAGCTCATCGACGCAGTCGCGACGCTCCGCGACGACGATCCGGTGCTCGGCAACCGGGCGATCAGCGAGCGCCGGTCGATCGTCGTCGACGACCCAGAGACCGCTCCGAGCTTCGCGCCGATCTACCGGCGACTCGGCTTCCGGACGATCAACTTCGTGCCACTCGTGTTCCGCGATGAGCCCGTGGGCCTGCTGGCCCTCTATCACCGGTCGCTGTACGACTGGACGCCGGACGAGCTCGAGCTGTGCTCCACGTTCGCGAGCCAGATGGCGACGGCCGTCGCGAACGCCCGCCTGTTCGACACCGTTCGCGAGGGTGCCGCGCGGCTGCGGGCGATCCAGGAGTTGAGCTCGCGGCTGAACCGGATCCAGGACGTGGAGGGCATCGGCGAGGCGATCGTCGCCGAGGCGGACCGGCTCATCGCGCACGACACGATCCGGGTCTACCGCGTGGACCACGACACCCAGATGTGCGAGCCGATCGCGTTCCAGGGCGAGTTCATGGGGATCGGCGGCCCACCGCGGACGAGCTGCGACTCCGGGTCGGCGAGGGGCTGACCGGGTGGGTGGCCCTGCACAACCGAGCGATCCGCCTGGGCGACGCCGCTGCGGACCCGCGGGGCCGCCAGGTCGGCGAGCACCGCGGCTCGGAGTCGATGCTCCTCGTGCCGATGTCCTGGGAGCCCCGGGTCCTCGGTGTGATCGTCCTGTCGAAGGCCGGCTTCGACCAGTTCGACGAGGACGACGAGCGGACGCTCGAGATCTTCGCCGGCTACGCCGCGCAGGCGCTGGTCAACGCCGAGGCATTCGGCCAGGTCCGTCGCCAGCAGCAGGAGCTGCACCGCCGGCTCGAGAGCCAGCGCCGCCTGCTCGAGGTCAACGAGCGGCTGCTCGCGACGCTGGACCCGTCGGGCGTGCTCGACATGATCGCGGACAGCCTCAAGACGGTCGTCTCGTACGACTCGCTGACGATCTACCGCGCGGACCGCGAGGCCAGCGTGCGCCGGGCCGTCGTCGCCAGGGACCGGTTCGCGGAGCTGATCCTGTCGCACGAGGGGTCGCTCGACGTCGGGATCACCGGCTGGGCGATCCGCAACGGCGAGGCCGTGCTCGCCAACGACGCGCACCTGGATCCGCGCTCGGTCCAGATCCCCGGCACGCCCTTCGAGCCGGAGTCGATGATCGTCTGCCCGCTGCTCGTGGCGGCGAGGTCATCGGCACGCTCAACATGGCGCGGATGGGCGGCGAGGAGTCGCACTTCTCGCGGGACGAGTTCGAGCTCGTGCAGCTGTTCGCGGCCCAGGCGTCGATCGCGCTGCGCAACGCCGAGGCGCACGGCGCGGTGGTGACGCGCGCGGAGCACGACGCGCTGACGGGCCTCCGCAACCACGGCGCCTTCCAGCGCGAGCTGGGCGCCCTCGTCAGCCGCCGAGCGCCGTTCGCGCTCCTGATGCTGGACCTCGACGCCTTCAAGGTCTACAACGACACCCACGGCCACCCGGCCGGCGACGCGCTGCTCGGGCGGATCGGCGGAGTCATGACGGAGTCGATCCGCGGCGATCGACCGTGTCTACCGCTACGGCGGCGACGAGTTCGCGATCCTGCTTCCGGCGCTGACCTCCGGCGAGGCCCGCGATATCGCGGACGGGTCCGCGCAGCGGTCGCCGGCCTGACGGACACCATCGGGCCGCTCGTGACGGTGAGCGTGGGCATCGCGGGCTACCCGGACGACGGGTGGACGAAGGACGAGCTCGTGGCGGTGGCGGACCGCGGCTGTACCTGGCGAAGCCGTCAGGGCCGACGCGCGGGAGACCGACGATCCGACGCGGGACCTGTACCTGGCCGCGGTGGACAAGACGACGATCAGGATGCTGGAGCGCCTCGAGCCGCGGGTGCTGCTGCGCGAGATCGTGGAACGGGCGGCCGCGCTGGTGGGCGTCAAGCACGGGTTCCTGTACCTGCTCGAGGACGACGGCGCGGGGGACGCGGACCTCGTCGCCCGCGTGGGCATCGGGGTGTTCGAGGGGTATCGACGGCTACCACCTGCCCGCGGGCACGGGCGTGGGCTGGGCGGTGGTCGGGAGCGGCCGACCGACGGTGGTGGACGACTACGCCGCGTACGACGGTCGCGCGCACGAGCTGCCGACGGGCGTATTCGGAGCCGTGTGCGCAGTCCCGCTCGCGACCGGTGACGAGACGCTCGGGCCGATCGGGCTCGCGTCGGGCGAGGCGAGCCGGACGTTCTCCGAGCGCGAGGTGGAGGCGCTCGTGCGGTTCGCCCAGCTGGCGTCGGTCGCCCTCGACAACGCCCGGCTGTTCGAACGCGCCCAGACCGAGGTCGGCGCGGGCGCACGCCGCGCTGCACGATCAGCTCACCGGGCTGCCCAACCGGACGCTTCTGCTCAACCGGCTCGCGGAGCAGCTCGAGACCGGCAGTGCTCTCGCAGGTCGCGGGCTGGCGCCCGCAGCCATACCCGGTGCTCGTCGGCCCGGGCACCGGCGCGCGGATCGCGCTGATCCTGCTGGATCTCGACCGGTTCAAGGTGGTCAACGAGAGCCTGGGCCACGCCGCCGGCGACCTGCTGCTGGCCCAGGTCGGCCGACGCCTGCTGGGGCAGCCCGTTCGACGGACACGGTCGCGCGTCTCGGCAGCGACGAGTTCGGGATCCTGCTCGGTGCCGTGCGGCAGCGTCCGAGGCCGAGCGCGCGGCGGCGCGGATCGAGCCGGCGCTCGCGGAGCCGTTCGACCTGGACGGCCAGGAGGTCATCGTCGGGGCCAGCCAGGGGCTGGCGATCGGTCGGGCCGGGCAGACGGCACCGAGCGACCTGCTGAAGCAGGCGGAGATCGCGCTCCACCGGGCGAAGGCGGACCCGGTGCGGACGACGGTGCTGTTCGACCCCGAGATGCGCGCCGAGACCCTGGACCGCGCGACGCTGGAGCACGACCTGCGGCGAGCGATCGAGCGCTCGGAGCTGCGGCTCCACTACCAGCCGCTGGTGGACCTGGCGACCGGGCGCGTCATCGGCATGGAGGCGCTCCTCCGCTGGCAGCACCCGACGCGCGGGCTGGTGCCTCCGCTCTCGTTCATCCCGCTCGCCGAGGAGACCGGCCTGATCCTGCCGATCGGCCGCTGGGTCCTGGAGACCGCCTGCCGGCAGCTGCGCGAGTGGCAGCGACGATTCGCGTCCGCGCGGTCGCTGGTCGTCAGCGTCAACCTGTCCGCCCGCCAGTTCGCGCAGGCGGACCTGGTGGGCAACGTGGCCGCGATCCTGGACCACGCGGGCCTCGACCCGGGCCCCCTGGAGCTGGAGATCACCGAGAGCGTGGTGATGGACCAGTCCGAGACGTCGGTCGAGCGGCTTGCGAGGGCTGCGGGCCCTCGGCGTGCAAGCTGGTGCTGGACGACTTCGGGACGGCTACTCGTCGTTGTCGTACCTGCGCCGGCTGCCGCTGGACACGATCAAGATCGACCGGTCGTTCGTGACCGGGCTCGGCCTCGACGGGCGTGAAGCCGCGGTCGATCTGCCGATCGTCCAGGCGGTGATCTCGCTCGCGCACGGCCTGGGGATCGACGTCGTCGCGGAGGGCATCGAGGGACCCGGCCAGCTCGAGTGCCTGCGGGACCTCGCGTGCGACCGCGGCCAGGGCTACTGGTTCGCCCGGCCGCTGCCCGACGAGCTGGAGGCGATCCTCGCGGCGTCGGCACCGCTCCCCGGGTGCTGCCGCTCCCCTGAATCGAAACGGGGGCCAGGGCGTCGTGCCCTGGCCCCCGCTTCCCGGATGCCTGGCTAGCTCCGGCTGCCGCCGAAGATGCGGAGCATGAACAGGAACAGGTTGATGAAGTTCAGGTAGAGGTGGAGTGCCGCCAGCACGGAGGCCTTCTCCCTCGACTGCGTGAACGCCGCGTAGTCGCCGCGCGAGATGCGCTGGACGTCGTACGCGGTGAGCCCCGTGAAGATCAGCACGCCGGCGATCGAGATGAGCCAGTTCAGCCCGCTCGAGCTCAGGAAGATGTTGATCACCGAGGCGACGATCAGGCCGATCAGGCCCATGAACAGGATGCCGCCCATCCTCGCGAGCTCGCGCTTCGTGATCGCGCCGTAGAGCGCGGCGGCCCCGAACATCGCGGCGGACGAGAAGAACGCCGCGGAAACCGCGCCGACGCCGCCCGGCGTCTGGAGCACGGCCCACACGATCACGCCGATCGTGAGGCCCATCGTCGCGGCGTAGAGGAAGAACAGCCCGAGTGCGGCAGTCGCCGAGAGCTTGTTGATCCCGGCCGAGATGACCATCACGAGCACGAACTGGCCGATCAGCAGCGGCAGCCACCACTGCGAGACCGTCAGCAGCAGGGTCTCGTTCGTCCCGACAAGGAACGCGACCGCGGCCGACAGCAGCAGCCCGGCGAACATCCAGCCGAAGGCGCCGACCAGCAGCTGCTGGACGAGGGCCGGCGCCGGCCTGACGCCGAGCTGGGACGGGGTGTACGGGTTGGCGCTCATCTACTCGCTCCTCTGCGCAGGTGTCGCGTTCCGGCTCCGGCTGCCGCGTGCGCGGTCGGGTCGCGCGACGGTCGCGCCCTGCGCCTCCGCCTGCTCGGCGACGCGGGCGAGGACCCAGAGCAGGTCCGCCAGACGGTTCAAGTACGGAAGGATATGACCATGCGCAAGGGCTCGGTCCTCGGCTGCGAGGGTGACCGTGCGCCGCTCGGCGCGCCGGGCGATGGTCCGGGCCAGCTCGAGGGCCGCGCTGACTCGGGTCTCACCGGGGACGACGAACTCGCGCGGCAGCTCGATCGCGGCCTCCATCTCGGCGAGGATCGAGCCCAGTGCATCGACCATCGCCTCGGAGACGCGGGTGACGCCATCCTGTTGCCGGTCGCGCGCGTCCGGGTTCGTGGCCAGCTCCGCGCCGACGACGAACAGCTCGCGCTGAAGGCGAAGGATGAGGTCGTCCAGGCCCCCGAAGCCAGACGACAGCACGCCGTACTGCTCCTTGAGACCCAGGTCGGCTCGAGCAAGGCCAAGGGCGGCGACGGCCTCGTCGACCGTGCCGTACGCCTCCGTCCGGAGGTCGTCCTTGCGCACCCGGTCCCCGCCGAACAGCAGGCCGGTGGTGCCGTCGTCGCCCCTTGCCCGTGGCGACGGCGGATTCGAACGGCAGCTCGCTGCGACTCATCGGGGCGTCTCGTGGCGGGGCATGCGCGCCAGGGTGCTCGCGCTCACCACATCAGGCCGGCGTCGCGCGGGTCCCAGCGCTCCGCCAGCAGCGTGACCTTGACGTCGTGGTCCACGACGCTCTCGGCCTGCTCCTTGACCTGCTGGATCATCGCGCCGGCGTACGGGCAGAAGGGCGTGGTGAGGATCATCTTCACCTCGGTGCTGTCCGGGCCGAGGATGATCTGCTTGATCAGCGCCAGCTCGACCACGTTCATCCCGATCTCCGGGTCCACGACGGCACGGAGGGCGTCGAGGATCGCGAGCTCGGTGGCGCGGCGCTGGGCGTCGAACTCGGGTGCGGCGGCGCTCGAGGCGCTCACGGCGGGCTGTGCGTCGGTCATCGTGGCGAAATCCTACCAGAAGGGTCGGAAATGACCGGCGGGACCTTCGGCACTCGTAACTGCCAGTCCACCGGGGCATGGTGCGTGGCTGCAGGAGGCGTTGACTCGCGGCCGCAGCCCCGGCCGCCTTCGACCGCGACGAGCCACCGGCGGGACCGACCTGCATGGAGCGTCCCGGGGAGATGCCCGATGCCCGCGCGTCGACTTGCGGTCCTGTTGACCGCGCTGCTGCTCGTGCTGGCGGCCGCCGTACCGGCTGCCGTGCTGGCCGAGGATCCGAGCGCCCCAGCCATCGATGCGGCACCACCGTCCGTCGCCACGGCCGAGGAGCCGTCCGACAGCGAGGAGCCGTCCGACAGCGAGGAGCCGTCCGACAGCGAGGAGCCGTCCGACAGCGAGGAGCCGTCCGACAGCGACGAGCCGTCCGACAGCGAGGAGCCGTCCGACAGCGAGGAGCCGTCCGACAGCGAGGAGCCGTCCGACAGCGAGGAGCCGTCCGACAGCGTCGAGCCCGAAGAACCGGCGCCGCCGACAGTCGAGGGCCTGTGCGCAACGACGTACGACTACCTGTGGCGCATCTCGACCGACGACATGGACATGGGTCGGTTCGGCGAGGGCTTCGGCGACTACGAGGTGATGTACAAGGCCGACCTGTCGCCGTCGTCGTGGGAAGAGTGGGTCGCCCTATGGGAGGGAGACGGCGTCTACGAGCTGATCGTGGGCACCGACCAGACCGCCGGGACGAGCCTCTTCGCCTGGTGGTCGTCATCCGACACGTACGGCATGGGAACCGCGAGCGAGACGCCGTGCGATCCCGCGTCCATGGTGGTCACGATGCGGATGTACGGGACGCAGGAGCTGGTCGACTTCTCGACGTTCTACCTGTGGCCGCTCCAGCCGAACGAGCCCTACGACTGGAGGGATCCGATCGAAGTCGAGTCAGGCGTCGTGACGGCCGTCGACGCTGGCTGGATCTTCCCCTATTGGGACGAGGACGACTGGCCCGAGGACCTGTATCTGCAGTCGATCGACTGTGGAGGGGAATTCGGAGAGGACTACGTATGGCTCAACCCGGGCGACGCCGGGGAGTGCGTCGTGTGGGTCTCTGATGAGCCGGCGGAGGTGCAGCCGAGCGCGAGCGCAAAGCCGACGCCGCCCGCAACGTGGGCCACGGAATCCGCCGGGAGCGCACCGTCCTGGACGGGCCTGCTCGCGTTGCTGTTCATCGTCAGCACTGCCATCCTGCTGGTCCCGCGCCGGCGCCTTCGGTGAACCCTGGCCCGGCCGGCCCGTGCAGTCGTCGGGCCGGCCGGGCCGTCCGGCCCTCCAGACGGGGCCGGTTGTCCATTTGCGCAATCACGCAAGTGGCTGCATCATGGCCGTCGGAGCACCCCCAGGAGGCCTTGATGTTCGACGCCCGCTACACCTTCGGCACGCGGTTCGACGCGTCCTTTGACGATGTCCGTGAAGCCACCGAGGCCGCCCTCCGGGGCGAGGGCTTCGGCGTCCTCACGGAGATCGACGTCGCCGCGACGATGCGGGCGAAGCTGGGGGCCGAGCTCGATCCGTACGTGATCCTCGGTGCCTGCAACCCGCCGCTCGCCCACCGCGCGATCACCGCCGACCCCTCGGTGGGCGCGCTGCTCCCGTGCAACGTCGTGATCCGCGCCGATGGCGACTCCGTTGTCCTTGAGGCGATGGACCCCCAGGCCGCCCTCGGCCTCGTCGACGAGCCGGCCATCCACGAGGTCGCCACCGAGGCGCGGGCGCGGCTGCGCCGGGCGGTCGAGCGCGTCGCGGAGCTGCTTCCCGCCGCCGTTTCCTGATCCCGCCCACCCAGACCGTCACCAGGAGTCCCCGCGCATGGCCACGAAGACCGCCGTCCTCACGCTCACCAATGACTCGATGCGCTTCGAGGCGGTCGTCGGCAGCGGCCACACGATCGTCTTCGACAACGCGGAGGGCGACTCAGGCGCCCGACCGTCGGAGCTGGTCGGGGCGGCGCTCGCCGCCTGCACCGCGATGGACGTGATCTCGATCCTGCGCAAGAAGCGGCAGGAGCTCACGAGCTACGAGGTCCGGACGAGCGGCGTGCAGATGGACGAGCACCCCCACGCGTTCACGCGCTTCGACGTCGTGCACGTGGTGGACGGGGTCGAGATCGATCCCGAGGCGGTCCGGCGCGCGATCGAACTCTCCGCGACGCGCTACTGCGCGGTCGGATCAACGCTCGCGTCAGGCGCCGTGGAGGTGCATCACTCGTACCTCATCCGCCGCCCGGACAGCGACGAGCTGTACGCCGAGGTCGTGGTCATCGGGCCGCAGACCGCGCCGGCCGCGCTCGCCGCACGCTGACCTGCCGTTCCGTCGTCAGACGTTCTCCCGGAGAACGCGATCGGGGTCGTGGCGGCGTACAGATATCGAGCACGGGCGATCTGGTCTCCCGGACGGCCCTCACAGTGGTCCCAGGGTTGCAGACGCTCAGCCGGGGAACGCTCGAGCGACATCCTCGGCCCGTGCACCCGAGCGAACGCACGCCCAGTGAACGTCTGACGAGTGCTGGGCCCCACTACACCCACGGAGGTGCTCCGGGTGAGCGTCTGATCGGCGACCGCCGGAGGAGTGTCCGAGCGCGTTCGCGAGGAGAGCGTCTGGATGAGGAGGGCGACGCCGGCGGGCGCCGCGCACAGGTGCCCGCGTGCGGGTCAGGCGGGCGCCGCGACCTTGACGACGATGCCCGGGATGCGCAGCCGCTCGGGGAGCTGGGCGGCCTCGGCGTCCGTATAGCCGGGTCCCGCGAGCGATCCGTCGGGCTCGAAGAACTCCGCGTAGCTGGTTTTGTGCTCGGCCGCGTAGGCGTACGCCTCGGCGATCCCCACGGCCCGCAGCTCCGGGTGGTCCTTCAGCATGTCGACGAGCGTGAAGCCGTTTGACCGGGCCTCGAGCACCTGGCGCACGGTGAGCCGCGAGCCGTAGCAGAAAGGCTCGCCGTTCATCACGAGCGGGTCGACCTTGACCCACTTGATCGTCATCGGAGCTCCTACGCGCCCTTGTAGATGGCGGCGATGATCGGGTTGCGCTTGCGGGCGTCACCGGCAAGGCGTCGGTACCAGCGGAAGACGGCGACGGCCTCGTCGAGCGCGGCGTCCGCGGGGACGCTCTCGGCCTCGGACAGGATGCCGCGCGCCCCGGCGCGGAGCGACTCGAGCAGCCGCACGACGTCGTCCATCGGGACCTCGCGGCGTCGGAAGACCGGCGCGGTCATGTCCGCGAACTCCTTGAGCCAGTGCGCGTCGTCACCCGCCACGCACAGCGCCAGCCGGTCGACGAAGACCTCGGCGTCCTTCAGGAGGTGGCGCAGGCCGTCCTCGGTGTACCGGGTGCGCATCGTCGGGTCGCCGTCGACGGCGACCTCGAGCGCCCGCGCGGCGAGGGCGGCGCGTTCCGTGCGGAGGCGCGCGGCCGCATCCGGGTACCCGGCGTCGAGGCTGCGCGGCGGCTTGCCAAGCGTGGGATGGCTCACGTCGCGAAGGATACCGCCCGCAACCACTGCGCGTAGCATCTCGACATGACCGATCGCACCGACGGGCCGGCTCCGGATCCCGCGCAGGATCCGGATCGTCCCCCGGCCGCACGCCAGCTCGACCGCGCACCAGGGGAGCGCTATCGCCCGCCTGGAGGGGGCACGTCGGGCGCGGGGATGCCGCCCGCGTCCCGGCCGGGGGCCACGGCGCCCGTCACGCCGCCTGGGAGCCGCTCCCGAGCGGTCCTCGCCGGTGTCGGTGCCGCCGGTGGCGGCGCTCTCGTGTATGCCCTCCTCGGCCAGGTGGACCTCGGGCTCGGGCTGCTCGCCGTCGCCGCGTTCGTGGGCTGGGCCGTCGCGATCGCGATCGTGTGGGGCGCCGGTGCCGTCCGTCCGATCCCCCGTCAGCCGCTCGTCGCCGCGCTGCTTGGAGCGGGCGCAATCGTCGTTGGGCTGCTCCTCGCGTGGGCGTGGTCACGCGTGGAGGGCGGGGTGCTCGGCCCGCTCGAGTACACGGACCAGCGCTACGGACCGGTCGCGTACCTCGAGATCCTCGTCGCGGGCGCGGTCGCCGGCCTGCGGGCAAGGTAGATCGCGGCTCTCGAGACGAGGCCCGCACGCGCCACGCGGGCGGCGATCGCCTCAGTCGCCCGCGTCGAGCTCCGCGATGATCGTCGGGGGCGTCAGCGGCTCGCGCAGCAGGCGGCCGAACCGCGCGGCGCGCTCGGCGGCCGGGACGGCGTGGAGCCAGCGCCGGAGGAGTGCCTCGCCCTCCGAGTAGACGTGCACGTAGAGCCGCCACAGCGGATGCTCGATGAACCGCAGGCGTGCCTCCGCCGCCTCGGGCGAGAACCGGCCCACGGCGACCAGGTAGTCCGCGACCTGCTCGCGCGGAACGCCGTCGGCGTGGAGCAGGAGCGCGGCGTTCAGACGGCTCTCGTCGAGGACCGCCCGCCGGGCCCGGATCGCGGCTGCCCGTGACGCGGCATCGCGCAAGGCGCCTGGATCGGCGGCGAGCGTCAGCCCTGCGACCGGGGCGAGCTCGATGAGCAGGTCGGCCAGCTCCTCGTCCGGGAGGACGAAGTCCCGGCCCAGGTTCGCGAGCCCCTCCGAGATGAGGCACTCGGGCGTGTTGATGAGCAGGATGCTCGCCTCGCCCCGGCCGAGCTCCTCGACGAGCACCTGCTCCTTGAGCGCGTGCTCGAGGTGGTGCCCGGGATACGTCTCGTGGGCGACGACCCCCGCGAACGCCGGCAGCCGGATCGGCAGGTCGAGATTGAAGTCCACGCGGGAGCGATACCCGCCGTCGTACCAGTTGTAGCCGCTCCACGGCTGGTCCCGCACGAGGCTGACCGTCAGCTCCCCGCCGTCAGGCAGGCCGAACAGCGCAGCCGCGCGTGCCCGGTAGCGGGGCACGAGCGCGTCGACGACCGCCCGAACCCGATCGGGCTCGACGGTCCACCGGCCATCCTCCGTCGCCATGCGCTCGCCCAGCGGGCCCCGGCCGGGCAGCAGGGTTTCCAGGTCTGCCGCGGCCGCATCGAACACGGCCTGGGCACGCCGGACCGGCGTGAACGCGAAGCACCGGCTGACCTGGTCGAGATATGGAATGTCCTCGCCGGCGCGAGTCGCGGGCAAGCGTCTCGAGCGCGACGAGCTGGAGCTCCAGCCAGTGGCGGCGCGCGTCGTCGTCCACCTCGCCGGCAAGCCGGTCACGCAGCGCCACCGCGTCCTCGGCGAGGCGCGCGGGCGGCCGGAGCTGCTCCATGTCGACGCGGGCCTTGAGGTCAGCGGGTCCGTAGTAGCCGTCGACGGTGCCGGGCAGGTGCTGGTCGAGCCGCAGCGCGAGCAGGAGGTAGTCACGCGCGACCGCGTCGGGAACGGGGACCTGGCGGACGCCGCCCACCGCCGTCGTGCGCTCGATGCTCACGGGCAGCCGGGCTATCGCTGGAGCCGCTGTGGCCGCGGCGCCCGACGCGTGGCGGCCTGGCCGCCCTCGTGCTCGTGGCCCGCGTGGTCCGATGCCGCGCGGCGCGCCTCGTCGAGCCGGCGCTGGAGCTCGGCATCCAGCGGGATCGAACGCCGGGACCCCTGGGCGAGGTGCGCGTGGCGCATCGCGACGGCGTCGTTGTTCGGGCCGGGCTCGGCGGCCCAATGAGGCTCCTCGTCACCACCATTGCCGGCCGCAGCGTTCGCGCCGCCCGCATCGGGGACGGAGCCCATCCCCTGCCCCGGGCCCACGCCGCCGGTCTCGCCGACGAACGGCATCCCCTGGCGCTCCACGGCGTCCAGGCTCATCCGCAGGGCGGCGGTCTTCTGGCTCGCGACCTCGCGCACGTAGGCCGCCTCCTCGTCCGCGGTCATCGGCCGCCCGCGCACGATCCCCTTGGGCTTGCCCACCATCAACCAGGCGAGGTGGTAGCGATCCATCGTCCCCCATGCGTGCGCCAGGAGATCGTCGGACAGCTGCAGCCACGTCGCCAGCGAGGTCATCGACGGGTCCGCGTCGAGGCGCTCGCCCTCGGCGATCAGCTGGCGCGTTCGGAGGATCAGCTCGTCACGGGTCACGAGGCCAGTCTAGGGCGTGCACGGTAGCCGGGCTCCCGGCCGCCGGCTCGGATCTCGATGCACCGAGTGCAGCGCGGGCGCGAACCTGCCACCTGCTGACATGTCCCGTGGCTAGGCTGACGGTGATGGCCCGCCTCGAACCGCACGACGTCACGTTCTTCGAGTCTCCGGAGGAGCTCCGGGACTGGCTCGCGGCCAATCACGCGACGGCGGCCGAGAAGTGGGTCGGCATGCGCCGCAAGGCGTCGGGCCTGCCGTCGGTCACGTGGGAGCAGGTCGTGGACGAGGTCCTCTGCTACGGCTGGATCGACGGCGTCCGGATGCCGGCCGACGGCGGGTCGTGCATCCGCATCACGCCGCGTCGGCCTCGGAGCATCTGGAGCGCGCGCAACGTGGGCCGAATCGAGGCGCTCCGGGCCCAGGGGAGGCTGCGCCCCGCCGGCGAGGCGGCGTTCGGGGCGCGGCGAGACGACCGGACGGCGGTCTACTCGTTCGAGCACGAGGCGGCGCTCGACGGCGTGGCGATGGCAGCTGCTTCGAGCCCGGCCCGGCGCACTCGAGTTCTGGGAGGCACAGCCGAAGGGCTATCGCCGATCGGCGGCCCACTGGATCGCGAGCGCGAAGCGTGAGGAAACTCGGGCGAAGCGGCTCGCGGCGCTCGTGGAGGGCTGCGCCGCGGGCGTTCGCCTCGTCCAGCTGACGGGCAAGGCCCAGGCCCCAGCCGACTGACCGCTCAGCCCTCGCGGATGAACGTCTCGCGGTCGGTGCGGGCGCGGCGGGTCCATGGGCCGGGCGTACCCGTGCCGATCGGATGCCCGTTGAAGCGCGTGACCGGCAGGATCCCGGCCACCGACGAGCACACGAACGCCTCGTCGGCGGTGGCGAGCTCGTCGGGCGTGAGCCATCCCTCGACCGGGCGGAGGCCGACGTCCACCGCCCAGCGGAGGAGCCACGACCGCGTGGTCCCGGGCAGGATCGCGCAGTCGAGGCCGGGCGTCGCAAGCTCCATGACGCCGTCGGGCGCACGACGAACGAGGAACACGTTCGCCGTCGTGGATTCCGAGAGGTGGCCGCTCACCGTCAGGAACAGCGCGTCGTCGGCACCGGTGCGACGCGCCTCGATCCGGGCGTAGACGTAGTCCGCGCGGCTGGTCGTCTTGAGCATCACGATCGGGTTGCCCGGGTCGCGCCGGACGGCCGACGCGACGAGCGACAGGCCCGTCTCGAGGTGGTCCGTCGGGGCGGGCACCACGCGCCAGGCCTGGATGACGATCGTCGCCGTCAGGCGCTCGCCCCGCGGCGGGAGCAGGCCACGCGAGGCCCAGGCACCGCGCGAGACCGTGATCCGGATCGACGCGTCGTCGTCGGGCCCGGCGAGCCCCTCGACCGCCAGCAGGTCCGCGACACCCGAAGCGATCGTCGCCTCGACGTCGTCGGGCAGCTCGATGTCGAGGCCGTCCGCCGAGCGGCGGAGCCGCGCAAGGTGCTCGGCGAGCTCGGTGACGTGGCCGCCGCGGGCACGGAGCGTCTCGAAGAGGCCGTCGCCGAGCTGGAAGCCGCGATCGAACACGGACAGGTGGGGCACGGTGGACGGCAGCACCCGCCCGTCGACCCACACGAAGGACGGCATGCCGTCGGTCATCGCTCCGCCTCGACGGCGCCGATCGACGACAGCGGCCCACGCGCCTTGGCTACCGTCTCGTCCCACTCGTCGCCAGGGTCGCTGCGCCACGTGATCCCGCCACCGACGTGGAGCGTCAGTCGCTCCCCGTCCGCGACGAACGTCCGGATGAGGATCGAGGAGCCCATCTGGCCATCCGGCCCGAACCACGTCATCGCCCCGCAGTATGGGCCGCGCCGCACCGGCTCCAGGGTCTCGATCAGCTCCATCGCGCGGATCTTCGGGGCGCCGGTGATCGAACCGCCCGGAAAGGCCGCCGCCAGCAGGTCGAAGGCGTCGGTGTCGGCGCGGAGCTGCCCCGTCACGGTCGTCACGAGGTGCTGCACCGCGGCGGTCCGCTCGAGCCGGAGGAGCCGCGGCACCCGCACCGTCCCCGGCTCGCAGACGCGCCCGAGGTCGTTGCGCAGCACGTCCACGATCATCACGTTCTCGGCCTGGTCCTTGCCGCTGGCCAGCAGCTGCCGGGCGAGGTCCCGGTCCTCCTCGCGCGTCCGGCCGCGCGGGCGTGTGCCCTTGATCGGATCGGTCGCCACGACGCCGTCCCGGGTCACCGCGAGGAACGGCTCCGGGCTCGCGGACAGGAGTGCCCTCGGCGCCCCCGTGGCCGGCGACGGCCCGAGGTCGAGGAACCCCGCGTACAGCGCCGGGTCCCCGGTCCGGAGGCGGCGGAAGAGCGGCCACGGGTCGCCGGCGAACGGTGCCTCGAGCCGCCGGGTCAGGTTCGCCTGGTAGATCTCCCCGCGGGCGATCGCCTCGCGGACGGCCTCGACACGCTCGATCCACACCGACACGCGGCGTGCCCGAGACGAGCGCGGACGGTGGCGTGGACGCGGCATCGGGCGCCGCCGTCGCCACCGGTGCGAACCGCCGCGTGTCGCCCCGCGCGACCGCGTCGATCCGCTCCAGCACGTCGCGCACGCGCCGGGCCATGCGCGCCCGGTTGCCGTCCGCGGGCCTGGCGACCAGCCACGCCTCGCCGCGCCGGCGGTCCCACGCGATCGTCCAGTCGTGGAGCGCGAGGCGGAGCACGGGCAGGTGCTGGTCCACCCGTGCGATCGACGGGAGCCGCTCGAGGCGGCGCCCGAGGTCGTAGCCCAGGTAGCCCACGAGGCCGCCGGTGAACGGCGGCGTCGCCGGCCCCGGCGCGGGCTCGCCACCGGCCTCGGGTGCGCCCGCCACACCGTCCAGGCGCCGCAGGAGCGAGCGCGCCTCCGCGAACGGGTCAGGGCCCTCGGCCGGCGCGTCGAGCACCGCGAGCGGATCGGCCGTGAGGAAGCTCCACCGGCCCGTGCGTCCAGGGCGCGCGCTCTCGAGCAGGGCGAGCCCCGGCAGGTCGCGGAAACCCTCCGCGACGTCCATCGGGGCAACCCGGTCCATCGAGGCGACGCGCAGCACCAGCGGCGCGCCGCGGGTAGCGGGTCGGGCTTCCGGGATCATCGACACCCGGCGATGATAGGGGTGCCGCACCGATGCGGCCGCAACCGTGGAGCGGAGGCACACGTGAGAGCTCGAGAGCTTGGCCTGCAGGATCGGCCTGCTCGACACGGGGGAGCACGACGCGATCACGGACGTCCCGGGCGTCAGCGTGGGCCATACGACGCTGATCCGCGGCGATGGGCCGCTGGTCGCAGGACAGGGACCCGTCAGGACGGGCGTCACGGTCGTCGTCCCGCACGAGGGCGACGTGTGGACCGAACCCGTGTTCGCGGGCTGTCACCGCCTCAACGGGAACGGGGAGCTCACGGGCCTCGAGTGGGTGCGCGAGTCCGGGTTCCTCGGTGGTGCCGTGGGCATCACGAACACGCACTCCGTCGGCGTGGTGCGCGACGCACTCGTGGCCCACGCGGCCCGAGCCCACGATCCGAACGCGGTGTTCTGGTCCCTCCCGGTCGTGGGCGAGACGTACGACGGCGGCCTCAACGACATCAACGGCTTCCACGTGACGGCGGCACACCTGGACGCAGGCGCTCGCCTCGGCGGCGACGGGCCCGGTCGCCGAAGGCAACGTCGGCGGCGGGACCGGGATGATCTGCCACGAGTTCAAGGGCGGCATCGGCACCGCGTCCCGCCGGGTGCCGGCCGAGCGCGGCGGCTGGACGGTCGGGGCACTCGTCCAGGCGAACTACGGCTCGCGAGAGCTGCTGCGGGTGGACGGGGTCCCGGTCGGGGAGGCGATCCCGGTGGCGGACGTGCCCTCACCGTGGGACGAGGTCGAGCGTCTCGAGGCGGAGGCCATGGACGGTGCGCCGGACCACGGCAACCCGCGGACGGGGCCCGGCGGAGGCTCGATCATCGTCGTCCTCGCAACGGATGCGCCGCTGCTCCCCCACCAGTGCGAGCGCCTTGCCCAGCGGGCCACGATCGGGCTCGCCCGGATGGGGAGCATCGCGTCGCACGGCTCGGGCGACCTGATCATCGCGTTCGCGACCGGCAACCGCGGGATGTCCCGATCGGCGGGCGAGCGCGGCCCGCTGCGGACGGCGGAGGTCAGGATGGTCGTCGACCGGGAGATCAACCCGCTGTTCCAGGCGACCGTGGAGGCGACCGAGGCCGCGATCGTCAACGCGCTGCTCGCCGCCGAGACGATGACGGGGCGCGACGGGATCACCGCCCACGCGCTGGACAACGGTCGCCTCCTCGACGTCATGGCCCGCTACGGCCGCGGCCCGCGGGCGCGGACGGCCTGAGCCCCACGACCGCCACCGTGCCGGCCGAGCCCGCGATCCGCGCCGCGACCCTCGACGACGTCCCGGCGATCCGCGCGATCCTCGCCGCGCACGGCAACGACGGGCCCGTGGTCCGTGCCGACATCGTCGGGCCGTATGTCCGCCACCTCGTCGCGCGCCACCGGGCGCTCATGACCGAGATCGACGGTGCGGCCGTGGCGTTCGGCGCTGTCGCCCACGCGGGCGTGGCCGACCACCTCGCAGACCTGTTCGTGCTGCCCGATCGCCTCGGGCAGGGCCTGGGCCGGGCGCTGCTGCGTGAGCTCTTCGCGGGTTCGGCGGATCGCACGACCTTCGCCTCGGACGATCCCCGGGCCCTCCCGTCCTACGTCCGGGCCGGGATGACACCGCTGTGGGTCTCGATCTACCTGGACGGCGACGGCGGCCGGCTCCCGGCGGCCGGCGGGTCTGGAAATCCAGGCCGCGGAACCCGGCGTGCTCGCCGCGCTCGAGCTCGAGTGGACGGGTGTCGACCGGGCGGACGACCACACCTTCTGGGCGTCGCAGGCCGAGGCGGACGGGTTCGTGATCGCCGACGCGGGTCGTCCCGTCGCCCTCGCGTACGCCCGGGCCCGCCAGGCGACCGACGTCCGGATGCTCGACCGGCTGCTCGTGCGCCCGGGCGCAGACCCCGTCGCCCCGATCCTCCTGGCGCTCCGGCGCGCGGGTCACGGCGGGCGGATCCAGGCCGTGCTCCCGGGGCCCAACCCGGCCCTCCGGGTGCTGCTCGATCACGGCTTCCAGATCACCGATCACGACCAGTACCTCGCGAGCCGGCCGGATCTCATCGACCCAGCGCGCCGCCTGCCGAACCCGGGATTGCTGTAGGCCCCAACCGATTTCGACGCCGGGGGCGTACCCGCCCGGCGTCCATCGCGGTGACCGGACGCCGCCAGGCGGCCGCGCACCGAGCCCCGGGACGGGGGCGAGAGTCAGAGGGCGTGGGTGGACGTCCGCGCGGCCGCGGCTCAGCCCTCCGCCACGCGGTCGCGGCGCGCGAACTCGTCGAGGACGAGGCGGCACTCGCGGTCGGCACGCTGGGCCTGGGCGACGATCCACGGGTCGACGCGGCTCGAGTCCTCGAGCGTCACGGTGTCACCGTACGCACCGGAGTCGAGGACGATCCCGGACGCGTTCCGGTAGTCGGCCATCCAGTTGGCCTGGAGCGTCACGAGGGCATCCACGACGACCGCGCGGGTGAACAGCCAGTCGAGATGCGTCGCGTTGAGCCGGTCCACGAGATCGTCGAGGCGGATCGGCCGGCCGCGGTCCATGCGCGCGACGGCGTCGATCACGCGCAGCGCGCTGAACGGGTCGCCGGTCTCGGCGATCTGGGGCGGGGCGATGCTGGCATCGGGAAGGCCCGCGGGAGCGGGTCTCGAGCCGACGACACCGGGCTCGACGGTCATGTTCGAAGCGGTCACGACGTCCATATCCGAGTCACGAAGTCGGGTTTCGAAGGCTAGCACAGCGCTCGCGGCATGCCCACCTGAACCATCCGGGGTTGCGCGACGCCGTACCGTTCGAGCACGTCCACAGGGTCGTGCCGCAAGCGGGAGGCCGGTCGTGGAGCAGCGGGAGCTCGTGGAGCGGGCGCGGAGAGGCGATCATGACGCCTTCACCGTGCTGCTCGACGCGTCCCTGCGACGCCTCGACGGAGCCGCCCGCCTCATCGTCCGCGACCCGGACCTCGCACGCGACGCGGTCCAGGACGCCCTCATCCGCGCCTGGCGGGACCTGCCGGGCCTCCGCGAACCGGACCGGTTCGACGCGTGGCTGCACCGGCTGACCGTCAATGCCTGCCTCGACCAGCTCCGCCGGCGCCGGCGCCGCCCGATCGAGGTCGATATCACGCCGATCGACGTGCCCTCCAAGCGGGACGACGTCGGCGACCTCGCCGACCGCCTCCAGCTCGACCAGGCGCTCGCGCGCCTCGATCCCGGGCACCGGGCGGTCGTCGTCCTGCACTACTACCTGGGGATGCCGCTGCCCGAGGTGGCGGCCTCCCTGTCGATCCCGACCGGGACGGCCAAGTCACGCCTCCACTACGCGCTTGCCCGGATGCGGGTGGCCGTGGCAGGCGAGGACGCGCCGGACCCGGAACGCGTCCCCGGAGGGCAGCTCGCATGACCGCGCACCAGCGCCTCGAGCAGGACCTTCCGCGGCTGCTCGCGCAGCTCGCCGAGGGACCGCGCCCCGACTACCGAGACTCCCTCGTCGAGGCCACCGCGCGCACGCCGCAGCGGGCGGCCTGGACGTTCCCCGGAAGGTGGCTCCCCATGGACATCACCGCGACGCGCGTGCAGGGCACGCCGAGACCGCTTCGCTCAATCGTTGTCCTCGTCGTCCTCGGGCTCCTCGTGGCGGCCGCAGCGCTCGCGCTCGTCGGCGCCAGCCAGCGTCGGGTGCCGGCGCCGTTCGGGCCTGCGGCCAACGGCATCCTCGTGTTCGGCAACGAGGGCGACCTGTATGCAATGAACGCAGACGGAAGCGCGCCGCGCCCGCTCCTGGCCGACCCGGCGACCCACGACTCGGACCCGCTCTTGTCGCCGCTCGGGGACCAGCTGACCTTCGCCCGGGAGGTCGAGGGCGCGTGGGAGCTGTGGCTCGTCGACGACGACGGCGGCGACGTGCGGCGGCTGACCGATCCGCTGGTCGGGCTTGGCGCGTACAGCTGGGCTCCCGACGGATCGCAGATCGCGGCACATCACCGCGTCGCCGGTCTCGATACCGTCACGCTGTTCGCGACGGACGGCTCCGGGTCCCGCGACCTGGCGCTGCCGTTCCGCGCCGGAGATCCAGTGTGGCGGCCCGGGCACGACGGCCAGCTGCTCGTCCGCACCCAGGGGGCACCGCTGTACGACCTCTACGTGGTCGACGTCGAGACCGGCGCCGCGACGAAGCTTGACCTCCCACACGAGGAGATCCTCGCCCGGCAATACGACGGCCAGCGTCCGGACTGGTCCCCGGACGGCACGCGCCTCCTCGTCGAGCAAGGGCTTGCGCGCTACAGCGAGGCGGGCAGGATGGTGATCCGGCTTCGCGTCCTCGACGTCGACGCCGCCGGCAACGTCTCGGCCAGCCGGCTGCTGGAGCGCGATCCCGGCGCCGACTACGAGTACGGCGCCGTCTGGCTGACGACGGGTGCCGGCTTCGGGTTCGGCGTCCAGGCGGGCTGCGAGTTCCAGGTCTACGTGACCCATGGCGAGGACATGGTCGGCGCGACGCCGGTCGGCGAGCCGATCGACGACTGCACGAACCGCGGCGTGGGTCTCAGCCTGTCGCCCGACGGGACGCGTGCGCTCACGACGCGCACCGGGGACGGTGGTGACGTCATGTCGATCGGCGGCGTCGACGGTGCCGGGCGTGTCCGCCTGAACGTCACGACCACGGATGCACCGACGTGGCAGCGCCTGGCTCCCTGAAGCGCGGGCGGGCGGCGTACGATGGCCGGCATGTCCGGTCCCGACGCCGCCCGGCCCGCGCCCGACGCGGACGCGCGAGCCGCCAACCGCGCTCGCTTTGCGCGCCTCATCGCGCTCCCCGAATCGCAGCTCGACCTGGCGCGCGGGGCGCTCCTGATCGCCGCCGAGGGGCGCGAGGACCTCGACCCTGAGCCGTTCCTCACCCGCCTCGACGATCTCGCGGAGCGCGTCCGGATCCATCTCGACCTGGGTGACGGCACCGGCCGGATCATGGACACCCTCCACGACGTGCTCTACCGCGAGCTCGCCTACAGGGCGCCGGCGCGCCCACGGCCGGACCCCGACCTCTCGCGGCTCGATCTCGTGCTGGAGCGGCGCGTCGGGCTGCCGATCAACCTCTCGATCATCGAGCTCGAGGTCGGCTGGCGGCTCGGCCTCGCCCTGCACGGGGTCGGCCTCCCCGGCCACTTCATCATCGGGGGTCCGGAAGGCATGCTCATCGACCCCGCCGGCGGCGGACGCACGCTCACCCGTGACGACTGCCAGGCGCTCATCAGGCGATCCCTCGGCGACGGCGTGCTCCTCCACGCCGGCATGCTCCGGCCTGCGCGACGCCGGGAGATCCTCGCCAGGGTGATCCGCAACCTCAAGGCCGCCCACCTGCACGCGCGGGACTGGGTCGGCTCGCTCGGGGCCGTCGAGCTGCTCCGGATCGTCGAGCCGACGTCGCCCGACCACCTCCGCGACCGCGGGCTCCTCCTGGGTCGGACCGGCCAGTGGACTGCCGCGCTCGTGGATCTCCGCCAGTACCTGGACGAGCAGCCCGACGCCACGGACCGCGACGATGTCGCCCAGGTGATCGGGATCTTCGGCGGGATGCGCAACTAGCGGTCAGGTCGGAGGCGCTTCCTCCGGATCGCCGGCGGCCACCTCGGTCGCGAGATCCGCCCAGGGATCCTCGTCCTCGCTCTCGGCCTCGAGCAGGTCCTCGTAGCCGGCCCACGGATCGTCCGGCTCGGTCACGTCGTCCGGCAGCTCGAGCGTCAGGAACGAGCCGTCACCGGCGGGCACCGGGGCGTCCGGCCGCGCGTGATGGACAAGCTCCTCGGGCGGTGGCTGATTGCGCAGCACCTGCTGCTCGAAGCCGAACAGGACCCCACCGACGGTCTGGGAGACCGACTGTCGCTTCTTCCGTGACCCCGAGCTCATGTCCCTCCCCTCGTCCTGCCGAGGACGCATCGACCGACGCGGTCGCGTGCGTTGCCGCATTGTCGCGGATCGCGACGACGATCAGCGCGTCAATCGCGACAAGGACCGAGCCGCTACAGCAGCTCGTGGTTGGCGGTCGCCGTGGGCATGCCCTCGGCGGGCCGCGGCTCCTCACCCGCCCCGTGCGCCGGAGCCGCGTCCTGCCCGGCATCGAGCACCGGGAGCCCGCGACCGGCGACGGCGCTGCCCTCGATCGCGCCAACGCCGTAGGGAACCCACTTGCTCGGGTCCTTGAGGCGGTGCTGCTCGGTGTTGCCTCGCTCGTGCACCTGCTCGAAGCCGGCCGGCTCGATCCACATCCGCTTGCCGTCCAGGAGTCCCGTGATGCCTTCCTGGCCGGGCTCGGGGCGAGGGTTCTGGCAGTACTGACAGCTCGAGCTGTCGTGCGGCGTGTACTCGGCAGGCTCCTCGTACGTGGTGATGTAGCCCTCGTAGTTGCGCAGGATCACCTTGTGGTCCGAGTACGAGACGACGTAGTTCGGCATCACGGGGATCTTCCCGCCGCCGCCGGGCGCGTCCACGATGTACTGGGGCACGGCGTACCCGGACGTGTGCCCGCGCAGGCCCTCGATGATCTCGAGCCCCTTGCCCACAGGCGTCCGGAAGTGCCCGGCGCCCTCGACGAGGTCGCACTGGTAGATGTAGTACGGGCGGACCCGGTTCTCCACCAGCCGCTGGACGAGCTCGCGCTGGGTGTGGACGCAGTCGTTGACCCCCGCGAGGAGCACGGACTGGTTGCCGAGCGGGATGCCCGCGCGGCTGAGCTTGTCGCACGCGCGGGACAGCTCGGGCGTGATCTCGTTGGGATGGTTGACGTGGATGTTCAGCCACATCGGGTGGTACTTCGCGAGCATCTCGCACAGCTCGTCGTCGATGCGCTGCGGCAGGAACACCGGCACGCGGGAGCCGATCCGGATGATCTCGACGTGGGGGATCTCCCGGAGGCCGCGGAGCGCCGACTCGAGGAGCTTCGGGGCGAGGGTGAGGCCGTCGCCACCGGAGATGAGCACGTCGCGGATCTGCGGCGTCCGCCGGATGTAGTCCAGCTGCGCCTCGTGATCCTTGCGGTTGAAGTTCTGGGTCGGGTCGCCGACGATCCGGCTCCGCGTGCAGTACCGGCAGTAGCTGGCGCACTGCGTCGTGATCAGCATCAGGACCCGGTCCGGGTAGCGGTGGACGAGGCCCGGGACCGGGCTGTGGCGGTCCTCCGCCAGGCTGTCCTCCATCATCCCCGTGAAGCTGCGCAGCTCGCGACCGAGCGGGATGATCTGGCGCCGGATCGGATCGTCCGGATCCTTCGGGTCGATGAGGCTGATGAAGTACGGCGTGACGTCGACCCGGAACTTGTCGGGCGCGGACAGGCCCTCGCGCTCCTCGTCGGTCAGCTCGAGGATCTGCTCGATGTCCGCGAGGTCGTTGACGCGGTTGCTGAGCTGCCACCGCCAGTCGTTCCACTTCTCGTCGGGGACGTCCTGCCACATCGGCGCGCGATGACTGACGGCGGGCTTGCCGTCGGGCCCCAGCCGTTGCGCGGGGTCGCGCTGGTTGACAAACGGGGCCGCCTCGACGGCCGTGACCGCACCGGTCCCTGGCTGCACCCGCGCCTCCGTGTCCATCAGCTCGCTCCTCCGCCGTGGCCGCTGCCGGGCCTGCTCGCTGCGCGCCCGATGCATAGAACCTATTCACTGTGAATGGAGGGCGATCATAGCGAAGGCCCGCGGGGACGTCCATGCTCGGAGGGCGCCAGCGGCGGGCCGGGAATCGCGAAGCCCGGCGCAGGGCCGGGCTTCCGGGCGGGGAGCGACGCCGGATCAGTCCCCGATCACGCTCCAGATGAGGCCCATCAGGATGAAGAAGCCACTGAACATGGCGATCAGGCCGATGCCGCCGTACGGCGAGTTCGCGCCCTCCTGTGGCACCAGCTGGAGGCCGATGCCGAACACCACGGCCCAGGCGACGAGCAGGCCCGCGAACAGGAGCTTGGTGTTGGGACCGGTCATCCGCCGGACCAGTGGCTGACGGCCACCCTCGGCGACCATCGCCGCCTTCATGAAGATCAGGACGAACAGGCCGGCCATCGCGACGCCCGCAAGCAGGATCACGAAGAAGTCCGGGAGTTGGGTGAACCAGACGGTGAAGATCGTCACGCGAAGCATCCCTCGGGGGCGTGGACGGAACGGGTCGCGAACGCCGCCGGGCGGCGGCCGCACGATGCTAGCAGAACGGGCATGTCCAGCGGAACGCCGTTTCCGACCGTGGGTGTAACATGCTACTCAGGACACGCACGTAACTGTGTGTGCGGCACCATCCGCACCGACCCGCCCGCCGAACCGGAAGGCGCATGAGCTTCGATCGTCTTGGCCGCTTTGCCGTCCGCCGCCGCTGGTGGATCGTCGGTGCATGGGCCGTCCTGATCCTCGCCGCGCTCCCCTTCGCGCCGCAGGCGCCCGGGGCGCTGTCCGCGGGGGGCTTCATCCTCGACGACCTCGAGTCGGCGCGGGCGAAGCAGCTCCTCCAGGACGAGCTGGGGGTCGAGCCGTCGGCCTTCGTCCTCGTCTACTCCTCCGCCACGATGACCGCCGGGACGCCCGAGTGGCTTGCCGCGGTCAGCGAGGCGACGAAGGACGTCCCCGCCGCGCCGCACGTCACCCGCGTCCTGTCGCACGTGCTGGCGCCACGCCAGGTGAGCGAGGACGGGCAGACGGCGTACGACATCGTGTTCCTCGACATCCCGCCCGACGACTCACCCGACGCGATCCCGCCCGTCGAGGCCGCCCTGCGCGAGGTGCCGGGGCTGCGCGTCCAGATCGCCGGCGGACCGGCGTTCTACGGCGACGTCCAGGAGGTCACGGAGCAGGACCTGCAGCGATCCGAGCTCATCTCGCTCCCGCTCGCCGCCCTCGCGCTCCTGCTCGTGTTCGGCAGCCTCGTCGCCGCCGGCGTGCCGCTCGCCGTTGGCGGCGCGTCCGTGCTCGTCGCGCTGGCGGGGATCTTCGTGGTCGCGTCATTCACGCCGATGAGCATCTTCGTGCTCAACCTTGCGACGCTCCTGGGCCTCGGGCTGGGCGTGGACTACTCGCTGCTCATGACCAGCCGGTTCCGCGAGGAGCTCGCCCATCGCGACGGTCCCGACCGGGTGGCCGAAGCCGTCCGCGTCACCGTCGCGACCGCGGGCCGGGCCGTCTTCTTCTCTGGCCTCACGGTGCTCCTGGGCCTGCTCGGCCTCGTCCTGTTCGAGTTCATGATCCTGCGCTCGGTGGGCATCGCCGGCGCGATCGTCGTGGGTCTTGCCGTGGCGGCGGCGATCACGCTCCTCCCGGCGATCCTCGCGATCATCGGCACCCGGATCGACCGCTACAGCATCCGCACCGTCGCCGTCGAGCCGTCCTCGGACGGCCCGTGGGCGCGGCTCGCCCGCCGCGTCATGCGCCACCCGATCGCCGTCCTGATCCCGACGCTCTCGCTCCTGCTCCTCCTGGGGGTGCCGTTCCTCAACGTCCGGTTCAACGCCCCCGATGCGACGATCCTCCCGGCGAACGTCCCGTCCCGCGAGGCGTACGACGTCCTTGCCAAGGAGTTCGGGGAGGGCGAGTTCGCGCCGCTCGTCCTCGCCGTCCGCACCACGGGCGACGCGACGACGCCCGACAACGTCGCGCGGCTCCACGAGTACTCGCGGCGTCTGGCGGAGGATCCGCGCGTGGCGCGCGTCGCCAGCCTCGTGGACGTGGATCCGCGCCTCACCCTCGAGCAGTACCAGCTGCTCTACTCGTCGCCCGCCGGCCCGCCGGACCGGTTCGTGGCGACCGCGCTCGATGCCACGACGAAGGGCAGCCTCACGGCGTTCACCGTCTACACGCCGTTCGGCCCCAACAACGAGCAGGGGCGAGCGCTCGTGGGCGACCTCCGCGATCCGGCCGGACCGCTCGCGCCCCCGGACGGCACCTCCGTCCAGGTCGGCGGCGGCGCGGCAGACGTCGATGATGTCGTCTCACGCGTGTGGGCCGACTTCCCGCGGACCGCGGCGTTCATCGTGATCACGACGTTCCTCGTGCTGTTCGTCCTCCTGCGCTCGGTCGTCCTGCCGATCAAGGCGCTGGCGATGAACACGCTGTCGATCGTCGCCTCGTTCGGCGCCCTCGTCTGGATCTTCCAGGAGGGCAACCTGTCGCAGCTGCTGGGGTTCCAGCCGCTCGGGTTCGTCGAGACCACGCAGCCCGTGATCCTGTTCTGTGTCCTGTTCGGCCTGTCGATGGACTACGAGGTCTTCCTCCTGTCACGCATGAAGGAGGTCTGGGATCGCACCGGCGACAACACCGAGGCGGTCGCGCGCGGGCTCGAGCGCTCCGGCCGGATCGTGAGCTCGGCGGCGCTGATCGTCGTCGTGGTGGCAGGCTCGTTCGCGTTCGCGGACATCGTGCTCATCAAGGCGCTCGGCCTCGGCGTCGCGATCGCGGTAGCCCTCGATGCGACCGTCGTCCGTGCGCTCCTCGTGCCGGCCACGATGCGGCTCCTCGGCAAGTGGAACTGGTGGGTGCCGCGGCGGCTGGATCGCGCCCTCCAGCCGATCCTCCCACGGACCGAGGCCGAGGTGGAGGCCGCCGTCCGATGACCAGCCGCCCGACCCCCCTCCGTCCGACGCTCATCATCATCGCGCTCGTCGCCCTTGTCGTCGGCGCGTGCTCGGGTCCCGTGCTCGCCAACCCGCCCGTCGAGCGGCCGGTCGCCACGCCCGCCCCGAGCGCACCCGCCCGGCAGCCGGACCCGCAGCCCGTGGTCCTCCCGCGCGACGACGGGCCGCACGACCGCCTCACCGAGTGGTGGTACTACACCGGCCACCTGCGCGCCGGGGACGGCCACCGGTTCGGCTTCGAGTACGTCGTGTTCCGCGCCGAGCGAGGCGGCTTCCCAGTGACGTGGGCATCGCACCTCGCGCTCACGGACGAGACGGCGGGCCGGTTCCACTATGCGCAGCGCGCCGAGATCGGACCGCAGGTGGACGGCTCCCCGACGGGCCCGGACGGCCCCGAGGGCTTCGCGTTCTCCGTGAGCGGCATGGACCTGGCCGGCGCCGCGCTGCCCGGGAGCACGCCCTGGACCATGGAGGGCGTCAGCGGTGCGGACCGGCTCACGGCCGCCGCGGGCGGCGTGGAGGTGTCCGGCGACCCGGTGGCCGAGTTCGGCATCGACCTCCGGCTGACGCCGCGCAAGGAGCCCGTCCTCCACGACGGCGATGGGTGGATCGACTTCGGCCCAGCCGGCGGGTCCTACTACTACTCGCGCACGGACATGGACGCGACCGGGACCGTCACCCTCGGGGCCGAGGCGCTGGTGGTCGAGGGCGACGCCTGGTTCGACCACCAGTGGGGCGACTTCATCTCCGTGGGCGGCGGCGGCTGGGACTGGTTCGCGGTCAACCTGGATGACGGCACGGACCTCACGGTCTCGCTCGTCCGCGCCGCGGACGGGACGTACCCGCTCGTCTACGGGACCCTCGTCGAGCCGGACGGGACCACGCGCCATCTCCCCCGCGAGGCGGTCGACGTGACCGTCGACCGGACCTGGACGAGCCCCGCCACCGGGGCCACGTACCCGGCGGGCTGGACGATCTCCGTCCCGGACGAGGCGCTCGAGATCGGGCTCGTCCCGACCGTCGCGCAGCAGGAGCTCGACACCCGCTCGACGACGGGCGTCGTCTACTGGGAGGGGTCGCAGCTCGTGACCGCGACGCGCGGCGGCGTCCCGCTCGGCGGCCAGGCCTACGTCGAGCTCACCGGGTACGCGGACGGCCGGTAGGCGTCGTCAGGAACGAGGCTGGAACCGCGCGAGCCTCACTCCAGCTCGGCCGGAAACGTGACCGGGATCAGCTCGAGGCCCCCGCGGACGGCGAGCTCGCGTGCCGACGCGTCGATGGAGGGAATCTCGCCGAGCGTGGCGAGGACCGCCTTGGCCGCCTTGCGGTAGGCATCGGTGCTCTTGAGCGAGGCGGCGAGGCCCTTGTCGATCTGCCCGCCGAGCTCCTCGTAGAACGCGGCGAGCGCGGCCTGCTGGCCCACGGCCTCGGGCCACCCGGTGAAGGTCCTGACCATGCCGGCACCGGTCCGGGTGTCGATGCTCATGCGCCGGAGCACCTTCTGGACGGCGGTCGTGTTGAGGCGCTTGGCATCGAGTGCGGCCGCGAGGGGCGACGCCTCGGCGGCGAGACGGGCGTTGATCGCCGTCGTGCCCCGGAGGGCCGCGGCGGCGGCGGTCGGGATCTCGAGCGTGACCGCGGTTCCCGTGCCACCCGCGCCGATGCCTGCGACCGCGTCGGACGGCGACGTCGTGACGGGCCGCGCGGGGGCGAACAGGTTGACGAGGACGAGCGTCAGGAGGATTCCGCCGGCGGCGCCTGCGCCGACGAGCCTGGCGGCACGATCGAGGGGGACGTCGAACAGCAGGCGCTGGCCGCAGCCGTCACACCTGGACACGCCGCGTGCCAGCGTGCGGCCGCACGACGGACAACCGAACGCGACGGCGTCGATGCCGCCGTCCGCGGTCGCATCGGCGGCGCCCGGGGCGAACTCGACCGGACTGCCATCATCGAGCGCGGGAGGCGCGTCGCCGCCCCGCCTGAAGGTGGACCGCAAGGCGCCGAACGCCATCGATCCCTCCTGTCCCGCGGCGCATCCGGCCCCGCGACGGACCACCGCCTTCCCCCGGCGGTGGCCCCGGCATCCTATGGGCTCCCGGGGCGCGCGCCATCCCGGACGATCGTCCGGGCAGTACCGGGACCGCGCCGGCCGGCGTCCGGTCCGTGACCGGGCGTCAGGGTGCGGGACTCTCCACCGCCGGGCTGGCGGCGGGCGAGGCCGACGCCTTGGCCAGCTCCGCCTCGATCAGCGTGCTGAGCTGCTCCACCGTCTGGAGGCCGGGGATCGTCTGCCCGCCGATGATCATGGTCGGGGTCGAGTTGATGCCCATGCCGACGCCCTCGGCCGTCGAAGCGGTCACCTCGGCGAGCGTCTCGGCGGCATCGATGCAGGTGTCCCAGTTCGTGACGTCCACGCCGGCCGCCTCGGCGATCGCCTTGAGGCGCTCGCGCCGGAAGCCACCCGCGTTCTCGCCGTCCTGGTTGCTGTAGACCCACAGCGAGTAGTCCCAGTACTTGTCCTGCTGGTTCGCGCAGACCGCGCCGCTCGCCGCGAGGACCGACTCGTCGTCCGGACCGCCGCGGCCCAGGAACGCGAGGTCCTTCTTGACGATCCGCAGGTCCCCGTTCCTGACGTACAGATCGACGATGAGGGGCTCCACGTCCAGGGTGTGCTTCGCGCACACGGGGCACTGGTAGTCCTCCCAGACCTCGAGCGTCACCGGCGCGTCCGCGCTGCCGATGGTGCGGCCGTCAAGGAGCGCCGCCGGGTAGTTGATCCCCGGGTCGTCGAGGGTGCCGGTGACGCGGCCGCCGAGCTGGTTCGCGGCGACCACGACGACGATCAGCACGCCGATGATCGTGGCGCCGATCATGATCGTCTTCGTGTTGAGCCACGAGGAGCCGCCGCCGGACGACGAGCCCGCGCGGGATCGTCGCTCCTCCCGAGCCGTCTCGAAGCGATCGTGCCGCTCTGCCGCACGCCGCTGACGGCGCGTCTGGTTGGTGGGGGACTGCTTGCCGCTCAGGGGAGGCCTCCGTCGTGTGGCGTGGCGCGGGACGCGCGACATTGTGGCGTAGTTCGCCCGATCGAGCCTCGCCGACTCCGGGCACGACGCGGAAGGGACGTTCGGCCCGCCGCACGGGCCGAGCGGCCCGATCCGCGGTCATCGGACGAGCTTGCGTGCCCGCGGGACATCGTTGATACTAAGTCTCAATGACCGCACCGACGCCGACGCCGACCCCGACGAAGCCCGACGGCGAACCCGAGCTCCACGAGCACCCGGGACAGCGCCCGCACGCCCACCCGGGCGGGGTGGATGCCTCGCACGCGCATGCCCACGCGGACGTGTGGCTGAGCGACGTGTCGGCGGGTTACGGCGAGCGCGTCGCGCTGGAGCACGTGACCCTGGCGGTGGAACCCGGCAGCCTGCTCGCGGTCGTGGGGCCGAACGGCGCGGGCAAGAGCACGCTGCTCAAGCTCATGGCCGGGCTGCTCCAGCCGTGGACGGGGCGGATCGAGATCCTCGGTGCGCCGGCGGGTCGCGAGAGCCGCCGGGTCGCGTACGTGCCCCAGGCGGAGCTCGTGGACTGGGCGTTTCCGGTCACCGTCGAGGACGTCGTGATGATGGGCCGCTTCCCGCGGCTCGGGCCGATCCGGCGCCCCGGCCGCGACGACCGTCGCGCCGTCCAGGACGCGCTCGCGCAGGTCAAGATGGAGACCCACCTCCGCACGCAGATCGGCCGGCTCTCGGGTGGACAGCGCCGGCGCGTGTTCCTCGCGCGTGCGCTCGCGGCGGAGCCCGACGTGTTCCTCCTCGACGAGCCCGTCACCGGCATCGACGCCACGACCCAGGAGCTCCTGATGGACATCCTGGAGGCCCAGGCGGCGCGCGGCAAGACCGTCGTCGCGACGACGCACGACCTCGCCTGTGCGGCCCAGCGGTTCCAGCAGGTGCTCGCCGTCAACCGGACGGTCGTCGCGTACGGTCCGTCCAACCTCGTGCTCGACACCGGTGTCCTCGCCCGGGCATACGGTGGCCACCTCCTCGTGCTCGGCGACAACACCGTCGTGCTCGACGACGCCCATCACCACGACGAGGCGGCTCCCGGCGAGCGCCACTTCCACGACCAGGGCCGGTGATGGACGTCATCTTCGAGCCCCTGGGCCTCGCGTTCTTCGTGCGGGCGCTCGTCGCCTCCGTCATGGTCGGGACGATCTGTGCCGTCGTCGGCACGTATGTGGTGCTGCGCGGCGTCGCGTTCATCGGCGACGCCATCGCGCACGCCGGGTTCCCGGGAGTCGTCGCCGCGTACATGCTCGGGCTCCCGTTCTACCTCGGGGCCGCGATCGCCGCCGTCGGCACGGCGCTCGCAATCGGCTGGGTGACGAAGCGGGCGGGGATCCGCCAGGACACGGCGATCGGGGTGCTGTTCGCCGGGACGTTCGCCCTCGGCGTGTTCATGTTCAGCACGATCGACGGCTACGTGGCGGACCTGTGGTCGTTCCTGCTCGGCAACGTGCTCGCGATCGGCCCCGAGGACCTCGTCGCCCTGCTCATCCTGGGCACGGGCCTGTTCGCCATCGTCGCGCTCCTGTGGAAGGAGCTCCTGTACGCGACGTTCGACCCGCTGGGCGCCGCCGCGTCGGGCATCAAGGTCGGGCGGCTGGAGTACCTGTTCCTGGCGCTCGTCGCCCTGACGATCGTCGTCAGCCTCCAGGCCGTGGGGATCATCCTCGTGGTGGCGATGCTGATCACGCCGGCGGCCACGGCGCAGATGCTCACCGTGCGCTTCACGCGGCTCATGGCGCTCGCGGCCCTGGTGGGCATCGCGAGCTCGGTCATCGGCCTCTACCTGTCGTACTGGCTGGACGTCCCCAGCGGCGCGACGATCGTCCTCGTCCAGACCGCGATGTTCCTCGCTGCGCTCGTCCTGGGGCCGAGGGGCCTCCTGGCGCGCCGCCGGGGTGCCGGCCGAGAGGCGGTCTTCGCGGCCGCGGAGCCCGCCGCATGACGCGATCGACGGCGACGGTCGACCATCTCGTCGACGCCCTCGATGACGCGGGCTACCGGCTGACCGATCCCCGCCGGGCGGTCGCGGCGATGATCGCCGGGCGGGACGGGCACTTCACCGCCGCGGACCTCGTCGAGGAGGCTCACCGGCACCACCCGGGCATGGGCCGCGCAACGGTGTTTCGCGCGCTGGACCTGTTCACCTCGCTCGGGCTCGTGGAGCGCGTCGACCTGCCCGCGGGCGATCACGCGTATGTCGCATGTGAGCCCGCCCACCATCACCACGCGATCTGCACGGCCTGCGGCCGCTCGCTCGACGTCGAGGATCTCGGCCTCGCCGAGGTGCTCGGCGAGATCGGCCGCCGCTCCGGGTTCCGGGTCACGACGCACCGGCTCGAGCTGTTCGGGCTGTGCGCGACCTGCCAGCTCGCGGCCAGACCCTCGACACCGGGTTCCTGATCCATGCTCCCCCGGTCGATGCGCTCCCGTGCACGCTCCCTGCGTGGCCTCGTGCTGGCGGCGTTCGTCGCGGCCGTCCTCGTCGCGGCATGCGGCCCGGTCGGGGCTGGGTCGACGTCCCCCGTGGCCGGCGGCGCGACCGTGGACGTCGTCACGACCACGACGGTCTTCGCGGACATGGTCCGCCAGCTCGGCGGTGACCGCGTTCGCGTGGACAGCCTCGTGCCCAAGGGGGGCGAGGTCCACACGTTCGACCCGACGCCCAGTGACGTCCGCCGGATCACGGATGCCGACCTGATCGTCCGCAACGGCCTCGGCCTGGACGAGTGGCTGGCGAGGCTGGTGCAGGACGCCGGCACCGACGCCCCGGTCCTGGCGCTCGCCGAGGACCTCGAGGGCGTGACGCTCCTGCAGGGCGCCGCGCATGAGGGCGAGGATCCCAATCCGCACCTGTGGATGAACGTCGCCTACGCCGCGCGCTACGCGGATCGCATCGCGGAGGCCCTCACGGCCGTCGACCCCGACGGAGCAGCGACGTACGCGGACCGGCTGGCGGCGTATCGCGAGACGCTGGCCGAGCTCGACTCGTACGCGCGGACCGAGATCGGCGCGGTGCCCGAGGCGCAGCGCAACGTCGTCGCGTTTCACGATGCGTTTCCGTACTTCGCCGCGGCCTACGGCCTGACCATCGACGGCACGATCGTGGATGCGCCGGGGCAGGACCCGAGCGCCGGCGAGATCGCCGGCCTCATCGCCGCCATCCGTGCGAACGATGTCTCCGCGATCTTCGCCGAGACGCAGTTCAACCAGGAGCTCGTGACGACGATCGCCGACGAGACCGGCGTGCCCGTCGTCTCGAGCCTGTACACGGACACCATCGGCGACGCGCCGCTCGATACCTACGAGCGGGTGATGCGCTGGAACGTCGACCAGGTCGTCGCGGCGCTCACGGGGGAGTAGCCGCACCCGGTACCCGTGTACCGGCGCGACTCGGGACCATCGGCACGCGAAACGCTGAAACCTTCGGGCGATGGGCTGACTCGGAGTGGCATCGGACCATCCGGGGAGGCCCATGCCGAACACCGCGTCGCCCGTCCACGCTTGCGCGCCCTCACGCACGCCGCTGCCTTTCCTGGAGGTGACGGCATGCGGGTGAGCGGCGCCGTGCTCGTCTCGATCGGGGCGATCGCTGCCCTCGTCGCCCTGGGCGTCACCGACCAGGTGCTGCCCGCGGCGGATGAGCGGACGGCGGAGCTGCGGCCGTGGATCGCCGCCCGCGCCCTCGGGGTGACGGCCTACCTGCTGCTGGCGCTCGAGGTGGCGCTCGGCCTCATGCTCAGCCACCCGCGCAACACCGCCGAGTGGCGCAAGACGAAGCAGACCTTCCCGTGGCACGAGATGGTCTCGGTGTTCACGTTCGCGTTCGTGACCCTCCACGTTGTCCTGCTCGCGATCGACCCCTACGCGAAGGTCGGGATCATCGGCGCCCTGGTGCCGGGCTTCTCCGAGTTCCGGCCCGTGGCCGTCGGGCTCGGCTCCATCGCGCTCTACGCGATGCTGTTCACCGCGATCACGGCCAAGTGGACGCGCCTCCTGCCCTCGGGCTGGTGGCTTCGGATCCACCGGGTGGCCGCCGCCGCGTTCCTCCTGACCTGGATCCACGCGGTGCTCGCCGGTACGGACGGCGCCGCGCTCCTGCCGCTCTACCTGGCGACCGGCCTGCCGATCCTCGCTGGCGTGGCGCATCGCTGGTGGACCGCTCGCGTCCGCCCCCAGCGTGCGATGACCGCGTCCGGGTCCGGACCCGTGGCGGACGCCCCATCACCGTCGTTCAGCCGGCCGGTGCCGGCGCCAGTCGTCGCGGAGGAATCGTGATGTCCGGGGAGTTTCGAAGCCGGCTTGCCAGGCGGGTGGCCGTGCTCGCGTTGACCGTTGGCGTCGTCGCGGCCGGCGCGGTCACGGTCGGGGTCGCCGCCGAGTGGCGAGCGGAGTCAGCGCCGCTCGACACGGCGCCGGTGGCGATGAGCCAGATCGACGAGGAGCTCACGGCCGAAGTCACCCGGGCGAACAACCTCTCGGCACAGGTGTCGACCGTCGCGCTCGAGGTCGCGGTGCTGCGGAGCGCGGTCGACACGGCGAGCAGCAGCGTGACCGGTGACACCACGACCGCACTGGACCTCGAGGCGAAGCTCGCCAAGGCGAAGGCCAGGTACGACAAGCTCCAGGGCCAGCTCAAGGCCGCCCAGCGGCGGCTCGAGGCGCTCAATGCCGCTGCGGCCCGGCAGGCGGCACTCAACCGGCAGGCACAGTCGACGTCCTCCTCGTCGCGCTCGTCCGGCCACGACGACGAGGACGAGGAAGACGAGGAAGACGAGGAAGACGATGACTGAGCGCGTCCTCCCCGCGATCTCGATCCCCGTCCCGTCGCAGCGGGGCGCGCGACGGGTTGCGAAGCCGACGCCGGCAACGCTCACCCGCCCCGTGGCGGGCACCCACCGCAGGGAGACGCTCCTCACGATGCCGGCCCGCGCCGGCATGCTCATCGGTGCATCCGCGGCCGTGTACGCCGTGACCCTCGCGGGCATCGGGGCACTCCAGGCCTCGAACGACGCGGCGATCGCGGCGAGCCGCCAGCCATACCTCGATGCCATCGCCGAGACCCGCGCGGTCAACGACGCGCTCGAGTCGGCGCTGCTCGCGGCTGACGCGGAGGCCCGGGCCCTCGCCGCGTCGTACGCGTCGGTCGGCGCGGACGTGGCCACGTACCAGGCGCGGCTCGACACGCTCGCGGCCCTCGTGGCCGAGGTCGAGGGGTCCGCGGCCGCCCTGCCATCCCGGATCTCGCTGCCGACGATATCGGCCCGGGGGGCGATCCCGTCCGGGTCGAGCGGCGGCGGCTCCAAGGCCCCGGCGACCAACACCCGGTCCGGCGCGTCGGGCGGCTGAGCCGACGGACGCCGATCCTCGAGGGCGCCTCGGCCGGCCCGGAGCGCACCGAGTCCTTCGCCGGCCGGTCACTCGGGTCCGCCCTCCGGCTCCAGGTCCGGCTGCCCGCGCCAGCCGTGGACGGTGCCGGCGGCTCGGCCGCGGCCGCGTGGGACGAGGTCCAGGCAGAGTTCGCTGCCGTGGACGCGGCCCTCTCGCGGTTCCGGGACGACAGCGAGCTCACGGCGCTCAACAGAGCGGCCGGCACGGGCCGGGCCGTCCGGGTCTCGTGGCGGCTGCGGGAGACGATCGCGCTCATGGACCGGGCCCGCCGCATGACCGGGGGCCGGTTCGACGCGACCCTCGCCGAGGCGCTCGAGCGGATCGGCGAGCGGGGGGCGCGCCTGGACCCGGTCGAGTCCATCCATGCCGGTCCGGCACCCGCTGCCGGGTCCGCGACGCAGGGACGGGACCTCGAGCGACCGCGACCCGTCGCGGCACCGGGCCGGCCGCTCGACTCCGGAGGGATCGGCAAGGGTCTCGCGCTCCGCTGGGCGGCGCGGCGTGCGATGGCGGTGCTGCCCGAGCGTGCCGGGGTACTGCTCGAGGCCGGCGGTGACGTCGTCGCGGCCGGATCACCACCGCCCGGCGGCTGGCTCGTCGGGATCGAGGATCCGCTCGCCGGGGCGGACCCGGATGCCGAGCCCGTCGCGGTGGTCGCGCTCAGCGCGGGTGCCGTGGCCACCTCGTCGGTCCGCGTCCGACACTGGACGGCGCCCGACGGCTCGCTCGTCCATCACCTGCTCGACCCGAGGACCGGGGAACCGGTGCGCACCGGGCTGATCGCGGTGAGCGTGGCGATGGCCGACCCGGCGTGGGCCGAGGTCTGGACGAAGGCCCTGTTCCTCGCGGGGCGATCGGGCATCGGCGACGAGGCGCGCGCCCGGGGCCTCGCGGCGTGGTGGGTGACCAACGAGGGCCGCGTGGGCCTGACGCCGGCTGCCCGCGAGCGCTCCACCTGGGTCGCGGAGGCGCGCGTCGGCTGAGGCCCGTCGGGTCCGGAGCCCGGCCCCGGACGCCTGCACGGGAGCGACGATCAGGCGCCCGGTGCGCCCTCCGCGGGGGCATCGTCAGGGGCGTCGTCCGTCCCGTGTCCGTTCGCCGCGGCCACCGCGCCCGGCAGCGGCTCGCCAAGCGCCAGGGCCAGCTCCTCGACCGTCGGCAGTCCCTCGCGGGCGCCTGCGCGGGTGACCGAGAGCGAGGCCGCAACGACGGCCCGCCGCGCGGCGACGTCGAGACCCAGTCCGCTTGCAAGCGCGGCGGCCAGCGCGCCGTTGAGCGCATCGCCGGCGCCCGTCGCATCGACGGCCTTCACCCGTGGCGCCTTGATGTCCATGGGCTTCCCGTCCCTCGGCACCAGCACTGCGCCCGCGGAGCCCAACGACACGAAGAACGCCTTGCCGGCGCCCGGGCCCTCGCTCGTGGTCTCGAGCAGGGTCCGCGCCGCGCGGATCGGGTCCTCGGCACCCGGCGTCGGGCGCCCGGAGCGGCGCGAATCGTCGGCGGCGAGCCGGGCGAGCTCGCCGCGGTTGGGGGTGACGACATCGGCGAGCGCGAGCATCGTCCGGTCGATCCCATCGGCGGGTGCCGGGTTGAGCACGGTCCACGCCCCACCGTCGCGGCCGATGCGCAGGGCCTCGCGCGCGGCGGCGGTCGGGATCTCGTGGGTGACGATCACGACGTCGCCCTGGTGCGGGTTGAGGCGGCCGAGCCCCTGGCGCACGTGCGTCGCGGTGAGCCCGGCGTTCGCCCCGGGCGCGACCGCGATCTGGTTCTCGGCCTTCGAGTCCACGAGGATCAGCGCGACGCCCGTCGCGGTGTGCTCGAGCGTCACGAGCACGTCCGTGCCGACGCCTTCGCGGGCGAGCGCCGCGCGCGCATCGCCGGCGAACTCGTCGTCACCGAGCGCCGCCACGAGCATCACGGGCACCCCGAGGCGCGCTGCCGCGACGGCCTGGTTGCCGCCCTTGCCGCCGTGGAACCGCTTGAACGTGCCGCCGAGGACCGTCTCGCCGGGGAGCGGCAGACGGTCCGTCTGGACCACCAGGTCCACGTTGACCGACCCGACGACCAGGACCCGTCCGCTCATCGGATCGCCTCCCCTGCCTGTTCCGCTGCCAGCCGGCCCCGAGATCGTCCAGGGGTCACGTCAGGAGCCGGTGATGAACTCGCCGCCATCGACGCCGATGACCTCGCCATTGATGAAGTCCGTTCCCTCGCCCGAGAGCGCGAGGATCGCATTCGCCACGTCCTGCGGGGTCGTCATGCGGCCCGTCGGGTTTCGCCGCGTGGCGGCCTCGATGATCAGGTCCTTCTCGGGGATCTTCATGAGCGCCGGCGTCAGCGTGACGCCCGCCCGGATCGTGTTTGCCGTGACCCCCGTCCCGAGCCGCGCGAGCTCGAGCGCGAGCTGCCTCGTGTGCGACTCGAGGGCGGCCTTCGCCGAGGACACCACGCCGTAGCTCGGGACGACCCGCGACGAGCCCTCGGAGGTCATCGCGTAGATCTTCGAGCCCGTCGCCAGGAACCCGCCGCGCCACAGGTCCTGCACCCAGTAGACGAGGCTGTTGGCCATGACGTCCTGGGTCATCTCCATCTTCTTGCGGTCCACGCCGGCCTTCGGGTCCTCGGCGAGGAACGGGACGAGCGAGCCGAACGCGAGCGAGTGCATCACGACCCGGACGTACGGCCGCCTGCCCGCGGCCGTCGAGCGATCGAAGCGCTCGCGGAGCGCCGCGAGCGCCGTCGCGCGCTTCTCGTCGTCGGCCGCGTTCATGTTGAAGTAGACGGCCTCCGACCCGAGAGCCTCGATCTTCGCCTTGATCTCGTCGACGTGGCTGATGGCGGCGCGGAAGTCGAGGTGGACGCCGGCGATGCGATACCCGTTCGCGGCGAGCGTGAGCGCGGTAGCCTCGCCCATGCCGGAGGAGGCGCCCAGGATCAGGGCCCAGCGCTCGCGGTCGTCGGTCATGGTGGTCCTCCAGGACGTCTCAGGGACCCCGGCGGGCAGGGGCGACGACCGGGCATCCGGAGTCTACCAGCGCGGCCGTCCGTACCCGCGGCCGGCCGCGGTCCGACCTTCGTGTTCACGCCTCCCGGCCCCGGAACTGGGGCCACCTTGCATTCCCGAGCCTGCCGGAGGCGCGCAAGGCTGCCCGGGCGCCCGTCGCGATGCACTATCGTCGCCCTGCACGCCGACGCAATCCGCCGAGGACCACTGGATGAACCTGCCCTCGTTTGACCCGACGATCCTGCTGCTCGTCGTGCCGCTGATCGTCGTGCAGCTCGGATTGCTGATCGCGGCGGTCGTGGACCTGCTCCGGGAGGACCGCGCCGTGCGTGGCGGCAGCAAGGGCCTGTGGGCGGTGGTGATCGTCTTCGTCAACCTCATCGGCCCGGTCCTGTACTTCCTCGTCGGGCGCGTCGACGGGCCGCCCGAGCCAACCGCACCCGCCCCCGGCGCCATGCCCGGGTGGGGCAGCCCGCACGATCCCCCGATCGCGCCACCGGCTGAGCCCGTGGGCGCGCCGGAGGCGGGACCGCGGGCAGGCGCGGATGTCCCACCGGCAGTCGTCGTCGCCCCGGTGGCGGCCCGGCCGCTCCCGGCAGACACACCGCCCGCGATCGTGACGGACGGGCTCACTCGCCGCTATGCGGGTGGCGTGCTCGCCCTCGACTCGCTCGCGCTTGCGGTTCCTACCGGCTCCGTCTTCGGCCTGCTCGGGCCGAACGGAGCGGGCAAGACGACGACCCTGCGCCTGCTGGCCGGCCTGACCCGACCGACGGCGGGAAGCGCCACGGTTGCCGGGATCCCCGTCGCCGCCGATCCGCTTGGGGTCCGGCGCCAGCTCGGGTACCTGGAGCAGGACCCGCGTGCGTATGGCTGGATGACAGGCCGGGAGCAGCTGGCGATGCTCGGACGGCTGCACGGGCTGGACGGATCCACCCTCGCCAGTGCGATCGACGTGGCACTCGCCCGCGTCGATCTCGCCGGGGCGGCCGATCGCCGCGCCGGCACGTACTCGGGCGGCATGCGCCAGCGGCTCGGGATCGCCGGGGCGCTCGTCCACCGGCCGTCCGTCGTCATCCTGGACGAGCCGGCGAGCGCCCTCGACCCCGAGGGTCGCCGGGACGTCCTGGAGCTGATCGCCTCGCTCCGCGGTGAGGCCACCGTCCTGTTCTCGACCCACGTCCTGGCCGACGTCGAGCGCATCTGCGACCGGGTCGCGATCCTCGACCATGGGCGGCTCATCGTCGAGGGCGATCTCGCCGAGCTGCTCGATCGCTATGCCCTGCCGGTGTGGCGGATCGAGGCGGAACCGGGCCAGGGCACTGCGATGGAGGCCCTCCTGACGGATCTCCAGGCCATGCCCTGGGTGACCGCCGCAGGGTTGGAGCACGGCCTGCTGACGGTCGCCGTCGACAATCCGGTCGAGGCGGGGCGCGCGATCCTCGAGGCCGTGGCCTCGACCGGGATCACCGTCGTGTCCGTTGCCCGCGCCAGGCCGACCCTCGAGGACGTGTTCCTGCGGCTCACCGGTGAAGGCGGCAGGCCCGACAGCACGGGAGCGGCGGCATGAGCGGCTTCGGTGTCCTGCTCCGCAAGGAGCTCCTGGAGGCGTGGCGCACCCGGCGGCTGCCGGTCGTCGCCGTGCTGTTCCTCGTCGTCGGGATCATCTCGCCGCTCACCGCGCGGTACATGGCGGAGATCCTCGACCTCGCGCTCGGCGACCAGATGACCATCCCGCTGCCGGTCGCAACGGCCGCATCCGCGCTCGAGCAGCTCCAGAAGAACATGGGGCAGTTCGGTGCGCTCGCGGCGATCGGGCTCGCGATGGGCAGCGTGGCTGGCGAGCTCGACCGCGGCACGGCCGCGCTCGTCCTCGCCCAGCCGGCGACCCGTTCGGCGTTCCTCGCGGCGAAGCTCGTCGCGATCGCGATCGTCCTCGCGATCGGCGTGCTCGTTGCGACGGTCGTCGCCTGGATCTACACGGCGATCCTGTTCGAGCCGCTGCCCGTCGCCGGCTGGGCGGCGATGGCCGTGCTGTCGTGGCTGGCGCTGCTCGCGTGGGCCGCGATCACGTTCCTCGCCTCGGCCGCGACCGGGTCGACGACGGCCGCCGCCGGGATCGGCTTCGCGAGCCTCATCGTCGTGAGCCTGCTGGCGATCGCCCCGGCGCTCGACCGCGTCCTGCCCACGGGCCTGACGCTCCCGGCGATCCTCCTCGCCGCGGACATGGGTGCGACGGTCGATGCTGCGAAGGTGCTGACCGCCGTCGCCGGTACGATCGTGATCATTGCTGCCTGCCTCGCGGGCGCCGCGTTCCGCTTCCGTGCACGCGAGCTGTAGGGGCGTCCCGCCGCCCACGTGACCCGGGAATTGAAACGGCGCCCAAGTGGGCGCCGGATCAATCGTGACGGGTTCGCCGGGACGTGCCCGGCGGGCGGTCAGGCCCGGGCCTGGCGCTCGAGCCGGCGCTGGAAGCGCTCGACCTGGCCGGCGGTGTCGATGATGTTCTGCTTGCCCGTGTAGAACGGGTGGCAGTTGCTGCAGACGTCCACGCGCAGCTCGTCGCGCGTGCTGCCGACCTCGAAGTCCGTGCCGCAGGATCCGCAGTGGACCTTGGCCTGCACGTAGCGGGGATGGATATCGGGCTTCACAGGTGCTCCTTCGACGCCGTCCGCACGGGTCCAAGCCCGCCGGTGGTCGCCGCTATGGCGTGGCTACGCCTCGGCCGGTGCCGTCTCAGCGGCGACCGGGATGATCCGGACGCGCTTCTTGTCGCGGGTCTCGTGCTCGAATCGCACCTTCCCGTCGACCTTGGCGAAGATCGTGTAGTCGTGGCCGAGGCCCGCGTTCTCGCCTGCCTTGAAGGTCATGCCCCGCTGGCGGACGATGATCGACCCGGCGGTGACGAACTGGCCGTCGCCACGCTTCACGCCAAGTCGCTGGCCGACGCTGTCGCGGCCGTTCTTCGAGCTTGAGCCCGCCTTCTTGTGCGCCATCGCTTACGAGTCCTTCTTGGTGCGCGTGCGCTTGGGCGCCGCTTTGGGGGTGCTCTCGGCGGCTGCCTCGGGCTCGCTGTGGCCCTCGGCCTCGGCGGCGTTGCGCCGCACGACGTCGAGCGCCTTGACGACACCGGACTTGCTGGCGAAGCCCTGCTCGGACACGGCGACGAGCTCGCCGTTCGACGCCCGGAGGCGCCAGCGCCACTTGCCGGCGTTGTCCTCGTAGATCTCGAAGCCCTTGCCGCCCTTGACCTCGGAGCCGTCCTCGGCCGTCTCGGCCTCGGCGTGATCCTCGGCCTCGGCGACGTTGCGCCGCACGACGTCGAGCGTCTTGACGACACCGGCCTTCGAAGCGAAGCCCTCCTCGGACACCGCGACGAGCTCGCCGTTCGATGCCCGGAGGCGCCAGCGCCACTGGCCCGCCTTGTCCTCGAAGATCTCGAAGCCCTGGATGGAGCCGGACTCGACCGGCGCCTCGGGAACGGCGGCCTCCTCGGCCGTCTCGGCGGAAGCGGCCGCGGCTGCCTTCGCCTTGCGGGCGGGCTTCTCGGCCGGCGCCTCGGCCGGCGCCTCGGCCGCGACGTTGAGCTTCGCGGCGAGGGCAGCATCCGCGGCGGCCTGCCGTGCGGCGGCCTCCTCGAGACGCTCGCGCTCGGTCTTGCGGGAGTCCTTCGCCTTCGCGTCCGACTGCGCCGCGCTCTTGCCGCCGAAGCGGATGTCCGCGATGCGCAGAACCGTGTAGTCCTGGCGATGGCCCTTCTTCACCCGACGGCGGGCCTTGGGGCGGTACTTGAAGGCGATGACCTTGTCGCCCCGCGTGGCGCCGACCACCTCGGCGTCAACGGCGGCACCGTCGACCAGGGGGGTGCCAATGGCGGCGTCGGCCCCGTCGGCGACGAGGAGCACGCGCTCCAGCGTGATCGACTGGCCGGGCTCAACGTCGAGCAGCTCGACCTCGAGCTCGGTGCCGACCTCGACGCGGTACTGCTTCCCGCCGGTCTCGATGACTGCGTACATGGGTCCTCGGAACAGAGTGATGGCGGCCGCGGAGCGACCGCAACGCGGACATGGAAAGACGCCTGCACACTCGCGGGCGCGAACGGAGAGTGTAGGGCGGATCGCCTCAGGGCGTCAACGAACGGCGCCCGCCCTGGCGCACGACGGTGCCCGCCGCCGCCGCCGCCGGGCGTGGGCGCCCACGCGAGACCGATCGGGGGAGCGACGCAGCCGGTGCCGGCGGCGGCGCAAGCAGGAGGCGCTCCCGGACGAGCGTCACGGGCTCGAGCCGGACGCCGAGCCGCTCCCCGATCGCGGCCAGGACCTCGTCGGGGCGTCCGATGCCGCGTTCGGGATCGTGACGGAGCGTCATCCGCAGACCGGGGCCGGCAGGCTCCACCTCGAGGCCCATCACGAACGGCCGCAGGTCGTAGCTGACCATTGACTGGCCTTTCAGCCGTTCCCGGAGCAGCGCCGGTTCCGCGAGCAGGTCTGCGCAGGCGCGCTCGAGGCCGGTTGCATCGATCGTGCCGTCCCCGAACATCGCGCGATATACGGACGCCGTGACCTGGCCCGGCAGCGCCGCTTCCCCGAGCCAGACGTCGTGGACCTCGAGCAGCGCGTAGCCGGCCGGCACCGATGCCGAGAGGGCCTCGCGCACGCGCCAGACGGGCAGGCGCTGGGTGAGCCACACGTCGGCGAGCTCGGCCTCGCCCGGGATCGCCGCGCCCAGCGGCGCGGCCAGGGCGAGCCGTGGCCTGGGGGGCGCCCCGTCGAGGCCGGCGAACGGGAGACCCGACGAAACGAGCGCCCGCTCCCATGCCGCCAGCTGCTCGCGCTGCCCGGTCTCGCCCTCGAGGCGACCCCGCCCGAGCACGAGCCGCCACCGCTGCACGGCCTCGCGCGGCGGAGCCGACACGGGACGATCGGGGGGTTCGGGGTGGTCCGGCACGGTGCTAGTCTGCCGGGAATGGAGCCAGTCGTCCCGCGCGTCTTCGGTCGCCCACGGCGGGCAGGTGCGGATTCGACGCGCCCCAACTGCTCGAGCGACGCGTGAATCTGCCCGACCCGTACAAGACGCTCCAGGTGGACCCCGAGGCCGAGGACGAGGTCATCGAGGCCGCCTATCGACGGCTTGCGCGCAAGTACCACCCGGACGTCGCGCCGGGTCCCGACGCGCAGGACCGGATGGTCAGGATCAACCAGGCGTGGGAGGTGCTCCGCGATCCCACCAGGCGCGCCGCGCTCGATCGCGCGCGCACACGAACCGCCGGCTCCGCCGCGCGCGCTGCTGCGGCAGATGCTCGAACCGCGGCCGCTGACGCTCGGGCGCGAGCGGCCGCGCAGGCCGCGAGCCAGGCCGCCCGAAGCCGGGCGGCAGCCGCTCCGCAGGCCGGTTCGCAGCCGCAGGGCGGGCCGGATCCCACGCCGTCGACCTGGGGGTTCCCCGGCGTCTATGATCCCGGGCCGGGCGACTTCCGCGCTCGGCCGCAGTTCGTGTCGCCCAACTGGACGTCCGGACGGTCGCAGAGCGGCCATGGCTACGACGCGGGTTCCATGGGGATGCCGCAGGGCGAAGGCGCCGCCGGTCCGCCGCCCGGCAACCCGCGCGGCAGCGTCCTCAACTTCGGCCGCTACTTCGGTTGGTCACTGGGCGAGATCGCGCGCGTCGACCTCGAGTATCTGGAGTGGCTCGACCGCGCCCCGATCGGGCGCCTGTACCAGGGCGAGATCGACGAGATCCTCCGTTCGAACAAGCGTCGCGTGACGGCCCCGACATCGGAGACCGGCGAGCGAGGCCTGTTCCGGCGCCGCTGACTCCGGTTCCGGCGCCGACGCGAACCGCCGGCTACGCGGGAGTCGGGGCCCGCTCCGCCGCCTCCGTCTCCGCCTGCGCCTTCGGCACCACCCAGGCGAGCAGGTAGGGCGCGACGACCGTCGTGATCACCACGGCGACGAGCATCGCGGCAAACAGCGTCGGGCCAACCACCCCGGTCACGAGGGCGAGGTTCGCCACCACGATCCCCACCTCGCCGCGTGGCACCATCCCAAACCCGACGGCCGTCGAGCTCCAGCGCCCGATCGACCAGGCACCGATGATCCCGCCGACGGCCTTGGTGATGACGCCGACCACGCCGAGGGCGATGGCGAGCACCGCGATCTCGGGGTCGGCCAGCACCGAGAAGTCGAGCTGGGCACCGGTCACGGCGAAGAAGAACGGCGTGAAGATGGACGCGAGCGGCTTGAAGTCGTGCTCCAGCTCGTCGACGGCCTCGGTCTCGGCGACGATCAGGCCCGCGACGAACGCGCCGATGATCCCCGCGAGGCCGATCGTGGCTGCCAGCAGCGCGACGGCCAGCATGAGCAGGAACGAGGGCACGAGCGGCGTATCGGCGAACAGCGGCCAGGTGAACACCCGGGACGGGATGCCCCGTGCGCGCCGGGCGGCGGCAAAGCCGAGCACGACAAGGCCGATGCCCGCGACGCCGACCAGCACCGTGTTCGCCGAGATGTTGCCCTCGGCGGCACCTGAGGCGAGCCCGATGAGCACGAGCGCGAGGATGTCGTCGACGAGGGCGGCGCCGATGATCACCTTCGCGAACTTCCTGTCCAGCACCCCCATGTCGCGCAGGACCTTGCTCGTGATCCCGATGCTCGTCGCGGCGAGGGCGAGGCCGACGAAGAACGCGGCGATCGGCTCGCTGCCGAGGGCGGAAGCGAGCCCGAACCCGGCCACGATCGGCAGGACCATCGCGATGAGGGCGGTGAGGATCGCCGGCTTGCCGACCGAGAACAGGTCGTCGGTTCGCACCTCGAGCCCGACGGTGAACAGCAGCACGACGACGCCGATCTCGGCAAAGACCGCCGCGGTCTCGCCGGGCGTCACCAGTCCGAGCGCGTAGGGCCCCACGACAAACCCGCCGAGGAGCTCGCCCACGACACCGGGCTGGCCGAGGCGCCGCATCAGCTCCTCGCCCAGCTTCGCGCCGAGCAGGAGGATGAACAGGCCGAGCAGGACGCCGAGAATCTCCTCGCCGATCCCGGCGGCGGGCGCCAGGGCGCCATCCTTGGCCGGCTCGAGCAGCGCGGCGAGCACAGGCCGAGCGGCAAGGCCCACCACCGCCGCCCCGAGCATGGCGCCGATCGCGATGGGACGGGTGAGGCGAACGGGACGGCGGTCGGTCATAGGAGGTAGCGCACCCACAGGTAGATCGAGGAGATCGCGAGCGACGCGACGACGACGACGACACCGTATCGCAGGAACGCCCGGAAGCTGATCGGATGCCCGGCCCGGGCCGCGAGGCTGATGACGACCACGTTCGCCGAGGCGCCCACGATGGTTCCGTTGCCGCCCAGGTCGGCGCCCAGGGCGAGTGCCCACCATGCCGGCTCGATCGGGATCCCCTGGCTGCCCAGGTCGACCACGAGCGGGATCATGGTCGCCGTGTACGGGATGTTGTCGACGATCGCCGAGATGAACCCGCTCGCCCACAGCAGGCCGATGACGGTGATGGTGGGATCACCGCCGGTGATCTCCAGCAGCAGGTCGGCCGCCGCCTCGATGAACCCGACCTCCACGATGCCCTCAACGAGCATGAACAGGCCGATGAAGAAGAACAGCGTCGGCCACTCGATCTCCCGGAGCACGGGGCCGGGCTCGAGGCGCGCGACGAGCAGCAGCGCGGTCGCGCCGAGCAGCGCGACCGTCGCCGCCTCCAGCCCCAGCTGGCGATGGATCAGGAAGCCGCCGATCGTGAGCCCGATCACGATCAGCGAGAGCCGCATGGTCCGGGGATCGGAGATGACCTCCGATTCGTCGAGGGCGAGCACGTCATCCCGGACGCGCTCGTCCACCGCGAGGGTCCCGTGGAACAGGTACCGGAGCATGACGAGCAGGGCCAGGAAGATGAGCACGATGACCGGTCCGAGGTTCGCGATGAAGGACACGAAGTCGAGACCGGAGGCGGATCCGATGAGGATGTTCGGCGGGTCACCGACGAGCGTCGCAGCACCACCGATGTTCGAGGCGAGGATCAGCGCGATCAGGAACGGCGCCGGCGACACGCGGAGCACCGACGCGACGTAGAGGGTCACGGGGACGATGAGGACGACGGTCGTGACGTTGTCCAGGAACGCCGAGAGGATGGCGGTGATCGTGGCCAGGAGGGCCATCAGCAGATACGGACGGCCGCCGGCGAGCTTCGCGGCACGGATCCCGACGAGCGCGAAGAATCCCGTCCGCCCCAGGATGTTCGCGAGCGCCATCATCCCGGCGAGCAACAGGATGACGTTGAGATCGATGGCCTCGAACGCCTGCTCCTGGCTGATGACGCCGAACACGACCATCAGCAGCCCGCCCGCGAGCGCCGCGACCGTCTTGTCGAGCCGCTCGGTGGCGATCAGCGAGTACGTGCCGAGAAAGATGATCGCGGCGATCCATGCGTCCATCCGGCGCCGTCAGGAGAGGTCTTGGACCGGCGGGTCGTGTACGTCGCCCACGAGCGCGTGATGGGTCCCCTGCTCGGCCTCCAGGGCCTCGACGTACCGCATCGCGAGCTCCTGCATGTCGATGTAGCCCGTCGGTCGTCCATCGGCGTCCACCACATACAGGCCCGACAGGCCACGCTGGTGCATCTGGCGGAAGGCCTCGCTGATCGTGCGGTCACCCGCGATCTGGGCCGGTGGCTCGACGATCTCCCCGATCGTTCGCGCCTGGAGGGCGTGGGCGAACCGGCCGACGTCGTCGAGGTCGCTGATATCGCCCGCGTCGGTGAAGAACGCCTCGGGGACCGCGTGCGCCACGACGGCCTTGGCGAGCTCGGCGACGGGGACCACGCCCACGAGGCGCCCGTCGGCGTCGGTGACCCCGATGATGCGCGTCGACGGATGCTGCGCAGCGAAGCGCATCGCGGCGAGGAGATCCTCATCCCGGCCGATGAGCAGCGGTTCGATCGCGAGATAGCCCTGTGTCGCGGCGACCGGGGTCCGTCGCGCGAGTCTGAGGCTCCGGGTCACCCGTCCCGCTCGCCGCGGGCCGCCACCACCCGCAACGCGCTGCCCCGGGGGCCCACGTCCATCGTCTCGGTTGCGCCCGCCGCTGGGCGGCATCCCTGCCAGATCGTCATCACCACTCCGCGCGGCGGTGCTGCCTGATGTTGATGCTCTGGACGATACCGAGTCCGATCGCCAGCGTCACGAGCGATGAGCCACCGTTGCTGATGAAGGGGAGCGGGATCCCGGTGACGGGCATGATCCCGATGACCATCCCGACGTTGACGAACGCCTGGAACAGGAGCATCGCCGCCAGGCCTGCGCCGAACAGGGTGCCGAACGGGTCGCGCGAGTGCCACGCGGACGCGAGGATGCGCCACAGCAGTGCCGCGAACAGCAGGAACACGACGAGCGCACCGATGAACCCGAGCTCCTGGGCGAGGACCGCGAACACGAAGTCGCTCTCCTGGACCGGGAGGAATTCGCCCCGCGACTGGGTGCCGTTCGTGAGACCCGTGCCGAGCAGCCCGCCCGAGCCGACGGTGATCTGCGACTGGAAGACCTGCCAGCCCGCACCCTGCGTGTCCGCAGTGGGATTGAGGAACGAGAGGATCCGGTCCTTCTGGTAGTCACGGAGCACGTAGCTCCACGCAAGCGGGATCGCCGCAAGCGCCGCGATCGCACCCGCGAGCAGCCAGCGCAGGCTCGCTCCGGACATGAACAGCATCCCGGCCAGGATCGCGAGGAGCACCAGGGAGGTGCCGAGGTCCGGCTGCATCATCACGAGCACCCACGGGGGCGCCATGAGCAGGCACGCGCCCAGGATGGACCACAGCGAATCCAGCTTCCCCTCGCGGTTGCCGAGGTACGTGGCGAGGACCGTGATCATGAGGATCTTGGCGAGCTCGGAGAACTGGAAGGTCAGCGGGCCGAGGCTCACCCAGCGCGAGGAGTCGCCGACCCCGCCGCCGAACGCGAGGGTGAACGCGAGCAGCCCGATGTTGACGAAGTAGAGCGGCCACGCGAGCGTCTTCAGCCAGCGATAGTCGAACAGCGTCGCGAGGACGAACACGACCATGCCGAGGCCGGACCACATCAGCGCACGCGTGAAGGTGGTCCCGCTGTCGAGCGCCGACTCGCCTGCCTCGATGCTGTTCGTGTAGGCCATGATCAGGCCGATCGCGCCCAGCAGGGCCACGTACGTGGTGAGCTGCAGGTCGTAGGCGCGCCAGATCGCCCCGACGGACCTCGTGGTCACGTCGGCGAAGCGGTTCGGCTCGGCCCGCATCACGCGCATCGACGGCTGTCCCTAGTTGCTCTGGTAGAAGTTGCCGCGATCGAGGAGATCGTGGTTCAGGTAGTCCTTCTTGATCTTGAAGTGCAGCTGGAGGAACGCCTTCGCGATCTCGGTGCCGGCGTTGCCCTTCGTGCGCGAGTCATACGCGAAGGCGAGGAACACGAGCTCCGAGTCCGCCTTCGAGAAGTTGGCCTTGTACGGGTTCTTCGGGACGAAGCCGACGAACCACGAGTGGTACGGGAGCCGGCCCTTGCTGTCCCGGAGGCCGAACTCCGCGGTGCCCGACTTGCCAGCCACCTTGACGGGCATATCGACAAGGTTGTAGGTGTGGCGCAACGTGACGGTCGAGCGACCCGCGAGGCGCATCGCCCTGAACGTCGCCTGCGAGACCTTCATCTTGCGGATCAGGTCCTTCTCGAAGGGCTTGATCACCGTTCCGTCCGGTCCGATCACCTCGCGCACGAGCTGCGGCCGATACAGCTTGCCGCCGTTCGCCAGCGCCGCATAGGCGTTGATGAGCTGGATCGGCGTGACCACGTCGTAGCCCTGGCCGATCCCCGCCTGGTAGACCTCACCGCCGGTCATCCGCTGCCCGAACGTGTCGATCTTCCACTGGTTCGACGGCACGATGCCGGACGCCTCTCCCGGCAGGTCGATCCCGGTCGGCTTCCCGAAGCCGTACTGGCGCGCCCAGTAGGCGAGCCGATCCGCGCCAAGCATGCCCGCCAGCTGGAAGAAGTACGTGTCCGACGAGTGGCCGAACCCGCAGTTCATGTCACACATCCCGAACCCGGCGCGGTTCCAGTCGTAGAAGCGGGTCCCGCCGAGCGTGAGATAGCCCGCAGTGCGGATTCTCGTCTTGGGCGTGATCTTCTTGTCGGCGAGGGCGCCTGTCCCTGCCACGAGCTTGTACGTGGATCCCGGCGGGTAGTGGGCCTGGACCGCGTGGTTGGTGAGCGGCTTGTCCTTGTTCTTGTTGAGCTTCGCGAAGTCCTTGTTCGAGATCCCCTTTGCGAAGAGGTTGTTGTCGTACGACGGGAGGCTGACGAGCCCGAGGACCTCCCCGGTCTGGGGGTTCATCACGATGAACACGCCACGCTTGAGGCCGGCGGCCTTCATGCCCCACTTGAGCGCTTGCGTCGCCTGGTTCTGGATCGTCCGGTCGATCGTCAGCGTGAGCGACGCCCCTGGCACGGCATCCTGGACCGTGCGGAGCACCTGGATGTCCCGGCCGGTGGCATCGCGTTCGACGAGCTCCGTGCCGTAGGTGCCGCGGAGCTCCTCCTCGAACGTGGCCTCGACGCCGGCCTTGCCGATCATGTCGTCGGCGAGGTAGCCGCTGTTGCGCAGCCGCGCGTAGGCGGCGCCGTCGATCGGCCCCGTGTAGCCCGAGGATGTGCGCGAGGAGGGGCCCGTCCGGGTACTCGCGTCGGGTCTCGACGACGACGTGCACGCCCGGCAGCTCGTCGGTCGACTCGGAGACGAGGCGGGCCGTCTGTTCCGGTACGTCCTGCGCGATCCGCACGGGTCGAAACGCGAGCCTGGGGCACTGTCGAGCGTGGCCAGGATCTCCGTGGGACTCGATCCCGAGCAGCGAGCCGAGTCGCTGGGCGACGTCCTCGCGCCTGCTGAACGGCAGGTCGGACGGCGTGATCTTCACCGCCAAGGTCGCGACGTTCGAGACGAGCAGCCGACCCTTGCGGTCGTAGATGAGCCCGCGCGGCGCAGGCACGGAGACCTCGACGGTGCGCTGCGTCTCGGCTCGCGCCGCAAGGGTCGGCCGTTGGTGATCTGGAGGTAGGCGAGCCGCGCCGTGAGGAGACCGAAGATCAGGATCGTGACGATCCCGAACGTGACGAAGCGGAGCGGACGTCGGTCCCGCTCGCGGCTTCTGGACGAGGTAGGCGTCGTTCACCAGTCAACCCGCTCTTCGCGACGACGCAGCGCGATCGCGACCGTCAGGGGCCCGAACACCGCCGCGAGGACCACGTCGTAGACCGCTGACGGGCACGACGGTTGCCAGGGCGGTGTCCGAGAGCGACGCCGTGGAGAGGGCCGTGGTCGCGATGAGCAGCAGCATGGAGTAGATCGGGCTCGCGATGGCAGTGGCGATGACAGGAGCGACGATCCTCACCCGGCCGAAGAACCCGCCGATGAGCGAGGCAACGCCGATCGCGACCAGCAGTGAGAAGGCAGACGAGCCGAGCGGCCGCTGACCAAGGATGTCGAGGGCGAGCCCACCGACGAACGCCCAGACGAGCCCGACCTCGAGGCCACCCGCGATGGCCCAGATGACGCCGAAGACGAGGACGGGATGCGGTACGGCATCGCCGATCTTCAGGTATGGGACGACGGTGAACTCGAACAGCGCAGCCACCACGGCAGCCGCCGCGGCGATGGTGAAGTTGCATGTGGCGATCGATCCTCGGCTGACGAGCCGACGGTCGGGCGCAAGCGGTGGCGACCGCGACGACGGGTGACAGCAAAGCTCCCGGCAAGTATCCCATGGCCCACCCGAACCGGCAATTGCCCGGTCGGGCGAAATGGTCCCGATTCTCGGTCCCCGGATGGCCCACGCCGGGCGGCCGGCGTCGATCCAGGCGACCCCTGGCACGGCCCGGGCGGAGCGGTGTTTCACGTGAAACGGCTACACGGGTCGGCGGCAGCTCGCCGTTTCACGAGGGACGGGCCGGCGAACCGGCAAAGCCGGCGATAAGCGGCGCCGCGGATGATCTCAGGGCCCTGGCCCGAGAGGCCGGGCACGGGGGTCCCGATGCTAGAATTCGAGCACATGAGTACGACTGGAACTGGAGGCTGAGTGGGCCAGACGATCGCCTGCACCAATCAGAAAGGCGGCGTCGGGAAGACCACGACCGTGGTCAATCTCGCAACCTATCTGGCTCTCCTCGGTGACCGCGTCCTCGTCATCGACCTCGATCCCCAGGGCAACGCGACGAGCGGCTTCGGGGTCGACCGCTCCGCCCTGGACGGCTCGATCTACGACGCGCTCATCGACGAGCGGCCGCTCGGTGACCTGCACGTCGCGACACCCGTCGAGGGCCTGCGTCTCGTCCCGTCGTCGATCGCGCTCGCCGGGGCGGAGGTCGAGCTCGCCAGCGAGAAGCGCCGCGAGCGGCGCCTCGCGCGCGCGATCGACCGGGAGGCGGCGAACTGGGACTGGGTCCTCGTCGACTGCCCGCCGTCGCTTGGCCTGCTGACGGTGAACGCGCTGACCGGCGCGGACGCGGTGCTGATCCCGATCCAGTGCGAGTACTACGCGCTCGAGGGCCTCACGCAGTTGATCGCGACGGTCAACCTCGTGCGCGACCACCTCAACCCCGAGCTGGCGATCTCCGGTGTCGTGCTGACGATGTTCGACGCACGGACGAACCTGTCGGCCGAGGTCGCCGCCGAGGTCCGGCGGCACCTGCGACGACGCCGTCTTCGACACGATCGTGCCCCGCAGCGTCCGCCTCTCCGAGGCACCGAGCCATGGGCTGCCCGATCGCGCTGTACCGCCCGGACTCCAAGGGCGCCGAGGCGTACGAACGCTCGCCGCCGAGCTGCGGGGGCGGCGAGGACCTGGGACGATGGCTGCTCGTGCGATGGCATCCGACGCGGTCGCGACCGAGACCGGCCGCGGCGCTGGTGCCGCAGCGACGGCAGCGGCGGCGTACGCAGGAGCGGTCGCGTGACGGTCAAGGCGGACCGCACTCCCTCCGCGCTCGGGCGCGGGCTCTCGTCGCTGATCCCGCAGCGCGCGGCCTCCACGTCGGCAGTCGTCGACGTGGCGCTCGCCCGCGTGTCCCCGAACCCGTACCAACCTCGACGCCACATGGACGACGAGCGGCTCGAGGAGCTCGCGGCCAGCATCCGCGAGCACGGCGTGCTCCAGCCGGTGCTCGTCACGGAGACCCTGGACGGCTACCAACTCGATCGCCGGCGAGCGACGCGTCCGTGCGTCACGGCTCGCCGGCCTGGAGCGCATCCCGGCGCTCGTGCGCCAGCTTGCCGATCGAGACCAGCTCGAGGTCGCGCTGGTCGAGAACGTCCAGCGCTCCGATCTCGATCCGATCGACGAGGCGCATGGCGTACCGCCAGCTCATCGACGAGTTCGGCCTGACCCAGGAGCGGGTCGCCGATCGCGTCGGCAAGTCCCGGGTCAGCGATCGCGAACACGCTGCGTCTCCTGGACCTGCATCCGGACGTCCAGTCCGCCATCGCGGACGGGCGGCTGACCGAGGGCCACGGCCGGGCGCTCGGCGGCCTGCCAGCGGACGGCCAGGCACACGTGCTGGGCACGGTGATCGACCAGGGCCTCTCGGTCCGCCAGACCGAGGAGCTCGTCCGGCGGCTTCGCGAGCCTCGCCTCGGACGGGAAGCGAGGCCGGCGCCGCGGCTCGATGCTGAGCTGGAGCGAGTCGAAGCGGATCTCCGGGAGCGCCTGGGGACGAAGGTGAGCCTCAGCCGTTCGCGCAAGGGTGGGCGGATCGTGATCGAGTACTACAGCGACGAGGAGCTCGGGCGGCTCTACGAGCGCCTGATCGGAGGAACTGCGTGACGGACGTCGGGGATCGAGCAGGCAGCGGCGGAGACAAACGGCCGCGCCGCCGGCGGCCGGAGGGCGAAGGCGGCGGGGAGCGAGTACGGCGCGGCCAGCATCCAGGTCCTCGAGGGCCTCGAGGCGGTCCGGCGGCGGCCCGGCATGTACATCGGCTCGACCGATCTGCGCGGCCTGCACCATCTCGTGTGGGAGGTCGTCGACAACTCGATCGACGAGGCGATGGCGGGCTTCGCAACGACGGTCACGGTGACCATCCACGAGAGCGGCCGGATGACCGTCCAGGACGACGGCCGGGGCGTGCCCGTCGGCAAGCACTCGACGGGCAAGGACGCGCTCGAGGTCGTGCACACCGTCCTCCATGCCGGGGGCAAGTTCGGCGGCGGCGGCTACAAGGTCTCGGGCGGCCTCCACGGCGTCGGTGTCTCGGTCGTCAACGCGCTCTCCTCGTGGCTGCGCGTGGAGAGCGTCCCGGGACGGCGGCGTCTGGGCACAGGAGTACGAGCGCGGCAAGCCGATCACCAAGGTCGAGAAGATCGGGCCGCAGGGCCAGCGCAAGGGCACCAGGACCATCTTCCAGGCCGACGCCGAGATGTTCGACAGCGTCGACTTCTCGTTCGACACGATCTCCCAGCGCCTGCGCGAGTCTGCCTACCTCACCAAGGGCGTCTGGATCACGCTCCGCGACGAGCGTGTCGATCGCGAGCGCTCGTTCTACTTCGAAGGTGGCCTGGTCTCGTTCGTCCGCCACCTGAACCGGAACAAGGAGACGCTCCACAACCGGCCGATCTACTGCGAGCGCCGGGACGGCGGCACGACCATCGAGGTCGCGCTCCAGTACAACGACACGTACACCGAGAACGTCCTCGCCTTCGCGAACAACATCAACACGGTCGACGGCGGCACCCACATCACGGGCTTCCGCCGCGCGCTCACCCGCTCCCTCAACGACTGGGCGAAGAAGGCCGGCGTGCTCAAGGACGCCGACGGCAACCTCTCCGGCGACGACGTCCGCGAGGGCCTGACGGCTGTCGTGAGCGTCAAGCTCACCGAGCCGCAGTTCGAGGGCCAGACCAAGGCCAAGCTCGGCAACGCCGAGGTTGCCGGGCAGGTCGAAGGGGCCCTTGCCGACGCGATCGCCCAGCACCTCGAGGAGAACCCGGCCGATGGCCGGCGGATCATCGAGAAGTGCCTCATGTCCGCGCGCGCTCGCGACGCGGCGCGCAAGGCACGCGACCTCGTCATCCGCAAGGGCGCCCTCGACGGCATGTCGCTCCCCGGCAAGCTCGCCGACTGCCAGGAGCGCGACCCGGCCAAGAGCGAGCTCTACATCGTCGAGGGCGACTCGGCCGGCGGCTCCGCCAAGCAGGGCCGGGACCGGCGCTTCCAGGCGATCCTCCCGCTCCGCGGCAAGCTGCTCAACGTCGAGAAGGCGCGCCTGGACAAGATCCTGAGCTCGGAGAACGTCAAGCCGCTGATCATCGCGCTCGGCGGCGGCATCGGCGACAGCTTCGACCTCGCGAAGCTCCGGTACCACCGGATCATCATCATGACCGACGCCGACGTGGACGGCGCACACATCCGGACGCTGCTGCTGACGTTCTTCTACCGCCACATGCCCGAGGTGGTGGACGCCGGCTTCCTGTACATCGCCCAGCCGCCGCTGTATCGCGTCTCGACGGGCAAGGTCACGAAGTACGCGAAGTCCGAGAAGGAGCTGGAGACGGTCCAGAAGGAGTTCACGACCCGGAACGTGAGCGTCCAGCGGTTCAAGGGCCTGGGCGAGATGAACGCCGATCAGCTGTGGGACACCACCATGAACCCCGAGACCCGGACGCTGCTCCAGGTCGAGGTCGAGGACGTCGCGGAGGCGGACAGCATCTTCACGATGCTGATGGGCGAGCGCGTCGAGCCCCGCAAGGACTTCATCAAGACCGAGGCCCGCAAGGTGCGCAACCTTGACATCTGAGCCGGCCGTCACGCTCGAGAACGTGCGGATCGGCGACAGCCGGATCGTGCTGGAGCCGCACAACTGCTTCGCATGCGGCAGCCTCAACGTGCACGGCCTGCAGCTGGAGCTCCACGCGGGTGACGACCGGTGCTGGACGGAGCTCGTGCTCGACACGCGGTTCCAGGGCTGGGAGGGGATGGCGCACGGCGGGATCGTGTGCACGATCCTCGACGAGGTGATGGCCTGGGCGCTCGTCGACCACGATGTCTGGGGCGTCACCGCGCGGATGAACGTCGAGTTCAGGCGCCCGGTGCCGATCGGGCGTCGGATCCGCGGCGAGGGGCGAGTCCTCGAGGTGAAGCGGCGGGTGATCTACGCCGAGGGCGTCATCACCGACGGCGAGGACGGCGCCGAGCTCGCCCGCGCCGAGGCCACGTTCGTCGGGGCACCGGAGGCGAAGAAGCAGGAGCTGAAGGAGCGATACGGCTTCCGGCTCGAGCGCACGACTGGAACGCCCGGCGCGGTGGCGACGCGGATCGGGGCGGCCGGGTGACGACGGACGTGACGGTCAGCCCCACGACCGAGCGTGCCCGCGCGTTCGTCGCGGACCATCGGGACGCCGCCACCGCACTCGGGCGTCAGGCGGGTGACCTGGTCGGCAATCCTGCCGAGCTCGTCGACACCCTCCGCGCCGGCATGGGGCGCCTCGCCGATCCCGAGTATCGCGACGGCCTGGACCGTGTTGCGCCGGGCATCGGCCCGACCCTCGGCGTGCGCCAGCCACTGCTCAGGGCCGTCGGCCAGGGGCTCCGTGCAGCGACCCGCCGGGATCGCAGCTCGACGCTGCTCGACGTCGCCCAGCACCTGCTCCGGGCAGACCTGCTGGAGCTCCAGTGGCTCGCGTTCGGGCTCCTCGAGCGGACGATCCGGGAGGACCCTGAGCGCACCTGGCAGCTGGCGCGCGCGGCCGCGCGCCGTGCGGACTCCTGGATCACCGTCGACTCCCTCGCCCACGTGGCGGCACGCGGCATCCTCGCCGAGCCCTATCGCTGGGCCGAGCTGGAGCAGCTCGTCTATTCCCCGTCGCGCTGGGAGCGCAGGCTGGTCGGGTCTGCGATCGCGGTCATCCCGGTGACGGACCGGCGCCTCGGCCGCGAGCCGCAGATCGCGCGGCACGGCCTCGGGATCCTGCGTGACCTCATCGGCGATGCGGAGCCGGACGTCCAGAAGGCGATCTCGTGGGCGCTCCGCTCGATGACCGTCGTCGACCTGCCGGCAACCGTCGCCTTCCTGCGCGCCGAAGCGCGCACCGCCGCCGCCACCGCGGACGGCCACCGTGCGTGGGTCGTCCGCGACAGCCTCGAGAAGCTGCCCGCGCCCGTTGCGGCGGAGCTCCGTGCCGCCGTCGATGGCGTCCGAAAGCGCCCGCATGCCCCGTCAACCTCCCGAGCGGCCGAGACGGCCGCGACCTTCATCGGCCTCGGTGTCGCCGTCCCCCCGGCGGAGCGACCGATCGTCGAGCGACCCTGACCACCGACCTGCCCCGACCTGCCACTGACCGGAGGAGAGCCACCTCGTGACCGACAACCTGGGTGACGTCCGCGCGATCCGCATCGAGGACGAGATGCGCGTCTCGTACCTCGACTACGCGATGAGCGTCATCGTCGCGCGGGCGTTGCCGGACGTACGCGACGGCCTCAAGCCCGTCCACCGCCGGATCCTGTACACGATGGGCGAGATGGGGCTGAGCAACACCAGCTCCTACCGCAAGTGCGCCGCCATCGTCGGCGAGGTGATGGGCAAGTACCACCCGCACGGCGACGTTGCGCTCTACGACGCGCTCGTCCGCCTGGCGCAGGACTTCTCCATGCGCTACCCGCTGGTGGACGGGCAGGGCAACTTCGGGTCGGTCGACGGAGACTCGGCCGCCGCGATGCGGTACACGGAGGCCCGGCTCACGGCGATCTCGAACGAGATGCTCGCCGACATCGACAAGAACACGGTCGATTACCAGGACAACTACGACGGCACCCAGAAGGAGCCGACGGTCCTGCCCGCGAAGCTCCCGAACCTGCTGATCAACGGCTCGTCGGGCATCGCGGTGGGCATGGCGACCAACATCCCGCCGCACCATCTCGGTGAGGTCGCGGATGCCGTCATCGCGATCATCGAGAACCCCGAGATCACCAACGACGACCTGTGCCACATCGTCAAGGGCCCCGACTTCCCGACCGGCGCCTCGATCTTCCGGTTCGAGACCCGCCGCAACCCGCTGACGGGCGAGCAGGAGACGATCGACGCGATCCGCGAGATGTACGCGCACGGCCACGGCCGCGTGATCATGCGCGCGCAGTGCGCCTTCGAGGAGACCCGCCTCGACCGCACCGCGATCATCGTGAGCGAGCTCCCGTACCAGGTGAACAAGGCCAACCTGCTCGAGAAGATCGCCGACCTGGTCAAGGACAAGAAGCTCGACGGCATCTCGGACCTGCGCGACGAGTCCGATCGCGACGGGATGCGGATCTACATCGAGATCAAGCGCGACGCCAACCCCCACAAGGTGCTGAACAACCTGTTCAAGCACACCCCGATGCAGACCTCGTTCAACCTGAACATGCTCGCGCTCGTCGACGGCCAGCCGCAGACGCTGTCGCTCAAGAGCGTGATCACGCACTACGTCGCGCACCGCCGGGAGATCGTGCGGCGTCGGACGGAGTTCGACCTCGAGAAGGCTCGGGCACGGGCCCACATCCTCGAAGGCCTCAAGATCGCCCTCGACAACCTCGACGAGGTGATCAGGACCATCCGCGAGTCCGCGGACGTCGAGCGGGCGCGCTCGAACCTCATGGACCGCTTCGGGCTGTCCGAGCTGCAGGCGCAGGCGATCCTCGACATGCGCCTCGCCCGCCTCGCGGCTCTCGAGCGCCAGAAGATCGAGGACGAGTACCTCTCGGTCATCCAGCTCATCGCCGAGCTCGAGGACATCCTGGCGAACCCGGCCCGCGTCCTCGCGATCATCACCGACGAGCTGACGGAGCTGAAGAAGAAGTACGCCGGCGAACGCCGCACGCGGGTCGTCGACGACTCGAGTCGCGAGATGACCGACGAGGACCTCATCGCAGACGAGGACGTCGTCGTCACGATCAGCCGCCGGGGCTACATCAAGCGCCAGCCGGTCGCCACGTACCGCCGCCAGCACCGGGGCGGGAAGGGGATCATCGGCCACGTGACCCGCGAGGAGGATGCCGTCGAGCACCTCCTGGCCGCGAACACGCACGACTGGGCGCTGTTCTTCACGAACAAGGGCCGCGTGTTCTCGGCCAAGGTCCACGCGATCCCGGATGCGTCGCGCCAGGCCAAGGGCATGGCGATCATCAACCTCCCGGGGGTCCAGGTGGAATCCGGCGAGTACCCGGTCGCGACGATCTGCCTGCCGAACTTCGAGCCCGGGCACTACCTCGTCATGGCGACCCGCAACGGGATCATCAAGAAGACACCGCTGGAGCAGTTCGAGCGCGTCCGCTCGACGGGCATCCGGGCCATCACGATCGCCGACGGCGACGAGCTCGCCTGGGTCGACGTCAGCTCCGGCGAGGACCACGTGATCATCGCCACCTCGCAGGGCATGCTGGCCCGGTTCAGCGAGCAGGAGGTCCGGCCGATGGGCCGCGACGCGGGCGGCGTCATCGGCATCCGGCTCGCCCGTCAGGGCGATTCGGTCGTCTCGATGAGCGTCGTCGAGCCCGAATCGGACCTGCTCGTGCTCACCGAGACCGGTTACGGCAAGCGTGTCGCGCTCGGCGAGTTCCGCCAGAAGCACCGCGGCGGCCAGGGTGTGCGGCTCATCGCCCTCGAGGGCAAGAAGACGGGCCTCGTCGCCGCCGTCCAGCAGGTCACGCCCGAGGACGACCAGCTCATGCTGATCTCCGCGGGCGGCCAGGTCATCCGAACGGAGACCAACTCCATCAACCGCTACTCCTCGAGCGCCCGAGGCGTGATCGTCATGCGCCTGGGCGACGGGGACAAGGTCGTCGCGATCTCCGCGTTCCAGGAGGGGCTGGCGGAGCGGGGTGCCATCGGTGACAATGACGATCCCCAGCCCGACGGCTCCGGCCCGGCAGGTCCCGGGGAGGGTCGCTCGTCGTGACCGCCTTCGGCGACCGGGAGGCAGGCGTGTACGTAGACCAGTACGAGATCTACCACGGCAACGCCAACCCGGAGCTGGCCCGGAAGATCGCACACTGGCTCGCGTCCGAGCCCGGTCAGGCCGAGGTCTTCCAGTTCGCGAACGAGAACATCTTCGTCCGCATCCTGGACAACGTCCGCGAGAAGGACATCTTCCTCGTCCAGCCGACGTCGCGGCCGGTCAACCAGTCGATCATGGAGCTCCTGATCATGATCGACGCGTTCAAGCGCGCGTCGGCGGGCCGGATCACGGCGGTGGTCCCGTACTACGCCTATGGCCGCTCGGACAAGAAGGATCAGCCCCGCGTCCCGATCACCGCGCGCCTGATCGCGGACATGATCTCCGTGGCCGGCGCGGACCGGATGCTGACGATGGACCTGCACCAGGGCCAGATCCAGGGGTTCTTCAACATCCCGGTGGACGAGCTGACCGCGGTCCACATGATCAGCCGCTACTTCATCGACATGCACCTCGAGGATCTCGTCGTCGTGACCGACCTCGGGTTCGCCAAGCGAGCCCGGCAGTTCGCCGAGCTGATCGACGCGCCGCTCGCCATCGTCGAGAAGCGGCGGCACGGCAACCTGGACCGGGCGGAGGTCATGAACGTCATCGGTGACGTGCGTGGCAAGCGCGCGATCATCGTCGACGACGAGATCGATACGGCCGGCACGCTCATCGAGATCACGCGCGCGCTCGAGCGCGAGGGCGTGTCGGAGATCTACGCCTGCGCCACCCACGGCGTCCTGTCCGATCCCGCCGTCGAGCGGATCGCGAACTCTGCGCTGCGTGAGGTCGTGATCACGGACACGATCCCGCTCTCGCCGTCGCGGCAGATCGAGAAGATCAGGGTCCTGTCCGTCGCGCCGCTCATCGGTGAGGCGATCAAGCGCATCCACCGTGGCGAGTCCGTGGGCGCCCTGTTCTCGTCCGAGGTCTCCTTCACCCAGGAGATGCTGCTCTGGGAGGACGGCCTGGGGCGAGCGCGCGAGGCCAGCCCCGACCCCGCGGCGCACGAGGATGCGCCCGCATCCGACGACGACGTACCATCACCGATGCCCGCATCGGCCGGCGCCTGACCGGCCCCCACCCGGAGACCCATGAGCCTGCAGCTGCACCGCCCCGACGGCAAGGGTGGCCTCGAGGTCCGGCCCGTCACCGACCGGAACTGGCGCAACCAGCTCCGCTCGCCCCGCTGGGGCGCGTCGCTGAAGGGCGGCAAGCTGCCGGACCTCGCCAACACCGAGATGAACCCGACGTCCACGCTGCGGTCGGTCCTGTTCTGGGTCGTGCTGGCGCTCGTGACGTTCGCGATCATCGTGGCCGGGTACGGCTCCGGCCTGTTCTCACTGCCGCCCGCCTGACCCGCGGAACCTGACCGGCGCGGCGGGCGTCGGGGGGACACCATGCAGCGAGTCGCCATCGTCTCCACAACCCTCGGACTGGGCACGGTCGTCGTGTTCGGGGCCGCCGTGCTCGCCGCGGCGCTCTTTCCCAACGGCGGAACGGTGCAGATGGGCTGGAACGGCGGAGGCTGGGACAAGGGCATCGCCGTGCCGGCGCCCATGCCCATGCCGGCCATCGAGCCGGGTGTGATCATCGAAGAGGGCAAGGACGGCAACCTCGAGGACGACCGCTTCATCGAGACCGAGCCCGCGCTGCCCTGACGCGCGATCCCCGGCACCGGGCCTGGACGCACCCCGCTCGTCCCGCCGGGCTCCGGGCCGTCCCGCCCTATACTCAGCCGGCCATGCGCTTGCTCACCCGATTCTTCGACACCAACGACCGCGAGGTCGCCCGCGTCCAGCCGCTGATCGACGAGATCAACGAGCTCGAGACCGAGTACGAGGCCCTGTCCGACCTCGAGATCCGCGAGCGGATCGACGTCATCAAGGCCGACGTCCGCGAGGTCGCCGAGCCGGACGAGCCGTCCGACGACGAGCTCAATCACCCCGATGCCGAACGGCGTCGCGACCTTGCGAAGGCGCGCCGGAAGCGCGAGAACCAGCGCATCCAGGCTGCCCTCAACGACGCGATCCCCGAGGTCTTCGCAGCGGCCCGCGAGGCGAGCAAGCGGACCCTCGGCATGCGCCACTTCGACGTCCAGCTCGTCGGCGGCATCGTTCTCCACCAGGGAAAGATCGCCGAGATGAAGACCGGCGAGGGCAAGACGCTGGTCCCGACGCTCTCGCTGACGCTCAACGGCCTCGTGGGCCGGGGCGCGCACCTGGTCACCGTGAACGACTACCTCGCTCGCCGCGACGCGCAGTGGATGGGCCCCGTCTACCACATGCTCGGGCTGTCGCTGGGGATCATCACCCACGACACCTCGTACCTGTTCGAGCCCGGCTTCCCCACGACCGACGAGCGGCTCATCAACCTCCGCCCGGTGACCCGCCGCGAGGCCTACGCCGCCGACATCACCTACGGCACGAACAACGAGTTCGGGTTCGACTACCTCCGCGACAACATGGTCGACGAGCTCGAGAGCCGGGTCCAGCGAGATCGCGCCTACGCGATCGTCGACGAGGTCGACAACATCCTCATCGACGAGGCCCGGACCCCGCTCATCATCTCCGGCCAGGCCGAGGAGTCGGCGGACCTGTACTTCACCTTCGCGCGCCTGGTGCCGAGGCTCCAGGGCCGGGCCGAGGGCGCCGAAGAGGGGGGCGACTACTTCGTCGACCTGAAGGACAAGGCCGTCTCGCCCACCGAGGAGGGCGTCGACAAGATCGAGAAGCTCCTCAACATCCCGAACCTGTACGACGCGGATCCGCGTCTCGCCCGCCACTTCGACTCTGCGCTCAAGGCGCACGCGCTGTACAAGCGCGACCGGGACTACATCGTCGAGGACGGCGAGATCGTCATCGTCGACGAGTTCACGGGGCGCAAGATGCCGGGCCGTCGCTGGAGCGAGGGCCTCCACCAGGCCATCGAGGCCAAGGAGGGCCTGCGCGTCCAGCGCGAGTCCCGGACGCTGGCCACGATCACCTTCCAGAACTACTTCCGGCTGTACGACAAGCTGGCCGGCATGACGGGCACCGCGCTCACCGAGGCCGAGGAGTTCCACAAGATCTACGGCCTCGAGGTCATCGCGATCCCGACGCACCGTCCGATGATCCGGGACGACTTCCCCGACCTCGTCTACAAGAGCGAGGCGTCCAAGTTCAACGCGGTGATCGACGAGATCGAGGAGATGGTGGGCAACGGGCGCCCGGTCCTCGTCGGCACGGTCTCGGTCGAGAAGTCCGAGGTCCTCTCGACGCTGCTCAAGCGGCGCGGCATCAAGCACGAGACGCTCAACGCCAAGTTCCACGAGCGTGAGTCGGGCATCGTCGCGCAGGCCGGGCGGGCGGGGAGCGTGACGATCGCCACCAACATGGCCGGCCGCGGCACGGACATCCAGCTGGGCGGCAATCCGGCGGGCCTCGCATCGGACCTCCTCCACAAGCGCGGGCTGAACCCGGCCGAGGTGGACAAGGCCACCTATGACGCGGCGCTGGCCGAGGCGAAGGCGACCACCTCGGTCGAGCACGACCAGGTCGTCGAGGCAGGCGGCCTCCACATCATCGGCACCGAGCGCCACGACAGTCGCCGCATCGACAACCAGCTGCGCGGCCGCTCCGGGCGCCAGGGAGATCCGGGATCGTCGCGGTTCTACCTGTCGCTCGACGACGACCTCATGAAGCGGTTCGCGTCCGAGCGGGTGGCCGGGCTCATGGAGCGGATGGGGCTCGAGGACGATGTCGCGATCGAGTCGCGGCTGGTAAGCAAGACGATCGAGAGTGCCCAGACCCGCGTCGAGGGCTTCAACTTCGACATCCGCAAGCGGGTCGTCGAGTTCGACGACATCATCAACAAGCAGCGCGAGACGATCTACGGCGAGCGGGACAAGGTCCTGCGCAACGAGGACCTGACCGAGACGGTCCGCGACTTCCTCGACGCCGAGATGGACGCGATGGCCGAGCAGTACCTCGGCAACCTGCCGCCGCAGGAGTGGAACCTCGAGGGCCTCGCCGTTGCGCTCAAGGCGATGGGCATCCTGGAATCCGGATCGACCGAGGAGGAGCTCGACGGGTTCCGGACCAGCGAGGAGCTCGCGAACCACCTCCGTGAGCTGGCCGAGGACACGCTCGAGGCGAAGGTCGCCGAGCACGGCGACGAGGTCTGGTCGCAGGTCGAGCGGTTCGTCCTGCTGCGCACGATCGACAGCCTGTGGGTGGAGCACCTGACCGAGCTCGACGACATGCGGCGGGGCATCGGGCTGCGCGGCTATGCACAGCAGGATCCGCTGAACGAGTTCCGGAAGGAGGCCTACCGCCTCTACGAGGAGCTGTCAGGCCTGATCCGCCGCCAGGTCGCGACGACGATCTTCCGGGTGACCGTCCAGCGCGAGCCCGCGACGGTGCCGCTGTCCGGACCGGGCCAGCCCGCCCGCCCGGCGGGCGCCGGCACAGCAGGCGACGGCGTGGCGGCGACGGCCGCTGCACGCGCACCGCTGGCGGCCGGGCAGGCCGCGATGCGGCGTCCCGGTCCAGCCGGGACGGCCGGTCTTGGCGCTCCCATCGCCGGTCTCCCATCCGATCCGATGAGGAGCGCCCGCGAGACCCCGGGAGATGCCTCGGTGGCGGGCGGGCCGCGACCCGGCTACACCCCGTCCGGGGTTCGCATCGGCCGCAACGACCCGTGCTGGTGCGGGTCGGGCCAGAAGTACAAGAAGTGCCACGGGGCCTGACGTCCCGCGTCGCGTCGCTGCTCGTGCGCCTGCTCGTCGTCTCCGGCCTCGCGATCGGGCTCGTCGCGGGGTTCGCGTCGCTGCGCATCTGGCAGGAGGGTGAGCGCGACGACCAGCGCCCGGTCGACGCGATCGTCGTGCTCGGCGCGGCCCAGTACGACGGACGTCCGTCACCGGTGTTCGAGGCGAGACTCAGGCACGCGGTGGACCTCTACGAGGCTGGTCTGGCACCGGCGATCGTCGTAACCGGCGGCAAGCTGCCCGGTGACCGCACCACCGAGGCGGCCGTCGCCCGCGAGTACGCCATCGGGCGGGGTGTCCCCCCATCCGCGATCTTCGGCGAGGACACGGCGCGCAACACGCTCGACTCGCTGCGCGCGGTTGCGGCCGAGATGGACGCGCGTGGCCTTGGATCGGCGCTCTTCGTCTCGGACCCGACGCACATGCTGCGCGTGCTCCGGATCGCGTCGGACCTGGGGATCGAGGCACATGGCTCGCCGACCAGGACCTCGCCGGTGCAGGCCGACATCGGCCGCCGCGTCCGGGCCACCGTGCACGAGCTCGGCGCCCTGGCCGTGTACTTTGCGACGGGCGGGACGGAGGCGGTCGAGCGACCCGGGACCTGACGTACCCGCGGCTGCGAGGCCCGCCTCCGCGGGGGCGCTGCACCGGATTCCGTGAACGATCACGTCGCACGGCCCACGGGGCGCGACATTTCGCTCAATTTTGGTCACCAAACCCGGTTCAACCCCTTGGATTGTGCGGTACCCGCGCCTATACTCGGACCCAGTTCTTCGCCCTCAGGGACAGGCGCCGTGCCCGATCCGCGCCCCGAGCAAGCGCGCGGTGCCCCCGTTCCGAACCGTCACGCCCGATCGACAGCGAAGGACAGGAGTGAGGGAGCTTGTGAAGCAGGCTGAGGAAGCCCAGTTCGTGGATCTCATTGCTTGCGAACGAGACTGCCGAAACTGCAGCTATGCCGCCGCCCTCGACTGCGATGGCAACTGCGGCGTCTGCCCCCACAACTCGTACTGCCCCTGCGTGAACCCCGTCGTCGCCCGGAGCAAGACCGCCCTGCGGCTCATCGAGCTCCGTCCGATCCTGCTCCAGGACCTGCAGGTCCGCGGCTAGTGGACGCCGCGGCAATCAGGGACCTGGCCGAGCGGATCCGGTCGACCTCGGGGCGTCTTTGACCTAGCCGCCAAGGAAACGCGCGTCGCGGAGCTCGACGCCCGTGCCATCGAGCCCGGCTTCTGGGACGACCAGCGTGCCGCGCAGAAGGTCACCCGCGAGGCCGAGGGACTGCGCGAGGAGGTCACCCTCTGGCGCTCGCTCGAGAAGCGAGCCGACGACCTGACCGAGCTCCTCGACCTGCTGGCCGACTCGCCCGATGCCGAGACCGAGGCGGATGTCGAGCGCGAGGCGCGCACGCTCCAGGCCGAGTTCGAGCGCGAGCGGACGCTTCTCCTGTTCACCGGCGACTACGACGCCAAGAACGCCGTCATCTCGATCAGCGCGGGGGCTGGCGGCACCGAGGCCACCGACTGGGCGGACATGCTGCTGCGGATGTACCTCCGCTGGGCGGAGCGCCACCGCTTCAAGGCCGAGGTCGTGGACTCGCAGGAGGGCGAGCAGGCCGGGATCAAGAGCGCGACGATCACGGTCACGGGCCGGTTCGCCTACGGCTGGCTGCGCGCCGAGCGCGGCGTCCACCGGCTGGTCCGGATCTCGCCCTACGACTCGCAGAAGCGGCGCCAGACGACGTTCGCGCTGATCGAGGTGATGCCCGAGGCGGACGAGGACGTCGCGATCGAGCTCAACTGGGACGAGATCCGCGTGGACACCTTCCGCTCGTCGGGCGCGGGCGGCCAGCACGTCCAGAAGACCGAGTCGGCGATCCGCCTCACCCACGTCCCGACCGGGATCGTCGTCGCGTTCCAGAACGAGCGCTCCGCCACCCAGAACCGCGAGATCGCGATCCGCGTCCTCAAGTCCCGCCTGCTCGAGGTCGAGCTGGAGAAGCGCGAGGAGGAGCTGCGCAAGCTGCGCGGCGAGCACGTCACGGCCGGCTGGGGCAACCAGATCCGCTCCTACGTGCTGCACCCGTACCAGATGGTCAAGGACCTGCGGTCGGGCCACGAGACGTCGAACACCGGCGCGGTGCTGGACGGCGACCTCGACCCGTTCATGCAGGCGGAGCTCGAGCGCCTTGCGACGGGGCGGCCCCCCAGCGCCGACGCCGACGGACGACTGACGTCGATGGTGGTCGCGGGCGACGCCGGCGGCGGCGGGACGGCGACCGGCGGCGTGCGCGTATCGCCCCGGTCGGGTCGACGACCTGGACGCGTGCACCGGCATCTGGCGGGCCGGGATCGAGGACTACCAGGTCCCGCCTCAACCAGCCGGGATTGCCGGACGACCTCGGCCCGCTGCGGCGGCTGCTCGCCCACCTCGCTGGAGACCGATCCCGATCGGTTCTGGGTCGCCGTCGACGGCGGTGACGAGGTCGTCGGCTTCTGCCAGCGCCTCCGTGCGCGACGGGCTGTGGTTCCTCGCGATGCTGTTCGTCCACCCGCGAGTCCAGGCCGGCGGGATCGGGGCGGCGCTGATGGACCACGCACAGGCGGGGCGCCACGTCGACCCTGGCGGGCCCGCGGTTCCGGGGCCCGACGCGCCGTTCGACTCCGGCATCCACACGTGGGGCATGTGCACCGACGCCGCCCAGCCCGTCTCCAACGGCCTGTACGCGCGGCGCGGCATGGTCCCCCGCATCCCGATCTGGCGCCTGTTCGGCGAGGTGCGGCGCTGGTCGGCGCTGCCGCCGCTCCCGGCGACGCTCGAGGCGGTGCCGTTCGAGAACGCCGCGGGACCTGAGCCGGACGGGGAGCGCCGGCTCCAGGCGACGCTCGACGCGCTCGACCGGCGAGGTCATCGGTGGCAGCCATGCGCTGGATCACGGGTTCCTGCGGCGGGATGGACGGGTCGGGTTCCTCGTGCGGGAGCGCGGCATCGGCGCGCAGCCGTGGGGTACGTGTACGGCTCCGGGGTCGGGCGGATGGGACCGCTGCTCGCGCGTCGACCCTGCGCTCCACCCGGCGCTCATCGGCGTCGCCGTCCGCGAGACGCCGGCGCTCGGACCGGTGGCGCTGTGGGTCCCGGGCACCGCCGACCACGCGACGCGGGCCCTGCTCGACGCCGGACTCCGCCTCGACGGGTTCCCCGGGCTCATCTGCTGGTCGCGGCGCGAGCACCCCTTCGAGCGCTACCTGCCGATCTCCCTCGCGCTGGTCTGACGCCCGCGGCCCAGGCCCGGCAGGATCGGACGGACGATGCTAGCCTCGCCGGGACGTGGCTCCCTTGATCGTGCCCCCGGACGGAGTCGAATCCCTCGCCGGCCCCCCGGCCCAATCGACGACCCGCCGCCGAGCATCCCGATGACCGCACCGCCGAGCACGAGCCCGTCCCTGCTGGAGCGCCTCACCGGTCGCGCGCGTCCGGCCAGCGCCGACACGTCCGTCGTGGTGCTGCACGACGTCACCAAGCGCTACCCGAACGGCAAGGAGGCGCTCAAGGACGTGGACCTCGTGGTCCCCGAGGGTGACTTCGTGTTCCTCGTGGGCCCGTCGGGCGCCGGCAAGTCGACGCTCATGAAGCTGCTCATCCGCGACGAGCTGGCCACGCGCGGCGACGTCGTCATCGACGGCGCACGACCTCGCCCGGATCAAGCGCCGCCAGGTGCCGAAGATCCGGCGCAAGATCGGGATCGTGTTCCAGGACTTCAAGCTGCTGCCCCGCAAGACGGTGTGGGAGAACGTCGCGTTCGCGCTGGAGGTCACCGGCACGCCCGCGGCGCCAGATCCGGCCCGCGGTGGACCGCGTCCTCGCGCTCGTGGGGCTCACGGCGCAGGCGGACCAGTACCCGACCCAGCTCTCGGGCGGCGAGCAGCAGCGGACCGCCATCGCCCGCGCGCTCGTCCACGACCCGCGGATCATCATCGCGGACGAGCCCACCGGCAACCTCGACCCGGTGATCAGCTGGGAGATCATCCAGCTGCTGCTCCGGATCAACGAGCTGGGCGTGACGATCCTGATGGCCACCCACGACGCCGAGGTGGTCACGGCGCTGCGCAAGCGCGTCGTCGCGCTCGAGGATGGCCGGATCATCCGCGACGAGACCGGCGCGGGCTACCACCGTGAGGACTGACGAGGCGTGATCCCGTTCGTCCTGTTCTCCATGCGCCGCGCCTGGCAGGGCTTCTGGCGCAACGCGCTGATGAGCCTCGCGGCGACGCTCACGATGGTGCTCATGCTGATGCTGCTGGCGGGCTTCTTCGTCCTGCAGAACGTGCTGCTCGCCAGCCTCGCGTTCGTGGAGCAGAAGGTGGAGGTCGTCGCCTACCTCGAGAACACGGCGACGCAGGGGCAGGTGGACACCCTGGTCGCATCCGTGACGGCGATGCCGGAGGTGTCGTCCGTTGAGTTCATCTCCCGCGAGGCGGCGCTCGAGCGTTTCCGCGCCACGCAGGAGGCGCAGGGCCGCCAGGACCTCACGCAGTACCTCGAGTCGAACCCGCTGTACGCGAGCCTCAACGTGAAGCTGACGGACCCGTCGGTGCTCGAGACCGTGTCCGACACGCTGGACGAGGATCCGATCGTCCGCAACGTGCTCAACATCACGGCGCTCGTGAACCGCGTCCTGACGGTCACCGACTTCGTCAGGACGGCCGGCGTGGCGATGGTGGGGATCGTGGGCCTGATCGTGCTGTTCATCATCGTCAACACGATCCGGCTCGCCGTCGTGGCCCGGGCCGAGGAGATCGAGATCATGCGCCTGGTGGGGGCGTCCGACGCGTTCATCCGCTGGCCCTTCGTGTTCGAGGGAGCGCTCGTCGGGCTGCTGGGCGCGCTCATCACGCTGGGGCTGCTGTACGCGGGCTCGGAGCCGCTGTCGCAGGCGATGGTCGGGTTCTTCAACGTCCTCCCCCTCGAGCTCGGCTCCGTGGCGTCCGACACCGCGCTGCTCGTGTTCGGGACGGGCGTGGGCCTGGGCGTGCTGGGCTCGTGGCTGTCCGTCCGGACGTACCTCATCAGGTAGCCGCCGGAGGCCCGAAACCGGCAGCGGCTGTACGCTGGCGAACCCATGGAACCTGAGCTCGAGGATATTGGCCAACCACAGGCCGACCCCTCCCCCGTGACGGCACCGGTGAGCACGACGTCCCGGCGGGCGACCGTGCTCGTCATCGCGCTCGCGATCGTCGCCGTCCTCGCGGGGAGTGCGCTGTTCGTCTCCGGCTGGACGCTCGGCCGCCAGTCGGCGCTGACGCCCGGGACGCCCGCCGCCGAGGCCGAGGACTTCCAGCCGTTCTGGGATGCCTACCGTGCCGTCACCGAGCGGTACGCAGGCGGCGAGGTCGATCGGAAGGCCCTCATCGAGGGCGCGATCAAGGGAATGATCGGCGCGCTCGAGGATCCGTACTCGAGCTACCTGACCTCGGACGAGTTCCGGGACAGCCTTCGCTCGATCTCCGGGGAGTTCGAGGGGATCGGCGCGACGATCGGCACCGTGGACGCCGGCGGCGCCACGTCCACGTGCTCCGAGCTGGCAGCCGACTGCCGCCTGGTCATCGTCGCCCCGCTCGCGGGATCGCCGGCGGAGCAGGCGGGGCTGCAGGCCGGTGACGTCATCGACGCGATCGACGGCGAATCGCTGAACGGACTCACCGTCGAGCAGGCGCGCGACCGCGTCCGCGGGCCGAAGGATACGGCCGTCGTGCTCACGATCGACCGCGGCGACGAGCCTCCCTTCGACGTCGAGATCGTGCGCGCGGTCATCGTCACGCCCGAGGTCCAGACGGAGAGCCTCGCCGGCGGGGCCGTCGGCTACGTGCGGCTGACCGGGTTCTCGGACCATGCGGCGGAGCAGCTCGACGAGGCCGTCCGGGCAGCGGTCGAGGCCGGTCAGACGGCCCTCATCCTCGACCTGCGGGGCAACCCCGGCGGGTACATCACGGCTGCCCGGGAGATCGTCAGCGAGTTCCTCGGGGAGGGAACGATCTTCTGGCAGGAGGACGCCGATGGGTCGCTCGTGGAGACCGTCGCCACGCCCGGTGGAGCCGCGACCGACCCATCGATCCGGCTCGCGGTGCTCGTTGACGGCGGCTCGGCGTCGGCCTCCGAGATCGTCGCCGGAGCGCTGCAGGACAGCGGCCGCGCGACGCTCGTCGGCACGACGACGTTCGGCAAGGGCACCGTCCAGCAGTGGACGCAGCTGGAAGGGGACCACGGCGGCTTCCGGCTCACGATCGCCAAGTGGCTCACGCCGGACAGGACGTGGATCCACGGCACGGGGATCAGGCCGGACGTGGAGGTCACCGAGGCGCCGGAGCAGCCCGGCGACGATCCGGTCCTGGACGCGGCGCTCGAGGTCCTCGGCGTCGCGTCGACGGGCTCCCGGTAGTCGACCTCCCGAGCCGTTCAGCCCTCGCCCGGCGCGCCCCCGCCACGCATCCTGACGTGGACACACGGCAGGGAGAACGACCATGCATGTCCTCGTCGGATACGCGACGCGTCACGGCGCGACGCACGGAATCGCGGAGCGGATCGGCACCCGGTTGCGCGAGGCCGGGATCGAGGCGGACGTGCGGCCGATCGAGGCGGTCCGCGACCCGACTCAATACGACGCGTTCGTGATCGGCGGCGCCGCGTACATGTTCCACTGGCTGCGGGACGCGACGGCGTTCGTCAAGCGCCACCGCGCGATCCTCGCCGGGCGTCCCGTCTGGCTGTTCAGCAGCGGGCCACTCGGGACCGAACCGGTGGACGAGAAGGGCCAGGACGTCCTCGTCACGACGATCCCGAAGGAGTTCCCGGAGCTGCGGGCCCTCGTCAAGCCGCGGGCCGAGCAGGTCTTCTTCGGGGCGTGGGATCCGGCCTATCCCGCCGTCGGCCTGACGGAGCAGCTCGTCCGCCGGATGCCGGCGATGAATGACGCGCTGCCCGCCGGCGACTTCCGGGACTGGCCCGCGATCGATGCCTGGGCCGACACGATCGCCGCCGACCTCCGTCCGGTGGCTGCATTGCCCTCGTGAACGTTGCGAAAACGAACGCTTGACCGCGGCAGCAGCCATCGGGTACGGTCGGTTGCGAACGAAAGGAGGTGATGTGCAGTGATCGACAGTAGTAGTTACTGCACCACCTCGGCGGAGACCGGCCTCTAGAGTCGGTCCCGGCCGGGTGGTCGGTAGCATTCGAACGCCGGTCCGGAAACGGACCGGCGTTCGTGCGTCCGGGGCAGGTCGCCCCGCGCAATCCCGCCCGTGCCGCCGACCCGTGGCACACTTCGGGCCCGCACGGCACCACCCGCCGGGCCGGCCCGCGAGAGGAGCACCAGCCATGGGCGAGACGATCGCCCAGAACCGACGAGCCCGCCACGAGTACAGCATCGAGGACACCTTCGAGGCTGGCATCGTCCTGCGCGGGACCGAGATCAAGAGCGTCCGGGCCCACAAGGTGAGCCTGGCAGACGCCTACGCGCGCATCGAGCGGGACGAGGCGTGGATCGTCGGGCTGCACATCGCGCCGTGGGAGTCCGCCGACGTCCGGTTCAACCACGAGCCAAAGCGCGCCCGCAAGCTGCTCCTCCACCGCCACGAGATCGACGAGCTGCTGGGCAAGACGAAGGCGAAGGGCCTCACGCTGGTGCCGCTGGCGATCTACATCAACGACGCCGGCAAGGCCAAGCTGAGCCTCGGCCTCGCCCGCGGCAAGCAGACCTGGGACCGCCGCCGCGAGATCCAGGAGCGGGACGCGAAGCGCGACACGGAGCGCCAGCTCGCGGACGCCCGCCGGCGGTAGGCGGGCGGTAGGCTTCGGGCGACGGCCGATCGTGCCGTCGGCAGGAGGACGACGATGCGGCTCGCGCGGATGCTCCAGGCGGTGGACGCGCACGCGGCGGGCGAGCCCGGGCGCGTGATCGTGGGCGGCGTGCTCGACGTCCCGGGCGCGACGATGTTCGAGAAGATGCGCCACCTCGCCGAGCACGGCGACGAGCTCCGGAAGGTGATGCTCCGCGAGCCGCGCGGGTACCCGGCCCTGTGCGCGAACGTGATCCTCCCGCCGACGCACCCCGATGCCGACGCGGGATACGTGATCATGGAGCAGGTCGAGTACCCGGGCATGTCCGGCACGAACACCATCTGCGTCGCAACGACGCTGCTCGAGACCGGCATGCTGCCGATGCACGAGCCGGTGACCGAGATCACGCTCGAGGCGCCCGCCGGCCTGATCCGCATCCGCGCAACGTGCGCCGGCGGCAAGGTCACGGGCGTGACGTTCCGCAACGTGCCCGCCTTCGCGACCCACCTCGACACGCCGATCGAGGTCCCGCAGCTGGGCACCGTCGTCGTGGACGTGGCATACGGCGGCATGTTCTACGTCATCGCGGACGCGGAGGCGCTCGGGTTCCGCCTCGTCCCGGACGAGGGCCGGGACATCACCCGGGTCACCGAGATGATCAAGGCGGCGGCTGCGGAGCAGCTGCCGGTGGTCCACCCGGAGCAGCCCGGGTTTGCCGGGATCACGATCGGGCAGCTCTCGGGACCGGCGCACGACCCGCGCAACTCGTGGCGGAACGTGGTGACGGTCTCGACCGGCGAGCTGGACTGGACGCGTCCGTCGACGTGGACCGGGGTGATCGACCGGTCGCCGTGCGGCACCGGCACCTGCGCCAAGATGGCGACGCTGCACGCGAAGGGCACGCTGCGCCTCGATGAGGACTTCCGCCACGAAGGGATCCTCGGGACGGTCTTCACCGGGCGGCTGCTCGAGGAGACGCGGGTCGGGGGTCGCACGGCCGTCGTCCCGACGATCACGGGCACGGCCTGGATCACGGGCTTCGCCTCGTACGTGGTCGACCCCACCGATCCGTTCCCGGAGGGCTACACGGTCGGCGACCTCTGGTAGTGGCGAGGGCGCCGGGCGGGCTACCGCAGGAGGTAGCGGCGGCTGAGCGGAACCTCGGTCACGGGCTTCACGGCGAGCTGCACGCCGTCGATTGACACCGCACCCGTCTGGAGATCGATGTCGACCGGTGCCGTCGCCCGGTTCGCCACCAGCGAGGAGCGGGTGATCCCGCGCATACCGTCTACCGGGACAAGCGTCCGGCGGGTGCCGAGACGCCGCGCGAGATCCGTCTGCGCTCGCGGCCCGATCGAGGAGGACACGAACGTCACGGCCACCTTCGCCGCCGCGGTGGAGACGCCCGCCCAGTCCGGCCGGTAGCGGGTGGGCTCAGCACGCTCCACCGATGCATTGCCTTCGCCCAGGGGTCCCCAGGCCGGGAAGCCGCCCTTGAATACCCACTCGGGCTTGACGCCGAAGAACGCTGGCTTCCAGAGGACGATGTCCGCGAGGCGTCCGACCTGCAGCGATCCCACGTGGTTCGCGATTCCGTGGGTGATCGCGGGCTCGATCGTCGCCTTCGCGAGGTAGCGCAGCACGCGCGCCGTGTCGTCGCGATCGTCGGGGTCGGCCAGGCCCGGATCGTCGGGGAGGCCAGGCACGCCGGCCGCTGCGGCCGACCGCCGCCAGGCCTTCATCACGTGCGCCAGCTGGACCGTCCGCCGCAGCGTCTCGCCGATCCGCCCCATCCCTTGCGAGTCGGAGTTGATGATCGAGATCGCGCCGAGCTCGTGGAGCGGCCCCTCCGCCGCCATCCGGGCTTCGAGCACGCGCTCGAGGACGAGCGCCACGTCGTCGGGGACGGACCACGAGAGGCCGTGGTTGAGCACGGTCATCGGCACGTGCTCGGCGGCGGTGTTGATGCCGAACGGGAGCGTGGGCGTCGTGGACGAGCACAGGATCGACGGCTCGCGGACGAGCCCAAGGAGGTCCGGCACGTGGCCGCCCCCCGTGCCTTCGACGTGGTACGCGTGGACGGTCCGCCCCGCGATCGCCGCGACCGTGTCCTCGAGCTCGGCCGACTCGTGGAGGCCGTCGGTGTGCAGGCTCACGGATAGGTCGCGCTCGTCGGCGTAGCGCAGGACCCAGTCGATGAGGTCGGGGTACGCGCCGTTGTCCTCGTGAATCTTGAAGCCAATCGACCCCGCTTCGACCAGCGCGTCGAGGTGACCGGCCTCCATCGCCCGTGCGCCGGCCTGCATCCCGATGTTGACCGGCCACGCCTCCATCCCCGCGAGCACACGCTCCATCGCGAACGGCGGCTCCTCGAAGCCCGCCGTCACGAACGTCGTCACGCCGCCGGCGAGCGCCGGGGCAAGGAGCTCGGGGCTGATCGTGTGGACGTGGGTGTCGACGCCGCCGGGCGTCGCGATCAGGCCGTACGCCATGTACGGCTTCGTGTGCGGGCCGATGACGAGGTCGATGCCGTCGCTGATCGCCGGGCTCCCGCTCCGCCCGATCCCCGCGATCCGACCGTCCTTGATCCCGATGTCCGCCTTCACGACGCCGATGACCGGGTCGACGACGAGCGCGCCGGTGAGCACGACATCGAGCTCCGTCGGTCCGGCGGCCTCGTCCCACTGCGCCATTCGCGAGCGGAGGTTCTTCGCGTAGCCCCAGACCGGCTCGTCGCCGCGCGCGGTGCGGTCCTCCGCGACCCTGACCCACAGGTCCGTGTCGCCAAGCCGGACCCGGTCGCCGGTGGTCGCGCCGTATCGGATGCGGTACTCCTCGGCCGAGAGGCGGGTCATCGGCCGGCGGCCTCGCCGCTGCCGGCGCTGCGCACGAGCGTGACGGTCTTCGTCTCGCCGGGCTCCCAGCCGACGTAGCCACCGGCCGGGAGGTCCAGCCGGAAGCCCAGCGCGGCCTCGCGATCGAACTCCAGGCGTGGATTGACCCGTTCGAACGGGTAGTGCGACGAGACCCGGACCCGCCGCCGGGACCGGCTTGTCACGACCAGCTCACGGGTCTCTCGCCCCTCGTTCACGATGATGTCCGCCGGATCGCCGATCACGAGCGCGCCTGGTCCGAGCGGGTCCCGCGGCTCGCCGCGGGAGAGTGGATCCGACAGGGCGATCAGCCGCGACCCGTCGCCCAGCAGCACCTCGAGGCGGACCTCGTCGAGCAGCTCGCGGACGCCGTCCATGACGTCCCGGGGATCGACGGCCAGTCGGCCGGCCGCCTCCACGTCCGCGTAGGCGCCGCCGGCTCGCGCAGCTTCGAGCATCGCGTCGCAGATGATCGCCACCGCCTCGGGATGGTTGAGCCCGAGGCCGGCGGCGCGGCGGCGGCGCGCGAGCTCGGCCGCGGCGAAGACCTGGAGCCGCTCTTCTTCCCAGGGGATCAGGCGCATGGCCGCGATGGTACCGGTCGGCAGCGGTCCGATTCAGCCGTCCGGATGCTCCTCCGCCGGCGGCCAGGGCACGCCCATCGTCGCCGCCATGTCCGCCTCCCAGCTCTCGGACAACCCGACCGACCTGCGCTGGTCGGGGGTCATCGCCTGGAGCGTCCGGATGTGCGTGTACGCCGCCTGCTCGCGGCCGACGCCCCCGCCGTCTGCTCCTGGAGCGGCGCCGGGGCGGCGACGGCCTGTCCATCGGTGACCTCGCACGCGGGCAGCCGATGTCGCGGCAGGCCGTGACGAAGCACCTCGACATCCTTCGGGCCGCCGGCCTCGTGCACGTCCGGCGCGCCGGACGCGAGCGGCTCCACGAGCTGGACCCGGAGCCGCTCCGCGCGGTCGAAGACTGGCTCGAACCCTACGCCGCGGCGATCGCGGACTAGCCGTCCGAGGGATCGAGCCAGCGGCCGAGGACGTGGACCGGCGTCCGCTCGTAGCCGAGCGCCTCGTAGAAGCCGATCACGGCCTCGTTCGACTCGCGCACCATGAGCTGCACCTTCGGGATGCCACGCTCGAGCAGCCACGCCTCCGCGGCTCGCATCATCGCGACGCCCTGCCCCCGGCCGCGCGCACGTGGGTCGACGGCGACGTAGTAGACCCAGCCGCGGTGACCGTCGTGCCCGACCATCGCGCTCGCGACGAGCCCGTCGGCGGCGACGCCGACGAGGACGGTCGACGCGGGGCCCGCGCAGGCGCGGTCGAAGTCCGCCACAGGATCGTTCCACGGACGGGTCAGGTCGCACGCCGCCCAGAGGGCGACGACGGCGTCGCGATCGGCGGGGCCGGCTGGGCGGATGTCCACGGCCCGATTCTCGCGCGAAACTCGGGGGTTGACACGGTAGTTAGTAGTCACTAACATACGGCCCATGCCTCGCACGACCATCGCCGCAACGAGCTCGACCGCCGCTTCGAACACCGGCGCCGGTCACCGGCTGACCGCCGACGAGCGCCGGGTGGAGATCGTCGAGGCCGCGGTCACGGTGTTCGCCTCCGGCGGGCTCCACGGAACCTCGACCGAGGACATCGCGCGGCTCGCCGGCGTCAGCCAGCCCTACCTGTTCCGGCTGTTCGGGACGAAGCGGGAGCTGTTCCTCGCCGGCGGCGGACCGCTCGACCGCGCGGATCGAGGAGATGTTCCGGGAGGCCGCGCGCCACCCGGCGCCGGACCCGCCCCCGGGCGTCAACCCGGTCCTGATGGCCATGGGACACGGCTACCAGGCGCTCCTCGCGGACCAGTCCCTGCTGCGGATGCAGCTCCATGCCTTCGCCGCAAGCGACGACCCGGAGATCCGGGCGTTCGTGCGGACCCGGTTCTCGGGGCTCGTCGCGACCGTCTCCGAGCTCGCGGACGTCCCGGCCGATGCCCTTCGGACGTTCTTCGCCGAGGGCATGCTCCTCAACATCGCCGCGGCGCTCGACCTGACCGAGGCCGACGTCGCCTGGCAGCGCATGTGCGAGGGGGTGGCGGCATCGACGACGTAGCGGCCAGCGCCCCCTTTTTGCCCACTGAACTTAGTGACTACTAACTAGCAATCGCACCGGCGGCCGAGTGGCCGCCCCTTGGGAAGGAGACAACCGATGCCCGCACCCGAGTCCGGCCGCAGGCTGGCGCTCACCACGTTCGCGATCACCTCGATCGCCCTGTTCATGGTCTCGCTCGACAACCTCGTCGTGACCACGGCGCTCCCGGTCATCAAGGAGAGCCTCAACGCGTCCCTGTCCCAGCTCGAGTGGACGGTCAACGCGTACACGCTCACCTTCGCCGTCCTGCTGCTCACCGGCGCCGCGCTTGGCGATCGGTTCGGCCGCCGGCGCATGTTCACGATCGGCGTCGCCATCTTCACCGCCGCCTCGGTGGCCGCGGCCCTTGCCCCGACCGGCGACCTGCTCGTCCTCGCCCGGGCCCTCCAGGGGATCGGCGCGGCGATCGTCACCCCGCTCAGCCTCACGATCCTCTCCGACGCGGTGCCCGCCGAGCGGCGTGGGGTCGCGCTCGGCGCCTGGGGCGCCATCGCCGGTCTCGCGATCGCGCTCGGGCCGCTCGTCGGCGGGGCGATCGTCGAGGGCCTCAACTGGCAGTCGATCTTCTGGGTGAACGTCCCGATCGGCATCGTGCTGGTGCCGCTGGCCGCGATCCTCCTCCGCGAGTCGCATGGACCTGACGCGGCCCTCGACCTGCCGGGCCTGGGCTTCGCCTCCACCGGCCTGTTCGCCCTCGTCTGGGCGCTCATCCACGGCAACGAGGAGGGCTGGACGAGCGTCGGCATCCTCGTCGCATTCGCGGCCGCGGCCGCCCTGCTCGTGGCCTTCGTCGTGTGGGAGGCGCGTACCGCCAACCCGATGCTCCCGCTCCGCTTCTTCCGCAACCGGTCGTTCTCGGCGGCCAACGGCGTCAGCCTGCTGATGTCGTTCGGGCTGTTCGGCTCGATCTTCCTCCTCGCCCAGTTCTTCCAGGTCGCCCAGGGCTACTCGCCGCTCGAGGCGGGGCTGCGGACGCTCCCCTGGACGATGATGCCGATCATCGTCGCCCCGATCGCCGGCGTCCTGTCCGATCGCATCGGCGGCCGGCCGCTGCTGTTCACCGGCATGGTGCTGATGTCGGTGGGGCTGACCTGGATCGCGACGATCGCGACCCCGACGGTCGAGTACCTCGCGCTGGTCCCGGCGTTCGTGCTCGCCGGCATCGGGATGTCGCTGTTCTTCGCGCCCACGGCCAACCTCGTGCTGTCGGCCGTGCGGCCGGATGAGGAAGGCCGCGCGTCGGGTGCAAACAACACGATCCGCGAGATCGGCGGCGTGTTCGGCGTCGCGGTCCTCGCCTCGGTGTTCTCGGCCAACGGCGGGTACACCAGCCCCCAGGCGTTCGTGGACGGCATGGTCCCGGCCCTCTGGGTCGGAGCGGCGGTCCTCGCGGTGGCCGCGGTCGTCGCCGTCGCGATCCCCGGCAAGCGCCGGCTCGTCCCGGAGCTCCACCTGTCCGAGCTGAGCGGGGGCCGACTGGCACCCGCCCAGGTCGCCGTCCGCGCGGACGACTGACCCACGCGCCTCACGGGGCGCACACCACGTGAGCCAGCACCGGCGGCGGCCGGCCCGAGCGATTGGCCGGATTCGCCGCCGGTGCTAGGATTCCGCTCCCGAACGGTGGTTCGGTCCTGTGGGGATGCGTGGTTTCGACAGGGCTTGGCTGCCTGGGAGCGCGAGCCGAGGTGCCGTCAGGCCTCGTAAAACAGGCGGCAAAACGAAGTAACTGCCAACAAGCAGCCTGCTCTCGCCCTCGCCGCTTAGGCGGTAAGGTGAGCATGGAAGCGGCCTCCCCGTCGCGGGCCGTGGAAGTGTCACTCAGCGACGGTGCAACCCGGCAGAGGTCACGTACGCCGGAGCCAAGCCCGATCTAGGGACACGTGAATGGGCCGGACGGAAGCCTGCCGATGGGCGGCCGACCGGCTGACGAAAACCATCGGACACGCTCGTAGTGGTTCCAGGCGAAGGGTTCTGGACGGGGAGTTCGACCCTCCCCCATCTCCACCAACACGCGAACGAAGCAAGGCCCGCCGATCCCGGCGGGCCTTCGTGCGCTCCAGGCGCCGCTGACGCGGCTCGTCGTCGCCTTGCGGTTCGACCGCTGACCCTCGCCCGGTCGGATATCAGTCGAGGCCGATGAACAGCGCCAGGATCAGCAGGAGCGCCGCTCCGACCGTCGCCCACCCGCGGATGAGCGTCGACCGTGCATGCATCTCTCGAAGCGCGGCGAACCCCGTGACCACGATCGCCGCGCCCAGCAGGACAAGCCCGACGTCCAGCACGAGCCACAGCATCCCCGCGTCCCGGGCCGCGACGGTCCCTGCGAACAGGCCCACTCCCGCCAGGCCGAACAGGACGCCCGAGGCGATCCGCGCAAGCGGCTGGAGCATCGACGCGTGCTTCATGCCGGCCATCCGACGACCTCCGACCTCATCGGCGCCGGGGCGGATGGGACGTGGGCCCCGGGGCCAGGTGCACAGGGTCGTCCCGCGCGGCGGAACCGTCAAGGGGTCCCGCCCGCGCTACCGGCCCGCGTCGAGGGGCTCGGTGTCGTCGGGGCCCATCGCGACGGCGGTGCGCTGCCACACGGCGTGCTGGGCGACGACACCCTCCTCGTCGACGATCAGCTCGCCCTCGTATGTCCCGCTCGCATAGCGGTACGTGAACTCGTCCACGCGGGTGTAGGTCTGGGGCGTCTTCGCCACGGCGAGCGAGGGGAACTGCACCCAGGCGGCCTGGATCGTCTTCGACGCACCGACGCCGAGCCGCAGCCGGCGGACCGGCAGCGAGTTCGTCGAGGGACTGCAGCCGAGGTCGACGTCGGCGCAGCCCTTGAGCGCCTTCTGGGGGACCCCGTCGACGGTCCAGCTGCCTTTCGAATCACGGGCGAGGGTCAGGGTGCGCTGCCCGAAGCCCCGGAGATCCCGCACGTGGACCGCGGTTGTGTTCCCGGCGCCGTCCGCCAGCACACGGTACTCGACCCGGACGGGGATGCCCTCCTCCGCCCCGAGCACCGTCCCCACGAGCGAGATCCCGCTGTCGCGGACGGTGATCGTGCAGTGCTCGTCCGCCTGGACCTCGTCGCTGCGTCGCCAGGCGACGCGTCGGGTTGTCACGGGCTCCTCCTGTGCAGGCCGTTCGCGGCGTGGCCGGCGATCATCCGACCCCGACCGGGTCGCCACGGCGTCCGTGCCAGTCTGCCGCAAGCAGCCCGTAGAGGTGCTCGTCGGCCCACGTGTCGCCGTCGCGATAGCTCGCGCGCAGCGTGCCCTCGCGCCGGAGGCCAAGCCGTTCCAGCAGCCGCCATGACGCCTCGTTTCGGGCGTCGCAGTCCGCGCACACCTTGTGCTTGCGTCGATCCTCGAACAGGTATCGGACCACCTCGCCGACCGCCTCGGTCGCATACCCGCGGCCGCGCACCGTCGGATCGAGCGTGAAGCCGATGTCCACGATCGACGGCTCGTCGGCACGCGGCCGGATGCCGCAGTCGCCGATCAGCCGGCCCGGGTCCTCGCGTTCCGCGATCGCGACCTGGTACCACTCGCCGGGCTCGTCGGGATGGTGCTCCGAGAGCCAGGCGACGAACGCCTCCGCGCGCTCGACGGGGTATGGCGCATCCCAGCCCTGGAAGCGGGCGACCTCGGGCATCGACCGGTAGGCGGCGAGCGTCGACGCATCGGTGGACGTGAACCGGCGGAGGACGAGACGCGGTGTCAGCAGGCGGTCGAAGGCGAGGTCCACGCTGGCGATGGTATGCCGCCGGCGCCAACCCCCGATAATCGGCTGACCACCAACGAGGAGATCACGTGGATCGTCTGCGCGTCGCGCTCATCGGGCCCGGGTTCATCGCCCAGCGCCATCTCGAGGTGCTGGGCTCGGAGCCGGGCGCGGAGCTGGTCGGCATCTCGTCGCGCAGCCTCACCAGGGCCGAGACCGCCGCCCGTCGTTTCGGTGGTCGCCCGTATGACGACATCGAGCGCATGCTCGACACCGAGCGCCCGGACGCCGTCTGGGTGTGCGTGACGCCCGATGCGCACGGCGCGCTGGAGCTCGGGCTGATCGAGCGCGGGATCCACATGCTCGTCGAGAAGCCGCTCGCGGCCGACCCGGAGACGCCGGAGCGGATCAGCGCCGCGATCGATTCGGCTGGCCTGATCGTGGGCGTCGCCTACCACTGGCGGGCGATGGACACGATCACCGAGCTCGCGGACGTCATCGCCGCGCGTCCCGTGAAGCTGCTCAACGGTCACTGGCACGACGAGCTCCCGGGCGTCGCCTGGTGGCGCGACCTCGCGACGAGCGGCGGCCAGATGGTGGAGCAGGCCACGCATCTCGTGGATCTCAGCCGCCGGCTGTTGGGGGAGGCGACGGTTGTCGCCGCGACCGCGGACCGCCACCCCCACCCCGATCACCCGGAGATGGACGTCCCGGACGTGTCCACGGCGATCGTCCGCTACGACGCCGGGCAGGTCGGGACGTTCACCGCGACGTGCATCCTGGGCGGGACGAGCGCCCAGGAGATCCGCCTGTTCGCGGATGAGCTCGCGATCACGGTCCGGCAGCAGGGAATCCTGTACGAGGACGCCCGCACGAAGGCCGTAACCGCGACGGACGGCTTCACCGGCAGTCGCCTGTGGGGCGTGACCGCGTCGCGCTACGTCCCCACCGGCAACGATCCCTTCCGGGACGAGGATCGTGCGTTCCTCGACGCGATCCGGCACAACGACCGGTCACGCCTCTTCTCCAGCTACGACGATGCCCTGCGCACGCACCGCTTGACGACCTCGATCCGCGCGATGGCCGAGGGCGCCTGACGCATCGGGCCGGACGGGGCCGGACGGGTCCGGCCGGCCCTCGACGCCCGGCTCCGCCAGACCTGCCGCGGCGAGCGTCAGGCCGCCTGCGCGGCGGGTGCCGCCGCGCCGACCCGGTCGTCGCCGAGCGCGAGGTACAGCTCCTCCTCCTGCGCCATGTGCAGCCGCAGGATCGCGTCCAGCCCGTAGAGCACGCGCCGGAGGTCGGTGAGGTCCTCGGGTCCCGGGCCCTCGTCGGGGACCTCGCCCACGAGGCGGTCCACGAACCGGATGAGGTGGAAGATCTCGGTGTGCGTGCGGTGGAGGGCCGCGGTCGCGTCGTCGTTGCCCACCGCGCTGGCAAGGAGCGGGAAGACGTCCCGGTCCTCGCGCTCCTCGTGCGGGACGAGCGTCTCGACGAGGAAGGTGCGCAACTCGACGAGCCCGGCTCTTGCCTCGGGCCCCGGCATGGTGCCGAGGCCGTCCGCGAGCGAGCGGATCCGGGCGAGCGACGGCGCCAGCGCACGGTGCTCCTCGTGGAGACGTGCGCCGAGCTCGGCCCAGCCAGGGACGACGGGGACCTTCTCCAGGCCGCCGCCGAGCGCACGCAGGGCGTTGAGGATGACGATGACGTCGATTGCCTCCTGGATCAGCGCGCCCGCGACAGGCGGCAGGACGCCGGTCGTCGCCACGAGCATCGCGACGATCGACATCGCCATCCCGGCGACGACGCTCTGCACGGCGATCGAGCGGGACCGTCCGGCGATCCGGATCGCCTCGGGCAGGCGGTCGAGGCGGTCCACGGCGATGACGAGGTCCGCAGCCTCGGAGCTTGCCGTCGCGCCACGGGCGCCCATCGCCACACCCACGTCCGCCGTGGCCAGGGCGGGGGCGTCGTTGAGCCCGTCGCCCACCATGACGAGGATCCCGTGCGCGTCGGCCTTCTCCTCGGCCACGGCATCGACCTTGTCCGCGGGCGTCCGCTCGGCGAGCACGGCGTCGACGCCGATCGCCGCGCCGACCATGTCGGCGACCCCGTAGTGGTCGCCGGTGACCATGACGATGCGCCGGACGCCGGCCCGACGGAGCGAGCGGATCACCCGTGGCGTCTCGGGGCGGATCGGGTCGTCGAGCACCAGCGCCCCCACCAGCTCGCCGTCCGCCGCGACGTAGACGCCCGTCGCCCCCTCGATGTTCACGCGCCGGCGCACGTCGCGCACCCAGGCCGGCAGCCCGGCCCCGCCCGTGGCGAAGTCGATCGTTCCCACCTGCACGGCGATGCCGTCCACCGTGCCCGAGATGCCGGCCCCGGGGACTTCCGCCACATCCACCGGCATCGCCGGCGCGACGTCGCGCTCGCGGGCACCCGCGACGATCGACGCCGCGAGCACATGCGGCGAGAGCTGCTCCACGGACGCGGCGAGTCGGAGGACCTCCTCGGGCGTCCGCCCCGGGGCCGCCGTGACGTCCGCGAGGTGCGGTCTCCCGGCGGTGAGCGTGCCGGTCTTGTCGAACAGGAGCACCCGGGCGCGTGCGATCGCCTCGAGCGCCCCTCCGCCCTTGACGATGATCCCGCGCTTCGCCGAGCGGCTGATCCCGGCGACGATCGCGATCGGGGCCGCGAGGAGCAGGGGACAGGGCGTCGCGACCACGAGCACCGACAGCGCCCGCACCGGGTCACCCGAGACCACCCACGCAGCACCGGCGATCCCCAGCGTCAGCGGGACGAACAGCAGCGCGTACCGGTCCGCGAGGCGCACGAACGGCGCCTTGGACCCCTGGGCCTCCTTGACCAGCCTGACGATCCCGGCGTACGTGCTGTGCTCGGCGGTCGCCGTCGCGAGGAGGTCGAACGGGGCGCCGGCGTTGACGGTGCCGGAGCTCACGGGCTCGCCGGCGGCCTTCGCCGCGAGGCGCGATTCGCCGGTCAACGCGGATTCGTCGAGCACGGCGGCGACCCCGGACACGGTGCCGTCCACCGGCACGACCTCGCCGGGCTTCACCACGAGCCGGTCGCCGACGACCACGTCCTCGATCGGGCGGTCCACGATCGTGCCGTCCTCGTGGCGGTGGACGACCCGCGGCGCGCGCGCGATGAGCGCGGAGAGCTCGCGGTGCGCGCGGCCCTCGGCGTACCGCTCGAGCCAGGCGCCCGTCGCGAGCATCACCGCGATGACAGACGCCGCCAGCGACTCGCCGAGGAGCAGCGCGCCGCCGATCGCGAGCACCGCGATCACGTCCACGCCCGCCTCGTGACGGAGCAGGTCCCTGACGATCGACGCGGCGAGCCAGAGTCCCACCACCAGGGACGGGACCGTCCAGGCCCACCACGCGACCTCGTCCTGACCGGCCCACGCGGCACCGAGGCCGACGACGAGGCCAGTGAGTGTCAGCGGCAGCAACAGCCGTTCGACGAGCGCGTCGAGGCGCCCGAGCAGTCGGGTCATGGCTCGATCGTAGGGCCCTCGCCGCGATCGGCCCCCTGCCGCACGGACCGGTTCACGGGTCGGCAGGGCCTGCCCCGACGGGCCGTCGCTGCGCAGGCCGCGGTGCCAGATCCCGCCCCAGCAGGGCGTCCGCCCACTCGCCGACGCCACGCCAGACGTGCCGGACCCCGGCCTCCTGGAACCGCGGCAGCGGCGTCGTCCGGCCCACCGCGACGAACGGCGCCCCGGCGGCGCTCGCCATCGCAAGGTCCACGGTCGTGTCCCCGACATACACCGTCTCGGCCGGGCGCACCCCGAGCTCGTCCAGGGCCTCGAGCAGCGCGTCGGGGTGCGGCTTCGACCGCTCGACGTCGTCCGAATACCGGATCACCTCGAACGCGTCCTCGAGATTGAGCCGCGCGAGGTTGGGCTCCACGACGCGGCGCGTCGACGCCGTCACGAGGCCCAGCCGAACCCCGCGGGCCCGCAACCGCCTGAGCGCCGGTCGAGCCCAGGGGAGCGCACGCGGGCGGGCCGCGGCCATCTCGTCGGCCCACCGTTCGCCGACGGCCTCCCACAGGTGCTCCGGGATCCCGAGGTCCCGGTAGGACCTCCGCCAGTCCGGCGAGTAGTGCTCGCGGTACCACGCGCGGCTCATCTCGATCCCGATCTCGCGCAGGACGACCACGTTCGCCCGGTAGATGAGCGGGATCGTGTCGACGAGCGTGCCGTCCCAGTCGAACAAGGCTGCGGCGGGGAGGGCGCGGCGTTGCGGCATGCGCGTGATCGTACCCACGGCAGGCGTGGGTCGCGTCCCGCCTCCCGGCACCCTACCCGCGGACCCCGAGCGCGATCGCGATCATCCCGAACGCCCCAATGAGCACGGCGGATCCGATGTTCAGCCAGCGGACGACCCGAGGGGTGATCCGCGCCCGGAGCCCGGCGATGAGTCCGGTCAGGAGTGCCCACCACGCCAGGGAGCCGAGGAACACCCCGGCCACGACGGAGACCGCGCCGGACGGACCGCCGGTCCCCGCGCCGATGCTCGCGAACAGCGCCGCGAACGAGAGGATCGTGGCCGGGTTCGTGAGGGTCAGGGCAACCATCGACACCCATGCGCCGATCGGGCCGTCCAGTCGCCCGCGACCGGCGTCTGCCTCCACGACGCCGCCGGGGCCGGTCGCGAGCGTGCCGTGCAGGGAGCGGGCGGCGAGGACGAGGAGCACCGCTCCACCGACGACCCCCAGCAGCCGGTCGAACCCGACGAGGAGCTCGGTGACCGCCGTCAGGCCGAATGCGGCGACCGCGCCGTACAACGCGTCCGCGCTCGCCACCCCCGCACCCGACGCGAAGCCGTATCCCCAGCCGCGATCGATGGTCCGGCGGATCACGAGCAGCCCGATCGGGCCGAGTGCGACGGCGACCGCAAACCCGATCGCGAGGCCGCGAAGGAACAGATCGGTGGACATCACGGAGACGCCGCGCGGCGCGTGGTGGCGCGGAGGGCCGTGCCTAGCTGCCGGTGCCGACGATCGTCACGCCCGTGACGACGCCGTAGTGGGAGTAGAAGGTCTTCTTGCGCAGGACCTTGCCGCCCTCGTACACGGTCACGGTGCGCCACACGTCCATGCCGTCGTGCGGGGTCTCGACCCGCTCCGAGTAGCCCTTCGGCTTCGACTTCGTGTACTGCACCGTGTCGGTGGCCTGGCGCACGTTCTTGATCAGCGGCTTGCTGATCACGACCTTGCGCTTGTTCGGGACGCTGTACAGGACGAACGTCGTGTAGCCGGTGCCGCCGCTGCGGGAGTTGATGCCGCGGATCAGGACCGGATACTTCGTGTCGTTGGTCCAGATCATCGACTGCTTCGAGCCCCCGGCCGAGATGAACACCGTCGCGTCGAGGCCCATCGGGTAGCGGTCGATGTAGTAGTAGTGGTTCCGTCGGGAGCCCATCTTGTAGCCGGCCCGGAGCGCGGCGTTGAACAGCGTCGTCGAGCACGAGCAGATCCCGCCCGCGAGCGCCCCGAACGGCTCCGTCTTGCCGTTGATGATCGCGCCGCCGTCCGTGTAGCCCTTCTCCCGGGTGACCGGGCCAACGACGTCCCAGAAGTCGAATGTCTCGCCCGGCCCGACGACGTGCCCGCTGATGATGCTGGTCGGGATCCAGATGTTGGCCCCGTATCCGTTGCGATCCCAGACCGGGAACTGGGTCGTCCAGCGCGAGATCTCGCGCATCTTGGGGGCGATCGCCTTGGCCTCGGCCGTGGTCACCGTCGGCTCCTTGGCGACGACGACCGGCGCCAGCACGGCGTCCGCCTGGCCTGACTGGCGTGCCATCAGCGTGTCCAGGATCGCCTGCGACGTCGCCTTGCGGTCGAGCCGCTTGCCGTCCTTGCTGCCCTTGCTGACAACGATCCGACCGCTCTTGAGCTTGAACTTCGCGTTGGTTGCGGCACGGTCCACGTCGCGCGCAACCGCCTTGAGCAGCGGCGTGATGCCGTCCTGGTCGACGATCACGGTGATCGAGCCGTCGGCGGTGGGAGCGAAGGAGAGCAGCTGGCGGAGCTTCGTGCCCTTGATCGTCCAGCTCGCGTCTCCGCGCGTCAGGACGAGATCCGCCGCCATGCGCTCGGCGGAAGCCCGTGTCGTGAGAGCGTCCACCGTATCGATCGCGGGAGCCTGCGTGGAGTACGGGATCTCGATCTCGATCTCGGCGGGAGCATCCAGGCTCGAGAGCTGCTCGTCGACCATCCTGACGAGCGCGTCCTGGTCGACCGTCCGGCCGTCCACGGACGAGGTCATGCGGAATTCGCCCTCGTCGGCAACGAGCGTCGCGTCCACCGGGTCGCGGTCGATCGTGCGGGCGGCGGCGGCGACCGCCTCGACGAGCTTCGCCTGGTCGTAGGTCACGGCCGGCGCCACCGTCACACCCCGAAGCGCCGTCTGCGGCGCGGCGAGAAGCTCCGCAGCAGGCTGGCCGGTCCGCCCAGCGGTCATGGCCGCCCCGACGATCGCATCCACGTCCGGCTGGCGGCCGAGCTCGCCATACCCGATGGTGAGCTCGCCGGCGGGCCCCGTGAGGGTGATCAGCCCTGCACCCAGCGGCGCGTACGCCTCGGCCAACGCGGCTCGGGCCTGACCCGGGGTGAGTCCCGACAGATCCGTGTCGCCGACGCTGACGCCGGGGAGGATCTTGCCCGTGTACTGCTGTCCGTAGGCATACAGCGCGCCGCCGCCCACGCCGACGACGAGCACGGCGCCGAGGAGGAACGCGACCGCGAACTTGAGGGCAAGCGATGCGCCCCTGGACGGCTGGGACGCGGGTTCGGGGAGCTGGGCAGTGGTCATCGATGCTCTCGTGATGGGCGTTGGCGGATCGTAGCAGGGCCCGGGCGGAGGCGCCGTGAATGGAGCCTCACCCGCGGGCGCCCGCCCGCGCCAGGGACGGCCGGCGCACGCCCGATGCGACGGCCGGGTCAGGGATTCCGGGGCAGGACCACGACTCGGCGGTTCGGCTCCTCGCCGATCGACTGCGTCGCCACGCCCGCGTTGTCGCGCAGCGCCAGGTGGATCCAGCGGCGCTCGAGTGCCGGCATCGGCTCCAGCTGGAGCATCTTGCCGGTATCGACGACGCGCTCTGCCGCCCGCGCCGCGAGCTCTACGAGCTGGCGCTCGCGTCGGCCGCGGTAGTCCTCGACGTCAACCAGCACCCGCGTCCACTGCCCGGTGCGGCGCGACAGCATGAGGTTGACGAGGTGCTGCAGCGCCGAGAGGCGCTCGCCCTTGCGGCCGATCAGAGACCCGAGGGCTTCACGATCGGCGCCTTCCCCGACAACGTTGAGGCGGCTCGTCTCTCCCTCGCGGATCTCAACCGTCACGCCCTCGAAGCCGAGATGGGCCATGAGCGTCTCGAGGATCTCGCGGCCGGCGGCGAGCGCCTCGGGTGTGGCCTCGGCAGCCTCGAGCTCCGCCCGCTCCATCGCGAGCGAGCCACGCGCCGTGGTCACGGCCGCGACCTCGGCAGCCGACAGCTCGGAGCTGCCTCGGGCGCCGGACGGGCGCGGAGCGCGGTCGTCGCGGCGCGGGCCCCGGTCGTCGCGACGGGGAGCGCGGTCGTCGCGGCGCGGGCCCCGGTCGTCGCGACGGGGAGCGCGGTCGTCGCGGCGGGGACCGGAGGCCGGGCGGTCGCCCGAGGGCCTGTCATCGCGGCGGGGCGGCCGATCGCCGGAGGGGCGGTCGTCGCGCGGCGGGCGCGCGGCGGGCAGCGGAGCGGACTCGGCGGCCTCACGCTTCGGGGCGGAGCCGCCCAGGGCGCTCCGCGGCGCCGCGACGATCCGGGCGGGCTCGGCGCCCATGCCGAGGACGCCGCGGCTGCCGGGCGTGAGGATCTCGAAATCCAGGTCGCCGAGGCCGACGCCGAACGCGTCGCAGGCGCTCTTGATCGCCTCCTCGACCGACTTGCCGGTGAATTCCCTGTACTCGCTCATGTCAGCGTCGTCTCCCTCGTCGGCCGCTCCGTGTTCGGCTGGGCCGGATCGTCGACTGGGCCGAAATGTCTCGGTCGACGGTTTTCGCGCGCTCCGCCGCGCTGTTGGGTGAACCTGGGGCAACCGGCTTGGGCTCGGGAAGCTTGACCGGGAAGCGCGGCGAGTGATCGCGCGCGAACGCCGGGAACCAGCCGAACAGCGGGAACATCCCGCCCCAGCCGAGGATGAAGTACTGCTGGATGACCTGGATGATCGTGGCCGCGATCCAGTAGATGAACAGGCCGGCCGGCAGGATGCCGCCGTACACGATCGAGATGAGCGGCAGGAAGTACGCCATCTGCCGCTGGATGCGCATGTTCGGGTCGTCGTTCTTCGGGTCGGCGGCCGGGAGGGTCATCCGCGATGCGACCAGCTGGACGAGCGACGAGACGATCGCGAGGACGCTGATCCCGAAGCCGGCGATGTACAGGCCCGTGGTGACGGGTTCCGGGTAGCTCCAGTTGATGCCGAACGCGACCGGGTTGAGGCACGGGTTGGTGACCAGCCCGCTCACGGAATCGAACTCCGGGGCAGTGGGGCACGTGATCCCGGGGAACAGGTTCACCCCGAACACGGTCCACATCGCACTGGGGTCGAAGTTGGTGAGCCCCTGGCTGATGACCGAGTACATCGGGATCAGGAGGCCGAACTGGAGGAGGATCGGCAGGCAGCCGCCTGCGGGATTGATCCCTCGCTGCCGGTAGAACTCCTGGACGGCGGCGTTCTGCTTGACCCGGTCGCCCTTGTACTTGCGCTGGAGCTCCTTGACCTCGGGCTGGAGGAGCTGCATCTGGCGGGTGGAGGTCAGCTGGCGGCGGTAGAGCGGGATCACGAGGACCCGCATCACGATCGTCAACGCGATGATCGCGATCACGATGTTGCCGGCATCGGGCTGGAGGATGTAGGTCAGCTGGTCGAAGAAGACCAGCACGATGAACAGCGCCTGGAAGATCGGGGTGAACAGCCAGGCCAGCAGGTCGATCGGATTCGCGCCGGGTGACGCCGGCGTCAACGGGGCCTGGGACGGCGTCGGCGTCGGACCGCCCGACCCGCCCACGTCGCCGCTGCCCGGCACGCAGGCCATGACGACCAGCGCGATACCGACGAAGAACAGGTACGGCGCCAGCCGCTTGAGCGGTTGCCTGAAGCGGGTCACGCGGTCGTTCTCAATCCGTTAGGGAACCGGGTCATAGCCGCCCGGGTTCCAGGGGTGACAGCGGCCGATGCGCTTGGCGCCCATCCAGCTGCCGCGAAAGAGTCCGTACTTCTGGACCGCCTGCTCCGTGTAGCGCGAGCAGGTGGGCTCGAACCGGCAGCTCGACGGGAGCCATGCGAACACGATGCGGTAGGCGCGAATGAGCGCCACTCCGATCGCGATCCCGACCCGTCTCACGTGTCCGTCCGTCCTCCGAGCACGCCCCCCGAACGGAGGACCCGCTGCAATGCTCCGACCAGGGCCTGCTGGTCGGCCTCGACGATCGCAGGCCGGGCGATGATGAGGACGTCCCAGCCGGGCTGGAACGAGGGCGCCATCACCCTGAGACCCTCCCGGATCCGGCGCCGGACTCGGTTCCGGATCACGGCTCCTCCGAGCCGCTTTCCGGTGGCGAATCCAAACCGGGTCTGGTCAAGGTCGTTCCGGACGAACCGTCCGACCAGCAGGGGGTGGCTTCTCGCGACGCCGCCCTCCGCCAGCCTGGCGAAGTCGCCCGGGCGGGAGAGCATGACGAGCCGCAGCGGGTTGTGACCGCGCTCGCCGGTCAGGCCGAGAGCTTCTGCCGGCCCCTGGCGCGTCGCGTTGCGAGCACGCGCCGGCCACCCGGGGTCTTCATCCGGGCGCGGAAGCCGTGCTCCTTGGCGCGATGTCGCTTCTTGGGCTGAAATGTCGGCTTGCCCATCGGGACTGTCCGTGATCCTCTCCGTCCGGCCCTGGGACCCGGAAGCTCCGACCCCTAGAGGCACGCAAACGCGCCGAGCGCTTGAGAGCGCGGCGGCGCGTGTTCGTCCGGGGGATGATATGGCCCGTTTCGAAGGGGTGTCAAACGCGCGTACGTGCGGGAGGTGGGCGGTGCGGCGCGCTGCCCGGTGCGTCCTGGCACCATCTCCGATCAGATCGCAGGGCGGGCCGCCAGGCGTCGCGTCGCGCCGGCCGGGACGCGGCCCGACGACGGCCGTGGTCCGCCCCCCGACAGCGAGCGTGATACTCCCTGGGGGTATGCGCGAATCGCCTTGCGACGGCCCCGAAACCCGGTGTATTGTTCCCGAGCCTCGGGCGCTCGGACGAGGCGGGAATCCCTTCCGAGGGGACGGCCCGCCGGTCGAACTCGAGCTCCGGCAGGCGCACCGTCGCGGGGTCGCGACGACGCTCCCTGGTTGCGGCCGCCCTGGTTGGCGTTACCCATCGCAAGTCTTGTTAGCCCAGGAAACACGATCGCACGTATGGACGCGAAGCAGGTTTGGCGCGCGGCGCTCGGGGAGTTGCAGGTATCGCTTTCGCCTGCGAACTTCGAGACGTGGCTGCGTGACACCCATCTCGTGGACGTGGACGATCAGCGGTTCCGGATCGCCGTGCCGAACGGGTTCGCGAAGGACTGGCTCGAGACCCGGTACCGCTCCCTGATCTCCCAGACGCTCGCCCGTGTCGTCGGATACAGCGTCCAGGTCGAGTTCGTCGTCGCGGGTGCATCCGACGTCCAGGTCCAGGCCGCAGCCGTCGCGCAGCAGCCCGTCCGCGTCGAGCCGACCCGCGTGGGCGCCCCCGAAGGCGCGGCCGGCGGTGTCACGAACCTCAACCCGCGCTACCACTTCTCAAACTTCATCGTGGGGTCCGCCAACCGGCTGGCCCACGCCGCGTCGCTGTCGGTCGCGGAGCGTCCGGGGCACGCGTACAACCCGTTGTTCCTGTACGGCGGGGTCGGGCTTGGCAAGACCCACCTGATGCACGCGATCGGGAATGCCGTCGCCACGAAGTTCCCGCGCAAGCGCGTGGTCTACGCGACGTCCGAGAAGTTCACCAACGAGTTCATCACCTCGATCCAGCAGGGCAAGATCGACGAGTTCCGGGCCCGCTACCGCCGGATCGACCTGCTCCTTATCGATGACATCCAGTTCATCGCGGACAAGGAGCGCACGCAGGAAGAGTTCTTCCACACGTTCAACGCCATCCACGAGGACGGCAAGCAGATCGTCCTGTCCAGCGACCGCCCGCCCAAGGCGATCCTCACCCTGGAGGAGCGGCTCCGCTCGCGCTTCGAGTGGGGCCTGATCGCGGATCTGACCGCGCCCGACCTGGAGACGCGGATCGCGATCCTCCGCGCCAAGGCCGAGGAGCAGGGAACGCCGATCACATCCGATGTGATCGAGTTCATCGCCCGCAAGGTCGTGTCCAACATCCGCGAGCTGGAGGGCGCGCTCAACCGGATCGTTGCCTACGCCTCCATGGGGGCGATGCCGATCTCGATCGAGCTTGCGCAGGCAGTGCTCTCGAACGTGCTCTACAACCCCAAGAAGCGCCAGGTGACGCCCGAGCGCATCGCCCAGGCGGTGTCGAACTACTACGGCGTGGGTATGGACGCGCTGCAGGGCCAGAAGCGCGAGAAGAGCATCGTCGTGCCCCGCCAGATCGCGATGTACCTGATGCGCGAGGAGACCGACGTCTCGTTGATGCGCATCGGCGCGGAGCTGGGCGGCCGGGACCACTCCACGGTCCTCCACGCCTGCGACAAGATCAACCGCGAGATGCAGGTCAACGACGAGATGCGTCGCGAGGTCGCGGCCGTCCGGGAGCTCATCTACTCGGACTAGCCGTCGCAGCCGCATCTGGGTCGGACGGATGGTGAGCGGCGGCGCCCCCACTCAGCGTGCCCTGGGCACCGCTGTTCCCGGCCGCCGGCACCGTGTGCCTGGCGTTCGGTCTCGCGCACCCGGCGGTCGCAACCTGGCGTGGACGATCGGGTTCAAACCGGTGGACAACCTGCGCCGGGCGTGGATGGGGGCGCGCGTTCCGGTGGGCCGGATCGTGGGCGATTCCCCTGCTCTGACCGCCCCTGTGGACGAAGTCGAGCGGCAGCCCGATTCATCCACGATCTGATCCCCGCGCCATCCCCGGGATCCGGGGGTGGGCTCCACAGCCGTGATCCACCGGCCCACAGCCTCGCCCCGCACGACAGAGCACGCCCGTCCACGCAATCCACGGCAATATGACTGTGATGACGGAGTGAGAAGATAGAGACCAACCAGTCCACCCACTGACGTGGATGCGGGGCATCGCCAGCCCACCGATCGCCGGGGTCCCGACGGGGGACTGCCTGACCGCCAATCCGCCTGACAGCTTGCTGGAGACAGACCAACGTGAAACTCTCGGTCATGCAGGAGAACCTGGCGCGCGGCCTGTCCGTCGTGTCACGGGCGGTGTCCAGCCGCAGCACCCTGCCGGTGCTCGCGAACGTCCTCCTCCGGACCGAGGATGCCGGCCTCAAGCTGACCGCGACGAACCTTGAGATCGGCATCACCTACTGGGTGCCCGGCAAGATCGAGACCGACGGCGCCATCACGGTCCCTGCCCGCCTGCTCACGGATCTCGTCGGGAGCCTGCCGGCCTCGGAGAAGGTGGACCTCGAGCTCCAGGGGGCCGACACGCTCCATGTCCGTGCCGGCCGCTTCGCGACGCATGTCAAGGGCATCGACGCGGACGAGTTCCCGACCATCCAGACGGCGGGCGAGCGCCCCACCACCAGGGTCAGCCAGAAGGTGCTCAAGCGGGCGCTGGACGAGACCGCATTCGCCGCCGCCAGCGACGAGGCCCGCCCGATCCTCACCGGCGTCCTCGCGCGCTTCGAAGGCTCGAAGCTGACGCTCGCCGCCGCCGACAACTACCGGATCGCGGTCCGGACGATCGACATCCTCGACCCCGTCGAGGCGGCGTCGGTGGTGATCCCGGCTCGCGCGCTCAACGAGCTCGGCCGGATCCTCGCCGACACGGACGACCCGGTCGAGCTGGTGCTCGCCCAGGCGAAGAACCAGGTCCTGTTCCACCTCGAGGGTGTCGACATCGTGTCGCGCCTCATCGACGGGCAGTTCCCGAACTACCAGCAGGTGCTGCCCGCGGCCCACACCACCCGCGCCGAGATCGACCGCGAGGAGCTGCTGCGCGCCGTCCGCCCCGCGGCGCTCATCGCGAGCTCGTCCGCGAACATCGTCAAGCTCCAGGTGGGCGGGGATGCCGGCGTCGTCGTCACGGCGACGGCGGAGGTCGGTGACTACACGGGCGACGTGGAGGCGACGGTCGAGGGCGATGCCACGACCATCGCGTTCAACGCCCGCTACCTCAACGATGTCCTCAGCAACGTCCAGGCGGAGCGGTTCGCGCTCGAGCTCAACGGCCCGCTGTCCCCGGGCGTCTTCCGGCCGGTGGGCGACGACGCGTACGTGCATGTCGTGATGCCCGTCCGCACGACCTCCTGACGGAGGGACCCACGGACCCGCTGCCGGACGCGCCCGCCGGATCCGCGGACACCCCGATCCTCCGGGGTCTCGCCGTACGGGATCTGCGTGGCTACGCGGCGCTCGACGTGGTCTTTGAAGCAGGCCCGCAGCTGGTCTGGGGGCCGAATGCGGCCGGCAAGACGAGCCTGCTGGAGGCGATCGTGCTGCTCGCGTGGGGCCGCTCGCACCGCACGACCACCGAGGGCGAGCTCGTCCGCTGGGGCTCGGAGCTCGCCCGCGTCGAGGCCCGGGTCGGCCGTGAGGCCACCCTCCCCGACAGCAGGGACACGATCGAGGTGGCGCTCGTCAGGACAGCGAGCGGCGGGGCGCGCAAGCGGATCCGCGTCAACGGCGTGGCCCGGCGACCGGCCGGCCTGGGGGGAGCCCTCCGGACGGTCGTGTTCGCGCCCGAGGAGATGCTCCTCGTCGCGGGCTCGCCGTCCCTCCGCCGCGAGGCGCTCGACACGCTCGCCGGACAGCGGTCCCCCGCCTACGCACGGGACCTGTCGACGTATGGCCGGGCGCTCCAGCAGCGGAACGGGCTGCTGCGGGCGATCCGCGAGGAGCAGGCGACACGAGCCGAGCTCCGATTCTGGGACCAGGCCCTGCTCGAGGCGGGGACCGCGGTGCGCGAGGAGCGCCAGCGGCTGCTCGCAGCCCTCGCGGAGCCGCTCGCGGCCGCCCACGCGGAGATCGCACCCGACGAGGCCGCCGCCGAGCGGCTCGTGCTCGACTATGCGACGAACGCGCCGCAGCACGAGGGGGAGTCCGTGCGCGACGCGCTCGCCCGCAGGCTGGCGGAGACGGCCGACAAGGAGGTCTGGAACGGGTCGACGCTCGTTGGCCCGCACCGGGACGACCTCGTGTTCCAGATGGGCGGGCGGCCGCTGGCGTCGTTCGCCTCGCGAGGCCAGCAGCGGACGGCGATCCTCGCGTTCAAGCTTGCGGAGCTCGACCTGCTCACCGCGCTGGACGAGCGCCCGCCGCTCCTGCTGCTCGACGACGTGTTCTCGGAGCTCGACCCCGAGCGGAGGGCACACCTCGTCCGACGGATCGCCGCGCTGCCCCAGGCGTTCGTCACCACGACCACCCTCGACGACCTCGATCCCGCCCTCCGGTCGGTCGGGACGACGTGGGCGGTGACCGTGAACGCCGACGGCACGTCAAGCCTCGAGCGTGGGCCGTGAGCGACGCGTCCGACCCGGAATCCCCGACCCGGCGGCGGCGGCCTTCGCGTGTCGGCGACCTGCTGCCAGAGGCGGCCCGCGCGCTCGGGCTGGAGCACGAGCTCCGGCTGGCGCGAGCGATCGCAACCTGGGACGCGATCGTCGCCGAGCGCGTGGCGCCCGCGGCCGGGTCGTGCCGCCTTGTCGGGCTGGAGCCGGACGCGATCGTGGTGGCGGTCGACGAACCGATCGTCGCGGCCGAGCTTCGGATGCGCGCGATCGAGCTGCTGGCGGCGTTCGCCGTCGCGCCGGGTGGTGCACGGGTCCGGCACCTCAAGCTCCGCGGCGATCCCACGGGCTCGAGAGGGCGGACGCCCTGAGCGAGGGGGCCGAGCCTGACGGACCGCCCGACCGGGGGATCGGCGGCACCCGCGTATAATCCCTCTCCCGCCGCCAAGCGGGAATCCGCGTCACGTCAGCGCGCCCGTGCGCGTCGCAGACCCAATGAGGCTCTCTCCTTGGCCGTCCGTCTCCAGCTGAAGCTCGGCGCCGTCACGGATCAGGATCGACTGCCGGACTCCCCCGACACCGTCGTTGTCGTGGAGCCGGCAGTCGGGTCCGTGGGACGCACGAAGGGCAACCTGTACCTGCTGGTCACCTCCAGGGTGTCCGGGCCTCGCGCGCGCGAGGCGACCAGGGTCGTCGCGGACACGATCAGGAACGAGTACTACTACGACGAGTCGGCCGGGATCCGACAATGCCTGATCAAGGTCATGGGCGTAGCCAACAAGCGGCTCGCCCACCAGCGGGACCGGTACGGTCTCGGGCACGCGGCGGACGGGGCGGGCCCGATCGGCGTCGCGGTGGCGGTGGTCCGTGGTCGCGAGATGTACGTTGCGACGGTCGGACCCGCCGAGGCCTACCTCATCCGCCAGGCGCGCCTCTCGACGCTGCCGGACCCGAACCGGGAGCGAGGCCTCCCGGCCGAGGAGCTCGAGCCGGAGGTCTGGCGGGGCGAGCTGTCGGTCGGCGACTCCCTGTGCCTGGTCTCGGCGAACGTCGTGGCCCGCATCGGGACGGACGCCCTCAAGGACGCGCTCGTCACGCTCCATCCGCAGTCCGCGATCGAGCACCTCCACGCGCGGTTCGTCGCCGCGGATGGCAAGGGCAGCGACGGCGCGGTCGCGTTCGAGGCAAGCGAGGTCGGCGCGACCCACAAGTCCCGGACCCTCGTCCCCGTCCGGCCCGACGAGCCCCTGGCCGGCGCACCCGACCGCTCACCGATCCCGCTCGCGGACTCGGTGACGGCCGGGGCGGCCGCGATGACCGCCGGGGCGACCCGGGCCCGCAGCGCCGCGGGCAACGGCTTCCAGCGGGCCGTGTGGAGCGTCCAGGACATGCTGCCGCGCCGGACCCCGCCCACGCGCAAGGTCACTGCCGCGACATCGCGCATGGAGATGCAGCGGCGGGCTGCGGTCGCGCTCCTCGCGTTCATTGCCGTCGGCGGCGCCCTCGTGATGGGGGTGTATGCGATCGGCGACCGGACGGGCCCGGGCCTCGCTGCAATCCCATCGCTCACGGCCGCCGAGCGGGCCTTCGAGGAGGCCGAGGCCGCCCTTTCCGAGGTGACCGGCCCGGGCGTGGACCTCATTGCCGACGATCCGCGACGGGCCCTGGAGCTGCTGAACGCCGCGTACGCCAAGCTCGACGAGGCGGCCGACCTCAACTACCCGGCTGGCCAGATCGCGCCACTCCGGAAGGAGGCACTCTCCGGCCTCGACAAGCTGTACGGCGTCGAGCCCGTTCACAGCACGACGTTGTTCACCTTCCCGGCGGACGAGGCGCCGCAGCTGGACGCCGTCGTTCGCGGCTCGGACGGGGCCCCGTACGTGCTCGACAGCGCGAACAAGACGGTGTGGCGGATCGATCTCAAGAAGCAGAAGGCCACCGCGGTCATGAAGACGAACCAGCGTGCTTCGGGAACGCGGACGGCCGACCCCAAGCTCCTGACGACCGGCGCCCTCGACGTCCTGATCCTCGATGCCAAGAACAACCTCTGGCGCTGGCGGCCGTCGAACAGCTCAGGCAAGGGCACCCTGGTCCGGATCAAGGTCAAGGACTCGGCGTCCTGGGGCGACGACGTCAAGGACATCGCGACGTTCGTGGCCAACTTCGACGCGTCGTTCTACAAGCTGTACGTGGTAGACCCGTCCGAGCAGAACATCATGGTCCTCTCGCCAGCCAACGACGGCTCGGGCTATCCGGTCAAGCCGAACCCGCGCCTGCCGACCGAACGCTCCGTTGACGGCATGACGGACCTGCTCATCGACGGCGACATCTTCGTGGCCGAGAACGGCGCAGTGGCGCGCGTCATCCCGGCCGCGGGCTGGGATACGGATGGGCCCGGCGACACGGCGGTGCGGCCCGACCCTTCGTACACCATGATCTCGTCACCCGACCGGCCTGACGGCTCGTCCAGCCGCCGAAACGGGATCATCTACGCGTTCGACGCGGCGCACGATCGCGTCGTCGCCTTCAACAAGTCGGACGGGGAGTACATCGCGCAGTACCGGCTCGCCGCGGGGGACGATGCGTGGGCCGGCTTGCGCGGGATGGTCGTCCTGCCGGCCGCCGACGCCGAGGCACCGTCGACCATGTGGTGGATCTCCGACACCGGCCTGCACAGCGCGGTCCTGGAGGCCGTCCCCGACGCGCCGCCGCCGACTCCATCGCCCGACGCGTCGCCCAGCGCCGACCCCGAGGCGACCAAGAAGCCGGCGAAGACGCCGAAGCCCTGATCCCCGCGGCGCATGGGATAATCGGCCCATGGCCGACGAGGGCGTCACCGAGATCGAGATGATCGTCGACAGCGTGCGCGTCCACATGCGCACCGGTCGGCACGTCCTCGTCCTGCGCGAGGCGGGCCGCGGGCGTCTGCTGATGATCTGGGTCGGCGTGAACGAGGCGAACGCCATCGCGATGAAGCTCCAGGGCGTCACGCCGGAGCGCCCGCTCACGCACGACCTCATCGTCAACATGCTCGATGCGCTCAACGTCCGCATTGAGCGGATCGTCATCTCGGACCTTGCCGACGAGACGTTCCACGCACGGCTGCGCCTCGTGGGCGCCGACGCGACCAGCGACATCGATGCGCGCCCCTCCGACTCGATCGCCCTCGCCGTGCGACTGTCGGCGCCGATCTACGCCACCTCGGACGTGCTGGACCGCGCGGCGACGTCCCCGGACGCCGACGTCGCCGACGACGAGGGGGACGAGGGCGGCGAGGGCTCACGGCGCCTGTCCGCAGCCGCTCTCGAAGCGACCGGCGAGCCGATCGATCAGGCGCGCCTGGACATCTTCCGGGAGTTCGTGAACTCGCTCGACATCGACCAGGATCCGCGCGGCGGCGGGTCCTCCAGCTAGGGCTGGCCGGGCTCCTCGCCCAGGATCGGACTGCCCCGGCGGAGCGCCCGCTCGCGGTTCGCCCACAGCCGCAGGCGGAGCATCCAGAAGTCCTTGACCGCGCGCCAGATCACCGCGGGCTTGGCGCCGGTCGGCGAGCCCGCCGTACGCGCATAGTGTGGGACCCCGACCTCGACGATCGAGCGACCCTCGTTCAGGGTCCGGATGAGCAGCTCCGCGGAGAAGAACGCGCCGCCCGACTCCACCCGTACCCCGTCCAGCGACGCCCGCCGGAACAGCTTGCAGGCGCAGTCCACGTCCTTGACCCGGAGCCCGAAGAAGATCCGGTTGGCGAGCTTGTACGTTCGCGCGTACAGGATCCGGATGAAGGGGTCGGCGCGCTTGATCCGGTACCCGACGACCACGTCCGGATGGTCTGCTTCGGCCATCCGCGCTGTCAGCCGTGCGACATCCGCGATCCTGAACTGGCGGTCGCCGTCGGTGAAGCACAGCAGCTCGTACCGCGAGGCCTCGAACCCGGAGCGCAGCGCCCCACCGTACCCGCGGTTCACCTCGTGGTGGACGGCACGCACGATCCCCGGATGCGCCGCCGCAAGGCGGTCCGCGATCTCCGCGGTGCGGTCCTTCGACCCGTCGTCGACGGCGATGATCTCGAACTCGTCCGCGATCAGCGGGAGCGTCGCCAGCGCCTCGTCGATCAGCCCCTCCAGGTTGGCCTCCTCGTTGTGCGCGGGAAAGAAGTACGAGAGGCGCGGCACCCGCGCAGCGGCAGGGATGGCCGCGCCGGGCGACGTGGCATCGGTCATGGGATGGACTCCTGGCGGCCCGTGACCCGGAAGAGGTTTCCCGGACGGCCGGCCTTCTCGATCGTATAGCGGTCGGCGAGCTCCTGCACCTGGGACTCGTTGACGCGCATCAGGTAGACGGGCCGTGTGTCGATGTTGGCCTCGATCACGTCGGCGACCTCGCCCAGGTCCTCGTCCAGGCGCGTCCGGTCGTCCACGATCCAGATGTCCGGTCGCCTGCCCTCCACGTGCTGGCCGTACCACATCGGCGTCGAGTACGACCACCAGGACACGACGACGGCATCCGGTTCCATGGTCTCGAACGCCTGGTCGAGCCAGCCGGCGACCCAGGTCGATCGCGAGAGGTCCACGGCTACCCAACGCTCGCGGAACGCCGTCGCCGTGGGGACGAGGAGCGCGACGCCGACGATGGCCGGGACGAGGATCTGCAGGGGCAGTGACCGGCCGGTGGCCCTCGCGAGATCCGTCGGCGGCGCTTCGCCGGCTGCGTCCTCCTCGTCCGTGCCAAGGACGCGAGCCACGACTGCTCCGCCGAACGCCGCGATCCAGGTCCAGGCGAAGAACGCGGGCCCGATGTAGTAGCGGTCGATCGCCGCGTTCGCATAGGACGCCGCGAAGAAGGAGGTCAGGAGGACCGCGGCGCCCGAGAACAGCGCGTAGCGGGGGAACCTGACGGCCGTGACGAGGAAGCCCGCCGGGATGAACACGATCAGCGGCCCGAACTGGGCGGCCGTGAGATCGACAAGCCGGGCAACCTTGCCCGGCAGATCCGTGAGCGGGCTTCCGACGTCGTTCTGGAACTGGTCCGCGAGGACGATCTCCCAGAACCCCTCCCAGGTGTCCGGCGAGCCGTAGACGAGCGGCGCCCGGAACGGTCCGGCGCGCAGCGGCAGCTGCAGGTAGAGCAACGCGGCCACGCCGAGGCTTGCCCCGAGAGCCGCGAGGATGAGCTTCGGCCGGCGGAGGACGCCGGGCTCGACGGCGAGGACGAACAGCCCGATCGCCGGGACCAGCAGCAGCGAGAGGGCATGGTTCGCCACCGCGACCCCGAACAGGGCGGCCGTGCCGACGATCGCCCGGTCCGCGCTGCGACGGAGGCCGAGGTCGTCGGGGGCGTCGCGCCAGGCCCGGACCCGCGCCTCCCAGCGCAGCAGCCCGAGCGTCACGAGCGCGACGAGCGCGAGGTGGAGCGCGTGCGCGTCGGCGGCGACGGCGATCGCCCACACGATCGGCGTGAACGCGAAGGCAACCGCGACGGCGCCGGCGACAAGTGGCGGGGCCCCGAGGCGCCGGCTGACGAAGACGCTGGTGCCCACCGCCAGCGCGACGAGCATCGCGGACAGGAAGTTCATGCTCGTGGAGGCTGCCGCGACCGGCGCGAGCACCTTCGTCACGAGGAACCCGAGGACGACGTAGGCCGGGAAGCCCGTCGGGTGCATCGTGCCGAGGATCGTGGGGACCGTCTGCGCCTCGGCCGTGTCCCACGCGCCGAGCCCGGGGAGCATCGTCGCCCGGTAGACGACCAGGGCAAAGACGCTCACCGCGATCGCGACGAGCCAGGTCGCGCCGATCCGGAGTCGCCCGGTGCTCACGTCCGCCCGGTCCGGCGCCTGGGCGCCGGCGTCGAGCGCGGCCTCACCAGCCAAGGATCTGTCCCCACGCGACGCCCCAGAAGTTGACGGCCGCGCCCGCGGCGAGCAGCACGAGCGCCGTCAGGCGCGGACGCCCGTCCCCGGCGCGACCCGCCCCGAGGGCCACGAGCGGCAGCAGGAACGGGATGAAGTCGAGCGAGAACCGGTACCCCCACTGGACCCAGCCCTGGCTGAAGTGGGCGAGGTTGAACAGCGCCACGACGAGGACGGTGGCGCCCGCACCGAGGGTGAGGCGGGCGATCGGCCGGCGCCGGATGGCGAACAGGGCCAGCAGCAGCCCGGGGGCGCTCAGGAGGATGCTCGTCCCGGTGTCGACGGGCAGGACGAGCGGGCACTCGGCGTCGAACAGGCCGCGCGCCGCCGCGGGGTCCTCGCACAGGGTGACGACCGGACCGAGCCCGAGGGTGTCGGGCTTGACCGCGGGCGCGACCAGCGGCAGCGAGCCGAACATGATCCCGATGTTCTGCGGGATGTACCGGATGTCCTCCACTGACCAGTCGGGGTTGTAGTCGAGCGTGGGGTAGCCGTTCGCCTCGAGCTGGTACTGGTAGTCGTAGCCGGGATGGATGAAGGACCCGCTCGTGAGGTACGTGTAGGCAAGCAGCGCGGCGACCGGGACCACCCCGCCGACCGCCGCCGACGCCGTGCGTCGCCCGAGCGACCCGCCACCGCCCACGAGCATGAGCATGGGCGCCGCGAACACGAGCGGCAGGCGGGCGGTCGCCGCGATGCCGAGGAGCAGGCCCGCCAGGACGTGGGAGCGGTCCAGGGGCCACACGAGACCCACGAGGCGCCGCGCAAGACCAGATGGTGGCACCGGGGGCCCCGCTGCCGTCGCGCGGCCTGCTGCCGCCTTCCTGACCCGGTCGGCCTCGTCCCATGGATCCTCGTCGGGCGCCAGCGGATCGGCCCGCAGGGCAACGCCGACGGCCAGCAGCGCGAAGATCACCGCGACCACGTGGGCGAGATACCAGGTCGTACCCACGGCGGCGGCCCACCACCAGGCAGTGCCGGTTGCGAACACGAGCGTCGTGAGCGCCCGCACCCCGATCGTGATCCGGAGCCCGCCGAGCATCCACCACGCGACCAGCACGCCGACGGCCGCGAGCGCGATCGTGATCCCCTCCTGGTCGGTGGCCAGCCCGAAGACGGCGACGAACGGGAGCAGGACGAGCGCGGGCAGCGGCGGGAACGGGAGCAGCACCCGACCCGTGAACTGGCCCGCCTCGTCGTAGAGCGGATACAGGTCCTGGAGGTACTCGTTGCCGGGCGTCATCGCGGTCCCGGTCACCGGGTACGGGATCCAGACACGCCCGTCGAGGAACGCGTCGGCCTGCCACACGAAGTGGTTGTACTGGTTGAAATGGGCCGGGTTCGAGACCGTGTACACGAGCAGTGCGCCGAGCGCGATGAGGAGCCCCACGACGATGGTCGTGGAGCCGCGGGCGGACGGATGGGGGGTAGGGGGCCACGAGGGACCCTCGGCTATACTCCGCTGCACCTTCAACGCTGCGTTAGGAGGCTCCCCGTGACCGCTCTGGGTTCGGGTGCGCCCGGCCGGGAGACGATGACGGACGATACCTCCCGGCGAGGCCTCGGCTGGCAGATCCTGGCCCTACTGGTCATCGGCCTGATCTTCCGGCTGATGATGGCATATGGCCTCGAAGCCCTCCGGGGCTCGGGGTTCGAGACGGATCTCCGCCTCTTCGCCTTCTGGGCGGAGAACCTCGCCGATCAGGGGCCGTTCGGGTTCTACGAGCGCGGGTTCTTCGCCGACTACACGCCCGGCTACCTGTACGCCCTGTGGGCCGTCGGCGTCGTCGGCAACTGGGTCGGCGGCGTGGGCGACCTGATCAAGCTGCCCGCGATCCTCACCGACGCCGTCCTCGCGTACGTCGTCTACCGGATGGTGCGCGACCTCGGCGTCACCGAGCGCCGCGCGCTGCTCGCCGCGGCGGTGGTCCTGATCAACCCGGTCACCTGGTTCGACTCGGTGATCTGGGGCCAGGTCGACAGCTTCGGGACGGTGTTCCTGCTGCTCTCCGTGCGCGAGCTGTGGAAGGGCCGCCACGAGCGAGCCGCGATCCTGGCGGTGGTCGCCGCGCTGATCAAGCCCCAGCTCGCGATCCTCGTGCCGATCGTGGCGTTCGTCACGATCCGTCGGGTCCTGTGGCCGAAGGGTGCCTGGGGCGATGAGCCGGCCCCCGAGCCGTCGGGCTTCGGGTGGGAGCGCCGGACGACGGGGCTGCTGCGTATCTTCAGCACCGGCGTCGCGGGGTTCGTGACCGCGGTGGTCCTGGCCGCGCCGTTCGGGCTGTCGGTCGTCACGATCTCGACGACCGCGCCGTACCTCGACTCCTCGCTGCTGCGGCTCGTGTTCAGCACCGCCGCGACGTACTCCTACGTCACCGTCAATGCCTACAACCTGTGGGCGCTGTTCCCGCTCGACGGCGCCAGCCTGGCCTCCAACGGGGGGTGGATCTACGACGCACCGGTGCCCGACGCGACCGCGTGGGCGCAGATCGGTCCGTTCCCGGCGGCGCTCGTCGGGGGCGTCCTCCTCGGCGCGCTGCTGTTCGTGATCGTCCCGGCGATCGTGGCCCGGCGCCCCGACCGGCTGACGATCCTCGTCGGGGTCGCGGTCCTCGCCCTCGCGTTCTTCGCGGTCCCGACGCGCGTCCACGAGCGGTACCTGTTCCCGCTGTTCGGGATCGCGGCGATCCTGTTCGCGTTCTCATGGCGCTGGCGGATCGCGTACGTCGTCGCGTCGATCGCGACGTTCCTCAACATGTACGTGGTCCTCACGACGCTGTACGGGAACAACCCGCAGGTGGAGGACTGGCTCGGGATCGGGCCGGCGATCCGCTCCTACGGGGGCGTGGCGCTCGTCGCCGTGCTCCACACCGCCGCGCTCGTGTTCGGCCTGTGGCAGCTGCGTGACGGGTCGCGCCGCAGGCTGGCAACGGAGCTCGAGGGCGGGCGCCTGCCGGACTGGGAGGCAGCCACCGGGGACGTCCCGGCGCTCGTCGGTGGGACGACCGTGCGCAACGAAGGGGCCGAGGGCAGGGGCCCGGCAGTGGCCGTGGCGTCGTCGGCGCCCACGGTGCCCCCTGCCGCACTCCTGCCCACCCAGGCGGTCTCGTCGCCCGCCCGGCGCTCGCCGGCGTGGTTCGAGCGCCGCAGCTGGGGCGACGTCGGGCCCGTCTCGTGGCTCCGTGCACGGATCGGCGAAACGCCGATCCGCCCGGACAGATCGCGTCTGCTGATCGGCGAGAAGGGCGGGCGCCTCGACCGCCTCGACATCTGGATCCTGATCGTCCTCGTCGTGGCAGGGATGGGCCTCCGGACCTTCCGCCTCGCGGAACCGGCGCGGATGCACTTCGACGAGGTCTACCACGCCCGGACGGCGACCGAGTTCCTCCAGTCCTGGCGCTATGGGATCGACGACACGATCTACGAGTGGACCCATCCCCACCTCGCCAAGTACGCCATGGCCGGGGGGATCGCCCTGTTCGCGGGCCAGGACGTGGCCGCGAGCAGCGAGCTCGGCGTCGCGGTCCGCGACGCCGTCATCGAGCCCCGGCGGCCGGACCCGACCTCCATGGACCGCGCCGGGGACCGCGTGTGGATCGCGACGGGCGATGCGCTCGTCGCGTACGACCTCGCGACCCGCGAGCTCGTCGCCGAGCTGCCGCTGCCCGGGGCCGCGGCGGTCGCCTTCGACCCGGAGAGCACCCAGGTGTACGTCGGCACGGACGCCGGAGCAGTGCTCGCGCTCGACGCGACCGTGCTCGACGCCGTGCGCAACGACGGGTCGTCGGTGGAGGCAGACCAGGTGCCCGTGGACCTCTCGCCCGTCGCGAGCCTGGACTCGCCGATCGCGCGGCTCGCGGTGTTTGCCGACGGCGATGCCGTCGCGGCGCGGCTCGCGGGCGACGCCGTGGCCATCCTGGACGCGGCGACCGGCGAGGAACGTGGCCGGGCCACGATCGCGGGCCCGGGCGATCTGGCGGCCGCGGGGCGCATCGACGCGATCGTGGCGAAGCCGGCGGAGATCCCCGACCTGCAGGCCGCCGCCGACGAGCTGGCGGCCGTCCTCGGCGGTGACCCGGCGGCGTACCTCGCGTACCTCGCCGCGGACCCGGACGCCGAGGCGGTCGTCATCGATGCCGTGCTCGACGCGGACGCACGCACGAACCTCGACGACGCCATCGCCGCCGAACGCCTGCCGGGGATCGTCATCGAGGCCGCCCCGCTGCTCGCCGTGGCGGGCGACGCCGGCGTCTCGCTCGTGTCGACCCGCGGCACGGTGGTGCACGAGGTGGCGCTCGACGGCGGCTCGACCGGCGTCGTCCTCGTGAGCGGGGTCGACGACGGGACGCAGCTGTACGCGACGACCACCGATGGCGAGACCGGCACCCCGGAGGTTGCCGTGATCGCCGTGACGGGCGACGACGCCGACGACGGCCCGAAGGTCACGACGACATTCGACCTGCCGGGCGCCGGCTCGCGGATCACGTACGACCTCGCGGCCGAGCTCGTCGAGGTCCTGGGCACCACGCCCGACGGCTCGGCATCGACGGTGTACGTCGTCGAGCCGCACGGGAAGTCCGTGTTCGCGGACCACGAGCTGTCGTTCACGCCGAGCGCGTGGGTGCTCGACCACAACGAGGACTACCCGGCGGACGCGCGCGGCGCCATCCTCGCCTTCGGGGAGGGCGGCGAGACCGCGTCGCTCGACGTCGGGTCCTACCACTTCGCGTGGCGCCTCCCGGGCGTCATGCTCGGGGCGCTGACGATCGCGCTCCTGTACCTGCTGGCGCGGGTGCTGTTCGCGCGGCGCGCGGTCGCGGTGCTCGTCGGGCTGTTCGTCCTGCTCGACGGGATGATGTTCGTCCAGAGCCGGATCGCGATGAACGACGTCTACACCGGGGCGTTCATCCTCGCGGCGTACCTGCTGTTCGCGTGGCTGTGGATCGAACGTCGTCGCACACGGACGTTCTGGCTGATCATGCCCGCGATCGGCGTGCTGCTGGGCCTGGCACTGGCGTCGAAGTGGGTCGCGGCGTACGCGATCGGGGCGCTCGGGATCCTCATTCTCATCCGGTCTGCGCTGGGCAGGATCATCCTCATCGCCGGCATGATCGGTGTGACCGGGATCCTCGGATGGATGGCGATGGCCGTGCCCGAGGGCAGCGACGCGTCGGGGAACCTGCTGTTCACCCTGATCATGGTCGCCCTCACGCTGGCGACGGTGGTGGTCACGGTCTACCACCCCATCCGCTGGTCGGACGACGAGGTCCGCCTTGCCGTCGCCGGTCCGGCAGCGCTCGGCATCGTCGTCGCACTGGGTGCGATCGCGCTGGGCGAGGCTTCGACGGAGATCGCGGTCGGACCGATCCTGCTCAACCCGCTGACGGTCGCGTTCGCCCTCGTCGTCACCGGCGGCCTCGCGTACCTCGCGTTCCAGGTCGGCGCCCGATACGGGATGGGGCCGATGGCACCGGATCCGCTGCCCGGCGAGCCGCGGGCGCTCGTCCCGCCGCCCTCCCCCCCGGCCGACGGCTGGCTCCGGCTGGGCTCCGGCTTCGGCCTGCCGATCGTGTGGATGGTCGTCTCGCTCGTCGCCATCCCGGTCGCCGTCTACGTGGCCCTCTATCTCCCCTGGGCGTTCATCGACAACCACCAGCTGGTGGCCGGCTGGCCGATCGGTCACACGGGCCAGACGCTCGTCGAGCTCACCGAGGCGATGTACCGCTACCACAACAACCTGACCGCGGCCCATGCGGCAAGCTCGCCGTGGTGGGCCTGGCCACTCAACCTCAAGCCCGTCTGGTTCTACCAGGGCTCGTTCGCCAATGCGACGGCCGGCTCGATCTACGACGCGGGCAACATGGTCGTCTGGTGGATGGGGATCCCGGCGATGGGGTTCGTCGCGTACCAGGCGTTCAAGCGCCGCAGCCTCGCGCTCGCCCTGATCCTCATCGCCTTCCTGTGCCAGTGGGTCTCCTGGGGCCGCATCGACCGGGCGGCCTTCCAGTACCACTACTACACCAGCCTGCCGTTCGTGATCCTCGCCCTCGGCTACTTCGTGGCTGAGCTATGGCACGGTGCCTCGCGCCGGACGTGGCTGTTCGCACGCGTGGCTGCGGCCATCGCGCTGATGGGCCCCGTGATCCTGTGGCTCATGCGCATCCCGCTGTGCTCGATCGCCGGCGTCGAGTCGGTCAACGCGGGGTCGCAGGCGTGCAACGGGAACCCGGGCAACCTCGTCGTGACCCCCGCGGCGTTCGCGATGGTCGTCGTGGGGCTCGTCACGCTCATCGTGCTCGTGCGCCAGCTCGTCCGGCTGTCGAGACCACGGGAGGATGGGCGACCACTCGGCTTCGGGGATCTCTCGCCGCTCGTGATCACGGCGATCGCCGGGGGATCGCTCCTCGCGCTCACGCGCCTCCTCCCGTCGACCGATCCCCTGTTCTCGTTCGCCGGCATCGTGCCGGAGCTCATCGCCCTGGTGATCGGGGTGCCGCTCCTGTTCGTCGCCCTGCAGGTGGTCACGGCGCGTGATGCCCGCCGGTTCGTGCTCGGTCTCGTCGGGGTGGCGGGCTTCTGGTTCGTGTTCCTGTATCCGAACATCTCGGCGCTGCCACTGCCGTCCACCATCGTCAACGCCTACCAGGGCCTGCTGCCCACCTACATCTACGCGTTCCAGTTCGGCGTCAACACCGTGGAGCGGGGTGGGTCGATCTCGTTCGCCGATCCGCGGTTCGCGGTCCTGATGGTGTTCCTCGCGGCCGCCTGCGGGGTCGTGGCCTACTCGGCGCGGGTGTGGCGGATGACGCTCGAGGACGATGAACGATCGGTGAGCGGGTCCGCCGGTGGGCCCGCGGGCGAGGCCGGCCCGGCCTAGCGACGGTGAGCTAGCTGCCGTCTGTTGCGACGGGCGCAGCCGCGGGCACCTGCTGCGGGTTACCTGACTCCGGCCCGGTGGCCGTTGCCGAGTGCACGCGCGGTGACGGCGGGATCTCCGCGTTGAAGTGCGGCGGCAGGGTCCCGGCGGCCGCCAGCCGGCGGATGACGAACCCGTAGTAGTCGTCCACCTTCGCGGTCACGCGCGGCCAGCTGAACTCCTCGGCACGCCTGCTGCCGTTCTCCGACATCGTGCCCGCCAGCTCCGGGTCGCTCAGGACGCGGCCGACCGCCAGGGCAATCTCCTTGGGCTCCTGCGGCGGGACAAGGAGCGCCTCCCGGCCGCGCCGGACGACGCCCTTGTAGCCGTGGATGTCGGAGGCGACGATCGGCGCGCCGGCCGCCATCGCCTCGAGCAGCACGATCCCGAACGACTCACGCCCCGTCGCCGGCGAGACGAACACGTCCGCGGTCCGGAACAGCTGGGCCTTCTCGTCGTCGGAGACTCGCCCCAGGAAGTGAACCCCCCGCAGCCTGCGTGTCGCGACGTAGCGGCGCGCCTCGCGCTCCTGCGGGCCGCCGCCCACGAGCAGCAGGCGGCAGTCGCACCCGGTCTTGCGCAGGATGCGGTACCCCTTGAGCATGTCGAGCACGCCCTTGCGTGGCTCGAACCGGCCCACGAACAGGATGTTCTGCGTGCCGTCCTGCCAGCGCGAGAGCGGGACCGCCCGGCGGTAGCGGTCGACATCGACGCCATTCGGGATGACCTTGTAGTCGCCCGGGAAGTAGCGGTCGATGAAGTGTCGAGCAGCGGCGGACACCGCGATCCGCCCGTGCAGGCGTCCCGCGTAGCGCTTCATCGCCCGGGACCCGAACTCGTAGGCCGGTGACCAGCCGCCGTACGCGTGGAAGGTCCCGATGTTGACGCTCTTCGACTCGCGCAGGATCACCAGCGACAGGAAGGGCACGAACGGCTCGTGGAAGTGGAGGACGTCGAACTGCTCGCGCTCAAGGAGCTCCCGCACCTGCGACACGTACCGGGGCGAGACGGTGATCGTCCCCACCGATCCGTTCGCCGGCATCGAGAAGCCCTTGCCGAGGCGGATGACATCGCCCTCCGACGTCCGCTGGAGGCCGTGGGAGGACGTCAGGATCCGGACGTCGTGTCCGCGCTGGCGAAGATTCTCGTACAGGAAGCGGACGTGCTGCGTGACGCCGCCGGGCAGCGGATAGACATAGGGCGAGACGAGCCCGATCTTCATCGCGGCGCCCCCTTGCGGGTCACGTCGGCCGAGGCATCGAACTCGGGCGGTCGACGCGTGCTCCCGGGATAGCCGTGGTCACGGCCCGACCCGTCACGGCGCACGCGGCCTGCAACCTCCGCCCGAGCGTCGCGGCCACGCTTGCGGAGCTGCTGGCCGAAGGTCCCGAGCTGGCCAACCGACCCATGGAAGCGGCCGTGATGCCTGGTCTCACCGGCGTGGATCGCGGCGACGAGGTCCTGGGCGCTGCGGCCCGGGTACGTCGTCCAGGCGGTGCCGATGGCGGCCAGGGCGTGGGCGTCGCTGCTGCCGATCTGCGGCAGACCGTGGCGCCTGGCGAAGTCGACCGACCGCCGGTGGCCGTACTTCCCCAGCGCGGTGGGATTGAACGTCTCGATGGCATCGGGGTGCACGGCCCCATTGTCGTCTGCCAGGAGCCGCCGCAGGACCCAGGCCTGCGCGCACAGGTGGACGGGGACGAGCGGGTGCGCCACGATCGCGAGGCCACCTTGATCGTGGATTGCCTCGATCGACCAGCGGAGGCTCTTGAGCGGCGGGACGCGGGTCTCGAGGAAGAGGCCGACCAGGTGCCCGCCGAGCGTGGTGATCTCCTCGCCCACGACGACCTCGACTGCGAGCCCACGGTCGACGGCCATGGCGCGGGCGGCGAGCGCGGCGTCGATCCGCTCGTGGTCCGCGATCGCGATGACGTCGAGGAGCCCGGCCTCCTCCACCTCGTCGAGGATCTCGGCGACCGATGCGGTGCCGTCCGATGCCAGGGTGTGGATGTGGAGATCCGCTCGACCGCGACGGTCGATGCGCTCGGATGTCATTCGGGCTGCCCGTCGCTCGTGCCGGACACGGCCAGATCCGGCCAGATCGGATGGAACGCGCCCCACCACTGCTCGGGAGCGTCGCCGATGAGCGTCTCGAAGGCCAGGACCATCGCCGCCGTCATCCCGGTGATGCGCTCGCGACGGGATCCGGTCTCCGGGGTCGGGACGTGGACCAGGCGGCCCCGGCAGCGGCCGTCCTTCGTCCGTCGGGCGGCCGCCACGTACATCGGGGCACCGGTCTCGATGGCAAGGACCGCGGGCCCGACCGGGATGGGCGCGGGGTACCCGAAGAACGGGGTCGGGATGCCGGTGCCCGCAATGTCACGGTCCGCGACCAGGCCGACCGACTCGCCCCGCCTGATCGCTGCGAGGAGCGCCCGCCGGGCGTTGCGGAGCGGGATGATGTTCACCCCCACCCGACTGCGCGACGTGACGAACCAGTGCTGCAGCCCGGGGTCGGAGACGGTCTCCATCGGTGCCGTGAACGAGTGCCCGACGAGGTTCGAGACGTAGACGACCGGCAGCTCGATGACGCCGTAGTGCAGGCCCACGAGGATCATCGGACGCCCGGTCGTGAACGCGTCACGCACTGCATCGGGCGTCTCGACGTCGAGGGTTGCCAGCACCGTCTCAAGGTCATAGCCGCCCGTCCGGGCGACCTCGACGTAGTACCGGGCGGCGTGGCGGAAGCAGGCGCGGACGAGGCGCTCCATCGCATCTGGGTCGGTCGCCGCGCGCCGCGCCATCGTGGACCCGCGGCCGCTCGCGGCGAGGCCGTCGCACGCGCGCTGGAGGTTGGCGCGGGCTCGCGCCCGCTTCGCTGGCGACACCCGGTACCAGAGCTCACCGCTCGCATCCGCCGCGGCGTAGAGCGGGGCGGCGGGGAGCCTGCCTGCGAGCGTCGCCACCGCGACCAGCACCATGCCCAGCAGCCCAGGGCGCGACGCGTCCGAGCCGTCGACGTCTCGCGGCGTGCGCTCGGCGCTCACGATGCGGCTGCCTGCGCCTCGGGAACCGGCTCCTTCCCGGCCCCCGCAGCGCGCTGGCCGCCGAGCATCGCGGCGGCGCGCGCCTCGAGCTCGAGCGCCTCGTCTCCGGTCTCGGGCCACAGGGCCTTGAAGCTGTACCACTGGTCGGGGGCGGCGCCCACGGCTTCCTCCAGAAAGTCCGCGATCCGCTGGGTCGCGCGCTGGATGTCCGCCGGGTCGGACGATGGGACTGTGAAGGTCTCGTAGCCCTCGACGCGGAAGGTCCCAGCCGGCGTGCGCCGGATCGCGAGTGGCGCGATGATGGCGCCCGTCTTGGCGGCCAGCGTGGCCGGGCCGGCGGGAAGCGTCGTCCACGCGCCGAACAGCCGCACGGGAACCCCGTCCGAGCGATAGCCCCAGTCCACAAGCAGGGCGACGATCTCCTTCGCGCGCAGGACCCGGAACAGGTCGCGCATGTTGCGCCACGGGATGATCCGGACACCCCATGCCTCGCGCTGGCGGCGGAGCAGCTCGAACAGCTCGGGAAAGGACGAGTCGTCCGCGATCCCGTTCGCCGGGTATCCCGCCCCAGCGAGTGCTGCGGCCACGGCCTCGTTGTTGCCCACGTGCCCGGCGACCACGATCATCGCCTGGCCGGAGTCGCGCCACGCGCTGGCGATCCGTTCGATGCCGTCGCCCTCGACCGCCGTTCGGAGCTCCTCGGGCGGCCGGGACGGCAGCCGCATGAGCTCCACGATGTAGCGGGCGTACTCCCTGTAGGCACGCAACGCGAGGCGGCGGACACGCGGATGCTCGGGCGGAAGCCCGAGCACATGGCCGAAATTGCTGTTGGAGAACCGGCGCTTCGACGGCCACAGCAGGTAGCTGCCCTGAACCGCGGTGCCGATCACGGCTCGCGAAAGGGCAGGCGGGACGTGCGCGAGCACTGCCGCCGCAGTGCGGTAGCCGACGACCGCCATCCGCTCGACGATGCGCGGTGCAGAGGATTCGAGGCGCCTGTGCGGCGCCTCGAACTGTCGCCCCCGGGTCACTTGGCGGCGGCGGCCTTGGCCTTCGCCTGGTTCGCGAGCGCCTTGGAGTCCTTCTTCGACTCCTCGTTGCCCACGAGCGTCTCGTTGTCCTCGCCCCGGATGAACGCCTCGACGCGCTGGTGCGCGACGTCGTCGTGGATCTGGAGCGGCGGGGACTTCATGAAGTAGCTGGACGGCGCCACGAGCGTGCCCTTGAGGCCGCGGTCGAGGCCGATCCGCAGGCAGCGGATCGCGTCGATGATGACGCCGGCGCTGTTGGGGCTGTCCCAGACCTCGAGCTTGAGCTCGGCGTTGAGCGGGACGTCACCGAAGGTCGTGCCCTCGATGCGGATGTGGCACCACTTGCGGTCCTTGAGCCACGGCACGTAGTCGGACGGGCCGACGTGGATGTCGCCCTCGGCGAGGTCGTAGTCCATCATCGACGTGACGGCGTTGGTCTTGGAGATCTTCTTCGACTCGAGGCGCTCACGCTCGAGCATGTTGAGGAAGTCCGTGTTGCCGCCGAAGTTCAGCTGGTACGTGCGGTCGATGCGGACGCCGCGGTCCATGAACAGGCGGGTGAGCACGCGGTGCGTGATCGTGGCGCCGACCTGGGACTTGATGTCGTCGCCGATGATCGGCAGCCCCTCCTCGGCGAACCGGCGCTGCCAATAGGGCTCGCGGCCGATGAACACCGGGATGGCGTTGATGAACCCGACGCCTGCCTTGAGGGCCTGCTCGACGTACCACTTGGTCGCCTCCTCGCTGCCCACGGGCAGGTAGGAGACCATCACGTCGACCTCGCGGTCCTTGAGGATGCCGACGACGTCGGCCGTGGGTCCCGGAGCCTTCTTGATGACCTGGCTCAGGTACTTGCCGATCCCGTCATGGGTCATGCCGCGCTCGACCTTGACGCCCATGTGCGGGACGTCCGTGGAACTTGTAGGTGTTGTTCTGGCCCGAGAAGATCGCCTCGGACAGGTCCTTGCCGACCTTCTCCCGGTCGACGTCGAACGCGGCCACGAACTCCACGTCGCTGATGTGGTAGTCGCCGAGCTGGACGTGCATCAGGCCGGGGACGAAGTCGCCGGGCTTCGCGTTCTCGTAGTAGTAGCGGCCCTGGACGAGGCTGCTCGCGCAGTTGCCCACGCCGACGATCGCGACCCGGATCTTCTTGCCGCGGACCTTGGGCTCCGCCCCGTTCTTGCCGTTCTTGCTCACGTGCTCCTGCTCCATTGCTGCTGCTACCCCTGCTCCGAAGTTCGTGCCTGGTTGATGGTGACGACGATTCGCTGGATGGTGGTGATGGTCGCGAGGACCGCGATGAGGCCGAGGGCGATGCCCAGGGCCGTGATGGACGACAGACCGGCCAGGACGAGCCCGACCGTGAGGATGATGATCCGGATCTCGCGCGGCGCGAGGCCGATGTTGGCCATGCCGGTCCCGGACGTGAAGCCGAGGCTCTCGGCCTTGGCGCGCGTGTAGCTGACCATGAACGCGCTCGTCATGGCTGCCGCTGCGAGGATCGCGCCATCCGTCCAATCGGCCGCGACGGCGCCCCACACGATGCCCACGTAGACGACGCCTTCGCCCCAGCGGTCGAAGACGGAGTCCATGAACGCTCCGAGCTTGCTGACCTTGTTGGTTGCACGGGCGAGGGCTCCGTCGAACAGGTCGAAGACGCCGCCGAACACGACGAGCAGCCCGGCCGGGAGCCACAGCCCCGTCGCCGCCAGGATCGCGGCGACGCAGGCGATGCCGAAGCCGATGAGCGTCAGCCCGTTCGGCGTCAGGCCGATCTTTCCGAGCCCGACGGCGATCGGCGTCATGAGCCCTCGGACCTTCGTCCTGGTCTCGGGCGAGACGAACGAGCCGCTCACGAGGCGGCCCTGGTTGGAGCGGGCGTCGAGCCGCGCGCCGGGGCTGCGGCTGCGCCGGTGCCGCCCACCTCGGCGAGGTTGAGGGCCCGGGCCTGGCGGTCGGCGAAGCTCGCAAACGTCTCGGGGACGATCGTATGGACGGTCTCACGGCCGTGGCGACGGGCCGAGACGAGGCCGACCTCGCGCAGCTTGCCCAGGTGCCACGAGACAAGCGGCTGGGACAGGCCCACGGATTCGATGAGCTCGGTGACGGTGGCAGGCCCCTGCGCGAGGACGCGGCAGATCCGCAGACGGTTCACGTCCGCGAGGGTCTTGTGGAAGCGGCGGAGCTCGCGCAGGTCGTCGGGCTGGTCGACGACGTTCGCGATGGTGCTCCGGATGCGCGCGGGAGAGGGTGACACGGGTGGGCAGGGGTCCTGGCGTGCTGACAACCGTCGTCGGATCAACGGCGGTTTATATCAACGGGCGTTGATGCTATTCACCGGCTCCGGACGTGTCAAGCCCGGCAACGAGAAACGCCCCCGGCCGCACGGACCGGGGGCGTTGAGAGTGGTCGCGGGTGGGCGTCAGTTGCCGATGCCGCCGTCGGGCTCGACCGGGAGGACGACCTCGCCGCCGATGCCGCCGTCGGGCTCGACCGGGAGGACCGTGGGGCCGCCGGCGTTCGCCAGGGCAGCTGACGCGACGAGGACGAGGGCGGCGACCGAGAGGACGATCGCTGCGCGGACGGAACGTCCGCTGGAACGGAGGAGGTGCATGGTTGCGGTTCCTTGTGCGCTTGGTTGACGAACAGGCCGTGTGCCCGTTCGCCCACATGACGACCTCGACCGTCCTGCAGTTCCACCCCGTCGACCTATCGGCCGTGGGTCAGTCGATCACGAAGCCGTCGTAGGTGTTGATGTTGCCGGTCTGCGGGTTGGAGCCGTCGCCCACGGTGGAGCCGCTGCCGCTGCCGCGCAGGCGGGCATAGTCGTCGGTGCCGCCCAGGACGACCCAGGAGAACGCCTCGGTCGAGGTCTCGAACTCCAGGTGGACCTGGATCTTGACGTAGAAGGTGCCGCTGCCGTCGTCGCATGTGAACGCCTTGCGTACGGGGATCTGGAGCTTGCGGTTGCTCTGGCCGCCCGCCAACAGGATGTGGTAGTCCTCCACCACGCCGGACGCGCACACCGTGCCGTCATCGACAGCCGACCCGCTGGCCGTGAACGTCCCGGTGTTGAACGCATCCTGGTTGAAGTGCATGGGCGACACGATGTGCACCGATTCTGGGGCCGCCGCCGCGGCAGGGGCGATGCTCGCGAGGGCGACGAGCGCGGCAGCGACGATGGCGACGGGCACGCGAGCCGGCCGATGTGATGTACGCACGCCAGGACCTCCATGAGGGCGCGACGACCTGTGTGGTCGCCCTTGTGCTCTCGTAGGGCGTCGGGACGGGATCAATCGTTCAGTCTTGGGACGCGGGCACCGCGCGATCGTGCCGCGCGACGGCGCATCGCTCGTTCCCGCCTACACTCGCGGGCATGGAGTCCCTCCCGCGCCGCGACGCGTACGTGCTGCTCGCCGTCCTGGGCACCGGCGTGTTCCTCGCCGGCCTCGAGCTGATGATCACCGCGGTCGCGCTGCCCGCGATCGTCATCGACCTCGCGGACTGGACCCGCCTCCGCGAGGCGTCGTGGATCATCAACGGCTATCTGCTCGTGTACGTCGTGACGATGCCGCTCGCCGGTCGCCTGGCGGACCTGTGGGGCAATCGCCGGATGTTCCTCGGCGCGCTGGTGCTGTTCACGGTCGGCAGCCTGCTCGCGGGCATGGCCCCGACGCTCGAGCTGCTCATCGTCGCGCGCCTCGTCCAGGCCGCGGGCGGCGGAATCCTGGTTCCTGTCGCGACCTCGGCGGTCTCGCACCTCTTCGGTGGGGCGGCGCGACCACGAGCGCTGGGCGTCATCGGCGCGCTGACGTTCCTCGGCATGGCCGCGGGGCCGGTGCTCGGCGCCGCCATTCTCGGGGCGTTTCATCCCGAGGCCGCCCTCTCGCGCATGGGAATCGGCGCGAGCTCGACACTCGCGGATGTGCTCGCGCCCGCCTGGCGATGGGTGTTCTACGTCAACGTCCCGGTCGGCATCATCGCGTTTGTCATCGCCTGGGCGGCGAGCGCCGACTGGGAGACCCCCCGGCGACCGGGCCGCGTCGACCTGGTCGGGGCGGTGCTGTTCTCGGCGTTCCTCGTCGGCACGCTCGGCGCGCTGACGCTGCTCGGATCGCGTCCCGACGCCGAGGGATCGGGTCTCGATCCCGCAACCGTGTCGATCATCCTCGCGACGGTGGCTGTCGTCTCGATCTTCGTGACGGTCGTGCGCGGCTTCCGTGTGCACGACCCGTTCATCGACCCGCGGCTGTTCCGCAGCGCCGCCTTCTCCTCCGCGACCCTCGTCTCGGCGCTGACCGGCTACGGCTTCGCGACGGCGATCGTCGGTGGGGCGGTGTTCGTCGACCGGGTCCTCTACGGTGGGCCCGACGAGCAGCGGCTCGCCCTCGGCGCGCTGGCGGGGGCAACCGCGGTCGGCGCCCTCGTCTCGGGCCTGCTCGTCCGCCACCTCGGGCTCCGCCTCGTGACGCTCGTGGGCCTCGGGGCGTCCATCGCGGCCCTGGTGGCGATGAGCGGCTGGACGCCGTCCACGACGATCGAGGACGCTGCACTCGCGCTCGCGGCATTCGGTGCCGGGTTCGGCCTCACCGTGACGCCCCGCTCCACGGCGGCCGTGGAGGCGGTCGCACGAGAGGCATACGGCATCGCCTCGTCCACGGTCACGGTCGGGCGCATGGTGGGCATGGCCGTCGGGCTCGCGATCCTGACCGCCTACGGCTCCACGACGATCGACACGCTCTACGATCGGGTCTACGCGACGCCCGACGCATACCTCGAGTTCATCCCGCCGGAGCTGCAGGACCGGCCGCTCCAGGACGGGCTCGTCGTGGAGGCGCTCGAGGCGTGGGCGGCGGGCGAGGCCGCGCGGATCATGGTCGGCGTGTTCCTCGTCGCGGCCGTGGTGACGGCCGCGGCGATCCCGCCGTCGCTGCTGCTCGATCGGCGTCGGCGTATGCTCGGCGCGGCGGGCGCGGCGCCGAGCCCCGGCGCACCCGGATCAAGTGGAGCAGGCGACCCGGATGGAGGCAGCGATCACGCTCTCGCGGGCTGACGACGAGACCGGGCCGCTCGTCCGGATCGTCGCCTGCATCGACGGCGAGACGCACCGCCTCGAGGGGCCGGATGCGCTGCCGCCCCTGCTCGCCAACCCGGAGGCGCGCGTCTGGGTGGACGTCACCGCGGCGGCGCATCACGAGGTCGCGGACGTCGCTGGCCACCTCGAGCTGCATCCACTGATCGCGGAGGACATCGCCGAGCGCAACCAGCGCGCCAAGGTGGAGGAGATCGAGGGATCGCTCCACATCGTGATGTTCTGGCTCGCGTACGCGGGCGGCGTGACCGAGCTCGAGGTGGATCTCGTGCTCAACCACCGGTCGCTGCTCACGGTCCACGAACCGGGCTGGGACCCGTACACCCTGCCCCAGCTGCGCGGCGATCCGGGGAGCGTGCTGCGGCGCGGACCGGACTTCCTGCTCTACGCGATCACAGACGGGATCGTGGATGCGTACTTCCCCGTGCTCGATGCGATCGAGGACGAGATCGACGCCCTCCAGGACGACGTGATCGAGAAGCCGACCTCGTGGACGCTGGAGCGGCTGTTCGTGCTCAAGCGCGAGCTGATCGGCCTGCGCCGCGCGATGTCGCCCGCCCGGGAGGTGTTCAACCAGCTGACGAACCGGGACCTCGGGCTGGTGGCGCAGGAGCACCTCGTGTACTTCCGCGACGTCTACGACCACCTGATCCGGGTCACCGACGAGCTCGACAACGATCGCGAGATGGTGTCGGGAACGCTCGACGTCTACCTCTCGACCGTCAACAACAACCTGACCGTGATCATGAAACGCCTCACCGGCGTCACCGTGATCCTCGCCGGGATCGCGGCCGTGGCAGGCGTGTTCGGCATGAGCGAGGCCGGGCTGGCGGTCGGCGGCGGCGAGGCGGGGGGCTTCTGGATCGTTGCAGGGTCGATCGCAGTCGCCGCGGCGCTGACAGCCCTCGTGCTCCGGCGGATCGACTGGATCTAGGAGCCGGCGGGCACGGCAGCCGAGTTGCTGCCTATCCGCAGCGGACGGGTTTCGCCTTCGGCTGCGATTCCTTCTTCGTCGAGTCCTCGACCGACAGGAACTTCGTGAGCACCTGCGTCTTGCCCACGGTGCCCTTGGGCCCCTCCGAGGTCTGGAGCCAGACCTCTTCCTTGTTGCGCGCGATGGCGGAATCGAGGCTCGTGATATGGAGCCGCACCTGCCGGATCTCGTACAGGTACATGCGGTTGTGGTTCGTGTACACCTGGACGAGCATCCCGATCATCTTCTTGGGCGTCTTCTTCTGGATCGCCAGGTTGTAGATCGGCCCGAACATCCCGTCGCGAGCGTGCGCATAGATGTACGTGACGCGGCCCTCACCCGGCTGGCCGAACACGTCCGCGCTGGCCTTCTTGCTGGAGGACAGGTACATCGCGACGTTGCAGTAGGGGTACGCGTCCGTGCCCCGGATGATCGGCAGGTCGATGTTCAGGGCGGGGACCACGACGCGCGTGGCGATCTCGCGGCCGGTCGGCTTCTTCGTGGGCTCGGGCGTCGGCGATGGCTCCGAAGACGGTGAGGCGCTCGCGGCGACCGACGGCGACGGCGACGGCGTGGGCGACGGCGTGGGCTCCTCCGACGCCTCGATGATCTCGGGTGTCTCGATGACCGCGGTGCCCGCAGTGGTCGGATCCACGTACGTCAGAAGGCCCGCGGTTACGAGCACGACGCCGAAGGCGGTGAGCAGCGCGGGGAGCACGCGGGATCTGAGCAGGGCGAAGACGCTGGCCATGGCCCGCGAATCGTAGTCGAGGCCCGGAAATCCTGCCGTTGGCCAGTCGTACTGGTACGCTCAAGGCCATGGGTGGGAAGGCGGTGATCGCGGCGGGCCTCGTGACTGGGGCGCTGGCCGGGGGGATCCTCGTTGGTGCGGTCGTGCTGCTCGCCCCGGGGCCCGCGGTCCCCGTCCCGTCGCCTGTCGCCGCGGCGACCGAACCGCCTGCCGCGACCCCGTCGCCGTCCGCCACGGCGTCGCCCTCGGCGGTCCCCTCGGGGGTGTCATCGCCCGGTGCGGCCTTCGGCGTCGGCGAGCCTGCACCGGCGCTCGCGGTTCCAGCCCTCGGCGGTGGGGACATCACGCTCGCCGCGCTCGCCGGCAAGCCGGTCTGGGTGAACTTCATGGCGACGTGGTGCGAGCCCTGTCGGGACGAGATCCCCCGCATGAACGCCTTCGCGGCACGCTATGCGGATCAGGGCCTCGTCGTGGTTGCCGTGGACGTGCGCGAGGACGAGGCGGCGATCGACGCCTTCGCGCGCGAGCTCTCGATCGCCTTCCCGATCGGGCTGGACTCCGACGGGTCGGCCCAGGCGGCGTGGGGAGCGTTCGCGCTGCCCGTGCACTTCTGGATCGACGCCGAGGGCATCGTCCGGTACGGCGCGCTTGGCGGGATCGGCCCCGACATCATGGCCGAGGGCCTGCAGACGATCCTCCCCGGGGTGACCGTCACGCCGTAGCGACCGCGGCGGGGCTTGGCCTACCCGGCGATCTGCGTGACGGCCTCGGCCGCGGTCCCGACGATGTCGAGCAGGAGGTTCGGGAACAGCCCGAGGGTGATCGTCAGCACGGTCGCGACCGCGAGCCCGCCCCACACGAGGCGGCCGTGCTCCAGCTTCGGGATCTCGGTCTGCGGCTCGCGCATGAACATGTAGACCACCACCCGCAGGTAGTAGAAGGCTGCGACGGCCGCGTTGAGCACGGCGAGCACCGCGAGGACGGTGAGCCAGCCGCCGGCCTGGACCGCGGCGAGGATCACGTAGAACTTGCCGAAGAATCCGGCCGTCGGCGGGATCCCCGTGAGGCTCAGCAGGAACAGGGTCATGAGCAGCGCAAGCGCGGGCTCGCGGCGGATGAGGCCGGCGAACGTGGACAGGTTCGAGGTCACGCCGAGGCGCTTCTGGAGGGCCGCGATCACGGCGAATGCACCGAGGTTCATGAACGCGTACGCGGCGCTGTAGTAGAGCAGCCCCTCGAGGCCCTGGATCTGCCCGGCGGCGTAGGCCGCGAACCCGACCAGCATGTAGCCGGTGTGGGCGATCGAGGAGTACGCGAGCATCCGCTTCACGTTGTCCTGGGTCAGGGCAACGAGGTTGCCGAGGGTCATGGTGAGCGCGGCCAGGACCATGATCACCGCGATCCACTGGTCGGACAGCGGCCCGAGGGCCTCGCCGAACAGCCGGATGATCAGGGCGAAGGCACCGACCTTCGGGCCGACCGAGAGGTAGCCCGTGACGGGCGTCGGCGAGCCCTGGTACGCGTCGGGTGTCCAGTAGTGGAACGGCACGGCGGCGATCTTGAACGCGACGCCGGTCATCAGCAGCGCGAGCCCCATGCCGAGACCCGGCGACAGCGCCACGACGCCGCTCACGACCTGCCCCAGGAAGCCCGAGACCTCGCCGATGTTCGTGGTGCCGGTGATGCCCCACACGAACGCGAGGCCGAACAGGAAGATCGCGCTCGAGAAGGAGCCGAGCAGGAAGTACTTGATCGCACCCTCGGTGCTGTAGCCGTCGGTCTTGTGATACCCGGCGAGCATGTAGCCCGGCAGGACCATGAGCTCCAGGCCGAGGAACAGCACCAGCAGATCCGCGGAACCTGCGATGAGCATCGCGCCCGACATCGCGAACACGAGGACCGAGGCGAACTCCGCGACCGGGAGCCCCCGCTCCTCGAGGTAGTCCGGCGCAAACGCGACGGTCAGCCCGACGATCGAGATGAACAACAGGTCGAGGAACGTCGTCAGGGGATCGACGACGTACCCGCCGCCGAATGCCTCACCCGGTTCCTGGCCCACGATGCCCGTCAGCAGCGCGACGAGCCCCAGCCCCACGAACGTCGTGAGCAGCGCCGGGAGGGACTTGCCCGGCCAGATGAAGTCGACGACGAGGATCGCGACGGCGACGAGGACCGCGGCGATGAACGGTGCGAGGAGGACGGCGTCGGAAGCGGTCACCGGTTCTCCTCCTACCGCCCGAGCCCGAGGGCGGTCGGGGCGACGTCACGCACGGCGCTCAGCGCGGCATCGACGGAGCCGGCGACCAGATCGAGGATCAGGCCCGGATAGAGGCCGAAGATGACGACCAGCGCCCCCAGCGGGACGAGCGTCATCGCCTCGATCGGCCGCATGTCCGTCAGATGGCTGCCGAGCCCCTTGAGGAACTCGGACGGCTCGCCGAACGCGACTCGCTGGAACATCCACAGCAGGTACCCGGCGGCGAGGATCATGACGAAGGTGGCGATGGCCGCCGCGACCGGGTTGACGACGAACGTGCCCACGAGCGTCAGGAACTCGCCGACGAAGCCGGACAGGCCGGGCAGCCCGACGGAGGCGAACACGAAGAACCCGAAGGCCGCCGCGTAGACCGGGGTCTTCGATCCCAGGCCGCCCATCTTCGCGATCGTGCGGTCGTGGGTCCGCTCGTAGATCACGCCCACGAGGAGGAACAGGGCACCCGTGATCAGGCCGTGGTTGATCATCTGCAGGATCGCGCCCTGCATCCCCTGCTCCTGGAACACGAAGATGCCCAGGGTCACGAAGCCCATGTGGCTGACCGAGGAGTAGGCGACGAGCTTCTTGAGGTCCGGCTGGACGAGCGCGACGATCGCGCCGTAGATGATGCCGATCAGGCTGAGCACGATGATCGCCGGGGCCCACGTCTGCGCCGCCTCGGGGAACAGGGGGATGCCGAACCGGATGAACCCGTACCCGCCCAGCTTGAGCAGGACGCCGGCGAGGATCACCGAGCCCGCGGTGGGCGCCTCGACATGCGCGTCGGGGAGCCACGTGTGGAACGGGAACATCGGGACCTTGATCGCGAACGCGAGGAAGAAGGCGCCGAAGGCGAGGAACCCGAACGTCCCGCCGAACGCGCCGGTCTGCGCGAACGCCGACAGCGTCGCGACGTCGAAGGCCCCGGTCCACGTGCCCTGCGCCGCCTGGTACGTGTAGGCCGTCGCGAGGATCGCGACGAGCATCAGCAGCGACCCGACGAGCGTGTACAGGACGAACTTGATCGTCGCGTAGATCCGGTTCTTGCCGCCCCAGATCCCGATGATCAGGTACATCGGGACGAGGACCAGCTCCCAGAAGATGTAGAACAGGAACAGGTCCATGGCGACGAACACGCCGATCATCCCGACTTCCAGGATGAGGAAGGAGATCATGTACTCCTTCACCCGCGTCTGGATCGGGCCGAACGACGCGAGGATGCTGATCCACGTCAGCGTCGTGGTCAGCACGACGAGCGCGAGCGACAGCCCGTCGACGCCCACGGCGTACTGGATGCCGAACATCGGGATCCAGTCGTAGCGCTCCGTGAACTGGAAGGCCGGGTCACCGGACACGAAGCCGACGAGCAGGACGAGCGACACGACCCACGCCGCGAGCGCGACGCCGAGGGCCGCGTAGCGGACCAGGTTCGGGCGACCCGACGGCAGGAACGCGATCACGATCGCGCCGATAAGCGGCAGGAAGGTGACGAGGGACACGAGCGGGATCCCGTCGAGGCCGGTCACTGCGCCTGCCCCACGATCAGGAGGAACGAGCCGGCCATGACGATCAGCCCGATCGCGATGCCCAGCGCGTAGTTCTGGACGCGCCCCGTCTGGATCCTGCGCAGACCGCCACCGGCGTCACGGGTCAGCAGGCCGATGCCGTTGACCGCGCCGTCGACGATCACCCGGTCGAACCACCACATGGCCGCCGCGACGCGTCCGCCGATCCGGATGAACAGGAGGTCGTTGAGCTCGTCGAACCACCACTTGTTGAGCGAGGCGCGGTAGAGGAAGCGGGTCGCGCCGTTCGCGTTCGTCAGGCGCTCCACCGTCGCGGGCCGTCCGCGCCGCCGGAAGATGCCGAACAGCCAGATGCCGACGACCAGGCCGAGGGTCGCCACGAACACGCTGGCAAGGATCAGGAAGCCGTCGATGCCAAACAGCTGGTAGGCCTTTGGCTCTCCGTGCAGGAGCTCCTCGGACTCCTTGAACACCGGCTCCAGCCAGTGCTTGATCGTGGAGTCGCCCAGCGGGAGGCCGATCGCGAGGCCAAGCAGGGTGGACGGGATCGCGAGCAGGATCAGGGGCAGGGTCATCGACGGCGGCGACTCGTGGATCTTCGGCTCAACCTCCGGATCGACGCGCGACTCGCCGTAGAACGTCTTGCCCATGAGGCGCCACATGTAGAACGCGGTCATCATCGCGACGACGATGCCGATCGCCCACACCCAGTAGTACTCGAACTTGAAGGCCTCGCCCAGGATCTCGTCCTTCGAGAAGAAGCCGGCGAACACCGGGATGCCGGCGATCGCCAGGGTGCCGATGAGCATCGTGGCGTGGGTGATCGGGATCCTCCGCCACAGGCCGCCCATGCGGTTCATGTCCTGCTCCTCGTGGACCGCGTGGATCACGGAGCCCGAGCCCAGGAACAGCAGGCCCTTGAAGAAGCCGTGGGTCATGAGGTGGAAGATGGCCGCGACGAACGCGCCGATGCCCAGCGCCGCGAACATGTAGCCCAGCTGGCTCAGCGTCGAGTACGCGAGCACCCGTTTGATGTCCGTCTGGGTCATCGCGATCGACGCCGCGAGGATGGCGGTGAAGATGCCGATCGCCGCGACGACGACCATCGTCTCCTGCGCGTGGGCGAACAGCGGGTTGGCGCGCGCGACGAGATAGACGCCGGCGTTGACCATCGTGGCCGCGTGGATGAGCGCGGACACCGGCGTCGGGCCCTCCATCGCGTCCGGCAGCCAGACGTGGAGCGGGAACTGGGCGCTCTTGCCCATCGCGCCCGCGAACACGAGCAGCGCCACGATGGCCAGCGGGATCGTGTTCGTCGCGTCCGGGGCGATCAGCAGCTCCAGCGACTCCTGGATGTTCATGGTCCCGGTGTTCACGAAGATCGCCATGATCCCGAGCGCGAACCCGACGTCGCCCACCCGGTTGACGATGAACGCCTTCTTCGCCGCGAGCGCCGCCGAGCGCTTGTGGTACCAGAACCCGATCAGCGAGTAGCTCGACAGGCCGACCAGCTCCCAGCCCGCGAACACGAGCAGCCAGCTCGACGCGAGCACGAGCACGAGCATCGAGAACATGAACAGGTTGAGGTAGGCGAAGAACCGCCAGGTTCCAGCGTCGTGCGCCATGTACCCGATCGAGTAGATGTGCACGAGCATGCCGATCGTGGTGACGACGAACAGCAGGACGGCGGTCAGCGCGTCCACGTGGAAGCCGATGTCCACCGTGAAGTCGCCCGCGGGGATCCACGTCCAGAGCTTGACCTCCAGGCCGTGCTCCCCGAACGGCTCCACGTGGTTGAGGGCCGGCCAGATGACCATCAGCGCGATGATCCAGACGACGACGACGATGCCGACCGGGACCAGCTCCGCGGCCCCACGCCCGAACCTCGCCTGCAGCCGGCGCCCGAACAGGGCCGTGAACGCGAACCCGAGGATCGGGAGCAGCGCGATCAGCGAGATGAGCAGCGGGTAGCTGCCCGGATCGGCGCTCGCCACCGGCTCGGCCTCGGTGGCCGCGAAGAGCAGGCTCGGGAGGAGGTGCATCTCGATCGCCGCCTACTGCCGCATCGCGTCGTACTCGTCGACGAGCGGCGTCTTGCGGTTGCGGAAGATCGCGATCACGATCGCGAGGCCGACCGTCGCCTCTGCGGCGGCGGCCGCCATCACGATCAGCGCGATGACCGACGCGTCCACGTTGAGCGACGTGGAGAAGGCACCGAAGGCGATGATCGAGAGGTTGACGGCGTTGAGCATCAGCTCCACCGACATGAGCATCGAGATCGCGTTGCGGCGGGCGAGGAAGCCGAAGCTGCCGATGCAGAACAGGACGGCGGCGAGGATCAGGTAGGCGTCCAGCGACTGGGAGAGGCCGTCGAGCGCGCTCAGCATCAGTCGTTCCCCCCGCGCTCACGCTTGGCGAGGAACACGCCGCCGATGACCGCGGCCAGGAGCAGGACGCTGACCACCTCGAAGGCAAGGACGTAGTCGGTGAACAGCGTGACCGCCAGCTCGCGGGCGGGCGTCACGACGCGGGCAGCCGCCTCGGACCAGTCGGTCGCCGCGATGGTGATCGCGAACAGCACCGCGAGCACCGCGGACGCGATGGCCGCCGGGAACGCCTGCGTCTGGAACACGAGCGAGCTGGGGCCCGCCTTCGTCTGCGTGAGCATGATCGCGAACAGGATGAGGACGCTGATCGCCCCGATGTAGACGAGCACCTGCGCCGCCGCGACGACCGTGGCGCCGGCGAGGACGTAGAGCCCGGCGAGGGCGCCGAAGCAGACGATCATCGCGAGGCCGCAGCGGATGATGTCGCGCATCGTCACGACCAGCAGGGCGGACCCGAGCATCACGGCCGCGAAGCCCATGAACAGCAGGTCATCCCATCCGAACCCGAGCAACGGGATCGTCTCCGGCAGCGTCACGCGTCCCTCTCAGCGATCGTGGGCGTGGGTCGACCCGTTCCCGGACCCGTGCTGGTGTCCGTTCCCGTTGCCGTTCCCGTTGCCGCCGACGAGCGAGGGAGGCAGGACGGGCAGCATGCGGCTCGAGTCGAGGAGACGTCCCTCGGCCCGCGCCCGCTCTGCCCAGTCGCGCTCGCGGCGGATGTAGCTCATCTCGGTCTCGCGCTCCACCGAGGCCAGCGCGAGGAGGTCGATCATCGGCTCCTCGCGGGACGTGTGGCTGAGCTCGAACTGGTCGCTGTCGCGGACCGCGTCGTACGGGCACGCGTCCACGCAGATGCCGCACAGGATGCAGCGGCTCTCGTCGACCTCGTACTTCTGGAGGACGCGGGGCTTGGGCATGAGCGCGCCGGTGGGGCACGTCTCCGCGCAGCGGCCGCAGGAAACGCACGGCGTGTCGTTGAGGCTCATGTCGAGCGGCGTCGTCACCAGGGTGTCGAAGCCGATCCGCATGAAGTCGTAGCAGGCGGCGCCGACGACCTCGGCGCACACGTTGGCGCACCGGCCGCAGTCGATGCAGCGTGACGGCTCCCTGAGGATGAACGCGTGGGAGTCGTCGCGGACGTAGTCGTGGTTGTAGCCCGTGAACCGGTTCTCGGTCACGGACCGGTAGCCCGCCCCCTGGTGGAACTGCGGCTCGAGCGTCTTGAGCGTCGTCCCGTACTCGATCCCCAGGCGGCGGAGATCGCAGAACCCGATCGCCTCGCAGGTGCACTGGAGGCAGCGGGTGGACTCGGCGACGGCCTCGTCGCGGTGTACGGGATCTCGTACTCGATGTAGTTGCTGTTGCGGGCCTCGGGCTCGAGGGCCTTGAGCCGGTAGCGCGGCTCCTTGATCTCGCCCGTGAACGGGACGATCGAGAGGAACTCCGGCTGCGGCTCGGCGAGCGTCTGGCGGGTGCGGATGGCCGACAGGTCGTTGCCCTTGAGGTACGCGTCCACCGCGTAGGCGGCGCGGCGGCCCTCGGCGATCGCCTGGACGACCGTCGCGGCGCCGATCCGGACGTCGCCGGTGCCGAACACGCCGGGCCGGGAGGTCTCGAAGGTCACCGCGTCGGCCTTGAGCCTGCGGTTCTTCGTCTGCTCGACGTTGTCCGAGCCCGGGCCGATCCAGGTGAGGTCGGGGCCCTGCCCGATGGCGAGGAGCACCCGGTCGCAGGGGATGACGAACTCGGTTCCCGGCGCGGGCTCGGGGCGGCGCCGGCCCGACGCGTCGGGCTCGCCCAGCGCCATCCGGATGAACTCGATCCCGGTGACCTTGCCCGTCTTCGCGTCCGTGACGACCCGCGTGGGCCCGGCCTGGAAGATGGCAGTCACGCCTTCTTCGATCGCCTCGTGGACCTCGGATGCCGCGGGCATGTCCTTCATGTCGCGCCGGTAGACCAGGGTCACCTCGCCGGCGCCCTGGCGGACCGACGTGCGGCTGCAGTCCATCGCGGTGAAGCCGCCGCCCACGACGACGACACGCGTCCCGGCATGCCCCGGGTACGGCAGGCCCAGCGTGGCCGTGCGCAGGTACTCGAGGCCGTCGATCACGCCGTCGGCGTCCTCGTTGGGAATGCCCAGCTTGTTCGTGTCGTAGCAGCCGATGGCCACGAGGACGCTGTCGAAGCCGCGGTTCTGGAGGTCGTCGAGCGTGAAGTCCTTGCCGAGCTCCTGGTTGCACACCAGCTTGCCGCCGAGGCGGGTCACGGACTCGTACTCGGCTTCGAGGACCTCCACCTTGGGCAGGCGGTACTGCGGGATGCCGTAGCGGAGCATGCCGCCGGGGGCGGGGTCGCGCTCGAAGACCGTCACCTCGTGCCCGGCGAGGAGCAGGTAGTACGCCGCGCTCATGCCCGCGGGCCCGGAGCCGATCACCGCCGCGCGGCGGCCGGACGGGGCCTGCTTCTCGAACGGGACCGGCGGGTCCATGTTCTCGTCCAGCATCGCCTTCAGGACCTGGTCGCCGGCGTAGCGGTGGCTGTCGCGGATGGCGATCGCCTCGTCAACCTCGTCGCGCCGGCAGTGCTCCTCGCATGGGGCGGGGCACACGCGGCCGAGGATGCTGGGGAACGGGATCGTGCGCTTGAAGATCCGCGCGCTCTCGACCCAGTTCGCCTCGGCGTTGGCCTTGAGGAAGCCCGGGATGTCGATATGGCTCGGGCACTTGTTCTGGCAGGGCGGGAGGCAGTAGGCGTTGTGGTCGCTGAAGATGAGCTCGAGGTTCGTCTTCCGGATCCGGCGCAGCTCGTCCGTCTGGGTGCGGACCACCATGTCCGCCTCCGCCTCGCGGGAGCAGGAGATTGGCGGCTGGTCCTCGCCCTCGACCTCGCACACGCACATCCGGCACGCGCCGAAGCCCGGCAGCTTGGGCTCGTAGCACAGGGTCGGGATCTCGATGCCGTTGTCCCGGCAGATCTCGAGGATCGTCTGGCCCTCGAAGCCCTCGACGACGCGACCGTCCACCTCGATCCGGATCCGCGGCGTGCTCTGCGGCCGCTGCGGGGACTGCGTCGTGATCAGCCGCTCGGCGAGGCTGTCCTCGCGGGGCGTGACCGTGTCGTAGACGGCAGGCTGGTCCGGACGCGCGTCACGCCGCTCGAGCGGCGCGTCGGTGTCGGGGCGAACGATGAGGTCGGCCATCAGCGGGATCCCGGTGTCGACGCACCCACCGCGATGGGGTGACAGACCCCGGCGGGACAGGTGCTGCGGAGGAGGTGGTCGTCGAGCTCGGATCGGAAGTATCGCATCCCGCTGGTGAACGGAAGGGTCGCCAGGCGCTCGTGGTCACACAGCCCGGAGGCGACGACGTCGTGCGCGAGGTCCTCCATCAGCGCGAGGTCGGTCGGCTTCGGACGCCCGCTCGCGACACGGTCGCCGATCTCGTACAGCCGCCGCAGGCCGATCCGGCACGGGATCGTCTTGCCGCACGCCTCGTCCGCGGAGAACTTCGTGAGCAGCCGGGCCAGGTCGACGATGCACGCCCGGTCGTCCGCGATGACGACGGAACCCGAGCCGATGTGGGCCCCGACCGCGCGCAGCGCGTCGAACTCGTACGGGGTGTCCAGGAGATCGGCGGGGAGCAGGCCGCCGGTCGGCCCGCCGACGAGCAGTGCCTTGAGGCTGCGCTTGCCGATGCCGCCCGCCAGGCGCACGAGCTCGGTGAGCGGGGTGCCGAGCGGGACCTCGGCGATGCCCCCGCCCGCAGGCCCGCGGAGCTGGACGAGGATCGTGCCGGGGCTTGCCGTCGACCCGATCGCCGCATACGCTGCGCCGCCCTCGCGCACGATCCACGGGACGGATGCCAGGGTCTGGACGTTGTTGACGACGGTGGGCTTGTCGAACAGGCCCTTCTCGGTGGGGTACGGCGGGCGCTGCTCTGGCTGGCCGCGCTTGCCCTCGAGGGCCCTGAGCAGCACCGTCTCCTCGCCCAGCATGTAGGCGCCCTGGACGGGCCTGACCGTGACCGTGACCCGGTGGCCGGAGCCCATGACGTCGTCGCCGAGGAAGCCCGCCTCCTCCGCCGCGAGGAGCGCGCCCTCGAGCAGCGTGATGAGGCTTGTGTCCTCCGCCCGGACGGCGATGATCGCCTCGGTCGCCCCGATCGCGAATGCCGCGATCGCGAGGCCCTCGATGACGACCCAGGGGTCGCTCGCCATGAGCGTCGCGTCGGTCCGGACGGCCGGGTCGGCCCCGTAGCCGTTGGCGACCACGTACCGCTGCGTCGCCGGCTGGTTCGCAGCTGCCCGCCACTTCTCGCCGGTCGGGAAGCCGGCGCCGCCGCGGCCCCGCAGGCCCGAGCTCGCAACGGTCGCGATCGTGCCCGTCGCGCCCAGGTCCCGGACCGACCGCCGGAGCGCCTCGAAGGCACCCGCGCGCGTCGCCGCGTCGAGGTCGCCCGGGTCCTCGGCAAGCGCCGCGACGCGCCCGGTGACGACGGCCGGCCACTCCTTCGGCGTCTTGAGGAACGCGCCCATCAGCTCGCACGCCCCTTGTAGCCGAGCGACGCATCGAGCGCCGAGCGGTAGGCGTTCTCGATGGCGACATGCGCCACGCCGGCGGCGGGGACGGTCTCGACCGGCGGCGGCTCGAAGCGCAGGTGCCGGTAGTAGCTCGCGGTGCCGTAGATCAGCGCGTAGCCGGCACCGGTGATCCGGCTGATGTGCTTGAGCGCCCCGACCGGGAGGTGGCCGTACTCCGCCTGTGTCTCCTCGAGGATCGCGAGCATGGCCTTCGGGTCGTAGTCGTGACGCTCGAGGATCTCGTCGAGGGCCGCCGTGTCGACCGGGTCGAAGCGGTTGAAGGCGGCATCCGGCACCGGGCGGCCGGAGCGCCGGATCGCGGACTCCTCGCGGCGCTCGCCGTACGTCTCGGGCGGCCCCCAGTGGACGTGGAAGCGGCCCTTGGTATCGATGCCGCCCATGTCGATGCACTCGATCGGGCACGCCTGCGCGCACTGGAAGCACGTCTCGCACTTGAGCGTGCCGTACTCGTCGTACAGGAGCTGCAGGCGGCCGCGGAACTTCGGCGCGACGTCGGCCTTCTCCTCGGGCCAGCGGATGGTCGCCTTGGGCTGGAAGAACCGGCGCAGGGTGAGGCCCATGCCGCGGACGATGCCCATGCCGGGAACGAGGCTCATCGGGTCATCCGTTCAGCTCGGTGACGACGAGGATCGCCGCCGCGGTGATGAACAGGTTCAGGAGCGACGCGGGCAGCAGCCACTTCCAGGCAAACCCCATCAGCTGGTCGATGCGCACGCGGGGAAGGGTCCCGCGCATCCACACGAAGATGTACACGAACAGGAACGACTTGAGCATGAACCAGACCAGGCCCGCGACCCAGTCCCACTCCACGTAGGCGATCCCGAACACGAACCCGATCGCCACGACGTTGAACACGAGGAAGCCGAGGATGAGCGCCTGCCACCCCGGCCGGTTGCCGTTCGCGAGCCAGAACGGCAGGGCGAACAGGATCGTCAGCAGGGGCGGCACGACCGCGATGAGGAACAGCAGGCCGATGCCCAGCGACCCCGGGTCCAGGTTCAGGTTCACGTCGGGGAACGGGACCGGCGCGTTCCAGGCCCCGAAGTAGAGCGTGACCATCAGCGCCGAGATGATGAACACGTTCACGTACTCGGCGAAGAACAGGAAGCCGAAGCGCATGCCCGAGTACTCGGTCGCGAACCCCGCGACGATCTCGGAGTCGGCCTCGGTCAGGTCGAACGGGGTGCGGTTCGCCTCCGCGGTGGCGGCGATGAAGAAGATCAGCGCGCCGAGCGGCTGGCGGAACACGAACCAGTCCCAGAACCCGCCACCCTGCTCCTCGGCGATCTGGTACACGCTCATCGTCCCGGCGAGCAGGATCAGGCCGACGACCGAGAGCGTGAGCGGGATCTCGTACGAGACCGCCTGGGCCGCCGAGCGGAGGCCGCCCAGCAGGGAGTACTTGTTGAAGCTGGACCAGCCGGCCATGAGCAGGCCGACCACCGTCATCCCGCCGACGGCGAACAGGTACAGCAGGCCGATGTTGAGGTCCTGGCCGACGAGCCCCGGGCCGAACGGGATGACCATGAACGTCATCACCGCGGTCAGGAACACGACGACGGGCGCCCAGGTGAACACGATCCGGTCTGCGCCCGTGGGGGTGAAGTCCTCCTTCATGAGGACCTTGAGCCCGTGCACTACCGACAGGAGAGAGCCGAAGGGGCCGACGCGGTCCGGACCCACGCGAAGGTTCATCTGGGCGATGACCTTCATCTCCATGTAGATGATGATGAACGCGGCCGGGATGCTGAACAGCAGGACGCCCGTCACCGCGACCACGAACCGGACGATCTCGATGTTCGCCGTGAGCAGGTCCGCGAGCCACGGTGCGACGTAGACGACGAACAGGATCGTGAGGATCGGGCCGACGATCAGGACGAGGGCCAGCAGCGGCAGCATGACCTTGCCCAGCGGGGTCATGTTGCCCCAGGCGCGGTTCAGGGTGGTCACTTGTCGATCCCGCCCATGACCGGGTCGAGGCTGGCCATGACGGCCATCGTGTCCGCGATCAGGTTGTTCCGCATCAGCAGCCCGACCAGCTGCAGATTCACGAACGACGGGTCGTGGATCTTCATTCGGAACGGCTGGTCCGTCCCATCCGAGATCGCATAGGTGCCGTACAGGCCGCGCGGCGCCTCGACCGCGGCCCACGCACGTCCCGGGCGCGGGCGCAGGAGTCGCGGGAGCTTCGCCATGACGGGGCCGTCGGGCATGTTGTGGAGGCACTGGTCGATGATCCGGAGGCTCTCGCGGACCTCGTCGATCCGGAGCAGGTAGCGGTCCAGCGAGTCTCCGCCACGGTCGTTGCCGCGCGTCGGGACGTTGAACTCGAGCTCCGGGTAGACCGAGTAGGGGTGCGCGCGGCGGATGTCGTACGGCACGCCCGAGGCCCGGAGGTTGGGACCGGTGACGGCCATGCGCATCGCGGTCTCGCGGTCGAGGACGCCCATCCCGCGCATCCGCCGGACGAAGATCTCGTTCTCGTTGAGGAGCGCGGTGTTCGCCTCGTGCTGCGCCGCTGCGCGGCTCATCCAGTCGCCCAGGCGGGACATGAACTCGTGATTGAGGTCGCCGTTGACCCCGCCGATCCGGAAGTAGTTGAACAGCATCCGCTGCCCGGTGATCGCGGCGAGCATCTCGACGATCTCGTCGCGCTCGATGAACGACCACAGGATCGGCGTCAGGCCACCGAGGTCCAGCGCCATCCAGCCCTGGAACAGCGCGTGGCTCGCGACGCGATTGAGCTCACCGGTCAGGACGCGGATGTACTCGGCCCGGCGGGGCACCTCGATGTCGAGGAGCTTCTCGAACGCCATGACCGGGGCCCACTCGTTGAACAGTGAGCTGACGTACTCGAGCGGGTCGACCTGGCTGATGATGTGGTGGTAGTCGCTGTTCTCGCACAGCTTCTCCACGCCCCGGTGGAGGTAGCCGAGGACCGGGTCCAGGTCCACCACGCGCTCGCCGTTGATCTTGAGCACCACGCGCAGCACCCCGTGCGTCGACGGGTGCTGGGGACCCATGTTGAGGAACATCTCGCCGTCGCGGAGCTCGTAGAACTCGGCCTCGCGCTCGGTGCGCGGCGGATACGGCGGGATGCTCTCGAACGCGCCGATCTGGTCGTCGAGCATGATCCGCGGGTCGTCCGCGGACTGGTGCTGGCGCGGGGTGGAGGGCACGACCATCGTCAGGCCTTCACCGTGCGGCGGACGACACGCTCGGAGGCTTGAGCGGGCACGTGCGTCTGCTCCATGTGGCGCACCCCGCCACCGGGCGACCGCGCCGCGTCGTCGGGCAGGTAGAAGTCCTTGCGCAGCGGGAAGCTCGTGTAGCCGGGCGGCATGTAGATGCGCCGGAGGTCACGATTGCCCTCGAAGATGATCCCGAACATGTCGTAGGTTTCGCGCTCCATCCACTCCGCGCCGGGCCACAGGCCGGTGAGCGAGGGAACGCGGGGATCGTCGCGGGGCATGCCGTCCGCGACCACGCGCAGCCAGTCCGGCGTCGTCGCTGGACCACAGGTGGTAGACGACCTGCATGTGGGTGCCGGTGTCGACGCCGGCGAGATCCGCGAGGACGGCGAAGTCGAACTCGGGGTCGTCGTGCAGCGTGCGCAGGACCTCGATGACATCGCCGGGCATGACGCGGATCTCGGTCTCGTCGTGGCGCTGCCGGATCGGGCCCGTCAGCCGCTCGCCGAAGCGGGCCTCGAGACGCTTCCGGAGGAGACGGTCCATGCGCTCAGACGTCCTGCGGCACGTTCGGGCCGATCGGCCGCTGGTCCCACTGGCCACGCCGCTCCTTGACGAGCTGCTGCAGCTTCATCATCCCGTAGATCAGGCCCTCGGGCCGGGGCGGGCAGCCGGGGACGTAGACGTCGACCGGCATCACCCGGTCGATCCCCTCGATCGTGCTGTAGGAGCGCTTGTACCGGCCGCCCGAGCAGGTGCAGTCGCCCATCGCGACGCACCACTTCGGCTCCGGCATCTGCTCCCAGAGGCGGACGAGCGGCCCGGCCATCTTGGTCGTGAGGGTGCCCGCCACGATCAGCACATCGGCCTGGCGGGGGCTGGCCCGGAACGGGAACATGCCCCAACGGTCCATGTCGTTCTTCGACGTCGCCGCCGACATCATCTCGATGGCGCAGCAGGCGAGACCCGAGAGGAGCGGCCACAGGCTGTTCATCCGGATGAGGTCGAGCACGAGGTCCGCCTTCGTCGGGATGACCTCGAGCGCACCCCAGCGGGCGGTGTCCGCGAGGACCAGGTCCGACCCTTCGAGCTCCCGGAGGTGGGTGTCCTCCGTCGGCTGGCCTCCGCCGTAGGCCTCGGGCAGGGTGGACGTCCAGAGCGTGTTCGGCACCACCAGCGGCTGCGTGAGATCCCGCGGGGACGCGGCGACCAGCGAGGTCGGCTGCTGGCCGGGCTGATCGGATCCCACGGCGGCGACGGCGCCCGGGTCGTCCGGGGTCATTGCCACGACAGCACCCCCTTGCGCCAGGCGTAGGCGAGGCCGACCAGCAGGATCACCACGAACACGAGCATCGTGAGGAAGCCCGCAAGAAGCAGCTCCTGGAACACCAACGCCCACAGGAAGATGAAGATGACCTCGATGTCGAAGGCGACGAACATCAGGGCATAGATGTAGAACGAGATGCCGAAGCGGGCGTGGGTGTCGCCGTACGTGTCGATGCCCGACTCGTACGGGTAGCCCTTGTGCACGTCGCCACGCGTGCGGTGCGAGATCAGCCAGGCGAGCCCGATCGTGAGGAAGACGAACGAGACGCCGGCGATGGCGTACCCGACGACGTACCAGATCCCGGTCACGTGGTCCTCGATGTCGAGCGAAGGCCGGCGATGGTCGGGCGCCGGCCGTCGTTCGAGGTACAAGCGGATGCGATGGGCGTGCCGACCCGCAGCGGGTACGGCCCGGCCATTCTAGCAGCGGCGCCCGGCGCAGGGTCCGTCTGGCACCGCATCTGGGGGCCGGTCATCGTGTGGGCCGCGCGAGGCGCTGCAGGCCGTCGAGGCGGGTTTCCCCGGACAGCCCCCGGCCGAACACGAGGACCCGGAATCCGCCCATGCCGCGCGGGTCGAGGAGGCGCGCGAGCGCCGAACGGAGGTCGAGCGCATCCTGGAGGCCGGCACCCGGCCGGCGCAGGTACGCCTGGGTCAGGTCGCCTGCGCCAAGGGCCGCGACGAGCTCGGCCTGGGTCGTCTCGCCGATGGGTCGGAGGCCGGCGCGGATGGCGGCCGTGCGGATGGCGGCGAGGTCCACGGTGGCGGTGAGGTCCTGCCGCCCGACGTGACGGAACGGGTCGCCGCCCACGGCGTGGCGGGCGAAGGCGCGCAGCGTCCCCGAAGGCCTCGTGGGTGCGTGGAGGGACGCTGGCTCCTCCGCGTAGTCGACGAGGACGACGACGCCACGGGAGAGATGGCGGGTGGCCGTTTCCAGCCAGCCGTCCAGCGCGAGACAGATCTCGGTGACCTGGCCGTCGGCGAGCTCGATCCCCTCCTCGCGGAGGCGGGTCTCGAGGGCGGGGGTTGTCGGCTGTGCCTCGAGCGGCTCGAAGACGCCGTCGGCTCCGGTCGTGACGAGGAGCTCCCGGATGCCGCCGGGACGGCCGATGACGCGGTGGACCGGAAGCGCGTCGACGACCTCGTTCGCGACGACCGCGCCGACCTCGTCCGCTGCGGGCGCGTCGTCGACCAGGTGCTGCTCCAGGCCGGTCGCGGCCAGCCGGTCGTGCAGGGCGTCGAGCCTCGCGGGCTCGACCTCGACCGGGCGATAGCGAATGGCATCCAGGAGCGGCGATCCGAGGTCCGTCAGCCCGCCGAGCAGTCCAGCGGCGAGCGCACCGGTTCCTGCCCCGGGCTCCGTGACCGTGAACGGGCAGGGGCGGCCGAGCGCGTCCCACGCCTGCTCCACCAGCCGCCCGATGACGGCGCCGAAGATCGGGTGCGCCTCGGGGGCGGTGAGAAAGTCGCCGGCCGCCCGGCCGGGCGCCGCCTCGGGCCGGCGGTAGTACCCGTGGCCGGGCTCGTACAGCGCGCGCTCCATGAACCGGGCGAAGGTGATCGGACCCTCGTCGGCGATCTCGGCCCGGATGCGGGTGACGAGCTCCGCGTCCTCGCCCACGGACTCGGGGTCGGGGAGCGTCTCGCGACGGTACCCGGGCTCCATCGTCATGACCCGGCACCGGCCGCAAGGGCGAGCCGCACGCCCGGTCCCACGAGCGTGTGCCCGCCGAGCAGCACGGGGACGGGCGCACCGAGCGCCGCTTCGGTGAGCGACCGCAGCCACGGGTCGGCGACGCGATCGGGGAGCAGCAGATCGCTCGCGTAGCGGTCCTCGGGTCCCGGCCACGCGCGTTCGTCGATGCCGAAGTGCTGCGCGAGCAGCACCCGGGAGTCCACCAGCGCGCCGTCCGACAGCGACGCGGCGATGTCCCCCAACGTTCCGGGTCCGTCCCGCTCGAGGAGCGTGCCGATGGTCGATCGTGGCGGACGCGCGTTCGGCGTCCCGTGGAGCGCGGCAAGCGCGGCCGTGCGCATTCCCCGTTCCTCGATCAGCGCCCTCGTCCGCGCCCGCGTGCCGCGTTCCAGCCAGCGCAGGTCCGTCGCCGCCATCCGTCCGGCGACGAGCAGCTCGGCCGTGGGGTCGGCGGCCAGCGCCCGCAGCCGGGCGAGGCGCTCGCGGACCGGCGCCGCGTCCGCGTCATCGGGCATCGGCAGGCGGCCCGCCGTCCGCACGCCGTCGAGCAGGAGCAGGTCAAGCGGCGAGTCGATGTCCACGGCGAGGCGACGCCGGTTCCGGAGATCGCGGACTTCCACGCCGGCCACCTCGCGGAGCCACCGCGGGAGCGCGTTGTCGTTGGGCAGGTCGGCTGGCACGTCGCCCAGGATCGCGGCGGCATTGGCGATCGCGATCGCATCCCCCGAGTACGCGTTGTTGGCCAGGGCCCCGGCGCCCGCTGACGCGGCCAGGAGGAAGTCGCGCCAGTCGCGCGGTGTCGCGAGCGGCATCGAGCCCGCACCGAGGAGAATCAGCCCGCGAGGCTGCAGCCGCCCGACGAGACGCCGCAGATGCGCGCCGAACGGACCCTCGTCCCGCGCTGCGCGCTCCGTCCACACCCGTGCGACGCCGAGTCGCTCGAGCATCCCGCGATGCCGTTCGCCGACGACCAGCCGGGCCTCGTCGAGGAGACGCTCGAACGGCCCGGCGCCCGTCGCGGGCATCGGCGCCAGAATGAGCAGGGTCACGGGGGCAGGGGCCACGCCCCGGAGTCTAGCGATGGAGAGGTGGCGCACCGTGGGTCGCGTGCGGGCGTACGTCGGACTGGGGGCGAACGTCGGGGATGCCGCCGGGACGCTGGCCGCCGCCGTCCATGCCCTCGGTGCCCTGCCCGGCGCGCGACTGGCCGGCGTCTCGCGTCTCTACGCCACGGACCCTGTCGGGGTCGTGGACCAGCCTGAGTTCCGGAACGCGGTCGTGGCGCTGGAGGTGCCCCTGGGCCGCACTCCGGAGCACGGCGCCGTCGCGTTGCTGCTCGCGCTGAAGGGCCTTGAGCGGGCGTTTGGCCGCCAGGCTCGCGAGCGATGGGGTCCCCGCGAGGTCGACCTTGATCTGCTCGTGTTCGGCCGGCACCGGATCGAGGTCGAGCGGCCCCCGGCCGGCCGGAGCGACGACCCCGCAAAGGCGTCCATGCCGCTCACCGTGCCGCACGTGGAGGCACGCAACCGCCTGTTCGTGCTCGCGCCACTCTCGGACCTCGCTCCCGGCCTCGTCCCGCCGGGCTGGGGCGAGACCGTCGCGACCGCTGCGGCGCGTCGGCGGGCGGCGGAGGGCGAGGATGCCGTTCGCCCGATCGCCACCTGGGCCGGCGACGCATGGAGCCCGCCGGGCTAGGACCGCGGCGCTAGAGGCGGACGGCGGGCGGGCGATCCCGGTCGAACATGTGGACCGTGTCCACGAACCGGACCTGCTTCGTCTGGTAGGCCATCACCAGCGAGTGCGTCCGGGCGCCGCCGCCGAAGAAGCGCACCCCCTCGAGCAGCTCGCCGGCCGTCACGCCCGTGGCGGCGAACACCAGGTGGTCGCCCGAGGCGAGGTCCTCGGTGTGGTAGACCTTCAGCTCGTCGGCGTGTCCGAGCATCTTGGCTGCGCGCTCACGCTCCTCCTCGTTGCGGAAGCGGAACCGGGCCTGGAGCTCCCCGCCGAGGCAGCGCAGCGCCGCCGCCGTGATCACCCCTTCGGGCGCGCCGCCGATCCCCATCACCGCGTGGACGCCGGTGCCCTGGACGGCGCAGCTGATCGCGGCCGACACGTCGCCGTCGCTGATGAGCTTGATCCGGGCTCCCGTGGACCGGACCTCGGCGATGAGCGACTCATGGCGGGGCCGGTCGAGGATGATCACCGTGATGTCGGACGGCTTGCGCCGGAGAGCCTCGGCGATGCGGTTCGTGTTCTCGGCCGCCCCGAGCCGGATGTCGACGCAGCCTGCGGCCACCGGGCCCACGGCGAGCTTCTCGAGGTACGTGTCCGGCGCGTTCGTCAGGCCGCCCCTCTCCGACGCGGCGAGGACCGTGATCGCCCCACCCTGGCCCGTCGCAACGAGGTTCGTGCCCTCGAGCGGGTCGACCGCGATGTCCACGTGCTCGGCGTCGTCGAACGAACCGTCGTGGCGACCGACCTTCTCCCCGATGTAGAGCATCGGGGCGTCGTCCCGCTCCCCTTCGCCGATGACGATCGTCCCGGCGATGTCCGTCTCGTCCATCGCCCGGCGCATCGCCTCGGTGGCGGCGTGGTCGGCCTCGTCGCGCTCGCCGCGGCCCATGAAGCGCGCCGACGCGATCGCCGCGGCCTCCGTGACCCGGACCATCTCCAGCGCCAGCAACTGCTCCATGGCGTCCTCCGCGTGCTCGATCCGTGGGGGGCGGCGAGTGGTGGCGGGCCTCGGGACGAGGCCGGCCGGTGCGGCGTCAGTGGCGGAAGTGGCGGACGCCGGTGAACACCATGGCCAGATGATGCCGGTCGGCGACCTCGATGGCCATCTCGTCGCGGATCGAGCCGCCTGGCTGGATGATCGCGGTGACGCCCGCATTTGCCGCGACCTGGATGCCGTCCGGGAACGGGAAGTACGCGTCCGATGCCATCACGGCGAGCTTTGCCCGGGCCCCGGCTCGCCGGAGCGCGATGTCGACCGACGTGTTGCGCGACGCCTGCGCGGCGCCGATCCCCACGGTGGCCCCGTTCCGGGCAAGCACGATCGCGTTTGACCGCACATGCCGGACCGCCCGCCACGCGAACAGCAGGTCCGTGAGCTCGCCCAGCGTCGGGTGCCGTCGGGTCACGACCTGGAGCTGGCTCCGATCGATCTCCAGCGCGTCGATCGCCTCGAGGAGCAGGCCACCGCCGACACGCTTGAAGTCGAGGTTGGCAATGCCGTAGTCGCGCATCCCATCGGTCGGGCTCGGGGGGACGGAGAGCAGCTCGAGGCCCGCCTTGTTGCGCAGGATCCCGAGCGCCGCCTGCGAGAACCCGGGTGCGATGACCGCCTCATAGGAGTTGGCGGCGATCTCCCGTGCGGTCGCGCCGTCGAGCTCGCGGTTGACGCCAACGATGCCGCCGAATGACGACACGGCGTCCGTGTCGAGCGCGCGCCTGTACGCCTCGACGAGCTCCTCGGCCGACGCGATGCCGACCGGGTCCGTGTGCTTCGTGATCACGACCGTCGGCGCCGTGTAGTCCGCCGCGATCCGGTAGGCGGCGTCGAGGTCGAGCAGGTTGTTGAACGTCGGCGGGGCGCCGGCGAGCTGCGCGGCGTCGGCGAGGCTGCCGGTCCGGTGCGTCGTCTCGCGGTAGAAGGCGGCCCGCTGGTGGGGGTTCTCGCCGTAGGGCAGGTCCGCGACCTTCTCGAGCACGAGCGCGAGTCGCTGCGGGTAGACGGTGTTCGAGATCTGGTTGAGGTACGCGGCGATCTCCGCGTGGTACGCGGCCACGGTGCTGAACGCATCGGCGGCGAGGCGGTACCGGGTGTCCGCCGACACCTGGCCGAGGGACTTGAGCTCGTCGAGCACGGCCGGGTAGTGATCGGGCCCGCAGACCGCCGCGACGCCCGCGGCGTTGCGCGCCGCCGCGCCGAGGAGCGCCGCGCCGGCGATGTCGATCATCTCGATCGCCTCGTCGATGCCGATGTGCCCGCGCCCGACCTCCGGGGCGAACGACTTGACGTTGACAACGACGAGGTCGATCAGGCCGATGCCGTGCTCGGCGAGCTGCTCGAGCTGGCCCGGGACATCGCGGCGGGCGAGGATCCCCGCGTAGATCGCCGGATGGAAGGTCCGCACCTGGCCGCCCACGAGCGGCGGCACCGCGGTCAGGTCCGAGACGGACGCGGCCTCGATGCCGTCCGCTGCCAGGTGCTCACGGGTGCCGTCCGTCGCGTACAGCTCGATGCCGAGCTGCTGGAGCTCGCGCGCGAATCCGGAGATCCCGTCGCGGTTGGCGACCGAGAGCAGCGCACGCACCTGCGCGGTTCCTCCAACGGGCGGTATGTCGGCGCTCCGTTCACGACCGGCAGGGACGCATCCCGGACCGCTCGGGCGGGGGTCGATCAGGCGGCGAGTATAGCGTGGCCCCGTGGCATACTCGGACCGCCCACCTCGTGGACCGCCGGGTCCCGTCGCTTCGGAGACGACACGCGTGCAGCTCTGGCCCTGGGAGTACCTGTTCGAGCCCTTCAACCAGGACTCGTTCCCGGATCTCTACCTCCCCCTGACGATCGCGTCGCTCGGTGCCCTCGTCGCCATCGTGATCTTCTACAACGTCAGGACCCGCCAGCTGCACCGCCACTCCATCTACCTCCAGATGTACGAGTGGCTGCTGTGGACCGGGGTCGTCGTGTTCGGGCTGATGCTCGTCTACTTCGTGTTCAACTTCGACTGGATCCTCGTGTTCTCGACCCTCGCGGTCGGTCTCGGCATGATGGTCTGGATCCGCTTCGTGCGGTTCCCGCCGTACTTCCGGGCGTACGAGCGGCAGCTGGCGAAGCAGCGGTACTACTCGCGCGACCGGTTCACGCACCCCGAGTCGACGATCAAGGCCAAGTCCTCCCGCCGACGGCGCCGCCGCCGATAGCCGGAGTCCCCGTGCCGATCGACGTCAGGCGGTTCGGGGTCGGGCACCGGCGTCCGGACGGACCGCCCGGCACGACCGGCATCACGGGCCAGGTGATCCAGACGGGCCCCACGGGCGTCATCTCCGAGCTCGCCTTCGAGCGCCGCGCACGGATCACGCCCCATACGAATCCGAACTGGACGTACTTCCTCGTGATCGAGGGCGGGGGCTGGGTCGGCGTCGGGGATGAGCGGACGCGCATCCAGGCCGGTGAGGCCGCCGTCTGGCCACCGGACATCCTCCACGGGGCGTGGACCGACGGGGCGCCGATGCGCGCGATCGTCGTCGAGCTCACCGAGCCGCCACCGGCGCTCGACGCCGGCATCGTCGTCGGGAGTGCCCTCGCGGTGAAGCCGGGTCCGGTGGCAAAGGGTGACGGACGGCTCGCGCCCCGCCCGGCGACCCGGCCGGCGGGCGGGGATGAGAAGGAACCCTTGTGACGACGGGCGATCGGGTGCCTGCCGAGTCGTGAGCGAGCGTCAAGCATCCTCGCGGGCGAGCCACGCTCCGAGCCCGCCGAGGACCCGGGCGGTCATGCCCCAGACGTTGAGCCCCTCGATCGGGTAGGCCGCGTACCGGAGCTGCCAGCCGCGGATCTCGCGCTCCACCATTCGCAGGTCGCCGTCCGGCAGGAACGCGGCGAGCGGTGCCTCGAGGATCGCGGCGACCTCCGATGGCTGGGGCACGAGGTCGGGGCGGCGCCGGGCGATCGCGACGACCGGGGTCACGGTGAAGTTGCTGACGGGGATCCACTGCATCGGCAGCATCCCGACGACACGGACCTCCGCCTGGCCCGGATCCAGGCTGACCTCCTCGGCCGCCTCGCGCAGCGCGGTCGCCACGAGGTCCTCGTCCTCCGGCTCCGCCCGTCCACCCGGGAACGACACCTCGCCGCTGTGATGGCCGCCCCGGTCCGCGCGTTCGGTCAACACGAGGCGCGCGTCGCCCGCATCGTCGGGGAAGACGAGGACGAGCACGGCCGCGGGCCGCGCAGGCGACTCCGCGACGTCCCAGGTGGGCCTGGGCCGCGGCGATCCGCTGTCCGCGAAGACGGGGATCAGCGCGGGAGGACCCTCGGGAAGCTCGTCGGGGAGCGGCTCGAGCAGGCGGACGGCATCCTCGAAGCGCATCAGGACGGGCGCGGCGCGGGCGTCATCCGCTCAGTTCACCAGCTCGCCGCCGTTCGCGTCCTTCGGGTCGTCGAGCGATGGGACGTCGAACAGCTTCGAGCGGGCACCCGCGGCGGCCGTCTCCTGATCGCCGGATCGGGTCCGGGCGTCGCGGCGGTCGGTCGCCTCGGCGACCACGGTCTCCGAGTCCGTGGCGAACACGAGCGTCCCCGACACGGGATCCGCGTCGGCGGTCACCACGTCCCCCGGCCTGAAGGTCCCGGCAAGCAGCGCCCGTGCGAACGGGTTCTCCACGAGTCGCTGGATCGTCCGCTTGAGCGGCCGGGCCCCGAACGCCGGGTCCGTCCCCTCGCGCACGATCAGCTGGCGCGCCGCCGGAGTGAGGTCCAGGGCGAGGTCGGTGGCGGCGATCCGGTCCTGCAGGTCGGCGACCAGGAGATCGACGATCCGGACGAGGTCGGCGTCGGTCAGGGCGTGGAACACGATGACCTCGTCGACCCGGTTGAGGAACTCCGGCCGGAATGCGCCGCGCAGCTGGTCCATGACCTGGCGTTTCATGGACTCGTAGTCCTCGCCGCCGGGCCGGCCCGTGTAGCCCTGGATCTGCTGCGAGCCGATGTTCGAGGTCATGATCACGACGGTGTTCTTGAAGTCGACCGTGCGGCCCTGGCTGTCCGTCAGCCGTCCGTCGTCGAGCACCTGGAGCAGCACGTTGAACACGTCCGGGTGGGCCTTCTCGATCTCGTCGAGCAGGATCACCTGGTACGGCCGCCGCCGCACGGCCTCGGTCAGCTGGCCGCCCTCCTCGTAGCCGACGTATCCGGGAGGTGCCCCGACGAGCCGCGACACGGCGAACTTCTCCATGTACTCGCTCATGTCGATGCGGACCATCGCGTGCTCGTCGTCGAACAGGAACTGGGCGAGCGCCCGGGCGAGCTCCGTCTTGCCGACGCCCGTGGGCCCGAGGAACAGGAACGACCCGATGGGACGCCGCGGGTCCTTGAGGCCCGCCCGCGCGCGGCGGACGGCGTCGGACACGGCGGCGATCGCCTCGTCCTGGCCGACGACCCGGTCGTGGAGCCGCTCCTCCATGTGGACGAGCTTCTCGAGCTCGCCCTCGATCAGGCGCGTGACCGGGATCCCGGTCCAGGCCGCGACGATGTCGGCGATGTCGTCGGCCGACACCTCCTCCTTGAGCAGCGCCCCCGGACCCTGGAGCGCGGCGATCGCCGCCTCCTCGCGCGTCATCTGGTCGGCGAGCTCGCGGGCGCGCCCGTACTTGAGCTCCGCGGCGGTGCCGTAGTCGGCCTCGCGCTCGGCCTGCTCGACGCGCACGGCGAGCTGCTCGATCTCGGACTTCGTCTCCCGGAGCGCGGAGATGGCGGTCTTCTCCGCCTCCCAGCGCTGCTTCATCGCGCCGGCCTCCTCGGACACGTCCGCGAGCTCCTTCTCGAGGGCCTCGAGCCGCGCCTTGGACGCGTCGTCAGCCTCCTTGCGCAGCGCCTCGCGCTCGATCTCCAGCTGGATCCGGCGGCGCTCGAGCTCGTCCAGCTCGATCGGCATCGAGTCGATCTCCATGCGCAGCCGGCTCGCCGCCTCGTCGACGAGGTCGATCGCCTTGTCGGGCAGGAAGCGCTCGGTGATGTACCGGTTGGAGAGCGTGGCCGCCGCCACCAGCGCGGAGTCCGTGATCCGGACGCCGTGGTGGACCTCGTACCGCTCGCGCAGGCCGCGCAGGATCGAGATCGTCTCCTCGACCGTCGGCTGGTCCACGACCACCGGCTGGAAGCGCCGCTCGAGCGCCGCGTCCTTCTCGATGTGCTTGCGGTACTCGTCGAGCGTCGTGGCGCCGATGGTGTGGAGCTCGCCGCGCGCGAGCATCGGCTTGAGCAGGTTGGAGGCGTCCATCGCGCCCTCGGCCGCGCCGGCGCCGACGACCGTGTGCAGCTCGTCGATGAACAGGATGACCCGGCCCTCGGAGTCCTTGATCTCCTTGAGCACGGCCTTGAGCCGCTCCTCGAACTCGCCGCGGAACTTGGAGCCGGCGATGATCGCGCCGAGGTCGAGCGAGATGACCCGCTTGTCCTTGAGGGTCTCGGGGACGTCGCCGCGGACGATCCGCTGGGCGAGGCCCTCGACGATCGCGGTCTTGCCGACGCCGGGCTCGCCGATGAGCACCGGGTTGTTCTTGGTGCGGCGGCTGAGGACCTGGATCATGCGGCGGATCTCCTCGTCGCGGCCGATGACCGGGTCGAGCCTGCCCGCACGTGCCTCGGCGGTAAGGTCACGCCCGTACTTCTCGAGGGCCTGGTAGGTGCCCTCGGGGTTGGGGTTGGTCACCCGCTGGCCGCCCCGGACCGCCTGGAGCGCCCCGAGGATCGCCTCCCGTCCGGCCCCATGTCGCTCGAGGAGCTGCTGGCCCTCGCCTCCCGCCTCGGCGATCCCGAGCAGCAGGTGCTCCGTGGAGGTGTACTCGTCACCCAGCCGGCGCGCCTCCTCCTGGGCGTGCTCGATCACCCGCTTCGCGCGCGGGTCGAGCGTGAGCGAGCCGCCCTGGATGCGTGCCCGGCGAGCGAGGATGCCCGCGAGCTCGTCCCGGAAGGCGGGGACGTCCACGCCCAGGCGCCGGAGCGTCTCGGCGGGGATCCCGTCGTCGGGCTCGCCAGCGCCGCGAGCAGATGCTCGGCGTCCAGCACGGGACTCTGCATCCGCTCGGCGAGCTGCTGGGCGGTGACGATGGCCTCCTGGGCCTTCTCGGTGAAGCGGTCAAGCTGCATGGGTCGGTTCTCGTTCGGTGATCGGTCTGCGGGTCAGCTGGTCGTTCGTGGGTCGGGCTGGTCGACGAGGTCGAGGAAGGCGCCGGCGGCCTCGGTCTGCCGCTCGTCGAGCTTCGGCGGCAGCACCACCCGGACCCTCACGTAGAGGTCGCCGGCACCGCCGTCCTTCATCTTCGGCATGCCCTGGCCCGACAGCCGGAATGTCTTCCCGCCCTGTGTCCCTGCCGGGACGGTGAGCAGGATCCGGCCCTTGAGGGTCGTGACCGGCACCTCGGCGCCGAGCAGCGCCTCGCGCAAGGTGATCGGCAGCTCGCGCTCGAGGTCCGCGCCCCGCCGCTGGTACACGGCGTGTGGCGCGATCCGGATCGTCACCACGATGTCCTGGCCGTTGGGACCCCTGCCGCTGAGCTTGACGCGGGAGCCGGTGTCGACGCCGCGCGGGATCTGGACCTCGTAGCGCTTGCCCTCGACCTCGAGCCGCCGCTGGGTCCCGTGATACGCCTCCTCGAGCGTCAGCTCGGCCGGCGCCTCAAGCGCCGACGATCTCGCCTTCGACCCGCCGCTGGCTGGCGTGCCGCGCCCGGCGGTGGCACCCATGCCGCCGAGGCCCATCTCGCCGAGGATGTCGTCGAAGCTCGGGCCCGGCCCGCCGGTGCGCCGGGCCATCCGCTCCGCGGCAGCGTCGCGGCGTCCGGTCGCGGAGGCCCCGGCCGCCGCGCCCGAGAAGAACATGCGGAAGAAGTCCGAGAAGCCGGCCTCCCCGCCGCTGGTCCGGAACTCGTACCGCGTGCCGCCCTGCTGGCCTGCCGCGCCCGGCCCGCCCGCCCCGCCGAACCCGGCGAACGGGCCGCCCGGCCCGAACGGATCCGCGCCCCCCCGGCCGCCGCCCGTGCGCTGGAACTGGTCCCAGTTCGATCCGAGCAGGTCGTACTGCTTGCGCTTCTCCGGGTCAGACAGGACCGCGTTCGCCTCGTTGAGGTCCTTGAACCGCCGCTCGGCGGTCGTGTCGCCGGGGTTGCGATCCGGGTGATGCTCGCGCGCGAGCTTCCGGAACGCCTTCTTGATCTCGGCCTGCGTGGCCGAGCGAGGGACGCCCAGGATCTGGTAGTAGTCGCGATACTCCATCGCGCCCTCCCCCTCCCGTGGCGCCGGCCGTCGCAGGCGCGGCACCACCGGGTGTGGGGCTACTCCTGGCGGCCCTGGACCACGACCTGCGGCTGGTCCGGCGGGAAGGTGCTCCGGCGGACACGCGTCGCGGGCTCTGGCTTGGGGATGTCATCGCCTCCCTCGACGATCGTCGGGGGCACGGCCTTGAGCGCCTTCGGGCGGCGGCGGAGCGCCGCCTCGAGCACCTGCTCCATGTTGTCCGCGAGGACGAGCTTGATCTGCTTGCGGACCTCCTCGGGGATGTCCCGGAGGTCCTTCTCGTTCTTCCTGGGAAGGATGACCATCCCCGCGCCCGACAGGTGCGCGGCGAGGATCTTCGACTTGAGCCCGCCGATCGGCAGCACCCGGCCGCGGAGCGTGATCTCGCCGGTCATCGCCACGTCCTTGCGGACGGGGATCCCGGTGAGCGCCGAGACCATCGCGGTCGCCATGGTCACGCCTGCGGACGGTCCGTCCTTGGGCGTCGCGCCGGCGGGGACGTGGATGTGCAGGGTGTGCTTCTCGAACACCTCGCGCTCGATGCCAAGCGACGATGCGTTGGAGCGGATCCAGGACAGCGCCGCGCGGGCGGACTCGCGCATCACGTCGCCCAGCTGCCCGGTGAGGATGAAGTCCTCCTTGCCCTCCATCTTCGTGACCTCGACGGCGACGACGTCGCCGCCCACCTCGGTCACGACGAGGCCCGTGGCGGAGCCGGTCTGGTCCTCCGCCTCGAGCTCGCCGTACTCGAACCGCGGCGGCCCGAGGAACGTGGTGAGCTTCTTGAGGTCGACGACGGTCCGCCGCTTGCGGCCCTCGGCCACGGAGCGGGCGACCTTGCGCATGATGTTCGCGAGCTCGCGCTCGAGGTTCCGGACGCCGGCCTCGTGGGTGTAGGCCTGGACGAGCGCCGTGAGCACCTCGTCGCCGATCTCCACGTGCTTGGCGGTCAGGCCGTGGTTCTCCATCTGCTTGGGGACCAGGAACCGGCGCGCGATCTGGACCTTCTCCTGCTGGGTGTAGCCCGGCAGCTGGATGACCTCCATCCGGTCGCGCAGCGGCGCCGGGATCGGGTCGAGGAGGTTCGCGGTCGCGATGAACAGCACCTTGCGGAGGTCGAACGGCACCTCGAGGTAGTTGTCCTGGAAGCTGAAGTTCTGCTCCGGGTCGAGGACCTCGAGCAGCGCGGACGACGGGTCGCCGCGGAAGTCCATGCCGATCTTGTCGACCTCGTCGAGCATGAACACGGGGTTGTTCGTGCCGCCGGTCTTGATGCTCTGGATGATCCGGCCGGGGAGCGCGCCGATGTACGTGCGCCGGTGGCCGCGGATCTCCGCCTCGTCGTGGATGCCGCCGAGGCTCATCCGGGTGAACTTGCGGCCCATCGCCCTCGCGATCGACTTGCCGAGGCTCGTCTTGCCCACGCCGGGAGGGCCGACGAACAGCAGGATCGGGCTGCGGATCGTGTCCGCGAGGCTGCGCACCGCGAGGTACTCGAGGATGCGCTCCTTGACCTTTTCGAGGCCGTAGTGGTCCTCGTCGAGGATGACCGCCGCCTCCTTGATGTCGAGCCGGTCGTCGGTGGACACGTTCCAGGGCAGGCTCACGAGCCAGTCGACGTACGTCCGGATGACGCCGACCTCCGGCGAGGCGGACGGGATCCGGCTCATCCGGTCGATCTCCTTGATCGCCCGGGCCCGGACCTCATCCGGCATGCCGGCGGATTCGACCTTCTCGCGGAGCTCGTTGATCTCGGCCTGCTGCGGGTCGTCCTCGCCGAGCTCGCGCTGGATCGCCTTGAGCTGCTCGCGGAGGATGTACTCCCGCTGGGTCTTGTCCATCTCGGACTTGACCTCGCTCTGGATCTTCCCCTTGAGCTCGAGGATCTCGATCTGGCGGGCGAGGAAGTTGCTGACCAGCTTGAGCCGCTCCTCGACGTCGATGGTCTCGAGCAGCTCCTGGCGCTGCTCGGTGGACATGTCGGGGCTGTACGCCACCATGTCCGCGAGGAGGCCGGGCTCGGTGATGTTGCGGGCGGCGACGGCGGCCTCCGGCGGGACCGGCGCGCCGTTGGCGACGTACTGCTCGATCTGGGCCTGGACACTGCGGATGAGCGCCTGGATCTCGACGCCCTCGGGCGTCTCGTCCGGGATCTCCTCGACGCGGGCGGACAGGTACGGCGCCGTGTGCGCGAAGCCGTGGACCCGGATCCGCGTCTGGCCCTGGACGATCGCCCGGACGGTGCCGTCCTGGAGCTGCACGACCTGGGCGATCTTGGCGATCGTGCCGATCTCGTAGAGCTCGGACGGATCGCCGATGTCCTCCTGCTCGGCCTGGCGCTGGGTGACGAGCGCGATCGGTCCGCTCGACTCGATGGCCGCGTTGAGGGCAGCCACGCTCTTCTCGCGCCCGACCTGGAGCGGGACGATCATCTCCGGGAAGATGACCGTCTCCCGGAGCGCGACGAGCGGCAGCTCGCGCACGGTGTCGGCGGCGGGCTCGGGCTCGGGCGCCGGGTTCGACGGTCGCTTGGCCATCAGGGGATCTCCTTGGGTGCCGGTGTCATGGCCGGCGATACGGTTCGGCGGGTGGGTGTCAGGCGGATTGGGGATGCGATCACGTTGCCTCCGAACCGTCGTCCGCACCGGCTCCCGCGGAGCCGGTGGCGGCGCTTCGTGGCGTTCGACCTGCGGCCTCGGCGGCCGCCTGGTCACGAGTCCCTTCGTCGTAGAGGGCTTCGAGGATCCGCTTGCCGAGGCGCTCCTCGAGCTCGAACAGGGTGCGGACCCCGGCGAGGTTGACGCCGCGGTCCCGGGTCAGGTGACGGATCCACAGGATCCGCCGGATGTCCTCTTCGGAGTAGAGCCGGATGTTGGTCGGCGTGCGCGCCGGGCAGACCAGACCCTCGTCCTCGTAGATCCGCAACGTCCTCGGGTGGGCGGAGACGAGCGTCGCGGCCACGCTGATGACGTAGACCGGCCTGGTGGGGTCCCGGTCCGGCCGGCGCGCCGCCGCCATGGTCAGCCCTCGGCCGGGTGGCCGGGCTCGGCCCCGGTGGAGCCGGACTCGACGGCCCTCGCCTCGCCGCCCGTCACCGGCTGGATCCGGATCTGGCGGGGCTTGACCTGCTCGGCCTTGGGAATGCGGAGCTTGAGCACGCCGTGCTCGAAGGTGGCCTCGGCCTTGTCGGCCTCGAGGCCCGTCGGCAGCGTCACGGTGCGCATCACGCTCCCGTGGCCGATCTCGCGGACGACCCAGCCGCCCTCCTCCTCGGTCCGCTCGGTGCGGTCCTCGGCGCGGATGGTCAGGGTGCCGTTCTCGACGGTGATGTCGACGTCCTCGGGCTTGATGCCCGGCAGCGCAGCCTCGACGAGGAGCGCGTCCGGGGTGGTCCGGACGTCGAGGGGCAGGCGGGAGAAGTCCCCGCTTCCCGGGTAGGCCGTCAGCGGCCGGAAGACGGTGTCGTCGAACAGGCGGTCCATCGCCTGGCGAAGCGTCACGAGCTCGCTGAAGGGCGACGGGCGACGCACGAGCGTCATCGGTCAGCCTCCTGCTGTGTTCCCGGCGGTGTCTCCCGCCGGACTGCTGATGGGGCGGCTCCGGGCCGCCGACTGCATGTCTGCCGGGGGCCGTGGCCCACCGGCGCCAGAGTTGATCGCCGACGATGCGGGTCGTCCGATCGCCGGGCAGTTGAGAGGGTAGAACCTTGACAATACCGTTGTCAAGATACATGCCATGAAGTGGGCAGAAACCATCCCAGCATCGGTCGATCCGGCCTGCGTACACCCGGGCTCGACACGCCGCACGCGTCGGCGGGGCGTCTGCGCCATCCCGGGTCCTGGCCCGCGAGCATCTAGACTCGGCGGCGATGGCATCGGACCAGGGCGCGACGCCGCGAGCCGGGCGCACCGCCTTCGACGTCGCGTACGAGGGGACGCCCAGCTGGGAGACCGGCAGGCCGCAACCCGCCGTGCTGCGACTGCTCAAGCGTGGCGAGCTCACCGGAGCCGTCCTCGACGTCGGCTGCGGCACCGGGACGCACGCGCTCCTGCTCGCCGGTCGCGGTCACCGGGTCACGGGCGTGGATCTTGCGGGCGCAGCGGTCGACCGAGCCCGCGCTCGCGCGCTCGAGCTCGGCGTGGCGGGCCTCGCGACCTTCCACCCCGGCGACGCGCTCGACCTGGGACGGCTCGGACCGGGGCTCGGTGCGCCGTTCGACTGCGGGCTCGACGTCGGCCTGTTCCACGTGCTCCAGCCCGACGATCGGCGCCGCTACGCGACGGCGCTCGCCACGGTCATCCGGCCGCGTGGACGGGCGGTCGTGATCGCATGGAGCGACCGCAATCCGTTCGGCTACGGACCCGCGCGCGTCACCCGCCGCGACCTGCGCCTGGCCTTCCGGGCGGCAGAGGGCTGGCGCGTCGAGTCGATCGAGGCGGAGGTCCTCGAGACCAACCTGCCGGCGGGCACGGTGCACGCCTGGCTGGCGCGCATCCGGCGCCGCTGAACGGACCCAGGATCAGAGTTCGGACGGGCTCCCGATCAGCTGCTCGCGCAGCTGGGCCTCGCAGTCGGGGCGACCGATCGCGATCACCTTGTCGCCGTCGGCGAGCACCGTGTCGGCGCGGAGCGGCGTCGGGACCCCCGACCGGATCACGCCGAACAGCGAGCACCCCTGCGGGACAGAGAGATCGAGGGCGACCTTGCCGATCGCGGGCGAACCGGGCTGCAGGTGCGCCTCGATGATCTCGAGCTCACCCACGCCGAGCGCCGCGAGATGGAGCAGCTCGTGGACGGGGATGTCCTGCTCGATCGAGCCCAGGATCATCCGCGTCGGGCTGATGATCTCGTCCACGCCGAGGTGCCGGAACAGCCGCTCGTTCTTCGGGTTGTTGACACGCGCGATCGTCCGCGGGACGTCGAAGTGGTGCTTCGCCATCTGGCAGATGACGAGGTTGTCCTCGTCGTCGCCCGTGACCGCGGCCACGATGTCCGCGCGGTTCGCACCGGCCTCGTGCAGGTACTTGCCCTCGCACCCGTCCTGCCCGATGACCACCGATCCAATCTCGTCGGCGATCTGGTCGGCGCGGCCGCGGTCCTTCTCCATCAGGGCCACCTCGTGCCCCGACTCGATGAGCTCCTTGGTCAGGTAGTAGCCGACCTTGCCGCCACCCACCACCAGCACGAACATCTCAGACCTCCAGCGCCGGGGTGTCGTCGTTTTGCGGATCATCGTCCACATGCGAGTGCGGCTTGTCGGGTGCGTAGATCCCGGGGTGGCTCGAGACGGCCTGGCCCATGTGCCCCAGCACCGCAGCGGTCATGAGGTTCGTCCGGCACAGGGTCGCGATGCCCAAGTGCGCGTACGCCTCCGCCCGGACGGGGTCGTTGATCTTGGCCACGGTGCTCTTGGCGCCGAGGGCCTCGACGCCCAGCTGTGCGGCCATGACGTTGCGGTTGTCGCCCTCGGTCAGGGCGAGGAACAGGTCCGCGCTCTCCGCACCTGCCCGCCGCAGGATGTCCTCGTCCGTGCCGTCGCCTCGCAGGGCGGTCCCGCCGAACGTGGACGGCAGCCGGTCGAAGGCCGACGATCGAAGATCCAGGATGAGGACCTGCCAGCCGGCGCGGTCCAGCTCGTCGGCGAGGCCGGCGCCCACGCGCCCGCAGCCGACGATGACGGCTTTCATGCTTGCTCCTCGGGCATCGCCTCGCGCACGACCCACACCGCGCACGGGGCGTTTCTCAACACGTAGGGGATGGTGCGGCCGATGGCGAAGTCGCCACCGAACCGGCGCCGGAACGGGAGACCGCAGATGATGAGATCGGCCTCCCGCTCGGTCGCCTCGTCGACGATCGCCGCCCCGACGTCGCGGGCCTGGAGCAGGACCGTCTCGAGCTGGTAGCGACCCGCCTCGGCCGTGGCCTCGGCGATGTCCAGGACCCGCTGCGCGTCCTCGGAGCGGCCGGCGACGTCGGCGTCGAGCGGCAGCGTCCAGTCGATCTCCACGACGTGGACGCCGACGAGATCGGCCTTCGAGGGCCGCGCCAGCTCGGCGGCAAGGGCAACGATCGACCGGTCCGTCCGGCCACCGGAGAGCGCCACGACGGCGCGCCGGAACTGGGGTGCCGACAAGTCGGCCACGGGCTCTGGAGCCTCCGCGTTCTCGATGACCCCGGACGCTCGATCGAGGTCGTCCCGGACGGGTCATCGCGCCGGGTCACGATACCACCGCCCCGGGCGGCGGTCGCGGACGGCGGGCACCGGCGCCGCGGTGCGGCGCGGCGCGGCGCGGGCGGGGCGGGATGTCAGGCGGCTGGCGGGCGGAGCTCGCGGTGCTCGCTGCGCCGGTAGGGCACGTCGGCGATCACCGTGTGCTCCCGCCCGACGAGGGCGGCCTTCAGGCGCTTCGCGGCCTGGTTGTAGAGCAGGCGGTCCCACCAGTGCCTGGCGACGTACTCGGGGAGGACGACGATCGTCGTCGGCGGCTCCTTGTCCGGCGGCCAGGCGAGGTCGAGGACCTCCAGGTACGTCACGACGGGCCCGACGAGCGCGCGATACGGGGACTCCACGACGACCAGCGGGACGCCCGGAAGCTGGCGGTCCCAGCGCGCGCGGAGCGCGTCCGCCTCCACGAGATCGGTCGTGACGAAGACGGCCTGGAGCAAGGAGGGGTCGCTCGCGAGCGACTTGCCGAACATCACCGCCTGGACGACCGAGCGGTTGATTCCGTTCACGGGGATGACCACGCGTTGCTCGCGGTGCGGCCGTTCGAACACGAGGTCATCCCGGACGTGCAGCTCCACCGCCTGCCCGTCGTACTGGCGCCGGATGAACAGCATCGCGGCCACGAGCGTCGGGATCAGCACGATCACGAACCATGCGCCGTCGACGAACTTCACCGAGGTGACGACGAGCGCGATGATGCCGGTCAGCGTCGCCCCGACGGCGTTGATCGTCAGCCTCGTGTGCCAGCCGGGCTCGCGGGTCGCCAGCCAGTGCCGGACCATGCCCGACTGGGCGATTGTGAAGTCGATGAACACGCCGACGGCGTACAGCGGGATCAGCGCATGCGTCGAGGCGCCGCCGAGGATGACCACCAGGGCCGCGACGAGCCCGAGCAGCAGGATCCCCGTGGAGTAGGCAAGCCGGTCGCCACGGAACGCGAACTGGCGGGGGATGAACCCGTCCTCGGCGAGGACCGCGGCGAGGCGCGGGAACGCGTTGTAGCTCGTGTTCGCCGCGAGGAACAGCAGCAGTGCCGTGAACGCCTGGAACAGGTAGAACGCGATCGTCTCACCGTAGACGTGGCGGGCGATCTGCGAGATGACCGTCTGCTTCGGCTCCTCGATCGGCAGGATGTGGAAGTTGGCCGCGAGGAACGTGATCCCGATGAACAGGGTCGCAAGGATGACCGCCATGGTCATCAGGGTTCGGGCGGCGTTGCGGGACTCCGGGGGCTGGAAGGCTGGGACGCCCGTCGCGATCGCCTCGGTGCCGGTGAGGGCGACGGCGCCCGAGGCGAACGCCCGCAGCAGGATCAGGATCCCGACGGTCTCGGCCGTCTCCCGGGTCGCCCGGATGACCTCGGCCGTCGGCTCGGGACCGGTGTCGCCCATGAACACGATCCGCACCACGCCCAGCGCGATCATCAGGAACGCGGACCCGAGGAACAGGTACGTCGGGATCGCGAAGATGTTGCCGGCCTCGCGCAGGCCGCGCAGGTTGCCGAGCGTGATGAGCCCGATCGCGACGATCGCCATCTCCACGCGGAACGGATCGAGCTGCGGGACCGCCGACGCGATCTGCTCCACCGCCGACGACGTGGACACGGCAACCGTGAGGACGTAGTCGATCATCAGCGCGGCCGCGGCGACCAGCGACGCGAGCCGGCCGAGGTTCGCCTTCGAGACCGAGTACGAGCCGCCACCGTTCGGGTAGGCGTAGCAGACCTGGCGGTAGCTGAACGCGACGATGCCGAGCAGGATCGCGATCGCGATGCTGACCTCGATCGAGAGGAAGAACGCCGCGCCGCCGACACCCGCGAGCAGGAACGCGAGGATGATCTCCTCGGTGGCATAGGCGGACGACGAGATCGCGTCGGAGCTGAAGATCGCGAGGGCCTTCCGCTTGGGCAGGCGCTCTCCGATCTCCTCCTCGTTGGCGAGCGGCCGGCCGAGCAGGAAGCCCTTGGTCCGCTGGACGGCTCGCCCGGTCGTCGTCATGGGGACGTTGGCGGCGGCCTTCGCGGTGAGCTGGCCGGGACCCGTGTAGCGGAAGTACGGGGAGTGATGGCGCTCGACGCGGACGCGCTTGTCCCCGGGCTTGCGGCCGGAGATCGGCCGGCGGCCGCCGCTCACATCGCCCATGTCAGAGTCCGTAGGCCAGGCGGGCGACGAGGCGGCCGGGCAGGCCGACCCCCTCCATCGCCGCCTGGACCGACCCCACGTCGTAGGCCGTGCGATGCCAGGTCGCACTGTGGGCGTCCGTGTCGAGGACCATCCAGGACGCGGTGGGGATCCCGTCGCGCGGTTGGCCGACGCTGCCCGGGTTGAGCAGCGCGCGGCGACCGAGGAACGAGATCCGCGAGCCGGAACCGGGGCTCATCGTCTCGAGGTGCCCGTCGTCCTCGAGGTACGCGATCGGCACGTGCGTGTGCCCGTGGAGGCCGAAGTCGGTCTGCATCGCGGCAATCCCCGCCCGGGCGACGGGCGTGGATGTCACGTACTCCCAGATCGGATCGCGCGGGGAACCATGGACGAGCGTGAACCCCTCGCGCTCGAGCCGCTCCGGGAGCGCGGCAAGCCATGTCCGCGTCTCGGCTCCGATCGTGGCCCGGGTCCACTCCATCGCCCGGCGCGCATCGACGTTGAAGCTCTCGATCTCCAGCCCGCCCGTGGCGGCCGCGTCGTGGTTGCCGCGGACGCCACGGGCACCGATGTCGCGCAGTCGCGCGACAACCTCGTCCGGGGCCGGGCCGTAGCCGACGACGTCACCCAGCTGCCAGACCTCGTCCACGGACGGGACGGCGGCGAGCACGGCGTCCAGGGCCGCGAGGTTTGCGTGGATATCGGACAGCACGGCGACTCGCACTCGCGCAGGGTAGCGCGGCCGGAGACCAGCGAGGAGCCTCGCCCGACGGTCCGCCGGCGAGTGGCCGTCGTCACAGCGGTCGCCGGCGGCGCTCTGCGGGATCGCGCGGGTAGCGGACGTCGATCGGCCCGCCCCGCTCGACGACCACGAGCCGGTGGTCCGCCAGCCCGGCGAGCGGGCTCTCGACCACCTCGACGCGTCCCGCGCGGAGGGCTCGCAGCGCGCCACCGGCCGCGTCGAGCTCGGTGTCCAGCGACGCGCCCTTCCAGGCGACGAGCACGCCTCCGGGGGCCACGAGCGGCAGGGCCAGCTCCACGAGCTCGGCCAGGCTCGTGACCGCGCGTGCCGTGACGGCCGGCCACGCCTCGCGGTCCCGCGGGTCGCGCGCGATGGCCTCGGCGCGGTCCACCTCGGCCGCGACGCGACGCTCGAGGCCGGTCGCCTCGATCACCGTCCGCAGGAACCGGACCTTCTTCGCAACGGAGTCCACGAGCAGCGTCCTGTCCGAGCCGAGCGCGGCCGCGAGGGGGATCCCCGGGAACCCGCCGCCGGACCCGAGGTCGAGCAGACGGACGATGCGGCGTGCGCCCAGGACGGGCAGGGCGGCGAGGCTGTCGAGCACATGGAGCCGGGCGACCTCGGCCGGGTCCCGGATGGCCGTGAGGTTGATCGCTTCCGTCCAGGCGAGCAGGAGGCGGACGTGGTCGTCGATCACGGCGCGCGCATCCGGGGGCAGGTCGATCGAGAGGGAGGCGAGGCCCTCGTCGAGGACGTCGCCGTAGGCCGCGGGGAGCGGCGGGAGGTCCTGAACGCGCGTCGGGAGCGGAACTCTCGGGCGGTCCAGGGCGCCCTCCTGTGGCTGCACTAGGCCGTCCGGGAGCCGCTCCCGGCGTGATCGTGCGCCTGCGCAGCGGCGTCGGCCCGGTCTGGCGGCATCCGTTCGGTTCCGGCCCGGGTCTCCCCGTGACCCCTCGCGGACGTCGCTACCCGATGCGCACGCGCGTTCGGCGGAGTGCGGACGTTAGGCTCGCCCGATCGCCAGCGTCAAGGCCTGTTGTCCACGAATCGCGACCGTTCGGCCCCGACACTGTGGATAACCGCCGCCGGGTGTCCACGACGCACGCCGCAGCCCCCGGCCGGCAGCCTGGCGTCAGCCGGCGGACTTGGTGCCGCGGACCGGGCGGCCGAGCGTGCGACGGACGACGTCGAGGACCTCGTCCACGTACCGGTCGGCCTCGCCGCGCTCCGCGGCCGTGCGCACGCAGCCCTGGACGTGGTCCTCGAGGACGAGGATCGAGACGGCGTCGACCGCCGCTCGCAGCGCCGCGGTCTGCTGGAGGATGTCGACGCAGTACTCCTCGCGCTCGATCATCCGCGCGATCCCGCGCACCTGGCCTTCGATGCGGCTCAGGCGCCGGACGAGCTGCGCCTTGTCCTTGCTGTAGCTGTGCCGGAAGCTGTCGTGGTCGTGGCCGTGCGTGGTCTCACCCATCGTTCGATGATACCCCATGGGAGTATCCGCCCCGGCCGTGTCCTTCCACGCCCGGTGTGTTGGATGCTTCGGTAGACTGGGGAGCGATGGACCATCGCGGACTCCGGGCGCGCCTCACCGGGGCCGGCTGCACCTCGTGTGGAGCAGCCATCCCCGTCGACCGGATCGCCGTCCTCGCCGATCGTGGCGACTTCGCGTTCGTCGAGCTCGACTGCCTCGCCTGCGGCTCGCGCACGATGGGCCTGGTGCTCGCCGCCAATGCCGTCGACGCGGATCCCGTGCTGGACACCGCGGACCACCCGGAGCTGGACCCGGCTGCCGCCGCGCGCGTGGCATCCCGCCCGCCGGTGAGCGAGGACTGACGTGTTCGCGATGCACCGCTTCCTGGCGGGCTGGACGGGCGACCTGCGCGCGTTGCTCGACGATCCCGATGCCGCCGACGGGAGATCGCGCGCGTGAGCGGCTCCGCGGCCGCCCAGCCGGCGTTCGCGCACGCGAGCGAGGCGGAGCTCGCCCGGATCCTCGACTTCTACGACGTCCGCTGGGCCTACGAGCCGGACACGTTCCCGATCGGCTGGAACCTCGATGGAGACGTCGTCGAGAGCTTCTCGCCGGACTTCTACCTGCCCGATCTCGAGCTCTATGTCGAGCTGACGACGCTCAAGCAGAAGCTCGTCCGCAAGAAGAACCGCAAGCTCCGCCGGCTCCGGGAGCTCTACCCCGGAATCCGGATCAAGCTGTTCTACGCGCGGGACTTCCGGATGCTCCTGCTCAAGTTCGGCCGCCTCGCGCTCGTGGGTGAGCTCACCGGCAGCACCGGCCAGTCCACGCCGCCGCGGCTCGACGAGACGGTGGTGCTCGGCCCGGTGCCGCTGTCCGCCGGAGCGGTGAGCGCGGCCGACGCCGACGCGATGGACGAGCTGGTCGATCCCGGGATCGACCCCGCGCTCACGGCCTCGGTCAGGGTGACCGAACCCCGTGGCCGCCGTCGTGGCCGCCGCCGCCGCCGGGGCGCAGCGCCGACAGCCTCCGCCGATCCGTCGCTCGCGTCCGGCGTGCCCGACCACGGGACGAGACCCGCCTGACGTGCGCGATGACGCCGGACGCGCGATCATCGCCGTGAAACCCGCCAGCCCCACCCGGAGGCACCGCCGACCCGACCATGAGCCATATCGCAGACCTTGAGAACGACATCGGCGAGGTGCTGCTGAGCGAGGCGGACATCGCCGCCAAGACCGCCGAGCTGGGCCGGCGCATCAGCGAGGACTACGCGGGCCGCAACCTGACGCTCGTCAGCGTCCTCAAGGGCTCGCTGCCGTTCATGGCGGACCTCATGCGCCAGATCTCGCTGCCCCTGCGCATCGACCTCATGGAGGTCAGCTCCTACGGCGGGACCGCGACGGAGTCGTCCGGTCTCGTCCGGATCATCAAGGACCTGTCCGCGAGCATCGCGGACGAGGACGTGCTCCTGGTCGAGGACATCATCGACACCGGGCTCACCCTGAACTACCTCGTCCGGTACCTGCGGGGCAAGAACCCCGCGTCGCTCCGGATCTGCACCCTGCTGGACAAGCCGGCCCGGCGACTCGTCGATATCCCCGTCGACTACGTGGGCTTCGAGATCCCCGACCAGTTCGTGGTCGGCTACGGCCTTGACTACAGCGAGCGCTATCGCAACCTGCGCTTCGTGGGCGTGCTGCGTCCCGAGGTCTACAGCGGCCCCGAATAGCCCATGACCATGCACCGTCGCCCACTCGGCAATGGCCGCCGCCTGGCGGTTGTCGGCGCGCTCGTCACGATCGTCGGATGCGTCCTGCCGTGGTACGTGCTGGGCGGCGACGGCGGTTTGCCGCAGCAGGTCTACCGCGCGTTTGACGGGACCGGGATCATTGCCTTCGTCGCGGCGCTCGCGACCCTTGCCCTGGTCGTCCTCCCGTATGCCGCGCCGGAGCGTCCCCTGGGGGTCGATCGGGGGCTCGTGTACGGGTTGTTCGCGATCGCCGCGCTCCTGGGCGTGGGCCTCTGGATCCCGGGCATCATCGAGGCTCCCGAGGGGCTGCTCCCGGACCGGGCGTACGGCTGGTGGATCGCCGCCGTGGGCTCGATCATGATGGCGCGCGCAGCCTTCGAGATCTCCCAGGAGCCGCAGCGCCGCTGACGCGCGGTCCCGCCCCGGCTCGCGTCAGGGCGACGGCAATTCCGCGACCGACGGCGACGGCACGTCGTTCGATGGCGCCGGCGTGGCGCGAACCACCCGATCCGAGAGCTCCAGGCCCAGGTACCGGGCGTACGTGCCGCTCGGGCTCCGCAGCTCGATGACGTAGCGGCCCATCGGCCAGGTCGGGCGATTGCCGACCCCGCGGGGCTTCGGCACCCAGAGCTCACCCAGCACGTCCGATTCCGACGGCTCGAGCCGGTCGTAGCCGACAGGGACCGGGACACCATCCCGGATCCGGTAGAGCGCCATCGCCAGTGTCTGCGGCGGCCGCTCGGGCCCATCGACGGGAGCGCACCAGCCGATCGCCGTGACCGTCGCGGCGACGATCGGCTCGAACTCGATCGCGGGATCGCCCGGGCCCGTTGCGGTGACCACCGCCACCGCCTTCCAGACTCGCGCCGGCCGACCATTCCAGTCCTCGATCGAGGCCGACCGCCACTGCGTCGGCAGGGCACACGTGAGCGCCCTGCTTGGTGCAGGCGGGGCCGTCTGCCCGCGCCCTGCCGTCCCGTCGGGCGCGGTGAGGGCATTCCCGGTGGCGGCGCTGGCGCCCTGCGCCGCCGCCGCTGCCGTCGGCCCTGCCGGCCGCGCCACGTCGGTCGCGGACGGCCCGAGGAGGTCCCACGGCCGGATGAGGCCAAGGAGGAACGCGCCTACCACGAGCGCGCCGACCACGGCCGGACCGCGGCCCGCCTGGCCGACGGTCCTGACGGACTCCTCGACCCGTCGCTGCTCGCGCGGCGCGAGCAGCTCGGGCGCGTCGTCGCCCGGTGTCGGGCCGTCACCGGGTCGCCCCCCTCCCTGGGGGCCGCGCGGCGGCTGCGGGGCGGGGGCTGGACGCTGCGGGCCCTCGGGGGCCGTCATCGGCCGCTGCGGCCCACGGTGCCCCGATCAGTCCTCGCCGAGATACGCCTTGCGGACCATCTCGTTGACCATCAGCTCGCCCGACGAGCCGGTGAGCACCACCTCGCCGTTCTGGAGCACGTAGCCGCGATTGGCGATCGAGAGCGCCTGGAGGGCGTTCTGCTCCACGAGCAGGATCGTCATCCCCCGCTCGTTGATCTCGCGGATGATCTTGAAGATCTGCTGCACGAGGATCGGTGCCAGGCCGAGCGACGGCTCGTCGAGGAGGAGCACGTTCGGGCGGGTCATCAGCGCCCGCCCGATCGCGAGCATCTGCTGCTCGCCACCCGACAGCGTGCCGCCCTTCTGCTCGTGGCGCTCCTTGAGGCGCGGGAACAGCTCGTAGACGTGCTCGACCTGCTCCTCGTTCTCGGCCTTCGTTCGGGTGAACCCGCCCATCAGCAGGTTCTCGTAGACCGTGAGGCGCGAGAAGATCCGCCGTCCCTCCGGGGCATGCCCGATCCCGCGCGTCACGAGATCGTGCGCCAGGACCTTGGAGATGTCCGCGCCGTCGAGCTCCACCGTCCCCGTCCGGGCATGGAGCAGCCCGCTGATCGTGCGCAGGGTCGTGGTCTTGCCGGCGCCGTTGGCGCCGATCAGGGTCACGATCTCGCCGCGACGGACCTCGACGTTGAGGCCGCGGAGCGCGTGGATCGCGCCGTAGTACGTGTGGACGTCATGGAGCCGGAGGACGACGTCCGTGGACGCCGGCGCCGGTGCGAGCTCAGTCGTCATGCTGCCGGCGCTCCCAGGTAGGCCTCGATCACCTTCGGGTCCTTGCGGACCTCCTCGGGTGTTCCCTCGGAGATCTTGTCTCCGTGGTCGAGGACGGTGATCCGGTCGCTGATCCCCATGACGAGCTTCATGTCGTGCTCGATGAGGAGGATCGTGAGCCCGAGGTCGGTGCGCAGCTTGGAGATCAGCGCCACGAGGTCCTGCGTCTCCTTCGGGTTCATCCCGGCCGCCGGCTCGTCCAGCAGGAGGAGGCGGGGGTTGGCCGCGAGGGCGCGGGCGATCTCGAGGCGGCGCTGGTCGCCGTATGGCAGGTTGCGCGCCGTCTCGTTCCCCTTCCCGCGCAGGCCCACGAGGGCGAGCAGCTCCTCGGCACGCCGCTCGACGCGGTGCTCCTCGGACTTGTTGGTGCGCGTGTTGAACAGCGCGGTCATGAGGTTGCCCTTCACGGTCGTGTGCTGGCCCACGAGGATGTTCTCGACCGCCGTCATGTTCTGGAACAGGCGGATGTTCTGGAACGTCCGCCCGACGCCCGCCACGACCATGTCGTTGGGCCGGGCACTGCGGAAGATGCCGAAGCGCTCGAGCTGCTTCGAGTACCAGATCGGCCGGATGATCGACAGCAGCAGGGTTGCCACCAGCAGCATGAGGGCGATGAACCCGACGACCGCCAGCAGGCGCCCCTCGAGGATGCCCGCCGCTGCGAGCAGCCCACCGAGGATGGCGACGATGAGCGATGGGAGGACCCAGACGAGCGACTCGAAGGCGATCCGCTCCGGCCGCGCGATCATCCGGCGGCCCTGGAACTCCACCTCGCCGCTGGTCGGGTCGATGACGCCGAGCAGGACGTTGAAGAACGTCGTCTTCCCCGCACCGTTCGGCCCGATGAGGCTCACGATCGAGCGCTCGGGGATCGTGAAGTCGACGGCGTTGACCGCGACGAGGCCGCCGAACCGGCGCGTGACCTTGTTGGCCACGAGGATCGGCGGGTTCTGCAGGACGTCGCTGCTCATCGCTGGCCCTCCTCGGTGGTGGCCTCGGCCGTCGTCAGCTCATCCTGATCCGGCTCCGTCACCTCGGTGTGCAGCTCACGCCTCCGCCGGCTGTTCGGGAACAGGCCCTCGGGTCGCACGAGCATCATGATCACGAGCGCGAGGCCGTAGAGCAGGAACTGGAGCTGGATGAAGTCGATGTCCGACAGGATCGGCACCGCGACATTGTCGAAGAACTGGTTGAGGACCTTCAGCAGCACGTTGTTGATCGTGTAGATCACGAACGCGCCGACGGCGACGCCCCAGAAGTTGCCCATGCCGCCGAGGACGACCATCGCGAGGATCGTGAACGAGACCACGAACCCGAACTGGTCGGGGCTGACGGTGACGAGCTTCGAGGCGTTGAACACGCCGGCGATCCCTGCCGTCGACGCGCCGAGCGCGAAGGCCATGAGCTTGGCGACGACGGTGTTGATGCCGTTGGCGGCGGCCGCGAGCTCGTCCTCGCGGATCGCTTCCCACGCCCGACCGATCCGGCTCTCAACGAGCCGGTAGCAGAACATCATGATGATCGTGACCAGGACGACCATCGTGATGTAGTAGGGCCACGGGTTGATGCCCGAGAAGCCGCCGATGATCGGCAGCGCCGGGCGGGACAGGCCGCCGATGCCGTTCGTGCCCTGCGTGAGGGCATCGGAGTTGAGGAACACGATCGGCACGATCTCGCCGAAGCCGAGCGTGACGATGGCGAGGTAGTCACCGCGCAGGCGCAGGGTCGGGGCACCGAGCAGGATGCCGAACAGCGCGGCGACGCCGGCGCCCACCAGCAGCATCGGCCAGAAGATGATCCCGGCGTCCTGGGGCCCGCCGAGCGCCCCCAGGATGTCGACCCCGAGGATGCTGTTGCCGAACGGCGATGCCACGTACGCATACGTGTAGGCGCCGATCGCGAAGAAGGCCGCATAGCCGAGGTCCAGGAGCCCGGCGACGCCGACCACGATGTTGAGGCCGAGCGCGAGCATGACGAACACGCCCGCGTTGGTGAACCCGTCGATCCAGGCGTTGGTCGGCTGGGCGAGCGTGAACGGGGGGATGGAGGCCAGGAGCGGCAGGGCCGCGGCCACGATCACCATCCCGACGAGGATCGTCCACGATCGGTGCCGAGAGCTCGCCTCCCGGAGGCGTGCGCGAGGACCCGCCACGGAGGGTCCCGATCCCTTGGCGGGGAGATCGGACACGACGCTCATGCCCGCTCCCCGAGCTGCTGGCCGAGCAGGCCGGACGGCCGGAACACGAGCACGATCACCAGCACGCCGAAGACGATGGCAGGCCCCCACCGGCCGTAGCCGGCGACGACTGCGATCACCTCGATGAAGCCGATGATGAAGCCGCCAAGGGCCGCGCCGACCGTGTTGCCGATCCCGCCGAGGACGGCCGCGGTGAACGCCTTGAGGCCCGCCTGGAAGCCGTCGTCGAAGCGCGCCACACCGTACTGCAGGCCGTTGACCACGCCGGCGGCGCCCGCGAGCGCCGCGCCGATGAGGAACGTGATGGCGATCGTGCGGTTGATGTTCACGCCCATCAGGGCGGCCGCATCCCGATCGGCAGAGGTGGCGCGCATCGAGCGGCCGAGGCGCGTGCGGCCGATGAACAGCTGCAGCGCGATCATCAGGCCGACGGCAACCGTGATGATGAAGATGCTCAGCACGGGGATCGTCGCGTCGCCGATCGTGATGACCCAGGAGTCCGGGAAGATCTTCGGCGAGTTCGTCTGGAACGGCCCGTAGACGAGCTGGACGAGGTTCTGGAGGATGAACGACACACCGATCGCGGTGATGAGCGGGGCGAGTCTGGGGGCCCGGCGGAGCGGCTTGTAGGCGAAGCGCTCGATGATGACGCCGACGATGCCCATCATGCCCATCGTGAAGATGAACGTCACCGTGAGGACGAGGGCGAGCAGGGCGATGTCGGTGATCGCACCCGTGAAGCCCAGGAACGTCAGGAAGCTGAGGCTGACGAACGCGCCGACCATGAACATGTCGCCGTGCGCGAAGTTGATGAGCTCGATGATGCCGTAGACCATCGTGTAGCCAAGCGCGACGAGGGCGTAGATCGCACCGCGCGTGAGCGCGTTGACGAACTGCTCGGGGCCCATGTAGACGAAGGCAGCGGCCACGATGGCGGCAGGGATGAGGATCCGGAGGAGCGGCCCGAGGCCCACGCCGGAGCGAGCGCTTCCGGAGTCGCTCGTCGCCTGGATTGCGGTCATGCGCGGGTCTCCACTGGGAATTCGCCTCCTCTGGGAGAGAAAGAGCCGGGGTGCCGTGCGGCCCCCCGGCTCTCGTTCAGGTCCGGGTGCGGCGACTACTCGCCGTAGTTGACCTGGCTGCTGAAGACCCAGTCGCCCGCGCCGTCGGCCGCCGTGAGGTCGGCCTTGAACAGGGAGATGATCTTCTGGCTGGTGTCGCCGACCTCGTCGAAGCTGACGGGGCCCACGACCGTGTTGAAGGACTTGGAGGTGTCGACACCCTCGGCCCGGACGGCCTCGCGGGTGACGTCGCCCTTGGCAGCTGCGTCGCGGATCGCCTGGAGGACGACCTGGGCGCAGGCGTAGCCGGATGCGGAGTAGGCGCCCGGCGCCTCACCGAACTCGGCCTGGTACTTCTCGGCGAACTCGGCCTTGCCCGGGAAGTCGCTGATCGCGGCAACCGAGCTGAAGCTGTTCGCTGCGGCCTCGGCCGCGATGTTGATGAACGAGCCGTCGGTGCTCCCGAGGCCGTCCTGGATGCCGTCGCCGGCGAGGTACGGGAGCTCGCCGAGGCCGACCTGCGGCATCTGCTTGCGCACGAGCCCGCCACCGGTGGAGGTGACGCCGCCGTAGAACACGGCCTCGGGCGACGACTCCTTGAACTTGGTCAGGATCGCGGTGTAGTCCGTGGTGCCCTTCGGGGCGCCCTCGCGGCCGGTGACCGTGCCGCCGAGCGACTTCCACTCGGTCTCGAAGGCATCGGCGATGCCCTTGCCGTAGGTCTCGGTGTCGTCGATGATCGCGACGGTCTTGAGGCCGAGCTCGTTGAACGCGAACTGCGCGACGGCCGGGCCCTGGATGTCGTCGGTCGTGGCGACGCGGACGTAGTTGATCTTGTCCGGGTTCTTCGCGCGGAGCTCCTTGCCCGCGTCACCCTTGGTGAGGCCCGGGTGCGGTGTTCGCCGGCGAGCACTGGAACAGCCCGGCCTCGTTGGAGACGGGGATCTGGACCTGTGCCACGGACGAGTTGAACGGCCCGATGACCGCGACGACGGCCGGGTCGGCCGCGAACGCCGTCATGTCCTTGGCACCCTGCTGCGGGTCGTGGACGCCGTTGACCGCGTGGTCCTTGACGTCGGCAGCGACCGTGTAGCCCTCGAGCACGAACTCCTTGATCGCGAGCTGCGCGCCCTTCTCCGCCGGACCGGCCGAGGCCAGCGACGAGCCCGACAGCGGCAGCGAGATGCCGACCTTCAGGTCCTTGCCGGCCCCGCTGTCGGAGCCACCGCACGCGGTGACCACGATGGCGGCGGCGGCAATCGCCGCACCTACTCGTGCGAACTTCATGAACTCCTCCTCCAATTCCCCTCGCCGATCCCGGTAGCATCCGAAGCTCCGGAACCGCGCATCGTCCCTGGTGGCACGAGGTACATCCTCGGCTGCGGCGGTGACGGATACGCGGGGCGAGGGACCCAATTCGCCCCGCTGCGAGACGCGGCGGAGCGATGCCGTATCATAGACACTAGCGCGGTGGATGCAAGGTTGTGCATCCGCTTCCGTCGCCTTTCGCCTTGGGATGGCTGTTCGAGCCTCGAGTCGCTCGCCTCCCGGGCACCTGATCCGCGGCCAGGCGCGGGGCCGTCCGACCGACCACTGTCGTGATTGGCGGGCCCTCGCACCGTCGGGCCGCATCGCTGCACGAGGTGCACGTTCGGCGTGGAGTACCTGGTCCGCCCAGCTCGAATCACCGACATCGACCGCCTGGCCGCCATCGGCCGGACGGCGATCACGGGATCCGGCCGCGGCTCGCTCGACGCCGCCGATCTGCTTCGTCAGTGTGTCTACCTGCCGCACGCGAGCGTGCTCGTCGCCGAGGCGCGACGGGAGCTCGTGGGCGGGGCGCTGCTCGTGCTGCGTCCGTCGGTCATTGCCGGCGGCTACGTGGGCACGGTCGACCTCCTGGTCGTCGCCCCGGACCACGATGCGGATCGCGTGACGGATGCCCTCCTGGAGGAGCTGCTGCGCTCGGCGAGCAACAAGGGTTGCTCAACGGTCGAGGCTGCAGAGCCCTCCGATCCCGCGGACCTCGCCCGCCTCGAGCGCGCCGGGTTCGCCACTGCCGGAGTCACCCTCCGGCGCCCCGTTTCGGCGGCCGGCTCAACAGCACGCCGCCCCTAGCGCCCCGGCCTCGGGCGAATGAGGCCCGGGCTCGAACCTGAATAGGAGTCATCGTGGGCAAGAATGTCGCCGTCTTCGTGGACGTGGCGAACATCTTCTACGCGGCCAAGGCGGCCGGCGTGGACATCGATTACGTCACGCTGCTGAAGTCGGCCACCGCCGGACGCGATTTTGTCCGTGCGTACGCCTACACCGGGCTGGACCCGGACAACGAGAACCAGCGCAACTTCCACCAGTTCCTCGCGCGCAACCAGTACAAGGTCGTGAGCAAGGACATCCGCAAGTACGGCGACGGCAAGGTCAAGGCGAACCTCGACATCGAGCTCGTCGTGGACCTGATGAAGACCGCGCGCAACCTCGACGTCGCCGTGATCGTGTCGGGCGACGGCGACTTCGCCTCGGCGATCCGCGCCGTCCAGGAGATGGGCGTCCGCGTGGAGGTCGTCAGCTTCCGCGGCAACACGTCGTCGGACCTCATCGAGGCGGCCGACCTGTTCACCGACATCACGCACATCGCGAAGGTGGACAAGGGGTCCACGCGGTCCGGGCGTCGCGTCGCGGGCGACGACGAGGACCTGTCGATGACCGAGGTCCCGGAGAAGCAGTCCGAGGGCACCGGCCGGGGACGCGGCCGGGGACGCGGGCGCGGTGGCCGGTACGAGCGGGAGGAGGCGCCGGTCGCGGCGCGCAGCGCTCGCGGGCGCAGCGAGGTCCCGGCCGCTCCGATGGGCGGGGCGGGCCTGGTCGCCCTGCCGGGCGAGAAGCTGTCCCGGGCCGTTGCGTCGATCGAGGACACGGAGGAGCCCGAAGCGCTCGAGGTCGGCACCGTCCTCGAGGGTGAGGCAGCGGACGTGGAGGGCGATGGCGAGGCCCGTCGCCGCCGCCGTCGCCGCGGTGGACGCGGTCGCGGCCGTGGCCGGCGCGATGAGCTGACCGCCGCCGAGGTCGCCGAAGGGGGCATGGCCGCGGTGGAGGGCGAGCTCGTTGAGGCCATTGAGGCCGCCAGCGATGCCGATGCCGATGCCGAGGCCGATGAGGCCGCCGAGGCCGCAGAGGCCGCGGAGGCTGACGCCGAGGAGGCGCCGGTCGCCGCCACGGCGGCCTCCGGCCGGTCGGACCGGGGCCGTGCCGCGCGCACGTCGTCGGGCGAGTACGCGACGCCGTTCGATGATCTCGAGGCGCTCGCCAAGCCGCGCGCGCCTCGCTCGACGCCGTTCGGCTCGGTCTGGGACCAGCAGCTTGGCGGCCCTGCGCGGCCCGCCGCGAGCGGCCTCGCGCCGCTCCCGGACGACGAGGAGGACCTCGACGAGCCGGAGATCCCGGAGTACCTGCTCGCGGAGCGCCGCGGCCAGGGCAATCGCGGCGGCGGTGGCCGCAGCGGCGGTGGCCGAGGCGGCCGGAACGCGGCCTACGCCGCGGCGATCGAGCGTGAGCGCTACGGCGGCGGCCGCTCGGGTGGCGGCAGCGGCATCAACCGCTACGGCGAGACCCGCGGCCCCGGCGGCAGCGGCGGTGGCGGCGGCGGCAGCCGATCGGGTGGCGGCAACCGAGGTGGCGGGCAGCCGTCGCGCGGCCCGCGCCAGGACAGGCCCGCTGAGCGATTCGATCGTGCTCCGCGTCCCTCGGGCTCCAGCACCGAGCCGTGGAGCGAGGTTCCGCCGGAGCTCGAGGAGCTCCTGCTGGCCCAGATGGCGAAGTCGGCCCCGGCCGGCCGTCGATCGACGTCGCCCGCCGAGGCCGTCGCCGAGGAGGCCCCCGCGACCCCGAAGCGCCGGACGACGCGCAAGCCCGCCGCATCGGCCACCGCCGCGGACGCGCCCGCCGAGGCCGTCGCCGAGGAGGCCCCCGCGGCCCCGAAGCGCCGGACGACGCGCAAGCCCGCCGCATCGGCCACCGCCGCGGACGCGCCCGCCGAGGCCGTCGCCGAGGAGGCCCCCGCGGCCCCGAAGCGCCGGACGACGCGCAAGCCCGCCGCATCGGCCACCGCCGCGGACGCGCCCGCCGAGGCCGTCGCCGAGGAGGCCCCCGCGGCCCCGAAGCGCCGGACGACGCGCAAGCCCGCCGCATCGGCCACCGCCGACGCACCGACCGCGGACGCGCCCGCCGAGGCCGTCGCCGAGGAGGCCCCCGCGGCTCCGAAGCGCCGGACGACGCGCAAGCCCGCCGCGGCTCCCGAGGGCTGACCTCCCGACACCGGAGACCCACGCGTGGACGGCTTCCTGACCGTCGGCCAGCCGGCCGCAGTCGCGGCTGTCCACGCGATGGTGGCCACGGCGCACGTCCCGCACGCCGTGCTCCTGACCGGCCCGGCGTCGGTGGGCAAGCGCTCGCTTGCCCTGGATCTCGCTGCTGCGCTCCTGTGCACGGGAGCCGTGGGCGGGGCCCGTCCGTGCCGCACCTGCCGCGCCTGTCGGCAGGTTGCGCACGGCAACCACCCTGACCTCCACCAGCTCGAGCCCGAGGGACCGGGCGGACAGGTCGGCATCGGCGGCAAGGACGGCAAGCGCGGCGTCCGTGACCTCGTGACGGAGCTCTCGCTCCTGCCCGTTGAGGGGGTCGCTCGCGTCGCGATCATCGGTGAGGCCCACCGGATGAACGACGATGCCCAGTCGGCGCTGCTCAAGACGCTCGAGGAGCCACCCTCGGGCACCACCCTCATCCTGTGCGCCGACGACGAGGAGCGGCTCCTGCCGACCGTCCGCTCCCGTTGCGCGCGCGTGCGGCTGGGCACGGTGGGCGCACGCGACGTGGAGCTGCTCCTGGCGTCCCGCGAGCTCGCCGATCCACCCACGGCCGCCCGCCTGGCGCGTCTCTCCGGCGGCAGGTCGGGGCTGGCTGTCGCGTACGCGACGGCTCCAGGCTCGGAGGCGATCCGAAACGAGCTCACGCGCACCCTGCTTGACCTCCTCGCCCAGGGTCGCGCGACGCGACTGCTGGCCGCACGTGATCTCCTCGCACGCGCTGCGACGCTGGCGTCGCTCCTTGCGCCGGCCTCGGCGGGTGGCCCGGCGGTCGAGCCACGGCGGCGATCGCGCGGGAAGGGCGTGGCCCCGGCATCCGCGCCGGAGGTCAAGACGGCTGACCCCGCCGCCGACGCGGCCGATGCCGAGGGCGAGCCTGCCGCGAAGACGTCGGCCGTCGAGCGCCGTCGGGCGCTCGCGCTGCTTCTCGACGCGTGGCGTGGCGTCGCCCGTGACCTCGCGCTTGCCCAGGTCGGCGGCACTCGATCCGTGCGCGATGTCGCGCTGATGGAGGAGCTGGATGCCGCGGCGAGCGACCTCCCCGAGGGTGCGGCCGCGGAGGCGCTCGACCGGCTGGCGCGCGCGTCGGAGCTGCTCGACGCGAACGTGAGCCCGGAGCTCGTCCTGGACGTGCTCCTCGTGCGCTGGCCGCGCCGGCCCAGCGTCGCATGAGCGGCGGCCCGCCCGGCGACACCGCCGAACCGTCGCGGCAGCGGCTGGACGCCCACGTCCGCGGTCGCGTGCAGGGCGTGGGGTACCGCGTGTTCGCGCTTCGAGAGGCGTCCTGGCTCGAGCTCGACGGGTTTGTGGCCAACGAGATGGACGGCAGTGTCCGCGTGGTCGCGGAGGGCCCGCGTGATGCCCTGGACGCACTCCTCGAACGGCTCCGTGAGGGACCGCCCGCCGGGTTCGTGGACCGCGTGCTCACGCGCTGGGAACCGGCCCGCGGCCTCGGCCCCGGCTTCCGGATCGAGAGCGGGTCGCACCGCGGCGACTGACAGGGCAACGGACGCGGGTTGGGGCCGGCGCCGTCCCGGCGTTGCGCCGGTGCACCACGCCCCCGGACTCATGGCGCGCGTCGTCGGGACGACCCGCCCATTCCCCTCCGGCGGCGTGCCCGGCACGCTGCGGAGCATGGACGACCAGACCCCGGCGGAGGAGCTCCCGACGCTCTACCGCGCCGTGCTGGAGACGGTCGCACGCCTCGAGCGGGCGGGCGAACGGTCGTTCGCGTTCGAGATCCGCCGCACGGCGCTGCGCACCTACTCGACCCGCTGGGACGAGCAGGGTCGCCGCACGCTCCTGCGGCTTGATCGCGACGCCCAGGCGCATCTCGACGCGACGGCGAGCGCCGTCCACCGGGCCAGGGGCCTGACCGCGACCGAGTCTGCCTGACGCCAGTTCCCCGGTCACGGCAGCAGCCGCGCGTGAGCGGCCGCCCCCCGTCTCGGCGCCTGCACTACCCTGCGTGGCATGTCCTCCGTCGCTGACTGCATCGCCCGATCACTCGAGGGGTTCGAGGCCCTCGCCGCCGTGGCTGAGCCGGTGGACGGCGAGTGGCAGTACGTCACGGATCTCGGCACGGTGTGGCGGGCCCGCCTCATGGCGGTGGCGTCCGTCCGGGGCGACGAGCCGGCCGCGGCCGAGGTTGCCGGAGCCATCGACGCGCTGGTCGCGGAGGCGGCACTTGTGACGGATCCGCATCGTGCGATCGACTGGCTCTCGACGCTGCCCCAGGTCGCCCTCGCCGCGCTCGGAGAGGCCACCTGATGCGGTTCCAGGACGCGAAGCCCGATGGGCGCGCGGTCGTCTACGCCCACATCCAGGCAGACCCGCTCGTGGCCCGGGCGGCCGAGCTCCTGGCCGGGGCCACGACCGTCCAGCGCCTGCTGGCCCGGGCGGTCATGAACGGCGAGTCCACCGATCCGGCGACGTGGCGTGCGATGTTCCCCTCGCTGTTCGGGCTCACTGCCCCAGTGGCGGGCGACCCTGCCCGGGACCGCTCCGAGGCGATCCTCGCGGCGTCGCTCGAGGTCGCGGACCGCGGGGAGCAGACCCGGAGCCAGTTCCGCGGGGCGATCGTCGAGGCGGTGACCGAGCGACTCCTCGCCGCGCGGACCGGACCCGTCCGGCGCGAGCGGCGGATCCTGTTCGACGGCCGGCCGGCCGAGATCCACCCGTACGACGTCACCGTCGAGGCCGAGGCGCAGCCCGAGGCGTGGGACTGCAAGTGGGGCGCGCGAGGGATCAAGGCCGACGTCCTGCACCAGCTCGACGACGCGCGCCGGGGAGCGGCGGACGAGGGCGGGAGGCTGCTCGTGGGCCTGGTCGTGTTCGACGCCCGTCGCTCGTGCGAGGTGCGGCTCGTCCGCGAGAAGGGTCCGGTGGGGCTCGAGGGGCTCAAGCTCATCGCCCTCGAGGGCCTGGACCGCCTCGCGGGCAGGAAGCCATCGTGAGCATCGCGCCGGAGCTCGGGAATGGAGCCACCGCGACCTACCGGGTCCGGTTCGACGAGTGTGGCCCGGACAGCGTCGTGCGGACCTCTGCCCTGCTCAGGTATGCCCAGGACATCGCGTGGATCCACTCGGAGCAGCTCGGCTTCAACCGCAACTGGTACGGCAGTCGCGGCCTGGCCTGGGTCGTGCGGGCGGCGGAGCTGGGCATCGAGGTGCCCGTGTCGATGGGCGACACCCTCTCGATCGCCACCGCGATCACGGGCTTCCGCAAGGTGTGGGCCCGGCGGCGCACGGAGGGGCGCCTGGGGGATGGCACGCTGGCGTTCTGGGGGCACACCGACTGGGTCATGACCGACGCTCGCGGCATGCCGGGCCGCGTCCCGCCCGAGTTCCCGGCCGCCCTCCCCGTGGCGCCCGGTCCGTTCGAGCCGGGTCGCGTGCCGCTGCCGCCGACGCCGGACGGGGCGCACCGCCACGTGACGCCCGTGCGCCCGCAGGACGTGGATCCGCTGGGCCACGTGAACAATGCCGCCTACCTCGACTATCTCGAAGAGGCGCTCATCGGGGCCGGGCGGGCTGCCGTGGGGGCGATCCGCCGGACCCCGCGGCGGATCCGGCTCGAGTATCTCCAGCCCGCGGCGCCGCTGACGACACTCACCGGCGCCGCCTGGCGCGACGGCGACGGGGCCGGCGACGGCTGGGCCTGGCGCCTGACCGACGACGCCGCGGACGGCAGGGAGCTGGCGCGCGGACGCGTCCTCGCGGGCTGATCGCGGGACGGTGCCCGAGCGGCGCCGGCGTCCCATTGGTACTTTCGGGCCATGACCTGGCACGGACCAGGCTGGTGCCGGAGGGAACCGGGCGCGGCGGGCACCGGGCTCGTGGGACCATCGCCCCATGGCGTCCGGTGGGCCCGGCCCTAGCCTGACGGGTGGAGTGCAACCACTTGGGGAGCGCTCGACACCGCCAGCGCACGAGGTGCCTTGGACACCCTGACGGCCGCCTACGTACTGACGCTTGCCATTGCCCTCGTGGGGGCGCTGGCAGGCACGGCCGGCTTTGCCGCGCTCGTCGTCGGACGGCAGAACCGGCGGCTTGCGGCGCTCGCCGAGCGCCTGGCGCGCGCCGGCTCGGACAGATCGGAGATCGAGCTGGCCGCCGGGCGCATCCGCGACGCGCGGCTCCGCGCCGCGTTCACACAGCTTGCCGCCCGCGTGGGCGACACCTGGACCCAGGCGACGGTCGACCCGCTTACCGGCATCGCGAACCGCCAGACGGTGCTGCAGCGCATCGACGAGGAGCTTGCCCGCGCCGCGCGCTACCGGCGGCCGCTGTCCGTGATCCTCGTTGACCTCGACCACTTCAAGCGCGCCAACGACACGTACGGGCACGCCGCCGGCGACGAGATCCTGCGCCGCGTCGCGCAGGTGATCGCCGCGAACGTGCGCACGGTCGACCTGGCCGGGCGGTACGGGGGCGAGGAGTTTCTCGTCGTGCTGCCCGAGACCGACGCGGATGCGGCCGCGTCACTCGCCGAGAAGCTGCGACAGCTGGTGAGCGGCACCGAGATCCGGCTCCCCGACGGCGAGATCACCACCGTGTCCCTGTCCGCCGGCGTCGCCGGGGGCTCCGGGGAGGTCCTCCAGCTCGACGCCCTCGTCCGGGACGCCGATGCCGCGCTCTACTCGGCCAAGGCACTCGGGCGCAACCAGGTCTACGTCTTCCGTGAGACCGGTGACGAGGGGACCGTCCGACGGGCGCCGATCGCCGCCGACGCGCGATCACGGGCGCTCGACGTCGGCCGCGCCGCGCTGTTCGCCGCGCAGGATGCCCTCCTTGCCACGCTCGCGGGCCGGCCGTCGTGGGGCGGCAGGCCGTCGACGATGATCGCCGAGGCGTCGGTCGCCCTTGCGCACGCGATCGACCTGCCCGAAGGGGAGCGCGAGCGGATCCGCACCGCCAGCCTGCTCCACGACCTGGGCAAGCTCGCGATCCCGGAGGAGATCCTGGCCAAGCCCGGCGACCTCGCGGCGGCGGAGTGGCGGGTCGTCACCGAGCACCCCAGGATCGGCCAGGTCGTCCTCGAGCAGGCAGGGGCCTTGCGCGACGCGGCGACCATCGTGCTCCACCACCACGAGTGGTATGACGGGCGCGGCTATCCGCACGGGCTCGCCGGGGGCGAGATCCCGATCGGCGCCCGGATCGTGTCCATCGTCGACGCCTACGAGGCGATGGTCGCCGGGCGTCCGTACCGGGCGGCGATCGACCACGACGCGGCCGTTGCCGAGCTCCGACGCCAGGCCGGCATCCAGTTCGACCCGGAGCTCGTCGAGGTCTTCGCGTCCGTGTTCGCGAACGGCGTCCCGTGGGCCGTCGACGGCGGCGCACACGGCCACGGTCATCCCCACGCACACGCCACCATGGCGGTCGGACCGGCTGCCGATGCGACAGCGTCGGTGGCCGGTGGCTGGCAGGCCACGTGGGATGCCACAGGGGTCCTGGCCCCCGGACGAGCCGTCGCAGGAGCACCCACCACGGCCGAGCTCCACGACGCCGTCCACGAGCGACGCCGCCGCGCCGGCTGACTCCCACGGACCCGCCCCAAGCGGCGATGATGTGCCCAGAGTCCGGGGGTCGGGTGGTGACGTGGGAGGACGCATGACGCGAACGGTGTTCCGAGGCGGGTCCGTGTTCGACGGCACAGGTGCCGAACCGGCCCCGGGCGACGTCGTCGTCGAGGATGGCCGGGTCGTGGACGTCGGGGTGGGGCTCGACGGCGACGAGGTCGTGGAGGCCGCCGGCAGGACGCTGCTCCCGGGGCTGTTCGACACCCACGTCCACGTCGTGTTCAGCCACGTGGACGCGTGGCGGATGGCGAACACGCCGTTCTCGTACACGTTCTACGAGGCAGCGCGCAACCTGCGGGACACACTCCGGATCGGGATCACGTCGATCCGCGACGCCGGGGGTGCCGACCTCGGCATCAAGCAGGCGGTCGCGGACGGGCTCATCCCGGGTCCCCGGATGCAGATCAGCCTCACGATGATGAGCCAGACCGGCGGGCCACGGCGACGACTGGCTGGTGTCCGGGATCCGCGTGCCGATCCTTGCCGAGCACCCCGGCGTGCCGTCGGGCATCGCGGACGGGCCCGACGCGGTCCGACGCAAGGTCCGCGAGCTCCACGCGATGGGCGCGGACGTGGTCAAGGTGGCGACGTCGGGTGGGGTCCTCTCGCCACGGGACGACCCGCGCCACGCGCACTACCGACCAGTCGAGCTCGAGGTGCTCGTCGAGGAGGCGACCGCCGCCGGGATGTTCGTCATGGCCCACGCGCAGGGGGCGGACGGGATCAAGAACGCCATCCGGGCGGGCATTCGGTCGATCGAGCACGGCATCTTCCTCGACGACGAGGGGATCGACCTGATGCTCCGCCACGGCACCTGGCTCGTGCCGACGCTCGTCGCGCCGCAGGGCGTCCTCGACGCCGCCGACGCCGGTGTCCAGTTCTCACCGGGCGTGGTCGACAAGGCGCGGGCCGTCGTCGAGATCCACCGTGAGGCCGTGCGGCGTGCGATCGACGCCGGGGTGCGGATCGCGATGGGCACCGACTCCGGGGTCTGCCCGCACGGGCAGAACCTGCGCGAGCTGGTCCTGATGGCCGGCCTCGGGATGCCGCCGGCGGCTGTGCTGGAGGCCACGACGCGAAGCGCGGCGCGGCTGCTGGGCGTGGACGACGAGCTTGGGCACGATCGAGCCCGGCAAGGTCGCCGACATCGTGCTCGTGGACGGCGACCCGTACGCCTTCGACACGCTGGCCGATCGGATCGCTGGTGTGTGGGTGGGAGGCGAGCGCGCCGTCTGACCAGCGCGGCGTCGCGCGACGCAGGTCGGGCGACCGATCAGCCGGCGTCGCCGTCGGCGTCGATGCGTCGGAGATCGGCGATGAGCAGCCTCGCCCGGGCCGCCGCGGGGAGAACCTCCTTGCGCTCGTAGCGTGCCAGCGCCTGCGCCGCGGCATCGGCCGCCTCCGCTGGGCGACCGAGGACGCGCAGGACGTCCGCCAGGTCCATGAGGGCGTCGGTCTGGGTGTCCACGCGGTCGGTCCGGAGCGCGAGATCGACGGCCTCCCGGGCCAGCCGATCGGCCTGGGCGGCGTCGCCGCGGCGCACCGCGATCCGCGCCGCGGCCCCGCGCCACAGGACCTGGGCGGCCACCCAGCCGTCGGCCGCGGCCGCCCGGCACTCGTCCACGAACCGCATGGCATCGTCCGTCCGCCCCAGCTCGAGGAGGGCGTGGGCGATCCACCCGCAGGTGACGGCGAGGTAGTTCCGGTCCTGCATCTCACGCAGGGCGGCGTGACCCTGCTCCAGGTCGCGCAGGGCGCGCTCCCAGTCGCCGATGACCATCGAGCAGAAGTACCCGAGGCCCTCCGCCTGGGTCATGGCGGCGCCGGGAAGGTCGCCGAGGGTGCGACGGGTGGCAATGCCGCGCTCGATCATCTCGCGCGCGGATTCCGTCTTGCCGAGCATTCCGTGCAGCTGGCCGAGGAAGCACGTTGCGAAGGCCTCCGCGCCCGCGTGGCCACGGAGCGACGCCTGGATCTCGAGGCCCTCGGTGAGCGCGACCGAGGCAGGCGTCGGGCCCCACACGAGCGACACCAGCACCCCGATCAGGTCGTCCTGCGGGTAGTGCGGGTCTCGGCTGCGCCGGTCGTGATCGTATGCGCGCTCAGCGGCCGGCCGCATCTCGTCGAGCCGGCACATGCCCCAGCGAGCCCAGTACACGACCCGCCACGCGCGCGCCGCGCCGAAGTCGTCGCCGGCCGCCTCGAGCGCATGCGCGGCCTCGAGCGCCTCTCGTTCGATCGCCCCGTAGTCCGCAGCCGAGTCCACCTGGAAGTCGAGGCGCAGCTGCGACAGGCGCGCGAGGGCCCTCGGCCGCGCGTCGGCGTCCGACGTGGACGCGACGGCCTCGCCGAGCATCTGGCGTGCCTCGTCGAACAAGCCACGCCACAGCAGCGCGTCGCCGAGCTCCGCCAGCACCTGTGACCGACCGGGCGCATCGGCGGGCATGAGGGTGAGGGCTCGCCGCCGCAGCGCTACGCCGGCCGCGGCGTCACCGAGGGCCGACGACCGCCAGCCGGCGCGTGCCAGCCATGTGGCGGCGCGGCTGGCGGTGGCCAGCGCCGCCGCGTCCGCCTGTCCGAGCTCGGTGCGGTACCGGTACGCCTGCTCCAGGTGGTGCCCGAGGATCTCCCCGAACTCGTCCGCGCGCGGCCCCATCGCGGCCTCGAACCAGTCCGCGAACTGCTCATGCAGCACGGCCCGCGGACGCTTCGAGAGTCGCTCGTAGGCGACGTCCCGGATGAGCTGGTGGCGGAACGCGAACGCCTCCTGCCCCACGATGTCGGATCGCGACGGGCGCACGAGGTCCTTGCGGACAAGCTCCGTCAGGACGCTCGAGACCCGGTCTGCCGGGAGCGTCGGCGCCAGGGCGTGGAGCGCATCGCGATAGAACACGAGGCCCATCACCGCGGCCGGCCCGATCACGGCCCGCGCGTCTCGATCGAGCCGCTCGAGGCGGTCGGAGAGGAGCGCGTGGATCCCCGGTGGGACGGCGAGCGTGGTGAGGTCCGTCTCCGACGTCAGCCCGCTGGCGGTGCGAACAAGCACCCCGTCGTCGATGAGCATGGACACCAGCTGTTCGGCGTAGAGGGGGTTCCCGGCCGCCGCATCAGCGATCCGGTCGCGGATGTCCTGCAGACCCGCGGACAGCCCCAGGAGCAGGGATACCATCCGCTCGCACTCGGCCTCGCTGAGCGGCCCGAGCTCCAGCGTGGTCGAGTCGGTGGCGCCGCCCCATGTCGGATTGTCGTCGGCGAACTCCGGCCGGGCGACTGCGACGATCACCAGCGGCACGCCCGTCGAGGTGCTCGCGACCTCCTCGACGAGCGAGAGCAGCGTCGGCTCGGCCCAGTGGAGGTCCTCGATCACGGCGACGACCGGTCGATCGCGCGAGACCTCCCGGAAGAGCCGGGCGACCGCGAACGAGGGTGCCTCTGCCGCGGCCGCCGCCGGAACGATGCCGACGAGCTGGGCGAGACGGTCCGCCACGGCGCCCGCGTCCGGCGCACCGGCGAGCCGGGCCTCGAGCTTCGCGCGTGCGTCGGCTGGCTCGTCGTCATCCGCGATCGCCGCCGCCTCCTTCACGATCTCGACGAGGGGCCAGAACATCGTCCCGTCCCCGTACGGCAGGCATCGGCCGCGAAGGACGGTTGCGTCCGCTCCGGCTGCTTCGAGGAACTCGAGGACGAGTCGCGACTTGCCGACGCCCGCGGCACCGAGCACCGTGACGAGCCGGCAGGTGCGGTCCTCGGTCGCCCGCTCGAGCGTCCACTGGAGCGTCTCCAGCTCCTTCGTCCGGCCGACGAGCCGCGTCCGGCGGTCATCGGGTGGCTCCTCGGACGGGGCGCGGACGCGCAGCACCCGGTGGACCTCCGCGAGCTCCGCCTTGCCCTTGAGCGCGATGGGCGGCAGGCGCTCCGCGTCAACCGATCGCCGGACGAGCCGATACGTCGAGCCCGAGATCAGGATCTCGCCGGCACCGGCGGCCTGTTCCAGGCGCGCGGCGACATTCGCGGTGTCGCCCGCGATGAAGTCGTGCTCCGCGACCATGCCGACCGTCGCGACGACGCCGGTGTTGACGCCCGTCCGGGTCGCGATGGTGACGCCCCAGCGGCTTGCGAACGACGCGTTGAGGTCGCCGACCGCGTCACGCATCTCCGTGGCGACGCGGACCGCACGGAGCGCGTCGTCCTCGTGCAGGTGAGGCACGCCGAACACGGCGAGGACCGCGTCTCCCAGGAACTTGCCGATCGTCCCGTCGTGGCGCACGACGATCGCGCGCATGGCGTCGAAGTACGCGGTCATGAGGTCCGCGATCGACTCCGCGTCGAGCTGCTCGGCCAGCGCGGTGGAGCCGACGAGATCCGTGAACAGGATCGTGACTGTCTTGCGTCCCTGTTCTGGCGCCTCGGGCTCACCCAGCGGAGCACCGCAGGACATGCAGAACCGCGCCTGCGAGGGATGGCCCGGTGTCCCGCACTGGTCGCAGCTGCGCACCGCGCCAGTCTAGGAGACCGGTCGGCGCGGTTGCGAGTCGCGAGACGACTTCGTGATCGGACGGCGACGGCGCCGGACGCACTCGCCATCGTCGTCCGTCGACATCCGACTCGGGCGGATGTCGCATGCCCGGGTCGCTCCACGACGGTAGACCCCGACGAAGCGTGGTCGGAGGCTCGGGGCACGCCACCAGCGTCCCCGGGGCGACAACCGCACACGGTGTCACCGAGATGACCGGACTGTTCTACCCCGTCCTCTTCCTGCATGTGCTCGGGGCGATCGTCGCCCTGGGACCTGCCCTCGCCTTTCCCGTGATCGGCGGCATGGCCGGGCGCGAGCCGATGCACGGCAACTTCGCGACCCGCGTCACCCACGTCCTCGACTCGCGCGTGGTGCTCCCGTTCTTCCTGGTCACCGGCCTGACGGGGATCGCGCTGATCTGGATCCGCGCCATCCCGCTGTTCGAGCCCGCGTACCGATGGCTCCTGCTGTCGATCGTCCTGTACGGTGCCGCGCTCGCCTTCTCGTGGTTCGTCCAGCGCCCGACGGTCCTGCGCGTGATCGCGCTCACCGGCGGCTTTCCCGGCGCGGGAGCATCGCCCGCGGCACCGCAGGGCCCCGTCGGTGCCGGCGGTCCGCCCCCAGGGCTCATGGCGGCGACGGTCCAAACGCGTCGCAACGGAATGATCCTGACGCTGCTCTCGATCGCCGTGGTGTTCCTGATGGTGCTGAAGCCGTCGCTCTCCGTGTAGCGGCCACCGTGCCGCGCTCCCAGCCGCACCCAGGTCACGAGGATCCGACCGATGGCTCACTACACACTCGTCACATCGTGGCAGCTCGACGCACCCGTCAACCGCGTCTGGGATGCCCTCCTGCGTTCGGCCGAGTGGCCGGAATGGTGGCGCGGCTTCCGCTCTGTTGAGCGGCTCGCGTCCGGCGACGATGACGGCGTCGGCATGCGACTGCGGCAGCAGTGGCGAAGCCTCCTGCCGTACACGCTGACGCTGGATCTCGAGATCCTCCGCGTCGAGCAGCAGCGGCTGCTGGAGGGCCGCACCTCCGGCGACATGGCCGGCTCCTGTACCTGGACCTTCGAGGAGCGGGACGGCGGGACCCTCGTGGGGTTCGTGATGGACGTTCGGCCTACGAAGGCCTGGATGAACCTCCCGCTCCCGTTCTCGAGCAGGATCGTCGCCCTCAACTACCAGGCCCTGATGCGCTGGGGCAGGGACGGCCTCGCCGCGCGTCTCGGGGAGCGCACCGTCGACGACGCGGTGAGTGCCGGGCTCGCCGGCGCCTGATCCGAGTGGAGCGCCCGCCGACCACGTCAGCGGGCGCTCCCGGTACGGCGTGCGCTCCTCGGATCTAACCCACGCGGTCCAGCATGATCAGCTCGCGGATCTCCGAGCGGACGATCGTGACCCCGTCACTGGCCTCGGCCCGGACGACGATCGGGATCGACGTCGACGCTGAGTACGGGCTGCAGCTGAAGGTCCCGTCGCCGTTGTCCGCCACGGGGTACTGCGTCGCTCCCGCCGAACAGAACCACGTGACCTGGAGCGCATCGCCGTTCGGGTCCGACGCCTCGAGCCAGAACGTGAGCGGCGGATGGAAGTCGCCCACCTGGCCGTTGTGGAGCACAGCCCCGAACGGCACCCCGCAGAAGAACCCCGACGGGCAGCTGTACCGGGGTTCGCAGTCCACCTGGCCGAGGGCGCAGGTGGTCTTGGGGCCTTCGTCCGCAACCACCCGGAACGAGTCCGCGTCGATCACCGGGGCCGGGTTGGCGGGCGCCGCGGTGACGTTGACCGTCACGGTCTCCTCGCTGGTCTTGCCACCCGCGTCGGTGGCCACGGCGGTGACCGAGTGCGGACCAGTCGTGTCGAAGGTCACGATCGCCGTGCACGTCCGGTTGTCCAGCGTCTCGGTCAGGGTCCCGCCGGGCGCGCTCCAGTCGATCGAGGTGCACGGGATGAAGTCGTCCGTCTCCACGTCATACGCGGAGGCCGTGACGAAGTACTGGACCGTGGCCGGCACCGTGCCCGCGGCCGTCGCGAGGGACAGAATCGGCGGGGTGTTGATCACGTTCACCGTGATCGAGAACGTTGTCGTCTTGCCGTCCTCGTCGGTCGCGGTGACGTCGACGATCCGCGTTCCCTCCGTCATCCATCGGGCCTTCGCAAGGTCGAGGGGCACCCCGCCAACCGAGCCGTCGTAGTCGACGATCTCGCCGCCCTCGGGATCGGCGCAATCGAAGTAGCCATCGAAGATGCCCCCAAAGCGCGGGCCGAGGTACACCTCCTCGTCGACTGCGACGGGGATGGGATCCTGGCGAGCGCCGCAGGCCGGCGGCTGGTTGGCGGCCTGGAGCAGGTCCAGGCGGACCTCCGGGAGCGCCTCGGAGTACTCGGCCAGCTTCAGCACGCCGCCGAGGTCGACCGCGAAGTTGACCTCGCCCTGGGCGTGGCCGAACACGTACCAGAGGGGGCTCCGGGGGAACTTGACGTCCGCCCCGACGCCGACGCGACCGGCAAACCCGGGCCCCGCGATCCCGTAGAGCAGCAGCTTCGCATCGGCCTTGCCGTACGCGCGGAGCTCCATGTTCGCGTCAAGGTCGCCGCTCGCGTCGGCATGCTCGAGGGGTTCGATCGCGCTCGCGTTCTCCCAGCCCACGCCGCCTTCGTCGGGATCCGTCCACTTCGCCCCGAGCTCGACGCGGGACTGCACCTCGGCCGCGAAGCTGAACTCCAGGTGCGCGTCGCCTCGGGCGCCGACCATGGCCTTCACGATGGGCACGAGCACCACCGGGATGGGCCCGATGAAGAACACGATCGGCTTGAAGTAGTGCGTCGAGAGCACGAGCTCCTTCTGGAAATGGCCGTCGAACTCGCCGTCCACCTGGATCCGGCTGTACTGGTCGAGGCCGAGGTGCGCCTCGAAGCGGTCGACGCACACCGGCGGGACCGCCACACAGGCCTCGACGCCGAAGCCGACGTTGTAGCCGGCGTTGAACCGGATCTCGCCCTGGATGCGAACGGTCCCCGTGCCGCTCACGCCGTCCCCGGACGCGGCGCCGTCGAGGGTCACGTCGATGTTCGTGTGGAAGTTGAACCCGTCGCCGACATCGAGCGCGCCCAGCCCGGCGATCGCGGGCTGCCGTTCGCTGAAGGTGACGCCGGGCACCATCGCCTCGGTCGCGAGCAGGTCGTCCGCCTGCAGCTCGCCGGCGGCGTCGAGCGTCCCCTCGGACACCACGTCGTTGATCGTCGCCTGCGTCGTCGCGAGGACGACGCCGCCTCCCTTCTTCTGCCGAGTGATCGACTCGATCTTGCGCAGGTACCCGTTCGGGGCGGCCGCGCTCGGCTCGCTCACCAGGACGTCGCCGACGTCGAGCGCCGCCAGTGTCGGCGTGCTGGTCGAGAACGCGAGCGTGCCGGTGTCGGGATCGAAGGAGGCGAGCGCGTCTTGGGTCGCGTCGTCGGCGATCTTCGTCGTCTCCGGCACGACCGCCGGCTGGAAGACGCCCTTGAGGGCCAGCTCGATCTCCTCATCCGAGAAGGGCTCGAGGTCGGCCGCCAGGAGCGCCGCCACGTCGTCGGGTCCGAGATCGAACTCGGTCCGGATCGCGTTGGCGACCTGCGAGGCGGACTCGTCACGCGAGCGCAGGATCCTGACCCGGATGGTGGGGTTGTTCTCGATCAGGAACTTGACCGGCCAGGTGCGACCGAAGGACCCGTACGCGGCCGGTCCGACGTCGATCGATCCCAGCTCGAGCTCGGCGACGACGACGCCCACCCGATACGTGTGCGGGGCGAGCCTGGTCTTCGCCGTGTCCCAGTTCGCGAGGTAGTAGCTGCCGTCCAGCGGACTGGACGCGATGCGCAGTCGCTCCGAGCTGCTCCCCTGCGACGTGAACGTCTTCATGAGCGTGCAGCTCGAGCCCTCGAGCCGGCAGATCTCGACCACCAGGTCGTCAAGGAGCGACGCGTCGAAGTTCGCAGCGTCCCCTTCGCGTGGGGCGAGCGGCTCAAGGAAGTGGAACGGCTCAGCGAAGTCGGCCAGGTCGGCACCCAGGGCGGCAGGAACCGGGGCCGCGACGAGCCCGGCGACGGTGAGCATCGCGACGAGGGATGCGACCGCAGCCCGAAGGCGTCTGGGCAGGCGCATAGGGCTCGTGTTCGATGACCGGTCCGGCTTCATGGCGCGATCCTCCAGCGTTCGACGGCGGCCCCGGCCTCGCCGGGTCCGACAGATGGCGACTCTCGGGCGACGGTAGGTCCGCCACCGCGCCGGTCACATCCGGTGATCGCCTACATCTGTGGCCGCGATCCCCCGGCCGTCGATGAGGTCACCCGCGCAGCGAGCGCCCTGTGTGTAAATAATCCTTGACACCATGTCCGCTATCCCGTACATTCCAAGGTGTAAACGATCTTTGACATTGGAGCTCCGATGGCCTTCCTGGAGAAGAGCAACTGGGTCGTCCTCCTCGTCGCGGTGCCGACGCTGGTCCTGTATGCCGCGCTCGTCGTACCGCAGGTCCTTGGCACGCCGATCGAGGACGTGAGCTGGGTGCTGCCGATGGCGATCGCGATCGTCGGCTTCGTCGTGGCCAACATCCTGGGCAACATCGTGGCCGCGGCCGCGAACCCTCACGAGGCGGGTCGAGAGGACGAGCGTGATCGGGAGATCGACCGCGACGGCGAGCGGATCGGCAACTGGATCATCGCCGCCGGCGGGATCGTCGCGCTCGTCCTCGCGATGGCCATGGCGCACCAGTTCTGGATCGCCAACGCGATCTTCCTGGGTGGCCTGGCGGGCGCCATCGTCAGCTCCGCGGCGAAGATCGCGGCCTACCGCGGGTCGTTCCAGCGATGGTGAGGCCGACCCGCGTCACCAACTCGATCCGGACGCTCAGGTTTGCGGCCAGCGAGATGACCCAGGCCGAGCTCGCCGACCGGGTGGGTGTCACCCGCCAGACGATCATCGCCATCGAGCAGGGCCGGTACTCGCCGACGCTCGAGATGGCCTTCCAGATCGCCCGCGTCTTCCGCGTCCCGCTCGACGACGTGTTCCAGTACCCGACCGACGAGGGGCAGTCCCGATGACCGCCCGCCCACCCCGGCTACGGCCGGGCCGAACACCACAGGCGTCCAGATTGGAGTCATCCCGATGACCACACCGAACACGCCCGCACCGTCGGACGCCACCCCTCCGAAGGCCGCCGGGTCGCTGCCACCGCGCGCGTTCATCCGTGCCTTCTGGGTTGCGCAGCGAGCCCTCTATCGAGCCACAGGCGGCCGCCTCGGCCTCCGGACCGCGACCGCGGACCAATGGGGGATGATGCGGCTGCACACGATCGGCCGCCGCTCCGGCGAGCCGAGGGCGGCCATCCTCGGCTTCTTCGAGGACGGCCCGGACCTCGTCACCCTGGCGATGAACGGCTGGGCGGACGCCGAGCCCGCCTGGTGGCTCAACCTCCAGGCCTCCCCGGACACGATCGTCGATCTGCCGGACGGCCCGCGCCGTGTCCGCGCCCGCGCCGCCGGGCCCGACGAGCGGCCCCGCCTGTGGGCGCGCTGGAAGGAGTACGACGGCGCGGAGCTCGACGGCTGGGCGGCCCGCCGCTCACGCGAGACCGCGGTCGTGATCCTGTCGCCGCGGCCCGAATAGGATCCAGCGCGGCTCAGTGGTGCAGGTTGTGCGCCGCCACGAAGCTGAGGCCGTGCTCCGTGAGCGCGCGGGCCGTGTGATTGGTGGCGTCGAGCTTGTCGACGAAGTCGTCGGCCAGGGCGTCCCAGTCGCCACTGGCGATGACCTCGTCCTTGTCCCGGAAGTAGTCCAGGATGTCCGACGGGTGGGCGTGCCCGGCCTCGACCGCCGGGTCGCCGCCCTCGTGCTTGGCCGAGATGTTCGCGACGTGGTCCGCGAGCTCGCATCAGCTCCTCGCGCCGGTCGTACGGCTGGCGGACGATGCTCTTCTGGGTCTCGGTGATGTGGTGCTCGAACCGGACGGCCTGCTCGAGACCGAGGATCTGCCGGACCTGGGCCGCGATCTCCAGCGTCTCGTTGTTCACCGAGTTGCTCCAGTTGAACCCGACCAGCGGCGTCGAGCCGTCCTCGCGGGCGAACAACCGGGCGCCGAGCAGCGTCCACAGGCCCGCGAACGGGTTGTCGTTGCCCATGAACACCGAGATCTTGAACTCGATGTCGACGCCCAGCCGGTGGAGCAGGTAGCCCGCCAGGACCGTGCCCGGGTTGAGGTTGAGGACCTGCCGCACGCCGTACGTCGTGTAGTAGTGGAGGTACTCGTCCACCCAGAGCAGGGGGTGGTCGTTGGGCTGGCCCACGCCGCCGAAGTAGCCGGTGATGGTGGCCGGGCCGTCGAGGTGGACGTTGGATCCGTCGGTGCCCTTGGTGTCGAGGGTCTCGACGACGCTGGCACCGATGATCTGCATCGCCGCCGACACCGCGGCCAGGTCTCCGTCCGCCTCCTGCTCCCGCATCTTGCGCACGCGGATCCAGCGCCCTGGCATGAGGGACTGGTCCGACAGCGCCCGGCGCGCGGCGGCGATGACCCACCCGAAGTACTGCAGCGAGCTGACCTCGAGCGTCACGGCCAGGTCGTCGCGGAAGGTCATCGTGTCGGCCCGGTCACCCAGGACGGCACGCCGGAAGGCGGCCTCGCTGACGAACATGCCGCGCTCGCGCTGCTCGTCGAGCCACTCGAGGTCGGCCAGGTAGTCAGGCCGGGTCTCGCGGACCCGGTCCAGCAGCGCGGGCAGCGCGCCCGCTTCGCGGGCCTTGCGGTTGATCTCCTCCGGGGTGCCGTAGCGGTCCACGACGGCCAACAGGTCGCTGACGATCCGGGCATCCGGATCGAGGAACAGCGCGTTGAGCTCGTCCAGCCGGTCGGCGGGGATCGCCAGCCGCGAGCGGAGGTCGGCGCCGGTGGGTGCCGTGAGGGTCATGACCGTCTCCTCGCCCCGGGGCCGGGGCGTGCTGCGTTCGTGGGTTGGTCCGGCGTGCCCAGGGTTCAGTCGAGCATCCGGACGAGCTCGTCGTACTCGTCGTCCTTCATGCCGAACCAGTTGGCAGGGGCGGGGAAGGTCCGCTCGGTGACCTCGGCGACGTAGGCGGCGAGGCCCTCGCGGATCGCAGCGCCGGCGTCGGCGAACATCTTGGCCATCCGCGGCGTGAACTTCGGGTACAGCCCGAACGCGTCGTGGTAGATCAGCAGCTGGCCGTGGGCATCCGGGCCGGAGCCAAGCCCCATCACGATCGCACCCTGGGCTCGCTCCTTGATCAGGCCGCACAGGCGGTCGGGCACGAGCTCCAGCAGGATGCAGAACGCGCCCGCCTCCTCGAGGATCCGCGCGTCGTCCACGATCTTCTTCGCCTGGGCGGCGCTCTTGCCCTGGAGCCGGAACCCCCCGAGCGCGCTCGCGCTCTGCGGCGTGAGCCCCAGGTGGCCGATGACCGGGATCCCCGCCCGGGCGATGCCCGCGATCCGGTCCGCCATCTCGGCGCCACCCTCGAGCTTGACCGCGTCGCATCCGGTCTCCGCCATGAACCGCCCGGCGTTGCGGATCGCCGTCTCGACGCTGGGCTGGTAGCTCATGTACGGCATGTCGCCCACGACCCAGGCGTTGGGCGCGCCGCGCCGGACCGCCGCCGTGTGCCGGATCATGTCGTCCATCGTCACGGGCAGCGTGGAGTCGTACCCGAGCATCGTCATCCCGAGGCTGTCACCCACGAGGATCATGTCGATGCCGGCCTGGTCCTGGAGGTAGGCGGTCGGGTAGTCGTAGCAGGTCAGCCAGGTGATCTGGACGCCCTGCGCCTTCTTCTCCATCAGGCCCGGCAGGGTCATCCGCTTCCGGTCGGTCACGTGCGTCTCCTGGGCATGGAAGTCGTCCTGCGACGAGCATCGGCGGATCGCCGGGCCGGCTGCCAGAGGCCGTTGTACCCGGTCTTCATGCCGGGGAGGTCGTTCGGCGATCGAACGGCAACGCGGTCGTCGCCTTCACCTCGCTCAGGACGAGGCTGGTGTGGATCCGGGCGATGCCGGGGATGGGGGTCAGCTTCTCGACGGCGAACCGCTCGAGGTCGCGACGGTTCCGGAGGGCCACCTTGAGCAGGTAGTCGTACTCCCCGGTCAGGTGGTGGCACTCGAGGACCTCGGGCAGCTCCCGGATGAGCGCTCGGAACCGCTCGATGTGCTGCGCCTGGTGGACCTGCATGCCGATGCTCACGAAGCACAGGAGGTCGAAGCCGGCTTCATCCCGGTCGACGATCGCGACGTACCCGCGGATGAGGCCCGTCCGCTCGAGTCGACGGACCCGGGCGTGCGTCGCCGGTGGCGACAGGTCGATCCGGCGGGCGAGATCGAGATTGCTGAGCCGGCCATCGGCCTGGAGCTCCACCAGAATCGCCCGGTCGATGTCATCGAGCACAGCGTCTGCCATCGTCGTGCACCTCACAACAGGATATGCGGTAGTGCGACTCTGATTCGGAATCAACGTCCACATATGGTGCCAGTGCCAGAATGATATTCCGCCGCCAGTGTTCCCCCGCCATGCAGACGGGTAGCATCCGGGCGGGCTGACGCCCCCGTATCATCGACAGGTTGTTCGTCGTGGGCCGCCGCGTGCGCAGCTCCCGCAGCGCCCTTCCTCGCGGGATGCGCACTCGGAACGCGACGAACCAGGAGGCGCCATGGCCTCACCTGGGGGAACCCCGGTCGCTCACGGTCTCCCGGAGATCGCGACGCGATATCTGGCTCACGCGATCGCTCCGTCGGTCGTGCTGGCCGATACGGTCGACCTCGAGATCCAGGGCTCGACCATGCAGCAGGGGCGCTGGCTCTCGTTCACCGCTCACGAGCGCCTGGAGGCGGGCATCGGGTTCCACTGGGCGGCGCGGCTGCGCTACGGGCCGCTGGTGCTCAAGGGGGTCGACCAGCTGCGCGCCGGCGAGGCGAGCCTCGACTTCCGCCTGTTCGGCCTCGTGCCGTTCCTGCGAGCCAGCGGATCCGATGTCGTTCGCGCGGCGCGCGGACGCCTCGCGATCGAATCGCTGTGGCTGCCCTCGGCCACCCATCCCGAGCTCGGTGCCCGGTGGTCGACGCCCGATCCGGCAGATCCGAACCGGGCGCAGGTCAGGCTACCGGTCGATGGCGAGGAGGCCGTCATCACGCTGGTCATCGCCCCGGGCGGCCGCCTCGAATCAGCGTCCGTCCCACGCTGGGGCGATCCCACGGAGTCGGGCACCTTCGGGATGCACCCGTTCGGCGGCGTCCTCGACGGTGAGGCGACCTTTGGCGACTACACGATCCCGGCCAGGCTCCGGGCGGGCTGGGGCTTCGGAACGCCTTCCTACCGCGAAACCTTCCGGTTCGAGATCACGGCCGCCTCGTTCTCGCGTTCGCGCTGAGACCCGGCACCCCAGGCCGACCTGGTCGCCCCGGTTCCAGCCGAGCGGCGCACTAGACTGGGCAATCGCGGGGAGGTGCGACACGCTTGACGCGCCGGGTCGTCATCCTGCCGAACCCGATATCGAGGATCGTGATGCGACGCGTGACCTACTCGATGGGCGTCTCCCTCGACGGCTACATCGTCGGGCCGGACGGCGGCTTCGACTGGTCGACGCCCGACCCCGAGGTCTTCCGTTTCTGGATCGACGAGATCCGGGACGTTGGCGTCCACCTGATGGGACGGAAGCTGTACGAGACGATGCTGTACTGGGAGACCGCCGACCAGAATGCCTCGCTCGACGCCGCAGAGCTCGAGTGGGCCTCGCTGTGGAACCCGCTCCCGAAGGTGGTGTTCTCGACCACGCTGTCGACGGTCCAGGGCAACGCCCGCCTCGCCTCCGGCGACGTCGCGGCGGAGATCGGGCGTCTGCGGGCCGAGCCGGGTGAGGGCGAGATCGCGATCGGCGGTGCCACGCTCGCCGCCGAGGCTGCCGCGTCTGGTCTGATCGACGAGTTCCGGGTCGTGGTCCACCCGGTGCTGGTCGGCGGTGGGATCCCGTACTTCCCCCGGGACGAGCGTCGGGTGGATCTCGAGTTGGTCGAGACCCGGACCTTCGGCTCGAAGTTCATCTACCTCCGCTACCGCGTGGTGCGATAGCCGGCCCGTCCGCCGACGCGCATCGCCGTTCGTGTCCGTGCAGACCCTCCTCCTACGCCCCGGGTAGACACCGCGCGCGGCGACCTCGTGGCCATGGAGGCGCCTCAGCCCGCTCCAGCGCGCGACCGCTCGATCGCCCAGGCACGGGCCTCGTGCAGCGCGCCGCTCCCTACGAGTTGACCCCGCTTGGGCGCGAGCTCATCGAGCCGCTCGCGGCACACCGCGACTGGGCCGAGACGCACATCGAGACGATCATCGCGACCCGAGCCGAGGCGGACGCTCGGGCGTCCTGAACGGTTCTTCGCCCCGGATCGAGCCGAGCGCCCCGGCGACGAAGCGGGCTTGCCCGTGGCGCCATCAGCGGATCATCGATGGTGCGCCGCCGCCGGATCCAACTCGATGCGCACCGTGACAGCCCCGGAGGCAACCGCACCCAGGGCCGCCAGGTCCCCAGACAGGCCCGGCGGCCGCCCCATCCTCGGTCGATGCTCCAGGTACGCCGCAAGGTCTTCCTCGGCTTCCGGTCCGCCGGAGGCATGGACGGTCGCGCGGCCGGGCACGGCCTGCCCGTCCACCTCGACGGTGACCTCGGGATTCGCCTGCACGTTCCGCCACCACTGCTTGTCCTCCGGCCCGCCCACGAACACGAGCAGGCGGTCGTCGAGGCGAACGCACTCCACGGGCGTCGAGAGCGAACGGCCGGAGCGGCGGCCACGGAAGCCGATGACGGTCATGCCCGGCGCGAAGCGGCCGAGCGGCGATCGGAGAATCGCGGCGAGCGACCCGTCGCGCAGGCGGGTGCCAAGCGGGCGGCCAGCGCCCCGGACCGCTGGTCGCGCCACCCACTGGAGGCGCAGGCTGACTGCCGACATCCACAGGACTGGCGCCCACATCGCGGCACGCTGGAGCAGGCCGAGGGATCCGGGCGCCAGGTCCGCCGCGATCATGGGTCCCGAGGCCAGTGCCGCCAGGCCAAGCAGGAACGAGGCGGTCCACCACCTCGGCCCGAACCGTCCGTCGGCCCGGAGTGCCAGCGAGCTGAGCATGGCGGCCGCGGGCAGCCCGATCGCGCCGGGCATGCTGAAGGTCGAGTGAAGCTCCCCGGTGCGAGTGACGTCGACGCACCCGGCGTCGCACGGGAAGAACCCGACCGTGATCATCCCCAGGCCGGCCACGACCATCAGGGCCGTCGCCGACAGGCTCCAGGGGGTGGGCCGCAGCCCCAGGCAGTAATGGCCAGCGAAGGCCAGAATGATGACGCCGAGCGCCATGAACCCGCCGACGTTCATGAGCAGCCCGTGCGGGGCACCCACCGCGCCGAGCTCGCTCTGGGTCTGGAGGATGGGGTCGTAGCCCGCCCACAGGAGACCCAGCACGGTCACGAACACCACGTAGTAGACAGGTCCGGCGATAGCGACGAGCGCCAGGAACCGCGTGCGCATCTCGATGCCTCCACAGGAGCCACTTGCAGTCGACTGATGTTAGTGGTACTATAACTTAGTCAGACTATAAATGTCAAGGGATGAGATGGCCAACCGACGTCACCGGGGCGCGCTGCGGCAGGAGATCCTCGACGCCGCCGATCGGCTCCTGTTCGAGCTCGGCGACGCGCACGACGTCTCGATCGAAGCCGTGGTCGACGCGGTCGGCTGCACCCCCCCGGCGCTGTACTACTACTTCCCGTCGAAGGAGCGCCTCCTCGCGGAGGTGTGCCGGCGCCAGTACCAGCGCTTCGCCGAGTCCCTCGAAGCGGGCCTCCCGCGCACCGGGACCGCCATCGACGAGCTCGTCGCCCGGGGCCACGCCTACGTGGACTGGGCGGTGACCCACCCGGAGCACTACCGCATCCTGTTCATGACCCCGATGGCACCGCCGCCGACTCCGGATGACGCAGACCCGCGTCAGTCGGCCGGCCTCGCTGAGCTCATCGGCAACCTCGAGCGCGGCATCGCCGAGGGGAGCATCCAGTCCGGTGATCCGCTGTTCATGGCGCTCATGCTCTGGTCCACGGTGCACGGGATTGCCTCCCTCGCGGTGGCCAACCCTGTGCTCCCGGGGGACCTGGCGCACGCCGTCGTGGAGCGCACCAGCCGTTCCGTCATCGAGGGCCTGACCGCCCGAGGTCCTGTTTCCGCTCGGGACTCCCGGTGACCGAGCCGCAGCGGCAACGTTGATCGTGCTGGCTTCCACGCACATCATGGAGATTGACGGGCTGCATCGCGCGCCGCATCACTGGATGGCCAGGCCGGGGAGTGGGCCGTCTGGGGTCAGCCGCGGATCAGCGATTCGATGGCGTCGAACACCGTTGAGCTGTAGGCGTGATATCCGCCGACGGGCTCATGGACCACGTCGATGCCGGCCGCCTTCATGCGCATCTCCATGAGCAGGCCGTTGTCCATCCAGTCGATCCACTCGTCATCGAATGACTTGAGGACCATCAGGTCATCGAGCAGCGTTCCTGTAGTGTCTCGTGACTGGATCCAGGATCCCGTGGCCGGTGGATTCTCGATCTCTCTCCCGTATCTGTAATCCGATGTCCACAGGTAGACGGCAAGGTTGTCGGGGACATCCCACCGGTCCGGGTTGACGAAGCGGTCGATGGTGTCCGCAGCCGGTGAGTTGGGATCCGCAAGCGAGCTGTCCCACCCCTGCTCGTAGAAGAGGAACTGGCTGTCGCCCATGACCAGCCCCACCGGCTGATACAGCTGTGGTGTCTGGCACACGTCGTTGCGCACGACGCCCAGGCCGACCCATCCGGTGGGGTGCATACCTGCGGAGAAGCCGGCGACCGTCGTCCGCGTCGGGTCGGCGCCGTAGTCCGCAGCGAGGTGTTGCGCAACGTTCACGGCGCATGCAGCGCCGTCGAACAGCCCCCCGTCGATGTAGTCCTCACGAGTCAACGCGGGAGCGGTCACCTTCAGCCATTGCGGGGCAACGGCAACGGCACCGCGCGCGGCGATCTCCCGGGCTTCCCCGGCGGCCGTGGATGTGCTCATGCCGTTGTAGACGATCACGAGCGGCCACGGACCCTCCGCGTCGGGATAGAAGACGTCCATCGACCAGGCCCCAGCGTCGTCCTCGCGGTACACGATGCTGTCGGTCAGCAGCGCCAACGGCTCGTCCCCCGCGACAGGTGCAGGTGTGGCCGGGCTGGGTGTGGCCGGTGCCGCGGCCGTTACGGGAGGCGTCGTGGTCACCGGTGTCGATTCCGCGGTGCCGGAACCACAGGCCGCAAGCAGCAGCGCAATCGCGGGGGCCAGTGCGGTCAACGTTCGGCTCCCCATGAGTCACCATCCTTGGAGCGCTTGGCAGCGGGCCGGTCTCGCCAGCGACTCGGCGCGGTCCCGGCGGCCGGCGCACGGGCCTCGCGTCGAAGCCTCCCGCGGTCTGGCCCTGACCTTGGCAGAGCCTCGCCGTCGGTGCCTAGGGGCAGAGGGCCTGACCGAACCCCGGGCGCCCGGTGCGCGTCCATCCCATGAGTGCTGCGGAGCACCTTGCGCCGAGCGGCCGGCCCTTGGCCGGATATCAATCGAAGGGGTCGCTGTCAGTCTCGGCGAGAGCGCCCGATCCAGGCCGGGCGCGATCCGCGATAGCCCCTTCAGCGACAAATCAGCGGGCCACGCCAATCTCTCGCTCAGTCGGCCGAGGAGCCGGCCGGCAGCAGCGGGACGCCGCCACCGGACGGACGGCCGCGGGACTACCTCCAGAGCGTGCGCTCGAGTGGCTCCGCGCCATCGGTGACCCACTCCAAGCCCCCGACGCATCGAAGGAGAGGGCAGACGTGCTTCACGCCATCTACGACCGGACGCGGGGCAAGGGCCGGGCGTACACCGGCGGCGCCCACAGCCAGACCAGCATCTCGGGCGATACCCGCGCCGACTGGTCCGAGGTGTTCGCCCTCGTGCCCAGCCTCGAGGTCGCCTACGTCGGGTACGCGGACCGGAACGTCCTGGCAGTGGCGATGGGGTTGGAGCGGATCGGCTTCCGGCAGCGCCAGACGATCGTGTGGGTCAAGCCCTACGGGGTGATCAGCCGGACCCACTACAACGACCGGCACGAGCCGTGCTGGCGCGTCGGCATGTGCGGTCGGGGCCTGATCGGGGCAGACCTGATGACGGCCTTCGAGGCCGCTCTCCCGGTCGCCGAGTGGGTGGACATGGAGAACGCCCTGGGGTCGCCCGCTCGCTACCCAGCGCTGGCCGTGGTGGGAGACGCGGGACCAGCCGGTGCGGCTGCGTCAGCCGGAGCGGACGCCTCGGACGGTGCCGCCGTCGGGTCGAACAGGCGCAACACCGGGCGCCACACCGCCGCGATGATGCCCAGGAACGGCACGATCAGGAACATGCCCATCATCCCGCCGATCGCGGCGCCCGCCGGAGCGGACAGCAGCACGATGGCCGGGTGCAGGCTGACGGTCCGGCGGTAGACGAGCGGGGCGACGATGTTGCCCTGCACCACGTTGATGACCAGCGTGTAGATCAACATGATGAGGACGACGGTCGGTGACCCGACCGCGAGCGCAACAAGGAAGGCGAGCACGGTCGCGATGAGATCGCCGATGTAGGGGATGAAGCTCAGGAAGAACGTCAGCACCCCGATCGGCACCGCGAGCGGCAGCCCGAGCAGCACCATCATCAGCCACGCGGTCACCCCGGCGAACAGGGAGATCAGGCCCGTTCCCACCATGTAGCCGCTGAGGATGTCGGCGCTGTTGCCCACGATGGAGGCGACTGGTTGTTTCCGGCCATCCGGCACGCGGGCCAGGATGACCTGCAGCCAGCGCGGACCGTCGCGGAGCAGGAAGAAGGTGATGAACATCACCATCAGGAAGGCCAGCACGACCCCGAGCAGGTTCTGGATGAGCAGTCCCACGTTTGACGAAATCGTGGACCCGACATTGCCGACGAGATCGACCGGCGAGCTGCCGAGGCCCGTCTTGCCGGCGCCTTCGGACGCCCGCGCCACGATATCGTCGGCCGACCCGGAGATCGACACCAGCGTGATTCCCACGACCAGGCCGACGACGGCCGCGCTCCCGAGGGTGGCGATGGCCGCTGCCGCGGTGGGCCCGACCCCGGCGGACCGAAGCCTGGCAAGGAGGGGCCGGAGCGTGGCGGCGAGGACGGCCGCGAGGATCGCCGGCAGGGTCACGATGGGGACCTGGAGCATCGCGGTGATGATCGCAGCGCCGGCGGCGACCACGGCGACCGCACGCCAGCTCCATTGCGCGAGGCGGTCGAGCCACACCGGGATGAGCGTCGCGCCGCGTTCCTCGGGCGGGTCGTCGTCGAGCATGTCGATGACCGTGGGCAGCAGCGTGGACACCACCACGACGACGGGTACGGCGACGATGAGGCCGAGGATGCCGAACAGCGTTGCCCCTGCCGGGAGCGCGATGATGATGAGGGCGGGCGAGATCCGCGGGATGGATCCGAAGACCCGCGGGCTCACGACCAGCGACTGCAGGATGTTGACCGCCACGACGCCGACGAGAAGGATGATCGCCGCATCGAGGCCCTGGGCTGCCCAGGTGACGAGCACCAGCAGGCCGACCGTGAAGATCGCGCCGAGGTACGGGATGGTCCCACCGATGAACACGAGCACCGCAAGCGGCGCGGCGAGCGGCACCCCGAGCACCTGGAGCAGGACGAGGGCGGTGAGCGCGTCGATCGCCGCCATCAGGAGCGTTCCGCGCAGGTAGCTGCTCACGCGCTCGAGCGCGAGGCCGGCCCGCGCCGTGAGATCGTCGTAGTGCGAGCCAGCGAGCCCGCGGGCGATGCCGCCCCAGGCGCGGTCACCGGACTGGAGCACGTAGAACGTCAGGAACCCGCCGAGGATGAAGACGGTGCCGATGTCGCCGATCCGGTTGACCGTGGCGTCGACGACGGCGGCGATCCACCGCTCGAAGCTGTCCATGAACCCGGTGGCGAAGGCGATCGCGGTCGATGACATGCCGAGCTCCTGCAGCCGCTGCGACAGGATGTCTGCCCCTTCCTTGCCGTACCGGACGATCTCGTCGATGGCCGGCGCCATGCCCAGGATGATGAGCAGGGTGGTCCCGAGCACGCCGAGCAGCGCGACGACGCTCGTCACGGACGCCGCCTTGGTTGGAGTCCAGCCACGCGACCGGAGCTGTCCGTCGAGCGGCGCGAAGAGGGCCGCCACGAGGAAGGCGACCAGGATGGTCGCCACCACGGTGGACTGCAGGACGGCGAGGGCGAGCAGGACCAGGAACAGGGCGACGACGGCCACGACCCGCCAGGAGAAGCCGGCGAGCGTCGCCAGCCAGGGAGGAACCGCACCACCGGACGTGCCCAGGAGCAGTGGGCTACCGGTCTGGACGGCGGCGTCGCCCGTCTGCCCCTCGCGTTCAACTGCCACTTGATGTAGCCCTCAGTACCTGCAGGATGCCTCCGTGCGTTGGCTACTCTAGCGACCCTCATCTTTTCGGGTCGACGAGTGAGGGACGCGGCCGGGGATTGGGCTTGCGCCGGACCCAGCCGGGCGATGCCCCGCGGTCCGGCTTGGCGCCGGGTCACCACTGGCTACACTCCGCTGATGACGAGCACCAGGCCGACCGACGAGCCGGCGTCGATCGCTCAGGCGGCGTCGATCGACGAGCCGACGCCGGGGATGGTGGACCGGGCCCACACCTGGGTGCTGGATCGATGGCCGACCACGGTCCGCCGCCGCATCGCGGTGGTCGCCGTCCTCGTGGCTGTCGGGCTCGTCGCGATCTCGACGATTGCGCGCGTGGTCGGTTTCGCGATCGATGCGGGCGTGCTCGCCTACATCGGGGTCATGGTGGTGTGCTGGGTCGGCGCCGGAGGTGCGCTCGTTCCGGTCCCGGGCGCTCGCCCGCTCAGCTGGGTCATGATCGTGCAGCAGAGCACGATCCTGGCCGCACCGATCGTGGCCCTGGCCGCCGCGGTGGCGATGGCCCTCGGCCAGAGCTCCTACTTCCTGGCCACCCGGATCGGGGAGCGTCGCCGCCTGGAGGGGCACGGGCACCACCGGCATGGGGGAGCCGAGCGTTCGACGCTCGACGATGCAGGGACGCTGCCGGACGGCGCGACGCCTGGGGCGAAGCCACCCAATCGCATCGTCGCCCGGTCGAGGGCCATGCTCGTCCGCGGGCAAGCGGCCGTCACCGAGCGCATGGCAACGCACCCGCAGCGGATCATCTTCGCGCTGAGTGTCGTCCCGAACCCGCTCACGACCTTCGCGACCGTGAGCGCCGCGACCGTGGGCCTGTCCTTCGTGCGCTTCCTCACAGCATCCCTGGCGGGCTTCCTCGCCCTGACGATCGCCCTCGCGGTCGCCGGTCAGGGCATCCTCGTGGCACTCGGGCTGTCCTGACGGCTGAGCGGCGCCCACAATGGCGCTGTCGACTCGGCGCCGCCAGGAACGGCGCCACGGGCGGCGGACCGCAACGGGAGATGGGGAGCATGGCAGGCGACACCACCCAGGGCGAGCTCGACCAAGGTCGTGAGCGGCGTCAGCGGGTCCCCAGGTCGGCGCACGCCGCCTGGTCGCCGCCGGACAGCCGGAGGAATCCCGTCGCGATCCTCGAGGCGCAGGCAGCCACGAGGGTCACCGCGCTCGTGCCCATTCGGTACAGCCGCATGTCCGAGTCGGCGTTCGCCTTCTACCGCGGCGCAGCGGCGATCATGGCGGAGGACCTCGCGACGCTACCGGCGACGGGCATCCGCGCCCAGCTCTGCGGCGACGCGCACCTCGTCAACTTCGGCGGGTACGCGACGCCGGAGCGGAACCTCGTCTTCGACGTCAACGATTTCGACGAGACGCTCCCAGGGCCCTTCGAGTGGGACGTCAAGCGGCTCGCGGCGAGCTTCGTCATCGCAGGCCGGAGCAATGGCTTCACATCCGGGGACGACCGGAGGAGCGTGCAGGCGCTGGTCGCCACCTACCGGTCGGCGATGAGCCGGTTCGCAGCTGATCCGTACCTCGCGACCTGGTACGCGCGCCTCACCAGCTCGGCGCTGCAGGCTGCTCTTCCAAAGGCCCAACGCAAAGGCTTCGCCGAAGGGGTCCGTCACGTGACCACCGAGGACCCCCTGCGCCCCATCGGCAAGCTGACGGAACGCGTGCAGGGCACCCTGCGGCTCCGCAACCAGCCACCGCTGCTCTACCGGCTGGGCGAGCTGCCGGGCGTGGACGAGCGGGATCTGAGGGACACGGTCCTGAAGTCGATCCGCCTCTATCGCAGGACGCTCCCGCTCGAGCGCCGGCGGCTGCTCGACCGCTACCAGGTCCTCGACATCGCCCACAAGGTGGTCGGCGTCGGGAGCGTCGGGCTTCGCGCGTTCATCGTGCTGATGCGGGGCCGTACGGACGATGACCTCCTCGTCCTGCAGGTGAAGGAAGCGCAGGCATCCGTCCTCGAGCAGTTTCTCGATAGGAGCGAGTTCCGCTGGCCCGGGGAGCGGGTGGTGCAGGGCCAGCGTGTGATGCAGGCGGCCAGCGACATCTTCCTCGGCTGGCTGGGAGCGTCCGGACAGCCGGCGTTCTACGTCCGCCAGATGCGCGACTGGAAGGTGGGCGTCGACGTTGCCCGGCTCGATCCCCCTGGACTTGTCCGCTACGCCAAGGCCTGCGGCTGGACCCTCGCCCGGGCGCATGCACGTTCCGGTGAGCCGGCCCTGATCGCCGGCTACCTCGGCAACAGCGACACGTTCGATGGCGCGGTCGCGGACTTCGCCGAGGCGTATGCGAACCAGAACGATCTCGACTATGGCGCGCTCAAGACAGCGATCGCGGACGGACGGGTGGCCGCCGACGCCCGGTGACCCGCGGCGCGTATCCGCCGGCCTCGCGAGCTAGGCGGATCGCTCCCGCTCGGCGCCGGCGACTGCCGAGTCGGGCTGGACCGCCGGCATCGGGTTGCGCGCCATGAGCTCCGTGGCGAGTGCAACCTCCAGCAGTCCAACGGCACCACCGACGATGGCCGCGACCAGCCATTCCACGAGGATCCGGATGTGGGCCGCCTCCTCGTGCACCGCGCGGTAGGCGGCCTCGTGGATCACCTGCTCGGCCGCCAGCGGCACGATGACCAGGAGGACGACCGGGACGATGGCGGTCCGGCTGATCTGCAGCGTGCGCTCGAACGACGGACGGATCCCGCGGCGCTCCTGGACCATGACCGGACCGACCAGCCCGAAGGCCGCGTAGAAGGCGATCCCGGGGATCACCAGCAGCGCGAGCCCGATGGACGCCCCTACGACCACGATCACGTCGGCCACGAGGAGCGAGACCCAGGGCAGCGACCGCAGCACTTCCGGCAGCCGTTGGCGATGACCCTTGAAGTACTCGCTGCCCACAGCCTCGTCGAGGTAGCCGGCGAAGACGACCGGGCCGAACAGGCGGAACAGGCCCCCGATCGCCATCGCGAGCAACACCCCGGCGCCGAATGGCAGGTCCAGCTGCTCCTCCGTGATCCCCTCGAGCAGCACGGCCAGGACCGCCGGCGGCACGAACAGGATCAGGGCCACCAGGGCCACCCGCAGGTAGCCCAGGCGGAACATTGCCCATGCGTGGTGGAGGATCAGCCGGATGGTCAGCGGGCCTTGGGCTGCCCGTTGGAGAGGGTCGTGGATCACGCCGGGATGATCGCACGAGGGCCCGTGGGACTGTGACCCCAGTTCGAAGGATCGCCACATGGCCGTGGCCGCGGTCTTCTCCCAGATGCGCTCGATCGGCCTGAGGGGACGTCGAGGACCTCTGAGCGCGCTGCCGCTCTCGGTTCACCGGCGGAAGGGTTCCGCCGCCGGGCCACTCTCGGGACCCCGCCGCTGATCGGGCTCGCGCGGACCGCGCGGCTGCGCTCGGGCGAGGGTCATCGTCGCAGCAGTGCCATCTTTCCCGTCCCGGCGGGACATTGGGTAGAATCCGTCGATCGGGTCTGGCGTCCGCACCCGGTCTTCGCGGGAATGGACGCAGATCGAGGTTCACCTATGACAGACGACCAGGGAGCTCAGGACGCAGTGGTGGCCGCAGAGGCCGACGACACCGGCGCCATTGTGGTCGGCGCCATCGGCGATGACTCCGGTGCTCAGGCGGTCGGTGCCGTTGTGACCGACTACGACTACGCCGTGGTGGTTGCGGCGTTTGCCGACGATACGGCAGCCATGGCGGCGTACCAGGCCCTGCAGGACGCGGAGAAGGCCGGCCAGGCCACGGTTGACGGCGTCCTTGTCATCAAGACCGACGCGGACAGCAAGGTCCACATCCAGAAGATGACCGACCACGCCACCAAGACGGGCGCCAAGTGGGGCGCCGTTGGCGGGCTCGTGCTCGGCATCATCTTCCCGCCCAGCATCATCGCCAGCACCGTCGCCTGGGGTGCGGTCGGTGGCGTGCTCGGCAAGCTCCGCAACGAGCTCCACAAGTCCGAAGTGGGCGGCGCCCTGGCCGGAGCCCTTGGGCCCAACCAGTCCGGCATCCTCGCGCTCGTCCAAGCGTCCGATGTCGACGCGGTCAAGAAGGCCATGCCTGCGGCCACCAAGGTCCGCAGCGCCGGCGTCTCCGACGCCTCCGCGAAGTCCATCAAGGAGGCCGCCAAGCAGGCCGGCTGACAGCACCACGATCGCGGGGCGGGGCACGCCATCTGTGTGCCCCGCCCCGCCGCGTTTCGGCCGCACCAACCCGGGAGCGCAATCGAGTTTGCCTTGAGGGCGCTCCGTCGGGACTCTTGCCTCGCGCTCGACGCTGAGTGGAGCGCGGGCGTGGCCGCTGTCGGCCGCAGGTCCCGCCGTCCAACAGGAGTCCACACGGCCGGCCGCTGGGGCCGGGTCTCCTTCCGGAACCTTGTCGCAGGAGGTTGACGTGGCCGCTGAGTCGAGAGCGGGCGAGCGCAGGCCAGGCTCGGCGTCATCGGGTTGGCTGATGCCGTGGCGAGCGGGCTTCCAGAGAAGCTGGATCCGCCGCGACATGGTCGCCGGGATCGCCCTTGGCGTGGTGATGGTGCCCCAGGGGATGGCCTACGCGACGCTGGCCGGACTGCCGCCCGAGGCCGGCCTCTACGCGACGATGGCCGCCATCATCGGCTACTCGCTGCTCGGCTCCTCGCGGCAACTCGTCGTCGGCCCCGACTCGTCCACCTCGACGATCGTGGCCGCGGCCCTCGTGTCGATCGTCGGCGCCGGCGCCGCGGCCGACGTCCTGACCGGAACTGCGGCCGCGATCGCGCTCATCGCAGGCGGGATCCTGATGCTGGCCGGACTCGCCAAGGCCGGGGTCATCGCCAGCTTCATCTCCAAGCCGGTGCTCATCGGCTACCTCAATGCCCTGGCGGTCACCATCCTCGTGGACCAGGCTCCGAAGCTCCTGGGGATTGACACCGAGGCGGAGGGCATCATCCCGAAGGCGTTCGAGGTGGTCACCCACCTCGGCGACGCGCAGGTGCTGTCCGTGGTCGTGGGCGTGGGCTGCCTCGCGATCATCTTTGGCCTGAAGCGGATCGCCCCGAAGATCCCCGGTACGCTGGTCGCTGTCGTCATCGCCCTGGTCGCCTCCGCCGCCCTGGACCTGCAGTCCGCCGGCCTGGCGGTCGTCGGGGACCTGCCGCCCGGACTACCGGCGATCGCCTTGCCAATCGACGCCATGGGCGACCTCGGGCTGCTGCTGCTGCCCGCCTTCGCGGTTGCCATCATGGGCTTCGCCGACACCACGGTCACCTCGACAGTGTTCGCCGAGCGCGGCCACTACCGCGTCGACGCCAACAAGGATCTGCTGGGCCTCGGTGCCGCCAGCGCCTTCTCGGGCCTGGTCGGCGGCCTGTCGGTCTCGGCCAGCGACTCCCGGACCGCTGTGGCTGAGTCGGCCGGCGCGCGATCGCAGGTGGCCAACCTGGTCGGCGTGGTGGTGATCGGCATCATCCTGGTCTTCTTCTCCACGGTCCTGGCGCCACTGCCGTCAGCGGCGCTGGCCGCGGTCGTGATCTCGGCCGGGATCAGCCTGTTCGATCTCGCGACGTTCCGGGCCATGGCCCGGCAGCAGCGGATCGACTTCTGGACAGGTGTCGTCGCCTTCGTGGCCGCGTTGGTGTACGGGTTGCTGCCGGGCATCGTGATCGCCGTGGGGCTGTCGCTGTTCGCCGTGCTCATGACGGCGGCGCGGACGCGCCTTGTCGTGCTCGCCCGCAGCGACACCCAGGATGCCTGGCAGAATGTCAAGCGCCTGCCGAGTGGCCGGACGGTGCCGGGTCTGCTGGTCGTCCGCTGGGAGAGCGCCCTGTTCTTTGGCAACGCCCAGGGGTTCACGGGGCAGGTCAAGGACCTCGTCGACGCCGCCGACTCGCCGGTGAGCTGGGTCCTCTTCGATGCGGAGGCCACGAGCGATGCCGACTTCACGGGGACGTCTGCGCTGCACGATCTGGTCGTCTCGTTGCGGGACCGCGGGGTCACCTTCGCGGTGGCAGAAGGCAATGGGCGGTTGATGGACGCCCTCCGGATCTCGGGCATCGTGGAGCTGGTCGGACCCGATCGGGTGTATCCCTCGGTGGATACCGGCGCGGCCGACTTCATCGCAAAGCACGGCTCCGGAGGGGACGCGAAACGCCCATTGCCTCCGGAGGAGGCCGTGCCCGAGCCGGGCTCCTCCTGAGCTCCACCGCCGGCGCCGCTTGCGCTGCGAGCCCGGGTCGGCATGCTCGGAGCGCGGCGCCGGTGAGTCAGCCGGGCGTCGGGTCTCCGGCCGCCTTGGCCGCCTCCTCGATCGCGAGCGCGGTGGCGACCACGGACACCCCCGACGGCGCCTGGCTCAGGGGCGCCACCCGACGATCCGTCGGCCGAGCTTGACGCCATTCCGACCGAGAGCGAGACCCACGGCAACCCCAACGGCAATGGCGACCGAGATGACGACGGCCTCGAAGAGCCTCTCGAAGGCGACCGCGGTCTCGCCCTGCGAGATCGCGAGCATGCCCTGGTAGAGGGTCAGCCCGGGCACGAGCGGCAGGATGGCGACACCCGTGTAGACGCTGGTTGGCGTGCCCTGGGCGGTGGACAACAAGGCTCCGGCGAGCCCCACGCCCAGGGCTGCGAGGGTATAGGCGGCCCAGCCAGATCCCAGGTCCTGGACCGCTGCCGCCGACACGATCAGCCAGCCAAGCGCGCCCACGGCGGCGCTGGGGAGGAGCTGGCCAAACGGCATCCTCCACGCCATCGCGAGGCCCAGGACGCCGACGGCGGCGGCGAGGACGCTGATCACGATGGTCTCCGTCTCGGTCTTCGGCGTGTAGGACAACCCGAGCCCGGCGCCGATGTTGGCGCCGACGAGCATCCCCAGGGCGAGGACGCCCGCGGTCACGACCGCCTCGAGGCCACGCGCGAGGGCCGACAGCGGGGCATTCGACAGCCCGTCGATCATGGAGGACACGAGCGCCCGCCCCGGCAGGTAGATGAACAAGGACCCGACGACCGCGGGCCCCACCCGCACGGGGGCCCCGGCTGCCGCCAGGAGGTTCGGGACGGCCGCGATGATCAGCGCCGCC
>CAVQRM010000003.1:0-6393 GCA_963715245.1 uncultured Chloroflexia bacterium
ACCGGCAGCGTGCCCGTCGTCACCAAGGGCAGGAGGGGTTGCGCCGATGATCCTGGCGTACAGGTCCATGCCGTGACTCGACGCTGCCGGTGGGCCGGGGGTGATCCGGAACGAGCGCTCGGTGCCGTCCAGGCCAGCGCGAAGAAAGACCGCATCGGCACGACCGGCACGCACCAGGTCGGACGCGAACCGGTGGTTGTGCGTCACGTACCAGACGTCGACCCCACTATCGGCGAGCGCGGTCACGACCTGCCGCGCGATCTCCGCACCTTCGCGCTCGTTGGTCGACGACAGCGACTCATTCAGGAGCACGAGGCTGCCGGGGGAGACCTCGTCGACGAGATGCTGGAGCCGGCCGAGCTCCTCCTCCAGCCTGCCCCGCTCCATCGCCCCGTCCTCTTCGCCGGTGAAGTGGGTGCGCATGCTCGAGCGAAGGCTCGCGGTGAGCGACTGTGCAGCCACGAACATTCCGGCGTTCAGCATCACGTGCGCGATGCCCACCGCGCGCAGGAACGTCGACTTGCCTCCCCCGTTGGCACCGGTGATCACCACGATGCGCGCGTCGTCAGCCGCGACGTCGCTGCCGACGACGGGGCCGTCGATCGCGAGGCGGAGGCCGGGTTCGTAGAGGCCCGTCGCGGCGAATGCGAGGTGGCCCGCGTCGACCGGGTCAGGCATGCAGGTCGGGGAATCGACGGCCCGCAGCGCCTCGTGGAGGTTGATGCAGGCGACGAGGAAGCCGAGCTCCGCGCGGAGCGCGACAAAGAAGGCGAGCAGCCAGCGATCCGTCTCGTGGACGGCGCCCGCCGTGGAGGCGATCGCCTGCGACCGGATCTCCTCGATCATGCTCAATCCGTGCGTGTTCCGGAGGAGCACCTCGATCGTCATCCCCCGGTCCCGCAGGCCCAGGCGGTCGCGCCAGTCCCCGGCGGCGTCCGGTCGCTGGTGGAGGATGTACCCGGTGCCGCGGTTGCCCGGCCCCAGGCGGGCACTCACGTGGAGTGTCCGCGTCCGTAGCCGGCGGACGTGGTCGTCGGCCTCCGCCAGCCAGGCGTCGCCGAGCTCCAGGGCGACCTGCTCGAAGAAGCTGCGGAACCCGGCCGAGGCGAAGGCGCTCCCGTGCTCGGCCTGGATCCGTCGCAGGGACCGGAGTGATTCCAGGAACAGGCCGATGACCTCGGTCGCCCGATCGAGGACCAGCTCCGGGTTGCGCAATGCGGCGCCCCACACCTTCCGCTCGGCCACGACCGCATCGGTGGCCACCGCGTACAGCTCGCGGACGACGTCCGCTCGGGCGATGGCGTCCGCGACGCTTGCCTGGCGGTGCCGGATGGCCTCGACCGAACCCAGCGGGCTGGGCACGGCGCGTCGTGCCACCTCGTCCAGGAACGGGTCGCCACGGCTCATCGCCACGTACAGCCGCTGGAGCCCGAGATCGGCGACCAGCGTCGGATCGGGGTCGGGGAGGGCGTCGAGGTCCAGGTCCCGGTCCGGGTACAGCAGCCCCGCCCTCACGGGCCGGCCCGCGGAGCGACGCGAGCCCGGATGGCGTCGTAGCCGAGGCCATGGGCGTCGGCGACCGCCCGGGCGTGCGCGAGTGGGTCAGGTGGCCGACGCTCCAGGCGGAAGGTCGGCCGGGTTGGATCGCCGGGATCCACGACGCCGGTCAGGCTCGCCGTCGACGGATCGTCTGCGGCCAGCTCACCGAGGAACGTCACCACGACACAGGTCGCGCCGCGCCGCGTCATCGTGGCGATCAGCGCCCGGGTGATCGCCAACGAGTCATCGCTGGTCGTCGACCCGAAGGTCTCGTTCAGGATCACGATGCTGCCGGGCCGGACCGCGTCGACGATGTTCGCCGCGCGGGTCAGCTCCGCCTCGAGGCGGCCGGTCAGGTCGGCCGGATCCTCCGCCCGGGCGAACAGCGTGTGCACCGCGTCCGCGAGGCCTACTCGGGCGGCCGAGCCGGGCACCGGGACGCCGATCGACGCGAAGTGCTGGAGCTGCCCGATCGCACGGGCGAACGACGTCTTGCCGCCCTGGTTCGGACCGGTGATGACGAGCAGCCGCTCGGCCCCGGACAGCTCGACGTCATTGGTCACGATGCCCTCGCCGGCCGGCTCGCGCCGCAGCGCAAGCGCGAGGTCGAACAGGTCGCGCGCCGCCAGGCCCGTCCCGGGCTGCGCCATCTGCGGGTAGCAGAAGGGCAGTCCGGCGTCCCGCAGCGGCCCGATGCGCTCGAGCCAGCGGAGGTAGAAGGCGAGCTCCGCGGCAAAGGTGGCGACCGCGGGGTCGAGGAACGAGCCGTGCCGCTCAACCCACGCGTCGAGGGCCAGGAAGACCGGTCGGTGGAGCCGGGCGACCCGCTCCAGGATCCCGGTCTCGACCTCGTTCATGTCGATGGTCGTGAACACGTCCACCGCCAACGGCGCGGGGCTGCCGGACCGCCGGAAGCGCGCGAACGTTGCGGCGACCTCGGCGCCGAAGTCCGCCTCGCCGGTGTCCCGGCGGACGGTCACGCGGTTCTCCCCGATGCGCATCCGGTAGGTCACCCCGGCGAGATCGGCAAGCAGCCGGGTGGTGTCGGCCGCGAGCGCGATGAACCCGTCGGACGAGACGTAGTCGCGGAGGGTGGTTCGGACCGCGCCGAGCCCTCGCGAGGTGAGCGATGCGCGGTCGAGGGCCTCGTCGACGGCGATCACGGCCGCCCGGTACACCTCCGCCGCCTCGACCGTCCAGCGGTGCCGTTCGAGCGGGTGGACGATCCTGGACGCGTGCGCCAGGTGCTCGTGGACCTGGCGCATCCGGCTGGCGAACTCCGCCAGCGCGTCGCGCACCGACGGCGACTCGAGATCGCGGAACACCTCGTGCCGGAACGCGACGGCATCGGGATCCTGCAATCGGACCAAGTACCGCGCCGCGACATCGTCCGTGTCTCCCCGGCGCAGGGGCGCGAGCACCTCGCCGAGATGGAGATCGATCGCGAACGGCGGCATCGCGCCGGTCGGCGCGGGGTCCGCAGCGTCGCCTGGCCGGAGGAGGATGGAGGAGGCGAGCGTGGGACGTCTCCTTGCCTGCTGGCTCGACGCCTGCATCGTACGCGCCCGCGCGGGCCGCTGAGCGACCAGCGTCCCGGCGGCCGCGTCAACGAGTGGCGCTTCGGCACTGGTGGACGGCGGTCGGCAGCCCGCACGCTTCGTGCAGGAAGTGGACAGGAGGAACCAGATGTTCAGGACAGTCCGCCTGATGGCACTCGCCGCCATGGTCGGGGTGGTGGCCGACCGCGTGTATCTGGAGCTCAGGAAGCCGGCGGCCGAGCAGTTCCCGTGGCTGCGCCGCCAGGTCAACGAGAACGTGAACCCCTGGCTGCTCGAGCACAACATCCCGGGCAGCGCCAAGGCCGAGATCGCGACGCTCGAGCACGTTGGCCGCGTGTCCGGGGCGACGTACCACACGCCGGTCCACCCGACGCTCCGTGGCGAGACGATGCTCATCCCCGTGCCGCTCGGCGTCGGCTCGCAGTGGGCGCAGAACGTCCTCCACGCCGGGCGGGCGCGGCTGCAGCTCCACGAGCACCTCTACGACATCGACCGGCCTGAGCTGATCACCGTCGCCGAGACCGGGTTCTTCGCCCCGCCGATCGCGGCGCCGTTCGACCGGATGGGCTGGCGATACCTGCGGATGCACGTGGTCGCGTCCACGCCCGGCGCGTTCACGATGCACCATCACTCGCTGGAGTCCGCGCTCGAGGCAGAGCCGTCGCTGACGGAGCCGTTCGAGATCCCGATCGAGCCGAAGATGGTCGACCGCGAGACGACGCCCGCCTGACCGCGCGCAGCCCTCGCGGCCGGATCGGGCTCAGGGTGCGCGGCGGGCGGCGAGGCCGTCCAGCAGCAGCGCGAGCCCGAACTCGAAGCGATCATCGGCGGTGCCGGCGAACAGCGCCGGGGCCGCCCAGGCGACCGACGGGTACGTCCCGGCGGCGAGCGCCGTCGTCTCCTCCGCGGCGGCGCTCGCCCGCGCTCGTCGTTCATCGCCGGTCGTCCCCGCGAGGCCGACCGCCTCCCACAGCGCGGCGCCCGCGACGTAGTTGCCGAGCGCGTGATTGGCGAACGCGGCGTCCTGCGGCCCGAACCCCGCGGAGCGGAAGATCGAGAGCGCCCGCTCCAGCGTGGCGAGCCCACCGCCCGATCCCGTCCTGGAGGTCAACAGGACGGTGAGGCTCGGACGTCGGAGGAGAACGGCTCGGACGTCTCGCGCAAGCGCTTCGGCATCGGCGCGCCAGTCGCCGCTCGGCAGCGTGTCCGGGATCTCCGAGACGAGCCTCGCGAGCACGAGGTCCAGGAGCTCCTCGCGCCCCGAGACGTGGCGGTAGAGCGACATCGCGCCGGCCCCGAGGCGCTCCCCGACGGCTCGCATCGTGAGCGCGTCGACACCCGCCTCCTCGACCAGATCGACCGCGGCCGTGACGATCGCCTCGCGGGTCAGTGATGCCCGGGCGCGCCGGTGAGCGATCGAAGAATCAGGGCTTGACATGCCTGCAGTCTAGCGCTAGCGTACGTTGTACGCAAGTGCGTACGTTGTACGCAACCATCGCTGAGAACAGGAGCAGGGTCGTGGATCCGAACATCGTCAAGCTCGTGGCGGCAGGGGTGCTCGGCGCGCACGGGGTCGGGCACATGCTGGGCTGGATGCCGGCATGGGGGATCGCGCAGTTCGAGGGCGTGTCCAGCCGATCGTGGCTGCTGGGCGGGCTCGTCGGGGACGGCGGCGCACGTCTGGCCGCAGGAATGGTGTTCCTCGTCCCGACGGTGGGGTTCGTGGCGGCTGCCGCAGGCCTGCTGCTGGGCCAGCCGTGGTGGCGCCAGGTCGCTGCAGGGTCGGCCGTCGTCTCGCTCGCGGGGACGGCCCTGTTCCCCCAGGCCTTCACGACGGGATCGACGGCGGGCTCGGTCGCGGTCAACCTCGTGGTGCTGTACGGGATCCTCGTAGCAGGCTGGGGCTCGGACACGGCAGCGATCTGACCGGCGCCCGGGGGGCTCGTCAGCCGGTCCGGATCAAGCAGCTCCGCCGGGACCGGGACCGGGACCGAGTACGGGACCGGTCGCAGCCGGCAATCGGCATCGTCGGCGCCTCGATCGCACGGGATCCTCGGCACCGGGATCACCCACGGTGCTATCCGGGGCCGGATCCGCATCCGCTCGTCCGACCCCGGGGCAATACCGACGGTGCGATTACCCACGGTGATCATCGGCGCGCGAAGGGCTGGGATTCGAGAGGGCGTCGGCCCTCTCGCGCTCGGATGCCGGCGGATAGCACCAGTGGTGATGCGGTGGTCCGGATCCCACACTCAAGGCGCGACGATGGACCAGCGGCGCCAGGGCAGATCCGGACGAGCCAAGCACCGTTGGCCGACGCCGCTGCCCGCGATTACCCTCGGGCGAACCATCCGGGCCGCGGTCCCGTACTGTGGGCGTGATGACTCGACTCGCCCTCCCCATCGCCCTGGTGGCTGTGCTCGTGGTCGCGGGATGCGCCGCCGACGTTGAGCCGGAGCCCGTGACCGACCCGCCGGCGGTCAGCGCGCGCCCGACGCTCGCCCCCGTTGACCCGAGCGCCGTCGCCGAGGAGGCGGTGTTCGGCCGATGGCGACCTGCGCCGATCAGGCCCACGCCGGAGCTGGCGGCACTCGTCGAGGGTGCCTGCCGCGAGGACGAGACCACAGGCGACCTGCCGCTCGCCGTGCTCGATGCCCGGGGCCAGGGCCTGTTCACCCTCGTGTTCGCCGACGGAGCATCCGCCGTGCTGTGCCGGGCCGCGGTCGCGCAGGCCGACCGGGCCGTCGACGTTGTCGTTCAACCGGTCGACGAGGCGGCGGGGGCCGATGTCCCGGCCACGCGGGAGCTCGGCATCCACGACGTCGAGCTCGTGGACGAGTCCACGAGCCCGCGCTGGGTGGCCGTGGGCATGGTGGGCGACGGCGTCAACTCGATGGCCGTCAACTTCGACGACGCGACATGGAGCCAGGCGTCGATGGCCAACAACTGGTACGCGACCTGGTGGTCGGGCACCGCCGAGGCGATCGGCATCGCGGCGGTCGACACCCGCAACACCGTGATCACGAGCTACGCGCCGTAGGGCCAGGATCCTCAGCCGTCGAGCGGCCTGCGCTGGCGACGCCGGTGCGGGCGTGGGCCGCGAGCGCGTCGGCCGCAGGACCTCGCGTCCAGCCGGCCCACCAGGCGAGGTCCGCCACGCGCGCCGGCCCGAACGCCCGCAGGTACGCGCCGGCGAGCCAGGCGCGCGCCTCGGCGGCCGGCGGGGCCGCGTCGACCGGCGCGGGCCGACGGGTCGGAACCCGGCAGGATCCCGGCGATCACCCGGGTCCTGCCA